>NZ_JBGAKA010000016.1:0-144290 GCF_044224635.1 Reyranella sp. | reverse complement strand
CTCGCCGCAGACCACTCCCCAACTCTCTTTTGACGCCGCTGGCGTCAAAAAACTCTTGTAATCAAGGGGCCGTCCACATACGCGGTCCGGGATAATTGACGGCTCAAGGCCCGCCGTCGACCTTCTTCGCCACTGACAGGCGGTCGATGTAGGTGAGCAGCAGGGCCGACACCACGAACGTCATGTGCATGACCATCAGCACATAGAGCTTGTCGTTGCTCACCGTGTTGGCCTCGAGGAAACGCTGCAGGAGATGGATCGACGAGATCGCCACGATCGAGCTCGCCAGCTTGATCTTGAGTGAGCCGGCATCGAGCTTGCCGAACCAGCTCAGCTTCTCGGTCGTGCTGGTGGAATCGATATGGCTGACGAAGTTCTCGTAGCCCGAGATGATCACCATCACCACCAGGTTGGCGACCATGATGAGGTCGACCAGCGACAGCACCGCCAGCACGAGGTCGCCTTCCTCGACGATCAGGGCGCGCTGGACGAGGTCCCACAGCTTGAAGGGAAACTTGACCACGACGACGCCGAGCACGAACACCAGCCCGATATAGAGCGGCGCCTGCAGCCAGCGGCTGGCCATGATGAGACGTTCGATGCCGACCTCGAGACGCTGGCCGGCATTCCTCTCCTCGGCCATGGTCAGCTGAAGGCCTTGAACGTGATGACGGTGAACGTGTCCTTCACGCCGGGCAGGGTCTGGATGCGGCTGGTCACGAAGTGGCCGATGTCGGACTTGTCGTCGAGATAGCACTTCATCAGCAGGTCGTACTCGCCGGAGGTCGAATAGACCTCCGACACCTGCTCGACGCCGCAGGCATCGTCGGCCACGGCGTACGATTTACCCAGCTCGCATTTCACCATGATGAAGATCGTTTGCATGGCGCCGCCCCGGCTCAGGGGTCAGTCTAGCGCGGCGGCCGGGCGAGGAAGGCCGGAACATGATCGCCCAGCCCCATCGGCGCCCGCTCCTCACGGTCCCGCCGGCTCTCGTGCCGACGCTCGGCGCGATGCTCCGGCCGCCGCTCGCGGCGGTCCTCGCGATGGTCGCGACGGTCTTCGCGACTTTCGCGATAGGGCTCGCGACCTTCGGGCTGACGCTCGCGCGGTGGCCGCTCGGCACGCTGCGCGCGCTCTTCGCCGCCCTGGCCGCGAGGCTCGTGCTGGCGCTCGCCGCGCTTGGGGCGATCGCCGTGCTGCTCGGCGCGATGCCCGCGCTCCTCGGAGCGCCGCGCGCGGCCTTCACCGCGATGACCGCGACTTTCCGGGCGATCGCCGCCATGCTCACCGGCGGGCTGCTCGTGCTCGCCGGCATGCTGGACGCGCTCGACAGGCTCTTCGGTAAGCCTCTCCTCCGGCCGCTCCGATCGCGGTCGCCGCTCCCGGCGCTCGCGCGGCGCGCGGGTCCGCTCGGCGCCACGGCCGCGACCGCGGCCCCGGCCACGACGGCGGCCGTCCGATTCCTCGAAGGCCACGAGCTCGACACCGGGCACCTCGATGCGCGGGATGGCGGTGCCGATCAGCTTCTCGATCGCCTGCACGAGGTCGCCCTCGGACGGCGAGGCGAGCGTGAACGAATGACCCGTCTTGCCGGCCCGGCCGGTGCGGCCGATGCGATGGACGTAGTCCTCCGGCGAGAAGGGAACGTCGAAATTGAAGACATGGCTCATGTCGACGATGTCGAGGCCGCGCGCCGCGACGTCCGACGCCACGAGGATCTGGATCTCGCCCTGCTTGAAGCGTTCGAGCGTCTCCATGCGGGCCGGCTGACTCATGTCGCCGTGCAGGGCGCCGGCATTGAAGCCGTGCTTCTTGAGCGAGCCCTGCAGGATGGCGACGTCGCGCTTGCGGTTGCAGAACACGATGGCGTTCTTGACGTCCTGGCTGCGAATCAGCTGGCGCAGTGCCTCGCGCTTGTCGTCCTCGGGCACGACCGCGAGGCCCTGCACGATGTTGGTGCCGGCCGAGGCCGGCGGCGACACCGCGACCTCCTTCGGGTTGCTGAGGAAGCGGTCGGCCAGCCGCTTGATCTCGGGCGGCATGGTGGCGGAGAAGAACAGGGTCTGGCGCAGCGGCGGCAGCAGGCTGACGATGCGCTCGACATCGGGGATGAATCCCATGTCGAGCATGCGGTCGGCCTCGTCGATCACCAGCACCTTGACGTCGTTCAGCAGGACCTTGCCGCGCTCGAAATGATCGAGCAGGCGGCCGGGTGTGGCGATCAGGACGTCGACGCCGCGCTCCAGCGCCCGCTCCTGATCCTCGAAGCTCACGCCGCCGATCAGCAGCGCCATGTTGAGCTTGTTGTTCTTGCCGTAGATCTCGAAGTTCTCGGCCACCTGGGCGGCCAGCTCGCGCGTCGGCTCAAGGATGAGCGAGCGCGGCATGCGCATCTTGGCGCGGCCCTCGGCGAGGATATCGATCATCGGCAGCACGAAAGAGGCGGTCTTGCCGGTCCCCGTCTGGGCGCAGCCCAGAACGTCACGACCCATCAGCACGATGGGAATGGCCTTTTCCTGGATCGGGGTGGGCTGGGTGTAGCCCTTGTCAGCAACTGCCTGCAGTACCGGGGCGCTCAGCCCCAAACTCTCAAAACTCATTTAGTTTCCGTAACTTAGTCCATTTTTCCGCTGGACTGTGAAAGGGTCTCATCAAGGCCCATGGGCGGGCCGGACCTCTGGCGGCCCTTCATATGACGCTTGCATCTCCCCAAGTCAATGCAGGCTTCCTGCGGGATCGGGTCGCGGCCTGGGCAGCCACCCGTGGGCGGGATGACAGCAATGGTGTCATCCCGAGCGCAGCGAGGACCTTTCCCTTCCTCATCGCATCGCCGAAGACGATGACGCCGAAAAAGTCACAGGCTCTCAGGAGGAGGTTTTTGCTGGGTCTTCGACCAAGGTTTAGCGCCTATCGGCGGCCGCCCCCGGACGTCACGCCTTGAGCTCGATCTCGACGAACACGAACTCGAAGGCGTTGGGATTGATGACGTCGTGCTCGACCCCGATCTGGCGGGCATAGGAGACGCCGGCCCGCAACGGCGCCGGCACCGTCGTCTTGCCGTCGAAGATGTGCAACTCGCCGGTCGTCACCGGGACGACGACATAGTCATGATTGTGGCGGTGCCAGCCGGTATGGCTGCCGGGCGGAAAGCGCCATTCGGTGACGATCACGCGGTCGTTCTCGACCTGCACGGTCGGCTTGGCCAGGGGACGATCTTGGTGGGTCGCGGCGGGCTGCTGGTCGGTCATGACAAAAAGCTAATGGCATGCCGGCCTTTTGTCAGGTGACAGCACAGCGCGGGCTGATACGGTGCATATGCACCCAATTGGAACGGTTGTCCCAGTCCCATGTCCCAGTCCAGTTCCCATCCGCTTCTCACCGCTCCCCTCGGCGTCAGCCTGCTGCGCCTCGCCGGGCCGACGACCGCCGTCATGGTCGCGCAGACCCTGGTCGCGATCGCCGAAACCTATTTCTTCGGCCGACTCGGCACCGACGCCCTGGCAGGCTTCGCCCTGGTTTTTCCGTTCATGATGCTGATGACCATGATGGCGGCCGGCGGCATGGGCGGCGGCGTCGCCGCGGCGACGGCGCGCGCCCTGGGCGCCGGCCGCCTCGACGATGCGCGCGCCCTGGTGCTGCATGCCCTGGTCCTAGGGCTCGGGTTGGCGCTGCTGTTCACGCTCATGGCCTGGACCATCGCGCCCACCTTCTATCGCCTGCTGGGCGGCAGCGGCGCGGCGCTGGCCCACGCCGAAACCTACAGCCACGTGCTGTTCACCGGCGCGGTCGCGGTGTGGGCCAATTTCTTCCTCGCCGCCCTGCTGCGCGGCGGCGGCGATGCCGCAACGCCTGGCCGCTACATGCTGGTCTCCTCGCTGGCTCAGATCCCGCTGTCCGGCGTGCTGGCCCTGGGCATCGGCGACTGGCCGGGCCTCGGCATGGCCGGACCGGCCGTGTCCTCGGTGGCGACCATGGCCGCGGCGGCGCTGCTGCAGGCGCACGCGCTGTGGCGCGGCAAGCTCGGCTTCGTTCCTTCGCTTGCCGGCATCCCGCTGCAGGGCCGGCTGTTTTGGGAGATCCTGCGGGTCGGGCTGATCGCCTCCTTCTCCGCCCTGACCGCCAATCTCACGGCGATGCTGATCACCGGCCTGGTCGGCCGCTTCGGCGTCGCCGCCCTGGCCGGCTACGGCATCGGCGTGCGGCTCGAGTTCATGCTGGTGCCGCTGGCCTTCGGCATCGGCTCGGGCCTCACCACCCTGGTCGGCGTGGCCGCCGGCGCCAACAACTGGAGGCGCGCGGTGCGTGCCGCGTGGTTCGGCGGGTTGGTCGCGTTCGCCCTGATCGGCGCCTTCGGCTGGATCGTCGCCCTGGTTCCCGAGGGCTGGGCCCACCTGTTCACGTCGGACCCCCAGGTGATCGCCGCCACCGTGGGTTACATCACGCACGTGGCGCCGTTCTACTGCCTGTTCGGGCTCGGCATGACCCTGAGCTTTGCCAGCCAGGGCGCCGGCCGCATGAAGGCGCCGTTCTTCGCCGGCATCACCCGCATGGCGGTAGCCACCCTGGGCGGCTGGTTGGCGGTGGACAAGCTCGGCCTCGGTCTCGACGGCGTGTTCACCGCGATCGCGATCGGCATCATTGCCTTCGGCACGCTGATCGCCGGTCCGCTGCTGGTGAAACCCTGGGGACCAAAACGGTCACACGATCGTGCTACGCTTTCACCCAGAACGGGAGGAAGCCATGCAGCGTCCCTCGACGATCGCAACCTGGAACCGCAGCCCCGCTGACGAAGAGGCGATGGGCGCCGCCCATGCGCCGATCTGGCGGCGCATGGTCGATGTCTCGGTACCGCACGATCTCAGCGGCTCGACCATCCTCGACTACGGCTGCAACCAAGGCGGTTTCCTGCGCCTGCTCTACGATCGCCAGCCCTTCAAGTCGGCGGTCGGCCTCGACATCGCCCGCGAATCGGTTGCCCGCGCCGAGTTGCTGAAGGGACACCGGCCGATCGAATACAGGGTCGCCGACAGCGCAGCCGGCCTGGGACGCGCCTTCGATTTCGCCTTCAGCCACGAAGTGCTCTACCTGCTGCCCGACCTTGCCCAGCATGCCCTCGACTTGAGGGCGGCCCTGCGCGTCGGCGGCGCCTATGTGGCGGCCATGGGTTGCCATACCGACAGCGCCGTATGGCCGCGCTGGCGCCGGCTCATCTCCGAGACCTCGTCGATCCCGATCTACGATCACTCGCTGGATTGCGTCGCCCGGATCTTCACCGAGCAGGGCTTTTCCGTGACGGTGCGCCCGCTCGATCTCGATGCCTTCATGCCGGTGACGGTGGGCAGCGCCTATTTCCCCAGGATCGTCGACCAGCTGCGCTACTACAGCCAGGACAAGGTTCTGTTCCGCTTCGTGCGCAAACCCTAGGCACGGATTCCGGGAATCCTGGCCGTAACCTTGGGCCGGCCGCCCCGTTCTCCCTCGGCTGACAACCGAGGAGCATTGCCATGGACGACAAGCCGAAGAACGACAATCGCATCGAAGGCGAAGGCAGCTACAGCGGCACGCGCGACTACAACCAGGCGACCGCCGAGTTCATCAAGAAGGGCAAGGTCGACAAGGCCGCGCAGGAGGCCAGGCGCGCCGTCGATTCGGTCGAAGCGGCCGAGCTGAAGGTGGCCGAGGAAAAGGGCAAGCAGGGCGATCCGCGCAAGATGGACAAGGGTACGGGGCGGTCTGAGTAGCTGAAACCAAAGGTCCCTCGCTACGCTCGGGATGACATCATTGGTGTCGCTACGCGCACCCTGTCATCCCGAGCAGGCGCTTGCGAAGCAAGCGCCGTAAGCGAGGGACCTTTCCTCGCCCTCAGCTCGCCGCCGCGGGCTCCACCACCGGGTAGCCGCCGACCACTTTCCTGCCGTCGACATAGGTCGAGATGCGGTCGGGATTGGCGTGGATGCCGAGCAGGCGCATCGGCTTGTCGCCGACCGTGCTGAAACTGTGCGGGATGTCGGCCGGCAGCGCGACGCAGTCGCCCGCCGTCAGGCGGGTCGGGTTGGCCTCGCCGCCCTGCAGCCAGACGTCGGCTTCGCCCTCGATGATGAACAAAAGCTCGACGTAGGGATGCCAGTGCATCGGCGCCACGTAGCCGGGCGCCGAGGTCTGGATGCCGGTACGGACCGGCGTGTCACCGTCGGCGACCAGCGGATGGTAGAAGGCCAGCGGCCCGAACTCGAGGCGCGAGGACTGGGCCAGCTTGCCGACCTTGAGCGTGTGCAACTGAGGCGCCATGGCGGGTCTCCCCTGAGGCTAGGACACGCCATTATCAGGGCCGGCAGCGGTGATGTCATCCAGGCATCCGGCTGCCCTCATGTCATCCTGAGCGCAGCGAAGGATCTCATCGCCGCTGGCCACAGGCGTGTTTTGGCCCTCTGGCGATGAGATCCTTCGCTGCGCTCAGGATGACAAGACGCTCAGGATGACAAGAAGCGCGACAGATCTCTCTAGGCCTGTCCGCTCACGCCGCGCGCTTGCCGAGCTTGCGCAGGGAGCGGTCGATCCACAGGGCGCCGATCTTCTCCTGCACGCCGTTCTGGCGCAGGCGCTGGCGCAGGCAGGTGAAGTCGACCTTGTCGAGCTCCTGGTCCTGGTTGAAGCAGGAGAACACCACCGACTCCTTGCCGGTCACCGGATCCTTGTGGAGCTGCAGGCACTGGGCGCAGATCTCCTTCATCATGCATTGCATGGGCGAGTTGATCGACCCGAGCGCCCGGTGCTTCGGCGACAGGTAGGGCTTCAGCACTTTGTGTCGCGCCAGCCGCACGGCATTCATCATGCCGTCCGAGCCGATGGCGACGATGCGGTCGGTGGCGGAGAACGGGATCGGCTGCTCGCCGAGCTCGCCGGCCGCATAGCGCCGCATCGCCTCGACGATGTTGGCCACCACGGCCTTGTCCTGCGGCCGCCGCGGCGTGAAGCCCGGCGCCTCGTCGCAGCACCACACGACGGCGTCGGCGGCCGCCTCGATCTCCTCGATCTTGTAGCGGTCGCTCACCTTCTTGTAGCCGGCAAAGTACAGCACCTTGCTGCCGGCCTTGAGGAACGCCTGGCCGATCGAGAACAGCACCGCATTGCCGAGCCCGCCGCCCGCCAGCACCACCGTCTCCCCCGGCTCGATCTCGGTCGGCGTGCCGGTCGGGCCCATGACGATCACCGGCTCGCCGGGCTCGAGCAAGGCGCAGAGATCGGACGAGCCGCCCATCTCGAGCGTGATCAGCGACAGGAGGCCCTTGCTCTTGTCGACCCAGGCGCCGGTCAGCGCCAAGCCTTCCATGGTGAGCAGCGTGCCATCGACATGGCGCGAGCGCGCCTCGTAGTTCTGCAGGCGATAGAACTGTCCCGGCTCGAAGTTGCGCGCCGCCGCATGGGCCTCGACCACGACCTCGATGATGGTCGGCGTCAGGCGTTCGACCCGCACCACCTTGGCGCGCCAGTCGCGATTGGCGTGTCCCAGGATCTCGGCCGGAGTGTGCTTTGACGCCGGCAACGACTCCATGCTGCGTGTCAGCACCGGATAGCCCTGCTTGGCGCCGCCCATCGCCTTCACGACATTGCCGGCAAACGACGGATGAAGGTCGCCGAAGAACGACATGAAGCGGCCGTCGGCGGCGCGATACATCAGCACCCGCACCACGTCGGGCTTGGCGACGCGCTCGGGTGTCGCCGGATTGCCCTGCTCGTCGAGGGCGCGAAAATACTTGCCGTCGATGAAGGCGTGCGACGCATCCTCGCGCGCCAGCACGGTGTTGGGCTGTGTGCCGGCGGCCACCAGGATGGAACGCGCCGGCAGGGTCGCCTCGACCTTCGCGCCGTTCTGCTCGCCGGCAACGCGCAGGGCGCAGGCATGACCGTTGCTGTCGATCTCCACGGCGACAGGCGAGAGGCCTTCGGCGAAGCGGATGTCCTCCTCCAGCGCTTTCAGCACTTCCTCGTGGTTCAGCGTATAGGAAGGCGAATCGATCAGGCGGCGCCGATAGGCGATGGTGACACCGCCCCAGCCATTGACCAGCTTGGCGATCTCGGGATCGCGCCCTTCGCGTGTCGCTGTCGCGCGCTCGGCGCGGATGGCCTTGCCGTGGGCGATGAACTCGGCGGCGATGCCGCGCTCCTCCTCGTTCATGGCGGCGAACACTGCCGCCTCGCCGCGCTCTGCGAGCAGCACCTCGTGACGCCGCAGGAATTTCTCGACCTGCAGCGGATAGTAGGCGAGCGACTCGGTGGCGGTGTCGATCGCGGTCAGGCCGCCGCCGATCACCACAACGGGCAGGCGGATCTGCAGGTTGGCGATCGAATCCTTCTTGGCGGCGCCGGTGAGCTGCAAGGCCATCAGGAAGTCCGACGCCGCGCGCACGCCGCGCGCCAGACCGTTGGGCAGGTCGAGCACGGTGGGCTTGCCGGCGCCGGCACACAGCGCGATGTGATCGAAGCCCATCTCGAAAGCGCTCTCGACGGTGACCGTGCCGCCGAAGCGCACGCCGCCGAACATCGAGAACTGCGCCCGCCGCTCGAGCAGCAGCCGCACCATCTTGAGGAAGTTCTTGTCCCAGCGCACCGTGATGCCGTACTCGGCGACGCCGCCGAAGCCCGCCATGGCGCGCTCGCCGAGATCCTCGCGCAGGGTGGCGACATCGCGCACGGCGGCGAAGGGCCGGCGCGTGCCGTCGGCCATCACACCGGACTGCGCCACCGGCAGCGGCTCGATCTTGAGTCCGTCGATGCCGACGACGGCGTGGCCGTCATTCATCAGGTGATGCGCCAGGTTGAAGCCCGCCGGACCCAGCCCGACCACCAGCACGGTGCGCCCTGACGCGGGACGCGGGAGGGGACGGCGGAGGTCGAGCGGGTTCCAGCGCGTCAGCAGGGAATAGATCTCGAAGCCCCACGGCAGGCCGAGCACGTCCTTGAGAGTGCGGGTCTCGATCTGCGGGATGTCGACGGGCTCTTGCTTCTGGTAGATGCACGCCTTCATGCAGTCGTTGCAGATGCGGTGACCGGTGGCAGCGAGCAGAGGATTGTCGACGGCCGCCATAGCGAGCGCGCCGATCGAGAAGCCCTCGCTCTTCAGGAGATTCATCTCCGAGATCTTTTCCTCGAGCGGGCAGCCGGCCAGGATCACGCCGAACGGAGATTTCTGGAAGGCGCCGGTCTTGCGATCCCTGAGCCCGCGCGAGCAGCTGTCCTTGCCCTGGTTGTGGCACCAGATGCAGTAATTCGCGTGATCGAGCGTGCGCATCAGGTCGAAACCCGCGTCGGTCAGTCCGAAGCCGTCGCGATGGCGCAGCATCGGCCGCGGCAGCTTCATGCGCGTGACGCCGTCGACCAATTCCGTCTCGACCGGCACCAGGTGCTCGAAATCGAGCTTGTGCGGGACCTTGAACAGCGGCCCGTCGCGATGACGGCGCTTGCCCTCCGGATGATGCAGCGCCCAGGCCGCATAGCGCGTCAGCGCCTCGATCCGGGGCGAGGGCGAGTCGACCTTGAACTCGGGACCGGTCTCGGCCCGCACGGCCAGCGCGAAGGCGAGCTCCCAAGCCTCGAGGCCGTCGTCGATGTTTGCCGAATGGTCGAGCATGAGGGCGATCTCGGCCATCAGCGCGTTGCCGTCGAGCGCCTGCCCGGCGTCGGCCTTCATCACGCGGGCGACATAGCGCTGCACGAACAGCCGCTTGCAGTCGTAGAGCGGCGCCAGGACGTTGTGATGCTGGCGCAGCGCCGTCGCTTCGTCGGAAACGCCGAACAGGGCGGCGATGAAATCCTCGAGCGGACGCGCCAGCTCGATCAGGAGATTGGACTCGTCCTTCGGTGCGAGTTGATCGGGCACGGCGCGCGCCGCCATCAGGCGGGCGTGCCCTGCGACGTTCGCGTCCCTCAGCCAATCGACAAAGGCGGCGTCCAGGCGGGCAAGACCGTCGCGGTCGTAGAGGTCGTCGAAGTCGAGACCATGGCGCAGCGAAGGCGAGGTCATTGCCAAATATCCGGTTTCTGCAGAAAGGAAGATCGTTCGTACGCGAACCGCTTAAACAAGGCAGGCCGCGAGCGCAAGGCATCGGCCCGCTTCGCGACATTAATGCAGATGACGGCGCACGCCGGTTCACGCATGGTCCGGCCGCCATGCAATCCGCCCCGGTCTCCGTGCGCAATTGGTTGATCGTCGTCGCCGCGATGATCTTCCTCATGATCGTGCTGGGGGCGCTCACGCGGCTGACCGAATCGGGCCTGTCGATGGTCGAATGGCGACCGGTCACCGGCTGGCTGCCGCCGCTCTCCGAGCCGGCTTGGCAGGCCGAGCTGCAGAAATATCTTTCCTCGCCGCAAGGCAGGTTGATCAATCGCGGTTTCGGCGTCGACGACTTCAAGCAGATCTTTTGGCTCGAATATCTTCACCGCCTGTGGGGCCGCCTGATCGGCGTGGTGTTCGCCCTGCCGCTCGCCTGGTTCTGGCTCAGCGGTCGCCTGACGCCGGCGCTGAAGCCGCGCCTGCTGGCGCTGCTGGTGCTGGGCGGGATGCAGGGAGCGCTCGGCTGGGTCATGGTGGCCTCCGGCCTGGTCGATCGCCCGGCGGTCAGCCACTACCGGCTGGCGGGGCATCTCGCGCTCGCCATCGCGCTCTATGCCTACACGGTGTGGCTGATCCTGCAACTCGGTCCACAGCGCGACCGGCATGACGACCCGGCGACGCGCCGGCACTCGACGATCTTGATCCTCTGGCTGTTCGTCGTGCTGATCTGGGGCGCGCTGATGGCCGGCCTGCGTGCCGGCGCCTCGCACAACACGTTCCCGACCATGTCGGGCTACTGGATCCCGCCCGGCCTGTTTGAGCTGTCGCCGTGGTGGGTGAATCTGTTCGAGAACGGCACGACCATCCAGTTCATCCATCGGTGGCTTGCCATCTTGCTGGCGCTGGCGATCCTGTTGCTTGCCTGGCGCACACCGCAAACCGAGACAGTCGCAGCCGGGGCAATGGCCCTGCTCCAGCTCTGCCTCGGAATCGCCACGATCCTGACCGGCGTCGACATTGCGCTCGCCACCACCCATCAGGCCGGTGCAGTCGTGCTGCTGACACTCCTGGTGGTCGTTCGCCATCGCACGACGCCTTCTCGACAGAGCCCGGTCTCGGTTATTCTCAGGCCATGACCGACGGCTCCACATCGCGCATGCGCACCACGAAGTCCGTCGTGCTGGTCGGCACCGCGCTCATCGCGCTCGGCGCGACGACTGGCGTGACGCTGTCGCAGACGCCGGACAAGCCAGCACAACAAGACTCGAGTCCGCCAGCCCAGCCGGCGGCTCCGCCAGTCGTCGACCCGGCGCTCCCCGCTGCCGAGCCGCCGCCGGGGCCGACATCCGCCGAGTTCACCCGCCCGACCGCCGCCCCCGAGCAGGCGACCCCCGCGCCGGCCGGCCCACCGCCGGCGCCGGCGATCGACTGGACGGCGATGCCGATCGACCAGCTTCGCGCCAAGGCGAACGCCAACGACATTCCGGCGATGGAAGAGCTGGCGCGCCGTCTGGTCCAGGGCATCGGCGTGCCGAAGGACCAGCAGGCCGCCGCCGGCTGGATGCTGCGCGCGGCCCAAGGCGGGTCGGCCCAGTCGGCCTTCAATGTCGGGGTGATGTACGAGCGCGGCTTCGTCGTCGAGCGGGATTCGACGCGCGCCGCCGAATGGTACCGCAAGGCGGCCGAGGGCGGCATGGCGATGGCCAAGCACAACCTCGCCCTGATGCTGCGCGAGGGCAAGGGCGTCCCGCGCGACGGCAAGGAAGCGATCGAGCTTTTGCGCTCGGCGGCGCGTCAAGGCATGAGCGCCTCTATGTTCACGCTTGGCGACATCTACGAGCGCGGCGACGTGACGCCGAAGGACCAGGCGATGGCGCTCGCCTGGTTCGCGATCGCCGCCGAGTTCGAAACCCAGGCCAATCGCGGCAGTGACAGCCAGCTGGGCAGGACGGCCGCGCAACGCGCGACGACCCTGAAGCGCATCCTGCTGCCGGGCGAACTGGAGCGGGCGCAGCAGTTCGGCCAAGCCGAATTCAAGGAGATCGTCGCGGCCTTGCAGCCCGCCAAACCGCCGGCCGCGCCGGTGGCGCCAGCGCCGAGTGGGTCGGCCCGGCCACCCTCGCCGGAGGTCGACCCTCCGGGCTGGCCGAAATCGGCCGCCGACCAGATTCGCGCCATCCAGCAGGCCCTGCTCGACCTGAGGCTGGTGCGCGACAAGCCCGACGGCGCCCTGGGACCGGTAACCCGCGCGGCGATCCGATCCTTCCAGCGCAGCGCCAACCTGCGCGAAACCGGCGACCCGACGAAGGAAGTCTATGTCGCCCTGAAGGAAGAGATCGCCCGTCGCGACGGCACGACCGCGGCCAAGACGGAGACCAAGACGAAGCCGGAAGCCGCCACCGAAAGCGCAGCGGCAGACCAGCCCAAGCCGCCGACCGAGCCCGCGGCGCCCTCGGGGCAGACCGACTCCGATCCGCCGGGCTGGCCGAAGACCGCCAACGAGCAGGTGCGCGCCGTCCAGCAGGCGCTGGTCGATCTCAACCTCCTGCGCGTCAGGCCGGATGGCGAGATCGGACCGCAGACACGCAACGCCATCCGCGGCTTCCAGCGCGGCGCCAATCTCAGCGAAACCGGCGAGCCGACCAAGGAGGTCTACGCCGCCCTGCAGAGCGCGATTGCCCGCCGCAACGCCGAGGCTCCCGCTGATTCTACGAAGTGGCCCAAGGACCAGATCGAGCAAGTGAAAGCGATCCAGCAGGCCCTGATCGACCTCAATCTGCTGCGCGACAGGCCGGACGGTGACATCGGGCCGATGACGCGCGACGCCATCCGTGCGTTCCAGCGCAGCGCCAACCTGGACGAAACCGGCGAGCCGACCCGGGATGTCCATGCCGCGCTTCAGCGTGCGGTTGCCCGGCGCAATGCGGAGGGCCCATCCGATCCCGCCGGATGGCCTCGCGACCAGATCGAGCAGGTGAAGGCGATCCAGCAGGGACTGGTCGAGCTCAATCTGCTGCGCGACAAGCCGGACGGCGACATAGGGCCGATGACGCGCGACGCCATCCGTGCGTTCCAGCGCAGCGCCAACCTGCGCGAAACCGGCGAGCCGACGAAGGACGTTTACGCCGCCTTGCAGGAGGCGGTCGCCCGCCGCACCACCGCCGGAGGAACAAAAGCCGGACCCGGTCAGCCGACGGCCGCCGCCATGATTGACCCCGCCGAGACCAAGGTCGATCCCAACGCCTGGCCTGCGGCCACTGCCGAGCAGGTGAGGGCCATTCAGCGGCTGCTGCGCGACCTCAATTTCACGCGCGAGGAGCCGGATGGGCTGCCAGGTCCAATGACCAGCGCTGCGATCCGCGAATACCAGAGCAGCGTCGGCCTGGCGCAGACCGGCGAACCCAGCAGGGAGCTGTTCGAATCGCTGAAGGAGATGCGCAGGCTGACGGGAGGCAAGCCGAACTAGCGCGCGATCTTCTTCGGTCAAGGTGCCAGGAATGTCCACAGCCTGCGACCGTTCCTGAGTGTTATGAATGTACCGAGAGGCCATTTTCTCCGTACCGCCACTCGCTTCCACGTTGCCGACCGTTGTCACCGCCTGAACAAACCAATGCCCTGTCCGACTTGGCTCCTGACGATCTGGCGATCGCGGAGCTGAAAGCGCTCGTGGGCGGGCCCATGACGAGAAGCAATTTTTTCTCGGTCGTGCGCGCCGTCCGGTCGACGGCTCCCGACGGCAAGGCTTGGTCGCTGTCGAAGGTCGACGACAGCATCAGGATGTTGGGCCGCCGGCGCGTGCTCGTCGACGACGGCACTATTGCGTCAGGCTGGCGCGACCCCCTGACGCTCCGCGTCCTCCGCCGGACCGGAGCCGCTTCTGTCGTCGATGCCGTGCGTGGCGCAATGCCCAAGGGCTGGCACGACCAGCCGGGATACGTCCACTGGGCAACGTCGCCCTATTCCGACGTCGAGATGGCGCGCTCGGTCCGGCTGGCCGCTCTCGCCAACGATAGCGCCACGGTCGATCGCCTGATGGCCGTCGCCGGACCCTCCGATCAGCGCCACGGCGGCGGTTTCGGCACGGCCCCGTTGCTGTTGTCCCATTGTCCGCGCGATATCGGCTTCATCGACGGCCTGAGCCCCACCCTGGCCGATCGAGTCGCCGCAGCGCACGTCGAGATGGCGATCGATCATGGTATCTTCGCCGGCCCTGCCGACGCGCTCATCGACACCTTGCTCGAGCGCGATCGGGACTGGGCCGCAGCGCCCCTCCTCGACCGGGCGCTGATGCGCCTCGACATTCTCGGCGAACGCCCCGAAGCGGCGCGCGTCCGCATCGGGCGCATCCGCGGCTTCGACCCGGTCGCGGCCCTGGCGGCCGAAGCGGCTTTGGAGTTCCTGACAAGCTCGGCGGTCGACAGTCTCCGGCAATTTCGCGCGGCACTGACCCAGCATCGCAAGGCAATCGGCCGCAACAAGGCGGCCTTGCCGCGGGAATTCTCGGTCTTCCACCTCCTGGCGCTGTTCGCGGCGAATGATCCAGCGCTGCGCAACCAGATCGCGGCGCTGCGCGACATCATCGGCCAGACTCGATCGATCGTCGCAACTGCTGTCTCCGGCCTCATGGAGCTGGACTCAGCACGCGAAGATCTCGCCAGGAAGTCGACCGACAACCTCGTCCGCCTCTCGGGCCCAACGCGCAACCAGGAGGCGCCGCTCGACGCCGCTGTCGCGACCATGGCGCTCGCCGTGATCGATGCGCCGAAGGTGAGCGCGCGCGAGGATCCGGATTGGCGGGCCATCCAACGCTGGGGCACTTACGCACGCCTGCCCGCACGCATCATCGCGCAAGCCCATGCCGCCGTCCTGGCGAACCCGGGGATCTGGCGGGACGCGCTGGATTCTTTCGGAAGCGGCTACGCCCGCGAGTTCATGAAGATCGTCCCGATCCGGCCTGCATGGGATCGCGCGCTCGACAAGGTGCAGGCGTTCCTCGCCCCGCCGCAGGCCGCCAAGGCCGAAGCGCCTGCGCGGGATCGCCGCCTCATCTTCACGTTCGATTCGGATACGCTGGAGATCGTCCCTCTCGAGCAGATGGCCAAGCGTGACGGCTGGACCACCGGCCGGGCGGTTTCCCTGAAACGCCTCCATCAGCGCGACACCAAGCTCGATTACCTGACGGACGAGGACGTGAAGGTCGTGGGCACGATCTCGAACCGCTATGCCTACTACGAGTCGGGCTACGAGTTCGACGATGTGCGGTCTCCGCCTGCCCTGATCGGCCATCCACGGGTGTTCGATGCCAATGCACCGGATCGGCGGATCGACATCGTCGGCCACCCGGTGGAATTGGTCGTACGGGAGATCGGCGACCACCTGCACATCGAGCTTTCGCATCCCTGCAACACTCCGCAGGTGTTCGTAGAACGCGAAACGCCGACCCGCTGGCGCGTCATCGAGGTGACGCCGGCGATGGTGGAGCTCAACGCCATCCTGGGGCCGCGCGGCCTGGAGGCGCCCAAGGAAGCCCGCGACCGGGTTGTCGCCCTGATCGCGACCGACGGTCCGCGCCTTCCGGTGCGCTCCGAAATCGCCGGCGCGAGCGGCGCGGTCGACACTGGCGACACGACGCCGGTTCTGCAGATCGCGCCACAGGATGGCGATTTCACCGTACGCGCGCTGGTCCGCCCGCTGGGCGAAGACGGACCGACCTATGTTCCAGGCGTGGGGGCGCGCTCGGTGCTCGTGCCGGCGGGCGGCGCGCATCGTCGCGTCAACCGTGACCTCGAGGGAGAGAAGGCCGCACTCGAGGCGGTGGCGACCGCCTGCCCGGCCCTGGCTTCATGGCGCGAGACCGACCATGCATGGCGCATCGAGTCGCTCGACGCCGCGCTGGAGGCGCTGCAGCAGCTGCACGAGTTCAAGGATCCGCTGCGTCTCGAATGGCCGGAGGGCGCGGCGATCAAGCCGACACGCACCATCGCTGCCGGATCGTTGTCCCTGAACATCTCGGCGGGGCGGGACTGGTTCGAGGTGAAAGGCGAGGTGCGCGTCGACGAGGATCTCGTGCTCGACATGGCCGATATCCTTGCCCGGCTCGGCACGTCGCCAAGCCGCTTCATCGCCCTGGACGACGGTCGCTATCTGGCCCTGACGGAAGATCTCAGGCGCCGCCTCGAGGGCTTCGCGGCGGTCACCGAGGCGATCCGCGGCAAGCACCGCATCGCCGCGGCGGGCGTGGGCGCCGTCGAGGAGCTGGTCGGCGCCGCCGGTGCGGTGAAGGCCGATCACCGATGGCATGAGCTGAAGGACAAGCTGGCCGCGGCGGAGCGTTACGAACCGGCGCTTCCGGCCGGGCTCGACGCCGACCTGCGCGACTATCAGCGGCAGGGTTTCGTCTGGCTCGCTCGGCTCAGCCGGCTGGGATTGGGTGCCTGTCTCGCCGACGACATGGGGCTCGGCAAGACCGTGCAGACGCTGGCGCTGTTGTTGAACGACGCCGCCCAGGGACCAAGCCTGGTCGTTGCGCCGACCTCGGTCTGTCACAACTGGATGCTCGAGGCCAACCGGTTCGCGCCCGAGCTCAAGGTGCATATGCTGGCGGCCTCTGCCGATCGTGCCGCCCTGATCGAAGGATTGGCCGCCGGCGACGTCCTGGTGGCGAGCTATGGCCTGCTGCACACCGAGGTCGAGGCGCTGGCCTCGCGCCGCTTCGCCATCGCCGTGTTCGACGAGGCCCAGAGCCTGAAGAACGCCGAGACGCGACGGGCGCAGGCGAGCAGGCGCATCGTCGCCGATTTCCGCCTCGGCCTCTCCGGCACGCCGGTAGAAAATCGGCTGGAGGAGCTGTGGAGCCTGTACGACACGGTCATCCCCGGCCTGTTGGGCTCGCGCGACAGCTTCCATCGGCGCTTTGCCGGCCCGATGGAGAAAGGCCACGCAGGTGGACAGGCCCGCCAGGCCCTGAAGACGCTGGTGCGGCCGTTCCTGCTGCGGCGAACCAAGGCAGCGGTGCTGGCGGAGTTGCCGTCGCGCACCGAGATCACCCTGGAGATCGAGCCGGGCGAGGAGGAGCGCGCCTTCTACGAAGCGCTGCGGCGCAAGGCGCTGGACAACCTGTCGGCAGCGTCGGGCGCCGGCAGCCAGGCGCGCATTCGCATCCTGGCCGAGATCACCCGGCTGCGGCGCGCCGCCTGCAACCCGGCGCTGATCGACGCCGCGGCCGGCCTGGAGAGCGCCAAGCTCACGGCGCTGCTCGATCTGACGGCCGAGCTGATCGCCAACCGGCATCGCGCCCTGGTGTTCAGCCAGTTCACCGGACATCTCGATCTTGTCGAAGCAGCCCTCAAGGACGCCGGCGTGCGCCTGCTGCGCCTCGATGGATCGACGCCCGCCAACGAGCGTGCGCGGCGGGTCGCGGCCTTTCAGGCGGGCGAGGCGGAACTCTTCCTGATCAGCCTCAAGGCCGGCGGCTTCGGGTTGAACCTGACGGGAGCGGACTACGTCATCCATCTCGATCCATGGTGGAACCCGGCCGTCGAGGATCAGGCGACCGATCGCGCCCACAGGATCGGGCAGACGATGCCGGTCACGGTCTACCGCCTGGTGATGAAGGACAGCATCGAGGAGAAGATCCTTGCTCTTCATGCCGAGAAACGCGCGCTATCGGCCGACTTCCTCGACGGCGCGGACCAGGCGGCCACGCTCGACGAAGAAGCGCTGATGACGTTGATACGCGGATGAGCGTCGAACTCTGGTTTGTCTATCTCGTCGCCGCGATCGGCCTGTCGCTGACACCGGGGCCGAACGGGTTGCTGACACTCACGCATGGCGCCTGCTTCGGCTTGCGGCCCACGATCTACACGGTGCTGGGCGGCGGCCTTGGCTTCTTCGTCCTGATCGCGGCGTCCCTTGCCGGCATGGGCGCGCTGCTGGCGGCGTCAGAGCATGCCTTCACGATCGCCAAGTGGAGCGGCGCCTGCTACCTCGTTTATCTCGGCGTCCGGGTGTGGCGCTCGCCGGCCCCCGGCATCGCGCCAGGGTCACAGGGTGCCCTGCCGCAGCGGGCGAACAGGCTGCGCATGTTCAACCAGGGCTTTCTGGTGGCGGTGTCCAACCCGAAGGGGCTGATCTTCTTCGCGGCCTTCCTGCCACAGTTCATCGTTGCGGGAGACTCCTACGTCTTCCAGCTGCTGGTCTTCGGCGGAACGTTCGTCGTGGTCGAGGTGGCTTACGAGTTGCTGCTGGCTGGCATGGCGCAGCGCATCGCCCCGTGGCTGGCCCGCCATGGCCGCTGGTTCAACCGCGCGACAGGCGGCACCTTCATCGGCGTCGGCGCCGTCCTGACCACGGCGAGCCGCTGATCCCGCCGGCCGCCCCGTCGGAGCGTGATCTTTTTCGGCCGAAGCACCAAAAGAAGACCTCACCCCGAGGAGTGGCCGCAGGCCGCGTCTCGAAGGGTGGACTAAAGCACGTCTGTTGCCCACCCTTCGAGACTCCGCGCAATGCGCGGCTCCTCAGGGTGAGGTTTCCACTTGAAGCAACACGCTTTAGGAACAGCCGCTTCTCGTCACGTCACGTTTGATCGGTCTGGTGCCGGCTTTGATGGGCGGATTCTTCCGACGTTCCAGTCCGGGGAGACCGCCCCCTGCCGTCCGCGCTGTCAGCCGGCGGCACATCGCGGACCTGGAGCTCTATGGAATGGGCTCCGGCCAGCGCCTCGAGGGCGCGTGAGCGCTGCTCGATGCTGGGAACCGCGCCTCGGACGTTCACCTCGCCGTGATTGACCTCGAGCGCCACCATGCGGATGTCGACGTTCACGCTGGTCAGCCGATCGAGCAGCTTGGTGCGAATGAGCTCGTCTCGATTGTTCATCGCCGTCTCCTGATTGCCATATCTCCTGTTGGTCTTATCTCCTGTGCTCGTCTCTCCTGCGGCATCAACGCGCTAAACGGGACCGGGGTCGGCAAGGTTCCGCGCTGTCAGGCCGGCGGCGAGACGAACCCGCCGGCGTGGCGCCACCAAGTGTCCGGGACCGCGGCGGCCGCTCGCCGGGCTGCCGCCACCGTATCGTAAAGCGCATAGCAGGTGGCTCCGCTGCCGCTCATGGCAACGTAGCGTGTCCCCTCGCCCCGGCGCAGGAAGGCGAGCACCTCGGCGACGACGGGCTGCAGCGATATCGCCGCCTCGGTGAGATCGTTGCCGCGCTCGGCGAGGACCGCCACGAGATCCGGCACGTCGCGCCAGGCGGGCTGCATCGGGCGGGCGGGAGCGAACGGGCCGCGCCGCGCGGCAAAGACATCGCGCGTCGGCAAGGCGACGCCGGGATTGACCAGCAGGATCGCGAGCGGCGGCAAGGCCGGCGCCGGCTGCAGGCGGTCGCCGATTCCGGTCGCCAGCGCGGTGCGGCCAGCGAGGCACATCGGCACGTCAGCGCCGAGCGCGCCGGCGACCTCCAACAGCGTGTCCTCGGGCAAGGCGAGGCGCCAAAGCTCGGCGAGGACGTGCAAGGCGGCGGCGGCGTCGGCCGAACCGCCGCCCAGGCCGGCCGCGACCGGGATGCGCTTGACGAGGCTGAGCGCGGCGAGCGGCGGCACACCGGCGCGCTCGGCCAGCAGGCGGGCGGCCTTCAAGACAAGATTATCCGCCTCGCCGGCAAGCGCGGCGCTCCCCGGCCC
Organism: Reyranella sp.; assembly: GCF_044224635.1. Lineage (GTDB taxonomy): Bacteria > Pseudomonadota > Alphaproteobacteria > Reyranellales > Reyranellaceae > Reyranella. Next base: position 124,556 of record NZ_JBGAKA010000016.1, on the reverse strand, counting down.
TGTCACCTCGAGCGACAGCCGGTCGCTCCGCTGCGCGTCGACCGTGTCGGCGAGATCGACGAAGGCGACCAGCGAATCGAGCAGATGGTAGCCGTCGGCACGCCGGCCGACGACGTTCAGCCAGAGATTGACCTTGGCGCAGGCCGTCCGCACCGAATGAGCGACCGCAGCCCGGACGCTTCAGCCGCCTTGCTTGCCGTCGGCCGCCTTCTCGTAGACGGTCGGCTTGTCGTTGGCGGCGCTCAGCCCGTTGGCCAGCTTGTCGCGGATCACGGCGATGCGGTCCTTGTCGGGCTTCTGGTGGAGCGCCCGCTCCCACTGGAAGCGCGCCTCGCGGCGGCGGCCGACATGCCAGTAGGCATCGCCGAGATGCTCGGTGATGGTCGCGTCATCACCCTTCTGCTCGGTGGCGCGCTCGAGCCATTCGACGGCCTTGTCGTACTGGCCGAGGCGATAGAACGCCCAGCCGACCGAATCAGTGATGGCGCCGTCGTCGGGGCGAAGCTCGGTGGCGCGCTCCAGCATCTTCATGCCTTCGTCGAGATGCATGCCCTGGTCGATCCAGCTGTAGCCGAGATAGTTCAGGACATGCGGCTGCTCGCGCGACAGCTCGAGCGCCTTCTTCATGTCGAGCTCGGCCTTCGGCCACATCTTGAGGCGCTCGAAGGCGATGCCGCGGCTGAAGAATATCATCCAGTGGCGCTCGTCGGTGTTGCGCAGACGATTGATCACCGTGTCGTAGGCCTGCACGGCTTCGGCATAACGCTCCTTGCCGCGCAGCAAGTCGGCCAGGGTCAGCGCGGCGTCGATGCGCTCCGGCTTCTCGGCCGCCAGGACGCGCAACTTGCTCACCGCATCGTCGAACTTGTCCTGCTGGGCGTCGAGTGCCGCGGCGCGCAGTTTGGCCTGCCAATAGAGCGGCGAGTTCGGCCCGATCTTGGCGAGCGAGGCAACCGCCTTGGGCACGAGCTGGAACTGCTCGTACAGCCCCGCGATCATCAGCCAGGCGAAGTCGTGCTCCGGCTGCAGGCTCGCCGCCATCTGATAGAAGATCAAGGCGACGTCGCCGTTCTGGTTGCGCTGGTCGGAGGCCAGGATGCCGCCGATGTTGAACAGGATGTCGGCGATGCCGGCAGCCGGGCCGGGCGGCTTGGGCATTGGCGCATTGGGACCGATCAGGCCATCGACGACGACGCTGTCGCTGTACTTCTCGCCGTAGGTCTTGAGGATTTCGCTGGCATCCTCCGCCTTGCCGAGGCGGCGCAGCCCCTCGGCGACGGCGATGGTCGTGCGCAATGAATTCTTGTCGAGCTCGATGGCACGCCGGTACTTGGTTTCCGCTGCCGCCTTGTCGCCGGCCATCTCGTCGATCTGGGCTGCGATCACCAGCGCCGGCGCCTCGGCACGCTCGCCGGCAGCGGGTTTCAGCTTGGCGAGGAAGGCGCGGGCTGCCGCGAAATCCTTGTCGCCCGCCTTGAGCCACGCCATGACGTAGTCGCGCAGCGGGCCCATCTGGTTCTCGACGCCGATGCGGCTGAGCTGCTGCTCGGCGGCCTTGTAGTCGCCCTTCTTGATGGCCTGCACCGCCATCACGAGATTGGCGAACCCGTCGTTTGGACGTTTGGACAGGACCTGCGGCGCCAGCTGGGCCGCAGCGTCGATGCGGCCGGCATAGAGACGAAGCCGAAAGGCAGAGTAGACGAGGTCCGGATCGCCGGGCGACAGGGCCAACGCCAGGTCGAACTGATCGGCCGCCGCGTCGTAGTCGTGATCCTGCTCGGCGACGCGCGCGGCGAGATAGCGCCCGCTCAACGTGATCGCCGCAAACTGCGGACCGCGCGGCGCCGCCTGCGGGCGCGCAACCGGCGGCCTGGCCTGCGGCGTGCCGCCCTGCTGGGCAGTGCCGACACCCGGAAGAGCAACGAGCAGAGCTGCCGAAAGCAGCGCTAGGGATGTACGTCGCATGCGGCTCACATGTTGGGATAGTTGGGACCGCCGCCCCCTTCGGGCACGCACCAGTCGATGTTCTGGGCCGGATCCTTGATGTCGCAGGTCTTGCAGTGGACGCAGTTCTGCGCGTTGATCTGGAAGCGCGGCTGTCCGCTGTCGGACGTGACAACCTCGTAAACGCCGGCCGGGCAGTAGCGTTGCGCCGGCTCGGCATAGAGCGGCAGGTTGACCGCGATCGGGATCGACGGATCGCGCAGCTTGAGATGGACCGGCTGGTCCTCCTCGTGATTGGTGTTGGACAGGAACACCGAGGAGAGCTTGTCGAACGACAGCACGCCGTCCGGCTTGGGATACTGGATGGGCTGGAACTCGGCGGCCGGACGCAGCGATTCGTGGTCGGCCTTCTTGTGCCGCAGGGTCCACGGAACTCGGATGCCGAGATCGTGCAGCCACATGTCCATGCCGCCATAGGCCGTGCCCAGCATGGTCCCCCAGCGCAGAGCCGGTTTCACGTTGCGCACCTTGTCGAGGTCCTTCCACAGCCACGACGCCTTGAGCTTCACGGGGTAGGCGATCAGCTCGTCCCCGCCGGTCTTGCCGGCGGCCAGCGCCTCGAACGCCGCTTCGGCCGCCAGCATGCCGCTCTTGATGGCGTTGTGGCTGCCCTTGATGCGCGGCACGTTCACGAATCCCGCGGAGCAGCCGATCAGCGCGCCCCCCGGAAAGATCAGCTTGGGGACGGACTGCACGCCGCCCTCGTTGATGGCGCGCGCGCCGTAGCTCAACCGCTTGCCTCCCTGCAGATACTTGGTGACCTCGGGATGCGTCTTGAAGCGCTGGAACTCGTCGAACGGCGAGACGTAGGGGTTTTCGTAGTTCAGGTGCACGACGAACCCGATGGACACCAGGTTGTCGCCGAAATGGTACATGAAGGAGCCGCCGTCGGTGCCGCTCTCGCTGAGCGGCCAGCCCATCGAGTGAACGACCAGACCCTTCTTGAACCGGGTGGGATCGACCTGCCACAGCTCCTTCAGGCCGATGCCGAACTTCTGCGGGTCGACGCCGTCGCGCAGGTCGAACTTGGCCATCAGCTGCTTGGCGAGCGAGCCGCGCGCGCCTTCGGCGATCAGCGTGTACTTGCCCAGGAGCTCCATGCCCTCGGTATAGGTATCCTTGTGCTTGCCGTCCTTGCCGATGCCCATGTCGCCGGTGGCGACACCGCGCACCGAACCGTCCTCGTTGTAGAGCACCTCGGCGCCGGCGAAGCCCGGGTAGATCTCGACGCCCAGCGCTTCGGCTTGCTGCGCCAGCCAGCGGCAGACATCGCCCAGGCTGACGACGTAGTTGCCGTGATTGTTCATCAGGCGCGGCATCAGGAAGCCCGGGAAACGATAAGAGCCCGTCTTGCTCAGGAAGACGAACTGGTCGTCGGTCACCTGGGTCTCGATCGGCGCGCCCTTCTCCTTCCAATCGGGGATCAGCTCGTTGATGCCGATCGGATCGATCACGGCGCCGGACAGGATATGGGCGCCGACCTCCGAGCCCTTCTCGATCAGGCAGACCGAGACCTCGTGATTGCGCTCTGCCGCGAGCTGCTTGAGACGGATCGCCGCCGACAGCCCGGCCGGGCCGCCGCCAACGATCACAACGTCGTATTCCATCGACTCGCGTGCCATCGCAGTCTCGCTGTGCAATGCCTTTTCCAGATGGACGCGCCGCCGGACGACGACGATCCTGCCTGTTGATAGCCTGTCGGGGACAGGATCGCCACCCGCCGAAAAGGGGAATTCCCATGGCAGAGCTGACCGCAATCGAGAGCAAACTCTTCACGGCGCGTGACTTTAGCCTGGAGTCGGGGCAGTCCCTGCCTGTCCTGGAGCTCGCCTACGAAACCTACGGCACGTTGGCGCCGGGCCGCGACAACGCCATCCTGGTGGTGCACGGCTACACGTCGAGCCATCACGCGGCGGGCCGCAATGCACCGGGCAAGCAAGGCCGCGGCGTTGCCGAAGGCGCCGCCGGCTGGTTCGACGGCCTGATCGGTCCGGGCAAGGCTGTCGACACCGACCGCTATTTCGTCGTCTCGGTGAACGCGCTCGGCTCGGCACACGGCAGCACGGGGCCCAACTGCCCCGATCCGCGCACCGGCAAGCCCTATGGCCCGACCTTCCCCGACATCACCATGCGCGACATCGTGACGGCCGAGAAGCTGCTGGTCGATTCCCTGGGATTGCCCGGCCTGGTGGCGGTGATCGGCCCGTCGATGGGCGGCTTCCAGTCGTTCCAGTGGGCGGCCTCCTATCCCGGGTTCATGAAGGCGATCGTGCCGTCGGTGACCGCGCCGCGCTCGCCGACCGGCCTTGACCGCCTCACGACGCTGCAGGCGCGGCTGGCGAGCGACCCCAACTGGAATGGCGGCTGGTACTACGACAACGGCGGCATCGCGCGCACGCTCGAGGAGCTGCGCTTCGAGACCTTGATGAATTATGGCCAGAACGAGATCCTGGCCGAGACCATGCCCGACCCGAAAGCGCGCGAGGCGGCGATCCGCGCCAACGCCCAGGCGTGGTCGCAGATCTACGACGGCCATTCGATGGTCGTCCTGCGCAAGGCGATCGGCAGCTTCGACATCACGGCCGATTACGCCAAGCTCAGGGACACCAGGGTGCTCTACGTCCAGTCGCCGTCGGACAAGCTGTTCGACATCGCCTTGAGTCCGGGGTACGTCAGCGACATGCGCAAGACGGGCATCGACGTCACCTACGTCGAATTGCCGACCAACAAGGGCCATATGGCAAGCCATGCCGACGCCGCCCTGTGGGCACCCATCCTGGGCGCTTTCCTGAAACGCCTGCCCTGATGCAGACGCTCGCCCGCGAGGACCTGGCCGCGCTCCTGCGATGGTACGTCGAGCAGGGGCTCGACGAGACCATCGGCGAGGAGCCGGTCGACCGGTTTGCCCTGCCGCCGCCGGCCCCCGTGGCCGTGGCGGCCCCCCTGCCGCAAGGCGCGGTGGCGCGTGTCGCGGCCGCTGCGTCGGCTGCACCACCAGCGGCCATGCCCCGGTCCGCCTCGCTGACGTCGCTGCCGACGCGGGCGCCTGTGCCGCTCGAATCGCCGCAGCTCGTCGCCGATGCGCGGACGCTGGCGCAGAACTGCAGCAGCGTGGACGAGCTGGAAGCGGCGATCCGCGCCTTCGAAGGCTGTGCGCTGAAGCGCACCGCCAAGAACACGGTGTTCGCCGACGGCGTTGCAGGCGCACCGGTCATGGTGGTCGGCGAGGCGCCCGGCGCCGACGAGGATCGCCTGGGCAAGCCGTTCGTCGGCGTCAGCGGCCAGCTCATGGACCGCATGTTCGATGCCATCGGCATGAGCCGCCAGCGCGACCTCTACATCACCAACATCATCTTCTGGCGCCCTCCAGGCAATCGCACGCCGACGCCGGCCGAGCAGGCGATCTGCCTTGCCTTCACGCGCCGGCACATCGAGCTGGCGCGGCCCAAAGTGCTGGTGCTGGCTGGCGGCACGTCGGCCAAGGCGATCCTCGATACGACCGAAGGCATCATGCGCCTGCGCGGCAAGTGGACGGCCGTCCAGCTCGACGACGGCAGCACCGTGCCGACGCTGCCGACCTTCCATCCGGCCTATCTGCTGCGCACCCCGGCCAGCAAGCGCCAGAGCTGGATCGATCTGCTGGCCGTGGACATGAGGCTGCGGGAGCTCGGGGTGCGCTGAGCCTTGCAGCTCGGGGCACTATCCGAGAGGGGCATTCTCGCTGTCATCCTGAGCGCAGCGAAGGATCTCATCGCCGATCGCCGCGTGAGTGCTTTGAACCTTCTGGCGATGAGATCCTTCGCTGCGCTCAGGATGACAGAAGAGACGTCCGCCCGGTTCGAAGCGAACCAATCCCAGGCTAGCGCGTGATCGTCTTTGGTTGAAGCGCCAGAAATGTCCTCACCCTGAGGAGCGGCCGCAGGCCGCGTCTCGAAGGGTCAGCTACAGCACGTCTGTTGCGGACTCTTCGAGACGCCACGCTTCGCGTGGCTCCTCAGGGTGAGGTTTCCACTTGAAGCAATCACGCTCTAGACTAAGCGACATCCAGCTGACGGCGAATATCGGCGAGTGTGACGACCGGTTCATCGGGGTTCGTGAAGTTTGTCAGGATCGCAGCTTCTTCCTCAGGAAGAACTTCTTGTGGCCCTTAGGATAGTCGTCGAGCTCGCCGAAGACCTCGTACCCGCGCCGCTCGTAGAAAGGACGGGCCTGGAAGGAATGGGTATCGAGCTCGGCCGAATGGCAGCCGCGCTCGACGGCATAGGCTTCGGCCGTGTCCATGAGCCGGGTCGCCCAGCGCTTGCCGCGCGCCGCCTCGTCGACCCACAGGTAGCTGATGCGCAGCCAGCCGCCCCAGATGCCGCCCAGCAGCCCGCCCATCGTCTCGCCGCGCGGGCTCTTCAGAAACAGGTGCAGGGGATAGTAGGCCGACAGGCCGGTCACGCCGATGTTGAACATGTCGAGGCGGTCGCGCACCAGCTGGGCGTCGGCGCCGCCGATCTGGTCAAAGACGATCTGGTAGTCGGTTGACGGCTTCAAGACGGCCCCCTGCTTCCTTGAGGCGGCCGACGGCCTCGCGCACCGGCGCGTCCAGCCCGGCGCCGCCCGCCGCGACATGCGCCACGATGTCAGCGCGCATACGCGGGTCCCAGAACTTCTGCAAGTGGTCGGCAATTGCCTCGACCGGGTCGGCGCCACGCTGCGGCGTGAAGAACCTGCCGATCTGGTTGGCCATCATGACGAGCTTGTCGGGCGACGACATGGCGGCTCCTCGGATTCTCATTGCCTCCTCCCCAGCTTCGCTGGGGAGGTGTCGGCGTCTTCGCCAACGGAGGAGTCATGAGTCATGGGAGTGGGTTGAGCCTGAGGCTCATGACCCCTCCGTCGCCGTAAGACGGCGACACCTCCCCAGCGAAGCTGGGGAGGAGAAAAAGAAGAGCGCTTCGACATGTCTACTCCGCCGCCACCCGCGCGATGCGCCGGCTGCGGTCGGCCTGCTCGTTGTAGTCGCGCTGCCAGTCGGTCGGGCCATTGGAGGGCGAGACCTGGACGGCGGTGACCTTGTATTCGGGGCAGTTGGTCGCCCAGTCGGAGAAATCAGTGGTCACGACGTTGGCCTGGGTCGTCGGATGGTGGAAGGTCGTGTAGACCACGCCCGGCGCCACGCGGTCGGTGAGGCGGGCGCGCAGCGCGGTGCCGCCGGCGCGGCTCTCGAGCTTCACCCAGTCGCCATCGCGCACGCCGCGCTGCTCGGCGTCGTGCGGATGGATCTCGAGCACGTCCTCGTCGTGCCACACCACGTTGTCGGTGCGCCGCGTCTGGGCGCCGACATTGTACTGGCTCAGGATCCGTCCCGTGGTGAGCAGCAGCGGGAAGCGCGGGCCGGTGCGCTCGTCGGTCGCCACGTACTCGGTGATCATGAAGTTGCCCTTGCCGCGGGCGAAGCCGCCGATATGCATCACCGGCGTGCCGGCCGGCGCCTTCTCGTTGCACGGCCACTGGACCGAGCCGACCTTGTCGAGCAGCGCATACGACACGCCGGCGAAGGTCGGGGTCAGCCGCGCGATCTCGTCCATGATCTCGGAGGGATGACCGTAGGGCATCTCGAAGCCCATCGCCTTGGCGATGGCGAGGGTGATCTCCCAATCGGCCATGCCGTTCTTCGGGCTCATCACCTTTCGCACACGGTTGATGCGGCGCTCGGCGTTGGTGAAGGTGCCGTCCTTCTCGAGGAAGGTCGAGCCGGGCAGGAAGACATGGGCGTAGTTCGCCGTCTCGTTCAGGAACAGGTCCTGCACGACGACGCATTCCATCGCCGCCAGCGCCGCCTTGACGTGCTTGGTGTTGGGATCGGACTGCAGGATGTCCTCACCCTGCACGTAGATGCCCTTGAAGGTGCCGTCGATCGCCGCATCGAACATGTTGGGGATGCGCAGGCCGGGCTCGCTGTCGAGCGGGCGCCCCCACAGCTTCTCGAACATTGTCCGGGTGGCATCTTCGGAAACATGGCGATAGCCGGAGAGCTCGTGCGGGAACGAGCCCATGTCGCACGAGCCCTGGACGTTGTTCTGGCCGCGCAGCGGGTTCACGCCGACGCCGCGCCGGCCGAGATTGCCGGTCGCCATGGCGAGGTTGGCGATCGCCATGACCGAGGTCGTGCCCTGGCTATGCTCGGTGACGCCGAGCCCGTAATAGATCGCGCTGTTGGGACCTGCGGCATAGAGCCGGGCGGCGCCGCGGATCGCGTCGGGTGAGACGCCGGTGAGCAGGCCGACCATCTCCGGGCTGTTGCTCGCGTCGGCGACGAACCCGGCCCAGTGCTCGAAGGCGTCGCGGTCACAGAACTCGCGGACGAACGCCTCGTTCACCAGCCCCTCGGTGACGATGACGTGGGCCAGCGCATTCAGGATCGCTGCATTGGTGCCGGGTCGAAGGGCCAGATGGAAATCGGCCTCGACATGCGGCGTGCGCACGAGATCGGTGCGCCGCGGATCGATCACGATCAGCCGCGCGCCCTGGCGCAGCCGCTTCTTCATGCGCGAGGCGAAGACGGGATGGGCGTCCGTCGGATTGGCGCCGATCACGACGATGACGTCGCTCTGCTCGACGGAGTCGAAATCCTGCGTGCCGGCCGAGGTGCCGAAGGTGGTCTTGAGGCCGTAGCCGGTCGGCGAATGGCAGACACGGGCGCAGGTATCGACGTTGTTGTTGCCGAATCCGCCGCGGATCAGCTTCTGCACCAGGTAGGTCTCCTCGTTGGTGCAGCGCGACGAGGTGATGCCGCCGATCGCCAGCCGACCGTACTTGCCCTGCAGGCGGCGGAACTCCGAGGCGACGCGATCGATGGCGACCGGCCAGCTCACCTCGCGCCACGGCTGGTCGATGCTCTCGCGGATCATCGGCTTCAGGATGCGCTCGCGATGCTGGGCGTAACCCCAGGCGAAGCGGCCCTTGACGCAGGAATGGCCGTGGTTCGCCTTGCCCTCCTTGTAGGGCACCATGCGCACCAGCTCCTCGCCGCGCATCTCGGCCTTGAAGCTGCAGCCGACGCCGCAATAGGCACAGGTCGTGACCACCGAATGCTCGGGCTGGCCGGTGGCGATGACGGTCTTCTCCATCAGGGTCGCCGTCGGGCAGGCCTGGACGCAGGCGCCGCATGACACGCATTCGGAGTCGATGAAGGCCTCGGCCATGCCGGACGAGACCTTGGAGTCGAAGCCGCGCGCCTGGATGGTGAGCGCGAAAGTCCCCTGGACCTCCTCGCAGGCGCGCACGCAGCGCGAGCAGACGATGCATTTGGAAGGATCGAAGGTGAAATACGGGTTCGATTCGTCCTTCGTCGCGCCAAGATGGTTCTTGCCCTGGTAGCCGTAACGCACCTCGCGCAGGCCGACCGCGCCCGCCATGTCCTGCAGCTCGCAATCGCCATTGGCCGCGCAGGTCAGGCAGTCGAGCGGATGGTCGGAGATGTAGAGCTCCATCACGCCCTTGCGGACCTGCTTCAGCCGCTCGGTCTGGGTCGACACGACCATGCCCGATGCGACCGGTGTCGTGCAGGAGGCCGGCGTGCCAGGACGTCCGGCGATCTCGACCAGGCAGAGGCGGCACGAGCCGAAGGCGTCGACCGAGTCGGTGGCGCAGAGCTTGGGCACCTGGATGCCGCCATCCATCGCCGCCCGCATGATCGAGGTGCCTGCCGGCACTGTGACTTGGGCGCCGTCGATCGTGAGCGTCACCTGCTCGCGGGCCTTGCTGGCCGGCGTGCCGTAGTCGATTTCCTGAACGAGCGGCATGGCGCACTCCTTCTCAGTCCGCCGCCGCGCTGAGGCGCGGACGGTTGAAATCCTCGGGGAAATGCCTGATCGCGCTCATCACCGGGTAGGGCGTGAAGCCGCCGAGCGCGCACAGCGAGCCGAACTTCAGCGTCTGGCAAAGGTCGGTGATCAGCGCGAGGTTGGCGTCAATCCTCTCTCCGGCGATGATCTTGTCCATGGTCTCGGCGCCGCGGATCGAGCCGATGCGGCAGGGCGTGCACTTGCCGCACGATTCGATGGCGCAGAACTCCAGGGCGAAGCGCGCCTGATAGGCCATGTCGACGCTGTCGTCGAACACGACGACGCCGCCATGGCCGATCAGCCCGTCGAGGGCGGCGAAGGCTTCGTAGTCGAACGGCGTGTCGAACAGGGCACGCGGGAAATACGCGCCGAGCGGGCCGCCGACCTGGACGGCGCGCACCGGCCGGCCGCTCGAGGTGCCGCCGCCGATGTCGTCGACGATCTCGCCCAGGGTGAGACCGAAGGCGGCCTCGAACAGCCCGCCATGCCTGACATTGCCGGCCAGCTGGATCGGCATCGTGCCGCGCGAGCGGCCCGTGCCGAGCGCCGCATAGGGGGCCGCGCCATCGGCCAGGATCGCCGGAACCGTGGCCAGCGACAGCAGGTTGTTGATCACCGTCGGCCGGCCGAACAGTCCCTTGTGCGCCGGCAGAGGCGGCTTGGCGCGCACCTGGCCGCGCTTGCCCTCGAGACTTTCGAGCAGCGAGGTCTCCTCGCCGCAGACATAGGCGCCGGCGCCGACGCGGACCTCGATGTCGAAAGCGATACCGGATCCTGCGGCATCGGCGCCGAGACAGCCTTCGGCACGGGCGACCGCCAGCGCCTCCGTCATGGTGCGCACAGCGTCGGGATATTCGGAGCGGATATAGACGTAGCCTTTGGTCGCGCCGACGGCGAAGCCCGCGATGGTCATGCCTTCGATCAGCGCGAACGGATCTCCTTCCAGGATCATGCGATCGGCATAAGTCCCGGAATCGCCCTCGTCGGCATTGCAGACGATGTATTTGCGATCGGCCGACATGTCGGCGACCGTCTTCCACTTGATCCCGGTCGGGAAGCCGGCCCCGCCGCGGCCACGCAGGCCCGACTTGGTCACCTCATCGAGCGTCGCGGCCGGCCCGAGGCTCAACGCCCGCTCCAGCCCGCGATAGCCGCCATGGCCGCGGTAATCGGCGAGCGACAGCGGATTGACGATGCCGCAGCGTGCAAAGGTGATGCGGGTCTGCCGGGCGAGGAACGGAATCTCCTCCGGCCGGCCAAGGCACAGGCGATGGCTGGTATCGATCGGCATGCCGCCGGCCAGGAGACTGGCGACATCGCTGGCCGTCACCGGCCCGAAGGCAATTCGGCCGGCCGGCGTCTCGACCTCGATCATCGGTTCGAGCCAGAACAGGCCGCGCGATCCGGTGCGCACGATCTCGATGTCGAGACCGCGACGCAGCACCTCGCCGGCGAGGGCGGCCGCCACCCTGTCGGCGCCGACCGCCCGGGCTGCGGCGTCGCGCGGCACGAAAAGGCGGGTCGTCAAGGCCCGACCTCTGCCGCGATGTCGTCGAGCGCCTTCGGTGTCAGTCGCCCGATCGGTTCGCCATCCAGCAGGGCCGATGGCGCACAGGCGCAGAGGCCGAGGCAATAGACGGCCTCGACAGTCAGGCGGCCATCCGGCGTCGTATCGCCCCACTCGAGACCGAGCTGGTCGAGCGTCCGGCGGGCCAGCGCCTCGCCCCCCATCGACTGGCAGGCTTCGGCGCGGCACAGCTTCAGGACATGGCGGCCGGCCGGCTGCTCGCGGAAATCGTGATAGAAGGTCACGATTCCATGGACTTCGGCCCGGCTGAGGTTGAGCGCATCGGCGACCACCCGGACTGCCGCCGGCGGAACACAGCCGAAGGCCGCCTGCAGGTCGTGCAGGATGGGCAGCAACGCCCCTTCCCGTCCCTTGTGCAGGTCGATGATGGTTTTCGCCTCGTGTTCATCCCATGCCGCATTGGTCGGCATCTGCGGTCTCCGCTTTGGGCGGAAAATCAGCCCGAGGCAGCAGCCATGCAATAAAGCTGTCGGGTGAAGTGATAGAGAATCTCTATCGTCAGCGCTCCATCGATACACTTTTGGTGACTAACCACCGGCGTCGGACGCTCAACGACTGGTGCGCGCCTTCGCATATGGGCGCGCCTTTCACTCTCCTCCCCAGCTTCGCTGGGGGAGGTGCCCCGTCACACGGGGAGGAGGGGTCATGAGCAGCGGGACTGAGGCTCATGACCCCTCCGTCGCCGAAAGACGGCGACACCTCCCCAAGCGTAGCTTGGGGAGGAAAATGAGGCAGCGGCGTCTGCGGTGCTAACGAAGCGTGGCCGCAAGGGTCTTCGCCTCCGCCAGCAGGGCGGCAACCAAGGGTGGCAGTGGCTCGCGATCGGCGACGATCAGGCCGATGCCGTGCACCGCCTCGGGCTCGACGATCGGGATCGAGCGCAAATGCTGGGTGAGGCCGAGCGTATCGGCGAGCTTCTCCGGCATGACACTCGCCCATCGACCTGTTCGCACGTGCGAGAAGAGCACGATCATCGAGTTCGATTCGAGCGTCGGATCGGGGACACCGCCCGCGGCGCGCAGGTGCTGGTCGATGATCCTGCGATTCTGCATGTCCGGCGTGAGCAGGCAGAGCGGAATCCGCGCCACCTCTGCCCAGGTCACCTGGTCACGGTCGCCCAACGGGCTGGTCTCCGACGTCAGCAGGCGATACTGCTCGAGATACAGAGGCACGGCCCGCACCCGGCCGAGCGGCTCGTTGTCGATATAGGTCAGACCAGCGTCGACTTCGAGGTTCTCGAGCATCGAGAGAATCTCGATCGAGGTGCGCGAGAGAACCGTGAACTTCACCTCCGGATGCTTGGCGCGATAGGGCGTGGTGAGAGCTGACACCATGGGCAACGCGGTCGGGATGGCAGCGACCTTCAGCCGGCCGACCAGGCCATGCTTCAGGGCGCGCAGCTCTTCGCGCATGGCACGGCTGTCGGCCACAATGGTGCGCGCCCAGTCGAGCACGCGCTCGCCTTCGGCCGTGAAGCCGACGAAGCGCGACTTGCGATGGACCAGAAGCACGCCGAGCGTCGCCTCGAGCTGCTTGATGCCGGCCGAGAAGGTCGGTTGCGTCACACCGCACAGCTCGGCCGCTCTGCCGAAGTTCCGCTCCCGCGCCAGAGCAATCAGAAATTCGAGCTTGTCGATCATGTCGAACTCTATCACGCAGCCTACAGCAACAGCGCAACCTTGACGATGGTGCACACCACGGCCAAGATCGACTCAAAATCGATCACAAGACACCAAGATCACGAGTTCCCAAGCTTACAAAAAGACAGTTCTAGGGAGGAAACAATGACTGTGAACGCTCTGCCGCGGCGGCGGTCGCTTGCTCTTGCCGCCTCGACCGCCTTTGCCGCCGCTACCGCGTGGGTTGCACCCGCCAATGCCTGGGAGCCGACGCGCAACGTCGAGTTCATCGTCCCCGCCGGCACCGGCGGCGGCGCCGACCAGATGGCGCGCATGATCCAGGGCATCATCGCCAAGCACAACCTGATGAAGCAGACCATGGTGGTGGTCAACAAGGCGGGCGGCGCCGGCGGCGAAGGTTTCCTGGACATCAAGAATTCCAAGGGCAACCCGAACAAGCTGATCATCACCCTGTCCAACCTGTTCACCACGCCGTTGGCGACCGGCATTCCCTTCTCGTGGAAGGACATGACGCCGGTGTCCATGCTGGCGCTCGACGAGTTCGTGCTGTGGGTCAATGCCGACTCGCCCTACAAGACGGTGCAGGAATACATCGCGGCGGTGAAGGCAGCGCCGCCCGGCCAGTTCAAGATGGGCGGCACCGGGTCGAAGCAGGAAGACCAGATCATCACGGTCGCCATCGAGAAGGCGATCGGCGCCAAGATTACCTACGTGCCCTACAAGGGCGGTGGCGAGGTCGCGGTCCAGCTGGTCGGCAAGCATGTGGATTCCACGGTCAACAACCCGATCGAGGCGGTTGCCCAGTGGCGCGCCGGCAAGCTGCGGCCGCTCTGCGTGTTCGACAGCAAGACCCTGCCGGTTCAGGACAAGATCGTGGGCGACCTGTCCTGGTCGAGCATCCCGACCTGCAAATCGCAGGGGCTCGACATCGAATACCTGATGCTGCGCGGCGTGTTCATGCCGGCCAACGTCCCGAAGGAGGCCGTCGCCTTCTATGTCGAGCTGTTCAAGAAGGTCCGGGCGACGCCGGAATGGGCGCAGCTCATGACCGAAGGCGCGTTCAACCAGTCCTTCATGACGGGGGCCGACTACGCGGCCTGGGTCGAGAACGAGGAGAAGCGCCATCGCGACCTGATGAAGGAAGCGGGCTTCCTGGCCAGCAACTGACCAAAGGAGCCACGGCATGTCCGATGCGCCGGAGTCCCGCCCGGCCGGCCCGCGCCAGCGCCAGGTCGAGGCCGGCGTCGCCGTCTTCATCCTGCTGCTCGGCGCCGTCACGATCTTCGGCAGCCTGAAGGTCGGCACCGGCTGGGGTGCCGAAGGCCCGCAGTCTGGCTTCTTCCCCTTCTGGGTCGGGCTGGCGATCGTCGCCGCCAGCCTCGTCAACCTGGTGCGCGCTCTGGCCCAGCCGGCGCGCGCCCTGTTCGCCGAATGGGGCCAGATCCGCCAGGTGCTCAAGATCGTCTGGCCGCTGGCGATCTATGTCGCGGCCGTGCCGTGGCTCGGCATCTACCTGCCGTCCTTCGTGCTGACGGCGGGCTTCATGCGCTGGCTTGGCCGCTACGGCTGGCCGCTCACGCTCGCCATCAGCGTCGGGCTGCAGATCCTGATCTACATGACGTTCGAGAAGTGGTTCCTCGTGCCGCTGCCCAAGGGGCCGATCGAGGAGATGCTCGGGCTCTAGGGCCGGGCAAGGGAATCCGGGGAAACCATGGAAAGCATTGGCGACCTGCTCGGCGGCTTTGCCGTGGTGCTGAGCTGGCAGAACCTCTTCTACATGCTGGTTGGCATCGTGCTGGGCGTGATCATCGGCGTGCTGCCGGGCCTGGGCGGCGCCAACGGCGTGGCCATCCTGCTGCCGCTCACCTTCAGCATGTCGCCGACCTCGGCCATCATCCTGCTGTCGTGCATCTACTGGGGCGCCCTGTTCGGCGGCGCCATCACCTCGATCCTGTTCAACATCCCGGGCGAGCCGTGGTCGGTGGCGACGACCTTCGACGGCCATCCGATGGCGCAGAAGGGCCAGGCCGGCGAGGCGCTGACCGCCGCCTTCACCTCGTCCTTCGTCGGCGCGCTGTTCGCCATCATCGTGATCACCCTGGCGGCGCCGCTGGTCGCGAGCTTTGCCCTGCAGTTCGGCCCGGCGGAAAAATTCTCGGTGTTCTTCCTCGCCTTCTGCAGCTTCGTCGGCATGGGCAAGGAGCCGCCGGCCAAGACCATCGCGGCGATGATGCTGGGTTTCGCCCTGGCCGCGGTCGGGACCGATACGGTGACCGGGCAGCTGCGCCTCACCTTCGGCTCGACCGAGCTGCTGGGCGGCTTCGACTTCCTGATCGCGGTGATCGGCCTGTTCGGCATCGGCGAGATCCTGCTCACCATGGAGGAAGGGCTGAGCTTCAAGGGCAAGGCCGCGGGCATCAATCCCGCCGTGGTGCTGCAGACCTGGAAGGAGCTGCCGCGCTACTGGATGACCTCGCTGCGCTCCTGCGTGATCGGCTGCTGGATGGGCATCACCCCGGCCGGCGCCACCCCGGCCTCGTTCATGAGCTACGGCATCGCCAAGCGCGCCTCGCGCAAGGGCGACAATTTCGGCAAGGGCGACATCGAGGGCGTGATCGCCCCGGAGACCGCCGCCCATGCCGCCGGCACGTCGGCCCTGCTGCCCATGCTGTCGCTCGGCGTGCCCGGGTCGCCGACCGCGGCGGTGCTGCTGGGCGGCCTGCTGATCTGGGGCCTGCAGCCCGGGCCGCTGCTGTTCGTCGAGCAGAAGGACTTCGTCTGGGGCCTGATCGCCAGCATGTATCTCGGCAATATCGTGGGCCTTGCCGTCGTGCTCACCATGGTGCCGGTGTTCGCCGCCATCCTGCGCGTGCCCTTCGGCATCATCGCGCCGATCATCCTGGTGATCTGCGCCATCGGCGCCTACACGGTGCACAACAACACGTTCGACGTCATCATGATGTTCGTGTTCGGCATCGCCGGCTACTTCCTGAAGAAGTGCAACTACCCGCTGGCGCCGCTGGTGCTGGCCATCGTGCTGGGCGACAAGGCCGAGGAGTCGTTCCGCCAGTCCCTGCTGATCTCCCAGGGCAGCCTCGGCGTGTTCTGGTCGAACGGCCTGGTCGGCTCGATCATGGCGCTGGGCCTGGTGGCGCTGTTCTGGCCTGCGATCTCGAACCTGCTCGGCCGGATCTCGCGGCCCGCCCTGCGGTGAGCCCGACCTACCTGAGGTCGTCGATCGGCCTCGGGCACATCGGCGGCTGCGACATCGGCGATCGAGGTCTTTTCAAGGCGCGCGCGGCGACGGGCGAGAGCGCGCGCTTTGACGCTTCGGATGACAAGTCGAGGCTCGGCCATGGGAATCTCCGTGATCCGTCACGAACCGGGATCATAGCCATGGACAGCCTCGCGTGCCTGGTATTATGAATACCGTATAAAGAATTAGCCGTCCGGAGGGGATGCCGTTCGATGAGCGAAGTGCGCCTGGTGGTGGCGCCGATCGACAATCGCGAGACGTTCAAGGACAAGGCCTACGCCGCCTTGCGCAACGTCATCGAGTCGTCGGACATCTACCGAACCCGCACCGAGATCAGGCTCGACGAGCGTCAGCTGGCGCAGGATTTCGGCGTCTCGCGCACGCCGGTGCGCGAGGCGATGGCGCAGCTCGAGCGCGAGGGCTTCGTGCGTTCGGTGCCGCGGCGCGGCGTCTATGTCGTGCGCAAGACCAAGCGCGAGGTGATCGAGCTGATCCAGGCCTGGGCGGCGCTGGAGAGCATGGCGGCGCGGCTGATCACCCTGCACGCGAGCGACGCCGACATCGCCGGGCTGCGCCGCATGTTCGCGACCTTCGAGGGCAACAAGCTGCACGCCAAGCTCGACGAGTACTCCGAGGTGAACATCGCCTTCCACCAGGCCATCATCGAGCTGAGCGGCAACCAGGCGCTGATCCGGCTGGCCGAGAACCTGTTCACCCACATGCGCATGATCCGCGGCCGCACGATCGGCGAGGATGACCGCGTCGACCGCTCGATCCGCGACCACATGAACATCATCAAGGCGCTCGAGGCACGCGACACCGAGCGCGCCGAGGATCTGGTGCGCCAGCACGCGCTCGGGCTCGCCGAGCACGTCGACAAGCACGCCGACTATCTCGATTGAACAATGGGAATTGACCCGGGAGGGAACGATGGCTGATGCAGCAGTGAAGGCGCCCGCGGCAGCGGAAGAGGTGCAGGACCTGACCGACGGATTTCACCTCGTCATCGATGCGATGAAGCTGAACGGCATCCACACGATCTACGGCGTGCCCGGCATCCCGATCACCGATCTCGGCCGCATGGCGCAGGCCGCCGGCATCCGCGTCCTGTCGTTCCGCCACGAGCAGAATGCCGGCTATGCCGCCGCGATCGCGGGCTTCCTGACCAAGAAGCCCGGCGTCTGCCTCACCGTGTCGGCGCCGGGCTTCCTGAACGGCCTGACGGCGCTCGCCCACGCCACCACCAATTGCTTCCCGATGATCCTGATCTCCGGCTCCTCGGAGCGCGAGATCGTCGACCTGCAGCAGGGCGACTACGAGGAGATGGATCAGCTCGCCATCGCCAAGCCGCTGTGCAAGGCGGCCTATCGCGTGCTGCACGCCGCCGACATCGGCATCGGCTTCGCCCGCGCCATCCGCGCCGCCGTGTCGGGCCGCCCGGGCGGCGTCTATCTCGACCTGCCGGCCAAGCTGTTCGGCCAGGTGATGAATGCCGAGGCCGGCCGGAAGTCGCTGGTCCAGGTGATCGATCCGGCGCCGGCCCAGATCCCCGCCCCCGCCGCGGTCAAGCGCGCGCTCGACGTGCTGAAGGGCGCCAAGCGGCCGCTGATCATCCTCGGCAAGGGCGCCGCCTACGCCCAGGCCGACGACGCCATCCGCACCTTCGTCGAGAAGAGCGGCGTGCCGTTCCTGCCGATGAGCATGGCCAAGGGGCTGCTGCCCGACACCCATCCGCAGTGCGCCGGCGCCGCGCGCTCGACGGTGCTGAAGGATTCCGACGTCGTGATGATGATCGGCGCGCGACTCAACTGGCTGCTGTCGCACGGCAAGGGCCGCACCTGGGGCGATGCGCCGAAGAAGTTCGTGCAGATCGATATCGAGCCCAGGGAGATGGACAGCAACGTCGAGATCGCCGCGCCCGTGGTCGGCGACATCGGCTCGTGCGTCGCCGCGCTGAACGAGGCCATGGGCGGCAACTGGGCCCCTCCGCCGGCCGACTGGACCGGTGCGGTCAAGGCCAAGCGCGATGAGAACGTCACCAAGATGGCGCCGCGCCTGATGAACAACAAATCGCCGATGGACTATCACGGCGCGCTGGGCGCGCTGCGCGCCATCATCGCCGAGCGGCCCGACGCCATCCTGGTCAACGAGGGCGCCAACACGCTCGACCTGACGCGCGGCGTCATCGACATCTACCAGCCGCGCAAGCGGCTCGATGTCGGCACCTGGGGAGTCATGGGCATCGGCATGGGCTCGGCGATTGCCGCCGCCGTCGAGACCGGCAAGCCGGTGCTGTGCATCGAAGGCGACAGCGCCTTCGGCTTCTCCGGCATGGAGGTCGAGACGATCTGCCGCTACAGCCTGCCGATCTGCATCGTCATCTTCAACAATGACGGCATCTATCGCGGCGTCGACGTGAACTCGGCCGGCTCCGATCCCGCGACGACCGTGTTCGTCAAGGGCGCGCGCTACGACAAGATGATCGAGGCGTTCGGCGGCCACGGCGTCAACGCGACGACGCCCGACGAGCTGAAGCGCGCGGTAAACGCCGCGATGGACTCCGGCAAGCCCACGCTCATCAATGCGGTGATCGATCCGGCGGCAGGCAGCGAAAGCGGCCGCATCGGCAATCTCAATCCGCAAAGCGCCCTGCGCAAGAAATAGACCCCTATCCGCTGATCTGGAGGACCGACGATGGCCATGAAGAAGAAGACCGCAGCCAGGCCGAAGGCCAAGGCTGCGTCACGCAAGGTGGTGAAGCTTGCCTCGCCCAAGCCCAACGCAAAGGTGAAGGCGCCGGCCAAGCCGAAGGCCGCCAGTGGCATCAAGATGCCCAGGCGCTCGCTGAAGCCGTGGGGCCAGGATGGCAAGGCGCTCGATGGCGTGCGCATCCTCGACTTCACGCACGTGCAGTCCGGCCCGACCTGCACCCAGCTGCTGGCCTGGTTCGGCGCCGACGTGATCAAGGTCGAGCGCCCCGGCATCGGCGACATCACGCGCGGCCAGCTCATGGACGTGCCCAACGCCGACAGCCTCTATTTCACCATGCTCAACCACAACAAGCGTTCGATCACGCTCGATTCCAAGAGCAAGGAAGGCATGCGGGTGCTCGAGCGGCTGGTCAAGACGTGCGACGTGCTGGTCGAGAATTTCGCGCCCGGCGCGCTCGACCGCATGGGTCTCACCTGGGAGCGCATCCACACCTGGAACCCGCGCATGATCGTGGCCTCGGTCAAGGGCTTCGGCCCTGGCCCCTACGAGGACTGCAAGGTCTACGAGAACGTGGCGCAATGCGCCGGCGGCTCGGCCTCGACCACGGGCTTCCGTGAGGGGCCGCCGCTGGTGACCGGCGCGCAGATCGGCGACTCGGGCACCGGCCTGCACCTGGCGCTCGGCATCGTCAGCGCCCTGTTCCAGCGCAACCGCACCGGCCGCGGCCAGCGCGTGCTGGCGTCGATGCAGGACGGCGTGCTCAACCTCTGCCGCGTCAAGCTGCGCGACCAGCAGCGCCTCGCCCACGGGCCACTCAAGGAATACAGCCAGTTCGGCGAGAACATCCCGTTCGGCGACGCCACGCCGCGCGCCGGCAACGATTCGGGCGGCGGCCAGCCGGGCTGGATCCTGAAGTGCAAGGGCTGGGAATCCGATCCCAACGCCTACATCTACTTCATCACCCAGGCGCCGGTGTGGGAGAAGATCTGCGACCTGATCGGCAAGCCGGAGTGGAAGACCGATCCGGACTACGCCAAGCCGCCGGCCCGCCTGCCGCGCCTCAAGCACGTCTTCGATACGATCGAGCAATGGACCATGACGATGACCAAGTTCGAGGTCATGAATGCTTGCAACGCCGTCGATATCCCCGTGGGCCCGATCCTGTCGATGAAGGAGCTGGCCGAGGAGCAGTCGCTGCGCGAATCGGGCACCATCGTCGAGGTCGACCATCCGATGCGCGGCAAGTACCTGTCGGTCGGCAACCCGATCAAGCTCTCCGACAGCATCACCGAGGTGAAGCGCTCGCCGCTCCTGGGCGAGCACACCGACGAGATCCTGTCCAAGGTGCTGAAGTTCACCGCCGCCGAGATCGCCGAGATCAAGGCGTCGGGCGCGACCGGCGAGGCACCGAAAACCAAGATGGCAGCGGAGTAACCCCATGCGCATCGTCGTCCACGGACAGCAGGCCTTCGGCAAGGCCGTGCTGGAAGCGCTCATCAAGCGCGGCGAGAACATCGTTGGCGTCTACGTGGCGCCGGAGAAGCCCGGCCAGCGGCCCGATCCCCTGAAGGAAGCGGCCCTGGCGGCCAAGCTGCCGGTGTTCCAGCCGGCCTCCTACCGCAAGCCCGAAGTGTGGGAGGAGTTCAAGGCGCTGAAGCCCGACCTGCAGGTCATGGCCTTCGTCACCCTGTTCGTGCCCGAGGAATTCCTGAACATCCCGACGCACGGCACGATCCAGTACCACCCCTCGCTGCTGCCGGCCTATCGCGGCGCCAGCGCGATCAACTGGCCGATCATCCTGGGCGAGAAGGAGACCGGCCTGTCGATCTTCTGGCCCGACAACGGTCTCGATACCGGCGACGTGCTCCTGCAGAAGAAGACGCCGATCGGACCGAAGGACACGCTGGGCACGGTCTATTTCGACCGGTTGTTCCCGATGGGCGTCGACGCGATGCTGGAATCGGTCGACTTGGTGAAGGCCGGCAAGGCGCCGCGCCTCAAGCAGGATCACGCGCTCGCCACCTACGAAGGCCGCTGCACGCCCGAGACCGCGCGCATCGACTGGGGCAAGTCGTGGCGCCAGATCGACCCGCTGATCCGCGGCTGCAACCCCGCGCCGGGCGCCTGGACGACGCTCGACGGCAAGACCCTGCAGGTGTTCGACATCGAGCCGCTGCCGGCGCGCGATCCCAAGGGCATCGGCGGCAAGCTCGGCGAGGTCGTCGAGGCCTCGGCCGACGGCTTCACCGTCGTCTGCGCCGATGGCCGCATCAAGGTGCTGCGCGTGAAACCGGCCGACGGCCCCAAGGTCGGCGCCGGCGAGTTCGCCGCGGCGATCAAGCTCGCCGTGGGGACACGGCTGGGATGAATTTCATCCTCCCCTTCGCGGCAACCGCGAAGGGGAGGTGTCGCCGTCATACGGCGACGGAGGGGTCATAGGCCACGACTCACGATTCATGACCCCTCCGCCCCGTAAGACGGGGCACCTCCCCGGCGAAGCTGGGGAGGAAAGGAGAAAGCAATTCGGAAGGAAACGTCGATGCCCGCGTCACAGCATGTAAACCCGAAGACAGACATCCAGATCGCCCAGGAGGCAACCAAGCGGCCGATCCTGGAGCTGGCACGCGAGAAGCTCGGCATCGCGCCCGAGAACCTCGAGCCGTACGGCCATTACAAGGCCAAGGTGTCGATGGACTACATCAAATCGCTGCAGGACCGGCCGAACGGCAAGCTGATCCTGGTATCGGCGATCTCGCCGACGCCGGCCGGCGAAGGCAAGACGACGACGACGGTGGGCCTGACCGACGCGCTGAACCATATCGGCAAGAAGGCGATGCTCTGCCTGCGCGAGCCGTCGCTCGGCCCGAGCTTCGGCATGAAGGGCGGCGCGGCGGGCGGCGGCTACGCCCAGGTCGTGCCGATGGAAGACATCAACCTGCACTTCACCGGTGACTTCCATGCCATCGGCGCGGCGCACAACCTGCTGTCGGCGCTGATCGACAACCACATCTACTGGGGCAATGCGCTGGGCATCGACGGCCGCCGCGTCGCCTGGCGTCGCGCCATCGACATGAACGACCGCAGCCTGCGCCAGATCGTGTCGTCGCTGGGCGGCGTCGCCAACGGCTTTCCGCGCGAGGACGGCTTCGACATCACCGTCGCCTCCGAGGTCATGGCGATCTTCTGCCTGGCCAAGGATCTCGAGGACCTGAAGACGCGACTGGGCAACATCATCGTGGCCTATACACGCGATCGCAAGCCGGTGCGCGCCGCCGATCTCAAGGCGCACGGCCCGATGGCGGTGCTGCTGAAAGACGCCCTGGCGCCCAACCTGGCCCAGACGCTCGAGGGCACGCCGGCCTTCATCCATGGCGGGCCGTTCGCCAACATCGCGCACGGCTGCAACTCGGTGCTGGCGACGACAACGGCGCTGAAGCTCGCCGACTACGTGGTGACCGAGGCGGGCTTCGGCGCCGACCTGGGCGGCGAGAAGTTCATCGACATCAAGTGCCGCAAGACCGGCCTCGCCCCCGACGCCGTCGTGCTGGTGGCGACCATCCGCGCGCTCAAGATGCATGGCGGCATGAAGCGCGAAGACCTCAAGACGGAAAATCTGAAGGCGCTCGAAGCCGGCATGGCCAACCTGCAGCGCCATGTCGAGAACGTGCGCAAGTTCGGCTTGGTGCCGGTGATCTCGATCAACCGCTTCAGCGCCGACACCGACGCCGAGATCGCCCTGGTGAAGTCGGCCTGCGCCAAGCTCGGCGTCGAGGCGGTGATGGCCGATCACTGGGCCGAGGGCGGCAAGGGCGCCGCCGACGTGGCCCGGGCTGTCGTCAAGGCGGTCGAGAGCGGCGAGAGCAAGATGAAGCTGCTCTATCCCGACGACATGCCGTTGGCGGAAAAGATTCGCACCATCGCCAAGGAGATCTACCGCGCCCGCGACATCGCCATCGCCAAGCCGGTACAGGACCAGCTCGCCCAGTTCGAGGCCATGGGCTTCGCCAAGGTGCCGGTGTGCATCGCCAAGACGCAGTACAGCTTCTCGACCAACCCCGACGCCAAGGGCGCGCCGACCGACCACGTCGTCACGGTGCGCGAGGTGCGCCTATCGGCCGGCGCCGAGTTCGTCGTCGCCGTGTGCGGCGACATCATGACCATGCCCGGCCTGCCCAAGGTCCCCGCCGCCAACAGCATCGACTTGGCGCCGGACGGCAAGATCGTGGGGCTGTTCTGATTTCATTCGCCTCCCCAGCTTCGCTGGGGAGGTGTCCGCGTAATCGCGGACGGAGGGGTCATGAGCCTCACCGGGGTTTCATGACCCCGTCGCCATGAGACGGCGACACCTCCCCCTCATGTGACGAGGGAGAGGAAATCTGAATGATCCTGTCGTACGCCGGCAGGGTGAGAAACTCCGCGAAGGTCGGGCTCTCGACGAGTTCCATCATGAGTTGGGCGGCGTCCTCGTAGCGACCGCCAGCATACGCCTCGTCGCCGATCTGCTCGCGCACCCGATCGTTCTCCTCGCGCACGATGGTGCGCACCAGCGCGCTCGTCACGGCGCGGCCGTCGTCGAGCGTTTGGCCATGCCGCATCCACTGCCACACCTGGGCGCGGCTGATTTCCGCCGTGGCGGCGTCCTCCATCAAATTGAACAGCGGCACGCAGCCGATGCCGCGCAGCCAGGCCGAGAGGTAGCCGATGCCGACCGCCACGTTCTGGCGCAGGCCGCCCTCGGTCTTGCTGCCCTCGGGCACCGCGATCAAATCAGCCGCGTCGACATGCACGTCCTGGCGCTTTCGGGCGATCTGGTTCGGTCCCTTCATGATGGCGTCGAACTCGACGCGGGCCAGCGCCACCAGGCCGGGATGGGCCACCCAGGTGCCATCATGGCCATCGGCCGCCTCGCGCTTCTTGTCGGCGCGCACCCGCTCCATGGCGGCCTCGTTGGCGGCCGCGTCGTTGCGGATCGGGATCTGCGCCGCCATGCCGCCCATCGCATGGACCTCGCGGCGGTGGCAGGTCTTGATCAGGAGCTGGCTGTAGCAGCGCAGGAAATGCGCCGTCATGGTCACCTGGCCGCGGTCGGGCAGCACCGACCAGGGCTGCTTGCGGAACTTCTTGATGAAGCTGAAGATGTAGTCCCAGCGGCCGCAATTCAGGCCGGCGGAGTGCTCGCGCAGCTCCCACAGGATCTCGTCCATCTCGAAGGTGGCGAGGATGGTCTCGATCAGCACCGTGGCCTTGATCGATCCCTGCGGCACGCCAAGCGCGTCCTGGGCATGGACGAACACGTCGTTCCACAGCCGCGCCTCGAGATGGCTCTCGATCTTGGGCAGGTAGAAGTACGGACCGGTGCCGCGCGCCAGCGCCTCCCGGGCGTTGTGGAAGAAGTAGAGGCCGAAATCGAACAGCGAGCCGGACATGGGCTGATCGTCGACCGTCATGTGCTTCTCGGGCAGGTGCCAGCCGCGCGGCCGCACGAACAGCACGCCGGTCTTGTCGTTCAGCCGGTACTCGCGGCCGGTCTCCGGATCGACGAACTCGATCGACCGGCGCACCGCGTCGGCGAGATTGCCCTGGCCCTCGACCATGTTGGCCCAGGTGGGCGTGCTGGCATCCTCGAAATCGGCCATGAAGACGTTGGCGCCGCAGTTCAGCGCATTGATGATCATCTTGCGGTCGACCGGCCCGGTGATCTCGATGCGGCGGTCGAGGATGTCGGCCGGCAGCGGCGCCACCCTCCAGTCGTCCTCGCGAATGCTCGTCGTCTCGGCCAGGAAATCGGGCCTCTCGCCTTCATCCAGCCGCTTCTGGCGCTCGACGCGAAGGGCCAGCAGCGCCTCGCGCCGCAGGTTGAAGCGGCGCTGCAGATCGGCCAGGAAGGCCAGCGCCTCGGGCGTCAGGACCTTGTCGTAGCCGGGCTCGATCGCGCCATGGATGACGACGCCCGCGGGAAGGTCCAACGCCATTTCGTTCCTCTTGCTTTTCAGGTGGGACGGGCGATTTACTGCCTCGGGCAGCGCCGGGCCAGCCTCAAGCGACGAGACGTCAGAAAGCCGCACCCTGGCACGGCGGTTGCTGCGGGGGATGAGGAATGGACGCGGCTTTCGTCGTCGAATGGCTGAATCTGGTGCTGCGCTGGGCCCACATGATCGTAGGCATCGCCTGGATCGGCGCGTCCTTCTATTTCATCTGGCTGGACAACCATCTGCACAAGCCGCTCGATCCGGCCGATGCGGCCAAGGGCATCGGCGGCGAGGTGTGGGCGGTGCATGGCGGCGGCTTCTACACCGCCAAGAAGTTCATCCTGGCACCCGAGAAGCTCCCGCCAGAGCTGCACTGGTTCAAATGGGAAGCCTACACGACCCTGATCACCGGCTTCTTCCTGCTCTGTCTGGTCTATTACTACGGTGCCGAGGTCGCGCTGATCGACCCTGCGGTGATGCCGCTCGACAAGTGGGAGGCGATCGCCATCGGCCTCGGCTTCCTGGTGCTGGGATGGCTGGTCTATGACGGGCTCTGCCGGTCGGCGTTCGGCGACGACGACCTGCTGCTGGGCGGCCTGCTGTTCATTTATTGCGTGATCGCCGCCTGGGCGCTTTGCCATCTCTTCTCCGGGCGCGGCGCCTACATCCATTTCGGCGCCATGCTCGGCACCATCATGGTGCTCAACGTCTACTTCGTGATCATCCCCGGCCAGCGCGAGCTGGTGCGCGCCAAGGAGGAAGGCCGCACGCCCGATCCGAAATACGGCGCGATGGGCCGGCAGCGCTCGGTGCACAACACCTATTTCACGCTGCCGGTGCTGTTCACCATGATCAGCAACCACTACGCCGGCCTCTACGGCCACGACTGGAACTGGGTGCTGCTGATCCTGATCTCGGTGACCGGCGCCCTGGTCCGCGTCTGGTTCGTGCAGCGCCACAAGGGCAACCAGGATCCCCTGGTGATGGCCGCCGGCCTGGTCGTGCTGGTGATCACCGCTTTCCTCTCTTTGCCGCGCCCGGCCGAGGATGTCGGCCCGCCCGCCGCCTTCACGGAAGTGCAACCGATCTTCCAGGCGCGCTGCCAGCCCTGCCACGCCGCCAAGCCGACGCAGGAAGGCTTCGCCGCGCCGCCCAAGGGGGTGGTGCTGGAAACCCGGGAGGAGATCCGGGCCCGTGCCGGCATGATTTACCAGCAGGTCTGGGTGACCCGGGTCATGCCGCCGGGCAACCTCACCCACATGACCGATGCCGAGCGGCGCCTGATTGCGCGATGGTTCAAGGGCGGCGCACAATAGGGCGCATGTACGTCCGCTCGGGTAGTTGGCCCTGGCGTCGTCTGCTGACGGCGGCGCTGGCGGCGCTGGCGATCTTTGCCTACTGGACACACGTCGCCGACCGCGGGGCACGCGAGGCCGCGCGCGGGCCCCTGAGCGCGGAGGCGCGCGATCCGGCAAGCGCCCGCACCTGGGGGTCGAGTGTCGGCTTCGCCGACCAGCGCCGTCTCGACGAGCACTACGAGAAGCACGGCGCGGAGTTCGGCCGCATCACCAGGCAGGACTACCTGCGGCAGGCGCAGCTCCTGCGCGATGCCAAGCCGGTCGATCCCGTCCTCGAAGCGGTGCGGCGCGACGGCGTGATCACCCGCTACGATCGCCAGACCGGGGCGTTCATCGCCTTCAACCCCAACGGCGTCATCCGGACGTTCTTCAAACCCAACGACGGCGAGCGCTACTGGCGCCGCCAAGCGGAGCGCGGAGAATGAAGCCACCTCCACCGCCCGGCCCCCCAAAGGTCGCCGACCTGTGCGAGCTGATCGACCAGTGGGCCGAGTTCACGGGCGACCTCGACAAAGGTTACAGCTTCGACCTCGACAACTGGCTGAACGACGTCGACGTGCGCGAGCTGATCCTCGAGGCCCTGCCGATGTTCAGCCGCGAGGAGATGGGCGAGCACGCGCTGAAGCTCGACCAGGCCGACGCCACCTTCCGCGCCGCCACGCGCGACTTCAAGAAGTGCGTGTGGGGCAAGGGCACCGCGCGCAAGGAACGATGGACCCCGGAAAAGAACTGGTGGTACTTCCGCACCCCGCTCAGCTCCAACGCCCAGCTCGAGGACGAGCTGGCGACGGTGCGGTGAGCCCCTCTTGTCATCCTGAGCGCAGCGAAGGATCTCATTCCGCCTGCAATGGGTGAACGTCGGCGCTTCGTCGGGCGGCGATGAGATCCTTCGCTGCGCTCAGGATGACAAAGGAGCACAAATGACCCCGCCCAAGATCCTCGTCGAGACCGCGGGACCGGTCACCACCATCGTCATCAACCGGCCGCACGCGCGCAATGCGCTCGACAACGAGGCGGCGCATGCGCTGGCGGCGGCGTTCCGCAGCTTCGAGGCCGATGCCGATGCCAAGGTCGCCGTGCTGACCGGCGCGGGGGGCGCTTTCTGCGCCGGCGCTGACCTCAAGGAACTCGGCTCCGGCACCGATTACTTTCCATGGGCCGGCAGCGCCGAGGGCCCGCTGCGCGCGCCGCTCGGCAAACCGCTGATCGGCGCCATCGAGGGCCATGCCTGCGCCGGCGGGCTGGGCGTGGCGCTGTTCTGCGACATCCGCATCGTCGACGACACGGCGATCTTCGGCGTGTTCTCGCGGCGCTGGGGCGTGCCGATGAGCGACGGCACGACGGTACGCCTGCCGCGAATCGTCGGCCAGGGACGCGCCCTCGACATGCTGCTGACGGGTCGAGCCGTCGGCGCCGACGAGGCGATCGCGATCGGGCTCGCCACACGCAAGGTCGCGCGCGGCACGACACGGCAGGAGGCCGAGACGCTGGCGCGGCAGATCGCCGGCTTCCCGCCGATCGCCATGATCTCCGATCGCCAGTCGACCTACGAGAGCTTCGACCGCGACCAGGCGGCGGCCGTGCAGCGCGAGATGGAATTGTCGCTCGCCGCGCGGCGCCTCGAATCGCAAAAGGGCGCGGCGCGCTTCGCGTCAGGCGAAGGGCGCGGCGGCAAATTCGCCAAATAGCTGGGATCTCGCCAACTCGCCGCCATCTTCACCCAACAGGCTTGCAGCCGTAGCAAGGAGAGAGCTGCATGCTGAAGCGGATTCTGGCCGTGATGGTGTTGGCGTTCGTTCCGCTACAGGCGCAAGCATTCTGCGGTTTCTATGTCGGCAAGGCCGACGCCTCGCTGTTCAACGAATCGAGCCAGGTCATCCTGGCACGTGACGGCCAGCGCACCACCATCTCCATGCGCAACGACTATCGCGGCGAGCTCACCGAGTTCGCCCTGGTCGTGCCGGTGCCGGTGATCCTCAAGAAGGAGGACGTCAAGGTGCTCGATCAGAAGATCTTCGAGCGCCTCGATTCCTACAGCGCGCCGCGCCTGGTCGAATATCACGACGAGGATCCGTGCGCTCCCCGCCCGCGCCGGGATGCGCTGCTCTCGGCAGTGCCGGCGCCTTCCGTCGCGCCGCGCGGCTCGCAGGATCAGCGCGTGCGCGTCGAATCCTTCTTCACCGTCGGCGAGTATGACATCGTCATCCTGTCGGCGCAGGAATCGGATGCGCTGGAAACCTGGCTGACCCAGAATGGCTACAACATCCCGAAGGGCGCCAGCGCGGCGCTGCGACCCTATGTGCGCCAGGACATGAAGTTCTTCGTGGCCAGGGTCAACCTGAAGGAGCACGCCACGAGCGGGGGGCGCTATCTCAGCCCGCTGCAGTTCGGCTTCACCAGCGAGAAGTTCATGCTGCCGATGCGACTCGGCATGCTGAACGCCAAAGGCCCACAGGACCTGATCGTCTACACGCTGACCCGCAAGGGGCGGGTCGAGGCCTCGAACTACCGTACGGTCAAGGTGCCGACCAACGTCGACCTGCCCACCTACGTGCGCGACCCCGCAGTGTTCCGCGACTTCTACAAGACCATGTTCGGCCGCCTCGCCGCGGAGGACGGCTATCGCACGGTGTTCACCGAGCACGCCTGGGACTCGGGCTGGTGCGATCCCTGCGTGGCGCCACCGCCGCGCGACGACGAGATCGTCGCAGCGGGCGCTTCCTGGGTCACCGACGGCACGGGCACGCGCCAGCGCGGCGCCTCGGTCGTCGTGACCCGCCTGCACCTGCGCTACACGCCCGACAGCTTTCCCGAGGATCTGATGCTGCAGGAGACGGCCGATCGCGCCACCTTCCAGGCGCGCTACGTGCTGCGCCATCCGTGGACCGGCAACCCGTACAGGTGTGGCGCAGCGCCGGACTATTTCGCCCGGCTCGTCGAGCGCGAGGACAACGATGCCCGTGCGCTGGCGAGGCTCACCGGCTGGAGCCTCGCCACGATCCGCGCTCGGCTGCCAAGGCGCTCGCCGCCGATCCCCAGCCCGCCGCCGGTGCCCTGACATGGTCGCAGCACTGCGCAAGCTCGACGCCCGCTGGCTGCAGATCGGCGCCATCGGCGGCCTGCTGATGTTCGGCGTGCTGCTGCGCGACTTCGCCCTGCGCTGGGAGCAGTCGGCGCTGTGCTTCGCCGGCGCCCTCGCCGCACAATGGGCGTGGATGCGCATCCTCGGGCTCAAGAACGTCGGTTACCTGAGCGCCATCGTCACCGGCATCGGCCTCAGCGTGCTGGTGCGCGCCGATTCGCTATGGGTCCATCCGCTGGTCGCCGCGCTAGCCATCAGCGCCAAGTTCACGGTGCGGATCGGCAACAAGCACATCTTCAATCCGGCCAATCTCGGCGTGATGATCGCCATCCTGTTCCTGCCCGGCGCCTGGCTGTCGCCCGGCCAGTGGGGCTCCGACATGATCGCGGCCCTGTGGTTCATTGCGCTCGGCGTGACGGTCACGGTGTCGGCCAGGCGCTTCGACATCGCCTGGGCTTTCCTCGCCTGCTACGGGCTGCTGCTGATCGGCCGCCTGTTGTGGCTCGACCAGCGCTGGGCGGTCCTGCTCAACCAGCTGAGCTCGGGCGGCCTGCTGCTGTTCACCTTCTTCATGATCACCGATCCGATGACGACGCCCAACGACCGGCGCATGCGCTGGCTCTATGCCGCGCTGGTCGCCACGCTTGCCTTCATCTGGCAATTCGTCTGGTATCGCAACGGAGGGCCGGTGTGGGCGCTGTTCCTGCTCTCGCCGCTGGTGCCGGCCCGCTCTGCGTCTGCCATCACGGAAGTTCCATGCGCGCCCTCGTCTGTCACGGCTACGGTTCCATCGACACCCTGAAGCTCGAAGACGTCCCTGTGCCCGAGCCCAAGGCGGGCGAGATCCAGGTGCGTGTCGGGGCGGCGGGCGTGAGCTTCGCCGCCATGCTGGGCGTCCAGGGCAAGCATCAGAACAAGCCAGCCCTGCCCTACGTGCCGGGCAACGAGCTGGCCGGGCACGTGACCAAGCTGGGGCCCGGCGTCACCGACCTCCATGTCGGGCAGCGCATCTGCACCGGCGTCAACCAGGGCGCCTTCGCCGAGTATGCCGTGGCGACCGCCGAGAACGTGATCCCGATCCCGGAAATCATGCCCTACGCCCAGGCCACCAACTTTCCGACGCTCTATCCCACAGCCTACGGCGCGCTGAAATGGAAAGCCGACATGCAGCCGGGCGAAGTGCTGCTGGTGCATGGCGCCGGCGGTGGCTCGGGACTGACCGCCATCGAGGTCGGCAAGGCGATGGGCGCGATCGTGATCGCCTCGGCCGCCGGCAGCGACAAGCTCGCCGCCGCGCAGGCGGCCGGCGCCGACCAGCTGATCGACTATCGCAGCGAAGATCTGCGGGCGCGGGTCCTCGAGCTGACCGGCGGCCGCGGCGCCGACGTGATCTACGACCCGGTCGGCGGCTCGGCGTTCGAGGTGTCCCTGCGTTGCGTCGCACCCGAGGGCCGACTCATTCCCATGGGCTTCGCCAGCGGCATCATCCCGCAGATCCCGGCCAACATCCTGCTGGTCAAGAACGTGACGGTGATCGGCTTCTACTATGGCTACTACAACGGCTGGGGCGGCAAGGCGCCGCCGACGGCGAAGGAAGCGGCAGGTCTCGCACGACGGCGCGCGATGGTCGCCGAGGCGCAGCGCGAGCTGATGCGCTGGTTCACCGAGGACAAGCTCAAGGCCACGGTCGCCGCCACCTATGATCTTGCCGATTGGATCGACGCCTTCCGCTTGATAGAACAACGTACGGTTGTCGGCAAGGCTGTCCTGGTGGCCTAGCGTCAGATTGCACCTCGAGAAAGTATTACCCCTCAAAGAAAGCTCCGCTCGCATCAGGCGAGTCCGCCGCCGGATAACGGTTTTGTTATCGCCGATAGGTGCCGCGACAGGTCTTTGGTCCTGCGCGCGTCTTGTCGCCGGCGACCGGCTGACGGCATAGTCGATCATGCCGGTCAATTGGACGGTTTCGCACCCTGATCGCCTGATTGTTGCCGTCGCCGAAGGCACGGTCACGCTGCAGGAGATCGAGCGGTATCTCGACGATGTCATCACCTCGAACACGTTGGCGTATCGCAAGATATTCGACGTGACGCAGACGCAGGGTCACCCTCCCGATGAGGACATGATGATCCTCGGTGCGCGCATTCGCGCGTATCCGGCCTTCGGTCGCTTCGGCGCCTTGGCAATCGTCGCGTCGAGCGACCGGTCTCGCTGGATGGCCCGTCTCTACACCCAGTTGGCTGAAGTGGATCGCCCCATCAAGATCTTCCGTAATCGCGAGGCTGCGGAAAAATGGCTGGACGGCCAACCCCACGTCGACCCGCCAGCCGATCCTTAGCCCAGCACCTTCGGAAACATTGCGCAGGCCAGGCGATCGCCCGGGACCAGGCCGTGGCCTTCGATTGGCGGCGAGATCTGGCCGACCCGCGCCGCGTAGCGTGCATCGTCGCCGCACCAGCGCGTCGCCCAGGCGCGACGCCGGCGTGACGCGGAGAGATTTCCCGAGGCGCCGTGCAGAGTAAGCGCATGGAAGGCAATGACGTCGCCGGGCTCCATGTTCCAGGCGAGGAACTCGTGGCGGTCCCGTTCGGCGTCGAGATCGGGCAGCGGCTCGAAGCGCGAATCCTGGACGGCGAGATCGACGCCGCCCTGGCGAAAGAATTTCGGCTGGAACCAGCGGCCCCAGCGATGGGAGCCTTTGACGTACTCGACGCAGGTCGCGCGATCGACCGGATCGAGCGGCAGCCACAGCGAGACGACCTGCTCGCCATCGATCGGATAGTAGGGCTGGTCGTGATGCCACGGCGTGCGCTCGCGCGTGCCCGGTTCCTTCACCAGCAGATGGTCGTGGTAGTAGACGACCTCGCGTGAGCCCATCAGCCGTGCGGCGATTTCCCGTGCTGGTGACTTGAAGACGAAGTCGCGCGCCGCGGCGTGACGCTGCCAGAGCTGGAAATCGACGAAAAACAGTCCGGGCGAGCCGGCGGGCGTATTGAGCCGCACCATCGGCCCGGGGTCGGCCATATCGGCGTCGACCGCCGCACGCATCAGGTCGATCCAGTCGGACGAGAAGGCACCGCGCAGGCACACCACCCCGTCGGCGCGATAGCGCGCGACCTCGTCGTCAGTCGGCAGGGTGGTCATCAGATGTTCCCGAAATTTCCGCCGCGGCCCTTGCCGGCGGCGAAGCGTGCGGCCCCCGAGCGAGCCTCGGCCTGCAGGGCCGGTGCGCCGCGCCGACCTTCATTGACCAGGGCGCGGGCAACGTCGAGGCCCCATTGCTCATAGGACGACTGGCGGTCGGAGCGCAGGCAGGTTTGCGGGAACCTGGCGAGCTGCTCGGCCAGGGCAATCGCTTCGTCGAGCGCCCGCCCCTCGGGAGCAACGCGATTGGCGAGCCCCCAATCGTGGGCCTCGCGCGCGCCGACCTCGCGTCCCGTCATGATCATGTCGAGGGCACGGCTGTGGCCGATGAGGCGCGGCAAGCGCACGGTGCCGCCGTCGATCAGCGGCACGCCCCAGCGCCGGCAGAACACGCCGAACTTCGCCGTCTCCGAGGCAACCCGCATGTCGCACCACAGGGCCAGCTCCAGCCCGCCCGCGACGGCATAACCTTCGACCGCCGCGATCACCGGCTTGGACAGGAGGTGCCGCGTCGGTCCCATCGGCCCGGGACCTTCCGGATCGTGCGGACCGGAGCCCTCGCGACTTGCCGCGACCTTGAGATCGTAGCCGGCACAGAACGTGCCACCCCGACCGGTCAGGATCGCGACCGACTGCACGGCGTCGGCATCGAAGGCGAGAAACGCCTCGCGCAGCAGCCGCGCCGTTTCAGGGTCGACTGCGTTGCGCGCTTCGGCGAAACGATCGATCGCCACGACCGTTATCGGACCATGCTTCTCGACCGCTACCTTTGCCATATCGGCGTCTCCCCTTCTGCCGCCCCGATCAGCGCCCCTGCATCATGCGCAGCGGCGTGTAGACCAGCACCGTTTCATCCTTCTGGTTCTTCACCACGTTGGTCGTGCGTACCAGCGCCCGCGACGGATCCTTGGACGTCGGCCTGATCTCGCTGACCTCGATCTCGACGTGGATCGTATCGCCGACATAGGTCGGCCCCTTGATGTCGAAGCCCATCGACAGGAAAGCGAGGCCAGACCCTTGCAGGGTGGTCGGGATGACCAGCCCCTCTGCCATCGAGAAGACCAGCGCGCCGGGCACGGGATGGCCGCCCCGCATGGGCGCGTGGTGGGCGATGTATTCCTTGTTGGTGAACAGCTCCTCGGAAAAGCCACAGAGAGTCACGAAATTGAGCAGGTCGGCCTCGAACAGCGTGCGGCCGTAGGTCTTGAAGCGGTTGCCGATCGCGAGGTCGCGCCAGTTCCAGCCCTCTCCCAGCTGCTTCACCGCCGCCTCCTCAATGGGCGGGCGCCCCGGCGCCATGGCCGGGGCGGACGCCTTCGCGCAACACGTACGTCCGGCTGCAGTAGGGGCATTCGACCCGCCCTTCTTCGCCCAGATTGAGATAGACTTTGGGATGACCGAGCGCACCGCCCCCGCCGTCGCAGGCGACGCGGTCGGTATCGACAGAGATGAGTTCAAAAGGTTCCGTCACGATATCCTTCCTTTCACGCCGGCGGATGATAGCGGCCACGGCGGCTGCGGTCATGCTGCCCGCCTGCGCCCCGACCGTCATGCCCGCCGGCACCACGGTGCGCGCTCCGACGCTGTCGGATAAGCGCTACATCGCAGCCGACGGCACGTCCCTGCCGGTCGCCACCTGGCCTGCGGCAAATGGTACCCCCAGGACCGTGATCCTGGGTCTGCATGGCTTCGGCGACTATCGCATGGCGTGGGACGAGCCGGCGTCGATCTGGGCCAAGCAGGACATCACGACGTACGCCTACGACCAGCGCGGATTCGGCGAAAGCCCGACCCGGGCGCGCTGGCCCGGCACCGAGGCGCTGGTCGACGACGCCCGGGCGATGGTGATGCTGGTCAAGGCGAAGCACCCCGATGTACCGATCTACCTCGCCGGCGAGAGCATGGGCGGGGCCGTGGCGCTGGTCGCCGCCGACCGCAGCGCCGAGATCGACGGGCTGATCCTGTCGGCGCCGGCGCTGCGCTCGCGCGATACGTTCGGCCCGGTCGCCAGCGCCGGCCTGTGGTTCTTCGCCCATACGATCCCCTGGATGCCCTCCGGGCCGACCTCGATCGACTACATGCCGACCGACAATCCCAAGACCCTGGACAAGCTGCGCAAGGATCCGAAGATGCTGCGCCAGGTGCGGCTCGACATGGGCTACGGGCTGGTCGGCCTGATGGACGACGCCCGCGCCTCGTCCGAGCGCATCAAGGTGCCCTACCTGATGCTGCACGGGCTGGGCGATCGCATCGTGCCTCAGGACCCCGTGCGCGCCGCCATCGAGGTCATGCCGCCGCGCCCCGATTCGAAGCTCGCCTTCTACAAGAACGGCTACCACCTGCTGCTGCGCGACAAGGAGGGCGACAAGGTTGCCGAGGACGTCGTCGTGTGGATCGCCGACCACCAGGCAGCGCTGCCCTCGGGCGCCGACGTCACACGCGCGCATCCCGAGATTGCCGCCATGTGGGGCTCCCGACGCAACCATCGCCAGGCGCCGCTGGTGCTCGAAGGCCAGGGCGGGTGATCATTCTCCTCCCCCAGCTGTGCTGGGCAGGTGTCGCCGTCTTACGGCGACGGAGGGGCCATGGATCATGCGGACCGCGGGCGTCTCGCCCGCTCATCGTGATGACGATGACGAAGATCACGAGCAGGCGGGACGCCCGTGGTCCGGAAGACTATGAATCAGATCGACAGCAACGCGAGGAGCCTCTGAATGCGCCGGGCCCAGAAGGTCATCGTCACCTGCGCGGTGACCGGATCCATCCATACGCCGACCATGTCGGATCACCTGCCGATCACCGGCGACGAGATCGCCGCGGAAGCGGTTGCCGCGGCCGAGGCCGGCGCCGCGGTCCTGCATCTGCACGCGCGCGACGAGAAGGACGGCAAGCCGACGCAGAAGCCGGAAGCGTTCCAGCGCTTCCTGCCGCGCATCAAGCAGCAGTGCGATGCGGTGGTGAACGTCACCACTGGCGGCGGCCTCGGCATGACCCTCGACGAGCGGCTGGCGGCGGCCAAGTGGGCCAAGCCCGAGGTCGCTTCGATGAACATGGGCTCGCTGAATTTCGGCATCTTCGGCGCCGCCGAGAGGATCTCGAGCTTCAAGTACGAGTGGGAGAAGCCCTACCTCGAGATGACGCGCGACTTCATCCTGAGCAACACCTTCGCGCAGATCGAGCGCGGCCTCAAGGAACTCGGCGCCAACGGCACGCGCTTCGAGTTCGAATGCTACGACATCGGCCATCTCTACAATCTGTCGCACTTCCTCGACCGCGGCCTGGTCGAGCCGCCGCTGTTCGTGCAGGGCGTGTTCGGCATCCTGGGCGGCATCGCCGCCGAGCCCGAGAACCTGATGCACATGCGGGCAACGGCCGACCGGCTGTTCGGCGATCAGTACTATTTCTCGGTGCTGGGCGCCGGCCGCCACCAGATGCCGATCGCCACCATGAACGCGGTCATGGGCGGTCATGTCCGCGTCGGCATGGAGGACAGCCTCTATATCGGCCGCGGCAAGCTTGCCGCAAGCAACGCCGAGCAGGTGGCCAAGATCGTCCGCATCCTCGCCGAGTTGTCGCTCGAGCCGGCAACCCCGGCGGAAGCCCGCGAGATGCTGAAACTGAAAGGCGGAGACAACGTCGGGTTCTGATCCTCCTCCCCAACGAAGTTGGGGCGGAAAATCAGGCCGCTTGGCGCCGTCCCGGCCGCGCGGCCGGCGGCGCCTCTTCCGACATCGAGAGCAACCGCCGCTTCATCGCCAGCAGCGTGTCGGCCGCCTTGGCCAGGTCGGCGCGGTCCATGCCTTCGACGATGCGCGCGTTGAACTTGTCGGTCTCCCTGCGTACCTGCTTGAGGAAGCTCAGCGCCTGCTTGGTGAGATAGACGCGCTTCACCCGCCGATCGACCGGATCGGCCTGGCGCATCACGAAGCCGGACAATTCCAGGCGATCGATCAGGCCGCCGAGGGCGACCTTGCCGAGGTCGAGCTCGCTTGACGAAGGGTCCTGCTCGCTCAGAGTCATCAGCGAGCGAGACGCTCGCGGTCCGAAAGAGCATGATGCGCCAGTTTGGACGCTACAGGAGGAACGTTTGCCAGGACTGTATTTCGAGGAATTCTACGTCGGCCAGAAATTCGTGCACGCGGTGCGGCGCACGGTGACCGACATGGACAACATCCTGTTCACGGCACTGACCCACAATCCAGCGGCGGTGCATCTCGACCACGAGTACGCCAAGACGACCGAGTTCGGAAAGCCGCTGGTCAACAGCGGGTTCACTCTGGGGCTGGTCACTGGCCTTTCGGTGGGCGACACCACGCTCGGCACCACGGTGGGCAATCTCGGCTGGGACGAGGTCCGCTTTCCCCGGCCTGTCTTCGCCGGCGACACGATCCGCGCCGAGACGACGGTGATCGAGGTGCGCGCCAGCAAGTCGCGGCCCGGGCAGGGCATCGTGACGTTCCAGCATAGAGGCTTGAACCAGCGCGACGAGGAGATCTGCATCTGCAAGCGAGCCGGCTTGATGCTGGGGAAGCCGAAATGAGGTTGCGTTCCCTGCTCTTCGTGCCTGGCGACAGCGAGCGCAAGTTCGAGCGCGCCCGGGCAACCGGCGCCGACGGCCTGATCCTCGACCTCGAGGATGCCGTCGCGCCGTCGCGCAAGCCCGAGGCCCGCAAGATGCTGGCCGGCATGATCGCGCCCACCGCGGGCCGCCCCTGGAGCTGCTGGGCGCGCATCAATCCCTTCGACTCTGGCATGACGCTCGAGGACCTGGCGGCCGTGGTCATGCCGGGTCTCGACGGCATCGTCCTGCCCAAGGCCAACGGTTCCGGCGACGTGGTGCGGCTCGGCCACTGCCTCGATGCCCTAGAGGCCAAAACCGGCATGACCGCCGGCCACGTCAAGATCCTGGTCGTGGCGACCGAGACGCCGACGGCGATGTTCCATCTCGGCTCGTACACGCCGGCACATCCGCGTCTCGCCGGGCTGACCTGGGGGGCCGAGGACCTTTCGAGCGCGGTCGGCGCCACCACCAGCAAGGCGCCCGACGGCAGCTTCAGCTTCCCCTACCAGGTGGCCCGCGCGCAGTGCCTGTTCGCGGCGTGCGCCGCCGACGTGGCGCCGCTCGAGACGGTCTATACCGACTTCCGCGACAGCAAGGGGCTTGCCGAGAGCTCCCTGACCGCGCGGCGCGACGGTTTCACCGGGCGCATCGCCATCCATCCCGACCAGGTGGCGACGATCAATCGCTGCTTCACGCCGAGCGACGAGGACGTGGCGCATGCGCGCCAGGTCGTCGAAACTTTCGCGGCGCAACCCGATTCCGGCACGATCGGCATCGACGGCAAGATGTACGACATCCCCCATCTCAAGCAGGCCCAGCGGGTGCTCGCTGCGCTGGCCCAATCCTGACAGTCGAGACGACTGGCCACGGATGAATGAGGGGAGCGTCCTTTCTCGGACCGCGGGCGACTCGCCGGCTCATGATCATGAGCGGGCGAGACGCCCTCGATCCAGAAGAGCATGAGCGCCACGGGAGTGGCGCGGCCCCGGCAATGAGCGGATACCCCCTTCAGCGCTGGCTCTCCGGCACCTTGAGCCGCAGGCCATCGAGCGCATCCGTGACGTCGATCTGGCAGGACAGGCGCGAAGTCTCGTTGTGGTGGGGGCAGAACTCGATCATCGCCTCTTCGTCCGACTTCTTGGGCGGCAGCTTTCCGGCCCATTCGGGCGGGACGTAGACCATGCAGGTCGCGCACGAGCAGGTGCCGCCGCAATCGGCATCGATGCCGGGCACCATGTTCCGGACAGCGCCCTCCATGATCGACAGCCCATTGGCGATGTCGATCGTGTGCTCCTGCCCGTCCGTCGTCTCGAAGGTGATCTTTGCCATCTGTCGGTCCACTCACTCGTTCAGCGCTATAGTCGACAATCCTTCACTGCCACCCGTTCGTCGGCGAGCTTCGCGGTGTCGACGCGCGCCCGCGCGCCGATCAGAACCTTGGACATCATGAATTCCGCCGCCCGGTTCATGGCATCACAGGCCACCAGCACGCCATCGGAAAGATAGAACACGGCGAACGACCGCCCCTCGTCCGGCCGGCCGCGGACGATCGCCTGGTCGTGCTGGTCAGACAGGCCGGCAGTCTGCAGCTTGACGTCGTACTGGTCGCTCCAGAACCACGGCACCTGATCGGGCGGGGCCGGCAGGCCGCAGATCGCCGCTGCCGCCATGCGCCCCTGCTCGAGCGCATTGTGCACGGACTCCAACCGCAGCCGTCGGTCGAGCAGGGGATGGTGCTGGTTGGTGCAATCGCCGATGGCGTAAACCGCAGGATCCTCGGTGCAGCACCGCGCGTCGACGTCGATCCCGTTCGTGGTCGCAAGACCCGCCGCCTGGGCAAGCTCGATGTTGGGCAGCGCGCCGACGCCGACCACCACCAGGTCGGCCGGAACCTGCAGGCCGTCGCAGAGGACGCGCTCGACGTGCCCCTCGCCTCCGAAACCCTTCACGGCCACGCCGGTATGGACGGCGACCCCTTCCTCGCGATGCAGCCGCTCGTAGAAGGTCGAGACCACCTGCCCGACGCCGCGCATCATCAGGCGCGGCGCCTGCTCGAGCACGGTGACGGCGAGCCCCAGCTTGACCGCGACGGCCGCCAGCTCGAGCCCGATATAGCCGCCGCCCACGACGACCAGCGACGTGCCGCCGAAGAACCTCGCGCGGATCGCCTCGACATCGGCGATGCTGCGCAGCGAGACGATGCCCGGCAGTTCCGCTCCAGGCAGCGAAAGAGTGCGCGCCCGGCTGCCGGTGGCCAGCACCAGGGTCGTGTAGTCGAGGCTCGAACCGTCATCGAGGACCACGCGATGCGCCGGCCGATCGATGCGCTCGACATGGCGGCCGAGCAGCAGGCGGGTGCCGAGCTTCTCGTAGAACGCCGCAGGCTTCAGGTAGAGCCGGTCGAGCGCCAGCTCGCCCGCCAGGTATTTCTTGGACAAAGGCGGCCGCTGATAGGGCGGATAGGGCTCGTCGCCGACCACCGTCACGGCGCCTGAAAATTTCTCCTGCGCCAGGCTGGCGATCAGCTGGCCGGCGGCATGACCGGCGCCGACGATGATGAGGTGCTGCCCGCTCATCCTCTGGCACGGCTCCATGCCAAACCAGCATGGTGCACATTGCTCATGCCTCGCCGAAAATGGAAGCCACGGATGAACACAGATGAACACGGATACTTGACATGGCTGCCAAGCGAGGAGGCTTCAGAGATCTCCGGCGCCTGTCGCGAAGCAAGTGCTCCGGTTGCAACGACACTTCTGTCATCCCGAGCGCAGCGAGGGATCCTTGAGGCTGCAGCAATGGTCCCTCGATGCGCTCGGGATGACAGCGATCCCGGACCGATAGTCTCGTCAAGAGCCCTCAGGGAATATCGCTTCGAGGTCAATCGATCTGTGTTCATCTGTGTTCATCTGCGGCTGAGAATCGAGCGAAGACTTGGGCTCGTTCGCTTGCGGCCAAGCCAGGACGTGACCGGGCGACAGCGGTCACGCCGCCGCCTTGGCGAAGGAATAACGGATCGGCAGGCGCTTGAGGCCGCTGACGAAGTTGGCCTCGACCCAGGGCGGCGCGCCGGCCAGCTCGACATGGTCGAGGCGCGGCAGCAATTCGCGGAAGAAAGCACGGATCTCCATCCGGGCGAGATGCATGCCGAGACAGAGATGCGCCCCGAAGCCGAAGGCGAGATGGCGGTTCGGCGAACGATCGATGCGGAAGTCAAACGGGTCCTCGAACACGTCCTCGTCGCGATTGCCCGATGGATAGCACATCATCAGGCTGTCGCCTGCCCTGATCTGCTGGCCGCGCAGGACATAGTCCTCGGTCGCGGTCCGGAAGAAATGCTTCACCGGCGAGACGTAGCGGATCATCTCGTCGACCGCCCGGGTCAGCAGCTCCGGCTCAGCCCGCAAGCGATCGAGCGCGCCCGGCGTCTGCATCAGGGCCAACAGGCCGCCCGAGGTGGTCGAGCTGGTCGTATCGTGGCCCGCAGTGGCGATGATGACGTAGTACGACCCGGTGATCGGGGTCGTCCATGTTGACCAGCGTGCGCAGGGCCGAAGCGCGCCGGCCGGTCAGCCGCTCCAGCTTTTCCTCATCGGCCAGCGAGGTGAGGGTCGAGCGCGGCCCGTTCAGGAACCACTCCGGCTGGCGCTCGATCTCGATGATGTCGGCATGGCGGGTCACCAGCCAGAACGGCCGGTAGCCCTCGGGCGCCACCCGGCACACGGGAGCGGCGCGGCGGAGCGGCGTGAACAGCGCATCGTAGGCCGACTGGTCAATGTAGGTCCGCGGGTCGACCACGGCGCGGGCAAGGGCTGCATCGTCCATCGCTGTCCTCCCTCCGGTTGACCACATTGTCTATCAGGTTATAAACTTCCTAACAATTGTTAGATTTATTGGCCGGCGAGGAGGAATGCATGGACACCGCCCTGATAAATCCGGAGGTCCCGTCCGGCCATGCCGGCCTGGTGGTCGAGGATCGCGAGCGGCACCTGTTCCGCGTCGCGCGGCGCGCCTTCACCGAGCAATCCGTGCTGGAAGGCGAGCACGCCGCCATCTTCGACCGGTGCTGGCTCTACCTCGGCCACGGCTCGGAGATCGCCGGCAATTGCGACTTTATCACCCGTGCAGTGGGCGGTCGTGAGCTGATCTTCAATCGCGATCGTGGCGGGGCGGTGCACGCCTTCCTCAATACCTGCCCGCATCGCGGCGCCATGGTGGTGCGCGAGCGCAAGGGCAACGCGCTGTCGTTCCGCTGCTTCTATCATGGCTGGTCGTTCAACGTGAACGGCCGCTTCGCCTCGCGCTTCGAGGAAGGCAACTACGGCAAGGAGCACTATGGCGGCGGCTGCGCCGACCTGGCCCAGGTGCCGCGCCTGGAAAGCTACCGCGATTTCTGGTTCGTCAATTTCGACCGCAACGCCATGCCGCTGGCCGACTACCTGGCCGGCGCCAGGGAATATATCGATCTCGTCGCCGACCAGTCGGAGGCCGGCATGGAAGTCGTCGGCAGCGGTCAGCAGTACCGCATCAACGCGAACTGGAAGCTGCTGGCCGAGAACAGCATCGACGCCTTCCATGGCTTCCCGGTTCACAGCACCTATTTCGACTATCTGAAGAACATCGGCAGCCTGCGCATGGACTCAGGCACCAACGATTTCACCGCTCGCGGCATGTCCGATCTGGGCAACGGTCACGCCGTCATCGAGTACGCCTCGCCGTGGGGTCGGCCGATCGCCCGCTGGGTTCCGTCATGGGGCGAGGAGAAGCGCGAGCTGGTCGAGCGGCTGCGCAAGAACCTGGTGCAGCGCTTCGGCGAGGAGCGCGGGCTGCGCATCGCCGAGACCAGCCGCAACATGCTGATCTTCCCCAACCTGGTCATCAACGACATCATGGCGATCACGATCCGAACCTTCTATCCCGAGGCGCCCGACCAGATGACCGTCAGCGCGTGGGCGCTCGCCGCCTGCGACGAGGACAGCGAGCTGCGCAAGCTTCGCCTGTTCAACTTCCTCGAGTTCCTGGGGCCGGGCGGCTTCGCCACGCCGGACGACCAGGAGGCGCTGGAGAACTGCCAGCGCGGCTACAGAAACATGCGCGAGGCGGCGTGGAACGACATCTCCAAGGGCATGCCGCGCGTCGGCAAGCCGATGAACGACGACGAGGAGCAGATGCGCTGCTTCTGGCGGCAATGGCAGCAGCGCATGGCGGGTGCGCGATGAACGCCGACGCGAGCCTCGCCGGCGCCGCGGCCCTGGACGATCCCGGCCTGCGCGCCCGCATGGAGGATTTCCTCTATCTCGAGGCCGATCTGCTCGACGATTGGCGCATCGAGGAATGGTTCGCGATGTTCGCCGAGGGCGCCACCTACGAAGTGCCGCCGACCGGCGATCCCGACGAGACCGATCCGGCGACGTCGCTGTTCTACATCGCCGACGACTATGTCCGCCTGCGCGAGCGGATCGAGCGCCTGAAGAAGAAGGAAGCGCACTCGGAGTTCCCGCGCTCGCGCCAGCGCCACATGATCAGCAACGTGCGCATCACCGGCATGGACGCGGGCGTGGCCGAGGTGAGCTGCAATTTCATCACCTATCGCGCCAAGCGCGGCGTCGTCGATACGTACTATGGCAAGCACCTCTACCGAATCGACTGCACCGGCCGGCCGTGGAAGATCAAGTTCAAGCGCTCGATCCTCGACATGGATATGCTCTATCCGGGCAAGCTCACGATCATCATTTGAGTTTCATCCTCCTCCCCAAGCTTTGCTTGGGGAGGTGTCGCCGTCTTACGGCGACGGAGGGGTCATGGGCACCACTACTGCGGCTCATGACCCCTCCGCCGGCGAAGACGCCGACACCTCCCCAGCGAAGCTGGGGAGGTCCATGAGTCTTGAACCGTGACCCTCCCGTCACGTAAGACGGAGCGATGAAGATTGACCGCCCTGTCCGGTCGGAGCGGACCACGCCGCCGGTCGACGACGCCGGAAAAGACAAGCAGA
Source organism: Reyranella sp. (assembly GCF_044224635.1). Lineage (GTDB taxonomy): Bacteria > Pseudomonadota > Alphaproteobacteria > Reyranellales > Reyranellaceae > Reyranella. The sequence continues at coordinate 81,415 of NZ_JBGAKA010000016.1, read as the reverse complement.
CCAAGGCCGACAAGACGCGGGCGCGCCTGATCCAAGTCGCCAAGCGGCTGGTCCAGGAGGACGGCTCGGACCGCGTCACGCTGCGCCGCATCGCCGCCGGCGCCAAGATGAAGGCGGGCAGCATCTACTACCACTTCGACTCGCGCGACGAGATCATCCGCGCGGTGCTGGAAAGCGGCGTCGGCGGCGCCCGCACGGCGGTGATGCAGGCGATCGCCGCTGCCGGACGCGCAAGCTCGCCGCTCGACCGGTTGCGCGCCGCCCTGCGCGCTCACCTCGCCTATACGCTGCAGGAGCACTTCTCGTCGCGCCTGAAGGCGATCCGCCGGCTCCCGAAGCGGCTGCGCGACCAACACATGAAGCAGGAACGCGAATACGCGGCGATCTTCGCCGACCTGTTCGCAGAGGCGCACAAGAAGGGCCTGCTGCGCTCCGGCTTCAATCTCTCGGTGGTGCGCATGCTGACCATGGGGGCACTGACCTGGGTCGCCGAATGGTATAGCCCGGACGGCCCGCTCTCGCCCGACGACGTCGCCGACGAGCTGATACGGCTGCTCGCCAGCGGCATCATCAAGCCGGGCGCCGGCCCCGTGCGACAGCTCCCGATAAAATAACTACCAGTTGTTAGATTCCGCTTGCGCTGCGAATTGGCGCGGCTGATGATTCCGCCAAAGGTGCGCAAGCCGACCAGGCGCTTGCGACGGGAGGAGACATGACCACCATCACCGTCACGCGACGCGCCCTGCTGGCCGGCGCGGGTGCCGCCGCCCTGTCGGCCGGCGCCGCGCGCGCCCAGTCGAAGAACTACGGCCCGGGTGTCAGCGACAGCGAGATCAAGCTCGGCACGACCTCACCCTACAGCGGCCCTGCCTCGGCCTACGGCATCTACGGCCACGCCCAGACCGCCTATTTCCAGATGATCAACGAGCAGGGCGGCATCAACGGCCGCAAGATCACCCTGATCTCGCTCGACAACGCCTACAACCCGCCCAAGGCGCTGGAGCAGACGCGCAAGCTCGTCGAGGAGGACAACGTGCTGGCGATCGCCGGCTTCCTCGGCACCGCGCCCAACACCTCGGTGCAGAAATACCTCAACGGCAAGAAGGTGCCGAACCTGTTCCTGACCTCGGGCGCCGATCGTTTCAACGATCCCAAGGCCTTTCCGTGGATCGTGCCGCTCTATCCCACGTATGTCGGCCAGGGCGAGATCTACGCCAAGTTCATCCTGGCCAAGCATCCGACGGCGAAGATCGGCGTGCTCTACATCAACGACGATCTCGGCAAGGATTTCCTGCTCGGCCTCAAGAAGGGGCTGGGCGAGCGCGCAAGAACAATGATCGTGCGCGAGGTCAGCAACGAGCTCACCGATCCCAGCGTCGACAGCCAGATCATCGACCTGAAGGGCGCTGGCGCCGACGCGCTGGTGCAGTTCACGACGTCGAAGTTCGCCGCCCAGGGCATCCGCAAGGCCTACGATCTCGGCTGGCGGCCGGCGCTCCACATCATCGCCAGCGTCGCGTCATCGGTCGGCGGCACGCTGGTGCCGGCCGGCCTCGAGCGCTCAAAGGGCGTCATCACCGCACGCTGGGAGAAGCATCCGACCGACACGACGACGCTCAACGATGCCGACGTCGTCGAGTATCGCGCCTTCGCCAGGAAATACATGCCGAGCCTCAATATCGAGGACAACACGGCCGTGCCAGGTTACATCAATTCTTTCATGATCGCCCGGGTCCTCAAGGCCTGCGGCAACGGTTTGACGCGCGACAACATCCTGAAGCACGCGACCAGCCTGAAAGATGTCGTGGCGCCGATGCTGCTGCCCGGCATCACCCTCAGCAACTCACCCGACGATTACCTCGCCTTCCACGCCATGCAGCTGGCCCAGTTCGACGGGGAGAAGTTCGTCGCCCTGGGCGACGTCGTCCGCCTCGACATTGCGCACAAGTGAGATCGGTACCGGGGCGCGCGCCACTCCAGAGTCTCGCAATACATTGGCAAGGCGCCGCATCCTTCGCTGCGCTCAGGACGACAAGAAAGGCCGGCGTCCTCCGCCGGTGGCGATTCCCGTTTGCCCGAGTCAATGCGGCGGCGCGATCAGGAAGGCTTTGGACGAGTTGAATATCCAGGTCTCGACCAGGCCGGTGACCTGCGGTTTGCGTCCCAGTTCGTTCATCGCCCCGGCCAGGCACATCCAGTTCAGGATCTCCTGCTGGCCACTGTCCTCGACGGCGGCGCCCGAGCAGTTGCGCCAGGTCTGCCAGTCGGCGCTGCGCAGCGCCTCGAACATGCGCTTGTCGGCCGGCGTGTCGGGATAGAGGAAGTGGTTCTTGGCCGTCAGGAAGGCGTGCGACCAGCCTGACGAGGCGAGCAGCGCCACACGCCACGGCGAGGCGGCGAGGACACGTGCGGTCGCTGCGCCGAGGTCGAACAGGCGGCGCGGCGTCGGCGCCGGAGGGTCGAGGTCAGCCTCGGCGATCTCGCGATCGAACACCGGCAGGCCGCCGCGCTGGGCGAGCACGCGCCGGCCGTAGCAATTGATGGCCATGGGCACGATCGGATAGCCGAAGCCGCGGCGGGCATAGTCGAGATAGAAGATCGCGTTGGCAAAGGCATGGCCCAGCGGATGGTGCAAGGGCTTGTAGGCGTAGGCCGTGTCGAAGCCTTCCTCGATCAGCGCGCTCGCCAGGTATTTGGCCGCCTGCCGATGGCCAGGCAGGTCGTAGACCTTGTCGGTCTCGCCCCAGACGTTGTTCGGCGGCACCGCGAACTTGAAGCGGTCGTAGGCGCTGACGCAGTAGGGCGGCACGACGTCTTCCTTGAAGTTCTCGTACTGGTCGTCGCCCCAGATCAGCACGAAGTCCGGATCGAACGCATCGAGCGCCGCCCGCGTCCTCTCCATCCAGCCAACCAGGTCGGCGCGATGGCGCGCCGCGGACGAGGCGCCCTCGTCGTTGCCCCATTCGGCCCGCATCGCCTCGGGCCAGCCGGCCGGCGTCCTGAGCTCCTCCGGCAGGCGCGGGTTGGCGAGCATGCGCTTCAGGATCCACGCCATGCGCTCGTCGGCGCCCCACAGCGGCGGGTAGTGCGAGATGCCAAGGGCGAGAATTTCAGCCATGGTGTTTTCCTAACACTTGACAGAATTTCATCCGAGCTTCGATCAGCACAGGACCCTCGTCAACCGCCGCGCCCCATGATCGACCGATCCGCCAATGAGCCAGCCCGATTGCCGGCCGATCAGGCGCAGCGTACCACGACCGAAGCCGGTCCGCGCACGACGGTGGCATCGCCCCGCGTCGGCATGTTGTCCATCGCCAGCACGGTGTAGTTGCCGCGGCTTTCGCGGCACATCGCGATGGCGCGCGTCTGACAATCGCCTGGCATGTTGCAGTTGATCTGAATGGCCGGCTTGCCGTCCGACCAGGTGACGGTCTTGGCGGCGGTGCGCGTCATCGGATCGTTGCCGGGCGTTGATTGGGCATCGCCGCAGGCCGCTGCCAGTCCGGCGATGGCAAAGCCCAGCATGCAGCGCAGCGTCGATCGCGACATCGTAAACTCTCCCCCTGCTGCCCGATCGCTGTCGGGTGCATCGAGAGTACAGGCGGCCGCCCGATGCGTATAGTCTCCGCCTCACGACCGCTCTGACCGGACTCCATCGACGATGCGACTCGCCCGCCCCCTGCTGCTCGCCACCCTAACCGCCATCCTGCCCGGCGGCTTGCAGGCGCAGCAGACGAACGAGCAGCTTGCTGCACGCTGTGCCGAGCTCGGCGCCATCTTCGACCGCTACGGCACGCGACGCAGCGAGGGTTCCGGCGGACCCGACATGATACGCCTCGGCGCCGGCATCGATTGCCAGAAGGGCCGCTACCAACAGGGCATCAAGGCGCTCGAGGATCTGCTCGACCGCAACCGGATCCCCTATCCCAAGAGCTGAGGCTCTCGGCTGGACCGCGGGCGCCTGCCCTGAGCTTGCCGAAGGATCTTGCCCTCGGCCCGGAAGAGCATGAGCCCCACCAGGGCAGGACTACTGTCGACGGTACCCGGACCTGACGCGCTGCTGCGCTTGCGGGCAGGCCGGCCAAGGCCGCGCCGGCTCGTTTCCTCGCTCACGCTTGGCCCTTCCGCTCAGCGCTCGACGACCGCCGTCGTCTCGATCTCGACCAGCAGGCCGGGCACGGCCAGCGCGCTCACCGCCACCAGGGTCGACGAGATGACCGAGCCGCGCAGCGCTTTGGCCAGGGCCTTGCTGACCGCACCCATGTCGCGGATGTCGGTGACGAAGATGGTCATCCGCGTGACATCGGCCAGCCGCGCCCCGGCCGCCTTCAAGGCGGCCTCGATCTTGCGCATGGTGATGGCGGTCTGCTGGGCGGCATCCTTGCCCTGCACCCGCCCCTTGGCATCGAGCGACGTCGTGCCCGAGACGAACACGAACGACCCGCTCCTCACCGCCCGCACATAGAAGGGCACGACCTCCGTGCCATCCGGAAACAGCTTCTTCGCCATCGCAAGACTCCTTCTTCTCCTCCTCCTCCCCAGCTCCGCTGGGGAGGTGTCCGCGTCTTCGCAGACGGAGGGGACATGAGTCACGAATCCAATGACTCATGACCCCTCCCTCGCCGTATGACGGCGACATCTCCCCGGGAAAGACGGGGAGGAAATGACTGCCGCCTCGACGTGATTAGCACGCGCCGGCGGGCGTAGTACAAAGCTCGCCTGTGGAGAGGGGAGCCCGATGTCACTCGATCGCTATCGCACCGCCATCGTCACGGGCGCCAGTCGCGGCATCGGCGCGGCGACGGTCCGCCAGCTGTGCATCGGCGGGCTCGAAGTCTATGCCGTGGCGCGCTCGGCCGACGATCTCAGCGATCTCGCCCGCGAGACCGGATGCCGGCCGCTGGCGCTCGACATCTCCCATCGCGACGCCGTGCTGAGCGCGCTGAGCGTCGTCGATGCCGACATCCTGATCAGCAACGCCTCGGCGCCGGTGCGCGCCGGCGCATCGTGGCAGACCGCGCCGGACGACATCGACCTGCTGCTCGAGGTCAATCTCAAGGGCACGCTCAATTGCCTCGCCGCCACCGTGCCGGGCATGCAGGCACGCGGCCGCGGCCATGTCGTCCTGCTGGGCTCGATCGCCGCCGCCTGGCCGATCCCGGGCATGCCGGTCTATGCCATGACCAAGGCCGCGCTGCGCAATCTCGGCCAGACGCTGCGGCTCGACTTGCATGCCTCGGGCGTGCGGGTGAGCGAAATCGCGCCGGGCCGGGTCGAGACCGGCGCCCATGTCGCCCTGCTCGACGACCCCGACGAAGGCCGCCGGCGCTTTTACGAAGGTTTCGACTGCCTGCAGCCCGACGACATCGCCGAGGCGATCATGTTCGTGCTCGGCGCCCCGCAGCGCATGGATGTGAGCTATATGGAGATCGTGCCGACCGACCAGTCCTACGGCGGCTCGCAGTTCCACCGTCGCGACAGCCGCTAGGCGCGTCGCTTGCATTGCCCGAGTTCGCCATGAGCCTGACCAACCTCGCCGCCATCCTCGATCCCGCCGCGCCCGACGACCGTGCGCTGATCATCCAGCTTTCACCGGAGGGCGACGAGCAACGTCGCCTGAGCTACGGCGAGGGCCGGGCCCGCATCGCCGCCCTGGCGCGCGGCCTGTTGAAGCGTGGACTCGAGCGCGGCCAGGCAGTCGCCATCGTCGCCGCCAACAGCGCCGACTACCTGATCCTGTACATGGCGACCATGGCAGCCGGCCTGGTCTCGGTCTGTGTCAACCACAAGCTGCCGCGCGAGACGGTGGCGCACATCATGAAGGACTCTGCCGTGGTGCTCGCCATCGCCGACGCCGAGCGGGCGCCGCTGGTTGCCGAGCTGGTGCCGACCGTGCCGATCGAGCAGCTCGACACGCTGCTCGACCCTGGTCCGTTCGCGCCGGTCGACATGGCATTCGAGGAGACGGCGATGGTGCTCTATACCTCGGGGTCGACCGGTCTGCCCAAGGGCGTGCCGCTCAGCCACGGCGGCTATCTCTGGGCGACCGGCGCCACGCCCGAGCAGCGGCCCGGCATCGAGGGCCGCAAGGCGATCATCGCCGCCCCGCTGTTCCACATGAACGGCCTGTTCAGCGCCAAGCTGGTGATGATCAACGGCGGCACCATCGCGCTGATGGCCGCCTTCACGGCCGCCGGCTACATCCGCGCCATCGACCGGCTGCGCATCGACATGGTGACCTCGGTGCCGACCATGCTGGCCCTTGTGATGCGCGAAACCGAGGAGCTGGCGAAGGCCGACCTCTCCTGCGTCACCGTCGCCGTCACCGGCTCGGCGCCGTCGACGCCCGAGTTCTTCGAGCAGATGCACCGGCTGTTCCCCAACGCCGAGACGGCCAACAGCTGGGGCACCACCGAATCGGGGCCGATCGCCTTCGGCCCGCACCCGGAGGGCATTGCCAAGCCAATGGGTGCGCTGGGCTATCCGCGCACGGGCCTCGAGGTGAGGTTCGTCGGCAATGATCCCGACCAGGGCGTGCTGCACATCTGCACCCCGGCGCTGATGAGCGGCTATCTCAACCGCGCGGCCGACACGAAGAGGCGCCTGATCGACGGCTGGTACGACACCGGCGACGTGATGCGGCGCGACGCCAACGGTTTCGTCTTTTTCGTCGGCCGGGCCGACGACATGTTCCAGTGCGGCGGCGAGAACGTCTACCCCGGCGAGGTCGAGAAGCTCCTGGGCCGCCACGCCGACGTGGCCCAGGTCTGCGTCGTGCCGGTGGCCGACGAGATCAAGTACCAGCTTCCGGTGGCGTTCGTCGTGCCGAAGCCCGGAACGTCGCCGAGCGAGGATACGCTGCGCCGCTTCGCCCTCGACAACGGACCGGCCTACGCCCATCCCCGCGCCGTCTGGTTCCTCGACGAGCTGCCGCTCGCCGGCACCAACAAGATCGACCGCAAGGCGCTGATCGACCGCGCCGCTGCCGCTTTCGCCCGCGAAGGCACCCGGCGGGTGTAGACCGTCGCTCAGGCTCTTCCGGACCCGCGAGCGTCTCGCTCGCTCGAACTCATGAGCGAGCGAGACGCTCGCCGTCCGGAAGAGCCTGAGCTCCCGTCAAGAGTCCGCCGTAAACCCGATCTTCTTCACGATCGGCCCCCAGCGGTCGTAACTGTCCTTCAAGAGCTTCGCGAGCTGGTCCGGTGTCGACGAGGTCGCTTCGAGGCCCATGACGGCCAGGCCATCGACCACGTCTTTCTGCTCGAGCGCAACACGCAGCGCCTGGTTGATGCGCTGGACGACCGGCTCGGGTGTGCCGCCCGGCGCGAAGAAGCCGAACCATTCCGAGAACACGAGGTCCTTGTAGCCCTGCTCGGCGAAGGTCGGGACCTTGGGCGCGAACCGGCTGCGCTCAGCACCTGAGACGGCCAGATAACGGATCTTGCCGGCATTGGCCTGCTGGGTGAACTCGCCGACCGGACCCGAGACGGCCTGTATCTGACCCGCGACCAGATCCTGAACGGCGGGCGCCGAGCCGCGATAGGCGACATGCTTCAGCTCGACGCCGCCCGCCTGGCCGAGCAGCACGCCGATGAAGTGCGGCACCGAGCCGGCGCCCGGCGAACCGTAGTTCGCCTTGTCGGGATTGGCCTTGGCCCAGGCCAGGAAGCCTTTGACGTCCTTGACCTCGTCCGGCACCGCCGGTCCGACGCAGAAGCCGAAATCGAAGGTGCAGGCCAGCGAGATCGCGGTAACGTCGGTCAACGCGTCATAAGACAGCTTCTTGTAGACGTGCGGATAGATCATCAGCATCGAGGCCGGTGTCTGCAGGATGACGCTGCCGTCGGTCGGTGCCCCCTTCATGGTCTGAACCGCGATCTGGCCGCCCGCCCCGGCCTTGTTCTCGACCACGGCCGATCTGGTGTAGGTGGTGCCCCGCAGGTTCTCGGCGACCCGCCGGCACAGCGTGTCCGAGGTGCCACCGGGCGGGAAGCCGGTGACGATCTTGACGACCTCGAGCGGCTGATTGCTCTGGGCGCCGGCCCGGCCGGCCAGCCCAACGGCGGCGAGCGCGGCACCTGAGGCGCCTAGGAAGCGGCGGCGATTGACGTGCATGGAGCGTCCCCCTGGGTAGTCGAAGGGCGCGGACTGTCGCCCAGGATCAGCGCAGCCGCAAGCCGGCCGCGTTGCGCCTGCCGCCCCTCTCCGGTATGGTCCGCTGCACTGGACCCGTAGCTCAGCTGGATAGAGCGCTGCCCTCCGAAGGCAGAGGTCGTGAGTTCGAATCTCGCCGGGTCCGCCATTTTATCGCATGCTTTGAAGTACTTGGCGAGAGCGCACTTTGCTCTCTCGATGCTTGGCTTGGCCGCGGAAGCATTGCGGAAGCAGTCGGACATCGAAGTAGCATCGCGAAACGCGCTACATCTCATTTCGATTTGTACACGACGAAGTCGAGTCGTCACGAGCGTGCAAAGCCTTATCGGCGTGTCGATATGCGCACCCGCTCGGACCTGTCCTCCTCCCGGAGGATCGACCTGCTTCTCAAGTCTGGTTTCGCTGGCGCTGATGCGTCCTTGCGCAAGTACGAATTCGCATCAAACCGCCCTACTGCAACATTTGAAGGCTTGCCACTTCTTAGAAGCTTCACGCAATCGTCGCTGGCCTAGAGTTGGCCCAACCGCCGGTCGTGTAGGTCTGCGGCGGGAGCATGGCAAACTTGAAGGAATTCCTGCTCGCCACGATGGCTCCTTCCTTCTCACAGGGACAGCGGAGACCAATCTTGCGAGGAACGATCTGAACAGCGTCATCCATGCAGGGCCGACGTTTTAGAGTGACATGTCGCAGAACCACTTATTGGAGAGTTTCTATTGATCCCACAATTTCAGCTCACCTAGCTCGCCTCGCCATAGCAAGCAAGATCAAGCCTGCAACGGAGCCCATTGCCATCGTCACAAATCCGCCGAGCCAACTGGCCTTACCTAGCGCTGCCGTCGTGACGTCGAGGACAACGCCCACGGCGAGAGGCCCCAGCAATCCGCCACTGAATCCTACGATGGAATGCACTGCGAGGGTGATACCGCGTTGTCCCTCGGCCGCAGCAAACATCGCTCCGGTGGTGATAGCGGCGGAATCGGCCATCGTGAGCATGCTGAACAGCAGACAAGCAGGTACGACTGCCCAGATCGGCCAGTGAGCGCCGGAACCGGCGACAATCGACAGCACGAGCGCCAGGCCCATGACGGTGGCGATCACCCGTGGGCGACCGAAACGAGTGGCGAGTTCGGCGCAGCCGATGCTGGCGGCCATGCTTGCCACGAGGAACAGCGCGGTTATCCAGCTGACCCATTTCGGCCAGTCGGGACCAGCCGCTGCCTGGACGCCACACCAAGTGAGATAGGCGACGATCCAGCTCTGGAAGGCAAAGAGCTCCCAATTGTGCAGCCCGTAGAGCGCGATGTAGCGTAGCGCGGGTCGGTTCTTCAGCACTGGCCGCATGTTCGGCAGATGAATGCGGCCTGACGGAGCTGGATGAGTGTCGCCCGGGACGGGCAGGATCATCAGTGCGCTGATCAATGCACCACTCGCACCCAGCGCCACAGCGCCCTGCCAGCCGACGTGCTCAGCGAACTCGATGGTGGCTACATAGGAAACGCTGATTCCAAGACTGTAGGTTGCCGTGTAGAGCGCAATCCAACGCGCGTGCCGCCCGGGTGCCGTCCGATCGGTGATCAGGCGCAGACCCGGCATATAGGTGCCGGCCATTCCCGCACCCGCCAGTGCGCGCGCCAGCAGCGCCGACCAAAAGCCTTGCGCGAACAATGCAAACGCCAACCCTGCGACGGCGGTGACGACCAGCGCGACCAGATAAATGCGCTTGGCGTCGACGTGATCGGTTAACGAGACGGTAAAGGGCACCGCACAGATATAGCCGCCGTAGAAAATGCCGCTGATCAGTCCGGCCTCGGTGTTGGTGAGATCCCACTGTTGCTGCAGCACTGGCACCAGCGCCGGGAATGATGCCGAATTCAGCATCGTCAAGATCGAGGTAAGGAGTAGAATAGCAACGAGGCCACCGTCGCACCTGCGCGTCCCAGTCGAACTGTGGTTCATTTACCGGCTTCACATCACACATCGGGTGTGGCACTTCTTCTGCACACGTGTGCATTACTGGCATGTAGGAATTGCGGATGTCAACGAAGCCATGAAAGCGGACAAGGCAAAAGGCCATAACATCCGTTCGCTCGATGTAGCGCGACTTGCTGGTGTGTCGCGCTCGGCCGTATCGCGTGCGTTCACCGAAGGCGCGTACGTCTCCGACGAAACACGGGAGAAGATACTCAAGGCGGCGGCGGCGCTCGGCTATAGTCCTAATGCCATCGCCCGCAGCTTGATCACGCGGCGCTCCCGCATGGTGGGCGTGGTGGTCGCCGACCTCGGCAATCCGTTCTACGCACGGGTGCTCGAGCTGGTCTGCCTGAAGCTGCAGGAGGCAGGCCTCGCCCCTTTGCTTCTCTGCCGGTACAGTTCGCAGGATCTCGATTCACTGATTCCACAACTGCTGGCCTATCAGGTCGACGGCGTGCTGATCGCTGCTTCCACGCTCTCCTCCACGATGGCGACCCAGTGCGCTCGGGCGGGCCGGCCGGTCGTCCTGATCAACCGCTATGGCAGCCTCGACGACGTAAGCGCGGTGTCGTGCGACAACGTCGGCGGCGGAGCCGCGATTGCGGATCATCTCGTGGCTGGAGGGCATCGCCGCATCGGCTTCCTGGCAGGTCTGGAGGACACGTCGAGCAGCCGCGACCGGGAAAAGGGCTTCACGGCACGGCTTATCCGGCTGGGAAGGGCGCTCCATGCGCGCGACGTCGGCCATTACACCTATGACGGAGCGGCTGCCGCCGCCCGGCGCCTGCTATCGATGAGGCCCCGACCCGATGCCATCTTCTGCGCCAACGACACCATGGCGATCGCCATGGTCGACGTGGCGCGCTCCGAGTTCGGCCTTGATCTGCCGAGCCAGCTGTCGGTGGCAGGTTACGACAACATCGATGCTGCAAAGTGGCGCGGCTACGATCTCACGACAGTCGACCAGAACGTCGAGCGTATGACGGCGTCCGCCATCGACCTCCTTCTGAAACTGCGCGACCATCCAGGCACCCGGCCTGAGCACATCGAAGTACCGGCTCAACTCAAGGTCCGCCGGTCGACGCGCCCTGCCGTCAAGCGGAAGGACCGTTCCAACCCCGCCACACGGAAGCGGCGGTAGGCTTGCCTGGGCGCGGCTTGACCCCGTCGAAAATAGTATGCGATCATGCACACGTGTGCAGGAATGGCCGCGATAAGCGCCAAAGGGAGGAAACAATGGGCAACCACGACAGTTCTTCTAACGCGAACATCGGCCGGCGTGGCCTCCTCCGGGCCACGGGAGGGGGCCTTGCGATGGCCGCGATCCTGAGCAGCACCCCCGCTCGGTCGGCCAATGCGTCGATCGACATCGTGCATTTCTTTTCCGGCGCCGATCATCCGATGGAGCTGGTGATCAAGGCGTTCAACCAGAAGAACCTCGGCGTCACTGCCGTCAGCCGGCAGGAAGGCACCACGTATGAGGCGATCACCCAGAAGGCGATGGCGGGAATCGCTGCGGGCCGTCCTCCGGCCGTCCTGACGACCGGCTGGAAGCTCGCTTCCTTCGCCAAGCATACGCTGGGCGCCCAGGATCTGCGCCAGTTCGGCGCCGAGGGCCAGGCCGTCCTCGACAACTACCGCGAATCGGCGATCAAGATGGTGACCATCGACAACAGCGTCCTGGGCATTCCCTGGGCGCTCAGTACGCCGATGCTCTATGTGAACATGGATCACTGGAAGTCGGGAGGTCTCGATGCGGCCGCGCTTCCGACCACCGTCGAGGATCTCTACGTCAAACTGGGCGCGCTCCAGCAAAAGACTGGCAAAGCGGCGCTCTGCTACGAGGTCAACGAATGGGAGCCCCAGGCATTCATCCAGAACGCGGGCGGCGACGTCCTCGACGCCAGCGGTAAGCCGGTGATGGACAGTGCCAACGCGATCTACGGCATGCAGAAATTCGTTGAAGCCAAGACTAAGGGCTTGTGGAAGCCGATTGGCATCAGCGAGATGCTCACCGCCTTTCAGGCCGGTGCGCTCAGCACCATGGTGACCAGCTCGGCGCGCCTGTCGGGCATCAAAGCCCAGAGCGCCTTCGAGATAAAGCTCGCCAAGATGCCGGGCCTCGAAGGTCGGCCGCGCCGCATGAACAGCGGTGGCAACTTCCTCTCAATCCTTGCACGCAACAAGGAGCAGCAAGCCGCGGCGCTTCAGTTCCTCAAGTTCTGCGGTACCGCGGAGGCGATGAAGATCTGGCTGGGCACCGGTTACCTCAACACGACCAAGCACGATCTGCCGATTCCGTCGGGGCAGGAAGCGGCCTATGCGCAGCTCGCTGACGGCCTTACCCCGGAGACGGTGTGGCCTGGTCCGCGCGGACTTGAAGCGCTGAAAGTTTACGTCGACTGGATTTCCCGGATGGTCAACGGCTCGGCTTCCGTGCCCGACGGTCTGAAGAACAGTAAGGACGCCGTCGCCAAGCTGCTCGCCTGACCCAAGATGTTCGCGCTCCAAGGCCGGTATGCGGCGTGGCTGTTCATCGCGCCGGCGGTGTTCGCCGTCGTCGTCTTCATCTACCTGCCCATGGTGCTGAACGTCGGCGTCTCGTTCTACGACTGGAACGTCCTGCGGAATGAGTTCACATGGCGGGGTGTGGAGAACTATCTCACCACGCTCCACAATATCGACTTCCACAGCGCCGCCGCCAACACAGCGATCTATCTCGCGGTGTTGGTGCCGGCGCAGATCATCATCCCGCTAGCTCTCGCCTTCGTGATGTTGCGGGTGCGCCGGCCACTCGTCGTGCGCACCTACCGGGGCATCTACTTCATCCCCACGATCGTGTCGTTCTCCATCGCGGGCGTGGTCTGGCTCTGGATGTTCAACCCCATCGTTGGCGTGCTGAACACGGTACTTGAGCAGATCGGCATGCCGACACATCGCTGGCTGAGCGATCCCGATATGGCGTTGTGGTGCGTGGCCGCAGTTTCGTTTTGGAAAGGGTTCGGTCTCAACCTGATCCTGTACGCCGCCGCGCTCGTGAACATTCCCGGCGAGGTCATTGAGGCCGCCGAGCTGGACGGAGCAGGCGCGTGGGTGCGGGCGACCAGGATCGAGATCCCGATGATCTCGCCCACCCTGTTCTTCACCGCGGTCACCACGGTGCTGATCGTGCTAGACGAGATCGTGGGCGTCGTGGACGTGCTGACCGAGGGTGGCCCGTACAACTCGTCCTCGAACCTGGTCTACTTCCTCTACGAACGCGCGTTCCGGCAGTTCCAGTTCGGAGAAGCGGCCTCGGTCGCCACGCTCATCATCGTCCTGGTAGCCTTCGCCACCTGGCTGCAGTTCCGGGCCTTCGAGCGCTATGTCCACTACCAGTAGCCCGGCTTCCAGCGCCGCGGGGCAGCTGATCAACCGCGCGGTAATTCACCTTGCCCTGGTGGTCGCGGCCGTGGTGACGCTTTTCCCGCTCCTCTGGATGTTCACGACCGCGTTCACGCCGAACGAGCTAACGTTCCGGCGCTCGCTCGGCCTGCTGCCGATGGAGCCGACCTTCGCCAACTTCGTCGCGGCCTTCAAGATCCAGCCCGTCGCCCACTGGCTGGTGAACTCGGTCATCACTTCGGTCGCGATCGCGGCGGGAAAGATGGCCATCGCCATTCCGGCCGCCTTCGCCTTCGCGCACTTCCGGTTCAAGGGCCGCGACTGGCTGTTCGCGCTGATCGTCGGAACCATGACGATTCCCTATGTGGTCACGCTGATCCCGACCTACATCGCGATCGTCAAGGTCGACCTGTACAACACGCTGGCCGCCGTCATTATTCCCTCGATCGCCTTCTGCGGCTTTGCCATCTTTTTCCTGCGACAGAGTTTCAAGGTCGTGCCGACCGAACTGCTGGAAGCCGGCGTGATCGACGGCGCTGGTCCGCTACGGGCCCTGGTTTCGATCGTGATACCCAACTCGCTGCCTGCGATCGCCTCCCTTTCGGTATTGAGTTTCCTGTCGGCGTGGAATCTCTATCTTTGGCCGCACCTCGTCCTGAATGACGCCGACATGAAGACCCTGTCGATCGGACTGAAACTCTTCGCGACCAATCAGGAGCAGCTGCAGCAGTGGGGCCCACTGATGGCAACCGCCGTGTTGGGGCTTCTGCCGGCGCTCACAATCTTCTCCTTCGCGCAGAAATACATCATGGACGCCTTTGTCCATTCCGGAATCAAGTGAGCGGAGCACTGTCATGAAGGTCACCATCGCCACCTACAACATCCAGTTCGGCCGCGGCCTGGACATGAAGTTCGACCTGGACCGTACGGCAGGCGATGTGAGAGGCGCGGACATCGTCTCCTTCCAGGAGGTCGCCCAGAACTGGGAGCGCAACGGCGGCGAGGACCAGGCCGCGGGGCTCGCCAACAGGCTGGGCTATCACTATGTTTTCGGCAGCGGCTTCAATGTCGCAGCAACGACCAGGACAAGCGCAGGAAAACCCGACAACCGGCGCCGCACGTTCGGAAACATGGTGGCGAGCCGCTGGCCGATCGAATCGAGCCGCACCTTCTTGTTGCCCAAATACGCCTTATCGAAAATCTACGATCTACAGCGCTGCGTGGTCGAGGCCGTAGTGGTGACACCGGTCGGCAAGGTGCGCGTCTATTCGCTGCATCTATCCCACATTTCTTCGGGGCAGCGGGTGCCGCAAGTGCAGGCGCTGCTCCAGATCGTGAACGAGGCACCCACCAACGGTTCTGCATGGGACGGCACGCACACACTCGACTGGACGGAGGGTATGGAGGTCCCGAGCCTGCCTGAGGCCGCACTAGTCATGGGAGACATGAACTTCACCCACGAGAGCCCCGAGTACGCGCTGATCTGCGGCGAGAAGGACGCACGCAACGGGCGGGTGATCCGCAATACATCCCTGCGTGACGCATGGGTAGTTGCTGGCTACAAGGAAGACGACGGAATCACCATCCGTAGCGAATATTCCGGCGACGTTCGCATCGACCACATGTTCGTGACCCCATCCGTGGCGCGTCACGTTGCCAGCATGCGGATCGATGGCGACGCCAAGGCGTCCGACCATTTCCCCGTTTTCCTTGAATTGGAGGTCCCGGAAGCTGGATGGAGCTGGCTTTAATCGAGCGGTTACGGGACGCTACGCATGAAATGGTTTCAAAAAATCGGGCGTCCGGCACACGAAGTTGCCTGCGCATCGCCACGCACTGCATCCGGCACCGTTCGGCGACTGACATCGCAGACTCGGGAATCCACGAAGGCTTGGAAAACATCCGAATAAAAAGGAACCCGGCGCCGAGTAGAGCGCCGGGTTCAGTGAGCGACCGCAAGCAGGGAGGAAGCACGCAGGTCGCGAATACGGGGTTGAGACTTCTCGTCGGCAGTAAGATTTCAGCTCATGATCGGGCTTGGTCCTCGATGATCGTGATAGCCCGTTGCCTTCCACGTCGGCGAAGGCACAGGATTGGTCTCGAGCCGCGACATACCTTTGCTGGCAACACGTTCGCGATGGCGAACCGCTTTGGGCTGTTTCGTCTCGCCGCGCCGAGGGTGCACGGATGCACCAGATGCAAGCTCTCTAGGCAGGATCGCCTACCTGCAGACTGCAATGGCGTACGAGCAGATCGAGCAGTTTCGGATACTGTTCCTTGACCGCAAGAACAATCTCATCGCCGATGAGGTGCAGCAGCGCGGCACGGTCAATCACACGCCCGTCTACCCGAGAGAAGTGATGAAGCGTGCCTTGATGCTCAACGCCTCCGCGCTCATCGTCGCTCACAATCATTCGTCCGGCGATCCCAAGCCGTCGCGGGAGAACATCGAGACAACCCGCGAACTGAAAACAGCCGCCAATGCTCTTGAGGTGGAATTGCACGACCATGTCGTGATTGGGCACGGTACTCACGCCTCCTTCCGCTCACTTGGGCTGCTTTAGAAGCGGGCAGAGATCGCGCCTCATTCTTCCTTATCGTCAGGTTTGACGAGATCGACGTGGCTGACGCCGAGTGCTCGAGCGAGTTCGTAGAGCGTAACGACCGTAGGATTGCGGCGTCCGCGTTCAAGACTGCTCAGATATTGCTGACTGAATCCCGAGCGAACTTCGACCTCCTCCTGGGTGAGGGCCTTCTCTCGCCGCAAGCGCGCGAAGTTGCGTCCGACCAGCTTGCGCACATCCATGCGCAACTGGTCGCAGTTTACACACTATAAGTTTATCAACTATAGTATGTATTGATCAGGCTGTCGGTCGTTCCTGCGCAGCCGCAGTTCAGAACGCCGAGATCGCTTCCGCACAAACCAGCAATGCAATGAGAATAGCATGGTGCACCAGGTGAGACGCGCGATGCCCGATCCGCATCACCAAGAAGTGGCACGGCTTACGAACCGGTGTCGCCAATTCGACTACGCCCGTGCCAGCGAGGCTGCTGATGAGCATAAGGTAGCTACGCTTGCCGGAAGCAAACACGCGCAGGCCGAAGCCGGGCAGTTCATCGTCCCAGATGAAGTAATCCCTTTCACGGACGTCGGCAGCGTCGACGGTCCGCTTGGTCAGCTTCGTCATCTGACGTTGCCTCCACTGAAGAGGGACCGCCTCCGCGGAAGCACCACGGAAGCATCCGGGCGGAAATCGGAGCGAATGCTCGGATAGTCTTGTCGGCGGAGGAAACCGAAATATCTAGTTGTTTCAGGTACATATCGCATTGTAGCGTGCCCTATCGTATTCTTAGGATGGGCCGGCTAAATTGCTCCGAAGGCAGAGGTCGTGAGTTCGAATCTCGCCGGGTCCGCCAATTGTTCGAATGAAATTCAGGCAACCAATGCATCAGGCCACCGGCGGCGGACCGTTGGGATGGGATGGCGACGGTGGGGCATCTTCTGGGGTCGGCCCGCCGGGCTGCGGCAGCTCGGGAGGGATCGGGTCTGTCTTGCCTGGTGTTGGCGGCACGGGCGATGGTTCGCGCGGGGGTGTCGTCATGTCACGGATAACGGTCTGGAGATTGTTCAGGTTCCTGTCTTCCGCTGCGGCGCAGCCAGCTTGGACGGGACGCGTTAGCACCTTCTCTCCTGCTGTGCTGCCGATGACGGAGGTGGCGGCATTTGTCTGGCCTTCCCGACGGTGTGTTGCCAGTGAGGTAATGATGACCTGCCGAATCGGCGCACCGCGACAGCTCCGCGCTGCCGGGCAGTGACGGCAAAATCGTCGGTATGACCTTCCGAACCTTCAAGCAGCGGACTCTCCGCTTCATCGTCGGCCGTCGCCGGCTGTTGGTGTCGTTCGGGGCGGCCATTGTCGTGCTTGTCGTCCTGCCCGATAGCGTCAATATGCCGACCCGTTTCATCTACGGCTGGGATATGGCGACGTTCCTGTACGTCGGTGCGACGATGTTCGTGGTCGCAGGATCGACCGTCAGTACGTGCCGTGAACGGGCCGCTCTCTACGACGAAGGCGACTGGATCATTCTCTTGTTGGTGATCGGCAGCGCCGCTGCGAGCTTCGTGGCCATCTTTGCCGAGTTGGCTGCCTTGGCGGGCAAACGCGACACGCTGGGGACCAGCTTGATTCTCACGGCCCTGACAGTTGCCCTGTCATGGACGTTCACACACCTGATCTTCGCGCTGCACTATGCCAATGTCTACTACAAGCCAGACGACAACGGTCCGGGTGGATTGAGTTTTCCCGGCAACCGTCAGCCCGACTATCACGACTTTCTCTACTACTCCTTTGTCATCGGTTGCGCCGCGCAGACTGCTGATGTGGCCACGACCTCCCCAGTCATGCGTCGTCTCACGCTTGTACACGGCATCGTCGCCTTTGCCTTCAACACAGCCATTCTGGCCCTTGCGATCAACGTTGGCGCCAGCCTGCTCAACTGACAGCCTCGACCTCGCGGCGCCTAACGACCACCCGCTCGACGCCAGACCTTCACGGAGATTGCAGCGGCTCATTGGCATCGCGAGGCAGTCGACGCACGGACCACGCGTGCGGCACCGTGCACCCACGATCAGCGACAGGAAATCGTCGACCACTTCCTGTCACGCGGCGTTCGCGAGGTGAACTTCATGCAGCTTTCCAGTCGCTGCTCGATGCACAAGGAGTTCGAGCAGCTTGCCTTCCAATTCAGGCCGAGACTTCTCTCGGCCCACAGCTCAAAAGATATTGAGAGCCGGCCCACGGGCAACCATTCGTGCGGCGGCGCCGAAACGCCCGCGGCCCCGCCGCCATCGACGGCAAAGCCGTGCCTGCCCGCCCATGGGCGCCAAATCGGCACACGCCACCCGCAACCTCGCCCCCTGCTGGCGCGTATTAGGAGCAGGCTTTCGCCGACAGGAGGGTCAATCCACGATGAGTGCCAGAATCTTGGCCAGCGCCGGACTCGGTCTTGCGGTATCCGCATGTGGCTATACGAACACCACCGAGGTCGTGCGGGCGCCACCCGCCGCCGTTTACGCAGCGCCCGCGCCCGTGACCTACGTCGCCCCGGCACCGGTAGCGACCACCTATGTCACGCCGGCCCCGGTCGTCGTCGCCGCCGTTCCCCCCGCCACGACGCCACCGGCCGGTGTCCAGGCTTTCCGCGACGAGTACGGCTTCCGCTATGACGGCCAAGGGAATCGGCTCGACCGCTATGGCAACATCATCAGCCCACACTCAACCCGCCCCTGATAGTGCTTCTTCCTGAAAATCGACATGCGGTGCTGCCCGCCGGCCAATCGCCTCGTGCGGTTTGGCGCTGGTCGGCGGGTTGACGCGCCTCGACTGCCGCCATTGAGGAGAGAGTCATTCTGGTTCAGGGTGAGGACATCCTGGGCGACGGCGTCAATGTCGCCGCACGCCTCGAGGGCCTGGCGGCAAGCGGCGGCATCTGCCTGTCGCAAGCCGTCTACGAGCAGGTCAAGGGCAAGATCGCCGCCGGGTTTCGTGACCTTGGCAGCCACCGGCTCAAGAACATCGCCGAGCCGGTTCGCGCCTACGCCGTCGTCGGCGGTGGGGACCGGCCGGCCGCAGCCGCTCCGGCCCTCCTGTTGCCCGACGAACCATCGATCGTCGTG
Organism: Reyranella sp.; assembly: GCF_044224635.1. Lineage (GTDB taxonomy): Bacteria > Pseudomonadota > Alphaproteobacteria > Reyranellales > Reyranellaceae > Reyranella. The sequence continues at coordinate 62,229 of NZ_JBGAKA010000016.1, read as the reverse complement.
CTGCCGCTGGCGAACCTGAGCGACGATCCCGAGCAGGCGTTTCTCGCCGACGGGATGACAGACGATCTGACAGCGGCTCTGTCCCGCCTGCGCTGGCTGTTCGTCATCGCCCGCAATTCGGCCTTCGCCTACAAGGACAGGAGGGTCGATGTCCGCACCATCGCCCGCGAGCTTGGCGTCCGCTATGCCCTCGAGGGAAGCGTCCGCCGCGCCGGCCAGCAGATCCGCATCACTGCCCAACTGGTCGACGCCGAGAAGGGCGGCCATATCTGGGCCGACAGGTACGACCGCCGACTGGACGACATCTTCGCGGTGCAGGACGAGATCACCGGCAACATTGTCGCCTCCATCGAGCCGCATCTCTACGCGCGCGAGGGCTATCGCGCCGCTTCGAAGCCGCCGGAAAGTGTCGACGTCTGGGGACTGGTTGTCCGCGCAATCGCCCTGGTCAACCAATTCGGACATCGCGACAACGAAGAGGCGCAACGGTTGCTGCACCGCGCGCTCGCGATCGATCCGCGCTATGCGCGCGCGCATGCCATTCTGAGCTGGGCCCTCTGGTGGGCGACGCTCTACCACTACATCGAGGACCGCGAGGCCGGGTACGCCGAGAGCGATACACGGCCTCGCCCTGCTAGGCGCGCGCCGCTTTGCGGAAGCGTTGCCGCACCTGCGCGCGTCGGTCGCCGCCGATGCGGAGTTCGCCGGCCATTACAACGCGTTGATCAGCTGTTGCGGCCATCTTGGCCTTCGCGACGAGGCCACCGAGTTTCTCGCCCGGCGCAATCGCGTCGGCCCGCCGTTGCGCGTCTCCGTGCTCCGCCACAGCCTCCGCCACTTCGCGCACGGCGAGGTCTTTGCCGAGGGCCTGGCCAAGGCCGGGGGGCCTGACTAGGCGCGGACCCCGGATCGGCGTACCTCGCTGCACTCGGCTCCAGTGGGGATTGCATGGCGGCTTTTTCCGGCTGCGAATGCCCGATCATGCTCCAGCCTTCTGGCTGATCGTCGATGCCGGTGGTATCGATCGGCCGGGGGAACGCTCGATCATGCTCACCATATCAACGTTGCGGCGCCTCGCCTGGCTGCGCCGCAATCGCTGCGGCGCCCTGCTGGGGGCGCTGTTTCTGTTCATTCTCGCCGACCCGGCGTTTGCCAGGGCAACCATCAGCGTCGCCTTCCTCCTTCTGGGCGTCGTGGCCATCGTCGCGCTGGCCCTCTTTCCCTTCCGGGCGTGGCTGTTCGCAATCTGGTCTGCCCTGTTGCTCCTGATGGTCGCGGCCGAGACCGTGGTCGCCCTGCGCACCGGATTGCGATGGTTCGCGCCGCTCGCCTTTGCGGCGACGGCAACCTTCACTGCCATCGTCATCGTCGAGCTGCTGCGCTACGTCATGGACGCCCGCCCGATCACCGCCGACAAGGTCTTCGCCGCCGTCTCGGCCTACGTGCTGATCGCGGTGATGTTTGCCACGCTGTTCTCGCTCCTGCAGGTCAATCAGCCGCATGCCTTCCACGTCAATTCGGTCAACGAGCCGGATGGCAAGCTTGGCTGGTCGGCCCTGATGTACTTCTCGTTCACCGTCCTGACGTCGACCGGATTTGGCGAGATCACACCGACGACCCACCAGGCGCGCAGCCTGATCGTGGTCGAGCAGGTGCTCGGCGTCATGTACGTGGCCTTCCTGATCGCCCGGCTCGCCAACCTCTACCGCGAGCGACGGCGCGATTGAGGTCGGGCGGCGTCACTTCGACGGAGAAGGCGGCTTGGCCCGGCCGGGAACCGGCCTGATCTCCGGAAGCGGCAGGGTGTCGGCCGGCCGTTCACTGAGCTCCTGCTCGCTCCCAGGCATTGGCATGACGGCTTGGTTCTTCGAATTCGGCCCGGTCGTCGCGCCCGTGCCGCCAACGACTGCGGGACCGGATTCGGGCAGACGTGAGGGATCCTCGCGAGAGCTCACTCCACGTTGCTGGGCGCTGACCGGCACGGCGAGCGACAGCGCGGCCACCGCTGCCGCCATCAGACAGGTGATCCTGGAATTGGGCATGCGAGCCTCCTGCATCGCCGGAACAACAGGCCGTCGGGTCCGGGGTTGCACGGCTGTTCGTGCCCCCTCATTTCGAACTCATGCTCTTCCGGACCGCGAGCGTTCCGCTCGCTCATCAAACATAGGTATTGAGAACCCACTCCTCTTTCATGTCATCCTGAGCGTAGCGAAGGATCTCATCGCCAGAAGTTACAAAGCACACTTGTGCAAGGGCAATGAGGTCCTTCGCTTACGACGCTTGCTCCGCAAGCGTCGCGCTCAGGACGACAGAAAAGTGCTCTTGCAGGCCGTTCCTCACGAGGCCGGTTTCGGCTCAATCGGCGGCGGCGTGACGACGCGGCGGCCGACCAGGGGTGCGTTGCGGATGGAGTCGAGATTGATCTCGGGCATCGCCATGCCGAGATTGCGCAGGACGCTGTTGGCGAGGTCGTTGTAGCTGGCGAAGTTGCGGCGCAGCCGGCGGCGCCACACCGGTACGCCGCCATTGGAATGCAGCTCGTAGACCGATTCGCGCTGGTCGAGCGCCGAGCCGACATGATCCCAGGCCATCTGCAGGAGTGCCGAGCGCTGCGCCGCCGTGTAGCCGCCGCCCTCGAACGATTCGGCGAGGCCGGCCGCCAGGGCAGGATCGGCCAGGTCGCGATCGGTCGGCGCGACGACCAGCGAGGAGCCCGGCAGGATGCGCAGGATCTCGCTCACCAGCGGCCGCGCCTTCAGCATCGCCAGGCTGCCGGCGGCAAGATGCGCATGGTTGGGCGAGCAGTTGCCCTCCGGCGTGAACTCCGGATCGCGCTCGGCGGCGACCTGGCAGCTCCGCACGGTCTGCACGTCGGTGATCAGGTCGAGCAGGTACTCGATGGTCTGGTCGTGCGCCGCCAGCCCCATGGCATGGGCGCAGGCGAGCGCCAGGCCGAGCGTGAACTCGGCCTTGGACAGCCAGCAATAAAGCTGGTGCCAGAGCAGCCAGCGCGCCACCGGTTCGGCCATCGGCTCGACGAGGAACACGCGTTCCCATGGCACCAGCACCTCGTCGAGCCACATCTGGCCGTCGAGCTCGTCGAAGCGGTTGCTGAGCGGCGCCGAGAAGGGACTGGCATCGCGCGCAGAGGATTTGCGGCAGATCACCGTGACGCCCGGCGCGTTCACCGCGACCGTGAAGGTCGCCCGATAGCCCTCGAGATCGACGCCGTTGAGCGCGCCGATATAGACGTCCTCGGCATAGGCCGGGCTGGTGTGCATGCCGATCTTGCCGCTGACCACCATGCCGGCATCGGTCTGCCGCACCATCCTGAGCGACGAGCGCTGGGTGGGGTCGGCACGCAGGCGGAAGCCGATCGGCGCCGCGCCCGCGGCAAAGGTGAGGAAGCGGCCGGTGCGGGCGATCGAGGCGCGCTGAGCCTCGGCATTGGCAACCTGCTGAGCCGACGCGTTGCACAGGCAAACCGCGTGCAGCACTCCGAGCGCGATCATGTGGCCGTAGGCCGGCGTGTGCGTGATGTTGCCGGCGCTGAGGAACGTGGTTGCGGCGAAGCTGCGCCCCATGCGCACCAGATCGTCGGCCGATTTCGGCACGACGTAGCCGAGCGGCGTGCGCGTGCCGCCCTGGCATGGCGGCGTCAGCAGCGTGTCCTGCCAGGCCGGGTCGAGATGCCGGTCGTACCAGGCGACGTATTCCTCGACCATCGCCCGAGTCGCCGGATGCGTGGTGACGTCGTCGACCTGTCCCTCGCCCAGCACGAAGACACGACGGCCGTCGCGCAGGCTGGCACGATACTCGGCACCGGTTCGCATCGCCGCCATGGTCAGGCTCCGTTGGTCGCCTTGCCGGCGGATTGCAGGGCGTGCCACACGCGGTCGCTGGTCGCCGGCATGTCGAGCTCGCGCACGCCGCGCGCGGCCAGCGCATTCATGATGGCGAGCATGATCGCCGGCATGGCGCCGACGCAGCCGGCCTCGCCCGCGCCCTTGACGCCCAGTGGATTGGTCGCCGTCGGCACCGGATTGCTGACGATCTTCATGCTGCACATCGTGTCGGCGCGCGGCATGGCGTAATCCATGAAGCTCGCTGTCAGGAGCTGGCCGGAGCCGGGGTCGTAGACCACCCGCTCCATCAGGATCTGGCCCATCCCCTGCGCCACGCCGCCGTGAATCTGGCCGGCCAGCGTCAGTGGATTGATCACCGTGCCGACATCGTCGACCACGAGATAGGACAGCAGCGCCACCTCGCCGGTGTCGGGATCGATCTCGACCTCGCAGACGTGACATCCATTGGGGAAGGTATCGCGCTTCGGCGCATAGGTGGCGTCCTCGTAGAAGCCGGGCTCGATACCAGGCGGCAGGCGGGCCGGCTGAAAGGCCGCCATGGCGACCTGCTTCAGGGTGAGGCTGCGGTCGGTGCCGACGACCGAGAACCTCGCATCGGCGAAGGCGATGTCGGCCTCGGCGGCTTCGAGCAGATGGGCGGCGAGCCGCTTGCCCTTGGCGATGATCTTCTCGGCGGCGAGGCTCAGCGCCGTGCCGCCGGTCACCATCGAGCGCGAGCCGTTGGAGCCCATGCCGAAGGCCACGCGATCGGTGTCGCCATCGATGAACTGCACATCGCCCGGCGCGATGCCGAGCTTGTCGTGCAGGATCTGCTTGAACACGGTCTCGTGGCCCTGGCCGTGCGTCTTGGTGCCCATCAGCATCATGGCGGTGCCGCTCGGATTGAAGCGAATCTCGGCATATTCCGGCGTCGGTCCGGCAGCCTGCTCGATGGCATTGGCGAGACCGATGCCGCGCAGCTTGCCGTTGGCGCGCGAGGCTTCGCGCCGCTTGGCGAAGCCTGCGTAGTCGGATGATGCGAGCGCCATGTCCATGTTCTTCTCGAACTCGCCGCAATCGTAGAACGGACCGAGCGGCGCCTTGTAGGGCAGATTCTCCTTCGGGATGATGTTGCGGCGGCGCAGCTCGATCGGATCGATGCCGAGTTCCTGCGCCGCCACCTCGACGATGCGCTCGATCAGGTAGGCGGCCTCGGGCCGGCCGGCGCCGCGATAGGGCGCCGTCGGGTTGGTGTTCGACAGCACCGCGTCGATCGTGACGTGGGCGGCGGGAATGTCGTAGACGCCGGTCACCGTGCCGATCTGGCCGAACGGCGTCAGCAGCTGGCGATCGGAGGCGATGTAGGCGCCGATGCTGGCCAGCATGTGCAGCCTGAGACCGAGGATCCTGCCGTCGGCAGCGAGCGCCAGCTCGATGTCGCCGATGTTATCGCGGCCATGCTCGTCGGCCATGATCACCTGGCTGCGCTCGCAGCTCCAGCGCACCGGCCGGCCGACCTTCCTGGCCGCCCACAGGGTCAGGCGGTGATCGACATACTGCCAGCCCTTGGCGCCGAAGCCGCCGCCGACGTCCTGGCAGACGACGCGGACCTTGCTCTCCGGCACTTTGAAAATCACATTGGCCAGCATGTTGCGAACGCGGTGCGGGTAGTTGACGTCGGCGTAGAGCGTGTAGCGGTCGTCGCCGGCATCGTACGTGCCGATCGAGCCACGCGGCTCCATGTACTGGGCATGGACGCGGGTGATGACGTAGCGCCGGCGCACGACGTGCGCGGCGCGTGCGAACGCCTCGTCGGTCGCCTTGCGATCGCCGCGCTCCAGCGTGTGCGAGATGTTGTCCGGGTTCTCGTCCCACACCCGTGGCGCGCCGGGCGCCGCGGCGGTGCCGACCTCGGTCACCGACGGCAGCGGCTCGTACTCGACCTCGACCAGCTCGGCGGCGTCCTTGGCCTCATCGAGCGTGTGGGCGATCACCAGCGCCACGGGATCGCCGACATAGCGCACGCGATCGACCACCAGGGCCGGCCGCTGCGGCGCGAACATCGGCGAGCCGTCCTTCTTCTTTCGCGGCATGGCGGCCTTCGGCATCCCGAGCCCGTCGGCGGCGTAGTCTGCCCCGGTGTAGACGGCAATCACGCCCGGTGCGCGCGACGCCGCCTCGGTCGAGATCGAGCGGATCGCGGCATGAGCGTGCGGCGAGTGCACGAACACCGCATAGGACTGACGCGCCAGGCTCTGGTCGTCCTGAAAGCGCCCCTTGCCGGTCAACAACCGCACATCCTCGAACCGCCGCACGGGCTGACCGATGCCGAACTTCATGGTCATGTCCCCGTCACACGAAGCGGCTGGTGATCGTGCCCGGCGGACCGTAGTCGGGCTCATCGATGTTGGCCTGGTGCTGCATGGCCCGCGAGGTCAATCCGATCTTGTGGCCCTTGATCTCGTTGCCACCGGTAGCCTTCAGCGCCACCCAACGGCGCTGGGCGGCGTCGGCGGCGTCGACCGTGACCCCTTCATACCGGACGGAAGGCGGCCTGATCCTGTGCCGACCCTTCTCCGCCGCGTCATAGGCGCGGGCGATCACATCGATGGTTGCCGAATCGAGCATGCGGATGGGTCCTTGGGGTCTCGTTCCTCCTCCCCAGCTCGGCTGGGGAGGTGCCGCCGTCCTACGGCGGCGGAGGGCCATGACTCTCGTGCCGGGAGCGCGCCACTCTCTGGCGCACTCATCCTTCGATTCAGGCGACGATACGCCACTGGAGTGGCGCGCTCCCGGCCAAGAGCATGACCCCTCCGGCCCGTACTACGGGCCACCTCCCCAGCGACGCTGGGGAGGAGAGTGAAGCCTCAGCCGACGACGGCGGTGAAGTCGGCCTGGATCAAGGCTCGGCTGTCGGGTGGGAGGGTGAGGGTGTGGCGCGCTGGCCGCGCTTCGGGATCAGGGAACATCTTCACCCATTCGCCGTTCAGCGCGGCGCGCTGCGCCGCCGGGTTCTTCACCCAGAAGGTGATCTTGATGATGTCGTCGACGCTGGCGCCAGCCGCCTCGACGTCATGGCGGATATGGGTGAACACGTTGGCGATCTGCTGCTCCAGCGTCTCCGGCAGATCGCGCGTTCCCGGATTGGTGCCGCCGATCACGCTCGACATGATGACGTTGCCGATCCGGCTGGCATTGGGGATCGGGTTCTCGTGGCGCGGCAGCTTGCCGTTCACGCTCTTGCGCTTGGCCATGGCCGAGATCACTCCGCCGGCACTTTGTCTCTACCGAACTTCGGAACGCCGTGCGTGCGATCCTCCAGCGCCTCGGCGCCTTCGGTCGGCAGGACCTTGACCCAGTTCAGCGCGCCATCGATGTCACCGGCCCAGACCTCGCGCGGCAGGTCGTACACGAACTCGACGCCATAGCCGTTGGGATCGTGGATGTAGAGGCTGTGGGTCATGCCGTGCTCGACGCGGCGGTCGAACTTGACGCCCTTGGCCTGGAGATAGGCCAGGTGCTTCATCCACGATTCGCGATCCGGCATGGTGATGGCGATGTGATTGACGGCAACCGGCATGCCGAACATGGACCATTCCTTGGGCGGCGCCGGCAGGTCGCGGTTCTCGACCAGGGCGATGTCGTGATGATGGCTGTCGCCGTTCTCGCGGACGCCGCTGTAGAAGCGCATCTTCGGCGGATTGGGACGCTGCGGCGTCGGCTTGATCTCGCCGACCTGGCGAAAGCCGACGATCTCGGTCCAAAAGCGGTGCGATTCCTCGATATCGCGAACGTTGAGAACGAGGTGATTGATGCCCCGTGGCGTAACTGGCTTGTCCATGTCTCGAATCTCCCGGCTTGGGTTCCTCCGCACTCCTGTGCGATCCGTTCTTGCGGCCACCGATAATACCGCCAATCGGCGGCGAGCGCTCGCCCTCCGTTCAGACCCTCGAGGTCCCTGGCAGGGCTGGCGCAATCGACGCCTTCTGTCGCCGCCTGCAAGTCTAGCCAAGCGCCCAGCATGCCGAAACGATCAATCCCATCATGAACCGCATAACCAACAGTTATGGCGCCGTCCGGCCTCAAGCAGTCGATGGAAGGGGGACCAGAGCGCTTGCATCACCCTCCGGCGGGGGATTGGCCGACCGTAGACCGTCGACCATCGTCCCGAACTCGATGCCATAGGTCGTCTCGAGCAGCGCCGCCCGTTCGGCCAGAGTGGCCCATGCGGGCTCGCCTAGCCCGGCGGGCAATCCCACGACGATGATGCTGTCGCTGTCGCCCAACGGCATCTTCAGGATCCTGCCGGCAAAGCTTCGGCGGATGCGTTCGACAAAGAGGTCGAACTGTGCGTCGAAGCTCCACAGATGGATCAGCGCGGGGCCGCTGCCGGTCAGCGCCATCCGGCAATCGTCGAAGAACCGCTGGGAGTAGAGGTTCCGGGGCGTGCCCAGCCCGTCGAAGATGTCGAGCAGCAGCGCATCGGCGCTCCCCGGGTGATCGCGAAGATACTGCGCCCCGTCACCGCGGATCACCTGCAGCCGCTCGTCGTCGTCGGGCACCTCGAAATGGCTGCGGGCGACCGTGATGACGTCGGCGTCGATCTCGACCACCCGCGTGCGAATGCCGGGCGCGAAGCGGTGAAGAAATTTCGGCACCGACCCGCCGCCCAGCCCGATCGCCAGCACGTCGCGCGCGCGGGGAGCGAACAACAGAAAGCTCATCAGGGCACGACGGTAGGAATGGATCAGCTCGAACGGCCGGTCGATGCGCATCGTGGACTGGCTGATCGGCGTTCCGAGATGCAGCGAGCGCATCCCGTCCATCTCGATGATGCCGATGTCCCCCTTGATCGGCACATGCGCCTTGTTGAGGCGCAGCGACCGACGGTAGCTGGCATCGGCATCGACCAGCCGGCCGAGCGCCCGCAGCGCCGTACCGTTGTTGGTGTGGAACTCGGAGTTCCTGGGCATCAGGGCGACCGCCTTGGCGTGACTGACCGCAGCCTCGTCGAAACGTCCGAGGCGGAACAACGTGCGGCCCCGCTGATTGTGCGCGTGGGCGTGGTTGGCGCTGAGCGCCAGAACCTGATCGTACTGCGCCAGCGCCTCGTCGTATCGCTTCGCGCGAAAATGTACGTTGCCGCGACCGTAAATCGCGTCGGCAGCCTCGGGCTTCAGGGCAAGGGCCTGCTCGTAGCTCGACAGGGCGTCCTCATTGCGGTGCAGTTCGAGAAGGACGTTGCCGCGATTGACATGGGCCTCGGCCAGGTCGGGCCTGAGAGCAATGGCCTTGTCGTAGTTCACGAGGCCGTCCTGCGGGTGACCGGTCTTGGCCAACAGGTTTCCGTAGTTGAGCAGGACACCAACATCGTTCGGACGCATGCGCAAGGCCGCTCCGAGCAGGTCGGCCGCTTCCGCGATGCGGCCTTGCTGAAGACGCACCACACCCATCACATAGGTGGCGTCGAACTGATCGGGCTGGGAGTCGAGCACGGCCCGGCAGGCCGACACCGCCTTGTCGAATTCGCCCTTCTGGAGGGATCGCCAGGCGCGATTGATCAGCTGGGCCGGAGTCTTCTTGCCGGTGTGCATTGGCAGGTAGTTCTTCATCAGCCGTCCAATCTAAGGGCAGTCCGCACACTCGTCGCCCAGAATTCCTCGGCGCCCTGCGAAACGACGCGCGAACTGATCGTCATCGAAGACGATTCCGTCGACATTGCGATGCCATCGCGGCACTGTTGGCCACGCCGACTCGAATTGCCGGAGCCCGCTTATTTTCACGCTTTACCTCGCGCTCGGCGCGATGTTCGTGCAGCAGACCTTTGCGACCGTCGGACGTTCGACGGTGCCGCTGATTGCCGCCGCCATCATCGCGGATCTGAAGATCGATCCGGCGCTGGTCGGGGTCTACCTCGCCATCGGCTCGGTGGCGGGTTTCCTGACGACCCTGGGCTGCGGCGGATTCATCCTGCGCTACGGCGCCATGCGCATGACCCAGGTCGGCATGGCCGCCTTGGGGCTGGGCCTCGCCGTGATCGCCGTCGGCTGGCTGCCGCTGTTTGCCGTGGGCGCCATGGTCGCCGGCCTCGGCCAGGCCGTATCGACACCATCGAGCTCGCACCTGCTCGGCCGCCTGTCGCCGCCGCGGCTGGCGCCGCTGGTCTTCTCGATCAAGCAGACCGGCGTGCCGGCCGGGCTGATGGTGGCCGGCATCGTGGCGCCAGCCCTGGTCGCGATGACGGATTGGCGCACGGCCGTGCTCCTGATCGCCCTCGTCTGCGGCCTGTCGGTGATCGCGCTGCAGCCGCTGCGCGCCCGTTTCGACATCGATCGCAATCCCGGCCAGTCGCTGTCGCCGGCCGACATCCGCGCCAACGTGGCGAGCGTGGTGCGCGATCCGGCGCTGCGTGCCCTCTGCCTGGCGATGTTCAGCTTCGTCGGCCTGCAGTCGCTGTTCACCGGCTTCTTCGTGCTCTACCTCGTGCGCGGCCTGGGCTACGACCTGGAACGCTCGGGGCTGGTATTCGCCATCGCCGTCGCCATCGCCGTGCCGGCCCGCATCGGCTGGGGCTGGCTTGCCTCGCGCTTCGTCCGGCCGGCCGTCCTGCTCGCCTGGCTCGGCATCGGCATGGCGGGCGCCGCGGTGCTGACCGCGCTGATCGATCCGACCTGGCCGACCTGGGCGGCGACCATCGTCGCCACCCTGCTCAGCGTCACCGCGGTGAGCTGGCATGGCGTGCTGCTGGCCGAGGTCGCCCGCCTCTCGCCGGTCGGCCGCATCGGCGCCACGACCGGCGCGGTGCTGGCCTTCGGTGATGCCGGCTCCCTGGTCCTGCCGCTGCTGTTCAGCGCCGCCCTCGCTCTCACGGGCGGTTACGACACCGGGTTCCTGATCGGTGCCGCGCTCGCCCTCGCCGTCGGCCTGCGCGGCCTGTGGCAGCGCTACAGGAGATAGTGCCAACCGGCGTGCCATTCGTCGTCGGCCGCGCCCTTCATTCGCTCAGGCGGCCGGGTCGAGGATCATCGCGGCCGCCTTCTCGCCGATCATGATCGAGGGCGCATTGGTATTGCCCGACGTCAGCGTCGGCATGATCGAGGCGTCGGCGACGCGCAACCCGTCGATGCCGTGCACACGCAGGCGCGCATCCACCACGGCCATGCGGTCGCTGCCCATCTTGCAGGTGCCGACCGGATGGTAGGTCGTCTCGGCGACCTGCTTCACCCAGTCGATGATCTCGTCGTCCTTGCGGCGCTGCGCGCCGGGCGCGACCTCCGTCACCTGAAGCGGCGCCATCGCCGGCGCCGTCATGATGGAACAGGCGATGCGCACGGCGCGCACGGTGAGCTCGGCATCGATCGGCGCGGACAGGAAGTTGAAGTTGATCGCCGGCGGCCGGCGCGGGTCGGCCGAGACGACGTGGATGCTGCCGCGGCTCTCGGGCCGCATCACATGGGCGTAGCAGGTCATGCCGGATTGACGGGCGATGCGCGGCCCGCGCGGGCCGGGCTCGGTGAACATTGGCACCCAGCCGAGCAGCAGGTCGGGCGCCTCGAGCCCGTCGCGCGAGCGCACGAAGGCGCGCAGCGGCGCCCCCACCATGCCGAGCAGGCCTTTGCCCGTGAAGGCGTAGCGCAAAGCCTGCCAGACGAGACCGAGGCCGCGTCCGCGGTCGTTGAAGGTGATCCCCTTCGTCCCGATCGCCCAGCGCGTGCGCGGCGCGTAATGATCGCGAAGGTTCTCGCCGACACCGGCCAGGTCGTGGCGCACCGCGATGCCCAGTCCCTTGAGCCGCTCGGGCTGGCCGATGCCGGAGAGCTCGAGCAGTTGCGGCGAGTTCACCGAGCCGCCGCTGACCACGACCTCGCGGCCGGCGCGCGCCTCGCGCGTTTCGCCGCCGACTGCGTAACGCACGCCGACGCAGCGGCGGCCGTCGAGCAGCAGGCTGTCGGCCACGGCACCGGTCTCGATCCGGAGGTTCGGGCGCCTGGTGATCGGCGCCAGATAGCACTGCGCCGTGCTCATGCGCCGGCCTGATGCGATCGTCGCCTGGCTCATCGCGATGCCGTCCTGGCGCGCCCCATTGTAGTCCGGGTTGTGCGCTATGCCAACTTGGCCCGCCGCCGCGATGATGGTGGAGAAGATGCGGTCACGCGATTCGGGATTGGTGACGCGCAGCGGACCGTCGCGCCCCCGAAAGGCGTCGTCTCCGGCCCCCTGGTAGCTCTCCATGCGCTTGAAGTGGGGCAGCACGTCGGCATAACTCCAGCCACGATTGCCGAGCTGCGCCCAGGTGTCGTAGTCGTGCGATTGCCCGCGCACGAAAGCGAGGCCGTTGATGGCGCTCGACCCGCCGAGCAGGCGGCCCCGCGGCACCGGCAGGCGGCGGCCGTTGGTGCTGGGCTCGGGTTCGGCGCTGTAGAGCCAGTTGGCGGCAGGATTGGTCAGCAGGCGGGCGTAGCCGACCGGCAGCCGAGACCAAGGATTGCTGGCGGGGCCGGCCTCGAGCAGCAGCACCTTGTTGCGCGGATCGGCCGACAACCGGTTGGCTACCACTGCACCGGCCGATCCGGCACCGACGACGATGTAATCGTAACCCTCTGCCCCGCTTTCCGGCACGCCCTTCCTCCCCACGAACGCTCTCGACGAGACCTTCCGACCAAACGCTTCCCCGGCGCAAGCGCTTCCACAGGGATCATTCTCCTCCGCGGCTGAGCTGTCAGCAGAGCCGGATTGGAGAACAAGAAGCGGCGCCCGACCTACTTGAAGCGATACCGGAAATCACAATAGGGCGCGCCCTGCATAATGGTCTGCGTTCGCTTGAACTCGACGTTCTCGCCGCCGACATCGGCAATATGGAAATCGGAGTCGCAGAGCAAGATCGCACCGAGCTCCGGTTCGCCCAGGCTCCTGAAGAATTCGGCGTACCGGCAACGCGTGATGTTGTACTCGCGGGCCGACCCATCATCTCGCAACATCTCGCGCTCGACGGCATCGCCGATACGCGGGCGCATGTCCTCGGCCCACACGGCATCCCATTTCTCGCGCCGCGTGCCGGGCTTGGATTCGCCGATGCGATGATAGAGATCGCGCGCCCACCGGCGCAGTGCGTCGCCGACGATGGCATCGGCACGCGACACGCCGAGCTCGGCGCGCAGGGCGCGCAGCACCGGCAGGATTACCTCGGCCTGCAGCTTGACTTCGTCGAGCAGGGAAATCTTGGCAGGGGCTGACATGACAGAACCTCGGTTCGCGACGCGAAAGCATATACTCAAAATAGCAGGCGCCGCAGCAGCTCTTGGATTACCCAAATCGCCTGATCCTCTTTCCGTTCCAAAGGAATGATCACCATGACCATCGCCCAGCTCGATTCCCTGGTTACCCTGCTGCGCTCGCGGCCCGCGCCGGCCGTGCCGGTCGTCGCCGAGGCGCGTGCGCGATTCGAGAAGATGGCCGAGTTTCTCGGCGGCGCGCCGGATGCCAAATGCGAGAAGGTCGATGCCGGCGGCGTGCCGGCGGAATGGGTGACAGCCCCCGGCCACGATCCGCAGCGCGCGATCCTTTACCTGCATGGCGGCGGATATGTCATCGGCTCGCCGGCGACGCATCGCCGCCTCGCCTACGACATCGCCGCTTCCTGCGGCGCGCGGGTGCTGCTGATCGATTATCGGCTGGCGCCCGAGCATCCCTTCCCGGCCGCGATCGAGGATGCCGCCAAGGCATGGCGCTGGCTTCTGCAGCAGGGCTTCGCGCCCAACCGGCTGGCGATCGCCGGCGATTCGGCGGGCGGTGGGCTCACGATCGCCACCCTGGTCAACCTGCGCGACCAGAAGCTCGGCCTGCCGGCCTGCGCCGTCGCGATCTCGCCGTGGGTCGATCTCGAGGGCCTGGGCAACAGCATGGTGGCGCGCTCGGCCCAGGATCCGATGGTGCAGAAGGACAGCCTGAAATGGTTCGCCGCGCAGTACCTCGGCAGCGCCGCGGCGACGACGCCGCTCGCCGCACCATTGCACGCCGATCTCAAGGGCCTGCCGCCGCTCCTGGTCCAGGTCGGCACGGCGGAGACGCTGCTCGATGACGCGACTCGAATCGCCGAGAAGCTGCACACCGCAGGTGTCGAGGTGCGGCTGGCGATCTGGCCGAACATGCTGCACGTCTTCCCGCTGTTTGCGCCGATCCTGTCGGAGGGGCGCGACGGTTGCATCGAGATCGGCAGCTTCATCCGCAACAAATGCGCCTGAATCGCCAAAGCACCACCTTTGCCGGCAAGCTGCATTGATGTCCGGGAGACCGGACAAGAAGCGATTCGCACCGGCAAGCGGGCCCAGGAAATTCGCTGACCGGACAACCGCTCTACTGTGGGCCGCTGCCCTCGACCTTGCGCAGGGTGAGATCGATGGATTTGCCGAGGTCGGCAGCCGTGACCGCATGGGGCTCGGCGAGCCTGAACAGCACCTGGCGGCCGAGCACCAAGCGGGCGGTGAGCGTGAACTTGCGTCCCGGCGTGGCACTGTCCTTCGGCAGGCGCAGGGTGAAGGGAATTGGCACCGACCAGCCGGTGCGCACGACCTGCTCGGCGACGATCTCGCCCGGCGCCCCTTTCGACAGGTCGAGCAACTGCACCTGCAGCTCGACGCCGCGGGGCGGCGCCACCTTCTCGGCATAGGTGGCAGACCCCCAAACCGAGACCGCGGGCGGCAGCTGATCGCCCAGGCGCGGCAGCAGGTGGCTCATGTGGAAGACCACCGCCTCGCCGTTCTCGTTGATCATGCAGGTGAAGCGGAACGGCACCGAGGAACCGTCGCGCCTTTGTCGCATGCCGGTGCCGGTCACCGTGGTGACGATCTGCTGGCCGCCGACCTTCTCGTCGGTCCGCTCGATGGTCACCCACGGCATGCCGTCGAGCGCTACGAAGCCGAAGGCCGGATCGGCCTGGCGCGTGTCGAAGCCGATCTTGCCGGCGCAGCGGGAAATCGCCGATGACGAGATGCCGCCGGACCCCTGGGCGAACACGGGCATGCTCGCCGCGCCGGCAATCAGGATCAAAAGCGGATACAGGACTTTCATCGACGGGACCACTCCTCGCAGCGACTGTGCCACGAGCGAGCGAGCGAGGAAACAACGCAGAAAGGTGACGGCAGCGTCCCAGGCCGCCACCCTCACGCATCACACATCCCGACTACTTCTCGAATTCGCCGAAACGTCCGGGCCTCGACTCACACCAGGACGCTGGGCATTGCGTGCCGTTTGCCGTCATCCGGCTAGATGGCGAAGTCTTCCAGCTTCTTGCCGCCCTTCAAGGCTGCAACCATCCACCGTGGCTTCAGGCCGCGTCCGGTCCAGGTTTCGGCGCGGTTGGCAGGGTTGCGATACTTGGGCTTCACCTTCTTGCCCTTCAGGGCGCTTCCCCGGCCGCCGCCCCTGCTGCGGCCGTCCATGGCCTCGCCGACGTCGGCAGCGGTGAGCTTGTACTTTTTCAGCACGGCCTTGAGCTGCTTGATGCCGGGCTTCTCGGTCACCTTGAGAGCTTCGGCCTTGGCCTGCAGCTCGCGAATCTTCGCTTCGATCGACTTCAATGATGCTCGACGCGGCATGTGACGACTTTCTCGTTTTTGATGGTTGATTGGGTTGAGCGGGTTATCTGCAATGGTCAATAAACCAGCACGCGACACGCCTAATACTAATTTCACTGCCGCTTCGTCAAACGGCGATCATGTGGACCTGTGCAAATTCCCCGTAATTTCACCGCTTGCGCAGATCGGAGTCAAAATCACGGCATGTGAGAACGACGCAAAGTAAGTTCAATTTTTGGGCGCATTCTACGCCGCCAGCGCTTGTTGCGAGCGTGTCGGCGAGTCGGTCGGCACGTTGACGGCGCCGTAAAAACGGTTTCCAATTTGACAGGGAAGGTGTGAAGCGAAAGTCGGTGGAGCGCTAGGGTGGCGGCACCTTATGCTGTCGACGGGAAGGTGAATTCGATGTCCATTGCCTTGTTCGTACGCAACGGGAGTCGGAACGGCAGATTTTCGACCGGCTGCGCCCCGGTCTGGAGGTTGACATGGCAACTTCCTTGATCAACGGCCTCGGTGGCGCTTCGGGTTTCGGCGAAGGCGCATTGCCGCGAGAGGACGACTCGCCCTCGCTGTTCATAGACCTGACCGCCGTGATGCCCGGCGGCCTCAATTTTTTCGGCACCACCTATGCCGGCCTCTATCTCAACTACAATGGCAGCGTGACGTTCGGTACGCCGCTCGAGGAGTATACTCCGACCGCCATCACGGCCTCGACCAACGTTCCGATCATTGCTCCCTTCTGGGCAGACACCGACACGCGCAGCGGCACCACGGTGGCCTCGCCCGGCGGCACGTCCACCGGCTCGAACCTGGTGTGGTACGATCTCGATGTCGCGAGCCACATTTTCACCGCCACCTGGGACGACGTCGGGTATTACGACGAGCACCTCGACAAGCTGAATGCTTTCCAGCTGCGCCTGATCTCGGTCGGCACGACCGGCGATTTCGACATCCAGTTCCGCTACGAAACCATCAATTGGACCACCGGCGACGCGTCGGGTGGAGACGGCGGGCTGTTCGGCCAGGTGGCCGTCGGCGGATATTCCTCGGGCGACGGCGAAAACTACGATCAGCTGCCGCAAAGCGGCAACCAGGCGGGGATGCTGGCGCTACCGACAGCCAGCAACGTCTCCACGCCGGGGCTGTTCACTTTCAGCATCCGCCAGGGCGTTCCCGTGGTCGCGCAGATCTCCATCGCGGCGACCGCTGCCGACCAGGCGGAAGGCCACAGCGGCCTCACGCCGTTCACCTTCACGGTGAGCTTGACCGGCGACACCTCGGTCGCTCGAACCGTCTCCTACGCCGTCACCGGCAGCGGCGCGAATGCGGCTACGAGCAGCGATTTCGAGAACGCTACGCTGCCGTCCGGCACCGTCTCATTCGACGTCGGCCAGACGGTGCAAACGATCACGGTGAAGGTGCAAGGCGACAACGTCGTGGAAGCCGACGAAAACTTCCTCGTCACGCTGTCGAACGCATCCAGCGGCGCCGTGTTGGGAACCGACAAGGCAACGGGGACGATCCGGAACGACGATGCACGCCTCGCCATCGCTGCTGTCAGCGCCGACCAGGTCGAAGGCGACAGCGGACTCGCGAACTTCACCTTCACGGTGACACGCTCGGGAGATACCGGCGTAGCGCACAGCGTTTCGTATGCGGTTACGGGCTCGGGCGCCCATGCCGCCTCGGCAGCCGATTTCTCCGGCGGCGTGTTGCCCTCGGGAATCGTCACGTTCGGCGCGCACGAGACGACGCAGACGATCACGATCGCGGTGAACGGCGATACCGCCGCGGAGCTCGACGAGAGTTTCGTCGTCACCCTGTCGAATGCCTCGGCGGGAGCCCTGATCGATACCGCGACCGCCTCAGGCACGATCCGCAACGACGACCGTTCAACCGTAGCAATCCTCGCCCAGTCCACCGACAAGCAAGAGGGCAACAGCGGCACGACCGTCTACAGCTTCACGATCTCGCTCGATCAGGCGGCGGCAACCGACCAGACCATCGACTGGGCAGTGACAGGGAATGGCTCGCATCCTGTCGATGCTGCCGACTTCGGCGGATCGTTGCCTTCCGGGACGGTCACCTTCGCAGCCGGCGACACGGTCAAGACTTTGGAGATATCGGCTGCTGGCGATAGCGCGATCGAGTTCGACGAAGGCTTCATGGTCAGCCTGTCGAACCAGTCGGCCGGCCTGATTGTCGGCACCGCAACGGCGACTGGTGTCATCCGGAACGACGACAAATCGATCGTCTCGATCGCCGCCCTGTCGGCCAGCAAGACCGAAGGTAACAGCGGCACGACGGCCTTCACGTTCGCCGTGAGCCTCGATCAGGCTGGCGTGACGGACCAGAGCCTCGACTGGAGCGTCGCCGGTTCCGGTCCGCATGCCGCCGGTGCGGCCGATTTCGGCGGCGCGCTGCCCGCCGGTGCGCTGACCTTCGCTGCCGGCGAAACCAGCAAGATGGTGACGGTGCTGGTGTCGAGCGACACGATCGTGGAATTCGACGAAGGCTTTTCCGTCGCTCTTTCGAACATGTCGCCCGGCCTCACGCCGGGAACGGCGTCG
The DNA here is from genome assembly GCF_044224635.1 of Reyranella sp. GTDB lineage: Bacteria > Pseudomonadota > Alphaproteobacteria > Reyranellales > Reyranellaceae > Reyranella. The sequence continues at coordinate 44,241 of NZ_JBGAKA010000016.1, read as the reverse complement.
GCTTCCGGCACGATCGTGAACGACGACACCTCGATCGTGTCGATCGCCGAGGCGATCGCGTCTCGGCCCGAGGGCGACAGCGGCGCCATCTCCTACGAGATTCCGATCGTTCTCGACCAGGCCTCCGTCACGTCCCAGACAGTCGCCTGGGCCGTCGCCGGCTTTGGCGATCACCCGGCCGACGCTGCCGACTTCAACGGCGCCCTGCCGTCCGGAATCGTGACCTTCGCCGCCGGCGAGACCGTCCGGACCGTTACGGTCACGGTCTCGGGCGACACCACGGTGGAGTTCGACGAAGGCGCCGTCCTGACTCTGTCCAACCCGTCGGCCGGCCTCGCGCTCGGGACGGCATCGGCCTTCGGCATCATCCTGAACGACGACACCTCGATCGCGTCGATTGCCGCCGTGTCGGCAAGCAGACCCGAGGGCGATGACGGCACCACTCTCTATACTTTCGCGGTGACGCTCGACCGGCCGGGCGTCGTGCCCCAGACGATCGACTGGGCGGTATCGGGCTCGGGAGCACATGCGGCAGACGGGGCAGACTTCGGCGGCCTCCTGCCCTCGGGCTCGGTGAGCTTCGCCGTCGGCGAGACCAGCCAGATCCTGTCGATCGCTGTCAGGGGAGATATCGCCGTCGAGTTCGACGAAGGCTTCAAGGTCGCCCTCTCCAACCCGTCGTCGGGCCTGGCGCTGGGCGTCGCCGCCGCGACCGGTGTGATCCAGAACGACGATTCCGCGACGGTCTCGATCGCGCCGGTAGCGGCCGCTCTTGCGGAAGGCGACAGCGGTATCACCGCTTTCGACTTCAAGATTTCCCTGAGTCAGCCGGCAAGCGGCGGCGAGACGGTTACGTGGTCGCTGTCGGGGGCCGGCGCCCATCCGGCCGACTCCGCCGACTTCGGCGATGCCTCGCCCGGCGGCACCGTGACGTTCACGGCGGGCCAGACCAGCGCCGTCGTCAGCGTCTCGGTCCGGGGCGACACGATGGCGGAGTTCGACGAAAACCTTGCCGTCGAGCTATCCAGCCCGTCACTCGGATTGACGCTCGGTAACGCGACCGCCGTCGCGACCATCCTGAACGACGACACGCCCGTCGTATCGATTGCCCCCGCCAGCGCGATCAAGGCCGAAGGCGATGCCGGCGCCACGGCTTTCACCTTCACCGTATCGCTCGATCAGGCCGCAACGGCGGCCCAATCGGCCGATTGGTCGATTGCCGGCGCCGGCGCCCATGGCGCCGATGCCGTCGATTTCGGCGGAATCCTGCCCACCGGCAGCGTCAGCTTCGCTGCCGGCGAGACCAGCAAGACGGTGACCGTGCTGGTGACCAGCGACACCATCGTCGAATTCGACGAAGGCTTCGTCGTCGCCTTGTCCAATGTCTCGGCCGGACTTGCTGTCGGTACCGCATTGGCGAGCGGCACCATCCTGAACGACGACAAGTCGGTGGTTTCGATCGCCGCCGCGACAGCCGCCAAGGCGGAGGGTCATGCCGGGACGATGGCCTTCACTTTCACCGTGGCGCTCGACCAGCCGGCAACGACCGGCCAGTCGGTCGACTGGACAGCCACAGGGTCTGGCGAGCACGCCGCCGATGCCGCCGACTTCGGCGGATCGCTGCCGACCGGCAACGTGTCCTTCGCCGCCGGCGAGACCAGCAAGACCGTCACCATCCTGGTTGCCGGCGACACGGCGGTCGAATTCGACGAAGGATTCGAGGTCGTCTTGTCCAACGCCTCGTCGGCGCTGGTGCTGGGCGCAGCAACCGCCAATGCAACCATCCTCAACGACGACGCGACGGTCTCGGTTGGCGCCGTGGCAGCGAGCAAGGCGGAAGGCGATTCCAGCGCAACGGCCTTCACCTTCGAGGTGACGCTGACCGGCGACAGCTCGGTGCCGCACAGCGTTTCGTACGCCGCATCGGGCTCGGGAGAGCATCCGGCCGATGCAGCCGATTTCTCCGGCGGCGTGCTTCCCGCCGGGACGCTCACGTTCGGCATCGGCGAGACATCGAAGACGATCCTGGTGAATGTCGCGGGCGATACGTCCTTTGAAGCTGACGAAGGGTTCGTGCTCACCCTGTCGGCCCCGTCGGGCGGGCTCTCGATCGCTACGGGATCGGCCAGCGGATCGATTCTCAATGACGACCCGGCCGGCCCGCCGCAGCCCACGGTGGTGCACGACGACGCCTATGCCGGCCTGTCCGGTCAGACCATGCATATGACCGCCGCCAATGGGGTCCTGTTCAACGACAGCGGATCGAAGCTGGCGGCGAGCCTGGTGAACGGGCCGGCGCACGGCACGCTGGCGGTCGGTGCCGATGGCAGCTTCGACTACACCCCGGCCCAAGGGTTCACCGGCACCGACAGCTTCCGTTACCTCGCCTTCGGCGACGCAGGCGGCGAGTATCGAACGGTCGACGTCCACATCGCCGGGCTGACGCCAAGCGCCACCCTCGATCTCTTCTCCCTGACGGCGGAGCAGCAGGTCGCGATCGCCTACACGACCTTCTTCGGCCGTGGTGCCGACGCCAAGGGCTTCGCCTTCTGGGTCGGCGAGTTCAACGCCGGCTTGCCGCGCCTCGGCCAGGCCGGCCTGTTCTCGGCCATTGCCGATGCCTTTGCGGCCAGCAGCGAGGCCAAGGCTCTTTATCCGTTTCTCGACCACGCGCAGGGCGCGAGCGATGCCGAGATCGGCGGCTTCCTGGATAGCGTCTACAATAACCTGTTCAACCGGTCGGCGGACGCCGGCGGCCTGGCCTACTGGACGGGGCAGGTCCGCCAGGCCATCGCCTCCGGCCGCTTCGTCGGCTCGATCCTCGACGACATCGTGGGCGGCGCCCGCAATTCGGAGGCCGGACAGGACGTCATGACGGTGCTCGGCAAGGTCGCCGTGAGCCTGAGCTACGTGCACGACCAGCAGCGCTTCCACGCGCCGTGGACGGCGGTGGATGATGCCGCCGACGCCAGGGCCCTGCTGCACGCCGTCACCGCCGATCCTCAGACCGTGCTGATCGGCGTCGTACAGGCCTACAACCTCACCATCGCGAGCCTGGTGCGGGCCGATGGCTTCGGCGAAATGCCCGGCTCGGCCTTCTAGGGGCTGGGACAGGCGAAATCGCATCATCACAAATCCACCACTTTGTCGGTGGATTGACTGCCGGCGCAGACTTGGTCAGACGGGGACGTTCGTTCGGTCATTGCAGCGGCTACCGCCGTCCGGGCGGACAGTGCGAACGTGTGGGGAACGGCCCGGCTGCAAGCGACCCACGCCAGGGTCATGGTCGGGCGGTCCGGGGGTTCTTCTTCAACTATGACGTCCAATGTCATCTTCATCGATTGGCGGGTGGAAGACCCGCAATCGATCGTGGCGGGGCTGCCCGCCGGCAGCACCTGGTACATCCTGTCGCCCGGCGAAGATGGCATCGGCCAGATCCGCCGTATCGTCGCACGTTATTCGAACCTCGACTCCATCCAGATCGTCTCGCATGGCCGGGAAGGCGCCCTCCTCCTCGGCAGCTCGGTGGTCGATGCGGCGAGCCTGACGGCTGAAGCCTCCGCCCTGGCGGAGATCGGCGGGTCCCTGTCGGAGACCGGCGACCTTCTCCTCTACGGCTGCGAGGTCGGACAGGGCGAGATCGGCCGCGCCTTCGTCGACGTGCTGGCGAACCTCATCGGCGCCGACGTCGCTGCATCGGCGGATCGGACCGGGGCCGCGGCGCTGGGCGGCAACTGGACCCTGGAAGTGGCCAGCGGGGCGATCGAAGCCCTGGCAATCGACGGCGGCGGCTATGCCCAGCTGCTCGGCCCAGCCGTCGTGGCGATTGCGCCGACGATTGCCTTCAAGGCGGAAGGTTTCTTTGGCACGTCGACCTTCACCTTCACGGTCACGCGCGGTATTGATTTCTCGGCGGCACAGACCGTCGACTGGCAGGTCTCGGGAGGCGGACCCAATGCCGCCACGGCGGAGGATTTCGTCGGAGGGGTCTTTCCCTCGGGCACCCTGAACTTCGCCATCAACCAGACCTCGGCAACCATCACGGTGAACGTCCAGGGCGGTGTGGCGGCCGAGCCGACCGAGTTCTTCAGCGTCACGCTGCTCAATCCCAGCCCCGACCTTTCGATCAATACGGCGACCGCCTACGGCACGATCCTCGACGGCGGAGGCGTCGTCTATCGCGCCTCGATCAATCCGCAGGCGGTGGAGGGCAACGATGATTCCTTCGATCCCGCCCTTTCGCCGGGCGGCACCCTGGCCGCCTTCGCCAGCCGTGCCGACAACCTCGTGTCCGGCGATGGCAACGACGCCAGCGACATCTTCGTCAAGGACCTGACGACCGGCCTCGTCCAACGCATTACGATGGGCTTTCTCGGAGACGAAGCGAACAACAGCTCTTTCTCCCCCGTCTTTTCCCCGGCGGGTGGAAAAATCGCCTTCGTCAGCCAGGCAAGCAATCTGGTGGTGGGCGACGGCAATTTCACGACGGACATTTTTGTCTGGAGCAACGGGACCATCACGCGGGTGTCGACCGATGCCCTCGGCAATGAGTCCAACGGTTTCTCGGATTCGCCGTCCTTCTCGGCCAACGGCACGAAGATCGTCTTCGTAAGCAATGCCAACAACCTGGTTGCCGACGACACCAACGGAACCGAGGATATCTTCGTCAAGGATCTGACCACAGGCGCGATCCAGCGGGTCAACACGACGGTGCTGGGAGACGAGGCCGCAGGCGATGGCGAAGGCGGCGGATATTCCTCCGAGCCCATCTTCTCGCCGGACGCCAGCAGGGTGGCGTTCGTCAGTGTCGCCGACAACCTGGTGGCAGGCGACACCAACGATGTGGCCGACGTCTTCGTCAAGACCTTGTCCGGTGGCGCCATCGTCCGTGTCTCGGTGAACGCGAGCGGCGTTCAAGCGAACGGCGACTCGTCCGGCCCCGTGTTTTCGCCCAACGGCAGGGTGGCCTTCACCAGCGAAGCCACCAACCTGATCGCCGGCGATACCAACGGCGTCGCCGATATCTTCATCAAGAGCCTGGACGGCTCGATCACGCGCATCTCCACCGACGCCACGGGATCGCAGGCCAATGGCGCCTCGTGGGGAGCCGTCTTCTCGCCGGATGGAGCGCGAATATTCTTCGCGAGCGTCGCATCGAATTTGGTGGCCGGCGACACGAACGGTGTCGCTGACATTTTCGTCAAGGACCTGTTCACCGGGCAGATTGCGCGTGTCTCGACGAATTCATCGAACGTCGAGACGTCCGGGGGCAACGGATCAAGCGAGTTCGTCCTGTCGGCTGACGGCAACCGGCTCGCCTTCTACAGCGCCGCGACGAACCTGGTGAATGGCGGCGACAACGGATCGAGCGACATCTACGTCCGGTCGGTGAGCACGGTTGTCATCACGGCCACGGATGCGATCAAAGCGGAGGGCCAGTCCGGCACCACGCTCTTCACCTTCACCGTCACGCGGTCGGGCGACATTACCCAGGAGCAGAGCCTCGACTGGGACGTTGTAGGCACGGGTGCGGACGCGGCCGATTTCGGTGGGAATTGGCCTTCCGGCTTCGTGCACTTCGCCCCGACCGAAACCAGCAAGACCATCTCGATCTCGGTGTCGGGCGATACCAGTCTCGAGCTCGACGAAGAGTTCACGGTCACCCTGTCGGCGCCATCGCCGGGTCTCTTCATCATGGCCCCGTCGGCCACCGGCACGATCCAGAACGACGATACACCGATCGTGTCGATCACCCCGCTCTCGGCCGTTCATCCCGAGGGCGACGGCGGCACAACGGCTTTCACCTTCACGGTGAGCATCGATCAGTCGATCGCGAACTTCGAATCGGTCGAATGGGCGGTAGTCGACGCCGGCGGACATCCGGCCGATGCCTCCGATTTTTTCGGCGGGACGCTGCCGTCGGGCCTCGTGACGTTCTCGTACTACGACACGTCGGCGACCATAACCATTCAAGTGGCAGGCGACGTCGCCGCGGAGTTCAACGAAGACTTCAGCGTCGTCCTGTCGAACCCCACGCCTGGCCTGGTGCTCGGCACGGCAACCGCCACAGGCACGATCCAGAACGACGACGCCGTGACGGTCTCGATCGCCCCCGCGTCGGCCGTCAAGCCGGAAGGCAACACCGGCTTCACGTCCTTCACGTTCACGGTGACCCTCAATCAGGCTGCCGAGGCGGATCAGACGGTCCACTGGGCCGTCATCACTGGCTCGGGCGGACATGCCGCGACCGGCGCCGATTTCGGCAGCTTGCTGCCGATGGGAACGGTGACGTTCGTCGCCGGCGACACGACAGAGACGGTGACCATCGCCGTGGCGGGCGACAGCACGGTCGAGTTCGACGAGGAGTTCACGGTCACCCTGTCGAGCCCCTCGTCCGGCCTGGTGCTCGGCACGGCAACCGCAACCGGCACGATTCAGAACGACGACGTCTCGACGGTCTCGATCGCACCCGCGTCGGCCGTCAAGCCGGAAGGCAACAGCGGCACCACGCCCTTCACCTTCACGGTGAGCCTCGACCGGGCCGGCGTGGTCAGCCAGACGGTCAATTGGGCGGTGACGGGCCCGGGTGGGCATGCCGCCTCTGGCGCCGATTTCGGCGGCTCGCTCCCAATCGGAACGGTGACGTTCGTCGCCGGCGACACGACAGAGACGGTGACCATCGCCGTGGCGGGCGACAGCACGGTCGAGTTCGACGAGGAGTTCACGGTCACCCTGTCGAGCCCCTCGTCCGGCCTGGTGCTCGGCACGGCGACGGCCTCCGGCACGATCCAGAACGACGACGTTTCGACGGTTTCGATTGCGCCCCTGGCGGCCATCAAGGCCGAAGGCGACAGCGGCACCACATCCTTCACCTTCACGGTGAGCCTCGACCGGGCTGGCGTGGTCAGCCAGACGGTCAATTGGGCAGTGACGGGCTCGGGCGCCCATGCAGCGGATGCCGCCGATTTTGGCGGCGCCCTGCCGATCGGCTCGGTGACGTTTGCCGCGGGCGAAACCAGCAAGGTCGTGACGGTGCTGGTATCCGGCGATACCACCATCGAGTTCGACGAAGAGCTCACTGTCACCCTGTCGGGCGCCTCGTCCGGGCTGGCGCTCGGCACGGCGACCGCGAGCGGAACGATCCAGACGGACGATCGTGCGACCGCCTCGATCGCGGCCCAGTCGGCGGTGAAGGCCGAAGGCAATACCGGCAACACAGCCTTCACATTCACCGTAACGCTCGACCGAGCCATGCTGGTCGATCAAACGGTCGACTGGACAGTGGCGGGCTCCGGCGCGCATGCCGCCAATGCCGCGGATTTCGGCGGATCGCTGCCTTCCGGCAGCGTGAGCTTTGCGGCGGGTGAGACGAGCAAGACGATCAGCGTGTTCGTCGCCGGCGATTCCGCGATCGAGTTCAACGAAGACTTCGCCGTCACCCTGTCGAACGCATCATCCGGCCTGATCCTGGGCAATTCCTCGGCGAGCGGCACGATCCAGAACGATGACGTCTCCACCGTCTCGATCGCGCCGCTCTCGGCCAACAAGTCCGAAGGTAACAGCGGCACCACGTCCTTCACCTTCACCGTCAGTCTCGATCAGGCCGGCGTCGGCTCCCAGACGGTCAACTGGGCGGCGGCGGGCAGCGGTGCGCACGCCGCCAATGCGGCGGATTTCGGCGGATCGCTGCCGTCTGGCAGCGTGACCTTCCTCGCCGGCGACACCAGCAGGACCGTGACGGTATCGGCGGCGGCGGACACGGTTGTCGAGTTCGACGAGGAGTTCCTCGTCACCTTGTCGGGCGCCTCCTCGGGCCTTGCGCTCGGCACGGCCGCGGCGGGCGGGACGATCCAGAACGACGATCACTCGATCGTATCGATCGCTGCCCTGTCGGCGATCAAGCCCGAGGGCAACAGCGGCTCCACGTCCTTCACTTTCACGGTGAGCCTCGACCAGGCAGCCGTCACCGGCCAGACAGTCGACTGGGCCGTGACGGGGTCGGGCGCGCATTCGGCCAGCTCGGCGGATTTCGGCGGAGCCCTGCCTTCCGGCAGCGTGAGCTTTGCCGCCGGCGAAACCAGCAAGACCGTCACGGTAGCGGTGTCGGGCGACCCTGCGGTCGAGTTCGACGAGGACTTCACGATCGCGCTGTCGAACGTCTCGAGCGGTCTGATCCTGGGCACGTCGTCGGCCAGCGGCACGATCCAGAACGATGACCGCTCGGCCGTGTCGATCACGGCGCTGACCGAAGGCGTGCTCGAAGGCGATGCCGGGACGGCGCCCTATACCTTCAGGATCACGCTCGACCAGGCGAGCGTCACCAGCCAATCGATCGAATGGACGGTGATCGGCACAGGCACCCATCCGGCCGATGCCACCGATTTCGGCGGCGCCTTTCCGTCCGGCGCCGTCACCTTCGCGCCGGGCGAAACCTCCAAGACGGTGACACTCGAGGTGTCGGGCGACACCGCGCTCGAGTTCGGCGAGGCCTTCACCGTCGCCCTTGCCCATCCGTCGAGTGGCCTCTTGCTCGCACCTGCATCGTCGATCACGGGTACGATCAACAACGACGACGGCCTGATCGTATCGATCGCCGACCTGTCGGCGGTGAAGGAGGAGGGCAACGACGGCCAGGCGCTCTTCACCTTCACGGTGCGGCTCAATCACCTCCTCGAGATCGACGGACCGACGATCGACTGGGCGGTGACGGGATCGGTCGATCATCCGGCAGATGCCACCGACTTCGGCGGCATCCTGCCGTCAGGGACGGTGACCTTTGGGCCCAACCAGCAGGTCGTGATCGTGAGGGTGTTCGTCTCGGGCGACACACTGGTCGAGTTCGACGAGACCTTCACCGTCACTCTGTCCAACCCGGCCGACGGGCTCTTCCTCGGCGTGGAGACGGCGAGCGGCGTCATCCGGAACGACGACGTCGCGGTCGTGTCGATCGCCGCCGCGTCGGCCGCGAAAGCCGAGGGCGATGGCGGCGGCACGACCGCCTTCACCTTTACGGTATCCCTGGGCCAGGCGAGCGTGACGGCTCAAAGCGTCGACTGGTCGGTGGCCGGGATCGGTGCCCACGCCGCTTCTGCCGCCGATTTCGCCGGCGCCCTGCCGTCCGGAAGCGTGACCTTCGCCGCCGGCGAGACCAGCAAGACCGTGACGGTGCAGGTTGCGGCCGACGGCGCCGTCGAGCTCGACGAGGGATTCTCGGTCACCCTGGCAAATGCCTCGTCGGGGCTGGTGCTCGGAACGACCTCGGCCGCGGGCACCATCCAGAACGACGACAAGCCGGTGGCGTCCATCGCCGCGGTGTCGGCAAACCGGCCCGAAGGCGACAGCGGCACGGCATCCTTTACCTTCACGGTCAGCCTCGACCAGGCCGGTCTCGCCAGCCAGACACTCGACTGGGCGGTCGTCGGATCCGGTCCGCATGGCGCCAACGCCGCCGACTTTGGCGGCAGCCTGCCCGGGGGATCGCTGACCTTCGGGGTCGGTGAGACCAGCAAGGTCGTGACCGTGACGGTTTCCGGCGACTCCGCCGTAGAGTTCGACGAGATCTTCGTGGTTACCCTGTCCAACGCGTCGTCGGGTCTCGCGCTCGGCACGACGTCGGCCAGCGGGACAATCGTGAACGACGACCGGTCCGTGGTGTCGATCGCGCCGTTGTCGGCGGTCAAGCCCGAAGGCGGCAGCGTCTCCACCTCGTTCACGTTCACCCTGAGCCTCGACCAGGCCGGCGCGACCGAGCAGTCTGTCCTCTGGTCTGTGGTGGGCACGGGTCCGCATGCCGCCGATGGGACAGATTTCGTCGGGGGCCTGCCGTCGGGAATGGTCACCTTCGCCGCCGGCGAAATCAGCACGACCGTGACCATCGATGTCGCAGGCGACGGCGCCGTGGAGTTCGACGAAGAATTCGACGTCACCCTGTCGACCGCTTCGGCCGGCCTGGCGATCGGCGTTTCGGCCGCGACCGGAACGATCCAGAACGACGACAAGGCCGCCGTGTCGATCGCCGTGCTGACGGCCGACAAGGCGGAAAGCAACAGCGGCTCCACCGCCTTCACCTTCGTGGTGTCGCTCGACCAGGCCGCGGTCACCGCCGAGACAGTCGACTGGAGCGTGTCCGGATCGGGCGCACATCCTGCCTCGCCCCTGGATTTCGATGGCGTACTGCCGTCCGGCTCGGTGATCTTCGGCGCCGGCGAGACCAGCAAGATCGTGACAGTGCTGATATCGGGCGACACCGCCGTCGAGCTCGACGAAGGATTCGCTGTCAGCCTGTCGAACGCATCGGCCGGCCTGGTGATGGGCACGGCGACAGCCATCGGGACGATTCGCAACGACGATGGCTCGGTGGCATCGATCGCCGCCCTCTCGGCGGAGAAGCCGGAGGGCGACAGCGGCACGACCCTGTTCACCTTCACCGTGAGGCTCGATCAGGCCGCCCTCGCCGACCAGACCATTGCCTGGTCGGTGACGGGGTCGGGAACGCATGCCGCCAATGCTGCCGACTTCGGCAGCACGCTGCCGTCAGGCGCGATCACCTTCGCGGCCGGCGAGGTCAGCAAGACCGTGACCGTCGCGGTGACGGGGGACCCGACGGTCGAGTTCGACGAAGAGTTTACCGTCACGCTGGCTAGCCCGTCGGCGGGCATTCTCCTTGGCACGACGAGCGCGCACGGGATCATCCAGGACGACGACAAGCCCGCGGTCTCGGTGGCCGCCCTGGCGGCGACGCAAGCCGAGGGCAATGCCGGCACGACCGGCTTCACCTTCACGCTGACCCTGAACCAGCCCGCGGTCGCGAGCCAGACGGTCGTTTGGACCGTGACCGGCTCCGGCACGCATCCGGCCGACGCCGCCGATTTCGGCGGCAGCTTGCCAAGCGGCGTCGTGACGTTCGCGCCGGGCGAGACCAGCGAGGTCGTGAGCGTCGCCGTATCGGGCGATCTGGCGCCCGAGCTCGACGAAGGCTTTTCGCTCGCGCTGTCGAACCCGTCGGCCGGCCTCGCCCTGGGTATCTCCTCGGCCAGCGGCACTGTCGTGAACGACGACGGCTCGGCGCTGACCATCGCACCGCTGGCGGCCGTGCGCGCCGAGGGCGGCAGCGGATCGACGCCCCTCACCTTCGTCCTCAGCCTCGACACGGCAAACACCTCGGCGACGACGGTCGACTGGTCCGTGTCCGGCAGCGGCGCACACGCCGCCGATGCCACCGATTTCGGCGGCACGACGCCAGCCGGCACGGTGACGTTTGCAGCCGGCGAGACCAGCAAGGTGCTCACTGTGCTGGTGTCGGGCGACTCGTCGGTCGAGTTCGACGAAGGCTTCAAGGTCACGCTGTCGAACGCCTCGGGCAATGTCGACGTCATCACCGCGACGGCGAGCGGCACGATCCTGAACGACGACACGTCGACGGTCTCGATCGCCGCGCAGTCGGCCGCCAAGGCCGAGGGCAACAGCGGCACGACTGCCTTCGCCTTCGCGGTGTCGCTGGACCAAGCGGGCACGGCCACCCAGACCGTCGACTGGTCGGTCGCGGGGTCCGGCGCTCACGCTGCCAATGCCGCCGACTTCGGCGGGGCGCTGCCGTTCGGCACGGTGACGTTCGCGGCCGGCGAGACCAGCAAGACGGTGACGCTTCTGGTGTCGGGCGATGCCGCGCCGGAATTCGACGAGAGCTTCGACGTGATCCTGGCCAATGCGTCGGCTGGCCTGGCGATGGGCACGACGTCGGCATCCGCGACCATCCAGAACGACGATCTGTCGATATCGATCGCCGCCCTCTCGGCCTCCAGGCCCGAAGGCAATGCGGGCACGACGCCGTTCACGTTCCTGGTCACGTTGACCGGCGATACCTCGGCCGGCCAGAGCGTCGACTATGCGGTCTCCTTCTCCGGCGGCGACCCGGCGGTTTCCTCGGATTTTGCCGGCAACGCGTTCGCTGGCGGCACGGTGAGCTTTGCGCCGGGCGAAACGGTCAAGACCATCCTGGTGGACGTCGCCGGCGACGTCGTGAAGGAGGCAGACGAGACCTTTTCCGTGACCCTCTCGAATCCGTCGCCCGGCGTCGCCATCGGCACCGCGAGCGCGACGGGAACCATCCGCAACGACGACGTGCTGCCGTCGCTGCCGCCGGAAGCGCACGACGACGCCTACATCGATTTCCCGGGCCAGGCGCTGCACATCGGCGCCGCGAGCGGCGTGCTGTTCAATGACGGCAGCACCGTGCCGTTGACCGCGAGTCTCCTGACCGGCCCCGCCCATGGCACGCTCAGCCTCGCCGCCGACGGCGGTTTCGACTACACGCCCGACGCGGGCTTCTTCGGCATCGACAGCTTCAGCTACCGCGCCGCCGGCGTCGGCAGCTCCAGCGACGAGCATGCCCTGATCTATGTCACGCCTTTGACGGCGGATGCCACCCTCGACCTTGCAAGGCTCACGGCCGAAGAGCAGGTTGCCGCGACCTACACCGCCTTCTTCGGCCGCGGCGCCGACAAGGGCGGCTTCGGATTCTGGGTCCATGAGTTCGCCGTCGGCGCGCCCAGCCAGGGCGCGGCCACGCTGTTCGGCAACATCGCCAGCTCGTTCGCCGTCAGCGACGAGGCGCAGAGCCTCTATCCCTTCCTCCTGAACCCGTTCGGCGCGAGCGACAGCCAGATCGGCAGCTTCCTCGATACCGTCTACAATAACCTGTTCAACCGTTCGGTCGACATTGGCGGGCTGTCCTACTGGACAAGCCAGATCCGGGACACCCTGTCATCGGGCAAGTTCGTGGGCTCGGTCCTGACCGACATCATGAGCGGCGCCCAGAACACGACGCAGTTCCAGGACATCACGACCTTGATGGGCAAGGTCGCCGTGAGTCTCGGCTACGTCCACGAGCAGCAGCGCTTCAATGTGCCGTGGACTGCGGCCGACGACGGTGCCGACGCGGCGGCCCTGCTGCATGCCGTCACGGCCGATCCGCAGACGGTGTTGGTCGGTATCCTGCAGGCCTACGACCTGTCCTTCGCGGCCCTTGCCCGCAGCGACGGCTTCGGCGGAAGCCCCGGCGGCGTTGCCTGAGCGGGAGCAGCTTTCGCTCGGCCGCAAACAGCCGGGCGATAAGGTCACGCTCTGGCGAACCCGTGGCCTTCATGAAGGGAAAGCCCTCGCTGCGCGCGGGATGACAGCATCAGGCAGCCATGACCGGCTCGCGACCGACGATGGTGGTGCGATGCATGACGCGGCGTTCGTTGGGGTCATGCGGCGTGACCGCATGGACGGTGCAGCGGTTGTCCCACATCAGGACGTCGTCCGGCTCCCATTCGTGCCGGTACATGTATTTCGGCTGGGCGGCGAACGCGGTGAGATCTGCGATCAAGCGGCATGCTGCGGCCTCGTCCATCCCTTCGACAGCGTCGTTGTAGATCGAGCTGATATAGAGCGACTTGCGTCCCGTGACGGGGTGGCGGCGCACCATCGGATGCCAGACCGGCGGCATCGCCGCCTGCTCCTCCGGCGTCGGCGCCGGCGAGCCGACAACCCTGTGCAGCATGCTGAAATCATGCCGCGCCCTGCGGCCTTCCACGTCGCGGCGCAGGCTTTCCGGCAGGTCGTCGTAGACCATGTACATGTTGATGAACTGGGTGATCCCGCCGGTGCGGCTGATCTCGATGCCATGCAGCAGCGAGCCCATGCTGGGAAGCGGCCGATAGCTGCTGTCGGTGTGCCACTGCTGCGACGAGGAGAGCTGCTTCTGCGACGGCTCCGAGGGACGCATCAGGCGCCCCTCCTCGTCGACATTCGAGACAAGGAAGATTTCCGCCACCCTGTCCGACCGCAGATGGAGCGACGTCTGGTGGAAGATCTCGACGTCGCCGAAATGGCGCGTGAAGGTGACGTGCTCGCGATCGGTGATGTGCTGCTCGGGAAAGACCAGCACCAGATGCTTCATCCAGGCGTCGCTCACCGCTTTCAGCGTCTCGGCGTCCACGGGCTGGTGCATATCGATGCCGCGGACTTCCGCGCCAAGGGCAGGATGTCGTGGCTTGACCGTGATCGTCATGCTGGCCTCCCGGAACTCATGTCGCTCGCAACCGGGCAAGGATAGGCCGATCAGTGCACGTGGTCGAGCCATCGCCGGGGTGCGAAGCGACGCCTCCCCTCGGTTTCGCCGAGCGCATGCGCTGTCTTCGGGATGTCCCGAGCGTCGCGAGGAATCCTTCCGAGACGACGCAGCCCATCGATTGTCGCCCCCCCCTCTTGCGTAGGACAGGGAGAATTGGAGATGTGTCCCCTTCCTGGCGGCAACGCCGGGGAGGCCGATTGCTACCCCGCGCGCAAGCCGCGCACGACCAGCGCGTTCAGACGTTTGGCGAAGGCGGCCGGATCGGACGGCATCTCGCCGTCGAGGATGTGCGCCTGGTCGAGCAGCAGGAAAGCGATGTCGGCCGCTTCCGCTTCGCGCTTGTCGGCGTGGGCGGCGGCCAGGGCGCACACCAGGTCGTGCCGCATGTTCAGCTCGAGAATCGGCTTGGTGACGCCGCCGCGGTTCTGGCGGGCGAGCAGGCGTTCGAGCTCGCGATCGCGTCCCTGTGCGGTCGCAACCAGGCACGCCGCGCTGTCGGTCAAACGCTGAGAGGCGCGCACGTCGGAGACCGTGTCGCCGAGCATCGCCTTCACGCTCGCGATCAGGGCTTCATCGTCCTGCTTGGCGGCCTCGCGTTCCGGCTGATCGGCCTCGCGCTTGTCGAGCAGGGGAATCAGCCCGAAATCCACATCGCCCTGGCTCAGCGACTTCAGCTTCTTGCCGCCGAGCTCCTGCGGCATCACGGTCCAGAAAGCGTCGATCGGATCGGTGAGAAGCAGGACCTCGATGCCGCGCGCCCGCGCCGCCTCGAGCTTGGGATTGGACCTGATCCGCTCGGCGCTTTCGCCCACCAGGTAGTAGATCTCGGTCTGATTGGGCTTGAGATCCGCGACGTAGGCTTCGAGGCTGCGCATGCCGCTGCCAGCCGTGGTGGAAAAGCGCGCCAGGGCGAGCAGCTGGTCGCGCCGCTCGCGGTCTTCGTAAAGGCCTTCCTTCAGGACAGGACCAAAGGCTTCCCAGATCTTGGCGTAGGCTTCGGCGTCCTTCGTCGCCGTGCTCTCCAGCTCGCCCAGCACCCGGCCGGTCAGTCCGTTGCGGATCTGCGTCACTTGCGGATTGTTCTGCAGCATCTCGCGCGAGACGTTGAGCGGCAGATCCTCGCTGTCGACGACGCCACGCACGAAACGAAGCCACGCCGGCAGCAGGTCGGCATCGTCGGTGATGAACACGCGGCGGACGTAGAGCTTAACGCGGCCCTTGCGGATCGGGTCGGCGAGATCGAAGGGCGGCGTGCTGGGAATGAACAGCAGGACGGCATAGGACTGCCGGCCTTCGACCTTGTAGTGCAGCGTGAGCGCCGGCTCATCGAAGGCCATGGCGAGCGAGCGATAGGCCTGCGTGTAGTCCTCCTGCTTCAGCTCCGACTTCGATCGCTGCCACAGCGCGCTCGCGGCATTGACCTGTCGCGCCTCGCCCTTGTCGTCGACCAGCTCGATCGGGAACAGGATATGGTCCGAATAGCTCCTGATGATCCGCTCGAGCTCGAACGGCTCGAGATACCGCTTGGCGTCCTCCTTGAGGTGAAGGAGGATTTCCGTGCCGCGCGGCACGCGCGCCGCCTGCTCGGCACTCGCCGGAGCGACGTCGAAGCCGGCACCGCCGGAGGACGTCCAGACCCAGGCTTCGCCGGAGCCGGCGCGGCGGCTCGTCACCGTGATGCGGTCGGCAACCATGAAGGCGGCGTAGAAGCCGATGCCGAACTGGCCGATCAGCCCGGCTCCTTCCTTGGCCTCCGACAGGCCCTTCAGGAAGGCCTTCGTCCCGGAGCGGGCAACCGTGCCGAGATTGTCGATCAGCTCCTGGCGGTCCATGCCGATGCCGGTGTCGGCGATCGAAAGCGTGCCTGTCGCCTTGTCTGGCAGAATTCGAATGGCGAATCTGTCGGCACCAGCCAGGAGCTCCGGTCGGGCGATCGACTCGTAGCGCAGCTTGTCGCAGGCGTCCGACCCGTTGGAGATCAGCTCGCGCAGGAAAATGTCGGTCTCGGAATAGACCGAATGAACCATGAGGTTCAGAAGCTCGGCGACCTCCGCCTGGAATGGGTGGGTCTGAGAGCGGGCCGCCTCTTCAGGTCGGCTCGCCGATGCGCCGGCGTCGTCCATCTCTTCCTCTCGTAAGGTGTGCGAAACGGCCGCTGGATATAATCAAAGTCGGGTTGTAGGCCAAGGCCATGGCTTGGCAAGAATCTACTGGCAGGCAAGCTGAAAAAACAGCATGCAGAGGATGTGGGCGCGGCTACCGGGGGCGGTGGCCAGCGGTAGGGCTTCGGAGATGATCTTCCAGCTGAATATTCTGCATGGCCTGCTGGCCATAGGCGCCATCGGCTGCGCCTATCTGGCGCTGCGCGAGGTCCGCCGGCCGTATGTATCGGTATGGCGACTGTTCGTTCCGCCCTTCCTGGGCTGTGCCGTCGCCTTCGGTCTGGTGCTGATCCAGCTCGCGGCCAACCACCCGTCCTGGCAATTCGGCGCCGCCCTGTTGGTTGGCCTGACCGCCGGTGCTGCCCGCGGCTTCACGATGCAGGTGCAGATCGACGCCTATCGGCCCCGCTTCCAGGCGCGGCCCGCCACCAAGCGGGTGCTGTTGTGGGTGTCCCTCGTCCTGGTGCTCTCCGTTTCCCTCGATGCGGTCGGCGCCGTTCAGTCGCCCGCTCTCGCACCCGTGCGGTTTTTTGCTGCCATGCTCGCGACCCTCTGTGCCGGCACCCTGGTCGGTCGCGCAACCGCCGTCACGGCACGTCTTCGCTACGCGCACAGGGACTGAGCCCCGGGCTCGCTGCATGACCACGAGGGTCAATTGAAGATCGGTTGGCCGGCCGCTACAAGAATCGCCCGCGCCCGCTCTCGAGGTGTTTCTTGAGCCCTATCGCCATGGCGACCGTTGCCTTCGCTCTCATCCTGGCCGGAACGATCGCGGGAACCATGCTGAGATCGAGGCTGCCGGAACCGCACCTGACGGGCGATTCCAAGGAAGTCATCCGCCTTGCGACCGCCCTGGTCGGTACCCTGACTGCCGTGGTCCTGGCCCTGCTGTTTGCCGCGACCAGAACCTCGTTCGAGCACACCAGCAGCTATGTCAGCCGACTGGCAGCCGACATCACCGAGCTCGACGAAATCCTGCGGGATTATGGGCCGGAGGCAGCGCCGGTCCGCACACAGCTTCGCGCCGAGATCGGCCCTTTGATCGATTCCATCTGGCAAGAGCAGGCGGTGAAAGCCGGCCGTCCAACCAGCCTGCGAACCGCGCACGACGCGTCGGCGACCTACCTGTTGCGACAGCTCCAGCCCAAGAATTCGGTGCAGGCCTCCTTGCAGGCGCGTGCGCTGGCAATCACCACCGACATAGCCCAGACCCGGCTTGCCCTGTTCGCCCAACCACCCGACTCGGTATCGCACCCCTTCATCATCGTGCTGGTGCTGTGGCTGACCTTCATTTTCACGACGTTCAGCATGTCGGCCAAACCAAACCCCACGTTGACCATCGTGCTCGGTGTCTGCGTTCTGTCAGCGTCAGCGGCGGTTTACCTGATTCTCGAGCTCGGGCAGCCCTTCGACGGCCTGATGCAGGTCTCGAACGACACCCTGCGATCGGCCCTCAGGCCGATCTGAGCAGCAATCAGTATCGCGTTTGCTCTCCGGCTTACACCGACCTGTCATCGATACCGGTACCGACAGCAGCGCCGCGCGGCCGTTGAGAAGGTCGACAAGGAATTGGTCGCCGAAGGGGCGAGGGTCGACAATCTGCCGCGGTCGGCTTGATGGCGACACCGGCCCGCGTGCATTCTGTCGCCAGTCGCCATGGCGGGGCGGCGACCGCTCGGGATCGCGTTGGTCCCGCGCTCGGAGGTTGTTGCCGCTGACGGATTCAACATCTGGGAGACCTGGGAGAAAATGGTGCTGCGCAATTTCGCCCGCCACCGAGTGGCCCATCTCGGCCTGCTGGCGTGTCTGGCAATGACCGAGGGGCCGCCGCGAGCGGCGGCCCAGGACAGTGTCGCGGCCTGGCGCGTCGAATGTGCCGGCGACGGCAAGACCCTGGATTGCCGGGCGATCCAGCAGATGATCAACCGCGAAGACAAGCAGGTGGTCGTTCTGGTGTCGGCGCGGATTGCGCCCGACACCAAATCCCCGGTCCTTACCATCCAGCTGCCGCTCGGCATCAGCCTCACGGAGCCGGTCCAGCTCAAGGTCGACAGCGGCGCCGTCGAGCGTCAGCCGGTGCAGACCTGCACGGCCGCCGGGTGCATCGTCAGCGTCCCCTTGAAGGATCCGCTTCTTGCCGCCTTGCGCGGCGGCACATTGCTCAAGATCACGATCCAGGACACCAACAAGCGCACGATCAACATCGACGTCCCACTGCTGGGCTTCGGCCTGGCCTACGACAAGATGATCAAATAGCGCCGGCCGGGCATGCGAGCGCGCGCGACCGGCGGCTCACAGCCTCAGCAGCCATGCCTCGACATGGCCTTTGCCCTTCACCTCGATCGGACCGCGCGGCTCGAACACGAACTCGTCCTTCAGCCTTTCATAGACGGGACGCGTCACCTGGATCATGTCGGGAATGCCACCGGACTCCATGCGGCTGGCCAGGTTCACGGTATCGCCCCACAGGTCGTAGATATACTTGCTCTTGCCGATGACGCCGGCGACCACAGGGCCGGTGTTGATGCCGACGCGCAGCCTCATCGAGACCCTGTGCTCGAGCGCATGCTCGCGAGTGATGTGCACCATGCGAATGGCCATCCGCACCATGCGGGCTGCATGATCGGCCACGGGAACCGGCAGGCCGCATACAGCCATGTAGGCATCGCCGACGGTCTTGATCTTCTCGATGCCGAGCTCGCGGGCCGACTCGTCGAAGCGGCTGAACAGCCCGTTCAACAGCTTGACGACGTTGGCCGGCGGCATGCCTGCCGCCATCTCGGTGAAGCCGACGATGTCCGCGAAAGCGACGGTCACCTCGGCAAATCCGTCGGCAATGCTCATCTCGCCATCGCGCAATCGGTTGGCGATCGGCGCCGGCAGCACGTTCAGCAGCAGCTCTTCGTTCTCACGGTTCTTGGCTGCGATGACCTGGCTCTTCTCGCGCAGCTCGTCGACCATTCGATTGAAGGCCAGGCAAAGCTGGCCGATCTCGTCACGGGTGCGCACCGCGACATGGGCATCGTGGTTGCCGGCGGCGAAGCGTTGCACGCCCGACGTGAGCTCCCGCAGCGGCCCAAGCAGCGAACGCGCAAGCCAGGCGGCGGTAGCGACCACGACGAGCAGCGCCAGCGCACCGACAAGCAACAGTTCGCGCTCCAGCTCGCGCACCGCGGCGAAGGCTTCAGACGAGTCGATCTTGGCGACGAGCGCCCAGTTGACTCCCGACACCCGGACAGGTCCCCAGGACGCGAGCGTCTCTTGACCGAGATACCCCACGATCTGGCCGGTCCCCTCGATGCCGCCCAGGGCGGCGCGCGTCGCCGTGGTGTCGATGCGCTGATTCAGGACCGGCGTGCCGAACTTGCGAATGTCGGCGATGTCCTCCTTCGACTGGCCCTCCTCCAGGCTGGCGAAGTAGGCGTCGCGGTTCTCGAAGAACAGGCGGGGCGAGGAACGCACGTAGTAGCCCGGGCCGACGAGATAGGCTTCCCCGGTGGAGCCGAGGCCTTCATGGCGCCAGCGCTTTCCGCTGGTGACGATGTTGTCGATCTCGTCGATCGAGAGCTGGATAACCAGCACGCCGGTCACCACGCCCTGATCGATGATCGGCGCAGCCATGGAGGCCATCGGTCGGCCATCCGACGGCAGGTAGTCGGCGAAATCCTCCAGGCAGGTCGCGGCCGCATTGGGCGATTCGGCGCAACGCGAGGCCGCGGCCGCCACGTTCGAGTCGCGATAAGGCTTGGCGACAAGCGACAGGCCGAAGTCGGGCTCCTTGTCGACCGAATAGATGACCCGGTGCGTCTTGGGGTCGACCAACATGAAGTCGGCGAAGCCGAGCGTCGCGGCGGCCGTACGCATCAACGGATGATAGAGGGCGTGGGCCCGGCTGTAGGCGCTGCCGTCGCCGGCGTTGTCGAGCAGCCGCCGGCGCAGCGGCGGATACGGGTTGCCGACGATGTACCAGTCCTGCAGGAAGTATGGCCCCGATCCGACCGGGAGAAACTCGCTCGCCGGCGCTTCGCTGCCGGTCAGGCGCCGCACCATCGGCAGGTAGTGCCGTTCGTACCAGCCATCCACCCGTTCCTGCACCTCCTTCGGCACCGCCATGCGATCGAGCTGGTCGACGGCCTCGCGAAAGTCCCGCATGGCGTCGACCGCCATCTTGGTGCCCGCCAGCACGCGCATCTCGCGGCGGATGCCGTGGAAGTAGGTCTCGATCTGATGCGCCTTGGTCTCGCGTATCGCCGTGAGCTGGTTGAAGATGGTTTCCTGCAACGCATCGCGGGCCCGCAGGTAGCCCAGCACGCCGGTGATCAGCACGCCGGCCGCCCCCAGCAGCAGCAGGACGGCGAACAGCCTGGCTGCCAGCCCGAATCGCGACGGAACGACGCTCGCCGGCAACCGCTCGGCCGGCATGCCGATCCGCTACGCCTTCTTCGGCGTGTAGGCGCCGCCGGAAGAAGCGGCACGCACCTCCGCCGCCGTCTTGGCCTTGCGCAGCAGGACAAGGCGCGCCGCCTCGTCGTCGAGCATGGCGCGCGCATTCTTGACGATGGCTGGCGCATGGACCGGCGGGAACTTGACGGCACCGTTCTCGTCCATATGGATGAGATCGCCTGGTGCAACGTCCATGCCGCCGACCGAGACTGGCACGTTGACGGACTGGACGGCCATCTCGCCGTGGCCTGCGGTCACGCCGCCGAGCAGAAGCTGAAAGCGCAGCTTGCGGATGGCGTCGACGTCGCGCGACGGACCGTTTGACAGGAGACCGACGCAGCCGACCGCCATCATCGAGCTCACCATCATCTCGCCGGCGAGGCCGGCCTTGTTGTGCAGCTCGGGCGGCCATTTCTGCTGGATCACCAGAATGGTGGGCTTCTTCATCGCGTCGAGCGCATCGATCACGTCCATGAAGGACAGCCGGCCGCTGAAGTTCGGATCCGGAAGGCCATAGACGCAGGTCACGGCATAGCCGACGATCGGCCCCATCTCGGGATAGAGGCAGCGGATCGACGTGTCGGTGTACCAGTTCTCCGCCCATGGGTTGTAAAGGCCGAGGCACAGCGGATTCTTCGGGTAGGTCGCCACCACGTTGGTGATGGTCGGCGTATCGATCTTGCGCAGCTCGGCAAGGATGGTGTCGTCGAGCGCGGCAGCTGAATCGGTCATGGCGGCTTTCCCCCTCTACGGAACGAATAACATGAAGACGAAGACGGCGAACAGCACGAGATGAACGAAGCCCGGCAGGATGTTCGTGCGTCCGCCGACGAACGTCACCAGACTGACACCGAAGGTGAGAGCCAGCAGCGCCGTGTCGTGCCGATCCATGCCGAGCTCCAGGGGCTGCTTCAGCACGATGGCGAGGAGGCTGACGGCCGGGATGGTGAGGCCGATGGTCGCCAGCGAAGATCCCAGGGCGAGATTGAGGCTCTTCTGCAGCTCGTTGCGGCGCGCTGCGCGCAGTGCCGCCAGGGTTTCCGGCAGCAGCACCAGAAGGGCGACCAGCAATCCGATGGCTTCGGTCGGGGCGCCCACCTTCAGGATCATCGCCTCCATCGATCCCGCGACGCCTTTGGCCAACAGCACCACCGCGACCAGGCCGATGACGAGCAGGACCACGCTTTCCCAGACCTGGCGCGTTCCAGGCACCACGGCGTGGTCCTCGTCTCCGTCCCCAAGATCGGACAGGAAATAGTCGCGATGGCGTACCGTCTGGACGTAGAGGAACACGGCGTAGAGCGCGAGGGTGGTCGCGCTGACGAAGCCGAGCTGGGCGTTCGAGTAGTAGGCGCCGGGCGCGCTGGTGGTGTAGCTCGGCAAGATCAGGGTCAATGTGGCGAGCGGCATCAGCACGATCAGGTAGGCGTTGGTGCCGGGCAGGCGGAATCCCTGCTCGCCGTAGCGCAGCCCTCCAACGATCAGGCACAGCCCGACCACGCCGTTGCATACCACCATGATGACCGCATAGACGGTCTCGCGCGCGAGACCGGGCTGGCCCTTGCCGGCCAGCATTATGGACAGGATCAGCGCGACCTCGATCACCGTCACGGCAACCGTCAGGACCAGGGTGCCGTACGGCTCGCCGGTGCGGTGGGCGATGACATCGGCATGATGCACAGCCGCGAAAACGACCGCCAGCAGGACGCCCAGCCCCACCAGGGAAAGCCCCGCGCGATGCGCTTCCGAGATGTCGGCCGCCCCCGAGGCCCAGGTGATCGCCAGGGCAGCGGCGAAGCCCACGAGGGGAACCATCCGTCCCAGAAAGCGCCTGCGTGCCGTCGCCATCGCCGTCCTCGTCCATCCCACCGACCGCGTCGGTATAACAGGTCGGTGCCTCGATTGGACCTCGAACGGGGCGTCGCTGCCGGCCGTCGATCAGCAGGCCTTCGGGACGTCAGTCATCGCCCGCAGCAGGGCGCGGCGTCGTACGTCGCCTCCACCATTCGGCAAGCTCGCCGACCAGGCCCTTGCGGAAGGCAATGACGATGACCACGAAGATCACGCCCTGGATCACCAGCACGAACTCGCCCGCCGAGGCCAGGTAGTTCTGCATGGTGATGATGACGAAGGCGCCGACCACCGGGCCGATGATCGTGCCGAGCCCGCCGACCAACGCCATCAGCACGACCTCACCCGACATGGCGGCGCTGACGTCGGTCAGGGTGGCGAACTGCAGCACCATCGCCTTGGTGGATCCGGCAAGGCCCGCCAGGGCGGCCGACAGCACGAAGGCCAGGAGCTTGTAGCGATCGGCCTCGTAGCCCAGCGACACGGCGCGCTGCTCGTTGTCGCGAATCGCCTTCAGGATCTGGCCGAACGGCGAATGGATGAAGCGATAGATTGCGCCGTAGCCGAACAGGAAGATGGCCAGCACGACGTAGTACAGCACGCGATCGTTCCTGGTCGGGATCAGCCCGCCCAGGAGCGCCTTGCGCGGGATGCCCTGCAGGCCGTCCTCGCCGCCGGTGAACGGCGCCTGGACGCAGAAGAAATAGATCATCTGGGCGAAGGCGAGCGTGATCATGGCGAAGTAGATGCCCTGGCGACGGATCGCCAGCGCCCCGGTCACCAGCCCGAGCGCCGCCGCGCCGGCGACGCCGGCCAGCAGCCCGACCTCGGGCGGCAGATCCCACGCCTTGACGACGTGGCCATAGAAGTAGCCGGCTGCGCCGAAGAACATGGCATGGCCGAAGCTCATCAGGCCGACATAGCCCAGCAGCAGGTTGAAGGCGCAGGCGAACAGCGCGAAGCAGAGCGCCGTCATCAGGAACACCGGATAGGCGACCCACGGCGCCGCCAGGGCGCCGGCGGCGACGACGAGGGCGATGACAGTACGCTGGCCGTTCATTTGGCCCACCATCACTTGGTTTGGCCGAACAGGCCGGCCGGCTTGACCAGCAGCACGATCGCCATGACGACGAAGATCACCGTGTTGGCAGCGGGCGGGTAATACACCTTGGTCAATCCCTCGATCAGGCCGAGCCCGAAGCCGGTGACGATCGAGCCCATGATCGAACCCATGCCGCCGATCACCACCACGGCGAACACGACCAGCACGAGGTTGGTGCCCATCAGCGCCGATACCTGCTGGATCGGCGCCGCCAGCACGCCGGCCAGGGCGGCGAGCGCGACACCCAGGCCGTAGGTGAGCGTGATCAGGCGGGGCACGTTGATGCCGAAGGCCCGCACCAGCGTCGGGTTCTCGGTAGCGGCACGAAGATAGGCGCCAAGCTTGGTGCGCTCGATGCCGTACCAGGTGGCGAGACAGATCACGAGCGCGGCTACGACCACGAACAGCCGATAGCTCGGCATGATCATGAAGCCGAGATCGGTGCCGCCGGTGATCGGCGCCGGATAGGGCGCGCCCGAGGAGCCCCATTTCCACTGGAACAGCCCCTCGATGATCAGCGCCATGCCGAAGGTCAGCAGGAAGCCGTAGAGATGATCGAGATGATAGATGCGCTTCAGCAGCAGCTTCTCGAGCACGACGCCGAACAGGCCGACGATGATGGGCGCCAGCACCAGCGACGCCCAGAACGGCACGCCCAGGAGGCCGAGCAGCAGCCAGGCAGCGAAAGCACCCATCATGAACTGCGCGCCGTGCGTGAAATTGATCACGTTCAGCATGCCGAAGATCACGGCAAGCCCCAGGCTCAGCATGGCGTAAAAGGCCCCGTTGACGAGGCCGAGGGCAACCTGTGCCATCCCTATACTCCGAGATAGGCTTGCAGCTTGCCGATGTTCTGCTGAACATCGGCCGAGGCGATCATGTCGACCACGCGGCCGTCCTCCATCACGTAGTGGCGGTCGGCCACGGTGGCCGCGAAGTGAAAATTCTGCTCGACCAGCAGGATGGTGAAGCCGCGGCCCTTGAGCTGGCGAATGATCTCGCCGATGCGTTGCACGATCACCGGCGCCAGCCCTTCGGTCGGCTCATCGAGCAGCAACAGGCTCGCTCCGGTGCGCAGGATGCGGCCGATCGCCAGCATCTGCTGCTCGCCGCCCGACAGCTTGGTGCCCTGGCTGCGCCGCCGCTCCAGCAGGTTGGGGAACAGCTGGTAGATCTCGGCGAGGCTCATGCCGCCCGGCCGCACGACCGGCGGCAGCAGCAGGTTCTCCTCGACATTGAGGCTGGAGAAGATACCGCGTTCCTCGGGGCAGTAGGCGAGGCCCAGTCGGGCAATCTGGTCGGACGGACGGCCCACCGTCTCGCGCCCGTCGAAGCTTACCGAGCCGGTGCGCTTCTCGACGATCCCCATGACCGACTTCAGCGTCGTCGTCTTGCCCGCGCCATTGCGGCCGAGCAGGGTCACCAGCTCGCCACGCGCGATTTCGAAGCCCACTCCATGAAGGATATGCGATTCGCCGTACCACGCCTGCAGTGCATCGACCTTGAGCAATGTGTCAGCCATGGCCGGTTCCGACATACGCTTCGACGACGGCAGGATCGGTCGACACCGTGGCATAAGGCCCCTCGGCCAGGACCTCGCCGCGCGCCAGCACGGTGATGGTGTCGGACAGGTCGGCGACCACGGACATGTTGTGCTCGACCATCAGCACGGTGCGATCCTTGGCGACCGAGCGGATGAGCGCAGCGATACGCTTGATGTCCTCCTGGCCGAGACCGGCCATCGGCTCGTCGAGCAGCATCATTTCGGGCTCCAGCGCCAGCGTGGTGGCGATCTCGAGTGCCCGCTTGCGGCCGTAAGGCAGTTCCACAGCCGGCAAGTGGGCAAAGTTGGTCAGACCGACCGCCTCGACCAGTTCGCGGGCGCGCCCGTCGAGCCGGCTCAGCACTTTCTCCGAGCGCCAGAAATGGAAGGAATTTCCCAGCTTGCGCTGCAGAGCGACACGAACGTTCTCCAGCACGCTGAGATGCGGAAACACCGCCGAGATCTGGAACGACCGGGCGAGCCCCATGCGGGCGATCCTGGCCGGCGAGCTGCCGGTGATGTCGCGACCGTTGAAGCGGATCTGGCCCGCCGTCGGGACCAGGAAATGGGTGAGCAGATTGAAGCAGGTGGTCTTGCCGGCACCGTTCGGGCCAATCAGGGCATGGATGGTATGCCGCTTGACCCGCAGATCGACATTCTTGACTGCGACGAAGCCCTTGAACTCCTTCGTCAGTCCTCGTGCTTCGAGGATTGCTTCTTCTTGTGCCATTCACCTCCCCTGACCCTCGGCGAATTAATCGAAGCCGGATGCCCCTGTCCAGCACTGGAGCACGGGCATTGGAGCACGGGCACTGGCGCACGGCTTGACCGCTCGTTAGATTTCGGGCCCTTACCGGGGAGTTGGTTTGGGAGGGTTTGTGATGAGTTTCGTGAAATCCATTCGCTACGGCGGCGCGGCGGCAGCCGCGGTCGGCCTGACGGCGGTGGGCCTGATTGCCGTGGCGCAGGCCCAGGCGCCGGCCCCGCTGAAGATCGGCGTCATGGAGGGGTTCTCCGGCGTCTATGGCGATCTCACCGCCGGTGAGGTCGAGTCGATGCAGATGGCGATCGAGGATGTCGGCGGCAAGGTGCTGGGGCGCCCGGTCGAGATCCTGTCGGCCGACCATCAGACCAAGCCCGATGTCGGCGCCCAGATCGCGCGTCGCTGGTACGACGTTGACGGCGTCAAGATGATAACCGGCCTGGGCACCTCCTCGGTGGCGCTGGCGGTGCGCAAGATCTCTCAGGAAAAAGGGCTGATCGACATCAACACCGGCGCCGCCTCGGCCGACCTGACCGGCCCTGCCTGCTCCGAGACCGGCGCGCACTGGGTCTACGACACCTACGCTCTTGCCAATGTCACGGGCGCGGCGATGGTGAAGGCAGGCGGCGACTCCTGGTACTTCCTCACGGCCGACTACGCCTTCGGGCATGCCCTGGAGCGCGATGTCACCGCCGTGGTCAAGGCCGCTGGCGGCAAGGTCCTGGGCAGCGTCAGGCATCCTCTGAGCACCCAGGATTTCTCCTCGTTCCTGCTGCAGGCCCAGAGTTCCAAGGCCAAGGTGATCGGTCTCGCGAATGCCGGCCAGGACACCATCAATTCGATCAAGCAGGCAGGTGAGTTCGGCATCACGAAGGGCGGTCAAAAGCTGGCTGGCCTGCTGGTGTTCGCGACCGACGTCCAGTCGCTCACCCTGCCTGTCGCCCAGGGACTGGTGCTCACGGAGTCGTTCTACTGGGATCTCAACGACGAGACGCGCGCCTGGACCAAGCGCTACCGCGCCAAGAAGGACCGCCTGCCGAGCATGCTGACGGCGGGTGTCTACAGCTCGACCCTGCATTATCTCAAGGCCGTGCAGGCGGCAGGTACCGACGACGCCAAGCCGGTGATGGCCAAGATGCGCGAGCTGCCGGTCAACGACGTCATGACCAAGAACGGCAAGCTGCGCGAGGACGGACGCCTGGTGCGCGATATGTACCTGTTCGAGGTCAAGTCGCCCTCGGAGTCCAAGGGCAAGGACGACATCTACAAGCTGATCTCGACCGTGCCCGGCGACCAGGCCTACCGCCCCCTCAAGGATGGCAAATGCCCGTTCGTGAAGTAGTCGAGGCTCGACGACGAAGAGAAAGGGCGCCCGCGGGCGCCCTTAATCTTGTGCGGTGCTTGCACGAATTGACGCGCTCCTGTCTCATGGCCGGCAAATCGGGAGCAACGCCTAAGTGACCAGTCAGGATCGGCCCCTCGAGGGGGCCTGGGGCATGACCGCCCTGCTCTTCTTCTTCATGCTGATCAACTTCGCCGACAAGGTCGTGGTCGGGCTCGCGGCCCAGCCGATCATCGCCGACCTGAAGCTGTCGCCCGAGCAGTTCGGCCTGATCGGATCATCGTTCTTTTTCCTGTTCGCGATCTCCGCGGTCGTGGTGGGCTTCATCACCAACCGCGTGCAGACCCGCTGGACCCTTCTCGTCATGGCGATCATCTGGTCGGTTGCGCAGTTCCCGATGGTGGGCATGGTGAGCCTCGAGGTGCTGATCGCCTGCCGCATCGTCCTGGGGGCCGGCGAGGGCCCCGCCGGCCCGACCGCCACGCACGCGATCTACAAATGGTTTCCCGATTCGCTGCGCGGCATGCCGACCGCCATCATTGCCCAGGGCTCGGCGCTGGGCGTCATCATTGCGGTGCCGGCGCTCAACTACATCATCGTCCGCTATTCCTGGCACTGGGCATTCGGCGCCCTCGGCATCGTCGGCCTGCTGTGGGCGGTCGCGTGGCTGTTCCTCGGCCGCGAGGGCACGCTGGTCGACCCGCCGGTCAGCGACCATGGCGGGCACGAGCACGTGCCCTACCGCTACCTGCTGACCTGCCCCAGCATCGTGGCGATGTGCTGCGCCGGGTTCGCCAGCTACTGGGGCCTGGCGCTCGGCCTCACCTGGTTCACCTCCTACATGGTCCAGGGCCTGGGCTACAGCCAGCAGGTCGGCGGCAATCTCACCATCCTGCCGTGGATCTTCGGCATGTTCGTCGTATTGGGCGGTGGCGCCCTCTCGCAGCGGCTGAAGCGGAGCGGCGCCTCGAGCCGGGCCAGCCGCGGCGTCTTCGCCTCCCTCACCGTGATCCTGGGCGGTTGCCTCCTGCCCTTCGTCGGCATCATGCCGACGCCCGAGCTGAAGCTCGCCACCCTGGTGGTCGGCGCGGCGGTCGGCAGCACGATCTACGTCGTCATCCCGATGATCGTGAGCGAGCTCACGCCGCAACCGCAGCGCGCCGCCATGCTCGCCATCACCACCTCGGTCGTCACCCTGGCCGGCGTCATCGCGCCGCTCGCGATGGGCGCGGTGGTGCAGAACGCCGTGACGCCGATGCTGGGCTACGAGCGCGGCTACGTCATCCTCGGGCTGCTGCTTCTGGCCGGCGGCCTGATCGGACTGCTGTTCATCCGACCGGAGGCCGACCGCAAGCGGCTGGCGGCGCACGCCGTCGCCCTGCCGCCCCTGCAGCCCGCCCGCGCCTGACGCGCGTGTCCTCCCCAGCTTCGCTGGGAGGAGAACGAGAAGAAGAGCCTACCCCTTCACCGCCCCGGCAGTGAGGCCGGACGACATGTACTTGCGGAAGGCATAGTAGATCGCCGCCGGCGGCAGGGCATAGATGAAGCCTGCCGTCATCAACAGCTCCCACGGCGAATCGTCGGCCGACAGGAAGTTGCCCAGCGCCACCGGGAGCGTGATCGCCGTCTCGCGCGACAGCAGGAGGAAGGCGTAGAGATATTCGTTCCACGCCAGCAGCAGCGCATACGTGCCGACGGCAATCAGCGACGGCACCATCAGCGGGATGTAGATCAGGCGGAACATCTGGAACGGCGAGGCACCGTCGATCAGGGCGGCCTCGTCGAGCTCGACCGGCAGCTTGTCGGAAGCCTGGCGCAGGATCCAGATGGCGTAGGGCGAGGCCACCGTGACCATGGCCAGCACCAGCGCCCAGTCGTTGTTGAGCAGGCCGTACATGCCCATGGTCTTGTACATCGGCACGGCAAGGAAGGCGGCCGGAATGAAATAGGTCAAGAGCGCCAGGTTCATCACCAGGCGGCCGCCCTTCATGCGCAGGCGGCTGATGGCGAAGGCGGCGGCGCTGGCGATCAGCAGGGTGAGCAGCGCGGTGCCGCACGAGATCACCAGCGAATTCGCCATCTGCAGCCAGAAATTATAGAGAAAATGGTGCTTCTGGCCGAACACGATCTCGAAGTTGCGGATCGTCGGCTGGCTCGGCCAGAGTTGGCCGGAGAACGCTGCGTCCTTGGGCGAGATCGCAAACAGAAGCATGTGGTAGATCGGGATCACCGTCCACAGCAGGACGGGAATGCCGACCAGGAGCAGCGCCGCCTCCGTGCTCACGCCGCGCATGAATTTGCGCATCGTCATTTCGACAACCGCCGCATCATGAAGAACACCAGCGGCAGGATCAGCGGCAGCGCACAGACGATCGACGCCATGGCGAGCCCGACCTGGTCGAGTCGCAGGTAACGGATGCCGAGCGTGGCCAGCACGTGCGTGAGATCGGCCGGACCGCCGCCGGTCAGCAGATAGACGCTGTTGAAGTCGCCGACCGTGAAGATCATCGAGAGCAGCGTGCAGGTGACATAGAGCGTGCTGATCGACGGCCAGGTGATGAAGCGGAAGCGATGCCAGGCGCCGGCGCCGTCGACCGAGGCCGCTTCGTAGAGCTCGCCGGGAATGGCGAGCCGGCCGGCGAGCAGGATCAGGGTCCAGAACGGCAGCGACTTCCAGATGTGCACGGCCATCGAGAGCGACAGCGCGAGCGTCGGATCGTTCAGCCAGTTCGGGCCGTCATCGGCCGTCAGCTTGAAGATCAGGGTGTTGATCACGCCCCATTCGGGGTTGAGCATGAAGCGGATCGACAGGATGGTCGGGATCGACGGCACCGCCCACGGCAGCACGAACAGCACCGCCAGCACCTTCACCCACCAGCGCTTCTGGGCGAAAAAGCCGGACAGGAACAGGGCAAGCACCATCTTGATGTTGATCGCCACGACCAGGAAGACCAGCGTGTTGATCACGGTGCGCAGGAAGATCGGATCCTGCGCCAGCTCGACATAGAGATGCGGGCTGCGCGCCAGCCAGAACGCGTAACCCACCGGAAAGACGACGAAGCCCAGGAAGATCGCGATATAGGGCGCGGTGAACAGCAGCCCCCACACCTGGTTCGGCGACAGGGCAAAGCCAAACCACTGCTGCTTCGCCCGGCGCACGGGTGCGGCTGCGCTCGCGGCACTGAGCGGATACGCGGCTTCGATGTTCTGACTCATGGGGCTATCGAATGAACGCCTTTCAGACGCTCCTCCCCAGCTCCGCTGGGGAGGTGTCGCCGTCTTACGGCGACGGGGGGGTCATGAGCACCACCACGGACGCTTATGACCCCTCCGTCCGCGATTACGCGGACACCTCCCCAGCTCCGCTGGGGAGGCAAATGACCCTAGCCGGCGACCTGCTTGATGCGGGCGATCATCTCGTCGACCGCCTTGTCGACCGGCACCTTCTCGTTGACGACGCGGTTCATCGCCTTGGCCCACACGTTCTCGTTGTTGAGAATCGTGAACTTGTAGTTCTTGGTGAACTCGAAGGGCAGCGTGCCGGCCTTGAACTGGTCGTACACCGCCTTGCGATGCTTGTCGGCCTGCCAGAACGGGCTCTCCTGGCTCGCCCTGGTCACCGGGAACCAGCGGCCCAGCGCGCCCTCGACGTAGGGGCGGAGGTTCTCCTCCTCGAGCATGAACTTCAGGAATTCGCGCGCCCGCGCCTTGTTCTTCGAGCCTTCGAAGATGACTCCGACCTTGACCGCGGTGCGATAGACCATCGGCGAGCCGTCGGGCTTCTTGGGAAAGCCGGCGGTGGCGATCAGCTCGTCGTAGGCCTTGCGGCCGGCGGCGCGCTGCTCGTCGGTCAGCGCCGGGTTGTTGGCGTCGTCGAGCCACTTGGCGGCGATCGAGATCGTGTAGTTGTGCGTCATCACGATCGTGCGGTTGTGGAAGGCGACGTTGTTGTCGGGATCCTTCCACGTCGTCGACGATGGCGGCGTGCAGCCCTTCACATACACGTCGGTGTAGTCCTTGAGCGCGGCGATCAGCCCTTCGCGCACCTTCGGATCGTCGACCAGCAGCTTGCCCGAATCGTCGACCAGCTTGACGTTGTAGGCGTCGACCCAGCTCAGGAACGACTGGAACGAGTCGGTCGACTCGACGCCCATCGGGCTGCCGATGCCGTAAACGCGCTGGCCGGTCGCCTTGCGGATGGCCGGCTGCACCTTGTCGCACCAGAAGGACCAGTACTCCTTCCAGGTACCGGGAACGTCGTTCTCCTTGAAGCCGGCCTGGCCCAGCATGTCCTTCCAGTATTGGATGTGCAGGGTCTGCTGCTTCAGCGCGAAGCCGTAGTATGCTTTCTTCTTGGCCTTGTCGTTCCACAGGTAGGCGGTCTCGATGGTGACCGGCGCGAAGCGGTCCTTCATCGGCCCGATGACGTCGGAGATGTCCTCGAGCTTGCCGTCGAACGCCCACTTGCCGGCAGTCTGCACGTCGTAGGTGTCCGAGTAGGCGATGTCCGGCGGCGTGCCGGCGTCGAGCGCGGCTACCGACTTGGCGTTCATGTCCTGGACGGCGTACTGCGACAGCTCGACCTTCACGCCGGTCTTGGCTTCGTACTTCTTGATGGCGGCGTAGAGCGCGTCATCCTCGGATTTGTAGAAGCCCTTCACCCACCAGACCGTGAGCTTCTCCTGGGCGAAAGCGGGCGTGCCAGACAGGGCAATCGCCAAAGCAGCAGCAGCGGCCAATACGCGGCGTCTCATCGTTCCCTCTTGGATAGGTAGCCGTCCTCCCCGGGACGTCGGCGCGCACGGATATCAGCCGACCCCGCGGGAGTCGAGGAAAGTCCGCAGCAGATCCGCGCACTGCGCCGCATGCGAAAAAGGCAGACCATGGCGGGCATGCCCGATCACATTGAGCTCGGACCCGGGCAGCAACTGGTGCAACTCTGCCATGACCGGAACGGGAATGAAGGGGCTGCCGTCCGGATGCAGCAGCAGCGTCGGGCAGCCTATGCGCTCGAGTCGTGCTGAAAGATCGGTGCCGACCAGCACCTTGAGCGCATTGAGGATCGACTCGCGCGGCCACCTCTCCTGCTGTGCAGCGAACCACGCCAGCCGCTCGGGCGACAGCGCGCCGTCATGGAAGCGGCCGGGCAGGAAGGCATCGGACCAGGCCTTTACGCCTCCTGTGTCGAGCTGGCTCTGCCACTCCTCGACACTGCGGATCGACGCCCCGAGATGGGCGCCATTGCTGACGGTGAGGGTGAGGAGGCGCTCGGGCCGCGCGATCGCGGCGGCCAGCGCGATCGTGCCGCCGATCGATTCTCCAACGAGATGAAACTGTTGCAACCCCGCCGCGTCGGCCACGGCAAACAGATCGTCGACCAGGAGATCGAGCGACCAGTCGAAGTCGGCGGGCGGGATATGCGATCGCCCGCTCCCGCGCATGTCGAAGGTGACCAGGCGATGCGCGTCGCTGAGCGCCGGCAGCCATCCCGCCCACAGATCGGCGCTGGCGCCGATCCCGTGATGGAACAGGATTGCCGCGCGTGGACTGCGCCACGGCGCGACCTGGTCGACGACGTCGTAATGAAGGGAGCCGTGCAGGGTTGCAGCAAACATGTTCTCGACCTTCATTCTCTTCCGGACGGCGAGCGTAAAATCAAAGGTCCCTCGCCAAGCTCGGGATGACACCGATATTGTCATCCCGAGAAAGGGACTTGCGAAGCAAGTGCCGTGAGCGAGAGACCCTTCTTCTTGGGCTGGCGGTCCGGGAGCCTCGGATCTCCTCAGTCCGCCCGCATGCCGGCGGACTGGATGACGTCGGCCCACTTCTTGCGGTCGGCGACGATCATCGCCTTGAGGTCGGCCGGCGAACCGATCAGCACCTCCATGCCGTTCTCGGTGTAGCGCTTCTGCAGATCGGGCTTGGCGCTGGCTGCGCGCAGCGCCTTGTTCCAGAGCTCGGTGAGATCGGCCGGCAGGCCGCGCGGCCCAAACACGGCGAACCAGTTCACCACCTCGTAGCCTGGCAGCCACTGCGATATCAGCGGCAGGTTGGGGAACATCGGAGACGCCTTTTTCCCGCCGAACGCGATCGGGATCAGCCCGCCGCCGCTGATTTGACCCAGGAACTCGGGCATGTTGCCGAACATCACGTCGCAATTGCCGGCAACCATGTCCTGGATGGCCGGCGCGCCGCCGCGATAGGGCACGTGCAGCAGATTGACGCCGGCCAGCTTCTTGAACAACTCGCCTGCGAGGTGCTGCGACGTGCCGTTGCCGGCCGACGCATAGGTGATCTTGCCGGGATTCTTCTTCGCCTGCTCGATCAGCTCGGGCACGGTCCGGAACGGCACGTGCTTGCCGAACACCAGGATGTTGGGAACGTTGGCGGCGCTGGCGATTGGCGTCAGGTCGGCGTCGACGTTGATCGGCAGCTTCTGGCCCGGCATCACCGGCGCCACGCACATCGCCGCCATTGCCGCCAGCCCGATCGTGCGCCCATCCGGTGTCGCATTGGCGACGGTTTCGTTGGCGATGAAGCCCGACGCGCCGGACTTGCTCTCGACGATCACGTTCTGGCCGACCTCCGATTTGACGGCCTCGGCCAGAAGGCGGCACAGCAGATCGGCGTTGCCGCCCGGCGGAAAGCCGCAGAAGAACCGGACATCCCCGCTGACCTTCTGCGCCAGGACCTGCGGAGCCGACAACAGACCGACGGCGGCAACACTGCCGCTCATGAACTTTCTACGTTGCATTCAATTGCCTCCCTGAGCGCGCGGAGCCTAGCATGTTCCGCCATGTCCCTGCTCACCCGTCGTGCCCTGGCGGCCGGCCTCGCCGCCCTCCCCTTCGCGAATATTCACGCGCAAGAGGTGGATTTTCCCGACCGCCCGCTGCGCTTCGTCGTCGGCTTTCCGCCGGGTGGCCCCAACGACCTGCTGGCGCGGGTCGTGGCGCCCGGCATCGGCGAGCGGCTGAAACGCTCCGTGGTGGTCGAGAACCGCGCGGGCGCGAACGGGGAGATCGCCGCCGCCTCGGTCGCCAAGGCGCCGGCTGACGGCAGCGTGTTCATGCTGGCCTCGAACGGCTCGACGACGGTCGCGGCCGCGCTCAACCGCAACCTGCCCTACGACGCGCGCACCGACTTTGCCGCGGTGGCGCCGGTCGGAATCAATCCCATGCTGCTGGTCGTGCGCAACGATCTGCCTGCCAGGGACGTCGCCGAGCTGCTCGCCCTGGCGCGCGCCCAGCCGGGCAAGCTCAACGGTGCGTCGGCCGGCGCCGGCGGCGCCACGCATCTCGCGCTCGAGCTGTTCAAGGCGCTGGGCAAGGTCGACATCGTGCACGTCCCCTACAAGGGCGGCGGGCCGGCGATGGCCGACCTGATGGCGGGCCTGGTCGATGTCTATTTCGGCGGCCTGTCGACGGCGCTGCCGCACGTCAAGGCCGGCAAGATGCGCGCGCTCGGCCAGACCTCGACAACGCGGTCGGCGGCGGCGCCGGACATCCCGACCATCGCCGAGGCCGGCCTGCCCGGCTACGAGGCGGCGATCTCCTACGGCATCTTCCTGCCCGCCGGCGCCGCGCCAAGCCTGGTGCGCCGCCTGCATGCCGCAGTCGACGCCACGATCCGCTCGCCCGACGTGGCGCGGAAATTCTCCGAGCTCGGCGCCGACCCGCAGTTCGGCACGCCCACCGAATTCGCCGCCTACGTTGCGGCCGACCTTGAGAAGTGGGCGGCGCTCGCCAGGCAGGCCGGGCTCAAGGTCGAGTGATCGCCATGCTCTTCTGGACCGCGGGCGGCTCACATGTTCATGAGCGGGCGAGACGCCCGCGGTCCGGAAAAGCCTTAACGACGGCTACTTCACCGACGAGAAGGCGGTCGGCGCCAGGAACTGGTTGGCGACGTTGGCCACGATGGCGCCGTCCTTCTCGGTCTCGGCACGCTTGGCCAGCCATTCGGGATCGGCGGCGAAGGCGTTCCACTTCCTCTCGCGATCGGCGAGCGATTCCCAGGCCAGCAGGTAGTAGAGTTCCTGGTTGGACTCGCCCACCAGCGTCGTCCAGAAGCCGGCCTGCTTGATGCCATGGCGCTCCCAGATTTTGAGCGTGATCGTGTTGAAGCGGTTGAGCAGCGCCGGCAGGCGGCCAGGCACGCATTTGTAGACACGCAGTTCGTAGATCATTTTTCCTCCGGTTCTGACAATTCTCGAGCCAATTGATGAGCCGTCCGTGAACAATGCGGCACTGAAAGGTCCCCACGCTGCGCTCGGGATGACAGCAATTCTGTCATCCCGAGCGCCCCAGGGGGACCTTTGAAAGCCGAAAACGTCGCGCGTGTCACCTGCCTAGAACCCGCCGTCGAAGCGCGGCACGAAGCCGGCGCCCTTGTGATCGATGTGGCAGGTGAACGGCGCGCCGAAATGGCAGGGCATCAGCCGGGCGCCCGATCCGGCGCAATGTTCCAAGGCCTCGCGCCGGCTCTTGCGCGCGCCGGCAGCCTCGCCGCAGGCGAAGCTGTTCCATTCCGGATGATAGACCTGCAGCGCGTGGTGCAGGATGTCGCCGCAGAACAGTGCCTTCTCGCCGCGCGATTCGAACTTGATGGCGATGGTCCCGGGCGTATGGCCGGGTGCCGGCGTGATCTCCATGTTCTCGTCGAGCCGTGCCGCACCGTCGACCATCTGGGTCAGCCCGGCCTCGACGACCGGCAGCACCGAATCGCGGAACGAGCCGGCGTTGGCCGGTCCGGTCTTCGGATCGCTGTCGACCCTGAGATAGTGATCGTAGTCGGTCCGGCTGAAGACGTACTTGGCGTTCTTGAAGGTCGGCACCCATTTGCCGTTCTCGAGCCTGGTGTTCCAACCGACATGATCGACATGCAGGTGCGTGCACATCACCATGTCGACCTGGTCGGGCTCGACGCCGGCTTCCTTGAGCCGCTCGAGATACTTGCTCTCCATGAGGTGCCACTTGGGCCGATGCGGGCGCGACTTGTGATTGCCGACACAGGTGTCGATCAGGATGCGCTTGCCGCCGATCGTCAGCAGCCAGCTGTGCACGCTGAGCTTCAGGGAGTTCGAGGCTTCCTCGTAGTGGGCCGGCATCAGCCAGTCGCGGTGCTGCTGCACCACCTCCGGTCTCCAGTCCGGAAAGAACATCTTGGCGTCGAAGTTCGGCTCGTACGATTCTTCAACACGCCGCACCGTCGCGGCTCCGACCTTTACCTCGACCATCCCGTCCTCCCGATTGCCGGCACCTTAGCCTTGGCCATCGGTCGGCGGGAAGTCTGCCGTTTCGACAAGGCGCAATTCCGATCCGATGGAACCGCAAACGGCTCCGTCAAATCGGAAAGCGTTTCTAAAACGGGAGGCGGCGCGCCTCGAGACGCTCGAGATGGCGATGCGCGGACACGGCGACGATGGCCGAACCGATCGGCGTCAGCGGCAGCAGGATGATGAAATGGATGCCGAGCTGGCGCGGATCGAACGTGTCCGGCACCAGCATGCCGATGGCGACCGTCATGATGAAGAACATGACTGCGAAGACCAGCCCGCTGACACCGCCCATCATTGCCGCGACGGTCGTGTTGGTAGCGACATAGTAGCCGATGTAATAGCTGAGAGCGAAGGCAGCGGCACAAGCGACCAACGCCGTAATGCTCTCCATCGAACTCTCCTCCAAATATGCTCTCGACTCGCAAGAATTGTGAAATGAAACTGGTTCAGTGTGACGTAGATCACATTGCCCCGAAATCAACAAAAACGCATGACTCCCCAAGATATTGCCTGGCTTTCCGCAGTCGAACTCCAAATACTTTACGCACGGGGTGAAACGTCGCCCGTCGACGTTCTCGAAATATTCCTGGGGCGGGCCCATGCCCTGCAGCCCCATCTCAATGCCCTTGTCCTGACCGACGAGACGGTCGCACGCACCGCCGCCCGGGCGTCTGAGGTCCGTTGGCGGAGCGGCACGCCCCTGTCGCTGCTCGATGGCATCCCGACAACCATCAAGGACACGACGCCGGTCGAAGGTTGGCCGACCCGCAACGGCTCGCACGCCACCGACGAGACGCCGGCGGTGGAAAGCGCCCCGGTGGTCGATCGATTGCAGAAGGCCGGCATGGTCGTGTTCGGCAAGTCGGCGACGCCGGAATTCGGCTGGAAGGCGCTCACCGATTCGCCCCTGCAGGGCACGACACGCAGCCCGTGGAACCTTGGGCACACGCCCGGCGGCTCGTCGGGCGGCGCCTCGGCGCTCACGGCGGCAGGCGTCAACCCGTTCAATCACGGCAACGATGGCGGCGGGTCGATCCGCATTCCCGCCGCCCATACCGGGCTGGTGGGCTTGAAGCCGTCCTTCGGCCGCATCCCGCAATACCCGGCTGACGGCCCCTTCGCCGACGTGATTTCCCAGGGCGTGCTGTCGCGCACCGTTCGCGACACCGCTCTCGCCCTTACTGTTCTGGCCGGTCCCGACCTGCGCGACTGGCGTTCGCTGCCGGCCGATCCGCGCGACTATACGGTCGGCTTGGAGGAAGGCGTGCGCGGGCTGAAGCTCGGCCTCAGCCTCGACCTCGGTCATGTCGAGGCCGATCCCGAGGTGCGCGCGCTGGTCGCCGCCGCCGCCCGGCGGTTCGAGGACATGGGCGCCGTGGTCGAGGAGGTTGGCCCGCTGATCGAGCCGCTTCGTCACTCCTTCGAGCCGCTGTGGATCGGCAGCTTCGCCACGCGGCTGCGCCAGATCCCGACGCAGCTTCAGGCCAAGCTCGATCCCGGCTTCCGTGCCGCCGCCGAGAAGGGCATGGCGATCACGCTTGCCGACTATGCCAGGGCCTACGAAGCCAAGAGCAAGCTCACCCGCGACATGGCGCTGTGGCACCAGAAGTACGATCTGCTGCTGGCGCCGGTGACCCCGACCGCCGCGCCGGCGGTCGAGACGCTGTATAATTCGGAAGCGTTCCCGCGCTGGACCAAGGGCGCGCCCTACACGCTGCCGTTCAACCTGACCGGCCAGCCCGCGGCGTCGATGCCGGCCGGCCTCACCGCCTCGGGCCTGCCGGTCGGCCTGCAGATCATCGGTCCGGCGCGCGCCGACGCGCTCGTGCTGCGCGCCATGCGCGCCTACGAGAGCGCGTCGGGTTGGACGTGGCCGCAGGCCAAGGTGATGGAGACGCTCTCTCATTTACCTCCCCAAGCGTAGCTTGGGGAGATGTCGCCGTCTTCGGCGACGGAGGGGTCATGAGCAGCAGGACTGGGGCCTATGACCCCTCCGTCAGCGTGAGACGCTGACACCTCCCCAACGAAGTTGGGGAGGAGGATGAGAGGAGCGCGACCCTTGTTCCTCCCCAGCTTCGCTGGGGAGGAGTCCGCGTAATCGCGGACGGAGGGGTCATGAGCCCCAGTCCTGCTGCTCATGACCCCTCCGCCCCGTATGACGGGGCACCTCCCCAGCGAAGCTGGGGAGGACAGGACTAATCCAGATCCAGGCCGTTCATGCCGGCGTTCTTGCGCGCCTTGCTGGCAAGCTCGGTGAGGATCTTGCCCGCCGCGCGCGGGTCGAGGATCGGCTTGGCTTCCGGGCCCTTGTGCCAGCCCTCGGCCACCGCGAACTGACCGTTGCCGGCCTGGAAGACGCGGCCCGTGATCTCGCGGCTCTCCTCGCTCACCAGCCAGGTGGCGACAGGCGCAATCCATTTCGGGCTGCGCGTCTCCTTGTCCTCTTCCGTGTAGGTGCGCAGGTCCTCGGTCATGCGCGTGAAGGCGGAGGGCGAGATCGAGTTCACGGTGACGCCGTAACGGCCCAGCTCGCGCGCCGCAATCACGGTGAACGAGGCGATGCCGGCCTTGGCCGCGCCGTAGTTGGTCTGGCCGATATTGCCGTAGATGCCCGACACCGACGTCGTGGTGATGATGCGCGCATCGACCGGGCCGCCCTTCAGCTTGGCCTGGTCGCGCCAATAGGCCGCGGCATGGCGCGCCGGCGCGAAGGTGCCCTTGAGATGGACCTTGATGACGGCGTCCCATTCGTCCTCGGTCATGTTGACCAGCATGCGGTCGCGCAGGATGCCGGCGTTCAGCACCACGGCATCGAGCTTGCCGAAGGCCGAGACCGCCTGGTCGATCATGCGCTTGGCACCGTTCCAATCGGAGACGTCGTCGCCGTTGGCGACGGCGTCGCCGCCCTTGGCCTTGATCTCGTTGACCACCTGCTGGGCGGGGCCGACGTCATTGCCCTTGCCGGCGCGATCGCCGCCCAGATCGTTCACCACGACCTTGGCACCGTGCTCCGCCAGCATCAGGCAGTGCTCGCGGCCGACACCGCGCGCGCCGCCCGTCACGATGGCCACTCTGCCTTCGCACAATCTTGCCATTGCTCCCTCCCGTTTCTGGTGTGTCTGGCCGTGTCGTCTGGGCTAGTCTAGCGGCACACCGAGGAGGATCGCCATGGACACTCTGCCGCTCGTCGCCCCGGAACAGGTCGGCCTTTCCGCAACGCGGCTCGATCGCGTGCGCAAATGGATGCATCGCTGGGTCGACACCGGCCGGCTCGCCGGCATGGTGACAGTCGTGATGCGCCGCGGCGAGCTCGCCTTCGCCGAGACGGTCGGCAAGGCCGATATCGAGCGCAACCGGCCGATGCGGCCCGACACGATCTTCCGCTTCTACTCGATGACCAAGCCGCTCACCTCGACGGCGATCATGATGCTCTACGAGGAAGGCCACTTTCAGCTCGACGATCCGATCTCCAGGTTCATCCCGGCCTTCGCCAATCCGAGAGTCTATGCCGGCGGCAGCCGCGGCAAGATCGATTCGGTGCCGGCCGAGCGTGAGATCACCTTCCGCGACCTGCTGACCCACACCTCGGGCCTGACCTACGGCTTCATGGAGAGCAACCCGGTCGATGCGCTCTACCGCTCCAAGACCAACGGCGTCGACTTCCAGACCGCCGACACCAGCCTGAAGGACCTTGTCGAACGGCTCGGGACCTTCCCGCTGATTGCCCAGCCCGGCAAGGCGTGGAACTACAGCGTCGCCACCGACGTGCTGGGCTACCTCGTCGAGGTCATCTCCGGCCAGCCGTTCCAGACCTACCTCAAGGAGAAGGTGCTGGCGCCGCTCGGCATGGTCGACACCGACTTTCACGTGCCGGCCGACAAGCACGAGCGCTTCGCCGCCAACTACCAGGCCGGCGCCTCGAGCGCCAATGGGGGCGGCAAGCTCGAGCTGATCGACGATCCGGGCAAGAGCAAGTACCTGGCGCCACGCCGCGTCAACTCGGGCGGCGGCGGACTGGTGTCGACGGCGTCCGACTACCTGCGCTTCTGCAAGATGATGCTGAACAAGGGCGAGATCGACGGCGTGCGCCTGCTCGGCCGCAAGACCGTCGAGCTGATGACCATGAACCATCTCAAGGGCGACATGGCCGACATGGGCATGCCGCGCTTCTCCGAGTCGACCTATTACGGCGTCGGTTTTGGCCTCGGCTTCTCGGTCATGATCGATCCGGCCAAGGCGCATATCCTGGGAACGCCCGGCGAGTACGCCTGGGGCGGTGCCGCCTCGACCGCCTTCTGGTGCGATCCCAAGGAGGACATGGCGGTGGTCCTGCTGACCCAGCTCATGCCGTCCTCGACCTATCCGATCCGCCGCGAGCTGCGCGTGCTCAGCTACCAGGCGATCGTCGACTGAGGCCCGCCATGCGCAACACCGGCCCCATCAAGGTTACCAAACTGCACCCGTTGTTCGGGGCCGAGATCACCGGCATCGACATCACGCGGCCGCTCTCGGCGCGCGAGTTCGGGCCGATCCGCGCGGCGTTCGAGGAGCATTCCGTCCTGCTGTTCCGCGACCAGCCGATGGACGACGAGAAGCAGATCGCCTTCAGCGAGAATTTCGGACCGCTGGAGACGACCGGCAGCTCCAACCCCGCCGCCGGCACCAAGTTCCAGCGCCAGTCCAACCTCGACATCCTGACCGGCGAGCCCATCCCGCCCGACGACATGCGCATGATCTACCAGAAGGCCAACTACTTCTGGCACTCCGACTCCTCGTTCAAGCGCGTCCCCTCGCTGTGCTCGGTCCTGACGGCGCGCCTCTGCCCGCCCGAAGGCGGCAACACGGAATTCCTGTCGATGCGCGCGGCGTGGAATGCGCTGCCGCCGGCGCTGCAGGCGACCATCCACCCGCTGATCGCCGAGCACTCGCTCGAATACTCGCGCAATCGCGTGCAGAAGGGCATCCTGAGTGCCAAGGCGATCGCCGAGCTGCCGCCGGTCAAGCAGCGGCTGTTCCAGGACAACCCGGTCAACGGCCGCCGCGCCCTCTATATCGGCGCGCATGCCGGCTTCATCGTCGGCTGGCCCAGGGCGACCGGCGAGGCCCTGCTCTACGAGCTCTCGCAGCGCGCCGACCAGCCGGAGTTCCGGCTGTCGCATCCCTGGCGCGAGGGTGACGTGATCGTGTGGGACAATCGCGCCGTCCTGCACCGCGCCACCTACTACGACACGGTGAAGTACAAGCGCTTCATGCAGCGCACCACGATCGGCGGAGACGTGATGACGGTGCCGCAATAGGCATGGCCGAGGCTCCCCAGGCAGCACCCTCGACGCCCGACGGAATGCCCGAGGGCTGGCCGCGCCGGTTCGCGGTGGCCACCATCACCATCGGGCTGATGATGTCGGTGCTCAGCAACTCGATGACCAACCTGGCGCTGCCCTACATCGCCCACGACCTCGACATCTCCGCCGAAAGCTCGATCTGGATCGTCAACGCGACCCAGATCGCGCTCATCATCTCGCTGCTGCCGGTGGCGGCGCTGGCCGACATCATAGGGTATCGCCACGTCTATCGCTTCGGGCTGGTGCTGTTCTCGCTGGCGTCGATCGGCTGCGCGCTGGCACCCTCGCTGTCATGGCTGCTGCTGGGGCGCACGATCCAGGGCCTCGGTGGTGCCGCCATCATGTCGGTCCAGCCGGCGCTGGTGCGGGCGATCTATCCGCGCGCCATGCTGGGCCGCGGCCTGGGCTTCAACACGACCGTGGTTGCGACCTCGCTGGCGGCCGGCCCGTCGATCGGGGCGGCGCTGCTGTCGATCAGCAGCTGGCCCGCCCTGTTTGCCGTCTACGTGCCGCTGGGTATCGTTTCCTTCCTGCTGTCCGAGCGCTACCTGCCGCGTACCACGCATACGCATCGACCGTTCGACATCCTCTCGGCCGTGCTGTCGGGCGCCACGTTCGGGTTGCTGATCTTCGGCATCGACGGCATGGGTCATGGTCATGCCCGCATCGTCATCGTGACGGAGCTGGTGCTGGCTGCGCTGCTCGGCACCTTGTTCGTGTGGCGCCAGAAAAGACTTGCCGACCCGATGATGCCGGTCGACGTATTCAAGCGGCCGATCTTCTCGCTGTCGATCTCGGCCGCGACCTGCACCTTCACCGCCCAGGGCCTGGCCTTCGTCAGCCTGCCTTTCTTCTTCCATACCGTGCTGGGAAGAAGCGCCACCGACACCGGCATCCTTCTCACCGCCTGGCCGCTGGCGCTGGCCGGTATCGCGCCGCTCGCCGGCCGCCTCGCCGATCGCCATCACCCGGGCCTGCTGGGCGCCATCGGCCTCACCAGCATGACCACCGGCCTGGTGCTGACGGCGCTGCTGCCGCCAGATCCGTCGAGCATCGACATCATGTGGCGCCTTGTGCTGTGCGGCGCGGGCTTCGGCATGTTCTCCGCCCCCAACAACCGCCTGATGATGAGCGCCGTGCCGCGCGAGAGAAGCGGCAGCGCCGGCGGCATCATCGCCACCGCGCGCACGCTCGGACAGACCATGGGCGCTGCCCTGGTCGCCGTGATGTTCGGCCTGTTCGACTTTTCGAATGGCGGCGGCGCCGCCGCCGACGCCTCCCGTGCCGCCATCTGGCTGGGTGCCGGCTTCGCGGGCACCGCCCTGGTGATCGGCAGCCTCCGCCTGCGGCTGTAGAAGCTTCTCCTCCCCAGCTTCGCTGGGGAGGAGAATGACTATGGCGCTCATCTCATTCTCCTCCCTAAGCGTAGCTTGGGGAGGTGTCCGCGTCTTCGCGGACGGAGGGGTCATGAGCCTCAGTCCCGCTGCTCATGACCCCTCCGTCGCCTAGGCATTTTGGCCGCAGAGCGGCCAAAAGCCCTTAGACGGCGACACCTCCTATGAAAATCGGGGCGGG
Source organism: Reyranella sp. (assembly GCF_044224635.1). Lineage (GTDB taxonomy): Bacteria > Pseudomonadota > Alphaproteobacteria > Reyranellales > Reyranellaceae > Reyranella. The sequence goes on along the minus strand of NZ_JBGAKA010000016.1, from coordinate 725 downwards.
CACCGCCCCGATTTTCTCAGCATCGTGGTGCGCGCCGGCGTGCTGGGGGTCTCCCCAGCGAATCTGGAGAAGAACATGAGATCAATCACGCCGACTGGCGCAGCGCGTCGGCCGCGGGGCTTCGCTCCTTGTCGATCAGGTCGGCCATCAATTGCCTGAACTGGGTCAGCGGGCCGTCGGCCGACGTCGCCAGCATGCGCGGTTGCGGCGTGAGATCGATGACGCGCTGCTGCGCCTCGATCATGGCATTGTCCTCGTCGAAGGCGCGACGGAACAGGTCGATCTGGGCATCGGCCTGCTGATCGTTGGCGCGCGCCCGCTCGAGGCAGCTCGAGAAGTAGTAGATCGACTGCTTTTCCGCGACGGGCGTGATCGCCTGGCTGGTCAACGAGGTCCAGAACGGCGTGTGCGACGGGTCCGGCGCCTTGTTGTTGCAGGCAGCCGCCGTGCCCGGCCGATAGAACTTGCTGGTGAGCAGGAAAACCCCGGGCACCATGTAGTCGTAGGACTGCCAGCTGTCGGTGCGCGTGCCGGGCGGCTCGCCGATATAGGGCGCCACCGGATTGTCGACGACCCAGCGTGCGATCCTGAGGCCGCGCTCGAGACGCGTCGCGCTCGGCCGGCTGTTGCCCCACGACATGCTGCCGCGGCCCAGCGTCTTGGCATGCACGTAGCTGAGATGGGTGAGATCGAGGAGATTGTCGTTGATGAGCTCGTAGTTCGCG
>NZ_JBGAKA010000015.1:0-144725 GCF_044224635.1 Reyranella sp. | reverse complement strand
AGCGGCGTCAAGATCAACCGGATCGACGCCGAGCCCGACCCGTTGCTCGAGCGGCTTCGGGCGGAGGGCGACAAGAGCCCGTGCGACGTTCTCATCACCACCGACGCCGGGCGCATCGAACGGGCGCGCCAGCTCGGGGTCCTGCAGCCGGTTTCCTCTGAAGTGCTCACCAAGGCGGTGCCGGCGCACCTGCGCGATCCGGACAACAGCTGGTTCGGTTTCTCGGTGCGCGCCCGCGTGATCGTCTACAGCAAGGAACGCGTGCAGGCCGCCAACGCGCCGCAGAATTACGAAGATCTTGCCGACGCCAAGTGGAAGGGCAAGCTGCTGATCCGCCCGTCCGGCCATATCTACAACCAGTCGCTTGTTGGTTCGCTGCTGGCGGCCGACGGCCCGGAGAAGGTCGAGGCCTGGGCCAAGGGGGTTGCCGCCAATCTGGCACGCCCGCCGCGCGGTGGTGACACCGACCAGATCAAGGCGGTCGCCGCCGGCGAGGGCGACCTCGCGCTGGTCAACACGTACTACTTCGTGAACCTGATGCGCTCGAAGAAACCCGAGGATCGCGAGATCGCGGCCAAGTGCGCCGTCGTATTTCCCAACCAGTCGAACCGCGGCACGCATGTCAACATCAGCGGCGGCGCGGTGGCCAGGCATGCACCCAACAAGGCCGCGGCCGTCCGCTTCCTCGAGTACCTCGTGTCGCCGCAGGCGCAGCGCTACTTCGCCGAAGGCAACTCGGAGTTCCCGGTCGTCGCCGGCGTCGAACTGTCGCCGGAGCTGAAGTCGCTGGGCAGCTTCAAGCAGGACCAGCTCAATGCCCGGGTGTTCGCGCAGAACAACGCCGAGGCGCTGAAGCTCATGGACCGCGCGGGCTGGAAGTAGCTCCCGACCGGTCGATCGCCCGACACAGCACGATCACGGGCGCCATCGACACGACGACGATCACGATGGCGCCGACGGCGGCCTGGGCGAGTCGCTCGTCCGACGCGAAGCGATAGACGCCGATCGCGAGCGTATCGAGATTGAAGGGCCGGATCAGCAGGGTCGCCGGCAGCTCCTTCATGACCTCGACGAAGGCCACCGCCGCCGCGGTCAGCGCGGGCGCGCGCAGCATCGGCAGGTGCACGTAGCGCAGGACCTCGCGCGGCGTGGCCCCGAGAATCCGCGCGCTGGCGTCCATCGCTGGATCGATCGCCGCCAGGGCGGGCGCGACATTGGCCATGCCGACGGCGAGAAAGCGCACGGTGTAGGCGAGCAGGAGCGCGATGGCGGTGCCGCTCAGCACCAGGCCGAGAGGCAGGCCGAACAATCCCCGGGCCAGCCAGTCGATGCCGTGATCGGCAAGGGCGAGAGGCAGCAACACGCCGACCGCGATGACCGCGCCCGGAATCGCGTAGCCCAGCGAGGCGAACTCGATCACCTGGTTGAACGCACGACGGCGCACCAGGCGGCCGGCGTAGCTCAGGAAGAGGGCAAGGGCGACGATGATCCCGGCAGCGCCGGCGGCGAGCAGCAGGCTGTTGGTCGCATCGGCCAGGAAGCGCGGATCGATCAGTGTCGTGCCCGAAGCCGAGGCCAGCCAGGCCAGGTGAACGGTCGGCACGATGAAACCCAGCAGGACGGGCAGGGCGCAGGCAAGCAGTGCGGCCGTCGCCGGCCACCGCCGCAACACGGCCGGCTCGCCGCGGTGGCGCACGTTCGAGGCGATGTGAAAGCGGGCGCGGCCGCGGGATCGCCGCTCGAGGATGATCAGCACCGCCGCGATCACGACCAGCACCGCGGCGATCTGCGCAGCCCCCTGGCGATTGCCGAGGCCATACCAGGTTCGATAGATCGCCGTGGTGAAGGTGTGGACGCCGTAATATTGGACGGTTCCGAAATCGGCGAGCGCCTCGAGCAGGGCGAGCGTCGTGCCGCCGGCGATGGCCGGACGGGCGAGCGGCAGGCCGACGCGCAGAAAGGTCTGCCACGGCCCGTGCCCCAGGATGCGGCTCGCCTCCAGAAGCGACTGCGACTGGGCGAGGAACGCCGCGCGGGCCGCGAGATAGACGTAGGGGTACAGCACCAGGCTGAACAGGACGGCGACGCCGCTCGCCGACGCCAGCTCGGGAAACCAGTAGTCGTTGCGGCGCCAGCCCGTGGCGGAACGCAACGCCGACTGGACCGGACCGGCGAAAGCCAGCAGATCGGCATAGGCGTAGCCGATGATGTAGGTCGGCAGGACGAGGGGCAGCGCCAGGGCCCACTGCAGCAGCCGGCTGCCGGGGAATCGCGTCATCGTGACGAGCCAGGCCGTGCCGGTCCCGAGCACAATCGTTCCGATGCCAACGCCGATCAGCAGGGTCGCCGTATTGCCGACGATGTCTGCCAGCTGCGTGTCCGCCAGGTGGCGCCAAAGCTCGCCTTGCCAGACGAGGAGGCTCGAGGCGACGCCGATCAGCGGCAGCGCGACGATGGCGGCGATCGCCAGGGCACCGAGGCGCCAGATCACGGCTGTCTCGGCGGGCGATGGAGGGCTATCGTATCTGGCAAGACCACGATCGGCGCTGTCCTCCCTAACGCTTGCGTTGGGGAGGTGCCCCCGCAGGGGGCGGAGGGGCCATGGGCGACACACGTGTAGGTCGAATACGCGTCATGCTCATGCCAACCGTCACCCGCGCTTCGCGCAGGGAGGACAATGAGGACCCAAAACAAAACGCATGCCGTCACGGGGTGACGGCATGCGTCTAAGCGATGGGGCCGTGCCTGGCGGCACGACCTACTTCTTGTCGGCCGCTGCTTCTTCCTCGGTCGCGGCCGGCGCTTCAGCCTCGGCTTCGGCAGGCTTGGCCTCGAACAAGGCTGCGGCCTGTGCGGCAGCGCGCTGGGCCGCCTCGGCGGCTTCGAGCGCGGCGCGTTCGGTCTCGGCGATCAGCGTGCCGCCCTTGGCGAGGAAGTCGGCCTCGTCCTGCGAGCGGGCGACCAGCGCCGTGATCTCGACCGTGACCTCGGGATGGAGGTGCACCTTGATCTTGTGGGCTCCCAGCGCCTTGATCGGCTTGTCGAGCTCGACCTGGCTGCGCTGGAGCTTGACGCCCGCGGCATCGGCCGCATCCGAGATATCGCGCGAGGTCACAGATCCGTAGAGCTGCAAGGCCTCGGAAGCTTGGCGGACCAGCGTGACCTTGAAATCGGCCATCTTGGCGGCGACGGCCTCGGCGTCCTTGCGGCGTTCGAGGTTCTGCGCCTCCAGCGTCTTCCGCTGCGATTCGAAGTAGGCGACATTGTCCTTGGTGGCGCGCAGCGCTTTGCGCTGAGGCAGCAGGTAATTGCGGGCGAAGCCCGGCTTCACCTTCACGACGTCGCCCATCTGGCCGAGCTTGGGCACGCGTTCGAGCAGGATGACGTTCATCGGCATGGTCCGTCCCTCCCGCTAGGCGATGATGTAGGGCAGCAGTGCCAGGAAGCGGGCGCGCTTGATCGCCTGGGCGAGCTCACGCTGCTTCTTGGAGGACACCGCGGAGATACGGCTCGGCACGATCTTGCCGCGCTCGGAGACGAAGCGCTGCAGCAGCCGGACATCCTTGTAGTCGATCTTCGGCGCGTTGGCGCCGGAGAACGGGCAGCTCTTGCGGCGGCGCGTGAAGGGGCGACGTTGAGTGCTCATTCTTCTTCTCCTGCGCCTGCGGGGGCGGCGGGAGCCATGCCCTCATCGCCGAAGCGCGAGCGTTCGCGGCGCGGCGGACGATCGCCCCAGCGGTCGCCGCGATCGCGATCGCCCATCGGCCGATCCGCCTTCTCGGCGCTGCGCAGCATGATCGCGGAGGGACCCTCCTCGAGCTCGTCCACGCGCACCGTCAGGTAGCGGATGATGTCTTCGTTGATCGACATCGTGCGCTCCAGCTCCTTCACGGCAGCCGGCGGACCATCGATGTTGAGCAGCGTGTAGTGACCCTTGCGGTTCTTCTTGATCCGGTAGGTCAGTGACCGCAGGCCCCAGTATTCCTTCTTGGAGACAGTGCCGCCCAGGCTGGTGACCAGCTCGGCGTACTGGGTGGTGAGGGCCTCCACTTGCGTCACCGGAACGTCCTGGCGCGCAATGAAGACATTTTCGTACAATGCCATGTCGATTTCGACTCCTTATGGCTGTTAGCGACCCGGAGTTCGTCGCGCCACGAGCTCGCTGGAGCCCTGGACCGACCGGCAACCGCCCGGATCTAGCCGGCCCCTGGCGTGCCAGGATGGCAACGCGCTTGGACCGGCAAGGAGTTCGGGGCCGGTTCAGGCCCCGAAGAGCGGCGGTTATACCGACAAATCTTCCGAAATCAAGGCGTTCCGGCCCTCTTGCGAGTGCGCTATGAGGGGCCCGCTTTGGCCAGGAAGACGCTTTGGGCCGAGAAGGCTCCTTGGCCAAGAAGATTGGGGGAAGCGGTCGATGACGCGTGCATTTGTGTTTCCGGGACAAGGATCCCAGGCCGTCGGCATGGGTGTCGACCTGGCCGGCGCCTTCGCCACGGCCCGCGACGTCTTCCTGGAGGTCGACGAGGCGCTGAAGCAGAACCTCTTCAAGCTCATGCGCGAGGGGCCCGAATCGGACCTCGTCCTGACCGAGAACGCCCAGCCTGCCTTGATGGCGGTCAGCGTGGCCGTCGTGCGGATCCTCGAGAAGGACGGCGGCAAGCCATTGTCCGGGCTGGCGAGGCAGGTCGCCGGCCACTCCCTCGGGGAATATTCGGCCCTCGCCGCGGCCGGATCGCTGCAGCTCGCCGACGCGGCGCGGCTCCTGAAGCTGCGCGGCCAATCGATGCAGAAGGCTGTCCCGGTCGGCGTCGGCGCCATGGCGGCCCTGCTCGGCATCGAGCTCGAGCCGGCCCAGGAGGCCTGCGCCGAAGCCGCCAAAGGCGAGATCGTGTCGGTCGCCAACGACAATGGCGGCGGTCAGGTGGTCGTCAGCGGCCACAAGGCGGCAGTCGAGCGCACCATCGAGACGGCCAAGGCGAGGGGGGCCAAGCGTGGCATGATGCTGCCGGTCAGCGCTCCCTTCCATTGTCCGCTGATGCAGCCCGCGGCCGACGCCATGCAGGCCGCCCTGGAAACGGTCGCGTTGGGAACGCCCCGTGTCGCCTTGGTCGCCAACGTGCTGGCCAGCGAGATCACCGAGCCGGGCAACATCAAGCAGCGCCTGGTCGAGCAGGTGACGGGTCTCGTGCGCTGGCGCGAGAGCGTGCAATATATGAAGTCGCAAGGCGTCGAGATGCTGGTCGAGTGCGGCTCGGGCAAGGTGCTGTCCGGCCTGGTCAAGCGCATCGACAAGGAGATGACCGGTCTTGCCCTCAACACGCCGGCCGATATCGAGGCGTTTCTGAAGACGGCGTGAGGGCCTGAAGACGGCGTAGTTCACATTCCTCCCCATCGTCTTACGATGGGGAGGTGCCCGCGCAGCGGGCGGAGGGGGCATGAGCAACAGGACTGAGGCTCATGACCCCTCCGTCGGCGCAAGACGACACCTCCCCAGCTGCGCTGGGGAGGGAAGCTGAGGAGACGCAATGTTCGATCTTTCCGGCAAGGCCGCGCTGGTGACCGGCGCTTCGGGAGGCATTGGCGGCGCCATCGCCCGCGCGCTGCACGCACAGGGCTCGGTCGTCACGCTGTCGGGGACGCGCGGCGATGCCCTCGAGGCGCTCAGGCAGGCGCTCGGCGAGCGCGCCCACGTCGTGGTCGCCCGGATGGACGATCCGGTCGAAATCGACCGGCTGGCCAAGGAAGCCGAGGGCGCCATGGGCAAGCTCGACATCCTCGTCAACAATGCCGGCATCACGCGCGACAACATCTCGATGCGGATGAAGGACGAGGAGTGGGACAAGGTCCTGCAGGTCAACCTGACGGGAACCTTCCGGCTCACCCGCGCGGCGATGCGCGGCATGATGCGCCGGCGATTCGGGCGCGTCGTGAACATCACCTCCATCGTGGGCGTCACCGGCAATCCGGGACAGGCCAACTATGCCGCCGCCAAGGCCGGCCTGATCGGAATGTCGAAATCCCTGGCACAGGAACTTGCCTCGCGCGCCATCACCGTCAATTGCATCGCCCCCGGCTTCATCGCCACGCCGATGACCGATGCGCTGACCGACGAGCAGAAGAAGACGATCCTGGCGCGCGTGCCGGCCGATCGCCTGGGAACGGCGCAGGAAGTCGCCGCCGGCGTGGTCTATCTGGCGAGCGACGAGGCAGCCTATGTCACCGGGCAGACGTTGCACATCAACGGCGGGATGGCGATGATCTGAGTAAATCGGCTGCAAGTGCCTGATATTGTGGACTTTCTGGCGCTAGCCAATGGCCGGGCAGCTATGTATAAGAGCCGGAATTCGCCGTCCCCCCGGCGACGCCGAGATCCGAAAGACATGGGAAGGACAAGATATGAGCGATATTGCCGAACGCGTTAAGAAGATCGTCGTCGAGCATCTGGGCGTCGAAGCGGCGCAGGTGAAGGAGGAAGCCAAGTTCATCGACGATCTCGGCGCGGACAGCCTCGACACCGTGGAGCTGGTGATGGCCTTCGAGGAAGAGTTCGGCATCGAGATTCCCGACGACGCCGCAGAGAAGATCCAGACCGTCGGCGACGCGGTCAAATTCATCGAGAGCAACGCCAAGTCCTGATCGACGCCGGTTCCTGCGACAAGGAAGGCGAGCGATGAGACGCGTAGTCGTAACCGGTATGGGCATGGTGACGCCGTTGGGTGACGGCGTCGATGTCAATTGGCGCCGCCTGATGGCGGCCGAGTCCGGCATCCGGTCGATCCAGGCCTTCGACACGTCGGACCTGGCGACCAAGATCGCCGGCGAGGTGCCGCTGGGCGACAAGGCGAACGGGCATTTCAATGTCGACGCCTACCTTCCGCCCAAGGAGCAGCGCAAGCTCGACAAGTTCCTGATCTTTGGTATCGCCGCCGCCGAGCAGGCGGTGGAGGATTCCGGTTGGAAGCCGCAGGACGACGAGAGCCTCAAGCGCACGGGCGTGATGATCGGCGCCGGCATCGGCGGGCTGCAGACCATCTACGAGACGTCGCTGACGTTGAAGGAGCGCGGCCCGCGCCGGGTCAGCCCGTTCTTCATTCCGTCGGCCCTGATCAACCTCGCCTCCGGCCAGGTGTCGATCAAGTACGGCTTCAGGGGCCCGAACCATTCCGTGGTGACGGCCTGCGCCACCGGTGCGCATGCGCTGGGCGATGCGGCGCGTCTCATCCAGTGGGAGGATGCCGACGTGATGGTCGCCGGCGGCGCCGAGGCCGCGATCTGCCGCATCGGCATTGCCGGCTTCAATGCCTGCAAGGCGCTGTCCACCGACTTCAACGATACACCGACCCAGGCGTCGCGACCGTGGGACAAGCGGCGCGACGGATTCGTGATGGGCGAGGGTGCGGGCTGTGTCGTCCTCGAGGAGTACGAGCACGCCAAGAAGCGTGGTGCCAAGATCTATGCCGAGATCCTGGGCTACGGCCTGTCGGGCGACGCCTATCACATCACGGCGCCGTCGGAAGACGGCGACGGAGCGATGCGCGCCATGCAGGCCGCGCTGAAACGCGCCAGGCTGCAGCCGGACGAAATCGACTACGTCAATGCGCATGGCACGTCGACGATGGCCGACGTGATCGAGCTCGGCGCGGTCAAGAAGACCTTCGGCGATGCCGTCTACAAGCTTTCGATGTCGTCGACCAAGTCCGCCACCGGGCATCTGCTCGGCGCCGCCGGTGCCATCGAGGCGATCTACTCCATCAAGTCGATCATCGAGCAGGCGGTGCCGCCGACGCTCAATCTCGAGGAACCCGACGAAGGCTGCGACATCGACCTGGTGGCCAAGCAGGCCAAGCAGCGCACGGTCCGAAAGGCGCTCAGCAACTCGTTCGGTTTTGGGGGCACCAACGCGTCGCTGATCTTCGGCGCCGTTTGACCGCGGGAGGCTGAGGTATGCTCAGCTACTTCCGCTGGGTCCTGTTCTTCATCGCGCTGCTGGTCACCTTGCTGGGCGGCGCGCTGTTCATCGGCAACCGGCTGCTCGATTCGCCAGGCCCGCTGGCGCAGACCCGCAACGTCGTCATCCCGCGCGGCGCCGGCCCTGCGACCATGGCCAAGATCCTGCAGGAGGAAGGGGTGGTCGCGCACGGGCGGCTGTTCCGTGTCGCCCTGATCATCGACCCGGCGCCCAAGACCATCAAGGCGGGCGAATACGAGGTCCCGGCCCACATCTCGATGCGGGCGCTGGTGGACCTGCTGCAATCGGGCAAGGTCGTGCAGCGCCGCCTCACCATTCCGGAAGGCACGACGACGGCGGAGATTCTCGATCTGGTGCGCAAGACGGAGGCGCTGACCGGCGAGATCACGCTCGACGTCAAGGAAGGCGATCTGTTGCCTGAAACCTACTTCTATTCGCGCGACGACACCCGTGACGGGCTGCTCCTGCGCATGAAGGAGGCGATGGAGAAGGCGCTCGACGAGGCTTGGCGCAAGCGCCTCGCCGGCCTTCCGCTTGCCAACCGCCGGGACGCTCTGGTGCTCGCCTCGATCGTCGAGAAGGAGACCGGCATTGCGGCCGAGCGGCCAAAGGTGGCTGCCGTTTTCATCAACCGCCTGCGACGGCGCATGAGGCTCGAGAGCGATCCGACGGTGATCTACGGGCTGACCGGCGGCAAGGCGCCCTTCAGCCGCGAGCTCACCCGCGCCGACCTGAATTCGTCGTCGCCGTACAACACCTATCAGGTCGCCGGCCTGCCAGCGGGGCCGATCTGCAATCCAGGCCGCGCCGCCATCGTTGCCGCGACCAACCCGGCGCGCGACCGCTCGCTGTACTTCGTGGCCGACGGACAAGGCGGCCATGCGTTCGCCGCCAACCTCCTGGAGCACAATCGCAATGTCGAGCGCTGGCGGCAGATCCAGCGTGAACGCCTGGAGCAGCAACAGGGGCAGCAACAGCCGGGACAGCCCGTCGTGCCGACGATCACGGGCGCACCGCCGGCGCCTCCTCGGACGCCGCGGCAGTGATCCATGCCGGCTGTCGTTCTCCTGGCCTTCGTCGCGCTGGGGGCCATGGCTCTTGGGGTGTGGTGGCTCCTGCGTGCCAACCCGTCGACGATTGCGCGGATCCTGCGCCCCTTGCTGATGATCGTGGGCCTGGTCGGCATCGCCGTCATGTTGATCTTCGGCATACGTTTCGTGCCGGGCTTGCTGCCGGAATTGTTCGGGCTTGCCGGCATCGTCGCCACGGCGCTCATCGCGCGCGCCTTGCGAAGGCGGCCGTCGGGCGGCTTCAGCTCGCCGGGCAACGCCCGGCGGACGGAGGTTCGCACGGCCTTCTTCGAGGCGTGGATCGACCACGGCACCGGCGACGTCGGCGGCACGATCCACGCCGGCCGCTTCGCCGGTCGCACCTTCGACAATCTGAGCGATGGCGAGTTGCTCGATCTGCATACCGAGTGCTCGTCGGATTCCGATTCGCGACGCGTCCTGGAGACCTATCTCGACCAGCGGTTGGGGGCGGACTGGAACGCCGCGCGCCAGAACTCCGGGAGCCAGAGCTACGGGGGCCAGTCGCAGGCACCACCGCGTGGCCCGCGCACCGACATGACGCGCGAGGAAGCGCTCGCCGTGCTGGGACTGGCCGAGGGCGCGAGCGAGCAGGAGATCAAGGCCGCCCATCGCCGCCTCATTCAGCGCGTGCATCCCGACGTCGGCGGCAGCGCCGATCTCGCCGCCCGCATCAACCGCGCCAAGGACGTCCTGCTGGGGTGAAGTTGGGCCTGAGCACTCCTCCCCACGCTTTGCGTGGGGAGGTGTCGCCGTCTTGCGGCGACGGAGGGGGCATGAGCACCACCACTGACGCTCATGACCCCTCCGTCCGCGACGACGCGGACACCTCCCCAGCGAAGCTGGGGAGGAGGGTTGAGGGTCGACCTTGCCAGCCGCCGCGGCGCCATGTCATCACAAGCAGATCACTGTTCCTTCCATAGAATCCAGCCGCTGAACGAGGTTGACGACAATGGCGCAGCGTGTTCGCAAGGCGGTTCTGCCGGTCGCCGGGTTGGGCACCCGGTTCCTGCCTGCCACCAAGGCGATGCCAAAGGAGATGCTGACGGTCGTCGACCGTCCGCTCATCCAATACGCCATCGAGGAATGCCTGGCGGCGGGCATCGAGGAGTTCGTCTTCGTGACCGGCCGCAACAAGGGCGCGATCGAGGATCATTTCGACTCCGCCTACGAGCTCGAAGCGACACTGCAGCAGCGCGGCAAGGCGCCGGAGCTGAAGCAGGCGCGCGACGCCGCCCTCAAGCCGGGCAATGCGGTGTTCACGCGCCAGCAGCAGCCCCTGGGTCTGGGTCACGCGGTGTGGTGCGCCCGCCCATGGATCGGCCAGGAGCCGTTCGCGGTGCTGTTGCCCGACGAGCTTACGATCAGCTCGCCGACCTGCACGGCCCAGCTGGTCGCCGCTCACGAAAAGACAGGCGGCAGCGTCGCCGCGGTGATGGAGGTGCCGCGCGAGCAGACCCGGAGCTACGGCATCGCCGCGGTGAAAGCCGAGAAGGACGGGCTGGCCGAGATGACTGGACTGGTCGAGAAACCCAAGCCCGAGGAGGCTCCCTCGACGCTGGCCTGGATCGGGCGCTGCGTGCTCGAGGCCGCGGTGTTCGAGCATCTCGATCGGCACGAGACAGGAGCAGGCGGCGAGATCCAGTTGACCGATGCCATGGCCAAGATGATCGGCAGGCGGCCGTTCCACGCGATGCGCTATACCGGCCGGCGCTACGATTGCGGCAATCGCATCGGCTTCCTCGAGGCCAACGTGGCCATCGCCCTGCACCGCGCCGATACCTCGGCGGATACACGCGCGTTGCTCGACCGACTCCTGAAGGGTTGACTTCATGCGCATCGCGATGATCGGTTCGGGCTATGTCGGGCTCGTCTCCGGTGCCTGCTTCGCCCAGTTCGGTCACGACGTCGCCTGCGTCGACAAGGAAGCCGACAAGATCGTGCGGCTGCGCCAGGGCGATATCCCGATCTTCGAGCCCGGGCTCGATCGGCTGGTCGCCGACAACGTACGCGCCGGGCGGCTTGCCTTCAGCACCGACCTCGATCAGGCGGTGGGCAATGCCGATGCGGTGTTCATCGCCGTCGGAACGCCGACCCGCCGCGGCGACGGCCATGCCGATCTGAGCTACGTCTACGCTGCCGCAGCCGAGATCGCGCGCGCGATCCGCGGCTATACGGTCGTGGTCACCAAGTCGACCGTGCCGGTCGGCACCGGACGCGAGGTGGCGCGCATCGTGCGCGAGGCGCAGCCGGCCGCGGAGTTCGACGTCTGCTCGAATCCCGAGTTCCTGCGGGAAGGGGCTGCGATCGAGGATTTCATGAAGCCCGACCGGGTGGTGATCGGGGTCGAGAGCACGCGCGCGCGCGACGTGATGTCGGCGATCTACCGGCCGCTCAATCTGATCCAGACTCCGATGGTATTCACCAACATCGAGACCGCGGAAGTCACCAAGTACGCCGGCAACGCCTTTCTCGCCATGAAGATCACCTTCATCAACGAGATCGCCGATCTCTGCGAGAAGGTCGGTGCCGACGTTCATGACGTGGCGCGCGGTATCGGCCTCGACGGGCGTATCGGCAGGAAGTTCCTGCACCCCGGGCCGGGATTCGGCGGCTCGTGCTTTCCCAAGGATACCCTGGCGCTCGCCTACACGGCCCGCGAGGCGCACGCTCCGCAGACGATTGTCGAGCAGGTGATCGAGGTCAACGCCCAGCGCAAGAAGCGGATGGCGCGGAAGGTCATCGATTTCTGCGGCGGATCGGTGGCGGGGCTCACCGTGGGCGTGCTGGGTCTCACGTTCAAGCCCAACACCGACGACATGCGCGACGCGCCGTCGCTCGACATCGTGCCCGCCCTGAAGGCCGCCGGTGCCCGGATCGTCGCGTTCGATCCCGAAGGCATGGGCGAGGCGGGACGCATGATCCCGGGCATCGAGTTCGCCAGGACGGCCTACGATGCCGCCACAGGCGCCGACGTGCTGGTCGTGATCACCGAGTGGCACGAGTTCCGCGGCCTTGATCCGCGGCGCCTGAAGGAGTTGATGCGCCTGCCGCGCATCGTCGACCTGCGCAATATCTTCGACCCCGAGGAGATGCGCGGCCTGGGCTTCGCGTACGAGTGCGTCGGCCGTCCGCGGCGGCGCCTCTGAACTTCCCAATTCGCCTCGCAGCGGAGGAAAATGAATGACTGAGACGGTCCACAAGTTCGACCCGACCATATTGCGCGAGTACGATATTCGAGGCGTCGTCGGCGGTACCGTGCACGCTGCCGATGCGCGCGCCATCGGACGGACCTTCGGCACGCTGGTGCGACGCAAGGGCGGCAAGCGTGTGGCGCTGGGCTACGATGGCCGATTGAGCTCGCCCGAGCTTGCGGCGGCGTGCATTGCCGGGCTGACGGCGGCAGGCGTCGACGTGATCGACATCGGCGTGGTCGCAACGCCGATGCTGTACTTCGCGGTCTATCACGTGGAGGCCGACGGCGGCATCCAGATCACCGGATCGCACAATCCGCCCGACTACAACGGCTTCAAGATGATGATGGGCAAGAAGTCGTTCTTCGGCGCCGACATCCAGCAGCTCGGCGCCATGGCGGCCGGCGGGGATTGGGAGAGCGGGCAGGGCCGGGTCGAGAAGAAGAACGTGCTCGACGACTACGCGGCGCGCCTGTTGCGCGACGTCCGGCCGGGAAAGCCCCTCAAGGTCGCGTGGGACACCGGCAACGGCGCGGTCGGCGTGTCGATCCGCGCTGTGGTCGACAAGCTGCAGGGCGAGCATTTCGTGCTCAACGAGAAAGTCGACGGTACCTTCCCGGCCCATCATCCCGATCCCACCGTGCCGAAGAACCTCGAGCAGCTGATCGACGCGGTGAAGAAGCGCGGCTGCGACCTCGGCATCGCTTTCGATGGCGACGGCGATCGCATCGGCGCCGTCGACGGCAAGGGCCGTATCCTGTGGGGCGACCAGCTCCTGGTCCTGTGGTCGCGCGACGTGCTGAAGCACCGGCCGGGCGCCACGATCATTGCCGACGTCAAGGCGAGCCAAGTGCTGTTCGACGAGATTGCGCGCGCCGGCGGCAAGCCCATGATGTTCAAGACGGGCCACTCGCTGATCAAGAGCAAGCTGGCGGAAACCGGGGCGCCGCTTGCCGGCGAGATGAGCGGCCACATCTTCTTTGCCGACACGTTCTACGGCTTCGACGATGCGCTCTATTGCGGCCTGCGCCTGCTCAACATCGTCGCCAATGCCGACGAGAGCCTGGCCGACATGCGCGATCGCCTGCCGCAGCCGGTCAATACGCCGGAGCTGCGCTTCGACTGCGCCGACGAGCGCAAGTTCGCCGTCGTCGAGGAGGTCAAGGCACGCCTGCAGAAGCAGGCAGCCAAGTTCTCGGACATCGACGGCGTGCGCGTGAGCACCGCGGACGGCTGGTGGCTGCTGCGCGCCTCGAACACCCAGCCGGTGCTGGTGGCGCGCTGCGAGGCGGCCGACGAGGCCGGGCTCGAGCGGCTCAAGGCGGAGCTGAAGACCTGCCTGGCGGCGAGCGGCGTCGAGCTGCCCGACGATGCGTCGGCAGGCCACTGATGCGCTTCTTCTTCTACGGCACGCTGCTGGATCGGGATGTCATGGCCCTGGTGCTGGGCCGGCGTCTGCCTCCAACGGCGTATACTCCGGCCATCCTCCTCGGCCATGCCCGGCGTCGCGCCAAGGGCGCCAGCTATCCGACCCTGGTGCGGGATGCGGCGGCATATGTGTCAGGCGCGGTCGTCGGTGGCCTGAGCGTGCGCGACGTGGCGCGCCTCTCGGACTACGAGGGGCCAAAGTACCGGATCGTGCCGCTGCGGGTCGTGCTGCCGAGCGGCATGACCACCGTGGCGGTGTTCGAGCCGGTGGAGAGCAGGCTTGCGCCCAGCCGGCACCCTTGGAGCCTGCCGCTATGGCAGCGACGCGACAAGCGCGCCTTCGTGGACCGACTGCGCCGGGCGTTCAGCGTGCGCCCGGCGTATTCCACACCGTGACCTGGAGCGCCGAGCAGTAGATCTTCCGCTTCTCCAGGCGTTTGCAGCCATCGATCGCCTGGGCCTGCGAGAGATTGGTCAGGCGCGCGCGGTGAAAGGTCTTGTTGGCCATCGTGATTTCTTCGACCGTGGCCGAGCCCGTTCGCATCGTGTCGGGAATGACCGATGTTGCACGCTCGAGCGCAAGCTGCGCGGCCTGCGGGTCGCCGAACGAGCCGACCTGGATCACCCAGCTGCCGACCGCGAGGTTGCGCTGCGCCGCTGCCTGATCGGGC
Source organism: Reyranella sp. (assembly GCF_044224635.1). Lineage (GTDB taxonomy): Bacteria > Pseudomonadota > Alphaproteobacteria > Reyranellales > Reyranellaceae > Reyranella. Next base: position 130,375 of record NZ_JBGAKA010000015.1, on the reverse strand, counting down.
GCCGGAACCGCGGGACCGGCGACGCGTTGGTCGACCGCAGCGGCTGGTGCGGAGCCGGCCGCCAATGTTGCCGGCGTAACCGGCGGCGCGGCTGGAGGGGCCTTCGCCACGGCGACTCTGGGCGTCGATTCGGGAATGATGAGGTTGGGATCGAAGTTGGCGGCGGTGTATCGCGCGGAGGGAGGCTTGCGAGTGGTCGTCCAGGTGTTGAGGCGTCCCGACGCAAAGGCGCGATCCATCAGCTCGGCCATGATGCGGTCGCGCATGCCGGCCGTGTTGCCCCCCATCACCACGCCGATCACACGCTTGTTGTCACGCATCGCCGACATCACGAGATTGAAGCCGGACGCCACGGTGTAGCCAGTCTTCAGGCCGTCGGCGCCTTCATAGGTGCCGAGCATGCGATTGTGGTTCTCGAGGCTGCGGCCGCGAAAGGGATAGCTCTGGACGGAAAAGACCCCATAGTAGTGCGGATAATCGCGCATCAGCGCGTGGGCGAGCCGCGCCATGTCGCGCGCCGTCGTGATCTGCTCGCTGTTGGGCAGGCCCGACGCATTGCGGAAAATCGTCGAGCTCATGCCGAGCTGGCGGGCCTTCTGGGTCATCTGCTGGGCGAACGTTGCCTCGTCGCCGGCCAGCGTCTCGGCCAGCGCCACGGCGGCATCGTTGGCCGACCGCGTCACCAAGGCCATGATCGCGTCGCGCACCGCGATCGTGCCGCCCGGCGGCAATCCGACCTTGGTGGGCGGGGTGTTCAGGGCGTTGATCGACACCGGCAGGCCGTCGCCCAGCGAGAGGCGGCCCGAGTCGAGAGCCGAGAACGCCATGTAGATCGTCATCAGCTTGGTCAGCGAGGCCGGGTGACGGGGCTCGTCCGGCCGGTCGGCATACAATTCCTGACCCGACGAGGCGTCCAGAATGAGATAGGAATCCTTGGCGTTAACCAGAGGGTTGGGGATCCACGTCGAGGCTGCCGGCCGCGCGGTGATGGACTTGCTGCGCACCTTTGCCGGCGGAACGGCCCGCTTGGTCGAGGCCGATTGGGCGTCGGCTTCCGTCGGCACCATGGCTGCCGCGACAAAAAGAAATCCAACGGCCAGCCACGTCAGAATGGCCGCGATGAGCTTGAGGGAAAGTTTCATCGCCAATACGCCATTACGCTCAATTCAATTTTTTTACGCCCATCCAATAACTTATGGGCGATTTTTGTGATGATACTGGCAATTTTCGGGATATGCAATGCTCGACCGCCGCGTTGGCGCCAAAGTTGGTTCGGAAAGTGCATCGTTTGGTACCAGGAGAGCCACAATGAAGACAGTGCCCACGGCCCTGTTCGCGCTCGCGCTCATTGCGCCATCCGCGGCGCCGGCCCAGCGGGCGGATCGCTACGTCGATCCGCCGATCGTGCGCAGCTTCAACTGGTTCTCCTACGTCGGCGGCAACGACATCCGGGAAGCCTGCGGACGAGACGGGCGAAACCGCCTGCGCCTGATCTACAATGCGATCTATGACGAGCAGGTGAGGACTTACGAGGTTTTCCTGCAGCCCGACGGCAGCGCCGGCCTCGATATCGGCGTGCTGGCCGACCAGGGCGTGGTTGGCAACCTGAGGATCAGCGACGCGGGCGACGTGCTGGGACCGTGGCGCATGCGGCGCGGCCAGCGGATCCTCGCGCCGGCGGAGACGAGCGAGCTGCTGGGGTTGCTGCAGGCCAGCAATGGCTTCGGCCCGCCGCGCGACGGGCTGCGCCTGCCCGATGTGGACTTCTGGTGGACAATCGCGTCATGCCGCGCCGGCGTCTGGGGCTTCCAAGCCTACCACTACCCGACCGACGGCTTCACCAAAGTCCGGTTCGCCAGCAGACTCTTTTCGTTCGATACCGTTCCGGTCCCGGTCAACCCGCCGCGCAAGCTGGAACCGGCGGAGCTGCGGCGCGACTGGAACGCGCCGCCGAACCACTGGAAGGCGAACCAGTGGACGCTGACGGTAGGCAAGGACGGCTTGCGGCCGAGGTAGCGGAACCGCCAGGGCTGACTATATAATTCTCGACTGGCATGGGCCCTTCAGGAGTGTGGTTTGGACGATGAGCTCTCTGCGTAGTGCATGCGACCTGTCCTTCCACGGCGCGCGACTGGGTGGCCCCGGCGAGCCGCCGGGAGGCCCGCCGGCACAGCCGCCGCGTCGGGGGGACGACAACGGCAATGGCGAAGGCGAGGGCCGCAGCGGCGCGCTCACCCTGACCCGCACGCGGACCAAGAAGCCGTCGATGTACAAGGTCCTGATGCTGAATGACGACTACACGCCGATGGAGTTCGTCGTCGATGTGCTGCAGCACATCTTTCAGAAGAACCGCGAGGAAGCGACCAAGATCATGCTGCACGTCCATCAGAAGGGCGTCGGCATCTGCGGCGTTTACACCTACGAGATTGCGGAAACGAAAGTGACGCAGACCGTGGATTACGCGCGCAAGAATCAGCACCCTCTCCAATGCACGTTGGAGAAGGAATAGTCGGGAAGAGTAGTTCGTTCCTCTGTCGAGGTGGTTTCGATGTCCATGCTGTCCAAGAACCTCGAGAAGTCTCTGCACCGCGCCTTCGGGCTGGCCGGCGAGCGGCGACATGAATACGCAACGCTCGAGCATCTGCTGCTGGCGATGACGGAAGACGAAGACGCCGTGCCGGTGCTCAAGGCCTGCGGCGTCGACATCGACCGCCTGCGGCACGATCTCGAGACCTTCGTCGACAACCGGCTGAAGGGCATTATCACGCAAAATCCCAGCGAGCCTCTGCCGACGGCGGGCTTCCAGCGCGTCGTCCAGCGCGCCGCGGTCCATGTCCAGTCGTCCGGCCGCAAGGAGGTGACGGGCGCCAACGTGCTGGTGGCGCTGTTCTCCGAGCGGGACAGCCATGCCGTGTCGTTCCTCGAGAACCAGGGCATGACCCGCCTCGACGCCGTCGACTACATCAGTCACGGCAAGGCCAAGGTGCCGGGGCGTGCCCGCGCCCGCCGGGTCAGCGGCTCGGAGGAGGAGAATGGCGGCGAGACGGCGGTGAAGCAGGGCAACGAGGCGCTCGGCGCCTACTGCGTCGATCTCAACCAGAAGCATCGCGACGGACGGGTCGATCCCCTGATCGGGCGCGAGTACGAGGTCGAGCGCACCATCCAGGTGCTGTGCCGGCGCACCAAGAACAATCCGCTCTATGTCGGCGAGCCCGGCGTCGGCAAGACGGCGATCGCCGAGGGGCTGGCGCGCAAGATCGTCGAGGGCGAGGTGCCCGAGGTGCTGCGCGAGGCGGTGATCTACGCGCTCGACATGGGCGCGCTGCTGGCCGGCACGCGCTACCGTGGCGACTTCGAGGAGCGGCTCAAGGCGGTGCTGGCGGAGCTGAAGAAGAAGCCCAACTCGGTGCTGTTCATCGACGAGATCCATACCATCATCGGTGCCGGCGCCACGTCGGGCGGCTCGATGGACGCCTCGAACCTGCTCAAGCCGTCGCTGCAGTCGGGCGAGCTGCGCTGCATCGGCTCAACCACCTACAAGGAATACCGCAATTACTTCGAGAAGGACCGCGCGCTGGTCCGCCGCTTCCAGAAGATCGACGTGCCCGAGCCGTCGATCTCCGACGCCGTCGAGATCATGAAGGGCCTGAAACCGGTCTACGAGAAGCACCATCACGTGGCTTACACCGACGATGCGATCAAGGCGTCGGTCGAGCTGTCGGCGCGCTACATCCACGACCGCAAGCTGCCCGACAAGGCGATCGACGTGATCGACGAGGTCGGCGCCGCGCAGATGCTGCGGCCGCGCGAGGCGCGCAAGTCGACCATCGACGTGCCCGACATCGAGGAGATCGTCGCCAAGATCGCACGCATCCCGCCCAAGAGCGTGTCGAAGGACGACACCGAGATGCTGCGCAACATCGACCGCGACCTGAAGACGGTGGTGTTCGGCCAGGACAAGGCGATCGACCAGCTGTCGGCGGCGATCAAGCTCGCCCGTGCCGGCTTGCGCGCGCCGGAGAAGCCGATCGGCTCGTACCTGCTGGCCGGCCCGACCGGCGTCGGCAAGACCGAGGTGACGCGCCAGCTCGCCCGCCTGCTCGGCCTCGAGCTGATCCGCTTCGACATGTCGGAGTACATGGAGCGCCACAGCGTCTCGCGCCTGATCGGCGCCCCGCCGGGCTATGTCGGCTTCGACCAGGGCGGCCTGCTGACCGACCAGGTCAACCAGCATCCGCATTGCGTCATCCTGTTCGACGAGATCGAGAAGGCGCACCCGGATGTGTTCAACGTGCTCTTGCAGGTGATGGATTACGGCAAGCTCACCGACCACAACGGCCGCACCGTCGATTTCCGCAACGTCATCCTGTGCATGACCACCAACGCCGGAGCCGCCGACATCGCCAAGCCGGCGCTGGGCTTCGGCCGCGAGGCGCGGCACGACGAGGACGACGAGGCGATCAACCGCCTGTTCGCACCCGAGTTCCGCAACCGTCTCGACGCGATCATCAAGTTCGCCAACCTCGGCCCGGAGAGCATGAGCAAGGTTGTGGACAAGTTCGTGGCCGAGCTCGAGGTCCAGCTCGCCGACCGCAAGGTCTTCATCGAGCTGAGCGACGGGGCGCGGCGCTGGCTGGCCGAGAAGGGCTACGACCGCCTGTTCGGCGCCCGGCCGCTCGCCCGCGTCATCCAGGAGCATCTCAAGAAGCCGCTGGCCGAGGAGGTGCTGTTCGGCAAGCTCGCCAACGGCGGCGGCACGGTGCGGGTCGATACCGAGGGCGAGGGGGCCGAGGCCAAGCTCGTCTTCACCTTCCTGCCGCCCGAGCGCGGCGCCTTGCCGCCGGCTGCACAAGAGCCCGTGCTGGCTGAGTGAAGGCATTCCGCCCGCTCCTGCAGGCCCTGCGCGCCGCGGTGCTCGCCACCGCGGTGTTCTGGGTGGCGCTGTTGATCGTCGACAAGACGGGCTGGCAAGCGCCCCTGGGAGCAACCGAGCCGGTGGTCTTCTTCGTCGTGTTCTTCCTCGGCCTACTGATGGCCGGGAAGGGGTGAGTCATCCGCCTCCCCACGAAGTGGGGAGGTGTCGCGTCATGCGCGACGGAGGGGTCAGAGGCCTCAGTCCCGCTGCTCATGACCCCTCCGTCGCCGTAAGACGGCGACACCTCCCCAGCTTCGCTGGGGAGGAATCCGAGCTACCCTTCGCCTTCCTTGCGGAACGGCGAATACTGCTGCAGCCCCTCGATCTCGCGCTGGACGGCGGGGCGCTCGCGCTTCAGGTAGTCGTCGACGGCGCGGCGGAAGCCGGGATCGACGATCCAGTGGGCGGAGTAGGTCGCCACCGGCAGGTAGCCGCGCTGGATCTTGTGGTCGCCCTGCGCGCCGGCCTCGACCCGCTGCAGGCCGTGGGCAATGGCGTAGTCGATGGCCTGATAGTAGCACGCCTCGAAATGCAGGAAGGCGTGGCTTTCCAGGCAGCCCCAGTAGCGGCCGTACAGCGTGTCGTCGCCCTTGAGGTTGAGCGCCCCGCCGACCGGCCGGCCGTCGGATTCCGCCATCACCAGCACGACCTTGTCGGCCATGGTCGATCCGAGGATGTCGAAGAACGACCGCGTGAGATAGGGCGAGCCCCATTTGCGGCCGCCGGTATCCATGTAGAAGGCGAAGAACGCATCCCAATGGTGCGGCCGGATTTCCTCGCCGCACAAGGCGCGCACGACCAGGCCTTCGCGGCGCACCGATTCGCGCTCCTTGCGGATCGCCTTGCGCTTGCGCGACGCGAGCGCGCCCAGGAAATCGTCGAACGTGCGATAGCCGTCATTGTGCCAGTGATATTGCTGGCCAAGGCGCTGCAGCCAGCCGTGCGCGCCGAAGCGCTTCCAGTCGGCTTCGCTGCAGAAGGTGACGTGGACCGAGCTGAGCCGGTTGTCGCCCGCGATCTTGGCCAGCATGTCGATCAGCGCGTCGCGCACGCCGTCCTCGAACGGACCGGGAAGGGCGAACAGGCGCGGACCCGGCACCGGCGTGAAGGGGACGGCGACCTGCAGCTTGGGATAGTAGCGGCCGCCGGCGCGCTCCAGCGCCTGCGCCCAGCCGTGGTCGAACACGTACTCGCCCTGGGAGTGGCCCTTGACGTAAAGCGGGGCGGCGCCGAGCAGGGTGCCGTCCTCGGCCTCGGCCAGCAGATATTGCGGCTGCCAGCCGGTGCGCCGGCCGACCGATCTCGAATCCTCCAGCGCCTTCAGGAAGCGATAGCTGAGGAACGGGCTGCCGGCCGAGCCCGGCGCGAGGGCGCAGGCGTCCCATTGTGCCGCGTCGACCGCGGCAAGCGATTCGACGACCCGCAGCGCGATGGTCGGAGTGTCGTCCGGCATGGCGGCAGCATAGCGCGAATCGTGCCAGGAATTGCGACTTGAAAGGGGCGGCGAAATCTACTCGGCAGGCTTGTGCGTCCGCGCGAGCTCGTCGGCTGACCGGCGGAAGCGCGCCGTGCCCCATTGGCTCAGCCGGTCGATGTAGACCAGCACCACCGGCACGACCACCAGGGTGAGCAAGGTCGAGCTGATCAGGCCGCCGATCACGGCATGCGCCATCGGCGCGCGCTGGCTCGCCCCTTCGCCGAGGCCGAGCGCCAGCGGCATCATGCCGAACACCATGGCGAGCGTGGTCATGAGGATCGGCCGCAACCGGATCGAGCCGGCCTCGATCAGCGCGTCGTGGAGCTCGGCGCCGCGGCTTCGGGCCTGATTGAAGAAATCGACCAGCAGGATGGCGTTCTTGGTGACCAGGCCCATCAGCATGATGAAGCCGATCACGCTGAAGACGTTGAGCGTCGTGCCGGCGATCAGCAGCCCGAGGAAGACGCCGACCAGCGACATCGGCAGCGACATCATGATGGCGAGCGGCTGCAGGAAGCTGCCGAACTGCGAGGCCAGGATCAGGTAGATCAGGATCACCGCGAGCAGCAGCGCCTGTCCGGCATTGGCGGAGCTCTCGGCGATATCCTTGGTCGAGCCGCCGAACACGAAGCGGTAGCCGGGCGGCAGCGGCGTCTCGGCGAGCAGCCTCTGCAGGTCGCTGCTGACCTCGCCGGTCGAGCGGCCCGAGACGTTGGCGGTGATCCAGACCTCGCGATTGAGGTCGCGGCGGTTGATCTGCGACGCGCCGACGTCGCTTTCGATATCGGCGATCTGGGCGATGTGGATCATGCGCGGCAGGCCGTTGGGCTCGGTGCCGGCGGTGAACCAGATGCGCTGCAGGTCGGCCACGCCGGTGCGCTCGTCGATCGGCAGGCGGACCATGACGGTGTAGTTCTCGCCATCCGGTGCGCGCCACAGGCTGGTCTCGTCGCCGGCGAACAGCGGCCTGAGCGACTGCGCGACCTGCGCCGACCCGAGCCCGAGGTCGGACGCGGCATCGCGGCGCAGGCGGACCGACAGCAGCGGCTTGGCGGCCTTGAGGTTGCGGTCGAGGTCGACGAGGCCCGGGATCTCCTGGGCGCGGCGCATGATGTCCTGCGACAGGCGGTCGAGCGTCGCGGTATCGGTTCCCTGCAGCGACAGCTGGATCTGCTTCTGCACGCCGCCGGCCGGACCGCCGGGAATGTTGATCGAGACCACGATGCCGGGAATGCTGGCCAAACGGTTGCGGATCGGCTGGGCGAGCTGCTCGGGCGAGCGCTTGCGCTCCTTCACGGGCTTCAGCCGCAGGTACAGGTTCGCCTGGTTCTTGCCGTTGGCGTAGCCGGTGTTGACCGTGCCGTAGGTGTAGTCGACCTCCGGGAACTCGCGCACCGCGGCGTCGACCTGGCGCAGCTTGGCCTCGGTGTAGTCGAGCGAGGAGCCGACCGGGGTCTCGATGCTCACGACCTGCTCGCCGAGGTCGGCCGTCGGCACGAACTCGAAGCCGATGTATTTCGGCAGGACGAAGCTGCCGAGGACGCTCGCCAGCGCGATCAGCAGCGTGATCTTGGGCCAGCGCAGGGACCAGCCCAGCACGCCGCGGTAGTAGCGGTTGGCGTGCTCCTGGGCGCCGTTGACGATGCGGGCGAAGCGGCCGGTGCCGTGCGCCTGCGGGTCGTACCACACCGACGACAGCATCGGGTCGAGGGTGAAGGACACGAACAGCGAGATCAGCACGGCGGCTGACACCATGACGCCGAACTGAAAGAAGAAGCGCCCGATGATGCCGCCCATGAAGGCCACGGGCAGGAACACCGCGACGATGCAGAAGGTGGTGGCCAGCACGGCGAGACCGATCTCCTCGGTGCCGTCGATCGCGGCCTGGCGGTGCGACTTGCCGAAGCCGATGTGGCGCATGATGTTCTCGCGCACCACGATCGCATCGTCGATCAGGATGCCGATCGCCAGGCTGAGCGCCATCAGGGTGAGCACGTTCAGGGTGAAGCCGAAGGCCGCCATCACCATGAAGGAGCCGAACACCGAGATCGGCAGCGCGAGGCCGGTGATCACCGTGCTGCGCCACGAATGCAGGAACAGGAAGACGATGGCGATCGTGAGCAGGCCGCCCTCGACCATCGTCTGCTGGACGTTGTCGACCGAGCTCTGGATGCCGCGCGAGCTGTCGCGCACGATCTCGAGCTTGACGTCGGCGGGCAGGGAGGCCTGCAGCTCGGCGACCGCCTTGCGCACGCCGCGTGCCACCGCGATGGTGTTCGAGCCCTGCGTCTTGACGATGTCGAGGGCGACGGCGCGCTCGCCGTTCAGGATGGCGACATTGTCGCGCTCCTGCTGGCCATCGACCACGGTCGCGACCTGGCGCAGGTAGACCGGGGCGGGGCCGCGGCGGGCGACGATCAGGTCGGCGAAGCTGCCCGGTTCGGCAACCCGGCCGGCGACCTCGATTAGCCGATCGTCGTTGCCGCGCGCGACGTTGCCGGCCGGGAAGTTCTGATTCTCCTCGCGGATCGCCGCCATGATGTCGTTGACGCCGACGCGCAGAGAATGCATGCGGCCGGGATCGAGCTCGATGTTGATCTGCCGCTTGACGCCGCCGGCGATGGTCACCCGGCCGACGTCGCGCACGGTCTGCAGCCGCTTGACGATCACCTGGTCGGCGAGCGTCGTCAGGTCGCGCACCGACCGGATGTCGGAGCGCACGGCGAGCGAGACGACCGGCTGGTCGTCGGGGTTGAAGCGCTGGATCAGCGGCTCCTTGACGTCGGGCTTGAAGCCGGCGCGGACCTGCTGGACCTTCTCGCGCACGTCCTGCAGGGCCGCCTGCGAAGGCACCGACAGCTCGAACTCGGCGATGACGATCGACTGCCCTTCGAGCGAGCGCGAGGTCAGGGTCTTCAAGCCTGCGATGGCGTTGACCGATTCCTCGATCTTGCGGCTGATCTCGGTCTCGACCGTCTCGGGCGCGGCGCCGGGGTAGTTGGTGGTGACGACGACCACCGGGTAGTCGATGTTGGGAAACTGGTCGACGCCGAGCTGGCGATAGGAGAACAGGCCCATCACCAGCAGCGCCACCATCATCATGGTGGCGAACACCGGGTTGTCGACGGCGATCCGCGTGAGCTTCATCGAGGGACGCCTAGCGTGCTTCGGCGAGCTTGACCGATTGGCCTGCCTTGAGGCCCGGCAGCGGCGCCGACACGATCGTCATGCCGGCTTCCAGGCCCTTCACCTCGACCAGCTCGCCGCGCGACCACGTGCGCACCGCACCCACCGGCTTGCGCACCAGCACGCCGTTGTCGACTGCGAGAACGTAGTCGCCCTGATCGTCCTTGCGCATGGCCGAGACCGGCACGGCGAGCGCGTGCGCCTTTTCCTGCACCGCGACGGTTCCGGTGGCGAACAGGCCGCCGCGCAGCGCCTCGTGGCGGTCGACGATCTCGACATAGACCGGGATCGACCGCGATCCCGGCTGGGCGGTCGGGCTGATGCGCGTGATGCGACCGTCGAACAGCCGGTCGCCGAAGCCTTCCAGCGTCACCCTGGCGGTCTGCCCGACCTTCAGGCGCACCACGTCGGCAGCCGGCATCTGCGCCGTGACCTCGACGTGGCTGGTGTCGAGCAGGGCCAGGATCTTGCCGTCGATCGGCAGGGACTCGCCCTGGTTGGCGATGCGTTCGCCGACCACGCCGTCGAACGGAGCGCGCACCTCGGCGTCGGCCAGGTTCTTCTTGGCGACCTCGAGTTGCGCCTCCGACACCGCGACCATCGAGGCGCGGTTTTCCGCGGTCGAACGCGCCTGGTCGACGGCCGACTGCGAGACGATGTTGCGGGTCGCGAGCGTCTCCTTGTCGGAGCGGTCGCGCGCCGTCCAGCGCGCCTCGGCGCGCGCCGCATCGACCGCCGACTGGCGTTCGTTGACCTTGGCCTGCAGCTCGTTGGTCTCGAAGCGCGCGAGCACCTGGCCCTTGGTCGCCTTGTCGCCTTCGCGCACCAGCACCTCGGCGAGGCGGCCGGCGACGCGGGCCTTGACGATGGTCTGATCGACCGGCTGCGTGGTGCCGGTGAAGCGCACCGTATCGACCAGCCCGCGCGGCTTGATGGTGTGCAGCTCCGCGGCAATCAGCTCGAAGGTGCGATCGGGGGCTGACTTCGCCTGGCCGGCAGGGCCGTTCCCCATGTCGGGCCCCTTGCCGGACTTCCAGGCGAAGGCGCCGGCGGCAAGCACGGTGCCGATGGCAAAAACAGCGAGCAGCGCTTTGAGCCTTCGGGTCATGGGCGCAATGCTTTCAGGACGAAGTCGAGATAGGCCCGGTAGAAGCGATCGCTGTCGGCGGGCAGCGAATCGTCGTGGGGAGCGAGCGAGCGCAGCCAGACCGAATGCATGGCGAGCGGTTGCGCCAGCAGGATGGCCGACATCTCGATGTCGGCAACAGGGCGGAACTCGCCGCGCGCGATGCCGCGGCGCAGGACCTTGGCGAACAGCGCGCGGCCGCGCAGATCGAAGTTGGAGCAGTAGAAGCGCGCGACGTCGGGGAAGTTGCCGGCCTCCGCCAGGATCAGTTTGATCACGCCGCCCAGCGGGCTCTCGGCGAACTCGCGGAACTTCATCACCAGCTCGCGCAGCAGATCTTCGGTCGAGCCCTCGAAGGCATCGACCATGTCGTTGGCGCGGATCAGCGGCTCGCCGATAGCCTCCACGATCACCGCCTTGAAGAGCTCCTCCTTGCTCTTGAAGTAGAGGTAGGGGAGTCCCTTGCTCACCCCGGCGGCGCGGGCCACGTCCTCGAGCTTGGTGGCGGCAAAGCCCTTGGTGACGAACAGGTCGAGGGCGGCGCGGGCAATCTCCGGCCCGCGATCCTCGGGACGACGAGTGCGGCCGGGGCTGTCGGCCGGCCGTGTCTCGCTAGGCTCTATAATGACTGAATGGTCAGTACGCACATTTCGCTATGTAGTCTGAACAGAGTTAACCATCAAGCTCATTTTTCCTCCCCAGCTTCGCTGGGGAGGAAAAGGAGAAGACAAAAAAAGTCCGGCGGACCGAAGTCGCCGGACTCGTGCTCAGTTACGCCTTTCCACCCCCACAGGCGGGGTGTCGTATTGAAATTAGACGAATAACACGAGAAGTGGGCTTCCGCTGGGACCGTGGGGGTCCCACGCGGAAGCCGAAAGGCGTTTGATTAGAGGGGCCAAAGTCTGACTTTGGCTTGTTTTGCCCTTCCTTCTTTACTGCTTCTTCTTCTTCGCAGCTTTCTTCTTCGCAGCCTTCTTCTTAGCAGCCATGACTGTCTCCTATGGTTAGCATTGAGGCACCCAACCGCTAGGGCCCCGGGTTACGCAGGTACGCGTGTCGCACATGCTCAACTGCATCCGGTGGTGCCGCCGCAGGTCGTGCATTTGAGGCACGTCCCGTTGCGCACCATGGTGAAGTTGCCGCATTCCGGGCAGGCATCTCCTTCGAACCCCCGGAGCTTCGCCTCGAGAGCGAAGCCGAGAGCCGAAGAGGATGCCTCTCCGAGCGCGACGCCGACGACGGCCGCCTGGGCGTTTGACGCCGTAGCGACGGCTGGGCCGTTCGTCAGTTCCGTGGGCGGGACACCGGCGGCGATCGCTTCTTCGGCGATCACGACATTGCCGGCCGTCCGGCCGTTCAAGACGTAGAGGTTGCTGCGCGCGTAGCCGACGCTGGCGATGCGATTGACCGCGGCGGCGGCGGCCTGTGCCGCCTCGGTGCCGGGCGCCGGCAGCTCGCCCTGCATCTCGCCGCGGCCGACGCCATCCGGCCGCAAATCCGCCTGCTCGACATGCGCAAGATCGCTGCGCCCGAGGTAGGAGATCGCCAGCTCGCGGAAGATGTAGTCGAGCAGCGATGTCGACATCTTGATGGCGTCGTTGCCTTCGACCATGCCCGACGGCTCGAAGCGCGTGAAGGTGTAGGCCTCGACGAACTCCTCGAGCGGCACGCCGTATTGCAGGCCGATCGAGATGGCGATGGCGAAGTTGTTCATCAGGCTGCGGAAGGCGGCGCCTTCCTTGTGCATGTCGATGAAGATCTCGCCGACCCGGCCGTCTTCGTATTCGCCGGTCCGCAGATAGACCTTGTGGCCGCCCACGATCGCCTTCTGCGTGTAGCCCTTGCGGCGCTGCGGCAGGCGTTCGCGTCCGGCGCGCACCTCACGCTCGACGATGCGCTCGATGATGCGCTCGGCAATGACCGGAGCGCGCGCCATCGGCGGCAGGTCGAGCTCGTCATCGTTCGCCGCCAAGTCATCGCCCAGCAGCATCGCCGACAGCGGCTGCGAGAGCTTCGAGCCGTCGCGATAAAGTGCGTTAGCCTTCAACCCAAGCCGCCACGACAGCTCGTAGGCGCTGCGGCAATCGTCGACCGTCGCCGCATTGGGCATGTTGATGGTCTTGGAGATCGCGCCCGACACGAAGGGTTGCGCCGCCGCCATCATGCGGATGTGGCTCTCAGCCGATAGCGAGCGCGTGCCGTCGCGGCCGCAGGCATTGGCACAGTCGAACACCGGAAGATGCTGGGACGCGAGGTCGGGCGCGCCTTCGAGCGTCATCGTTCCGCAGGCATGCAGGGTGGCGGCGGCAATGTCGCTTCGCGAGAAACCGAGACGCGCCAGCACGTCGAGCCTGGGATCGGCGAGGGCGGCCTCGTCGAGACCGAGGATGTCACGGCAGAACGCATCGCCCAGCACGGGACGCGAGAAGGCGAAACGGATGTCGAAGGCGGTCGCCATCGCCTTGTCGATCCTGCCGATCGTCGCCTTGTCGAAGCCGCGCTCGGCGAGGCTGGCGTGATTGATCGCCGGTGCGCTCGCGAGCGAACCGTGGCCGACGGCATGGCTGACGATGCGCGCGATGGCGGCCTCGCCGTAGCCCAGGCTTTGCAAGGCGAGCGGGACCGTGCGGTTGATGATCTTGAAATAGCCGCCGCCTGCGAGCTTCTTGAACTTGACCAGCGCGAAGTCGGGCTCGATGCCGGTGGTGTCGCAATCCATCACCAGGCCGGTCGTGCCGGTGGGGGCGATTACCGAGACCTGGGCATTGCGATAGCCATAGCGCTCGCCCAGCACCACGGCATCGTCCCAGGCGCGCGCGGCCGCTGCGGCGAGCGCCGGATCGGGGCATTGCCCGGCGTCGAACGGGACCGGCCTGATCGACAGATCCTCGTAGCCCGCCGCCTCGCCATGGGCGGCGCGACGGTGATTGCGCACCACCCGCAGCATGGCATCGCGGTTGGGCATGAAGCCGGCAAACGTGCCGAGCAGCCGCGCCATCTCGGCCGACGTGGCGTAAGCCGTGCCGGTCATGACGGCGGTCACGGCGGCGGCGATCGCGCGGCCGGCGACGCTGTCATAGGGGAGGCCTGACGCCATGAGGAGCGCGCCGAGATTGGCGTAGCCCAAGCCAAGGGTGCGATAGCGCCAGGACAGCTCGGCGATGCGGCGCGACGGGTATTGCGCCATCATCACTGAGATATCGAGCACGACGGTCCACAGCCGAACCGCATGCTCGAAGGCCTCGACGTCGAACGAGCCGTCGTTGCGCCGGAAGCGCATCAGGTTGAGCGACGCCAGATTGCACGCCGTGTCGTCGAGGAACATGTACTCCGAGCACGGGTTCGAGGCGTTGATGCGTCCCGAGCGAGGGCAGGTGTGCCAGTCGTTGATCGTCGTGTCGTACTGCACGCCAGGATCGGCCGAATGCCACGCCGCTTCGGCGACGCTCTGCCACAGCCTGCGGGCGCTCACTGTGCGGATTGCCTTGCCCGTGGTGCGCTCGGTCAGTGCCCACGGCCCGTCGGCTTCGACAGCGCGCAGGAACCGGTCGGTGATGCGCACCGAGTTGTTGGCGTTCTGGCCGGCGACGGTGAGATAGGCTTCCGATTCCCAATTGGTGTCGTAGATCGGGAACTCGATCTCGCGATAGCCCTGGCGGGCGAACTGGATGACCCGTTGGATGTAATTCTCCGGCAGCATCGCCCTGCGGGCAGCCGAGATCTCGCGGCGCAGTGCCGGGTTGCACTTGGGATCGAAGGCCTGCTCGCTGGAGAGGCTGCCGTCGACGCAGGCACGCATCACCGCATTGAGATGGCGATTGGCAAGCCGCGACCCGGCGACCAGCGCCGCAACCTTCTGCTCCTCGATCATCTTCCAGGCGATGAAATCCTCGACATCAGGATGATCGATATCGACGCATACCATCTTGGCGGCGCGGCGTGTCGTGCCGCCCGACTTGATGGCGCCGGCCGCGCGATCGCCGATCCGCAGGAAGGACATCAATCCCGAAGAGCGTCCGCCGCCGGAGAGCCGCTCGCCCGCGCCGCGCACTTGCGAGAAATTGGAGCCGCTGCCGGAACCGTACTTGAACAGGCGCGCCTCGCGCACCCACAGATCCATGATGCCGCCTTCGTTCACCAGATCGTCGGCAACGCTTTGGATGAAGCAGGCGTGTGGTTGCGGCCGCTCGTAGGCAGACGAGGACGGTTCGGCGGTGCCGTCGCGATGATCGACGAACCAATGGCCCTGGCCCGGACCGTCGATCCCGTAGGCCCAATGCAGACCGGTGTTGAACCATTGCGGCGAGTTCGGCGCGCACACCTGCGTCGCCAGCATGTGGCAATGCTCGTCGTAGAAGGTGCGGGCATCGGCCTCGCTGTCGAAGTAGCCGCCACGCCAGCCCCAGTAGGTCCAGGCGCCGGCCATGCGATGGAACACCTGACGGGCGCTGGTCTCGCCGGTGAAGCGCTCTGCCTCGGGCAGCTGCTCCAGCGCGGCCTCGTCGGGAACGGCGCGCCACAGCCATTGCGGCACGTCGGGCTCGGCCACCCGCATCGTCCGCGCCGGAACGCCGGACCGACGGAAGTATTTCTGGGCGAGGATGTCGACCGCGACCGCCGACCAGTCGGACGGCACATCGATCCCCGTCGCCTGGAACACGACGGACCCGTCGGGATTGCGGATTTCGGAATCGGCAACACGAAACGCCACTCCCGCGAATGGCGATCTTCCTGCTTGCGTATTCCGACGCTCAAAGCGCATCGACGGTCCCCCGTGCCCAATTCCCGTCCCTTGAAGTCCTTTGCGGGAGGTGCTCGGTCGCATTCGAGCACGCACATGTGGGCACTGAGTGATAGTAAATTACAAAATCTTGTGTGCGCAACTACATTTTGTAGAGCAAGGTGTTGATGGTACTAGATGATGCAAGTGCGCAACAGGGGGCAAAAATGGTGCGATTGCCTGTCGTCGAACGAGGTGAATCGAAGCCTCGAGACAGCCGCGTTGCGCACTTCCTGGCCGCCGCGTACAAGCGGCGCGGTTACATTGGAAGCATGGGTTGCGCATGACGATCGGCACGTGGCTGTTCACCAAGAGACGCGGCGAACTCGTTGGCACCGATGCCGAAGGCAATCGCTACTTCCAGGACAAGCGCGTGATCCCGGGACGGCGGCGCAAGCGCTGGGTGATGTACAACGGCGTCGCCGAAGCCTCGCGCGTGCCGCCCGACTGGCACGGTTGGCTGCACTACACGACCGACGAGGTGCCGCCCCCGGGCGGCCTGCCGCGCAAGTCCTGGCAGAAGGAACACGTGCCCAATCTCACCGGCACGGCCGGCGCTTATCTGCCGCCTGGTCACACGCTTTCCACCGGAGACAAGCCCAAGCCGCCTTACGAGGCGTGGCGTCCGGGCTGACGTCGTCGGTGGGGGAAGGGGCGTGGGTCGCAATATCGTCGAGACGATCGTGGGTGCGCTGGTGCTGCTTGTGGCCGGCGTGTTCGTCTTCTATGCGTTCTCGAAGTCGGATCGGGGATCGCCCAGTGGCTATGAGATCGTCGGTCGCTTCGATCGCATCGACGGCCTGAAGCGCGGCGCCGACGTGACGGTGAGCGGCGTGAAGGTCGGCGCCGTCACCGGCTTCGAGCTCGACCGCAAGACTTACGAGGCAATCGTCCGCATGATGATCTCGGCGAACCTCGATCTTCCGGCCGACACGCACGCCAAGATCGTGAGCGAGTCGCTGCTGGGCGGCATGGTCATCATCCTTGAGCCGGGCAGCGACAGGACCATGCTCAAGGCCGGCGGCGAAATCGCCAAGACGCAGGGGGCGATCCCCTTGTCGGAGCTGATCGCGAAGTTCATGTTCGGGAGCACAGGATCCAAGTGATGAACACGCGTTCGAAGTCCCCTCCGACCTGGCGCCAGCCCGACGGCAAGCCGGTGTCGTGCCTCGAAAAGATCAAAGTCCTGAACCAGAACATCCAGGAAATCGAATCGCTCTGCGCCGACGCGCTGGAGGATGGAGTCCTGATGGGATGCGATGCCGATCAGATCAAGGCCGCCCTGCACGAGCTGATCGACGGGCTCGAGGTGCCTCATACCGCCAAGCGGTGAGCGTGCGACCTGATTCGTTGTCGCGCACGCTCATCTCATCCTCCTCCCCAGCTTCGCTGGGGAGGAGAAGAAGAGCGCATTCATATGCGAATGCCCTGCCCGATTGTGGAGGAGGGATTTGAGGTGTGTCCTAGCGCTCCTGGTGTCACTTGCGAGCGTCGGTATCGTCGCCGCCCAGGCACAGCAGCCGCGACCCCAGGCGCCGCAGGCCAACCCGCCTCCTGCCAGCACCAATCTGCGGCAGATTCCTGATGGCCCCGGCAGGCGCGTCGCCGAGCTGCAGGGTCTCGACAAGGTCACGGCGCGCACCCAGCGATTTGTTGCCCCCGTTGGCGAGGCGACCCGCTTCGGCACGCTGGAGATCTCGGTCGGCGACTGCCTGGTGAATGTTCCGGAAGCACCGCCGGAAGCGGTCGCCTACCTCACCATCATCGATCACAAGCCGGGGCAGCGTGAAGAGAAGCTGTTTGCCGGCTGGATGTTCGCCTCGACGCCGTCGTTGTCGGCGCTCGATCACGGCGTCTACGACGTCCGCGTGCTCGCCTGCACGATGGAGCAGGGATCGGCGCCGCCCAAGTCGCGCTGAAAATCCGCGGATTGCTCGATCGCGGCCGCGAGCAGCGGCCGGAACTCCTCGCGCGCGATCTCGATGGCGCCGAAGCTGCGCAAATGGTCGGTCATGAACTGGCAGTCGAGCAGGCGGAAGCGGCCGACGATCAGCCGCGCCACCAGATGAACCAGCGCCACCTTCGAGGAATCGCGCTGGCGCGAGAACATGCTCTCGCCGAAGAACGCCGCGCCGACCGAGACGCCGTACAGGCCGCCGACCAGTTGCCCGTCGCTCCAGCATTCGACGCTGTGGGCATGGCCGCGGCGATGCAGCTCGGTATACAGCTCGACGATCGGGCCGTTGATCCAGCTTTCGGGATGGCCCGGCCGCGGCTCGGCACAGGCCAGAACCGTCTCGGTGAACGCCGTATCGGCGGTGACCTGGAAGCGGCCGGCGCGGATCGTGCGCGCCAGGCGATGCGGCAGATGGAAGCCGTCGAGCGGCAGCACCGCACGTCGACGGGGATCGAGCCAATAGAGCTTCGGGTCGTCGCGCCGCTCGCCCATCGGAAAGACGCCGATCCGATAGGCCTGCAGCAGGAGGTCGGGCGTGATCTCCATCGCGGGAACGCTACTTCTTCAGGCCGACCAGCTTCTCCAGCCAGTGAATGTCATAGTCGCCGTCGATGAAGGCCTGCTCGCCGACGATGCGAAGATGCAGCGGGATCGTCGTGTCGATTCCGCCGATCACGAACTCCTCGAGCGAGCGGCGCAGGCGCATCAAACATTCGTTGCGCGTGGTGCCGTTGACGATCAGCTTGGCCACCATCGAATCGTAGTAGGGCGGCATGACGTAGCCGGTGTAGAGGCCGGAATCGACGCGGACGCCGAGGCCGCCCGGCGGATGATAGTCGACGACTCGGCCGGGGCAGGGCACGAAGGTCTCGGGATGCTCGGCGTTGATCCGGCACTCGATGGCGTGGCCCTGGATGACGATGTCGTGCTGGGACATGCCGAGCGGTGCGCCGTTGGCGATGCGGATCTGCTCGCGCACCAGATCGATGCCGGTCACCGCCTCGGTGATGGGATGCTCGACCTGAAGGCGGGTGTTCATCTCGATGAAGTAGAACTCGCCGTCCTGGAACAGGAATTCCAGGGTACCGGCGCCGCGGTACTTGAGTTTGCGCACCGCGGCGGCGGCGAGCTCGCCGATGCGCTGGCGCTGCTCGGGATTGAGCGCTGGCGACGGCGCTTCCTCCAGAACTTTCTGATGGCGCCGCTGCAGCGAGCAGTCGCGCTCGCCGAGATGCACGCCCGCCCCCTTGCCGTCGCCCAGCACCTGGATCTCGATATGCCGAGGCCGCCCCAGGTACTTCTCGACGTAGACGGCATTGTTCCCGAACGCGGCCTTGGCCTCGGCGCGGGCGAGCGAAAAGGCTTCTGCAGCCGCTGCCGCATCTGCCACCACCTTCATGCCTCGTCCGCCGCCGCCGGCGACTGCCTTGACCAGCACGGGCCAGCCGATCTGCTCGCCGAGCGCCACGATTTCATCGCGCGACTCGACCGGCCCGGGCGAGCCGGGCACCAGGGGCAGGCCGAGCTCGGCCGCAGTCTGCTTGGCGATGATCTTGTCGCCCATCATCCGGATGTGCTCGGGCGTCGGTCCGATGAAGGTGAAGCCGTGTGCCTCGACCGCCTCGGCGAAGCGGGCATTTTCGGACAGGAACCCGTAGCCGGGATGGATGGCGTCGGCGCCGGCGATGGTCGCGGCCGACAGGATCGCGGGAATGTTGAGATAGCTGTCGCGCGCCGGCGGCGGGCCGATGCAGACCGATTCGTCGGCCAGCCGGACATGCATGGCGTCGCTGTCGGCGGTCGAGTGCACCGCCACGGTCTGGATACCCATCTCGCGACAGGCGCGATGAATGCGCAGCGCGATTTCCCCGCGGCTGGCGATCAGGACCTTGTCGAACATCGCGGCGGCATTGTCCCTATTCGACGACCAGCAGCGGTTCGTCGTACTCCACCGGTTGGGCGTTCTCGACCAGGACGCGGGTGACCTTGCCGGCCTTGCGCGCCTTGATGGGATTGAACGTCTTCATCGCCTCGATGATCAGCAGGGTCTGTCCGGCCGTGACCTCGTCGCCGACCGAGACGAAATTCGGCTTGCCGGGCTCGGGCGCGAGATAGGCGGTGCCGACCATCGGTGATTTCACGACCCCGGGATGCTTGGCGAAGTCGCCGGCTGGTCCGGCGGTTGCGGCCGGCGTCGCGCCTGCCGGGGCGGCTGCCGCCGCCATCACGGGCGCGGCCGCGACCGTCACGGTGGGCCGCGCCACCCGGATGCGGCGGTCGCCGTCGGCCAGCTCGATTTCACCGAGGTCGGTCTCGTGAAGGATCTGGGCCAGCTTGCGGACGAATTCGGTATCCATCTCGAATTTTGCCATGGGGCCGATGCTCCGCAATGAAGGTCAGCGCGCCAGCAGGCGCGCCAGCGCCTGCAGGGCCAGGAGGTAGCCGTGGCTGCCGAGCCCCGCGATCACGCCGACTGCAACCGGGCTGATATAGGAGTGATGGCGGAAGCTTTCACGCTTGTAGATGTTGGACAGGTGGACCTCGATCACCGGCAGCTCGGCGGCGTTCAGGGCATCGAGCAGGGCGACGGAGGTGTGGGTATAGGCACCCGCATTGATGACGATGCCGGCATTGTTCTCGCGTGCCGCCTGAATCCGGTCGACCAGGGCGCCCTCGTGGTTGCTCTGGGCGAACTCGACATTTATCCCCAGGCGCTCCGCTTCCTTGCGGCACGCCTCTTCAACGTCCGCCAGGGTTTCGCGGCCGTAGATCTCGGGCTGCCGCTTGCCGAGCATGTTGAGATTCGGCCCATTGAGCACCAGGATCGGCTTGGCGGCCGCATGCTGACGGGCGGCCTGTGCGGCCAAATTTGCCTCCCCTAGATGCAAAAGCGCCGGGGGTTATAGCATGGCGAATCCGAGCGACAAGGCAGGCTCAGCCGGTGGGCCGCAGGGCCTTGGCGTGAGCGAACAGGCGCTCGGTAAGAGCATCGAAGCGGCGCCGCTCGTCGGCGTCGAGGGCGTTGTACAGCCGCTCCTGGTATCCCAGCGCCAGCGGCACGATGCGGGCGTGCATGGCGCGGCCGCGCGCGCTCAGCCTCAGCGAGGCGCGGCGGCGGTCCGTGCGGTCGGTAGCGCGTTCGATCAGGCCGCGCTCCATCAGGCCGGCCACCGCCCGGCTGACCGCGACCTTGTCCATGAGGATGCGCTGCCCCACTTCAGAGGCAGCGAGAGGGGCGAAGCGGCCCAGCGCCGCCATCACCCGCCATTGCGTCACGGAGAGCCCGAACGGCTCGGCATAGAGGTCGTGCAGCGACTCGGACACGAGTTGCGCCAGCACCGACAGCCGGTAGGGCAGAAAATTCTCCAGCTCGAGGGCTTGCAAAGCGTCCGCCATAATAGTTACATTTGAAACTAATTTGGCATCGAGGTCAACCGGAGGTCGAGCATGGCAACCGTCAAGGACTCCACCGCGGGCGTCGACGAGATCAATCCGATGGGCACCGACGGCTTCGAGTTCGTCGAGTACACGGCGCCCGATCCGGCCGCGCTCGGCGCGCTGTTCGAGAGCATGGGCTTCGTGCGGGTGGCCAGGCACCGCTCCAAGGACGTCTCGCTGTACCGCCAGGGCGACGTCAACTTCATCGTCAACGGCGAGACGGAAAGCTTTGCCCAAGGCTTCGCCCGCGTTCACGGACCCAGTGTCTGCGCCATTGCCTTCCGCGTGAGGAACGCGGCTTTCGCCTACAAGCGCGCCTTGTCGCTTGGCGCTTGGGGCGTCGAGAACAAGGTCGGGCCGATGGAGCTCAACATCCCGGCGATCAAGGGCATCGGCGACTCGCTGATCTACCTGGTCGACCGCTACGGCGAGCGCGGCACGATCTACGACGTCGATTTCGAGTTCCTGCCCGGCATCGATCACGCCCCCGGCGGTGTCGGCCTCACCTATATCGACCACCTGACGCACAACGTGCATCGCGGCCGTATGGCCGAATGGGCCGATTTCTATGAGCGCCTCTTCAATTTCCGGGAGATCCGCTACTTCGACATCGAGGGCAAGCTGACCGGGCTCAAGAGCAAGGCGATGACCAGCCCGTGCGGCAAGATCCGAATCCCGATCAACGAAAGCACCGACGACAGGTCGCAGATCCAGGAATATCTTTCCGCCTATCACGGCGAAGGCATCCAGCACATCGCGCTGGGCACCGGCAACATCTACGACACGGTCGAGGCGCTGCGCGGTCGTGGCGTGCCGTTCCAGACCGTGCCCGACACTTACTACGAGCAGGTCGACACGCGCCTGCCGGGCCATGGCGAGGATATCGCCCGCCTCGCCGCCGACCGCATCCTGATCGACGGCGCCCCCACCAAAGGGGGTGGGCTGCTGCTGCAGATCTTCACCCAGACCGTGATCGGGCCGATCTTCTTCGAGATCATCCAGCGCCGCGGCAACGAAGGATTCGGCGAAGGCAATTTCCGCGCCTTGTTCGAGTCGATCGAGCTCGACCAGATCCGGCGCGGCGTCCTCAAGGCATAGTTCGAATGGAGGAAACCATGACCAGGAACTGGATTCCGCTGCGCCAGGTCGAAGGCACAGCCTCGCGTCAGGCCCATGTCCGGCTTCCCGAGGGCACCTACGAACGCGAGATCGGCAAGGAAGGCTTCTTCGGGCCGTCGGCGCAATTCCATCACCGGCACAAGCCGACCGACTGGATCGAGTTCGACGGCGCCATCCGGCCGCGCGCCTTCGATCTCGACAAGCTTGCCGCCGGGACGACAAGCCCGTGGCAGGCGCAGCTGGTGATGTCCAATCCGCACCTGCAGATGCGTATCTGGCGGCTCGACGCGCCGATGGGCGAGCTGGCGCGCAACAGCGACGGCGATCAGCTGCTGTTCATCCATGACGGCGAGGGGGCGCTGTTCTGCGACTACGGCCATCTCGACTACCGCGACGGCGACTACATCGTCGTGCCGCGCGGCACGATGTGGCGTCTCGCGCCCACCAGGCCCACCCTGTCGCTGATGATCGAGGCGACCAACGAGCATTTCACGCTGCCGGAGAAGGGCTTGGTCGGCCGTCACGCGATCTTCGACACGGCCATGCTCGACACGCCCCGGCTCGACGACGCGTTCCGCGCCCAGCAGGACGAACGCACGTGGCGGGTGTCGGTGAAGCGGCGCAACCAGCTGTCGACGGTGACCTTCCCGTTCAATCCCCTCGATGCGGTGGGCTGGCACGGCGATCTCAGCGTGGCGCGCATCAACTGGCGCGATCTGCGGCCGCTGATGAGCCATCGCGCCCATCTCCCGCCATCGGCCCATACCACCTTCATGGCCGGCCGCTTCGTCGTCTGCACCTTCGTCCCGCGGCCGTTCGAGAGCGACCCGGAGGCGCTCAAGCTGCCGTTCTTCCACAACAATGACGATTACGAAGAGATCATCTTCTATCACAAGGGCAGCTTCTTCAGCCGCGACAACATCCATCCCGGCATGATGACGATCCATCCTTCCGGATTCACGCACGGTCCCCATCCCAAGGCCTTCAACGCCGCCACCAAGGGCGGGCGGACCGAGACCGACGAGGTCGCCGTCATGATCGACACGCGCGATGCCGTCGATGTCGCTTCCATGCCGGCCGGCGTCGAGTTCGAAGGCTACGTGAAGTCGTGGCGCCCGCCGGAGCTCAAGCAGGCGGCGGAGTAGGGTTCCTGAGGACCACGCGCTTCTTTCATTCTCCTCCCCAGCTTCGCTGGGGAGGTGTCCGCGTAATCGCGGACGAAGGGGTCATGGGTCACGGGCTGAGACTCATGACCCCTCCGTCGCCGTAAGACGGCGACACCTCCCCGGCGAAGCTGGGGAAGAGAGTGATGATCGCCCGACGGCATCAACAAGTTCTGAACGTGACGACTGGGAGACACCATGAAGCTCGGCTCATTGAAGGAAGGCGGCCGTGACGGAACGCTGATCGTCGTCGACCGTGCGCTCAGGCGAGCGGTACGGGCGACCGGGATCGCGCCGACGCTTCAGAAGGCCCTCGACGACTGGGTCGCGGTGTCGCCCAGGCTCGCGGAGCTGGCCCAGCGCCTGGCCGAGGACAAGGCTCCCGGTACCTTCACCTTCGACACGAAGCTGCTGGCGGCACCGTTGCCGCGTGCCTTCCAGTGGGCCGACGGATCGGCGTATGTCGTCCATGTCGAGCTGGTGCGCAAGGCGCGCGGCGTCGAGATGCCGCCATCGTTCTGGACCGATCCGCTGATGTACCAGGGCGGCTCGGATTCCTTCATCGGCCCCAATGACGACATCGAGGCCGGCGACGAGGCCTGGGGAATCGATTTCGAGGGAGAGATCGGCGTGATCGTCGACGATGTGCCGATGGGTGTGTCGGCGGAGGCGGCGCGCCGGCACATCAGGCTGGTGACGATCCTCAACGATGTGTCCCTGCGCAATCTCATCGTGACAGAGCTCGCCAAGGGTTTCGGCTTCTTCCACGGCAAGCCGGCAACGGCCTTCGCGCCGGTCGCCGTGACGCCGGACGAGCTGGGCGACGCCTGGGACGGCGGCAGGCTCGGTTTGCCATTGATCTCGACCCTGAACGGCAAGGAATTCGGCCAACCCAACGCGGCGACCGATCTCACCTTCGATTTCGGGCAGCTGATCGCCCATGCCGCCCGCACACGGCATCTCGAGGCGGGCACGGTCGTCGGCTCGGGCACCGTCGCCAACCGCGATGCCGCGGTCGGCTGCTCGTGCATCGCCGAGCGGCGGGTACGCGAGACCATCGCGGGCGGCAAGCCCCTGACGCCGTTCATGGCCTTCGGCGACCGCATCCGCATCGAGATGCTGGACCGTGCCGGCCGATCGATCTTCGGCGCCATCGACCAGAAAGTCGTGCGCTACACGATGCCCGGCTAGGCGCCAAGAACCTTCATTCGCCTCCCCAGCTTCGCTGGGGAGGTGCCCCGTCATACGGGGCGAAGGGGTCATGAGCCTCAGTCCCGCTGCTCATGACCCCTCCGTCGCCGTAAGACGGCGACACCTCCTATGAAAATCGGGGCGGGCACCGCCCCGATTTTCTCAGCATCGTGGTGCGCGCTGGCGTGCTGGGGGTCTCCCCAGCGAAGCTGGGGAGGAGAGTCGATCACGGAGGAGGCGAATGAAGCGAAGGGTGATCCAGAAAACATTGTCAATGGACCGGCAAACCCTAAGGTAGCCGCGGAGGCGGCCATGAAGCTGATCGGCTATTTTCGTTCGTCGGCGGCGTTTCGCGTTCGGATTGCCCTAAACCTCAAGGGCATTGCCGTCGAGCATGCGTCACGCCATCTGCGCAAGGGTGAGCAGGCAGCGCCCGACTATGTTGCCCTCAATCCCCAGAAGCTGGTGCCGGCGATGGTGCTCGATTCCGGCGACGTGCTGACACAGTCGCTGGCGATCCTCGAATATATCGAGGAAATCCATCCACAGCCGCCGCTGCTGCCTGGCGATCCCGTCGACCGTGCCCGCATCAGGGCGCTGGCCCTGATCTGCACGGCCGATATCCATCCGATCCAGAACCTGCGGGTGATGACCTATCTGCGCGACAATTTCGGGCAGAGCGAGGAGAGCGCCTTCGCGTGGTCGCGGCACTGGATCGATACGGGCTTCGAGGCCTACGAGGCAACGGTGGCGGGCGATCGCAAGACCGGCACCTTCAGTCACGGCGATCATCCGACGATGGCCGATCTCTGCCTTATTCCCCAGGTATTCAATGCCGCACGATTCAAGGTCGACATGAAGAAGTACCCGACGATCCAACGCATTTTCGAGGCCAGCATGAAGCTGCCGGCCTTCGACGCCGCCCAGCCGTCCAGGCAGCCGGACGCCGAACCATGAAGAAGGGAATCATCGCCGGGCTCGTGCTGCTTGGGCTGATCGGCATCTGCCTCGCCGCCGTCCCGATCATCCAGATCCACATCGCCGACCTGCTCAAAGCCGAGATCGAGCGCAGCGGCACCACCAAGGTCGGCAGCGTCGAGGTCGCCCTGTTCGACCGGCAGATCGTCCTGCTCGACGTCAAGACCACGCGCCCCGCCGGCGAGATGACCATCGCGCGCATCGATGCGTCGGGGCTCGACTGGCCGATCCGCGAGTTCCTGCAGGGCCGTACGCCGCTTCAGGGCATGCGCTGGGGCGATCCGCTGCAGGCCAAGCGCCTAGAAGTGAAAGACGTCCAGGTCGCCGACCAGGTGACCAAGGTGAGCCTGGCGTCGATGGTCGTCGAGGATTTCGATCTCGACCGGTTCGATCCCGGCGAGCCCGGTCCCCAGGCTGAACGGCAGCGCGTGGTGCGCGCCCTGGCGGCGCTCAAGGTCGCCCGGCTGGATGTGCGCGGCCTTGCGATCGCTCAGCCTCGGAGCGGCGACACGTTCGGCTTCGCATCGTTCGTCGTCGAGCGCTACGATCATGGACGCCTCGGACGGCTGACGCTCAACGACATGGAGGCGACAGCGAAAGGGAAGACGGTCGCCGAGGTCAAGATCGGAGACTTCGACGTGAGTGGCCTCGATGTGGGCCGTGTTCTCGGCGCCCTCGGTTCCAGCGACTGGGAGCCGGGCATGCCGATGGGCCGCGCAAACCTCGCCAGCGGCCGCATCTCGGGGTTCGGCGGCGATGCCTTCTCCCGCTACGGGATCTCGTTGGGCAGCATCAGCGTCGAGACGACGCACGAGTCCAACGACGTGAGCCGCACGCGGACTCGGATCGAGGGATTCGTGCTGGCCCCGCCGTTGCGCGGCCTCGAAGCGCTGCAATTGCGCATCGCGCTTCAGTCGATGGGGCTGAAGGAAATCAAGCTCGATCTCGATTGCTCGGGCCTCGAGGATCGCGCCAAGGGCGTGCTCGCCGTCGAGCAGTGCGCTCTGGTCGGCCCGGGTCTCGGCGAGATCGATTTCTCGGCGCGGCTCGTCAATGCCGACGCGGCCTTCTGGCAGGCGATCGACGAAGGCGATCTGGACGGCCTGCAGATGACGTCGGCGGCGCTGGGATCGGCCAAGCTCGTGGTTGCCGACAAGAGCCTTCTGGAGCGCAGTCTCAAGGCGCTGTCGACGGTGACCGGCCAACCGGTGGCCAGGACTCGCGCCAATCTGGCAAACGAGGTGCGCCGCTATTCGCCGCCCGGCGTGCTGATCTCGGAGCGCATGACCAAGCTGCTCGATACGGTTGCGCAGTTCATCGAGCGCGGCGGCACGCTGACGATCGACGCCAAGCCCGAGCCGCCGGTCGATCTCGACCGCTTCACCTACCTGATCCGGCCCGACGCCGACCTCGTGAGCGGCCTCGGCCTGACCGCGACGCTGTCGAAATAGATGGGCTATCCTCCCCGGCTTCGCCGACAGCGAAGCCGGGGAGGATAATACGAGGGGCCATGCTTTACTTCCCCGACTCCTTAGGCCGAACCGGCCGTTGGTGCGATCGAAGGACGAGGAAGCAACCGTTCATGGGCGCATGCAGGATGACCTTGCATCCTTCAGGGAGTGCACGATGAAAGCTGGTGTGGTTTATCCGCAAATCGAGCTCGGCGGCGATACCGGAGCGGTCAAGGCGTTTGCCCAGGCCGCAGAGGAGCTGGGTTACGACCATATCGTGATCTACGATCATGTCCTCGGTGCGGTTCATGCCGGCCGGGAGCCGAAGCTGACCGGCCCTTATACGGAAACCGATCCCTTCCACGAGCCGCTGGTCACCTATGCCTATCTTGCGGGGATCACCAAGCGCCTCGAATTGGTAACCGGCGTGATCATCCTGCCGCAGCGGCAGACCGCGCTGCTGGCCAAGCAGGCCGCCGATGTCGACCTGTTCTCGGACGGCCGTCTTCGCCTGGGCGTCGGGGTCGGCTGGAATTGGGTGGAGTTCGACGCTCTCGAGATGCCCGGACATTTCCGCCGACGCGGCAAGCGGCAGGAAAACCAGATTGCCCTGATGCGCAAGCTGTGGGCCGAGCCCGTGGTCGAGCATGAGGACGCCGACCATCGGATCGATCGGGCCGGAATCCTGCCGCGACCGAAGCGCCAGATTCCGATCTGGCTGGGCGGCTTCAGCGACGCCGCGTACGAACGCGCGGCCAGGATCGGCGACGGCTTTCTCTTCTCGGGCCGCACCCAGACCGAAGCGGTGCAGATCAAGGCGAAGATCGAGGCCAGGTTGCGCGAGCTGGGGAGAGACGTTGCTGCCTTCGGCTTCGAATCGATCCAGCAGTATGGCCGTGGCGACAACCGATGGCCCGGCGACATTGCGGCGTGGCGCGACGCTGGAGGAAGCCACATCTCGGTCGCGACGATGGGCGCCAACCTCAAGACGGTGGACGCCCATATCGCAGCCATCAAGCGCTGGCGGGAGGTCTATGATTCGCTCGGCTAGAACGATCAGCGTGCACAGAGCGCGGCACATCTGTATCGTGGATGCGGCGCCGGCAATCGCCCGTTTGCCGTTGATTCCGTCCGTGTCGAGATAGTCGCCCGCCAGTCGACCACAAGAGGCCGTGATGTCACTCACCAACGCACCCGATCCCGCCATCCGCCAGGCCGTCGTGCAGCAGGATTTGCAGAACGTCCTGCATCCCATCGTCCAGCACAAGGCGCTGGAGGCCAGGCAGATCGTGGTGACCGGAGCCGAAGGGTCGACGATCTACGATGCCGACGGAACGGCCTATCTCGACGCGATGGCCGGACTGTGGTGCGTCAACATCGGCTACGGCCGCGCCGAGTTGGCCGGTGTTGCGGCGGAACAGCTGCGGCAGCTGGCGTACTTCCCGCACACCTCGATGAACGTTCCGGCCGCAGCCCTGGCAGAGAAGATCAACGAGCTGATGGGCGGCGGCTATCACACCTACTTCGTCAACTCGGGCTCCGAGGCAAACGAGGCTGGCTTCAAGATCGCTCGTCAGTACATGAAGCACGAGCATCCGCAGCACTATCGCTTCAAGACCATCAGTCGCTACTTCTCCTACCACGGCACGACGCTCGCGACTCTCGACGCCGGCGGCATGGGCGAGCGCAAGGCCAAGTTCGAGCCGTACTCCGGCGACTTCGTGCATGTCGCCCATCCTTATTGCTATCGCTGCCCGCTCGGCCTCGACTACCCGAGCTGCGGCATGGCCTGCGTGAAGAACATGGAGACCACGATCCTCGGCGAAGGCCCCGAGACGATCGCCGAGGTGATCGTCGAGCCGATCATGAGCGGGGTCGGGGTCGCGGTGCCGCCTGACGAATATTTGCCTGAGGTGGAGAAGCTGTGCCGCAAGTACGGCATCCTTCTGCATGTCGACGAGGTGATCAACGGCTTTGGCCGCACCGGCAAGATGTTTGCCCACCAGCATTACGACGTCGCGCCCGACATCGTGGCGATCGCCAAGGGCATTTCGAGCGCCTACCTGCCGATCGCCGCGACGGTGGTGAAGAACAGCGTGTTCGACAGCTTCTACGGCGAGGTTTCGGAGAACCGTCAGGTCGGGCAGGTGAACACCTACGGCGGCCATCCGGTCTCCGCCGCCGTCGCCGTCCGCAACATCGAGATCCTGGAAGGCGAGAAACTGGCCGAGCGCGCCGCCGACGTCGGCGCCTATCTGCTGGATGGGCTGCGCGGCCTGATGAAGAAGCACAAGGTCGTCGGCGATGTCCGCGGCAAGGGCCTGCTTCTCGGCGTCGAGTTGGTGAAGGACCGCACGAGCAAGGAACCGGTCGGCCCGCAATCCATCACGGCCGTCGTCGACTTTTGTCGCGACAACGGCCTGCTCGTGGGCCGAGCCGGCGGTGGGCGACGCTACGGCAACACCATCACCATGTCGCCGCCGCTGGTGATCACTCGCGCCGAGTGTGACCGGATTGTCGAGACGCTGGATCGCGCCTTGTCGACGGTGGATTTTGCCTGAAGCTCGCTCAGGCGATGGCAATCGGGCGGATCGGCGAGCCGGTCGATCCGACGAGGCGCAGCGGCAGCGCCACGAAGACCACGCGCGGCCGTCGCAGCCTTGCGATCTGGTCCAGGTTGAGGTTCTCCATGATGTGGATGCCTTCGTCCACCAACAGGAGGGCGTGAACCGAGGCACCGGGTGTCGGCAGGCATTCGAAGCCGGGCGTATCGGAACCGACCAGGGTGGTGCCGCGCGAGACCAGCCAGCGGGCCGCGGTCTCGCCAGGCCCGGGCATGCCACCGCGCCGCCCGTTGAAGGTCTCCGCGTCGGACCAATGTTTCGACCAGCCGGTCCGGATCAAGATGGCATCTCCTGGCCTGATATCGCCGCCGCTTAACGTCAGGGCCTTCTCTATGTCGGAGACCGCGATCTCCTCGCCGGGGGCCAGGCAATCGACATTGCGGGCCGCCGCGACGTCGAGGACGACCGCATGTTGCAGGATCGGCGGGATTTCCGCCGCATTGAGCTCGCGATAACCATCGCGTGTCTCGATCTCGGAAACCTTGATGCCGCCGTGCAGGCAGCCGTTGCGGGAGAAATGGCCGAGCGCATCGATATGGGTGCCGGAGTGCCCCGATGTCACGATGACCTCGTTGGCAAAGCTCGATCCGTCCTGCCGCTTGGCCGGATGCGGATCGCTGTGCCTCCGGTGCAGCGCCAGCGAATAGGGAATGTGCTGATGGTAGACCGGCATCGACGGCGTCATGTCATACGACAACTCGAAGATCCTCGCGCCGTAGCCAAGCGACGCAAAGAGTCGAGGATCGAAGCCCGCCAACCTGCTCGTCATGTTCGGCTCCCCATGCATTACACGGCGTCCTTCACCACGGCGATCATGTCGATCTCGATCTTGAGGCCGGCGCGGGCGAGATGGGCCACGCCGACCGTCGTGCGCGACGGCGGGTCCTTGGGGAAATACTCGCGAAAGACCTCGTTCATGGCGGCGAACTCGTTGGTCATGTCGGTCATGTGGATCGTCATCTTGAGCGCGGTCTCGAGAGACGCGCCGCCGGCTTCGGCGAGCGCCTTGACGTTGTCGAGCGCGATGCGCGTCTGCGCCTTGATGTCGGCGGGAAACGCGCGTGTCACCGGGTCCGAACCGGTCTGCCCCGAGATGAAGAGCAGCTTGTCCCATCGGATCGCCGGCGAATAGGGAATTCCCGGACGCAGCCCCGTGGGCGGAACGACGACTGTGCGCGGCATGAGGCAATCCTTCTGGCTGGCTGTTCGATCAGTCGGGCACGTAGTTCGGCACGGCCTGCATCAAGGGCGGCCTGGTCGCCTGCAGGGCGGAGCCATCGAACGTCTCCACGGCCATCGACTCCTCGAACCAGCGGCGCGGCGGCGGCGCTCCCCACAAGGTCTGGCGCACGGGATTGTTGAGGTTCCAGCGGATCGGTTCCGCCCCCCTGTTGCCCGTCAGATAGTCGCCCATGTAGAGCTCGAAGCGGTTGCCGTCCGGATCGCGCACGTAGACGAACAACGCGTTCGAAATGCCGTGCCGTCCAGGCCCGCGCTCGATGCTGTTGGCGTAGCCGGCACCCGCCAGCATGTCGCACGCCCTGATGATGGAAAGCGGGTCGCCGAGCGACAGGCCGATGTGATGCGCAGCCGGCCCGGCGCCGGTCATCACGGCGATGTCGTGGACGGTCGATTTGCGGAACAGCCAGCTCGCCCATATCCGCTGTTCCGGCGGATCGGACTCCGTCAGTTCGGCACAACCAAAGCCCAGTTCGCCCGTGTACCAGTCGTACCCCGCCTGGGCATCCGGCGTCAGGACGTTGACATGGTCTACGCGGGTGGGCGAGGCGCCCTTGTGCAGATGGTATTGCTGCACGAGCCACGGCACCGGTTGGATCGTGGCATAGTAGTCGATGACGAAACCGAGCGGGTCCTGGACGCTGAGCGTCCGGCCCTGTCCGAGCATCTCGTTGCCCGCCCAGCGCACCGGCAGGCCGAGCTCCTCGAAGCGCGCCTTCATGCGGTCGAGGTCATCCTCGTCGGCCACCACGAACCCGATATGACCGACCCCGGCCGACTGGGCCCTGCGCAGGACGAAGGTGTGATGCTGCTTGTCCTCGGTGCAGCGCAGGTAGATGCGGTCGTGATCGCGCTCGGTCTCGTGCAGGCCGATCAGGTCGACATAGAAGTCGCGGGCGCGCTCCAGGTCGGTGGTGCGAAACTCGACATGCCCCAGTCTTGCGATGTTGGCGATGTCCTTGATGCGGCCTGCGCTCACGCGGATCCTCCGTCAGCACACTATCGTCGAATGCTCCTGGCGATCCAATCGGAAACGGGACCTCTGGCCTGGCCTAAGGAGCGAAAGAGCCGCTGTTTCCCGCGAGCGTCATGATTAGCCACAGATGAACACAGATGAACACGGATAGACCCAGCTCACGCAAACTGACGACGAGGCTTTCCTGGAACGCGATGCGTGGATTGTAGGCATTCCCAGTGACGTCAAGCATCTGTGTTCATCTGTGGCTATTCATTCTCTCGGTGAAGCAAAGGTAGATCGCTGCCTGCTGCTCCGAGGCGGCACCTCGCCAGAATATTGACACCCCTGGAACGACGGGCCAGCCTTGAAGGGCCACGGGAGAACGCAAATGGCAGAGATCGTTTTCGCGGCCGGCGCGCCGCATGCGCCTGGCCTGATCGGCTTGCTCGAAGCCGCGCCGGCCGACGTCAAGGACATCGTCGCCACCACCTATCGCAGCCTCGCCAGCGCGCTCACCTCGGCGAGGGCCGATGTCCTGATCGTGTTTGCCAACGATCACCTCGCCAACAGCCGCATCCGCGCCTATCCCGACTTCCTGATCGGCATGGCCGTCGAGCATCGCGGTCCGTTCGAATGGTTCAAGCCGTGGATCGGCTGCGAGGACTACACGGTGAAGGGTTCGCCCGAGATTGCCGCCGCGCTGTTCAACGGCATGACCCGACGCGGCATCCGCATGTTCGCCCAGAACGAGAATCTCAAGTTCGACGACAACATCTCGGTTCCGGTCCAGCTCACCAACCTGGCCGGCATGGGGATTCCAATGGTGCCGGTGCTGCAGAATTGCACGGTTCCGCCGATTCCCGACCAGTATCGCTGCTATGCCGTCGGCGAGGCGCTTGGCGACTTCATCCGCAACGACCTGCCGTCCGACCTACGCGTGGCGCTGCTCGGCTCCGGCGGCCTCAGCCACGAGCCGGGCGGTGCGCGCTACTATTTCATCGACGAAGACTTCGACCGCTGGTTTCTCGAGCTCGTCGCGTCCGGCGACCACCAGACGCTGCTGAAGGAACTGACGCTGGAGAAGATGGAGGCAGCCGGCTCCGGCGGCACGTCGGAACTGCTGTCATGGGTGGTCGTGCTCGGAGCGATCGGCTCGAAGCCCGGCAAAAATTTCGGCTACACCGTCCACCGCGACTTTAAGTGCGGCGTCGGCGCCGTGCTGTGGGACATGGAGGCCAACCTGCCGAAGCGCCGCGCGGCGTAGGAGAGCACGCATGGGACTCGAGAAATTTGATCCGGCGCTTGCCATCCACGACCTGATCCAGGACCTGAAATGGTCGATCGAGCTGCGTGGCGAATTCGCCGCCAACGAAGCCGCCGTGCTCGATCGCTACCCGTTGCGCGAGGACGAGCGGCGCGCGATTGAGGCCCGGAATTTCCGGGCGCTCTACGATATGGGTCTTCACCCCTATCTCGGCGGCCAGCTTGCCCGCCTGATCTTCGGCAACGAGGCCGGCAAGGGCGCGACGGTCGCCGTCAACAAGCTCGTCGAATCTCTCCAAGGCAAGGGAGCGGTCGGGTAACGCTCACAGGTGGTGCCTTTACGGAACGCGTCATGCGCCGGGAGCGCGCCACTCCGATGGCGCTCTTCTTGGAGATGACACATCCCATGAGCGCCATCTGAGTGGCGTCCTCTCAGCGACGATGACCCGGTCGCAACTGCGTCACCGCGGTCGCAAAAAGCGGTGGAGGGAAGGTTCTGCGACCGTTCTAACCTATTGATAAATAACGATTTGGTCGCAAAGCACGCAAAATTTCAGCCTGATCCCGAGTCACCCGCCCAGCCACACGCGGCCAGCGCCTTCAGCATGTGCGGCGGGGGCGGTGCGACGACGACGACCGGCGGCTTGTTCTTCGAGAGTGGCAGGACGATGCCGCGCGAGTGGAGATGCAAAAGCTGGTCGGGCGCGCTGGTGCCGTAGAGCCGGTCGGCGATCACCGGGCAGCCGGCGGCGGCGCAATGGACGCGGATTTGATGCGTACGGCCGGTCTCGGGCTTCAGTTCCAGCCACGTCATGTCCGGGCCGCGTCCCATCACCTTGTAGCGCGTGCGCGCCGGCTGGCCCTTGTCGGACACCTTCACCGACCAGCCGCTGCGTGTGTTCAGCTTGAGCAGGCTCTGGTCGAACATCCCTTCCTCGGCAGGCGGGGAACCCTGCACGACGGCCCAGTAGGTCTTCTCGACGTCGCGCCCTTGGAACAGGCGGCCGAGCTTGGCCAGCGCCTTGGGATGGCGGCCCAGCACCAGCACGCCTGAGGTGTCGGCGTCCAGACGATGGGCAAGGGCGGGCGGGCGCGGCAGGCCGAAGCGCAGGGCATCGAAGCAATCCTCGAGGCTCGGCGCCTTGCTTGGTCCGGCATGGACGGCGAGCCCGGCCGGCTTGTCGATGATCAGGATCAGCCCATCGCGATGGAGGACGCGCGCCTGGATCTCTTGGGCGCCGAGCGGCGGCCGGCGCGCCAGCGCGCGCTTCTCATCCGGACCGCGGGCAGCCTGCCTTGAGCTTGCCGAAGGGTTTCGTCCGCTCATGAGAAGAGCGGGCGAGATGCCCGCGGTCCCCCATGAGAAGAGTGCGCTAGAGGTCCGGCCATCGCTCGAGCCACCGCTCGCTCGACTCGTAGAGCGCTCCGGCGCGCAGCACCGACGCCTCGTCGCGGAAGCGGCCGACGAACTGCAGGCCGATCGGCAGGCCGTCGCCCGCATAGCCGCAGCACACGGTGAGCGCAGGATGGCCGGTGATGTTGAACGGCATGGTGTAGGGGAACCAATTGATGCGCAGCTCGCCCGCCTCGACGCCGTCGACGCTGATCGGCTCGAACAGGTCCTGCTCGATCGGCAGCGCTGTGCGCGACAGGGTCGGCGTCACCAGGTAGTCCGCCGTCTCGAACCAGCCCTGGACCTTGCGGAACAGATCGGTGCGCTGGAACATCGCCTGCTGGTAATCGACGCCGCTCCAGGCGTCGGCCATCTTGACCTGGCGCACCAGCGACGCCGACAGCCGGTTGTCCGGCCGGCGCACCAGATCGTCGAAGCGGGCGCGCCAGGTGGTGTGGTTGATCACCTTCCAGATCGGCGCCATGTCGGGCAGGTCACCGTCGAGCTCGATCAGCTCGGCGCCCAGAGCCGCGAGCTTCTTCAGGGCCTGGTCGAAGGCGTCGCGGACGTCGGCCGCCACGAGGCTGTTGCCCAGCGTGACGCTGTAGAGGATGCGCTTGCCTGAAAGATCGCCGTCGGCGCGGGCGGCGGCAGCGTAATCGGGGACGGGCACGCCGATCGACCAGGGATCCGAGGGATGTGGGCCCGCCATGGCCTGCAGCATCAGCGCGGTGTCCATCACCGTGCGGGTCATCGGCGTCACGTAGGTGTAGTTGCCGAAAGCGTCGGCGACCTGGCTGTGCGGGATGACGCCGTTGCTCTGCTTCAGCCCGACCATGCCGTTGGCGGCGGCGGGAATGCGGGTCGAGCCGCCGCCGTCGGTGGCGATGCCGATCGGCCCGATGCCGGCGGCAACGGCGACCGCGGCACCACCGCTCGAGCCGGCCGACGTGCGCTCGGCGCTCCAGGCGTTGCGCGTGCGGCCGAACAGCGGCGCGTCGGTCAGCGCCTTGTGACCGAACTCGGGGGTCGTGGTCTTGCCGAACAGGATGGCGCCGGCCTGCTTCAGGCGCGCGGCGCCGACGGCGTCTTCCTTCGGCACGTTGTCCTCGTAGTGCAGCGAGCCGAACGTTGTGCGCACGCCCGCCGTGTTGACGAGGTCCTTGGCGGCGAAGGGGATGCCGTGCAGCAGGCCGAGCGGCTCACCGCGCATCACCGCGTCCTCGGCGCGGCGCGCCGCAGCCATGGCCTGGTCCGGCACCAGCGTGATGAAGCAGTTGAGCACCGGCTGCAGCGCCTCGGCGCGGGCCAGCACGGCCTTGGTCAGCTCAACGGGCGAGATCTTCTTCGCGGCGATCTTCTCGCTGAGCGTCGAGGCCGGCAGGCGGCAGAGATCGTCGCTCATCTCAGCAGGCCCCGCGCCGCGAGGTTGCGCATCAGCGCCGTCGTACCGAACGTCCAGGGTGGGATCTTGTCGCAATGATTGACCCGGTTGGTGAGCGTGCCGAGCCTGGGCGAGCGCACCGAGACGAGGTCTCCCACCATGTGGGTGAAGCCCGGGCCGCCCGGCGTGCGCGGCTCGGTCGGCGCGAACAGGGTGCCGGTCATCAGCGCCATGCCGTCGGGGTATTGGTGCGTGCGGCCCATCGCGTGGGCCACCAGCTCGGTCGGATCGCGGCTGATCCTGGAGAGGTCGCTCTGGCCGCGCAGGCGGAACTGGTCGGGGCCGGTCACCTCGAGCTCGACCTTGGCGCGCCGCACGTCGTCGAGCGTGAAGGTCTCGTCGAACAGGCGGATGAACGGCCCGATGGCGCACGAGGCGTTGTTGTCCTTGGCCTGGCCCAGCAGCAGCGCGCTGCGGCCCTCGATGTCGCGCAGGTTGACGTCGTTGCCGAGCGTCGCGCCAACGATGACGCCCTTCGCGTTGACGATCAGCGTCACCTCGGGCTCGGGATTGTTCCAGTCCGAATCGTGCCGGATGCCGATCTCGGCGCCATAGCCCACCGCCGCCATGGCCGGCGCCTTGGTGAAGATCTCGGCGTAGGGGCCGATGCCGACCTCGAGATAGGGCGACCAGGCGCCGCGCGCCATCAGCGTCTTCTTCAGCTCCTCGGCTTCCGGCGAGCCCGGCTTGATGGCGGTGACGTCGGCGCCGATGATCTGATTGAGTTCCTTGCGCACCTGCTCGGCGCGCCCGGGATCGCCCTTGGCATGCTCCTCGATCAGCCGCTCGAGCAGGCTGACGGCAAAGGTGACGCCCGCCGCCTTGATCGCCTGCAGGTCGATCGGGGCCAGCAGGTCACCCACGAGGTCGGCGAGCGAGCCGAGGGGCTCGCCCTTGGTGCTGCGGGCCAGCGCGACCGGATCAGGGGCGTTGCAGAGATCGGCGACCGTCGGCGCCGCTGCGGTGATGTCGTGCAGGCCGTCGGCGCGCACGACCACGACGCTCGGCCCGTTCGCCGGCCCGCGGCGCCAGACGCGGCCGATCAAGGTTCCGCTGGTACCGTCTTCGGGAAGAATGTCGCTCACTGAAGCTGCCACTGGACGTCTCCGGCGCTTCGTTGCAAGAAAGGTGCGCCATCCCCGGGAGATAAAATCATGGCCGCTCAGCGGATCAAAGGCGTTCTTTCGCCGGTCGTCACCCCCTTCAAGCGCGACCTGTCGCCCGATGTCAGCCGCTTCATCGCCCATTGCAAATGGCTGCTCAGCCAGGATTGCGGGCTCGCCGTGTTCGGCACCAATTCGGAGGCCAACTCGATGTCGGCCGACGAGCGCATGGGCCTGCTCGAGGCGGCGATCGCCGGTGGCGTGCCGACCGACCGGATGATGCCCGGCACCGGCGCCTGCTCGATCGTCGAAGCGGCCAAGGTGAGTGCGCACGCCACCAGGCTCGGTGTCGCCGGCGTGCTGATGCTGCCGCCGTTCTACTACAAGGGCGTGCCGGAGGAGGGGCTGTTCCGCTTCTTCTCGGAGGTCGTGCAGCGGGTCGGCGACGACCGCCTGCGCGTCTACCTCTATCACATCCCGCCGGTGTCGGTGATACCGATCACCCACAAGCTGGTCGAGCGCCTGATGAAGGCGTACCCCAAGCAGATCGCCGGCATGAAGGACAGCTCCGACGATTGGCCGCACACCAAGAGCATGATCGACGCCTTCGCCAAGGACGGCTTCGATGTGTTCTCCGGCAACGAGAAGCCCCTGATCGAGAATATCAAGTCGGGCGGCGCCGGCTGCATCAGCGCCACGGCCAACATCAACCCGGGCAAGATCGCCGAGGTCCACGCGAAGTGGCAGACGCCCGAGGGCGAGAAGCTGCAGGGCTGGATCAACGAGGTGCGCGGCGTCATGCAGGGCTACGTCATGATCCCGGCGCTGAAGTACTGCATCGCCCATTACGCCGGCGATGCGCCGTGGACGCCGGTGCGCCCGCCGCTGGTCGAGACCGACGAGAAGACCGGCCGCGACATGATCGCCAAGCTCGACAAGCTCGGCTTCACCATGCCCGGTCTCAAGCAGGCGATGGCAGTCGCGGCGGAGTAGACGACCGATCAAACCCTCCTCCCCAGCTTCGCTGGGGAGGTGTCGGCGTAATCGCCGACGGAGGGGTCATGAGCAGCGGGACTGAGGCTCATGACCTCTCCGCCCCGTATAACGGGGCACCTCCCCAGCGAAGCTGGGGAGGATAGCTTGAGAGGTGTCGTCTTCGTCCCCACATGGCGAGGATGTCGACGCTCAGGATGGGACTCATCTCCGTCGTGGCAGTCGCCCTCTATCTCGGGCTCGCCGTATGGGGCGAGGGCGGCATGTCGGCGTTCGCCGCCCATCCGCCGCTGATCGCACTGGCGCTGATCACGGTGGCGCTGACGGTCGCAGCCCTGTTCAGCTCGGGCAATCTCAGCTCGGGTGAACGCGAGGATCGTGGCAATCGCTGGGTCCTGGTGGGGTTCGGCGTGATCGGCCTCCTGTCGGCTTGGTTGCCGGCCTATACCGACCGCACGGGATTCTGGGTCGTCGACGGCGAGGCGATGCGCTGGGCAGGCGTGATCCTGTATGCTGCGGGCGGCGTGCTGCGCCTGTGGCCGGTCTTCGTGCTCGGTCGCCGCTTCAGCGGGCTGGTCGCCATCCAGCCCGGCCATACGCTGATGACCAGCGGCCTTTACACCACCATTCGCAACCCGAGCTATCTCGGGCTGCTGATCATGTCGGTGGGCTGGGCGCTGGCCTTCCGCTCACTGGTCGGCGTGCTGCTGGCGGCGCTGATGCTGGTTCCGCTGGTGGCGCGCATCCGCTCGGAAGAGGCGCTTCTGCACCAGCAGTTCGGCGCCGAGTACGATGCCTATCGCGCCCGCACGTGGCGACTCGTTCCGGGCCTATACTAGCCGCCCGTCACTCGCGGCCCGTCCGGGCGAGGGCGGCGCCGCAGGCGGCGAGCTTCTCGGCCATGCGATCATAGCCGCGGTCGAGATGATCGAGCCCGTCGAGGAGGGTATCGCCCGAGGCCGCCAGTCCACCCAGCACCAGCGCGGCGGCTGCGCGCACGTCGGTGCAGGTGACGGCAGCACCCCGCAGCCGTTCGACGCCGCGCACACGCGCGGTGCGGCCGTGCACGGCAATGTCGGCGCCCATCTTGCGCAACTCGTCGACGTGCCGGAAGCGCTGCTCGAAGATCGTCTCGGAGATCGCGCTTGCGCCTGCTGCGACGGTCAGCAAGGCCATGGTCGGCGCCTGCAGATCGGTGGCGAATCCCGGGAAAGGCTGCGTCGTGACGTCGATGCCGCGCAGCCCGGACCCTCCGCGGCGGGCAAGGATGCCGCCCTCCGCCTTAACGATATCGACGCCTGCCGCCGCGAAGGAATCCGCGGCGCTGCCGAGCAGGTCGAGCCGGCCGTGCGGCAGCATCAGCTCGCCATCGGTCATGGCGGCGGCAGAGGCCAGGGTACCGAACTCGATACGATCGGGCATGACGTCGTGGACCGCCCCGGAAAGTGCGGCGCCGCCGCTCACGGTCAGCATGTGGGTGCCGAGGCCGCTGACCCGGGCACCCATCGCGATCAGGCAGGCGGCGAGATCGGCGATCTCTGGCTCGCGCGCGGCATTGCGAATCGTCGTCGTGCCGTCCGCCAGGACGGCGGCGAGCAGCAGGTTCTCGGTTGCGCCGACCGAAGGTTGCGGCAGCATGATGTCGGCGCCGCGCAGGCCGGCCGGAGCGGTCGCGCTGATCAGGCCGCCCTCGAGCGTCACCACGGCGCCCATGGTCTGCAACCCGCTGATGTGGAAGTCGATTGCCCGCAGGCCGATCGCATCGCCGCCCGGCATCGGCAGCCGCGCCTCGCCGCAGCGCGCGAGAAGGACGCCGAGCAGCAGCACAGAGGCGCGCATGCGGGTGACGAGGTCAGCGTCGATGCGGCCGGGATGAACGCGGTCGGCCGAAAGGGTGAGCGAAAGATCGCCGCCGCGGGTCGACCAGTGCATCTCGCAGCCGAGCCGTTGCAGCAGCGCGGCCAGCATCGCGACGTCGAGATTGGCCGGCACGTTGCGCAAGGTGACGAGGTGTGGCGTGAGCAGCGCCGACACCATCAACGGTAGCGCAGCATTCTTCGCGCCGCTGATCGGATAGGTCCCGACGAGCGGTCGTCCGCCTCGGATCGCGAGGAGGTTGCCGGCGGTCGGCCGCCACCAGGGTGCGGCTGCAGCGAGTCTGGATTTCATGCACGGCCCCTCGACGTCGGGATGCATCATGACGAACGATATCGATCGATGTCGAGTGTGCGTGTCGTGTCCTTATCTTTTGTCGTCCTGAGCAGGGGCGCTTGCGAAGCAAGCGCTGCAGCCGAAGGACCTCATCGACGCCTGCCGTAAGCGTGGCTGGAATTTCTGGCGATGAGATCCTTCGCTGCGCTCGGGATGACAAATGAAGGACGTGCTTGGTCGATCGAGTCAGTGTCAGAGGATGATGCAGGAATGTTTGACAGTTCGATCGCGCATCGCCATTATGCTGCCATGCTCACGAACCTGCTCCAGAAGGGTTGGTATTTTACGCTGCTGAAATAGGCGGCGCGAAGGGTTGTGACCTGACGAAGCCGCCGCGTCCCGGCGGCTTCTGTGTTTCTGGAGAGGGCCTCCGGGCCGCGGCGGGACCGCAAACGGAGGACGAGATGTCGATCGTAGAAGCTGAACTGCACCGGCCGCTGGCGCCGCCCTCGATTCGCGTGCGCTTGGCAGGCCCGCGCGATTGCGAGGCCGTCATCGGCCTTCTGGACAATCCCGACCATGCGCGCGAGCAGGTGCTCGCCTGGCTCGAAAGCGCCGGCACGACTCTGCTGGTCGCGCAAAGCGAGGACGGCGTGCTGGGTGTCGCCGTGCTGGTGACGCACGTCACGCCGATGGCCGGCGGCGGCGCCCAGAAGGTGGTCGAGGTCGACAACCTGGTGGTGCGTGCCGACCAGCGCGGCCGCCGCATCGGCCGTCGCCTGCTCGCCGCCGCCGTCGAATGGTCGCGCCAACGCCGCGCCACCCAGGTCGAGGCACAGGTCGGCAGCACGAATCGCGAGGCACGGCGCTTCTACGAGAATTTCGGCTTCGCCGTGTCGAGCGATCGCCTGGTGCTGGCGGCATGACCGCCAGGGTCCGGGTGCGGGAAGCAAGTCTCGACGACTACGAGGCGCTGATCGCGCTGTTCGACGAGCTCGACGAGATTCACCGCCAGG
Organism: Reyranella sp.; assembly: GCF_044224635.1. Classification (GTDB taxonomy): domain Bacteria; phylum Pseudomonadota; class Alphaproteobacteria; order Reyranellales; family Reyranellaceae; genus Reyranella. The sequence continues at coordinate 89,410 of NZ_JBGAKA010000015.1, read as the reverse complement.
CGCGCCCCGACTTCTTCCGTGTCTTCGACGGGCCGGCGCGCACACGCGAGCAGATGGAGCAATGGCTGATCGCGGCGAACTCGACCGTGCTGGTCGCGCAGAGCGGGCAAGACGTCGTCGGCCTTGCCGTGCTCCTGACACGGCCGGCCTCCGGCTTCAGCGGCGCGGTGCCGCGCCGCGTCGTCGAGGTCGACAATCTGGTGGTCCGCGCCGATCAGCGTGGCCGGCGCATCGGCCATCGACTGCTCGACGCCGCGCGCGACTGGTCGCGCCGTCGCCACGCCACCCATCTCGAGGTCGCGGTGCACGCCTTCAATCGCGACGCCCGCCGCTTTTACGAGGATTTCGGCTTCGCGCCGTCGATCGACCGTTTGGTGCTGTCGGCATGAGTTTTCCGATTGCAGGATGGAGGCGAGGTCGTGATCGGCCCCGACCGCGACCTCGCCGATCGCGCCGCCTGAGCCAGAGCGCAATTGCTTCAAGTTGAACCTCGCCCTGAGGAGCCACGCGTAGCGTGGCGTCTCGAAGGGTGGGCAGCAGACGCGTTGTAGCCGACTAAGGGCGAAGGTTACTTCGCCCGATTCGAGACGCGGCCTGCGGCCGCTCCTCGGGGTGAGGTCATTCTTTGGTGCTTCAACCAAAGACGATCATGCTCTAGGCGGGTTCCTTGTCGCGGGTGGCCCACATCTTCTTGAAGGCGGGGCGCGCCTGACAGGCGGCGAGCCATTTCTTCACGTTCGGCGCGGCGTCGAACAGCTCGGGCGCCGCCGACGCATAACGCGCGACCTCGGCCACGTTGATGTCGGCCACGGTGAAGCGGCTGCCGACCAGGAAGCCACTCTTGGCGAGGGCGCTGTCGAGCACGGCGAACGGCCCGCGCAGCGCGACCACGGCGGCATCGGCGACCTTGGGATCCTTCACCGGCGCTCCGCCGACCCGGTGATACTGGATCGCCAGGGCCTGCGTCTCGAGCTCGGTCGCCGCCCACAGGGCCCACATCGTCATCTCGCCGTCCTCGGAGACATTGGCCGGCGCGAGCGGGCCGCCATGCTTGCGCGCCAGGTAGAGATTGATGGCCAGGGACTCGTGCAGCACCAGCCCGTCGTCCTCGATCGTCGGCACGTGGCCGTTGGGATTGACCTTGAGGAACTCGGGCGAACGCGTGTTGAGCGGTGCGCCGGGGGCGGTCGGGTCGGGCAGGCGGTAATGTTGGGTTACCGGCACGAGCTTGAACGGCAGGCCGAGCTCCTCCGCCAGCCAGATGTTGCGCGACGCACGCGAGCGATAGACACCGTAGATCGTAAGCATCGGCTTTCCTGTCCTTGGTCCGGGGGCCTTGCCCATACGGCTTCGTTACGCGGCGCGCTAGAGCGTTCTTGTCAGCGCTGTGTTACGCTTCGCCCTGCCAGCTTCCGCCAGCGATGGATCACCCCATGAGCGCAGAACACAGGCTCAAGCCAGTCGCCAACGCCGACCATCTCTACGAGGTCGAGCGCCGCGCCCGCCACGCCGAGCGGCCCGGCTTCCGCATCAGCGAGCTGCAACTCTCGCCGACGCAGACCGTGCCTTGGCACTACCACACCAACATCAGCGACACGTTCTACGTCCTCGCGGGCGAGATGCGGCTGTTCCTGCAGAAGCCCAAGGAGGAGGTGCGGCTGAGCGTTGGCCAGAGCTACGTCGCCGTCGCCGGCCGGCCGCACCTTGTCACCAACGTCGGCACGGGCTCGCTCACGTTCCTCGTGCTGCAAGGGGTCGGCGAGTACGACTACGTGCCGCTGGTGTAGCAATGCTTCCTCCCCAGCTGCGCTGGGGAGGTGTCGGCGTCTTCGCCGACGGTGGGGTCATAGGCCCCCTCACGTGACCCATGACCCCTCCGTCGTCGTATGACGGCGACACCTCCCCAACGACGTTGGGGAGGACGGAGAGTCGTCAGTTCACCGCCTTGGCGAAGCCCTTCCAATAAGGCTCGCGCAGGTCGCGCTTCAGCACCTTGCCGGCGCCGGACAGGGGCAGGGGCTGGTCGCGGAAATCGATGCTGCGCGGGCATTTGTAACCGGCGATGTGGGCGCGGCAATGGGCCATCACCTGGTCCTCGGTGAGCGCAGCGTCCGCCCTGGGCACGATGATGGCGTGCACGCGCTCGCCCCAGCGCTCGTCGGGCACACCGATGACGGCGACCTCGCCGACACCGTCGAGCAGCGAGAGGACATTCTCGACTTCCGCCGAATAGACGTTCTCGCCGCCCGAGATGATCATGTCCTTGAGCCGGTCGACGATGTAGACGAAGCCTTCATCGTCCATCGTCGCACCGTCGCCGGAATAGTACCAGCCGTCGGCCAGCACGGCGGCGGTCTCGGCCGGCTTCTTCCAGTAGCCCGTCATGATGTTGGCGCCGCGAATGGCGAGCTCCCCTGCGGTGCCGCGCGGCACCTCGCGACGATCGGCGTCGACCACCTTGACCTCGCAGCCCAGCGCCGCCTGGCCGCACGATTTCAGCCGGCCGGCATACTTGCCCTCGAGCGTCGTGTAGCGCGGATCGAGCAAGGTCACGATCGGGGCGGCCTCGGTCATGCCGTAGGCGTGCATCAGCCGGACATGCGGCATCATCTGCAGGGCCTTGCGCAGCACCCCTTCGGGCATCGGCGAGGCGCCGTAGAGGATCAGCGAGAGGGTGGAGATGTCGAACTCGCCAAAGCGCGGGTGGTTGGCCAGCATGTTGATCATGGTCGGCACGAACTGGGCATGCGTGACCTTGTCGAACTGGATGGTCTGCAGCACCTCGACCGGATCGAAGCGCGGCACGAAGGCGTGCCGTCCGCCGGACATGGTCACCCCGAAGGTCGAGGCGCCGTCGGCCAGGTGAAACATCGCGCCGGAATGGATGTAGGTCGTATCCGAGGTGAAGCCGATGCCGGCGATGCCGTTCAGGGCGTTGACCACCAGGTTGGTGTGGCTGAGCATCACGCCCTTCGAGCGCCCGGTGGTGCCGCCGGTGTAGAACAGGCCGGCCAGGTCGTCGTTTGCCGCCCCGCAATCGTCGACCGGATCGTAGGCCACCAGGTCCTCGTAGCGCAGCAGTCCGGACGGCGCCGGGGTGTCGTCCAGCCAGATCACCTCGCGGACGCCCGGCATGCTGTGCTCGAGGGCCGCCAGATGGGACGACATGGCGGTGTCGACGAACAGCATGGATGTCGCCGAATCGGTCAGGATGTACTCGATCTCCTTGGGCGCCAGGCGCGTGTTGAGCGGCACCATGACCGCGCCGATCCATGGAATGGCATACATCAGCTCGAAATAGCGGTCGCTGTTGAGGGCCAGGATGGCGACCCGGTCACCGCGCTGCACGTCCAATGCGGAAAGCGCCCCGGCAACCCGGCTCACGCGGTCAAAGGTTTGCGTCCAGGTGAAGCGGCGTCCGGCAAAATGAGTCGCCAGGCCGTTGGGCCTGGTCTGCGCGGCGCGCCGCAAGCCCTGGGTCAGTGAGAACATGGTTGTCATGCTAGGGGGCCGGTCGTTCGCGCGGCAAGGGGGATCGTGCTAAAGGGACCGGGCATGAACGATTTCTCTCCATCTGCCGCCGATCAGGCGACGCTCGCCTTCAATCCGCTCGACCCGGCCTTCATCGCCGACCCCTACCCGTACTACAGGCGGCTGCGCGAGACCGCGCCGGTTTACAAGACGGCGCAGGGCTTCTGGCTGGCGACGGGCTACGAAGACGTGGCCCTGATCCTGCGCGACAAGCGGTTCGGCAAGGACTTCGTCGGCAACATGCGGCGTCGCTACGGCGAGAAAGCGGGCCTGGACGAGCCGGCGATCGCCAATCTGGCGCGCACCATGCTGGTGCTCGATCCGCCCGATCATACGCGCCTGCGCGGGCTGGTGAACAAGGCCTTCACCGCGCGGCGGGTCGCCGACATGCGGCCGCGCATCAAGGCGCTGGTCGAGGAGCAGCTCGACCGGGTGATCGACAAGGGCGGGATGGACGTCATGCGCGATCTCGCCCACCGTCTGCCGGTCATCGTCATCTGCGACATGCTCGGCATTCCCGAGGAGCACCGCGCGCCCTTCCTGGCGGGCAGCAACGTCAACGGGCGAATCATCGACCCGGTTCCGCTGACGCGCGAGGAGCTCGATCAGGCCAACCGCAACACCCAGATGGCAGGCGTCTATTTCAAGCAGCTCTGCGAGCTGCGCCGGCGCGAGCCGCGGGACGACCTCACCACCGAGCTGGTGCGGGCGGAGGAAGCCGGCGACAAGCTGACGTCGGAGGAGCTCGACGCCAACATCGGCCTGCTGTTCGGCGCCGGCCATGAGACGACCACCAACCTGATCGGCAACGGCCTGCTGGCTCTGCATCGCCAGCCCGATCAGTGGGAACGCCTCAAGGCCGATCCCGCGCTCATCCCGAACGCGGTCGAGGAGCTGCTGCGCTACGATTCGTCGGTTCAGCTCACCGGCCGCGTGACCAACACCGAGGTCGAGCTGAGCGGCGTTCGGCTGGGTCCGAGCGAGAGCATCATTGCCCTGCTCGGCGCCGCCAATCGCGATCCGGCGCAGTACCCTGATCCCGATCGGCTCGATGTCGGGCGCCAGCACGTCCGCCCGATGTCGTTCGGCGGCGGCATCCATCACTGTCTCGGCGCCCAGCTCGCGCGCCTGGAGGCCGAGCTGGTCTTCACCGCCCTGATCGAGCGCATTCCGAACATCCGCCTGCCGGAGAAGGACGCGCCGGCCTGGCGTCATACCTTCACCTTGCGCGGCCTCAGCAAGCTGCCGGCTGTCTGGCACTAGCCATGGCGAGGGGCTGGCGGGGTGAGGGCGGTCAGCACCAGGGTGCGCGGCCGTATCAGGAAGACAGCTGGGCGCTGAGGACGCTGGGCGACGGCTCGCTGCTTGCCGTGGTGGCCGACGGCATGGGCGGCCACGCCGGCGGCGCGGTGGCGAGCAAGATCGTGGTCGAGACCTTTGTGCATTCGATCGAGCAGGGCGGCGGCCTGTCCGACGGGCTGCAGGATGCCAACGACGCTGTCCGCCGCGGTGCCGCCGGCAAGCCCGATCTCGCCGGCATGGGCGCGACGCTGGTGGCAGCGCAGGTGCGTGGCGACGAGGTGCGCTGGATCAGCGTCGGCGATTCGCCGTTCTTCCTCATTTCGCTGGGCCGCATCGAGCGGCTCAACGCCGATCATTCGATGGTGCCGCAGATCGAGGCGATGGTGAAACGCGGCATGCTGACGGCCGAGGAGGCGGAGCGTCACCCGGCGCGGCACACGCTGCGCGAGGCCGTGATGGGCGAGAAGCTCACCTTGATCGACCGGGGCAGCCGGCGGCTCGAGCCCGACGCGCGGCTGCTGTTGTGCAGCGACGGTGTGCAGACGTTGAGCGAAGCGGCGATCTACGCGGTGGCGGTGCGGCCGGTCCAGGGGCTGATCGATGCCGTGCTGGCCGCCGCCGCCGAGCATCAGGACAACGTCACCGCCATCAAGCTGGAGCGGCAGCGGTGAGCCGAGGCGGGGTTGCAATCGAGGTGACGCGCGGCCCGGTGGTCGAGAGCCGTCATGAAGGCATCGCTGCCGTCGTCAAGGCCGACGGCACCGTCGTCGCCTCGTGGGGCGATATCGACACGCCGATCCTGCCGCGCTCGGCCAACAAGCCGATCCAGGCGATGGCCTTCGTCGAGAGCGGCGCGGTGGAGCGCTTCGGTCTGGGCAACGAGCACATTGCGCTCGCCTGCGCCTCGCACAGCGGCGAGAAGCGCCATGTCGAGACGGTGCGGGCCTGGCTGAAGCAGGTCGGTCTCGGCGAGAGCGACCTCGAATGCGGCACCCATCCGCCGCGCCTGCCGGCGACGCTCGAGGAGCTGGTGCGCGAGGGCAAGACGCCGACGCCGGCGTTCAACAACTGCTCGGGCAAGCACAGCGGATTCCTGACCACGGCCGTTCAGCACGGCGAGCCGACCCGCGGCTACATCCGCTACGATCATCCCGTGCAGCGCCGCCTGCGCGACGTCATGACCGAGCTCTGCGGCGCCGATGCCCATGCCTTTCCGCACGGCACGGACGGCTGCGGCATCCCCACGCTGGCGACGCCGCTGGCCCGCCTGGCGCGCGCCATGGCCGGCATGGCCGATCCCTCGCGCCTGCCGAGCCGGCGCGCCGATGCCGCCTGCCGAATCCGTGCTGCGATGAATGCCGAGCCCTTCATGATGGCCGGCACCGGACGGTTCTGCACCCGCGTCAATGCCGCGTTGCCCGGCGTGGCCCAGATCAAGACCGGTGCCGAGGGCGTGTTCTGCGGCATGCTGCCGACTCTGGGTCTCGGCATCGCGATCAAGATGTGGGACGGCGCGGCGCGCGCCTCCGAGGTGGCGATGGCGGCGCTGCTCGACCATCTCGGCGTGCTGCCGGCCGGGCTCGGCGCGGAGATCCTGAGGCCGCCGGTCAAGAATGTGGTCGGCCTGCTGGTCGGCGAGATGCGCCCGGCCAGGAGCTGGCTGGGGTGAGACGGGTGTGAGCGTCAGGCTCGACATCCTGGAGATCGGGTCGCGCGGCGACGGCATCGGCGAGATCGCCGGCCAGCGCTATTTCGTGCCCTTCACCCTGCCGGGCGAGACGGTCGAGGCGGTGCCGCGCGACAGGCGCGGCGAGGGCATCGCGGCCGAGCTCGAGCAGGTCCTGTCGCCGTCGCGCCATCGCGAGGCGCCGCCGTGCCGGCATTTCGGCACCTGCGGCGGATGCGCCCTGCAGCATTGGCGGCGCGACGCCTACACCGCCTGGAAGGTCGATCTGATCGCGCGGGCCCTGGCGCAGCGCGGGGTCGAGCCGCCGCGCTTCCAGCCGCCGGTGAGCGGCGTGCCCGGCGAGCGCCGGCGCGCCGACTTCGTCGTGCGGCGCCAGGGACGGCGCGTGCCGGCGGGCTTCCACGAGCGTGCCAATCAGCGCGTCGTCGATGTCGCGGCCTGCCCGGTGTTGCGACCGACGCTGGTTGCCTTGCTCGACCCGTTGCGTGCCGTCGCGGCGACGCTGCTGCCCGATGGCGGCGCTGCCGACGCGATCGTCAACGAAACCGACAGCGGCGTCGACCTGCTGCTGCGGCCGCACCGGCGTCTCGATTTAGACCTCGCCAAGCGCCAGGAACTGGTGGGATTCGCGGAGCGCGCCGACCTCGCACGGCTGAGCTGGGGCGATCGTGCGACCGCTGAGCTGATCGTCGTCCGGCGCTCGCCGCTCCTGCTGTTCGGCGAGGCCCGCATCGAGCCGCCTCCAGGTGTGTTCCTGCAGGCGACCAAGCGGGCCGAGCAGGCCATGCGGGCGGCGGTTTCCGCCTGGTCCGGCGATGGCTCCAGGCTCGCCGATCTGTTCGCCGGGATCGGGGCGCTGACGCTTGGCCGGCCGGGTAAAGCGGTGCTGTTCGAAAGCGACCGCTCGGCGGTGGCGGCGGTCGACGCGGCGCGCCGGCGGCTTCCCGTCGGCGCGGTGACGGCCGAGCGGCGCGACCTGTTCCGCAATCCGCTCACCGTGAAGGAGCTCGACGCGTTCGATGCGGTGGTCCTCGACCCGCCGCGCGCCGGCGCGTCGGCACAATCGGGCGAGCTCGCGAGATCGACGGTGCCGCGCGTGATCTACGGCTCGTGCGATCCAGGCAGCTTCGCGCGCGATGCGCGCACGCTGCAGGACGGCGGATACCGGCTGGAGAAACTGCTGCCGATCGATCAGTTCCTGTGGTCGCCGCATGTCGAGCTGATTGCGCTGTTCGCCCGCGCGCCGCTGGAGCGATTTCCAGCTTGATGGAACCGCATGCGGTTCCATCAAGCTGGAAATGCGCGCGCCGGAACTGGTTGTTGCAGCAGGCACATTCCGGTCGGCTGGTTACAGCCGACCGGAATGTGCTCTAAGGTCGGCGGCGATCTGAAAGGGTTCCCGAGGGCGAGGAGACGGCGCGATGATGTTCGATCTGACCGGCAAGGTGGCTGTGGTGACGGGCGGCAGCCGCGGCATCGGCCGCTCGATCTGCGAGCAGATGGCAGCGCACGGCGCCAAGGTCGTCGTCTCCAGCCGCAAGCTGCCGGCCTGCGAGGAGGTGGTGAAGGGCATCAAGGCAAAGGGCGGGGAGGCGATAGCGGTCGCCGCCAGCATCTCCGACCGGGCGCAGCTCGAGAACCTCGTGGCTGCGGCGCGCAAGGCCTATGGCCAGATCGACATCATGGTCTGCAACGCCGCCTCGAACCCCTATTTCGGCCCGCTGACCGGGCTGAAGGAGGATGTGTTCCAGAAGATCATGATGAACAACGTCATGTCGAACTTGTGGCTGATGAACATGGTCGGCCCGGAGATGGCCGAGCGCCGCGACGGCGCGTTCATCATCGTCTCGTCGATCGGCGCGCTGGTCGGCTCGGCGCATATCGCCGCGTACAACATGAGCAAGGCCGCCGACCTGTCGCTGGTCAAGTCGCTCGCCATGGAATGGGGCAAGCACAACATCCGCGTCAACGCCATCGCCCCTGGCCTGATCCAGACCGACTTCGCCCGCGCGCTGTGGGAGAACCCGCAGATCCGCGGTGCGCAGGAGAGCAAAGCGGCGCTGAAGCGCATCGGCCAGCCTGACGACATCGGCGGCGTCGCCGTGTTCCTGGCCTCCAAGGCCGGCGCCTTCGTGTGCGGGCAATGCATCATCGCCGACGGCGGCGTGATCGGATCAGGGGCGGAGTAGCGCCTCTTCGCCTCCCCAGCCTCGCTGGGGAGGTGTCGCGTCATACGCGACGGGTCATGAGCAGCGGGATTGGGGCTTCTGACCCCTCCGTCGGCGATTGCGCCGACACCTCCCCAGCGAAGCTGGGGAGGATGAAGAATCAGGCCGCGACCGCGAGCTCGCACCAGACGGGGACGTGATCGGACGGCTCGACCCTGCCGCGCTCGACCTTGTCGATGCCGGCTGCGGTCAGGCGGTCGGCGGCTTGCGGCGAGAGCAGGAGGTGATCGATGCGCAGGCCCCAGTTCTTGGCCCAGGCGCCGGCCTGGTAATCCCAGAAGGTGTAACAGACGCCTTCGGGATCGAATGCCCGCACCGCATCGGTCAACCCGAGATTGAGCAGGGAGCGCAAGGCAGCGCGCGACTGCGGCTGGCACAGCGCATCGTTGGCGAAGGCCTTGGGATCGTAGACGTCCGTCTCTGTCGGGCAGACATTATAGTCGCCGCCCAGCACGAACATTTCTTCGCGCGCCAGCAGCTCCTTCGCACGCCGCTGCAGGCGCTCCATCCAGGCGATCTTGTAGGCGAACTTGTCGGTGCCGATCGGATTGCCGTTGGGCAGGTAGAGGCCGCCAACGGTGAGTGGCCCGTCCTTGGTCTGGATACGGCCTTCGATGTAGCGGGCCTGGTCGTCGGCGACGGCATCCGGCAGGGCGCGGGCGGTGATCTCGACCGGGTGGAGGGACAGCAGGGCGACGCCGTTGAAACCCTTCTGGCCAACAATCTCGGCCTTGTAGCCGGCCGCCTCGATCTCCAGGCGCGGGAACTGGGGCTCGAGCGCCTTCAGCTCCTGCAGGACGACGACGTCGGGCCGCGCACTTTCCAGCCACGCCACCAAGTTGGCCGTCCGCTTGCGGACGGAATTGACGTTCCACGTCGCGATCTTCATCGCCGCCCGGCCGACCGCCGCCAGTTCATGCGCTGCCAGCTCGGACGCTGCCAGCTCATACGCTGAAAGAGTTGCCGCAGCCGCAGGACGAGGCGGCGTTCGGGTTTTTCACCTGGAAGGCAGCGCCGACCATTTCCTCGACATAGTCGAGCTCGCTGCCTTTCAGCAGCTCCAGCGACGTGCTGTCGACCAGCACCGAGGCGCCGCCCTGCTCGATCAGCAGGTCGTCCTCGTTACGCTGTTCCTCGAATGAGAAATTGTATTGGAAACCCGAGCAGCCGCCGCCCAGGACGGCGACCCGCATCATGACCGGCCTGGGCTCCTTGGCGGCCAGGAAAGCGATTCGCTTGGCGGCGCTGTCGGTAACGGAGAAGGAGGTCTCGCTCATGGCCTACAAGATGTGGTTGGAGGGCTCGTTCGTCAATCCCGTACGTTGGCAGCCACCGCCGCCCGGGAGGCCCGCCGCGCCTCATGGGCGCGAACGCGCTCGCGATAGAGGATGTAGAGGCCCGATCCGATGACCAGGGGCAGACCAAACCATACGGCCGGTGAGGGTTCTTCCTTGAACCATAGGTAGCCAAACAGGACGGCGAGCGCGATCGAGCTGTAGTCGAACGGCGCCAGGGTCGAGGCCGGGGCGAGGCGCAGCGCCCGCGTCACCAGGATCTGGCCGACGCCTCCGATCAGGCCCAGGGAGCACAGCCAGAGCCAGTCGGCGAGCGACGGCCACTTCCAGCTCGGGATGGCACCCACGAGCGAGACCAGGCTGGCGAACAGGCAGAACCAGAAGATGGTCGCCGCATCGTGGTCGTAGCGGCTGATCAGCCGGGTGAGCACCGTCGACAGCGAATAGCTGAAGGTCGCGAGCAGCACGGCCAGCGACAGCCAGTGGATCGAGATGGTCCACGGCTCGAGCATGATCAGCACGCCCGCGAAGCCCACGCCGACGGCGCTCCATCGACGCCAGCCGACGCTTTCGCCCAGGATCGCCGCAGCGAGGCCGACCATGAACAGGGGGGCTGCATAGGAGATCGCGTAGAGGTCGACCAGTGGCATGCGCGGCAGCAGGTAGAAGAAGCCGAACAGGCTGCCGAAGCCGGACAGGATGCGCAGCGCCTGCAGCACGGGCTTCGCGCTGCGGATGAGCCGCAGGCCGCCTTGGGAGCGATACAGGAAGTAGAGTGGCACCAGGGCAACGGTGCTGCGGAACAGCATCATCTGGAACGGGTCGTACGAATCACCCAGCCACTTGACCAGAGCGTCAAGCGTGGCGAACAGCGCGAGGGCGCCCAGCCGGGCGTAAATGCCGGCGACGATCGATGATACGGGAGGGGTCGTCGACAAGGTGCGCTATTTGGCTTGGGCAGCGACCTTCCGTAAAGTGGCGATCTCAGGAGGGGCGGGCGTCAGATGCGCATGGGTTGGCTGCTCGGTCGCAACAATGCGCGCATTCCGTTCCTTGCCTCCTTGCTTGTGCTGCTCGGCGCATTGGCCTTGCGAATCGCCGATCCTGTCGAACTGTCGCGCCTGCGTGATTTCGCCTTCGACGTCTACGAGCGACTGCAGCCGCGAACCTACAATCCCGCGACGCCGGTGCGGATCGTCGACATCGACGAAGCCTCGCTCGCCGAATACGGCCAATGGCCGTGGCCCCGCACGATCGTGGCGCGCCTGATAGACAAGCTGACCGAGAAGGGAGTTGCGACGATCGCCTTCGACGTGATTTTTGCCGAGCCCGACCGGTCGTCGATGAGTCGCATGGTGCGCGATCTCGTGGCCTACACCGATCCTGAAACCGTGGCCAAGCTCGCCGCGGCGATCCAGGACAACGACCAGGTCATGGCCGATGCGATGGCGCAATCGAGCGTCGTGCTGGGGTTCGGGTTCGATCCGAAAGCGCCCGGCCAGGCGCCTCGGCGCTATCACGGCACGGCCTTCGCCGGCGACGACCCTGCTCAATTCCTGCCGCTGCAGCAAGGGACGGTGCGGACGATCCCGCTGCTCGAGGCGGCGGCGAAGGGTAACGGCAGCATCAACACGGACCTGGAGAGCGCCGTCATCCGGCGCATTCCCATGCTGTATCGTGTAGCGGGCCAGGATGGGCTTTTCCCCGCTCTGTCCATCGAAGCGCTGCGTGTGGCCCAGGGCGCGAGCACGTATCTGGTCAAATCCTCCGGCGCCAGCGGCGAGCTCTCGTTCGGCGAACGCACCGGCATCGTCGCCATCCGGACGGGCGACATCGAAGTGCGCACCGATGCGAGGGGGCGGCTGACGCTCTACGACACGGGGCATCGTCAGGAGCGCTTCATTTCTGCCCGGGCGATCATGCATGACGAGGTTCCGGCCGAGCAGCTCGAGGGGCGGGTCATGTTCGTCGGCACGAGCGTGATCGGTCTGCGTGACATGCGCAGCACGCCGGTGAGCGACTCCGTGCCGGGTGTCGAAGTGCAGGCGCAGCTCGCCGAGCAGATGCTCGAGCAGGAGTACCTCAGCCGGCCCGATTTCGCCGATGGCGCCGAGTTCCTTTATCTGGCGGCCATCGGCGTCATGTTCGTCTGGGCGTTGCCGCGGCTGTCGGCCGGCTGGATGGCCGCGGTTGCTGCCGCCGGCATCGGCGTGGGGCTGGCGGTTCCCTGGTTTGCCTTCTCCGAGTACCGCCTGCTGTTCGACCCGATCTATCCGCCGGCCACGCTGGCGGCGATCTATGTCACCGGCACGGCGCTTGCCTTCATGCGCACCGAGCGCGAGCGCGCCCAGATCCGTGGCGCCTTCGGCCTCTACCTGTCGCCCGACGTCGTCGAGCACATCGCACGCCATCCTGAATTGCTGCAGCTCGGCGGCGAGGTGCGCGAGGTCACCGTGATGTTCACCGACGTCCGCGGCTTCACGCGGATCTCCGAGCAGTTCGACGCCCATGGCCTGACCCGGTTCATGAACCGGTTCCTGACGCCGATGACCGACCTGATACTGTCGCACAAGGGCACGATCGACAAGTACATGGGCGATGCCATCATGGCGTTCTGGAACGCCCCGCTGGCGGTGGAAGGCCATGCGGCGCGGGCCTGTGAGACAGCGCTTGCCATGCAGGGCCGCCTCGCCGCGCTCAACGACGAATGGCAGGCCGAGGCGACCGCCGAAGGCCGGCGGCACATTCCCGTCACGATCGGCGTCGGCCTCAACACCGGCCATGCCTCGGTCGGCAATTTCGGCTCGACCCAGCGCTTCACCTATTCCTGTCTCGGCGACGACGTGAACCTGGCGTCGCGGCTCGAGGGGCAGTGCAAGACCTACGGGGTGGGCATCATCATCGGCGAGGCCACGAAGGCGCAGGTGCCGCATTATGCCGCGCTCGAGCTCGATCTCGTCATGGTCAAGGGCAAGACCGAGGCGCAGCGCGCCTTCGCGCTGGTCGGTGATCCCGCCCTGGCGAGAACTCCGGAATTCCAGACCCTCGTTGAACGGCAGACCGTCTTTCTCGCGCAGTACAGAGCGGGGGGCTTTGCCGAGGCGCTCGACATGATAGAGGAGTGCAAGTCGGCGGCCGCCGCGGTGGGCTGGCGGCAGGAATATTACGAGATGATGCGCGCGCGGATCGACGGTCTGCTCGATGAATCGCCGATCGGCTGGACGGGAGTATATGTCGCAAAGGACAAGTGAGATCGCGCGGCGCATCGTTGCCCTCGAGGCGCTGGTCTGCCGCGACGTCGGTCGCAAGACGGCGGATCTGATTGCCGCCAGCGCCGGCGGCCTGGGCAATGCTGCCCAAGCCCTGTCCGGCGCGCGCAGCATCGGCCTGATCACCGGCTTCTTCGTGCCGCGCGACGGCGTGGCGGCGCCTGAAACGGACGGACCTGTCGGCACGGCCCTCCTGGCCTGCGCCCTGGCGGCCTGCGGCCTGCCGGTGCGTATCGCCGTGGACACCCCCTGTGCCGATGCCGTGCGCGTGGCGGTCGCCGAGGCCGGCGGCGGCGTGGCGGTTGACGAGGTCGGCGTCGTTGACCCGGCGGGCATCGCGCGCGTCATCGAGGCATGGCGCGATGCCGGCGTCAGCCATGCCATCGCGATCGAGCGATGCGGCCGCAGCGCCGATGGCCGGCCGCGCAACATGCGCGGCGTCGACGTCTCGGCGTGGACGGCGCCGCTCGATGATCTGTTCCTCGGTGGCGATTGGGCGAAGATCGCCATCGGCGACGGTGGCAACGAGATCGGCATGGGTCGACTGCCGGCCGGGCTCATTGCGCGCACGGTTCCGAACGGCGAGCAGATCGCCTGCGTGACGTCTTGCGACTACCTGGTCGTCGCCGGCGTCTCGAACTGGGGCGCCTACGGATTGATGGCGGCACTTGCCGCCCAGCGAGCGGACTGGAGTGGCGTCATCCGCAAATTCCTGACGGCGGAACGCGACCTCTCTGTCACCCAGGCGGTCGTCGACAAGGCCGGCGCCGTCGACGGTGTCACCGCGCGCCGCGAGCCCACGGTCGACGGATTCGGCGCCGACGTTCATGGGGCGCTGGTCGACTCGCTGGCGCGCGTTGCGTGGGCGGAGGCGGGAGACTAGGGTCGCCCGCCATGGAAAATCCCTACGCCTCGACCCACCCTGAAATCCGCGACGCGGTTCGCCAGCTCTGCCTGAAGTTTGATGGCGCCTACTGGCGCGAGCTCGATCGCGAGCGCGCCTATCCCACGGCTTTCGTGAAGGCGCTGACCGAGGCCGGTTGGCTGGCCACCCTGATTCCGGAAGAGTATGGCGGCGCCGGTCTCGGCATCTCGGCCGCCGCCGCGGTGCTCGAGGAGGTGCAGCGCGCCGGCTGCAACGGTGCCGCCTGCCACGCCCAAATGTACATCATGGGCACCTTGCTGCGGCACGGCAGCGCCGAGCAGAAGCAGCGCTACCTGCCGCGCATCGCCAGCGGCGAGCTGCGCCTGCAGGCATTCGGCGTGACCGAGCCGACCAGCGGCACCGACACGCTGGCGCTGCGCACGACCGCGGTGAAGAAGAACAACAGCACGTACGTCGTGAACGGCCAGAAGGTGTGGACCAGCCGCGCCGAGCATTCCGACCTGATGCTGCTCCTGGCGCGCACCACGCCGCGCGACCAGGTCGAGAAGCGCACCGAGGGATTGTCCGTCTTCGTGGTCGACATGCGCGAGGAGCTCGGCAAGGGCCTCACCATCCGGCCGATCCGCACCATGATGAACCACAACACCACCGAGGTGTTCTTCGACAACATGGAGGTGCCGGCGGAAAACCTCGTCGGCGAGGAAGGCAAGGGCTTCCGCTACATCCTGGGCGGCATGAATGCCGAGCGTGTGCTGATCGCGGCCGAATGCATCGGCGATTCGCGCTGGTTCATCGAGAAGGCGACCGACTACGCCAAGCAGCGCAAGCTGTTCGGCCGGCCGATTGGCCAGAACCAGGGCGTGCAATTCCCGATCGCGCGCGCTTATGCCCAGAGCGAGGCCGCCGACCTGATGGTGCGCAAGGCGGCGACCCTCTACGAGGCCGGCCTGCCGTGCGGCGCCGAGGCCAACATGGCCAAGATGCTGGGCTCGGAGGCGGCCTGGGCTGCCGCCGACATGTGCGTCCAGACGCACGGCGGCTTCGGCTTCGCCGAGGAATACGACATCGAACGCAAGTTCCGCGAGACGCGCCTCTACATGGTGGCGCCGATCTCGACCAACATGATCCTGAACTTCATTTCAGAGCACGTGCTGGGCTTGCCGCGGTCGTATTGAGCTCATGCTCCTCCCCAGCGTCATCGCTGGGGAGGTGTCCGCGTAATCGCGGACGGAGGGGTCATGAGCCTCGGTCGCGTTGCCCATGACCCCTCCGTCGCCGTAAGACGGCGACACCTCCCCAGCTTCGCTAGGGAGGAATCATGAGGACCTCCCCAGCGGTGACGCTGGGGAGGAGAATGAGCGTCAATTCTTGCCGACCATCGCCCGGATGATCTTGCGCTGAAAGTCCAGCACAAGCGGTTCGGCGTTGGGCAGGAAGCGGCCGCGGTCGGGGAGGCCGCCCATCAGGCCGCGTTGCACCGAGTCGGTGAGGCGATCGTCCTCGGCGGCGACCTGCTCGTTGAAGGCGATCATCGTGCGGATGAACTCCTCGCTCGCGCCGCGGCCGAAGAACCGGTCGGAGAAACCCTTGGTCACGGCCGGCCCGTCCGGGATCCAGAGCTCGGCAGACAGGTTGGGGAAACCCGGATTGATGCTGATGGTGAGGTTCGGCCACAGGAAGTGGTACTGCGATTCGCCGACAGCGCCGGTGACATCGTAGGGTGGTGCCTTGCCCTGGCCAGCCAACGCCGACCGCTTCACCGGGCCGGTCTGCGTCGAGAACCAGTCGCGCGCTTCGTACTTGTACTGGTCGGGGCGCACGTCGATGGCGGCGCTGAATCCCGGGTGGGCAACCGCGCAATGGTAGCATTCGAGGTAGTTCTCCAGCATCGCCTTCCAGTTGGCCGGGGAGTTGCCCTCGGCGCGGCTGTGCGGCTCGAGCTCGTCGAGCACGATGCCGGCCTGGGCGATGATGTCGAGCACCGGCCCGAAGAAGTGCTGCACCGGCAGCGCCTCCTGGTCGAGGTTGGCGAACACGAGCGGACCCAGCGCCTCGGCGCGGATCGGCAGCAGCGGAAAATCTTCGAGTCGGAAATCCGCCGCGCCTTCGGAGCGCGGGGCGCGCCGAAGCTGGCCGCCGAGGTCGTAGGTCCAGGCGTGGTAGCCGCACATCATCATGCGGGCGTTGCCCCGACCTTGCATGACCTCGTGCCGTCGATGACGGCAGACATTCACGAACCCCGCCAGCCCGGCCTCGCCGCGGACGACAACGACGGGAACGCCGCCCGCATATCCGGTGATGTAGTCACCGAGATTCGCCAGATGCGCCAGCGGACCGACATAGATCCAGCTCTTGCGGAATATCCGGGCAAGCTCGCGTTCGGCGATCGACGGATCGGTGTACCAGCGCGCCGGCAGCGATTCCCCGCGCTCCAGGTTAGCGAGCAGCTCGGTCACGGTGTCGGACGGTCCAGTCATGAAGGCCTCGTTGGGAAGTCAGTCGAAGAGCAGCTCGCGCAGGGCCACGAAGGCGGCCATGAGCGCGGCGTGGCCGATCATCAGCAAGAAGACAGTCCAGGCTGCGGTCGCCAGGGTAAGGAGCCAGCCCAGCATGGCCATCACGCCATCACCTTCGATCAGGGCGAGGCAGAAGAACAAGATGGCCCAGGCGGGAAAAAGGTTGTCGAAGGGAATCGGCAAGGCGAGGAGGAAGATGTTGGCCGCCCAGGCGAGCAGCAGCAGCCGGCGCGGCGTTCCCGAGACCCACGCCTCCTGGCGCGGATGTATGGTGCGTTCCAGCCGGCGCAGGTGCCGCCGTGCGCGACCCAGGAAATCCTGCAGCTGGCCGCGGTCCAGGCCGCGCTTGCCGATGAAGTCGGGCAGGGACGGCGTGGGCCTGCCCATGAAGAATTGTGCGACCAGCAGCAGCATGGGCACGCCGGTGATGGTCGACAGCCAGGGAATTCCGGTCGGAATGCAGTTGGGCAGGTTGAGGGCGGCGATCGCGAAGGCGTAGGAGCGGTTCTCGAGGCCTTCCAGGATCGCCGATACGGTGAGCAACGAATTGCGCGGCCCGGCGAACAGCCGGTCGAGCGCCGGCAGCAGCGCGCCGCGTTCGTCCATCAGAGTGCCCGCTCTGGAGCGACGGTCGTCCTCCTCCCCAGCTTCGCTGGAGAGGTGTCGCCGTCATACGGCGACGAAGGGGTCATGAGTCTCATGGCTGGGAGCGCGCCACTCCTGTGGCGCTGTCCCTGCTGATCACGCACCCCATGAGCGCCATTGAGCGGCGCGCTGCCGGCAAGAACCATGACCCCTCCGTCCGCGATGACGCGGACACCTCCCCAGCGAAGCTGGGGAGGAGCATGATGAATCATCTTCCTCCCCGCGAAAGTCGCTCCTTCTAGCACGGCGGGAGGCCGCAATGGACGCTGAGGGGCCGGCCATCGTATCAATGCCGCCACACGACGAAATAGCGGGACGGGAGCGGACGACATGCGCGCGATGCTGAGTGAAACACCGGGCGGACCGGAGAGCCTGAAGCTGGTGGAGATGCCGTCCCAGCCGCTGGGCAAGGGCCAGGTCCGGGTCGCGATCCGCGCGGCCGGCGTCAATTTTCCCGACACGTTGATCATCGCCGACAAGTATCAGTTCAAGCCACCGCGTCCGTTCGCTCCCGGCCACGAGATCGGCGGCGACATCACCGAGCTGGGCGAGGGCGTCACCGGTTATACGGTGGGGGACCGCGTGATCGGCATGATCGGTCATGGCGGTTACGCCTCCGAGGCAGTCGTCGACCAGGGCAATCTCCTGAAGATGCCGGCCAACATGAGCTACGAGGACGGCGCCGCTTTCACCATGACCTACGGCACGTCGTACTATGCCCTGAAGCAGAGGAGCAGCTACAAGCCGGGCGAGACGCTGCTGGTGACCGGCGCCTCGGGGGGCGTCGGGCTGACCGCGGTCGAACTCGGCGCATTGATGGGGTTGAAGGTGATCGCCGCCGTCGGCTCGGACGAGAAGATGGAGATCTGCCGCAAGTACGGCGCCACCATGTTCGTGAACTACAACAAGGAGAAGATGCGCGACAAGGTGAAGGAACTCACCGCCGGCAACGGCGCCGACATCGTCTATGACGCCGTGGGCGGCGATGCCTTCGACGAGTCGGTGCGCTGCATCGCCTGGTACGGCCGCATTCTCGTGGTCGGCTTCGCGGCGGGCCGCATCCCGTCGTTGCCCGCCAACCTTGCCCTGCTGAAAAGCTGCGACGTGCGTGGGGTCTTCTATGGCGCATGGCGCGGTCGCGAGCCGGCCGAAGCGCGCAAGAATTTCGACGAGCTGCTGAAATGGTACGGTGAGGGCAAGCTGAAGCCCCACGTGTCGATGCGCTTTCCGCTCGAGAAGGGGGCCGACGCCATGAACGCCCTGCTGTCGCGCAAGGCGACCGGTAAGGTTGTTCTCACAGTTGCCTGAGGGTGCGGCCATGCTCGGCCGTCGCAGCCTCCTGGCTCTCATCGGCGCGCCATTGCTGCCTTTGCCGGTCGCGGCAGATGACTTCCCGGTGCGCCCGATCACGCTCGTGGTGCCGTTCGCGGCTGGCGGTTCGATCGACGTGCTGGCACGGCTTGCTGCCCAGGAGGCAAGCGCGGCGCTGGGCCAGTCGATCGTCGTCGACAATCGCGGCGGCGCAGCCGGCCTGATCGGTGCGGCGTCGGTCGCCAAGGCCGAGCCCGACGGCTACACGCTGCTGCTCGCCTCGGCGGCGCAGGTGACGATAGCGCCCTGGGTCAATCGCTCGCTCACCTTCGATCCGCCCAGGGACCTGGCGCCGGTCGTGCACCTCGCCGACACGCCCATGGTGCTGGTCGTGGCCGAAAGATCGACCATGAAGACGGTCGACGACTTCGTAAGCGAAGCACGGGCCAATCGCGGCGGCCTCAACTATGCCTCGACTGGTGTCGGGACGATTTCCCACCTCGTCATGGAATCGTTGAAGCTCGCGGCGGGGATCGACGTCGTGCACGTGCCCTATCGCGGGGCGGCGCCGGCCCTGAACGACCTGCAGACCGGGCAGGTACAAGCCATGTTCACCAGCACCGCATCCGCGGCCATGATGGTGGCGGCGGGGAAGCTGCGCCCTCTGGCGGTCACCACGACATCCCGCTCGCCGCTGTTTCCCGAGGTTCCTACCATGGCGGAAGCGGGATGGCCGGCGGCCGAAGTCGTGGTCTGGGCCGGTGTCATGGCGCCGGCCGGCACGCCGCGCACGGTAACGCGCCGGCTTGAGCGGGCGTTCATCGAGGCCATCGTGGCGCCGGACATGCGGGCGCGCCTGGTCAAGCTCGGCGCGGATCCCGTGGGACACGGCGCCAAGGCCTTTGCCGAGGTGATTGAACGTGACCTTGCCCTGTGGCAGCGCGTCGCTCTGGCGTCAGGCGTCAAAGTCGAGTGAAGGAGAGCCCGATGGGCAGGTTGGCAGGCAAGATCGCAATCGTGACGGGAGCGGCGTCGGGGATTGGCGCAGCGTCAGCCGGACTGTTTGCCGATGAGGGCGCCCAGGTGCTGGCCGTCGATCGGCCGGAATCGGCCATCGCCGAGGCCCACGCCGGAAACAGCAGGATTTCCACCATCGCGTGCGACATCACGGGCGGTGACGCGCCGCGGCAGATCGTCGCCAAGGCCATCGAGGCCTACGGCGCCCTCGACATCCTGTTCAACAATGCCGGTGTGAGCGGCCGCGCCTTCGTCGAGGAAATGACCGACGAGCAGTGGGACCACGTCAATGCGGTCAATGTCCGGGCAATGTTCCGGCTGTGCCGCGAAGCCATCCCGGCTCTCAAGGCGCGGGCGCGGGAAAAAGGCCGCGCCCGCATCGTCAACACCGCCTCGGTGATGGCGTTCGACACCGATTACGGCCTGGCCGCCTATTGCGCCTCGAAGGCGGGTGTCGGCGGCCTCACGCGCACGCTGGCGCTCGAGCTCGGCAAGTTCAACATCACCGCCAACTATGTCTGTCCGGGCGCCATCTATTCCGGCATGACACGGACCAACTTCGACAAGCCCGAAATCCGCGCCGTATGGGAGAAGAAGGCCGCGCTGCGCCGGCTCGGGCAGCCGATCGACATAGCCCGCGGCGCCCTGCTGCTGGCATCCGACGAAGCCGATTTCATCACCGGCCATGAGCTGGTGGTGGATGGCGGATTGACCCTGCGAACCTGAGGTCGGCCCCATGCCCAGCATTCATTCCTTCGCTGCGGACTACAACGAGGCGCGCGACAAGTTCCTGGCGGCAGCGCGCATCGCCGGCGCGCGGACCCATCGCTACGATAACCCGAACAAGGGGCCGAAAGGCCAGGCTCTGTCGACCGACGTGGCGCGGCTGGGGCCTGAGGACGCCTCCCGTGTCGTCGTGACCATCTCGAGCACGCATGGCGTGGAAGGCTATTGCGGGTCGGGCTTCCAGGTCGACTGGCTGGCCAATGTCGGGGAGGCTGGGCTGCCGAAGGACACGGCGGCCGTCTTCATCCACGCCATCAATCCCTATGGCTTCGCCTGGACACGACGGGCGACGGAGGAGGGCAACGACCTCAACCGCAACTACGTCGATCACGGCAAGCCTTATCCGGCAAACGAGGGCTACCTCGAGGTGGCCGACTTCCTGGTGCCGCGGGATCTCAGCCAGGCGACGCTCGATGCCGCGGATGCCAGGCTCGCCGCCTACCGCAAGAAGGTCGGCGACATCGCCTACTTCCGCGCCGTTTCGGGTGGCCAGTACAGCCATGCCGACGGAATGTTCTTCGGCGGCGGCGGGCCCTCTTGGTCCAACCGGACCCTGCACGCCATCACCGATCGCTTCCTGAGGGGCCGCCAGGACGTCGCCGTGATCGACTTTCACACCGGCCTCGGCCCGTACGGCTACGGCGAGCCGATCACCCATTACGACATCGACACGCCGGCCTCGCGCCGGGTGCGGGCCTTCTGGGGCGAGTCGGTCACCGAGTCGAAGCGTGGACAGACGGCCTCGCAAGCGCGCGACGGGCTCGGGCACTATGGGCTCAACCGGGTGCTGACCGAGCCGGAAACGCGGCTGACCATGTGCACCCTGGAGTTCGGCACCTTCGACCGCGAGAGCGGCCAGCGGGCGTTCCGCGCCGACCACTGGTTGCACAAATACGGCGATCCGCTGGGCACCGAGGCCGGCCCCGTGCGCGCCGCCATGCGTCGCCAATTCTATCCCGAGACCGACGACTGGAAGGAGGCGGTCCTGTTTCGCGGCCACCAGATCGTGCGCCAGGCGATCGCCGGGGTGCAGAAGGGAGCGGGGTGAGCCCGTCTCACTTTTCCTCCCCAAGCGTAGCTTGGGGAGGTGTCGCCGTCTTCGGCGACGGAGGGGTCATGAGCAGCGGGACTGAGGCCTCTGACCCCTCCGTCTCGGATTACCGAGACACCTCCCCAGCTTCGCTAGGGAGGATTCTGATTCCCCTCCCCCAGCTTCGCTGGGGAGGAAACTTGAAAAAGCCATACGCCCGCCAAACGATACTGCTAAAAGCTCCTTATGCGTGCTCTGATAGCGCTGCTTGCGTTCGTGGCATTGGCGGCGCTCAATCTCTTGTGGTGGTGGTGGCCGAACCGGCCGGTAGAGATCGCCGGATGGACGACCGCTCCTTTGCAAAGCGTGTCGTTCGCCCCGTATCGGCCGGGGCAGAGCCCGCTCACCCGCACCTTTCCGTCGGCCGACCAGATCGAGGAAGACCTGCGTCGGGTGCAGGGCAAGGTGCGCGCGGTCCGCACCTATTCGACAGGTGAGAACCTCGAGGCCGTGCCGCAGCGCGCCGGCAAGTACGGCCTCAAGGTCTGGCATGGCGCGTGGCTGAACGACAACGACAAGGAGAACCTCGAGCAGATCAACCTGCTGATCGATCACGCCAACCGCTACAAGGACACGGTCGAGCGGGTGATCGTCGGCAACGAGGCGTTGTTGCGCAAGGATCTCACCGCGAACGAGCTGCGGCGATACATCCGCCAGGTCAAGCAGCGCGTGTCGCAGCCGGTAACCTATGCCGACGTCTGGGAATTCTGGCTGCGCAACCCGTCGCTGGCCGACGAGGTCGACTTCATCACCATTCATATCCTGCCCTACTGGGAAGACGAGCCGATCGGCCTCGACCGGCGGGAGCCGGACGGCAAGCCGAGCATCGATAAGCACATCGTCGACATCTACAAGAAGGTGCAGGCGCGATTCCCCAACAAGCCGATCGTGATCGGAGAGACGGGCTGGCCGAGCGACGGCCGGATGCGCTCCGACGCCCGGCCCGGTCGGATCGAGCAGGTGCGCTACTTCTCGACCTTCCGCGGCATCGCCGAGCGAGAGAAGTTCGACTACAACATCGTCGAGGCGTTCGACCAGAACTGGAAGGCCCGCCAGGAGGGCACGGTCGGCGCGGCGTGGGGCTTGCTCGACGCCCAGCGTCACGACAAGTTCGAGCTCGGCAAGCCGGTGGTCGCAGAACCGCATTGGCGCGCTCTGTTCATCCTGTCGACGATCGCGGCCGGCCTGATCCTGTTCGGTTTCGTTGGCTTGCGCCGCGCCGCCGGCGGCAAGGCGATTGCGGTCTTCGCGATCTTCGCCCAGGTCGTGGCGACCTGCTACGTGCAGGCGACCTGGATCGACCTGGCGCGCACGTTCTACTTCGAGAAGATGCTGGGCGTCGTGTTCTGGGCGTTGCTGCTCGGCCTGTTCAGCTACGCGCTGCTGCGCGGCATCGCCGACAGCCTGACGGGGCGGATGGCGGATCCGTCGCTCTACGGCGCTCGCGTCCGCGAGGCGCTACATGCCTGGCGGGCGCTGCCGCGCTACCGAATTCTGCAGCGTGCCGACCTGCTGGCGCAGCTGCTCTATCTCGCGCTCACGGTGCTCTGCATCTTCTACCTTATCGTCATCAGCATCGACTGGTACGACGGCGTGATCCGGATCGGCGACTGGTTCCGCCAGATCGCCATCGACGGCCGCTACCGCGACTTCCCGATCTGGAGCTTCGTCATTCCCAGCATCGTGCTGATGGCCTGGAAAGCGCTGACGATTGTGCGTTCCGAGCCGGTATCGCGCGCCGACCGCTGGGCCAAGGCGCTGTCGTTCGGCCGCCTGCTGGGCTACGACGGCAGCCGCGGCTTCGTGCGCATGGACCGCTCGTTCAGCCGGATCCGGCCGGTCCTGCCGGAGATGATCCTGGCCTTCCTGCTGGTGTTCTGGGCGATCGTGATGGTGGTGAGCGAAGGGGCCATCAAGCTCTACGACGGTGGCGCCGGTGGCCTGGTCGCAGTCGACGGTGGCCGCTGGGTCATCCGCACGCTGTTCTGGAACACCCAGGCCGACTGGTTTGCCGCCTTGGCTCTGATCATGGCGGTACCCTATCTGGCGACAATCTACGTCTCGATTCGCGAGCCACTGGCAGAACCGCCGCCGGACTCCTATACCAGCAAATGGTAGCCGCGCTCCTCGGGAACCTCACCCTGAGGAGGGCGCGAAGCGCCCGTCTCGAAGGGTGGGCAACAGCACGACTGCTCCCCACCCTTCGAGACGCGCCCTGCGGGCGCTCCTCAGGGTGAGGCTGTCGTTTGAGCCGGGAGTTACGACATGGAAATCAAGGGCGAATACAAGATCGCCGCGCCGCGCGACAAAGTCTTCGCGGCGCTCAATGATCCTGCGGTGCTGCAAGCCTGCATTCCCGGTTGCGAATCGCTCGACAAGGTTTCCGACACCGAGATGAAGGCCAAGGTCCGCCTGCGCATCGGGCCGGTCAGTGCGGCCTTTGCAGGCAAGGTGACTCTGTCGGACATCGACCCGCCGAACGGCTACAAAATCACGGGCGAAGGGCAGGGTGGGGCGGCCGGCTTCGCCAAAGGCGGCGCCGTCGTCGCCCTAGCCGACGACGCCGGTGCGACCACGCTCACCTACAATGTCGACGCTCAGGTTGGCGGCAAGATCGCCCAGGTAGGCGCGCGCTTGATCGACGGCACCGCCAGGAAGCTGGCCGACGAGTTCTTCGGCAAGTTCGCCGCGGTGGTGAGCGCACCGCCGCCCGCTGAGGAGGCCGTGCCTCCGGGGCCCGCCGAGACGGCGCCCACCGACACCGGAGCACCGGCGGCATCGTCAGCGACGGCTTCCCCGACGATACCTGCGGCTGCCGCGCCGCCCAGCTACACGGCAGGTCCGACCGCGAGGCCGGACCCGACCGCAGCGGCGCAGCGCGGCTACAGGCACTGGCTGGTCATCGGCATCGGCGCTGCCATCCTGATCGTCGTGTTTCTTGCGAGCCGTTAGCGCGTCGATCGGCCGTCGAATGCCGTCATCCGCAATTCGCTTGACCACTCTACAAACGGCTTGCCACAGTCGCGCCAACACGCGACGGGCGCACTCCGGCGCCTCCGCCCTGAACCAACAATGTGAGGGAGAAGTTTGATGACCATCAATGTCGCCATGACCGTCAACGGCAAGGCCGTTTCCGGCAAGGTCGAGGCGCGTACCCTGCTGGTTCAGTTCCTGCGCGAGCATCTCGGCATGACCGGAACCCACGTCGGCTGCGATACCAGCCAGTGCGGCGCCTGCGTCGTCCATGTCGACGGCAAGTCGATCAAGTCATGCACCATGCTCGCCGTCCAGGCCGAGGGCGCCAAGGTGATCACCATCGAGGGTCTGGCCGAAAGCGCCGACAAGCTGCATCCGATGCAGGAGGCATTCCGCGAGAACCATGCGCTGCAGTGCGGCTTCTGCACGCCGGGCATGGTGATGAGCGCCATCGACATGGTGAAGCGTCACAACTACCAGCTCGACGAGATGACAGTGCGCCGCGAGCTCGAGGGTAACCTCTGCCGCTGCACGGGCTACCACAACATCGTCAAGGCGATTCTGGCCGCGGCGCCGGCCATGAAGTCGGCGGGGGTGTAGCCATGACCGCCGCAACCGGGATCGGCGCCCGGGTGACGCGGAAGGAAGATCAGCGCTTCCTGACCGGCACCGGCCGCTATGTCGACGACCTGCCCCTGGCACGCACGACCTACGCCTACTTTTTGCGTTCGCCGCACGCGCACGCCAAGATCAAGAGCATCGACGTCGCGGCCGCCAAGGCCATGCCGGGCGTCGTCGAAATTTTTACCGGCAAGGATGTCGCCGACGCCAAGGTCGGCGGCCTGATCTGCGGCTGGGTAGTGAAGGACAAGCACGGCCAGCCGCACAAGTCGCCGCCGCATCCGGTGATGGCGGTGGATACGGTGCGCTATGTCGGCGACTCGGTGGCGATGATCATCGCCAACAGCCACGACGAGGCGAAGGACGCGGCCGAGGCTATCAAGATCGATTATGAGGTGTTGCCGGCCAACGTCGATCTCGCGAAGGCGCTCGAGGCGGGCACGCCGCAGGTCCATGCCGAGGCGCCGGGCAACCTGATCTACGACTGGGAGCTCGGCGTGAAGGCCGACGTCGACGCCGCGTTCGCCAAGGCGGCGCATGTCACCAAGCTCGATCTGGTCAACAACCGCCTGATCCCCAACGCGATGGAGCCGCGCGCTGCGGCCGCGGAGTACGACAAGGGAACCGGCAATTACACGCTGTGGTCGACGTCGCAGAATCCACACGTGCTGCGTCTCATCCTGTCGGCCTTCGTGCTGGGCATTCCCGAGCACAAGCTGCGCGTCGTCGCCCCCGATGTGGGCGGCGGCTTCGGCAGCAAGATCTTCTGCTATGCCGACGAGACGATGGTGTGCTGGGCGGCATCACGGGTCGGGCGGCCGATCAAGTGGACCGCCGAACGCAGCGAATCGTTCCAGACCGACGCGCACGGCCGTGACCACATCACCCATGCCGAGCTGGCGCTCGACAAGGATGGCAAGTTCCTGGCGCTGCGGGTCAACACCATCGCCAACATGGGCGCGTACCTGTCGACCTTCTCGACGGCAGTGCCGACCTACCTCTACGCCACGTTGCTCGCCGGCCAGTACACCACGCCGTTGATCTACGCCAACGTGAAAGCGGCGGTCACCCACACCGCGCCGGTCGACGCCTATCGGGGCGCCGGCCGCCCCGAAGCGACCTTCGTGCTCGAGAGCATCGTCAGCAAGGCCGCGAAGGAGATGAAAATCGATCCGGCGGAGCTGCGCCGCAAGAACTTCATTCCGTCGACCGCGTTCCCGTATCAGACGCCGGTGGCCCTGCAGTACGATTCGGGCAACTACCCGCCAATCATCGACGAGGCGATGAAGATCGCCGAGTACAAGGGCTTCGAGGGTCGCAGGGCCGAGGCCAAGTCACGCGGCAAGCTGCGCGGCATCGGCTTCTCGTCCTACATCGAGGCATGCGGCCTCGGGCCGTCGCAGGTCATCGGCTCGCTGGGTGGCGGCGTCGGCCAGTGGGAGTCCGCGCAGATCCGCTTCAACCCGACGGGCAACGTGCAGATCCTGACCGGCGCGCACAGCCACGGCCAGAGCCATGAGACGACGTTCGCCCAGATCGTGTCGGACAAGCTCGGCGTTCCGCTCGAGCAGATCGAGGTGGTTCATGGCGACACGGCGACGACGCCGTTCGGCATGGGCAGCTACGGCAGCCGCTCGCTGGCGGTCGGCGGCTCGGCCATCATGAAGGCGGCCGACAAGGTCATCGCCAAAGGCAAGCGCATAGCCGCCCATCTCATGGAAGCGTCGGTGGCCGACGTCGTGTTCGAAGGCGGCACCTTCAAGGTAGCCGGCACCGACAAGGCGGTGCCGCTGGGCCAGGCCGTGTTCGCGGCTTACGTTCCGCACAACTATCCGCTAGCCGAGCTCGAGCCCGGGATGGACGAGAATGCTTTCTACGACCCGTTGAACTTCGTCTATCCGTCGGGGACGCAGATCTGCGAGGTCGAGGTCGATCCCGACACCGGCGAGGTCGACATCGTCAACTTCACCGCTGTCGACGATTTCGGCAACATCATCAATCCGATGATCGTCGAGGGCCAGGTTCACGGCGGCATCGTCCAGGGCGTCGGCCAGGCGTTGCTGGAGAACGCCGTGTATGACGGGGAGACCGGCCAGCTGATCAGCGGCTCGTACATGGACTACACCATGCCGCGCGCCGACGACGTGCCGTCCTTCAAGCTCGGCTACAAGGTCACGCCTTGCCCGCACAATCCGCTGGGCGTGAAGGGATGCGGCGAGGCTGGCGCGATTGCCGCACCGGCTGCCGTGATGAACGCGGTCCACGACGCGCTGGCGCCGGTCGGCGTCAGCCACGTGCCGATGCCGGCCACGCCACTCAACGTGTGGCAGGCCATCCACGGCGCGGCGAAGTAAGGGGAGGAATTGGAGATGTACGACTTTACCTATCACCGTCCGAAGTCGCTGGCCGACGCCGTCAACCTGCTCAAGGGCAAGGACGAGGCGCGGCCGATGTCGGGCGGCATGACCCTGATCCCGACCCTGAAGCAGCGTCTGGCGCGGCCGAGCGACGTCGTCGATCTCGGCGGTGTGAAAGAGCTCGCCGGCATCAAGGTCGAGGGCAACAACGTGGTGATCGGCGGGATGACGAAGCACGCCGACGTCGCGAGCTCGGCCGACGTCAAGGCCGCCATCCCGGCACTCGCCCATCTGGCGGGCCATATCGGCGACCCGCAGGTGCGCAATCGCGGCACGATCGGCGGCTCGGTGGCCAACAACGATCCGGCGGCGGACTATCCGGCGGCCGTGTTGGCGCTGAACGCCACCGTCACGACCAATACCGGCAAGCACGCCGCCGACGGCTTCTTCAAGGGCCTGTTCGAGACCGCGCTGGGGGAGGGTGAGCTGATCACCTCGATCAGCTTCCCCAAGGTCGAGAAGGCCGCCTACATGAAGTTCCCCAATCCGGCGTCGCGTTACGCCATGGTGGGGGTGTTCGTGGCCAAGTCGGCCTCGGGCGTGCGCGTGGCGGTTACCGGCGCCGGCCCCTGCGTGTTCCGCGTCAAGGCGATGGAAGATGCGCTGGCCAAGGATTTCTCCTCGGCGGCGATCAAGGACATCAAGATCCCGGCCGACGGGCTGAACAGCGACATCCACGGCAGCGCCGAGTACCGCGCTCATCTGGTGGGCGTGATGGCCCGTCGCGCGGTCGACGCGGCCAACAAGTAGCGGCTGCCCCCTGAGAGCACTCGTAACCGGCTTCGATCCGTTCGGCGGCGACAAGGTCAACCCGTCGTCGCTGGCGGTGAAGCATCTCAAGAAGCAGATCGGCAGCCTCGCGGTCCACACCGCGGAGCTGCCGACATCTTATGCGCTGTCGGCCGGCGTGCTGCGCCAGGCGATCGACGAGATCGATCCCGAGATCGTCCTGTGCGTCGGGCAGGCCGGCGGCCGCACCGAGCTTTGCCTGGAGCGGGTCGCCGTCAACGTCCAGGACGCGCGCATTCGCGACAATGACGGCAAGCAGCCGATCGACATTCCGGTCGTGGCGGGAGGCCCGGCGGCGCACTTCGCGACCCTGCCGATCAAGGCCTGCGTCGCGGCGATGCGCGAGGCGGGCCTGCCTGCGGCGGTGTCGAACACGGCCGGCACCTTCGTCTGCAACCACATCTTCTTTGCCCTGATGGACATGGTGCAGGGCAGGTCGTCGGCGATCCGCGGCGGCTTCCTGCACATTCCCTACGTTCCCGAGCAGGCCTCACGGCTGGGCGGCGCCCCCTCGATGGCGCTGGCCGACATCGTGCGCGGCATCGAGATCATCCTCGAGGTCAGCGCCGGCCGCACGACGGACGTCCATACGGCCGAGGGCCGGGTTTCCTGAGTGTCATTCTCCTCCCTAGCGAAGCTGGGGAGGTGTCCGTGTCTTCGCGGACGGAGGGGTCATGAGCAACCCGACTGGTGCCTCTGACCCCTCCGTCGCCGTGTGACGGCGACACCTCCCCAGCCAAGGCGCTGGTTACAGCGCCTTGGCTGGGGAGGAATCATGAGGGCCTCCCCAGCGAAGCTGGGGAGGGGGATGAGTCTTACTCCGCCGCGATCGCCAGCGGCGGATGGGCGGCCGGCGTCTCGACCAGCGCCGGCTTCGCCGCCGGCTGCTTGACCCGGAACCAGGCGGCGTAGAGCGCGGGCAGGAACAGGAGTGTCAACGCGGTCGCGACCAGCAGGCCGCCCATCAGGGCGACGGCCATGGGCCCCCAGAAGACGCTGCGCGACAGCGGGATCATGGCGAAGATGGCGGTGCCGGCGGTCAGCAGGATGGGCCGGGCGCGGCGCACCGTGGCGTCGATCACGGCGTCCCAGGCGGTGTGGCCGGCGGCGATATCCTGGTCGATCTGGTCGACCAGGATCACCGAGTTGCGCATGATCATGCCGGCCAGCGCGATCACGCCCAGCAGCGAGACGAAGCCGAAGGGCTGGTTGAACGCCAGCAGGAACAGCGACACGCCGATCAGGCCGAGCGGCGCCGTCAGCAAGACCAGGACGAGCTTGGAGAAGCTCTGCAGCTGCAGCATCAGGAACAGCACCATCAGGAAGGCCATCACCGGCATCATCTTGAAGATCGAGCCCTGGCTCTTGGCGCTCTCCTCGGCATCGCCGCCGACCTCGATGCGATAGCCGGCCGGCAGGTCGGCGCGCAGTGGCGCCAGCGCCTTGTCGAGGCGGGCGGCGACGTCGGGGCCCTGCACGCCGTCGATCACGCCGGCGCGCACCGTCATCAGCAGCTCCTTGTTGCGCCGCCACAGGATCGGCTCCTCGAGCTCGAACTTGAGCGTGGCGATCTGGGCGAGCGAGACCACGCCGCCGGTCGAGGTGCGGAGGTTGATCGCCTCCAGCCCCTCGACGCTCAGCCGCTCGCCCGGCACGGCGCGCGCCACGACGTCGATCGACTCGGTGCGCTCGCGGTACTGCGTCACGGTCACGCCCGACAGCAGGGTCTGCAGCGTGTTGCCCAAGAGCTGGGAGTCGACCCCCAGCGCACGCGCCTTGTTCTGGTCGACCTCGAGCCGCACCGACTTGGAGAGCTCGTTCCAGTCGAAGTTGATGTCGCGCGTCGCGGGGTCCGCCTTGAACACCTGGCGCACCTGCTCGGCGATGGTTCGGACCTGCTGCGGATCCTCGCCCAGCACGCGGAACATCACGGGGTAGCTCACCGGCGGGCCGTTCTGCAGCCGCTGCACGCGGGCGCGCACGGCCTCGAAGCCGGTGGCGAACAGCTTGTCGAGCTCGGCGAACACCCGCTCGCGCGCCTCCAGGCTCCTGGTCATCACGATGACCTGGCCGAAATTGGCGTTGGTGAGCTCGGGGACGGTCGGCAGGTAGAAGCGCGGGCTGCCCGCGCCGACATAGGACGTGTAGATGTCGACGTCGGGATTCTCGGCCAGCCACCGCTCGAGGCGCTTGACCTCCTTGTTGGTGGCCTCCCACGACGCGCCCTGGGCGAGCTTCATGTCGACGATCAGCTCGGGCCGGTTGGCGGTCGGGAAGAACTGCTTCTGCACCAGGGTGAAGGCGCCCATGGCGGCGACGAAGGCGAGCGCGGTGATGGCGATCGTGGTCTTGCGCCAAGTGACGCACCATACGACCAGCCTGCGGAAAACCGTGTACAGCCGGCCGCCGTAGGGATCGTGATGGTGGACCTTGGGCGTCGGCAGCAGGTGGTAGCCCATCCATGGCGTGAACAGCACGGCGACGAACCACGAGATGATCAGCGACAGCCCGACCACCCAGAAGATCGAGTTGGTGTATTCGCCGGCGCTCGACCGGGCGAAGCCCACGGGCACGAAGCCGACCGCGGTGACCAGGGTGCCGGTCAGCATCGGAAAGGCGGTCGAGGTGTAGGCAAAGGTGGCGGCCTCGAGCCGGCTGGCGCCCTGCTCGAGCTTCACCATCATCATCTCGACGGCGATGATGGCGTCGTCGACCAGCAGGCCGAGCGCGATGATCAGGGCGCCGAGCGAGATGCGCTGGAAGTCGATGCCGAGCAACATCATGCCGACGAAGGTGATGGCGAGCACCAGCGGCACCGAGAGCGCCACGATGACGCCGGTGCGGATGCCGAGGCTGATGAACGACACCACCAGCACGATGGCGAGCGCCTCGAGCAGCGAGGATACGAACTCCTCGAACGACCTGTCGACGACCTCGGGCTGGTTGGCGACGCGGTGCACGGTGATGCCGACCGGCAAGTTCGCCTCGACCTCGGCCATCGCCTTGTCGAGCGCTTTGCCGAGCGTCTGCACGTTGCCGCCCGGCGCCATGACAACGCCGAGACCGATCACCGGCTTGCCCTTGAAGCGCATCGATATCTGCCTCGGATCCTGGTAGCCGCGCTTGATCTCGGCGACATCGGACAGGGTGATGTTGCGGCCGCCGGCGCTGAGCGGCAGATTGGCCACCTCCTCGGCCGAGAGCGGCGCGCCGTCGACGCGCACCGAGACGCGCTCGCCCTTGGTCTCGACCGTGCCCGTGGCGACGATGGCATTCTGCCGCCGGATCACCTCGAGGATCTGGTCGATCGGCACGCCCAGCATGGCGAGGCGTGCATGGCTGAACTCGATGTAGATCTTCTCGTCCTGCAGCCCGAACAGATCGGCCTTGGTGACGTCGGGCACGCGCAGCAGGCGCTGCCGTACGCTCTTCACGATCTCCTTCACCTCCGCTGGTGAGAAGCCATCCGATTCGAAAGCCCAGATCATGCTGTAGGTGTCGCCGTATTCGTCGTTGAAGAACGGGCCGACGACGCCGGCCGGCAGCGAGCTTCTGATGTCGCCGACCTTCTTGCGCACCTGGTACCACAGGTCGGGCACCTTGGCGGGCGGGGTGTCGTCGCGCAACGAGACGTAGATCACCGTCTCACCGGGCTTGGTGTAGCTGTTGACGAAGTTGAAGTACGGCAGCTCCTGAAGCTTGGTCTCGATCTTCTCGGTGACCTGCTGCTCCATCTCGCGCGCAGTGGCGCCGGGCCAGGCGGCCGACACGACCATCTGCTTGATGGTGAACGGCGGATCCTCGCCGCGGCCGAGACTGAAGAAGGCGTAGATGCCGGCCGCCGTGAGCGCCAGCATGAAGAACACGGTGAGCGTGCTGTACTTCAGCGCCAGCGCCGACAGGTTGGTGCGGGTGGTCATGGCGGTGTCTTTCCCCGAGGAAGTAGGGCATTCGCATACGGGCGCTCTCTCATCTGCCTCCCCAGCGTCATCGCTGGGGAGGTGTCGCCGTCGAGGGGTCATGAGCAGCGGGACTGAGGCTCATGACCCCTCCGCCCCGTATGACGGGGCACCTCCCCAGCGAAGCTGGGGAGGAGAGTGAAAGCCGCGCCCATATGCGATGCCCTGCCCGAGAAGCGGCGGTGCTAGCGCGTCGCCTGCTGCTGCGGTTGCAGGGGCTTGACCTTCTGGCCGGGCTCGAGCTTGTGGACGCCGGCGGTCGCGATCACTTCACCGGTGTCGACGCCGGAGGCGATGGCGGCAGTGTCGTCGCGCCAGCGCGCGATCGTGACCGGCCGCAGCTCGACGGTGCCGCTGGCGCGATCCACCACCCACACGGCGGGCTGCGCGCCCTGCTGGAAGATCGCCGAAAGCGGCACCTCCGCCACCGGCTTGGCATCGGGGCGCTCGAAGGCGAGCGTCGCCGTCATGCCGAGGCCGATGAACTCGGGAGTGTCGACGGCGGTGAAGCGCGCCGGGTAGGTCCGGGTCACCGGATCGGCACTGGGCGACAGCTCACGCAGCCTGGCGACGTGCCGCTTGCCCGGATCGGACCACAGCTCGAAGCTCGCGCTCTCCGTCTGGCGCACCAGCTTCAGCTTGTGCTCGGGCACGCCGACCAGGATCTCGAGCTCGCTGGTGCGGGCGAGCTTCACCACCCCCTGACCTTGCGCCATGACCTGGCCGACCTCGGCCTGGACGGCGGTGACGACGCCCGGCGCATCGGCGCGCAGCGCGGTGTAGGCGAGGTTGTTCTCGGCCGTGGCAAGCTGGCTCCTTGCCTGCTCGACGCGCGCCAGCGCGGTTGCGGCGATCGCCTGCCGCTGTTCGAGCGTCTGCGGCATGAAGGCGGTGCTGCCGCGGAGCGCGAGGTAACGTTCGTGGTCGGCCTTGGCGCGGACATAGTCGGCCTCGGCGGAGGCGAGGGCGGCGCGCGCGTTGTCGACCGCAAGGCGGTAGTCGGCAGGATCGAGCTCGGCGATCAGGTCGCCGGCCTTCACCGTGGTGCCGACATCGACGACTCGGGAAACGATCTTGCCGGCGACGCGGAACCCCAGTGTCGTCTCGATGCGGGGGACGACGGTGCCGGCGAGGACAAGCGAACGGCTGCGCTGCTGGTAGACGATCTCGGTGACGCGTACCGGCCGCACGATCGGGTCGCTGCTTGCAGGCCGCGAGGCATTGGCGGCGGTCCAGGAGAGAGCGGCGAGGCCCGCGACAGCAACGGCGCCGATGCCGATGGCGGCCACCACGGCCTTTGCGGGGATCTTGCGGGGAAGCCGATTGAACGCGAGACGCATGGCGAACAGTCCTTCCGGGGTTTACAATGTTCAAAAGTTTATGAACATCGTTAACTGAACATTGATAACTTATCGTCGTTAAGCTACATGTCAAGGGGAAGGAGACAGTTTTGACCGTGTTCTCGGCAGTAGCAGCGACAGGACGGAAGCGGCGGGGCGAGGGGCATACACGCCGCGACGAAATTCTCCATGCCGCCAAGGAACTCTTCCTCGAGCAGGGCTACGATTCGACGACGATCCGTAAAATCGCCGACCGGGTCGGCATCTCGGCGCCGGCGCTCTACCTGTATTTCAAGGACAAGGAAGCGTTGATGCTGGCGCTGTGCGATCAGACCTTCGGGCACCTGATCGAGGCCATCAACGAGATCGAGAAGACCGTCTCGGATCCTCTGCAACGTGTGCGACGATTTGGCGAGGCCTATGCGCGCTTCGGCCTGACTCATCCGGACGAGTACCGGTTGATCTTCATGGGCGCGCACATCCCCGAGTCGCTGCGCAAGATCGGCCATCGCATGCCGACTGACGATCCGACCCGGCCGGGAGTCGGCGGCGCCATGGTGTTCAGCCGCCTGGTCGCGATCCTCAATCAGGTCGAAGCGTCTAGCGTCAAGCTGCGCTATCCCGCCGACACTTGCGCCGAGCTGTGCTGGATGGGCATCCACGGGGTCGTGGCCGCCATGATCATGAAGCCCGATTTCCCCTGGTCCAACCGCGACCTGCTGATCGAGGGCATGCTGGACATGGTGGCGAAGGGGATCGTACGAGGGGCGTGAGCGGCAATCAAAGGTAAAGGTCCCTCGCTGCGCTCGGGATCTTTACCTTCGAAACTTGAAGATAACCTCACCCTGAGCAGCCACGCGCAGCGTGGCATCTCGAAGGATGGGCGACAAACGTACCATATCCCACCAAGGGGCGAAGGCTACTTCGCCCGAATCGAGACGCGGCCTGCGGCCGCTCCTCAGGGTGAGGTTATTGTTGATCGCGACTCAAACTCGGAAAGTCCGCTCGGGCGTTTGCGCCTATGCGTTCTGCAGCACGTGGACGGCGCGGTTGGCGACGAGATCCTTGTTCTTCTCGCCGTAGGCCTTCATGTGCGCCGACGCGCCATGGGCCTTGAGATCGTCCATCGACGCCCACTTCTCGATCACGACGAAGGTGTCGGCGCCGAACTTCGCGAACGGGCCGCCGTCGGTGTCGATCGTGGCGCCGTACTCGATGCAACCCTTCTCGGCGTGCACGGCCGGGACGTTGGCCTTGAAGTTCTTGAGGATCTCGTCCCGCTTGCCGGGCTTGGCGGTGATGATGGCGACGACGTGAATCATGATCTTCTCCTCCTGAATTATGTCATCCCGAGCGTAGCGAGGGATCTTTATGGGACAGTAAAGATCCCTCGCTACGCTCGGGATGACAATCTCGGTGTCGGGATGACAATCTTGGTGTTGGAATGACAATCTCGGTGTCGGGGTGACAACGTTGGTCAGGCGGCGCGGCCATGCCGCAGCAGGCGACCCGGCAGGGGATCGTTGCTGGCGACGGTGTCCTTGCCGTTGCGACGGATCAGCTTGCCATTGACGATGACGGCGTCAATGCCGTTCGCTTCCGACACCAGGCGATCGGCCCCTGCGGGCAGATCGTAGACCCGCTGGAGCGGGCCGGGGCCAACCGTCTTCGGATCGAACACCACGACGTCGGCCGGCCGGCCTTCGGCCAGCAGGCCACGATCGGTGATGCCGAACATCTCGGCGGGCCGCTGCGTCAGGTTATGCACGGCCTGCTCGATCGTGAAGGTCTTGCGATCACGCACCCAGTGGCCGAGCAGGTAGGTCGCATAGCAGGCGTCGCACAGCTGGCTGGCATGCGCGCCGGCGTCCGACAGGGCGATGATGGTATGCGGATCGGTGATCAGCTCCGCCACTTCCTGCTCGTCGAAGTTCATCACGGCCATGCGGAAACGCGCCTGCAGGTCGTTGGCGAGCGCGAGATCGAGCGCCAGATCGACCGGGTCCTTGCCGAGCTTGCGCGCGGCCACGGCGAGCGGCTGCTCCTCGAGCTCGCGCGCTGACGGCGCCCAGGCGATGACCACGCGATCCCACCAGCTGCGGAAGAGGGGCGTCACCTCGCTGCGCAGCTTCTCGCGCCACGCGGGATCGGCATAGGCGCGGCGCCGCGTGCCGGGGGCCTTGGCGTCCTCGACCGCGAGCTCGTTCATGAACTTCATGACGTCGAAGATGAACGGCTCGGCGAAGGTGAACTCGAAGTTCAGCGGACGGCAGCTCACCTGCGGGATGACCAGCGCGCCCGACTTGCGCTGCTCGTCGGCGAGCGCCAGCTGCTTGCGATGGCCGCCCGGCCCGTACATGTAGGAGAGCAGGGCCGTCCAGGTGACCGGGATGCCGTATTTGCGGCTGACCTCGGCCATGTGCCGGGTCGAGAAATCGCGGCCGATCGTGACCTGCATCAGGCCACGCTTCAGCTCGCCCATGACCGAAGCCAGGGCGTCCATCTCCTCGACGGTGGCCTGGCGACTGGGGACGGGTTTGCCGGCGTATCCGTTGTGGCTCACCGCCACGGACGTGCCGAAGCCGATGGCGCCTGCGTCCATGGCCTCGCGCACCAGCTTCTTCATGGCGGCGATCTCGTCCGTCGTGGCGACACGCTCGGTCGATTCCTCGCCCATGACGTACAGGCGCAGCGGCGTATGGCCGAACAGGGCCGCGACGTTGATTGCCGAGCCGCGTTGCTCGAGCGCATCAAGATACTGCGGAAACGTCTCGAACGGCCAATCGGTACCCAACCCGGCCTGGAGCGCTTCGAGGCTCATGCCTTCGACCTTCTCAAGCGTCTGCATGATGAGCGTGCGATGGATCGCCCTGGTCGGCGCGACTCCGAAACCGCAATTGCCGATCACCGTGGTGGTCACGCCATGCCACGGCGAGATGGTCAGCATGCGATCCCACAGGATCTGCGCATCGTAGTGCGTATGCACGTCGACGAAGCCCGGCGAGACGACCTTGCCCGCCGCATCGATGGTTGTATCGGCCGGCCCGTCGGCCTTGCCGAGAGCCACGACCTTGCCGCCCTTGATGCCGAGTTCGCCGACGAAGCCCGGCTTGCCGCTGCCGTCGACGATCGTGCCGCCCGTGACCTTGATGTCGTAGCTCATGGCTGCTCCGCTGAACGATGGTTCATATTGGCAAGGGGCTCCTGCGGGGGCAATGCCGCGCACGCATGGCAAGGTCGCGGTGCGAGTGCACGTTCCGCACTGCCAGGACTATTGACCCTCTCGCGCATGACCCTCTCGCGCATGACCCTCTCGCGCAATAGTCGGTTCGGAATTGCTGTCATTCCGAGCGCAGCGAGGGATCTTTGCGGTGGCCCAAAGATCCTTCGCTGCGTTCGGGATGACAGGAGTTTCGTTGCGACGGGAGCGCGAATCGCTCTAGGTTCCGCGCCTCACACGGGAGGACCAGATGGCCAGGCACAAGATCGCACTCATTCCGGGAGACGGAATCGGCAAGGAGGTTCTGCCCGAGGGGGTGCGGGTGCTCGAAGCCGCCGGCCGCCGTTTCGGCTTCGAACTAGACTTCACCGATTTCGACTGGTCGTGCGATCGCCTGCTGCAGACCGGCAAGATGATGCCGGATGACGGCATGGAGCAGCTCAAGGCGTTCGAAAGCATCTTCCTCGGCGCGGTCGGCTGGCCGGGCGTGCCCGACCACGTTTCGCTGTGGGGCCTGCTGATCCCGATCCGCCGCGACTTCGACGAGTACGTCAATCTACGCCCAGTGCGCCTGTTCGAGGGCGTGCCGTCGCCGCTCGCCAACCGCAAGCCGGGCGAGATCGATTTCTGGGTGGTGCGCGAGAACACCGAGGGCGAGTACAGCCAGATCGGCGGCCGCATGTTCCAGGGCACCGACGCCGAGTTCGCCATCCAGGAGGCGATCTTCACCCGCAAGGGCGTCGACCGCGTGCTGAAATTCGCCTTCGAGTTCGCCAGCAAGACCAAGAAGAAGCACGTGACGTCGGCCACCAAGTCGAACGGCATCATCCACACCATGCCGTTCTGGGACGAGCGCTTCGCCGAGATGAAGAAGAACTATCCCGACATCAAGGCCGACCAGTATCACATCGACATCCTGACGGCGCACTTCGTGCGCAACCCCGACTGGTTCGACGTCGTGGTCGGCTCCAACCTGTTCGGCGACATCCTGTCCGACCTCGGGCCGGCGCTGACCGGTTCGATCGGCGTGGCGCCGTCGGGCAACATCAACCCGGAGCGCAAGTTCCCCTCGATGTTCGAGCCGGTGCACGGCTCGGCTCCCGACATCGCCGGCAAGTGGATCGCCAACCCGATCGGCCAGATCTGGTCGGGTGCCATGATGGTGCGCCATCTCGGCTACCCCGAGGCGGCCG
Source organism: Reyranella sp. (assembly GCF_044224635.1). Lineage (GTDB taxonomy): Bacteria > Pseudomonadota > Alphaproteobacteria > Reyranellales > Reyranellaceae > Reyranella. Next base: position 51,332 of record NZ_JBGAKA010000015.1, on the reverse strand, counting down.
AGGCGATCGAGCGGGCGATCGCGGCGTCCCTGGTCGAAGGCGGCCCGCGCACCCGCGACCTGGGCGGCAACGGCGACACTAAGACCGTGGGGGCCGCCATTGCGGAGCTTGTGAAGACGGTGTAGCAGCCTGCCGCCCGGCATTCGGACTGGGCAGGAGCCGCACATGAAAAGACGTAATCTGATCGCTGCCGCCACGGCGGCAGCGGGCCTCGCCGCCCTGCCGCAAGGCGCACGGGCGCAGGCCTATCCCACCAAGCCGATCACCGTGATCGTGCCGTTCTCGGCGGGCGGACCGACCGATGCTCTGGCCCGCATCCTCGGCCAGCGCATGGGCGAAATCCTCGGACAGCAGATCATCATCGACAACGTCGCCGGCGCCGGCGGCACGATCGGTGTCGCCAAGGCGACGCGCGCCGCACCCGACGGATACACGCTGCTGTTCGCCCACATGGGCACCCTTGCGGTCAACATCGCGCTCTACAAGTCGCTGCCTTACGACAGTCAGAAGGACCTCGAGCCGGTCGGCCTCGGCGGCACCAACCCGATGGTCCTGGTGGCCAGGAAGGACCTGCCGGCCAAGGACTTTCCCGAGTTCATGGCGTGGGTGAAAGCGAATCAGAAGAAGGCGCAGTATGGCATGGCCGGCATCGGCGCCGCCTCGCATCTGGGCGGCCTGATGCTGAACAGCATGATGAAGGTCGACGTGCTCGAGATCCCGTACAAGGGCACCGGGCCGGCGCTGAACGATCTTGTCTCCGGCCAGTTCGACTACATGGTCGATCAGGCCGTCAACGTGCTGCCGCAGATCCAGGCCGGCAATATCAAGGCGTTGGGCGTCAGCACCCTGAAGCGCCTGCCGCAGCTGCCCAACGTGCCGACCATCGACGAGGCGGGCCTCAAAGGCTACGAGGTCACGATCTGGAACGGCTTCTTTGCACCCAAGGGCACGTCCAAGGAGATTATCGGCAAGCTCAACCAGGCGCTGCTCACGACCCTGGCCGACGACAAGATCCGGGTGCGTTTGACCGAGCTGGCCGTCGATCTGCCGAGCGTGGCCGAAACCTCGCCGGACGCCCTGCGCGGCACGCTGAAGGCGTCGATCGACAAGTGGGTGCCGGCGGTACGCGCGGCAGGGGTCAAGCCGGAGTAGGGATCTGAAGCGAAGTTTGCTGCTTCGGTTTCCGATAGTGGCGAACGACGCCGGCGACAAAGATTCTGTCATCCCGAGCGCAGCGAGGGACCTTTAAGGCTGCGCTCGGGATGACAACTTTGCTGAATGTGCCGACCGTGCGAATTGTCGCTTGATTCGTGGGGTGGTCTGAACGACGCCTCACGCGCTGATTCCCAGGTCGTCGAAGGCGACGACCGCGGCGCGGCGGGTGTTGCCGCCCTCGTCGCGCAGCGCCAGGGTCAGCTTGCGTTCCCACCAGTCGATATCGGCGACGCCGAAATTGGCCGCCGCATAGAGCGGGCCCAGGCGATTGGGGCCGGGCTCCTTGGCCGCCCAGTAGACCATGTTGAGGCCGCTCGAGGTGACTTCGTAGAGCGGGTAGGAGCCTGGCGGAATCTCGCGATAGAGCGCGCCGACATGGCGGTCGCCCGACAGCAGCACGACGCCCTTGGCGCCGCTGTCGCGGATCGTGTCGAAAAGCTTCTGTCGCTCGAGCGGCAGGTTGCCCCAGCGTTCCCAGCCGTGGCCCTCGGCCAGCACCTGGGTGCTCGAGACGAGGAGGCGCAGCTCGGCCGGCTGGCGCAATTCCGCCGCCAGCCACTCCCATTGCTCGGGGCCGAGCATGGTCTTGGCCGGATCGGGGTCGGGGACGTAGCGCTCCTTGCCCGGGGCGCCGCGCTGGTCGGTCGGCTTGAGGGGCGAGCGGAACCAGCGCACGTCGAGCAGGATGACCTGCACGCGCATGCCGGGCGGACCGATGATGGAGGCGGTGTAGATGCCGCCGCGACCGCGCCGGACGTCGCCCGCGGGAACATCCCAGAACTTCAGGAAGAGGTCCTTGGCGATGTCCTTGTGGGCGAAGTTGCCGCCGCCGTCGTTGAGGCCGTAGTCATGGTCGTCCCACACCGCGAGGTGGGGGACCTCCCTGCGCAACCGGCTGTATCCCGTGATGTCGGAGGCGAGGTCGTAGGCACGCCGCAGGTTGATCGCGTCGGCCGAGCTGAAATCGCCGTAGACATTGTCGCCCATGAAGATGAACAGGTCGGGCTTGTAGGCCAGCACGGCGTCCCAGATGGGCTGCGGCTTGGCCTGGTCGGCGCACGAGCCGAAGGCGATGCGTGTCAGGGGCGGGCGTCCCTGCGCCTTGACAGCGGAGGGGGCGAGCGCGGCCGCCGCCATGAGCTGGGCTGCTGTGCGCCGGTTGAGGCTGGAACGACGATTTAACATTGGGCCACCGAAATGCCAGGATCGCAGGTCTAGTTTGCACTGACGTGAAACGCCATCTGAAACACGCCCTCGAACTGGCGTTCATCCCCATCGCCGCGGCGGTCGTCTTCGTCGAAGAGGTCCTGCTGCGCTACCTCGGCCTCGCCATGGCGGCGCTGGCCAGGTGGCCGCCCGTGGCCTGGGTCGAGGGCTGGCTGCGGCAGCTGCCGCCGTGGGCCGCCGTGCTGGCCTTCGCAGCACCGTCGCTGCTGGTGCTGCCGGTCAAGCTTTCCGCCGTCTGGTTCGCCTACCATCACCGCTATGGCCTCTCCCTCGCCAGTGTCATCGTCGGCAAGATGCTGGCGACGGCGTTGGTCGCGCGCCTGTACCGCGTGCTCCATCCGTCGCTTGAGAAGCTGAGCTGGTTCGTGCGCGCGGAAACCTGGCTGTTTGGCTGGCGTGACCGCATCTACGGCTTCGTGCGCGCCCTGCCGGCCTGGCAGAAGGCGGTGGCGCTCATTCGACAGCTGCGCTTCTGGGTGCGGGGCTTGGTATCGGCTGTCTGGTCGCGCTAGGCTCAGACATGCTGAACGTAGTCCCGTTGAACGGCGCCCTGGGCGCCCGCATCGAAGGTCTTGATCGGGCGCGGGCCAATGAGCCCGAGATCGCCGGCACGATCAGCCGGGCTCTCGCCAAGCATCTGCTGGTCGTCATTCCGGGTGAGCCGATGGCGCCGGCCGAGACGCGCCGGCTGGCCGAGGTGTTCGGCACGCCGCAGCGACAGCTGCTGCGCTACAAGCGCAGCGGCGAGGTGCCAGACGTGTCGATCATGGTGAGCACGCTCAAGGCCGACGGCTCGACCGACAAGACCGCCATCCGCGCCGAGGACTGGCATACCGACGATTCGTATTTCGCGACGCCCGCCAAGGCGACCTTGCTGCACGCCATCGAGATCCCGAGCCATGGCGGCTCGACCTGGTTCTGCAACATGCACAGCGTCTACGAATCGCTGCCCGAGGCGATGCGCAAGCGGATCGACGGCCTGCGGGCCATCCACGGCTACGACACGCCACGGGCGCGCAACCGGCCGTCGGCGCGCACGCCGCAGGAGATCGCCGAGACGCCCGATGTCGAGCATCCGCTGGTGCGCACGCACCCGGAGACGGGGCGCAAGGCGCTCTATCTCAACCCCAACCGCCTCGACCGCATCGTCGGCCTGGAGCGGGCGGAGAGCGACGCCCTGCTCGACGAGCTGGCCGATGCTGCCCGCCAGCCGCAGCACCATCACGGCCATACCTGGACGAAGGGCGATCTCGTGGTGTGGGACAACCGCGCCACCATGCACCGCGTCGTGATCGACTACCCGGTCGGCGAGAACCGCATCATGCAGCGCGTGCTGATCGAGGGGGACAGGCCGTACTAACGCTAACTCATGCACCTCCCCACTTCGGGCAGGGCATTCGCATATCTGGAGAGGCTAGCCCGATTTCTCAGAGGTGGGGTCGGCTCGTCAGTCCAGCAGCATGCGGGCGTCGACGATCGTGCAGCCATCTGCATTGAGAATGACCGGGTTGAGATCGATCTCGCTGATCTCCGGATAGGCCAGCGCAAGCCGCGACACGTCCAGCAACAACGAAACGAGCTTCTCCCGATCGACGGGTGGCCGGCCCCGTGTGCCGTCGAGCAGCGCCCGGCCATGGATCTCATCCACCATCGTCGCAGCTTCCTGTCGATCGATTGGCAGCGTCCGGAAGACGACGTCCTTCATCACCTCGACGAAGATCCCGCCGAGGCCGAACATCAGGACGCGCCCGAATTGCGGGTCATTGGTGACACCGATGATCACCTCGACGGCGGCCTTGGCCATAGGTGCGACGAGCACGCCAACGATATCGGCGTCCGGACAGGTCATGCGAATGTGCTGCAGCAGCGCCTCGCTCTGCGCTTCGATCGACGGCGCTCCGCGAACGCTCAGCCGGACTCCGCCGACGTCCGATTTATGCAGGATGTCCTTTGACACGATCTTGAGCGCGACCGGCCCCTGTTCGAGCATCGGTGCCAGGGATCGCGCGTCGGACGGCGCATGCAGCACGGCAAAGGGCGGCACGGCCACGCCCTCGGAGGCCAATAGCTCCAGGGCTTCCGGCTCCAGCAGGCTCCGCCGTCCGCTCGCGCGGGCCCCGGCGATCAGCTTCGCCGCCGTTTCGCGGCGTCGCGACAGTGGCGGAAGAGACGCGGCCGGCAGGGGGCCACTGGCCACGCGATGAAAGCGGTTGGCGCCGGCGAGGCAAGCGGCCGCAATTTCGATCGAGCGTACCACGACGATGTCAGCCGCCCGCAGGATGTCGATCGCCCCGGTCGCGAACTCGGCATAGTGGCACTGCACGATCACCGGCTTGCCCGATTGCCGGGCGAGATCCACCAGCTCGCGCGCCGCCGTGTTCTCGGCTTCGGCCAGCGCGCTGCCGTAGCGGACCTGGTAACCACCGAAATATCCGACGATCAGCAGCGCATCGACCGACGGGTCGGCCAGGATCGCTTCGGCGCAAAGGGGGAAATATCGTGGATGAGGATCCGTGCCACCCCCCGCGTCGACGGGATTGTCGAGCTGCGTGGCGTTCGGCGTGATCTTCTTCAGTCGCGCCTCGGTATCGGCGGAAAGCCGGGGCAGCTCCAGGTCGCGCTCGGCCAGCGCGTCGACGGCTTGCGAGATCGGCCCGCCACCTTCGGAGAGGATGGCGACGCGCCGTGTCGGGCGTCCGGCGGTGCGCGACGCCATGTCTGCGACCGCGAACACCTCGTCGGACCGTTCGACCACGATCGCCCCGGCCTGGCGCAAGGCCGCCTGCGCGACCGCGTAGTTGCCGGCCAGCGATCCGGAATGCGAGCGCGCGGCGCCTTCGCCCTTGCCGGTGCGGCCGGCCTTGTAAACGACGACGGGCTTGCGCACGGCGACCTCGCGCAACGCGGCGAGGAACGCGAGGCCGTCCTTGAAGCCTTCGACATAGACGATCACGGCGCCCGTATTCGGATCCTCGCCATAGAACCGGAGATACTCGTGGAAGCGGATATCGCCTTCATTGCCGACGCCGACGAAGGTGGTGAAGCCGGCATGGCCGTTCTTCTGGCTCTGCGCCAGGAAGCCGATGGCGACATTGCCGGACTGACAAAGCACGCCGATCTTGCCGGGATAGACGCCGGGCCAGCCGACAAGATTGCAGCCGGTGTAGGCGTCGAAGAGGCCGGCGGTATTGGGACCGATCACGCGCACGCCGCCTTTTTCGGCCGCCGCCATGCTGCGCGCTTCGAGATCCGCGCCCTCGGATCCCGCTTCGCTGAATCCGCCGGCCAGAACCAGCGCCGCCCGGACGCCGCGCGCGCCACAGGAGCCGATGACGTCCGGCACGGACCGCGCCGGAGTGCAGACCAAGGCGAGATCGATCTCGCCGGGCGCCGAGGCGAGGTCGGGATAGCAGGCGAAGCCCAGTATCTCCCTTTCCTTCGGGTTGATCGGCAGAACGTGCCCCGCATAGCCGCCGTCGATCAGCGTCTTGATCGCCCGGTAGCCGCGCTTCATGGGGTCGCGCGAAGCGCCGATCACAGCCACAGTGCGAGGCTTGAGGAAATCCAAAGCAGTTTTCACGTCGCTTATTCCACGGGAATCTTCGCGTCGGCGATGAGGGTGCGGAAGTCCGCGACCTCGCGCGCGATGAAGGCGCTGAACTCGGCCGGCGTCGAAAGCTTGATCCGGAGGCCAAGATCGACCAGCCGCTTGGTGATGGCCGGATCGGCGACCGCCTTGTGGACGGCCGCATTCATCTTGTCGATGATCGATTGCGGCGTGCCAGCCGGCGCCATCACGCCCAACCAGCCCCTTGAAACGAAACCCGCCAGACCGGCTTCGGCTACGGTCGGCACGTCGGGCAACTGGCCAGAGCGTTCCTCGACGGTGACGGCAAGCGCGCGGAGCTGGCCCGACTGGATGTAGGGAAGCGAGTTGGGGATGGTCTCGAACATCAGTTGAATCCGTCCGGCCACGAGATCGGCCATGGCTGGGCCGCCGCCCTTGTAGGGTACGTGGATCATCTCGATGCCGGTGCGGCTCTTGAACATCTCCGCCGCCAGGTGCTGGGAGGCCCCGATCCCCGAGGAGCCGAAATTGAGCTTGCCCGGGTTGGCCTTGGCGTAGGCGATGAGCTCCGTCACCGACTTCACGGGCAGCGAAGGATTGACCATCAGCACGTTGGGCTGCATCGCCACGAGCGAGATCGGCGCGAAATCCTTCAACGGATCGTAACCGATCGAGCGGTAGAGGCTGACATTGACGGCCAGGGTCGAACTGGCCATCCCCAGCGTGTAGCCATCGGGCTTCGCCTTGGCCACGGCCTCGAAGCCGATATTGCCGCCCGCGCCGGCGCGGTTTTCCACGACGACCGACTGGCCCAGATCCTCACTCAGCCGCTGCGACAGGATGCGGGCAACGATGTCGACGCTTCCGCCCGGCGCAAAGGGCACCACGAGCTTGATCGGCTTGCTGGGATAGTCGTCGGACTGGGCCGCCGGGCTGAACAGGAGCAGGAGGGACAGGGCGGCAGCACCCACAAATTTCCACATGACGCGCGCCCTTTCGGTCCGAAGTGCGGTACGCGGATGCTAGGAAGCGCCCTTTTTCATATCAAAGCCTATCTGATGCAGGATACTGATGCGGATTCGGCATGATTCCTGCGCGCGAGTGTTGCATGACGCGGTCGTCGTTATCTCAGCTTCCCAATCTGTCGATCAGGCAGCTCAGAGCCGTCGCCGCCGTGGCGAAATATTCAAGCTTCATTGCCGCGGCGTCGGAGATGGGGCTTTCCCAGCCGGGCCTCTCGCGCATGATCCGCGCAGCCGAAAGGGAATTGGGAAGCGCCCTTTTCGAGCGGACCACACGGCAGGTCAGCCTCACCAGCGTCGGCGTGGAATTCGTCCCCTTGGCGGAACGCATCCTCCACGATCTGGAACTGAGCTCGAACGCCATCCGGGAACTCAGCGAGCAGACCCGCGGCCATCTCGCGATTTCCTGTCCAATGGCCTTTGCGACCAACATGCTCGCGGACCTGATCACCAGCTACAAGCGCCTCAACCCGAACGTCATCCTTCACATCCACGAAGGCATCCAGAGCAGTACGCTTGGGCTGATTCGATCGGGACAGGTCGACTTCGGCATCGGCGCCTTGAGTGAGCCGAACGACGACCTGCTGGTCGAACATCTGTGCCAGAACTGCTATCATGTCGTCTTTCACAAGCGCCATCGTTTTGCCCGTCGGGACGAAATCAGTCTCGCCGATCTCAAGGGCGAGCCGCTGGTTTCCATGCCGCCATCCTCCAACCTCCGGCGGATATTCGACGGCGCAGCCGCCAATGCGGGCTTCCGACTGAATCACACCATCACGCTCAACACCTACAGCGCGCTGGCGCAGTTCGTGCGGCGCGGCGTGGGCGTCACCATCCTGGCCAGCACTTCGCTGCCCAACGATCCGCTGCTGCGGTCACTGCCCATCGATCCCGGGCTGTTCAATGGCAGCCTGGCCATGATGCGCCTGAAGGGACGGCCGATCTCGGCAGCCGCCAGCGGATTCCAGGACCTGGTGAGGCGTCGCTTCTCGGAGGCACCGCCGGCTGGACCAGGGGCTCGACCCTCATAGGCGCTAACTTCAGAACTCCTGACACAGGCCAGTGTGGGAATGTCCGGCGCTACCGGGAGCGGACACGTTTGGGTCCGCAGCCGATGTTGCAAAATCGCAGTGATTCCGCGGCCGACCCCTCGTTCAACGGAAAAAACCGGACAAGTATTGGTCCGCACCCGCACCAACGAGAACGCCCCTGTTTTCGGGCTTTTTGCCGGGTTGTGTCAGGAGTTCTGAACTTACTCAGCAGTCAGTAATATAGGCAACACTCGGATGTCTGAAGAATGATCGGACCAGGCTGGGTCTCCTGCCGATATCGGCGAGCTGGGCAGCCACCCGTTGCTCGAGGCGTTCGCCTTTGAGCAGTGGCCGGCGCGCGTTGCCGGTTCGTTTGGCATGGCTCCAGACGAGCTCGTCGGGATTGAGGTCCGGGGCATAGCCGGGCAGGAAGTGCAATGTCAGCTTGCCGTCGAGTTGGTCGACGTAGTCGCGCACGTCACGCGTCCTGTGTGCGGGCAGGCCATCGACGATCAGATGTAACGGCCGACGGCGCCCACGCATCATGCGGCGTAGCAAGCTGACGAATAGTGCGCCATTCAGGCCACCGGCGTAGGTGGCGAACCAGAACGCCCCCTTGGCACTGACCGCCGAAGCGGCGCTGATGCTTTGACGTTGGCCCGGCACCGACACCACCGGGGTCTGCCCTTTGGCGCCCCACGTCGTGCCTTTCACCGCATCGGCGCGAAAGCCCGACTCATCCCAGAAGTAGATATCAGCCTTGTCCCGCTTGGCTTGCTGGGCAATCGCCGGGTAGGTTTCCCGCTGCCAGCGCGCGATCGCCTCGGGGTCACGCTGATAAGCGCGCTGGAGCGGTTTCTGCGGCGTCAATCCCACCCGCGCCAGCAACGCTCCCACCGAGGCCAGGCTCAGCCTTACCGCAAACCGCTGGGCGATGAGGTCGCGCGCGACCTGGCGCGTCCACAGGCCAAAGTCGAAGCCGTACTGCATCGGGTTCTTGCCATTGATCCAACGAAATACCTGACGCTCCTGCGCTGGGCTCAGCGCGCGCGGCCGCCCGGTCGCCGGCTTCGAGGCAAGCGACTTCAGCCCCTTGCCGCGGCCCCGCGCAGCCTTCAGCCACCCGTAGATTGTGCAGCGATGCATGCCGAAACTGGCGATCACCTCGCTCGGCCGTTCGCCTTCGCGGACACGTTGAACCGCCATCTTACGGATGGTTTCCAGCGTCCCATGATCGAGTGTCCGGCCGTCGCGCTTCATCGTGACCCGAATACTCGCACATCTTCAATTTGTTGTCTAACTTTCTGATCTATGAGTAAGTTAAGTTGGCGCCCATGGTACGACCCATGACCCCTGCTGCGGCGTAAGGCGCCGACGCCTCTTCACTTCGTGGGCGGGAGAAGAGCTATCGGGCCGCCCCCGAGGCCAGCATGCCGTCGATGTCGGCCTCGCCGTAGCCGGCTTCCTTCAATATCTCGCGGGTGTTCTCGCCGAGCCGCGGGGCGTGGCGCTCGTGCTGGCGCTCCCCGCCGGAGAAGATGTTGGCGCGCCGGGTGCGGCGGATGCGGCCTTCACTCGGATGATCCTCCGGCTGGAAGAAGCCGACATCGGCAAGATGCGGGTCGCTCAGGAGATCGTCGATCGAGTTGTAGCGGGCGGCCGGCACATCGAGCTTGTCGAAAATCTCCAGCCACTCCGCCGTGGTCTTCTGGGCGAGGCCTTCCTTGCGCACCTCGAAGTAGGCGGCGGCGTTGACGGTGCGGTGGCCCGGCGTGTCGAAGCGCGGGTCGGTCTTGAGCTCGGGCCGGCCGATCGCGTCGAAGAAGGCGAAGGCCTGCGGATTGGTGTTGGGACCGACCGTGATGTAGCCGTCCCTGGTCGGCAGCGGCCGGTAGTCGGGACTGAGCAGGCGGCCGTCCCCGCTTGGGCCGACCGGCGGGTCGAAGGTCATGGCGCCCATATGCTCGCTCGACACGAACGACGCCATGTTCTCCAGCATCGGCACGTCGATTGCCTCGCCGCGACCGGTCTTCTCGCGGCGGTAAAGAGCGAAGCCGATGCACTGGGCGGCGATCAGGCCTGACGTGTGATCGCTCATCACCATGGGCACGAAGCGCGGCTCGCCGGTCGCCCGCGCCAGCGTGCCGGCGACTCCCGACAGGCTCTGCACGATCGGGTCGTACGCAGGCCGGTTGTAGTAACGGCCGCCGCGCCCGAAGGCCAGGATCGAGCAGTGGATCAGCCGCGGGTTCCTCGGCGCCAGGCTGGCGTAGTCGAGGCCGGCGCGCGCCAACCCCTCCGGCCGCACGTTGCTCACGAACACGTCGGCGCCGCCGATCAGGCGGTGCACGGCCTCGAGCGCCGCGGGCTTCTTGAAGTCGAGCACGATCGAGCGCTTGTTGCGGTTGAAGTTGATGAACTTGCCGGACATGCCGGGATTGCGGCTGCCTTGCGCCATGGTGCGCAGCAGGTCGCCGCCCGGCGCCTCGATCTTGACGACGTCGGCGCCATAGTCGGCCAAGGTGCGCGTGCAGATCGGCCCGACGACGACCGTCGTCAGGTCGATGATGCGCACGCCGGAGAGAGGGCCGTCGCTCACGATGCGAACTCCAGATCCATCTCGCCGCACAGCACGCCGTTCTTGTCGGCCGCCCAGATCGAGAGGCGGCCGTCCTCCTGCTCGCGGCCGCGCACGTCGATCAGGTCGCCAACCCAGATCGGATGGACCAGCCGGGTCGTGTAGTTGGTCAGCGTTCCCCGGCCGTGGCGCAGTGCGGCGTCGGTCATGAGATGCATGGACAGGCCGCCGTTCGAGACCAGCGCCGGATAGCCTTCCTCGCTGCGCGTGTAGTCGCCGTCGTAGTGGATGCGGTGGGCGTTCCAGGTGAGCGACGAGAAGCGGAAGTTGAGCGTGTTGGTGACGTTGGTCTTGTCGCTCCAGGCGTGATCGGTGCGCGCCTGAGTCGCGACCGTGGCCGTGGTCTTCTGGCCGGGCGGCACCGCCGGGCGATAGATGGCATCGTTCTCGTCGATGGCGATCACCTTGCCGTGCTGCTCGATCGTGTGACGCATGGTGAGAATGAAGATGTCGCCCGAGCGGCCGCTCTTGGGGACGATATTGGCGACCTCGGCCTTCTTGACCGCGGGCTCGCCAGCGCGCAGGCGGCCCTTGACCGTGACCCGGCGTCCCGCACCCATGCGGCGCGGCATCGGGATCGGCGGCAGCACGATGCCCTTGTTGGGATGGCCGTCGGGACCCAGCTCGCTCTGCACGATGGTCTCGGCGAAGAACAGCGTGAACCAGTGCGGCGGCAGCTCGGTGCCGCGCTCGAAGCTTGCCGGATCGAGATTGAAAGTGCTGGCGGCGCGCCGCACGGCCATGAGGCCGACATCGTCCTCGACGATGCGCACGCGCCCGATCCAGGGCTTGAGCTCCTTCATCGCCTCGTCCATCCAGCCTGACATCGCGCTCGTCCTCTTGTTAGCGGATCGGCGGAGACTTGCACGCACAGGCCAAAAGCAGAAGGGCCCGCTTTCGCATTCAGATTCCTCCCCGGCTTTGCCGGGGAGGTGCCCCGGCCAGATAGGAAAAGGGGGCCCGAAGGCCCCCTTGGCGATGATCTTCCGGCGATGCTCAGATGCTGTAGTACATCTTGTACTCGATCGGCGCCGGCTGGTGCTCCCAGTTGTAGACCTCTTCCCACTTGAGCTCCATGTAGGCGTCGATCTGATCGTCGGTGAACACGCCGCCCTTGGTCAGGAAGGTGCGGTCGGCGTCGAGGGAGTTCAGCGCCTCGCGCAGCGAGCCCGCGACCGTCGGGACCTTGGAGAGCTCCTCCGGCGGCAGGTCGTAGAGGTTCTTGTCCATCGGATCGCCTGGATGGATCTTGTTCTGGATGCCGTCGATGCCGGCCATCAGCATCGCCGCGAAGGCGAGATACGGGTTGGCCGACGGGTCGGGGAAACGGACCTCGACGCGCTTGCCCTTGGGCGAGGCCGAGTAGGGGATGCGGCACGAAGCCGAGCGGTTGCGCGAGGAGTAGGCCAGCAGCACCGGCGCCTCGAAGCCCGGGATGACGCGCTTGTAGGAGTTGGTGCTGGCGTTGCAGAAGGCGTTGAGCGCCTTGGCGTGCTTGATGATGCCGCCGATGTAGTACAGAGCCGTCTCCGACAGGTCGGCGTAGCCGGAGCCTGCGAACAGTGGCTTGTTGTCCTTCCAGATCGACTGGTGGGTATGCATGCCCGAGCCGTTGTCGCCATAGAGCGGCTTCGGCATGAAGGTCAGGGTCTTGCCGTAGCTGTGGGCGACGTTGTGCAGCGTGTACTTGTACTTCTGCACGTTGTCGGCGGTCTTCACCAGCGTGTCGAAACGGAAGCCGAGCTCGTTCTGGCTGGGCGCCACCTCGTGATGGTGGATCTCCATGACCAGGCCCATGTCGGTGCAGACCGACATCATCTCGGCACGCAGATCGTTCATCGAATCGACCGGCTGCACCGGGAAGTAGCCGCCCTTGACGCCGGGACGATGGGCCATGTTGCCGCCGTCGAACTCGGCGCCGCTGTTCCACGGCGATTCGCTCGAGGTCAGCCGATAGAAGCTGCCCTGCATCTGGACGTCGAAACGGACGTCGTCGAACACGAAGAATTCGAGCTCGGGGCCGAACACGGCGGTATCGCCGATGCCGGAGGACTTCATGAAGGCCTCGGCGCGCTTGGCCGTCGAGCGCGGGCAGCGGGCATAGAGCTGGCCGGTCGAGGGCTCGACCACGTCGCAGCTCACGATCAGGGTCGTCTGGGCGGCGAACGGATCGAGGACCGCGGTCGAGGGGTCGGGCATCAGGATCATGTCCGACTCGTTGATCGCCTTCCAGCCGGCGATCGAGGAGCCGTCGAACATCACGCCATCCTCGAAGGTGCCCTCGTCGGTGGCCGACGCCATGCGCGCGGTGTGCTGCCACTTGCCGCGCGGGTCGGTGAAGCGGAAGTCGACGAACTTGACGTCCTTCTCCTTGATCAGCGCGAGAACTTGCTTGGCATCCATCTGTCGTACTTCCCTCTCTTGTGGTTACCGTCCTCATGCCCCCAAAAAGGCCGAGGTCTCATACGGCTGCGTCTCCGCGCTCGCCAGTACGAATTCGAATTGCGTCGTCGATGTGCGACACGAAGATCTTGCCGTCGCCGATGCGGCCGGTGTGCGCCGAGCTGCGGATGGCCTCGACCGCCTTCTCGACCATGTCATCCTCGATGACGAGCTCGATCTTCACCTTGGGCAGGAAGTCCACGACATACTCGGCGCCACGATAGAGCTCGGTGTGACCCTTCTGGCGGCCGAAGCCCTTGGCCTCGAGAACGGTGATGCCCTTGAGGCCGATCTGGTTCAGGGCATCCTTCACCTCGTCGAGCTTGAAGGGCTTGATGATGGCTTCGATCTTCTTCATTTCCTTCCGGCACTTTCGCACGCAAACTCAGGCGCTGCCGTGGTGGCAGTCGTCGTACATCCTGCGGCAAGCAGCTTTCATGCCAGAGTTATCCACACTCTTGGGAAGTGGAACGGTGAGTCGAGTGGTCGAAAAATGAACCAGTTGGTCAAATAACATTCACAATGTTGCCCATAAATAAGTCAATCGAGATCGACGCATGAAGCTGGCCAACTCAACGATGACCGCCCTCGGCACCACCGTATTCGAGGTGATGTCGGCGCTCGCCCGCGAGCATCGATCGGTCAACCTCGGACAGGGCTTTCCCGACGACAAGGGACCCCAGGCCGTCCGGGCTGCCGCCGCCGAATACCTGATGGAAGGACACAACCAGTACCCGCCGATGATGGGCATCCCGGAGCTGCGCCAGGCGGTCGCCGATCACGCCAGGCGCTTCCAGGGCCTCGACGTCGACTGGCAATCCGAGGTGATGGTGACATCGGGGGCAACCGAGGCCTTGGGCGACTGCCTGTTCGGCTTGATCGAGCCGGGCGACGAGGTCGTGCTGATCGAGCCGCTGTATGATTCCTACCTTCCGATCGTGCGCCGGGCAGGCGGTGTTCCTAAGCTGGTGCGGCTTGAGCCGCCGACTTGGCGGCTGCCACGCGACGAACTGGCGGCGGCGTTCAGCGGGCGGACCAAGCTGATCCTGTTCAACACGCCGATGAACCCCTGTTCCAAGGTGTTCGATCGCGAGGAACTCGAGCTCATTGCCGGGCTCTGCGTGGAGCACGATGCCTACGCGGTGTGCGACGAGGTCTACGAGCACATCGTCTTCGACGACCGCGAGCACGTATCGATCATGGGCCTGCCGGGAATGCGGGAGCGGAGCGTCCGCATCGGGTCGGCCGGCAAGAGCTTCAGCCTGACCGGCTGGAAGGTCGGCTACGTCACCGCGGCCCCCGACCTCATGCGGCCGATCGCCAAGACTCACCAGTTCATGACCTTCACGACACCGCCGAACCTGCAATGGGGGGCCGCCGTCGGGTTGCGCCTGGGCGACGACTATTTCTCGACCCTGGCGCGCGACATGCAGGCGAAGCGCGACCGCCTGGACGGCGCCTTGCGGCAGATCGGCTTCGACGTGCTGCCCGCCCGTGGCACCTACTTCGTCACCACGGATTTCCGCCCGCTGGGGTTCAACGGCACCGATGAGGATTTCTGCCGCCACATCACCATCGAGGCTGGGGTCACGGCGGTGCCGGTCAGCGCCTTCTACGATCAGCCGGGCAGGGCGCCCCGTCATTTCGCGCGGTTCTGCTTCTGCAAGCACGATGCGACGCTGGACGACGCGATCGATCGGTTGCAACGGCACTTCCGCCGGTAAGATATCGAACCGAAGCGTGAGGGCGATCCGAACTGGTGCGGGATGGCTTGGCTTGTACGGGCGAGCGCCTATACTTGCTGCAGTGTGATTGCCAAATTCGGTGACCTGGTCACGCCAAGGCGGTCGGATCGGTGGCAACCAAAGCGGTGGTATCGGTGGCAAAGGGTACAGCTGACCTAGATTCCAACGACGCCTCGGGGCGTTCGGCGTCGCCGCCCCGGCCGACCCGCATCGACGGTCGTCGCCTGCGCAGCGAGCGGACGAAGCAGCTCATAATCGAAGCCTATCTGGCTCTCGTGCGCGAAAAGCCGGTGGTGCAGATGCCGACCGCGGCGCAGATCGCGGAGCGCGCCGGCTACTCCGTCCGCTCGATCTTCGAGCGCTTCCCCGATCTTAGCAAGTTGCGGGTGGCCGCGGCCGACTACAGCCTCGCACAGGCCGCAGCGCTCGCGCCGGCGCGCAATGTCGATGGCGACCGCGAGGCCCGGATCCGCTCCCAGGTCGAAACGCGGGCAGGAACCTGCGAGCGTGGCACCGCCTTGTGGCGCGTGCTCGTGTTCAGCGCACCGGAAGACGCCGAGTTGCGCCAGCGTGTTCGCCTCGCCCGGGAACGTACCGTCGATCGCTTCAGGGTGATGTATCGGCCGGAGCTCGCGACCCTTTCGGACCGCGAGCGTGAGCACTTGCTGATCGCGCTGGAGGCGATCACCGACCACGAGAGCTGGGCGCGCATGCGCGACCAGCATGGGTTGTCGATCGAGGAAGCCTGCTCGGTCTGGATCGAAGCCATCGATCGTCTCCTGCCGCCGACGCCGGGAGCTTCCGACCCGGGAGCTTCTGACTAAGGTATGCATCGGAAACTGTGGCGCCGCCGCTTCGTTCCAAGTAGGATTTGCCTTCCCGCGCTGGCGGTAATCCTGCTCCGGCATCACAGGCTTGATCTGGCCCGGTCCATCGCCGGCCGATGGTGTCGAAGCGGTTACCGGCAGCAGTCGACCGTATAGTTCATTGACCTCGAAGCAGAACCCCAAGTCCGCCCGGATCGACGGTCGTCGCCTGCGCAGTGCGCGCACCAAGCAGCTGATCGTGGAGGCGTATATTGATCTGCTGCGCAAGGACCCCAGAATCCCGACGGCAGCGCAGATCGCCGAGCGGGCGGGGGTCTCCGTGCGCTCGGTGTTCGAACGCTTCAGCGACCTGCACGAACTCAGGGTCGCAGCGACAGATCACACCTTCCTGCAGGCAGCGACGCTGGCCACCGGTGCCGACACGGAGGGCGATCGGGCGACCCGCTTGAAGAACCACATCGAGAGGCGCGGGGCGATCTGCGAGGCGTGGCTGCCCTTGTGGCGCGCCATGATGGTCAACAAAGGCGAGTCGCTGGAGCTGAACACCCGGGTGCTGCTGGCGCGGCAGGCAATCATCAAGCGCATCGAGATAATGTATCGCCCCGAGCTGTCGACTCTTTCCGAGGAGCGTCAGCGGCGTCTCCTGGTCGTGCTCGAGTCCCTGATCGATTTCGAAAGCTGGGCGCGCATGCGCGAGGACCATGGGCTGTCGTTCGCCGAGGCCTGCGAGGTCTGGACCAAGGCCATCGACCGGCTGCTGCCGCCGACCCCGCCGGTTTCTTGACGCTCCGGCTGGCCAAGCGTAGGAAAGCGCCCGTCGTCGGGAGCGACCTGTGATGGCGGCCGTAGCTCAGGTGGTTAGAGCGCCAGATTGTGATTCTGGATGTCGCCGGTTCAAGTCCGGTCGGCCGCCCCAGTCGCTCCCGCGTCGTCACTCCTGAAGCGCGGAAGCCCCGTGCGCGACCTTAGCGCCAGCAACGATCTCGTCCTGCTGCGATGCGCCGAGATGGCCGAGGCCGACGCTGGCGCCATTGCGCGGGGCATTCCGGGCACGCAGCTCATGGAGGCCGCCGGACGGGCGGTCGCGGCCGCGGTTGCGACTCACCATCGTCGCCGTCCGCTCGCAGTGCTGTGCGGGCCGGGCAACAACGGTGGCGACGGGTTTGTCGCCGCTCGTCACCTGCAGGAAGCAGGCTGGCCGGTTCGGCTGGCGTTGCTCGGGCCGCGTGAGGCCTTGAGAGGGGACGCGGCCTGGGCAGCACAGGGCTGGAAGGGCCCTGTGGAGGCGCTCTCGCCAGCCTTGCTGGAAGGCCGTCCGCTGGTCGTCGATGCCCTGTTCGGTGCCGGCTTGTCGCGACCCATCGAGGGACTCGCCGGCGAGGTCATCGACCGCATCAATGCCGAAGGGCTCGCCGTCATCGCCGTCGACGTGCCGAGCGGCCTGTATGGCGACAGTGGGCAGGTGATGGGTCGGGCGCTCTTAGCCGAGCGCACGGTAACCTTCTTCCGGGGCAAGCCCGGCCACTACGCGGTCGAAGGGTTGCGGCGCTGCGGCTCGCTGCACCTGGTCGATATCGGCATCCCCGCGGCGGTGCTCGACGCCATCGCGCCGCGGCTCTGGCTGAATGGGCCGTCCTTGTGGCGGCCATCGCTCGAGCGCGACGGATTGGCGGATCACAAATTCGCCCGCGGTCATCTCACCATCCTGGGCGGCGCTGCGGCGACCGGTGCGGCCCGCCTTGCCGCGCTGGCCGCCCGCCGTGCCGGCGCGGGACTCGTCACCATTGCCGCCCCGCGTTCGGCAATGCCGGTCTACCAGGCGGCCGAACCAGGCAATCTGATCGTCGAGAGCGAGGAGAGCGCCGCGTTCGGCAAGCTGCTCGGCGACCCGCGGCGCAATGCCGTGCTGCTGGGCCCGGGGTCCGGCGTCGACGACCGGACGCGAGCGGCCTGCCTGTCAGCCCTCGCCCTGCGACGTGCGGTGGTGCTCGACGCCGACGCCATCACCGCCTTCGCCGACGCACCGGGGCGGTTGTTCGAGGCCATTGCCGGTCCAGCCCTGATGACGCCGCACGAAGGCGAATTCCGCCGGTTGTTCGCCGACCTGGCCGACCTGCCGGACAAGGTCGAGCGGGCGCGACAGGCAGCGGCGCGCAGCGGCGCGACGATGCTGTTGAAGGGACCCAATACGGTGATTGCGGCCCCCGATGGTCGGGCCGTTATCAACGTCCACGCTCCCGCCAGCCTGGCGACGGCCGGCTCGGGCGATGTGCTGGCCGGCATCGCCGGCGCCTTGATGGCGCAGAACCTGTCGCCTCTGGCGGCAGCGGCGGCGGCCGCGTGGTTGCATGGCGAGAGTGGCTTTCGGTTCGGCCGGCGCGGCCTGATCGCCGAGGACCTGATCGCGCACTTGCCCGATGCTTTGCACGCGGCGCTTGCGATCAATTGACCGCTCGCCGGGCACAAGCTAAGAGGCCCGCGATTCGGCCCTCGCGGCGCGGTTCGCCGGCGCTGGCCCGAGAGACCGACAAGAGGGCCTCTCATTGGGCGGGCGTGGTGGAATTGGCAGACACGCGAGATTTAGGTTCTCGTGCCGCAAGGCGTGGGGGTTCGAGCCCCTCCGCCCGCACCAGAGGATCCAAATAACTGATTCCGAAGGCTTTTTGCCCACGAACATGGCGCAAGGCTTTCTCGGCTCAAGCAAGGACAGGGCTTGATGTTGCAGATGCTCCAACGAGTTCATGAACGTCTGGATCGGGCGGAGGTACGCTTGGAGCTGCGGGACCCGTAGCCATGTCTGCGCCCCTTTGTCTGCTTTAGGTTGACGTACTCCGCGAGCATGACCCTTGTGTCTGGACGCCAGTTCGGTCTAGAGCACGCTGCGATTTTGGGCGTGGGAAGGCACTGGCACCAAGGTTGGCGGGTGCCCGAGTGAACAAGCCGTTCCGCCCGCACCAATACAGAAATGGAAGTGTGACGATGCAAGTGACGGAACTCCCGGCCGAAGGCTTGAAGCGGCAATTCAAGATCGTGGTTCCTGCCGGCGACTTGGCGGCCCAGGTCGATTCTCGCCTGGCCGACATGGCGAAGACCGCCCAGATGCCGGGTTTCCGCCAGGGCAAGGTGCCGGTCGGGCTCCTGAAGAAGCAGTATGGCCAGGCGCTGTTCGGCGAGGCGCTCGAGCAGGCGGTCAATACGAGCACGGCCAAGGCGATCGAGGATCGCGGGCTGAAGCCCGCGCTGCAGCCCCGCATCGACCTGAAGCAGCTCGAAGAGGGCAAGGACGTCGAGTTCGAGGTCGCGATCGAGGTCCTTCCCGAGATCGGCAAGCTCGATTTCTCCGAAGTTGCGCTCGAGCGGCTGAAGGCCGTTGTGCCCGACAGCGATGTCGAGGAAGCGGTCAACCGGATCGCCAAGGCCAATCGCGAGCAGAAGCCGGTCGAGCCGCCGCGGCCGGCGCAGAAGGGCGATGCCCTCAAGATCGATTTCGTGGGCTCGGTCGACGGCGTGGAATTCCCGGGCGGCTCCGCCCAGGACTACATCCTCGAGATTGGCTCCGGGTCCTTCATCCCGGGCTTCGAGGACCAGCTGGTCGGCGCCGAGGTCGGCAAGGTGGTCGAGGTCAAGGTCACGTTCCCGGCCGACTACGGCAATGCCGAGCTGGCGGGCAAGGACGCCGTCTTCAAGTGCACGATCAAGGAGGTCCGCGAGCTGGTCGACCGGCCGGTCGACGATGAGCTGGCCAAGGCCAACAATTTCGAGAACCTCGACACCATGCGCAAGGCGGTCGCCGACCGGATCGGCCAGGATTACACCCGCATCTCGCGCTCGATGATCAAGCGGCAGCTGCTCGACAAGCTCGCCGAGGCGCACAAGTTCGCCGTTCCCGAGGGACTGGTCGAAGGCGAGTTCAACGCCATCTGGCAGCGCATCGAGGAGGCCAAGAAGAGTGGCCAGAAGCTCGAGGATGACGAGGAGAAGATGCGCAAGGAGTACCGCGACATCGCCGAGCGCCGGGTCCGCCTGGGCCTGCTGCTGGCCGACGTCGGGCGGTCGAACGGCATCGACGTCACGCCGGAGGAGCTGAACCAGGCGGTCGTGCGCGAGGCCATGCGCTATCCCGGCCAGGAGCGCCAAGTGATGGAATTCTACGCCAAGAACACCGAGCTCAAGGAGCAGCTGCGGGCACCGATTTTCGAGGACAAGACCGTCGATTTCATACTCGAGCTGGCCAAGGTCGGCGAAAGGTCGGTTACGCCGGAGGAACTGGTGAAGGCCGCCCGTGAAGCCGAGGAGGACAAGCCTGCGGAAGAGGGGCTCGCGAAAGAAGCAACGGCGAATTGATGCGTCGGCGGCGGTCTTGAACCGGACCGTCGGCGCTGCCACTTTCATTGTACAGTCACCAAGGGGGCCCGCGATGAGTCGCGAACGCGATCCGCTGGAAGTCTACAACAACTACTATGTGCCGATGGTCGTCGAGCAGTCGGCCCGCGGCGAGCGCGGCTACGATATCTGGTCGCGCCTGCTCAAGGAGCGGATCATCTTCCTCAATGGGCCGATCGAGGACAACGTCGCCGGCCTGGTCTGCGCCCAGCTGCTCTATCTCGAGGCCGAGAACCCGACCAAGGACATCGCCTTCTATATCAACTCGCCGGGCGGCGTCGTGACCTCGGGCCTCGCGGTGTACGACACCATGCAGTACATCCGCCCGCTGATCTCGACCCTGGTGTTCGGCCAGGCGGCGTCGGCCGGTTCGCTGCTGCTGATGGCAGGCGCCAAGGGCAAGCGCTTCTCGCTGCCCAATGCACGCATCATGATCCACCAGCCGTCGGGCGGCGCCCAGGGCCAGGCGACCGACATCGAGATCCACGCCCGCGAGATCCTGCTGACGCGGGCACGGCTCAACCAGATGTACGTCAGCCACACCGGCCGCACGATCGAGGAGATCGAGCGGGCCATGGAGCGTGACAAGTTCTTCTCGCCGGCCGAAGCCAAGGAGTTCGGCTTGATCGACGACGTGCTCGAAAAGCGGCCCACTCCGACGATTCAGGCGGCGGCTTCCTGAGAAATCACGACCAATTGTTTCTTTTTGACCGGCCTACACACCATATTTTGATGTTGTAGCGATCCGGGGGGCGAGTTTAACATAGAACAGCGAGCGGGCCCGCCGGAGCGGGCCACGCAAGCGGAGGTGCGTTACCGTCATGCCAGCCGCCAAGTCCGGGGGCGATTCCCGCAATACCCTCTATTGCAGCTTCTGCGGCAAGAGCCAGCACGAAGTCCGCAAGCTCATCGCCGGACCGACCGTGTTCATCTGTGATGAATGCGTCGAACTCTGCATGGATATCATCCGGGAGGAGAACAAGACCACCCTGGTGAAGTCCAAGGACGGCGTGCCGTCGCCGAAGGAAATCCGCCAGATCCTCGACGACTACGTGATTGGCCAGGACCAGGCCAAGCGAATCCTCGCCGTTGCGGTGCACAATCACTACAAGCGTCTGAGCCACGGTGGAAAGGCGAGCGACGTCGAGATCGCCAAGTCGAACATCATGCTGATCGGCCCGACCGGCTGCGGCAAGACGTTGCTGGCGCAGACCTTGGCGCGCATGCTCGACGTGCCCTTCACCATGGCCGACGCCACGACGCTCACCGAGGCCGGCTACGTCGGCGAGGACGTCGAGAACATCATCCTGAAGCTGCTGCAGTCGGCCGACTACAATGTCGAGCGGGCGCAGCGCGGCATCGTCTATATCGACGAGGTCGACAAGATAAGCCGCAAGTCGGACAACCCGTCGATCACGCGCGACGTATCCGGCGAAGGCGTCCAGCAGGCCCTGCTCAAGATCATGGAGGGCACGATCGCTTCGGTACCGCCGCAGGGGGGCCGCAAGCATCCGCAGCAGGAGTTCCTGCAGGTCGACACGACCAATATCCTGTTCATTTGCGGCGGTGCTTTCTCCGGCCTCGACAAGATCATCGCCATGCGGCGGCAGGGCACGTCGATCGGCTTCGGAGCCGAGGTGCGCGGGCCGGACGATCGCCGCACCGGCGAGGTGCTGCGCGATCTCGAGCCGGAGGATCTGCTGAAGTACGGCCTGATCCCCGAGTTCGTCGGTCGTCTTCCGGTTGTCGCCACGCTGGAGGATCTCGACGAGGGCGCCCTGATCGAAATCCTGACGCGGCCGAAGAACGCACTGCTGAAGCAGTACCAGCGCCTGTTCGACATGGAGAGCGTGAAGCTCAAGTTCTCCGAGGACGCGCTCAGGGCTGTCGCCCAGAAGGCCATCCTGCGCAAGACGGGCGCGCGTGGCCTGCGTTCGATCATGGAAACCGTCTTGCTCGACACGATGTACGACCTGCCGTCGCTCGACGGCGTCGAGGAGGTGGTGATCAATCGCGAGGTCATCGAAGGGCGTGCGCAGCCGCTCTATGTGCACGGTGAGCGCAAAGAAGGAATTGCGGCCGCGCCGGCATGAGTTTTGAAAGGCCGTCGGTGGCAGCCGCCGCCGGCGGCTTGGTGAAGAGGTCTTGAACTACCCCCTGTTCGGGCCAATTTCTGTGAAGAGTGCGCGAGCCTGCGGGCCGTGAATTGCCCGTACGGGAATCGCGGTCCGGAGTTCGGGTAGCTCTAACAGCGTAAGTTGCGAGGCATCATGAACGCCCCCACTCTTGGCACTACCTATCCAGTCCTGCCGCTGCGTGACATCGTCGTCTTCCCCGGCATGATTGTTCCGCTCTTCGTCGGTCGCGAGAAGAGCGTGAAGGCTCTGGAAGAGGTCATGAAGGACGATAAGCAAATCCTTCTGATCGCCCAGAAGAACGCCAGCCAGGACGATCCCGGCCCCAACGACATCTATGACATCGGCACGCTCGGCACCGTGCTGCAGCTCCTCAAGCTGCCCGACGACACCGTGAAGGTGCTGGTCGAGGGTGGCCGGCGCGTC
This sequence comes from Reyranella sp., assembly GCF_044224635.1. GTDB lineage: Bacteria > Pseudomonadota > Alphaproteobacteria > Reyranellales > Reyranellaceae > Reyranella. The sequence goes on along the minus strand of NZ_JBGAKA010000015.1, from coordinate 28,673 downwards.
AAGATCGTCGGCTACACCGGCAAGGCCGAATTCTTTGAAGCCAATGCTGTCGATATGGAAGAGGTGGCCGGCGAACAGGCCGAGCTGCAAGCGGCGGCGCGGACGGTCGTCTCGGAGTTCGAGAACTACGTCAAGCTGAACAAGAAAGTGCCGCCCGAGGTCGTCGTCTCGATCAACAAGATCGAGGAGCCGGCCAAGCTCGCCGACACGATCTCGGCCCATCTGGCCCTCAAGGTCGCCGAGAAGCAGCAACTCCTCGAGCTCGACTCGGTCTCCAAGCGGCTTGAGCGCATTCTCGGCCTGATGGAGGGCGAGATCGGCGTCCTGCAGGTCGAGAAGAAGATCCGCAATCGCGTCAAGCGTCAAATGGAGAAGACGCAGCGCGAGTACTATCTCAACGAGCAGATGAAGGCGATCCAGAAGGAGCTTGGCGAGACCGAGGACGGTCGCGACGAGCTTTCCGAGATGGAGAAGCGCATCAAGAAGACGCGTCTCAGCAAGGAGGCGCGCGAGAAGGCCAATGCCGAGCTGAAGAAGCTCCGGACCATGAGCCCGATGTCGGCCGAGGCGACGGTGGTGCGCAACTACCTCGACTGGCTGCTGTCGATCCCGTGGCGCAAGCCGACCAAGATCATCAAGGATCTGAAGTACGCCGAGGACATTCTCAATGCCGATCATCACGGCCTCGAGAAGGTCAAGGAGCGCATCCTCGAGTATCTCGCCGTGCAGCAGCGCGTCGACAAGATGAAGGGCCCGATCCTCTGCCTGGTCGGTCCTCCGGGCGTCGGCAAGACCTCGCTCGGCAAGTCGATCGCCAAGGCGACGGGCCGCAACTTCGTCCGCATGTCGCTGGGCGGCGTGCGTGACGAGGCCGAGATCCGCGGCCATCGCCGGACCTATATCGGCTCGCTGCCGGGCAAGGTCATCCAGAGCATGAAGAAGGTGAAGTCGTCGAACCCGCTGTTCCTGCTCGACGAGATCGACAAGCTCGGCGCCGATTTCCGTGGCGACCCGTCGTCGGCGCTGCTCGAGGTCCTCGATCCGGAGCAGAACTCGACCTTCAACGACCACTATCTCGAGGTCGACTACGACCTGTCGAACGTGATGTTTATCACCACGGCCAACTCGCTGCGCATGGCGCAGCCGCTGATGGACCGCATGGAGATCATCCGTCTGGCGGGCTACACTGAGGACGAGAAGCTGGCGATCGCGCGCAAGCACCTGATCGTCAAGCAGATCGAGGCCAACGGCCTCAAGGACGGCGAGCTCGACATCCACGACGATGCCGTGCGCGATCTCGTGCGCTACTACACGCGCGAGGCCGGCGTGCGCAATCTCGAGCGCGAGATCGCCAACCTGGCGCGCAAGGCCACCAAGGAAATCCTCATGAAGGGGACGACCAAGGTGAAGGTGACGCGCAAGAACCTCGACAAGTACGCCGGCGTGCGCCGCTTCCGCTTCGGCGAGGCGGAGCTCGAGGACCTGGTCGGCATCACGACCGGCCTGGCGTGGACCGAGGTCGGCGGCGAGTTGCTGCAGATCGAAGCCGTGCTGGTGCCCGGCCGCGGCCGCATGTCGGTGACCGGCAAGCTCGGCGACGTGATGCAGGAGTCGGTGCAGGCGGCCAACGCCTATGTCCGCTCGCGCGCCCATTCGTTCGGCATCAAGCCGGTGCTGTTCGAGAAGCGCGACATTCACATCCACGTGCCCGAGGGCGCCACGCCCAAGGACGGCCCGTCGGCCGGCGTGGGCATGATCACCTCGATCGTATCGGCGCTGACCGGCGTCGCGGTGCGCAAGGAAGTCGCCATGACCGGCGAGATCAGCCTGCGCGGCCGCGTGCTGCCGATCGGCGGCCTCAAAGAGAAGCTGCTGGCGGCCCTGCGCGGCGGCCTCAAGACCGTGCTGATCCCCAAGGAGAACGAGCGCGACCTGCCTGAGATTCCCGACAACGTGAAGAAGGGGCTCGAGATCGTGCCGGTGTCGACGGTGGACGACGTGCTGGCGCGCGCGCTGGTCAAGCCGCTGGTCGCCATCGAATGGCCCAACGACCTCGACTCCGTCACGGCCGCCAAGCCGGCGGAAGGCGCCGAGGTCCGGGCGCACTAGATTAGCCCGCCCTGGAACTGCTGAGGCGAAGCCCCGGAGGGAGACCTCCGGGGCTTTGTCATGTTTGGCCCTATGTATGTGGCTTCGTGCTCGGCAAGAATACAAAATGTGGTATTGTTGGTTGACGCCGTTTTCCTGGCGCCCGTAGACTTCCACCTGCCGGACCTTGCTGGGGTTGACCCGTGAACAAGCACGATTTGATCGCCGCCGTCGCCGCCTCGACCAACCTCACCAAGACGGACGCCGCCGGCGCCGTTGATGCGATGCTGACCGTCATCACCAAGTCATTGAAAAAGAAAGAGAAAGTTCTTCTGGTCGGATTCGGGACGTTCCAGGTCTCCAAGCGCAAGGCGGCGGAGGGGCGCAATCCGCGAACCGGCGAGAAGATCAAGATTGCAGCCGCCAGCGTCCCCCGCTTCAAGGCGAGCAAGCAGCTCAAGGACGCGATCAACTAGGGCGAAGCACCTGTCATCATCGACTTAACCTGTGCTACCACCAGCTCCGGGCGATTAGCTCAGCGGTAGAGCATTCCCTTTACACGGGACAGGTCGGCGGTTCGATCCCGTCATCGCCCACCAGCCTGCGCTCGCGAAGCGTGCGTAGGCTGCCGCGCCGAAGCCCGCAGGGCGAAGGCGGGCTGTGCGGCCAGCGAGCTACGGCTCGGCAAGCCGGGGACGCGCCTATGAACTACGTCCATATCCTTCGGAGTGTTGAGAAGCCCGAACGTCACTATGTCGGCGTGACGGTTGACCTGCGAGCGCGGCTAAAGAAACACAATGCCGGCGAGGTCTCCCATACGTCCAAGTATGCACCCTGCGGCCTCAAGACCTACATCGCATTTTCCGATGAAGGCCAAGCGTTCGCTTTCGAGAAGTACCTCAAATCGGCTTCGGGCCGGGCCTTTGCGAAGAAGCGCTTGTAGCATCGGAGGCACGCGAAGAAAGCTGCACAGGTCGGCATTTCTGCAACGTCGCGTGGTCCTATATCTCTCGCGCGCCGTTGGGGGCTATTGCGGGCGTAGTTCAGTTGGTTAGAACGCCGGCCTGTCACGCCGGAGGTCGCGGGTTCGAGTCCCGTCGCTCGCGCCAGCCCCAACGCTGGCCGCCCAAACAAAAAATCGGGCGCAAAAGGGGTGACGATGGAAGATCTTCTCAGGGAATACCTGCCGATCCTGATCTTCCTCGCCCTGGCACTCGGCTTGACGGGCGCCATGATCGGCGGTTCTTACCTGGTGGCCCGGCAGAATCCCGATTCGGAGAAATTGTCACCGTTCGAATGCGGCTTCGCGCCCTTCGATGACGCCCGTGGGCAGTTCGATGTACGCTTCTACCTGGTCGCCATTCTGTTCATTATTTTCGACCTCGAGGTGGCCTTTCTGTTCCCATGGGCCGTTGCGCTGGGGGATATCGGCCTGTTCGGCTTCTGGTCGATGATGCTCTTCCTGGCCGTCCTGACGGTCGGCTTCATCTACGAATGGCGCAAGGGAGCCCTGGAATGGGAGTGACCACCCAAGCCAAACCAAGCGCTGCTGCCGAAGCGGCGCTGTCGCGCGCGTTGAACGACGAGCTCGCCGACAAGGGCTTCATCGTCGCCCAGCTCGACAAGCTGATCACCTGGGCGCGCACCGGCTCGATGTGGGGCCTGACCTTCGGCCTGGCCTGCTGCGGCGTCGAGATGATCCATTGCTGGATGAGCCGTTACGATCTCGATCGCTTCGGCTTCGCGCCGATGCCGAGCCCGCGCTCGGCCGACGTCATGATCGTCGCCGGCACGCTCACCAACAAGATGGCGCCGGCGCTGCGCAAGGTCTACGACCAGATGGCCGAGCCGCGCTACGTGATCTCGATGGGCTCGTGCGCCAACGGCGGCGGCTACTATCACTACAGCTATTCGGTGGTGCGCGGCTGTGATCGCATCGTGCCGGTCGATGTCTATGTGCCGGGCTGTCCGCCGACCGCCGAGGCGCTGCTCTATGGCGTCCTGCAGCTCCAGAAGAAGGTTCGCCGGACGGGAACACTGGTGCGCTGATGGCGGTATCGCTTCAGGAGCTCGGCCAGCATATCAGCCAGGCCACGGCTGGCGCGGTCGTCGCCTCGAACGTTCGTCTCGGCGAGCTGATGCTAGAGACGACCCCGGAAAAGGTCGTCGGCTTGCTCACCTTCCTGCGCGACGACCCCAAGTGCCTGTTCAAGCAGCTCGTCGACGTTTGCGGCGTCGACTGGCCGGAACGCGAGAAGCGCTTCGACGTCGTCTACAACCTGCTCAGCCTCAAGAACAACCAGCGCATCCGCGTCAAGGTCGCGACCGACGAAGCGACGCCGGTGCCGTCGGCTGCGCCGGTCTACAGCGCGGCAGGCTGGTTCGAACGCGAGACCTACGACCTCTACGGCGTGTGGTTCTCCGACCACCCGGATCTGCGGCGCATCCTCACCGACTACGGCTTCGAGGGACATCCGATGCGCAAGGATTTCCCTCTGACCGGCTTCGTCGAGGTGCGCTGGGACGACGTTCAGAAGCGCGTGGTGTACGAGCCTGTCAAGCTTACCCAGGAGTTCCGGCGCTTCGACTTCCTGAGCCCCTGGGAGGGCGATCATCGTCCCCTGCCGGGCGACGAGAAGGCCGGGGAGAAGGGCAAGGCCAGCTGACATGTCCGACGTCGAGATCAAGACTCTGACGATGAATTTCGGGCCGCAGCATCCGGCGGCCCACGGCGTGTTGCGCCTGGTCGTCGAGATGGACGGCGAGATCGTCGAGCGCTGCGATCCGCATATCGGCCTGCTCCATCGCGGCACCGAGAAGCTGATCGAGTACAAGAGCTACCTGCAGGCGGTGCCCTACTTCGACCGGCTCGACTACGTCTCGCCGATGAGCCAGGAGCATGCCTACGCGCTCGCCGTCGAGAAGCTGCTGGGCATCACGGCGCCGGAGCGCGGCCAGTACATCCGCGTGCTGTTCGCCGAGATCACCCGCATCCTCAACCACCTGCTGAACGTCACGACGTTCGCCATGGACGTCGGCGCGCTGACGCCGCCCTTGTGGGGCTTCGAGCAGCGCGAGCTCCTGATGGAGTACTACGAGGGCGTGAGCGGCTCGCGCATGCATGCGGCGTACTTCCGTCCCGGCGGCGTCCACCAGGACCTGCCGGCCGGCATGCTCGATTCGATGGATGGGTGGCTGAAGCAGTTCTACCCGTTCCTCAAGGACATCGAGAAGCTGCTGAACGAGAATCGCATCTTCCGCATGCGCACGGTGGACATCGGCGTCGTCGACCAGCAGCAGGCCTTGGATTGGGGCTTTTCGGGGCCGCTGATCCGCGCCTCGGGCATTCCCTGGGATCTGCGCAAGTCGCAACCGTACGACGTCTATGACCGCATGGATTTCGACATCCCGGTCGGCAAGACCGGTGACTGCTTCGCCCGCTACCTGGTGCGGATCGAGGAGATGTACCAGAGCGCGCGCATCATGGAGCAGTGCGTGGCCGCCCTGCGCAAGGTGGAAGGCCCCGTTCGCATCGACGACCGCAAGATCTCCCCGCCACGGCGCGGCGAGATGAAGGGCTCGATGGAGGCCCTGATCCATCATTTCAAGCTCTATACCGAAGGCTACAAGGTGCCGGCCGGCGAGACCTATACCTCGGTCGAGGCGCCCAAGGGCGAGTTCGGCGTCTATCTCGTGTCCGACGGCACCAACAAGCCGTATCGCTGCAAGATCCGCGCGCCCGGCTTCCCGCATCTGCAGGCTCTCGACATGATGACCAAGGGACATCAACTGGCCGACATGTCGGCCAACATCGGCTCGCTCGACATCGTGTTCGGCGAGATCGATCGGTAGGAGACGCTTCGATGTCGATGGTCACCGCCGATCCCAAGGACGTGCCGCAGGTCGCGCATTTCGCTTTCACGCCGGAGAATCTCGCCAAGGCGCAAGCCCTGATGGCCAACTATCCGCCCGGCCGGCAGGCCAGTGCGGTGATCGGCGTGCTCGACCTCGCGCAGCGCCAGCAGGGTTGGCTGCCGCGCGTGGCGATGAACGAGGTCGCGAAGCTCCTCGATATGGCGCCGATCCGCGTCTACGAGATCGCGACCTTCTACACGATGTTCCAATTGCGGCCGCGCGGAAAGCACCTGCTGCAGGTCTGCACCACGACGCCGTGCTGGTTGCGCGGCTCGGACGCGATCATGAAGGCGTGCGAGCACGCGGCGGACGGCGAGACCTTCAGCGTCCAGGAGGTCGAATGCCTGGGCGCCTGCGTGAATGCGCCGGTCGTGCAGATCAACGACGATTTCTACGAGGACCTCGACGAGGCTTCCTTGAAAAAGGTGCTCGATGCATTTCGTCGCGGCGAGACACCCAAGCCGGGACCGCAGGTTGATCGTCAGACATCCGCGCCCGAGGGCGGCCCGACGACGCTCAGGAGCGAGTAGCGATGCTTGCCGACAAGGACCGCATCTTCACCAATCTCTACGGCTATCACGACTGGCGGCTCGACGGCGCGCGCAAGCGCGGCGCCTGGGACGGCACCAAGGCGCTGATCGAGCGCGGCCATGACGCCATCATCGAGGAGATGAAGAAGTCCGGCCTGCGCGGCCGCGGCGGCGCCGGCTTCCCGACCGGCCTGAAATGGTCCTTCATGCCCAAGGAGGTCAAGGACCGGCCGCACTATCTCATCGTCAATGCCGACGAGTCCGAGCCGGGCACGTGCAAGGATCGCGACATCATGCGGCACGATCCGCACCTTCTCGTCGAAGGTTGCCTGATCGCGGGCTTCGCGATGCGCGCCAATGCCGGCTACATCTACGTGCGCGGCGAGTTCTACAACGAAGCCCAGCATCTGATGGCGGCGATCCGCGAGGCCTATGACGCAGGCCTGCTCGGCAAGAACGCCTGCGGCTCGGGCTGGGATTTCGATCTCTACGTCCATCGCGGCGCCGGCGCCTATATCTGTGGCGAGGAGACGGCGCTGCTCGAAAGCCTCGAGGGCAAGAAGGGCATGCCGCGGCTGAAGCCGCCGTTTCCGGCCGGCGCCGGCCTCTATGGCTGCCCGTCGACGGTGAACAACGTCGAATCGATCGCCGTCGCGCCCACCATCCTGCGCCGCGGCGCGCCGTGGTTCGCGGGGATCGGCCGGCCGAACAACACCGGCACCAAGCTGTTCTGCATCTCGGGGCACGTGAACAAGCCCTGCAATGTCGAAGAGGAGATGGGCATCCCGCTGCGCGAGCTGATCGATCGGCATTGCGGCGGCGTGCGCGGCGGCTGGGACAATCTGCTGGCGGTGATCCCTGGCGGGGCGTCGGTGCCGCTGCTGCCCAAGTCGATCTGCGACACCGTCCTGATGGATTTCGACTCGCTGCGCGACCAGAGGTCGGGTCTCGGCACGGCAGCCGTCATCGTCATGGACAAGTCGACCGATGTCGTGAAGGCGATCGCCCGGCTCAGCCAGTTCTACAAGCACGAGAGCTGCGGCCAGTGCACGCCGTGCCGCGAAGGCACCGGCTGGATGTGGCGCGTCATGGAACGCATGGTGACGGGCAATGCGCGCCTCGACGAGATCGACGCGCTGGAGGACGTCACCAGGCAGGTCGAAGGCCACACGATCTGTGCGTTGGGGGACGCCGCGGCGTGGCCGATCCAGGGGTTGATCCGGCATTTCCGGCCCGAGATGGAGCGCCGTATCCGCGCGCGCACCGAAAAGCTGGCAGCCGAGTAGGGCAGGGAGCAGTCAATGCCCAAGATCAAGATCGACGGCGTCGAGATGGAGGTGCCGGCTGGCATCACCATCCTGCAGGCCTGCGAGCTGGCCGGCCTCGAAGTGCCGCGTTTCTGCTACCACGAGCGCCTCTCGATCGCCGGCAATTGCCGCATGTGCCTGGTCGAGGTGAAGCCCGGCCCGCCCAAGCCGCAGGCGAGCTGTGCGCTGCCGGTCGCCGACAAGCAGGAGATCTTCACCACGACGCCGATGGTGCAGAAGGCGCGCAAGGGTGTGATGGAGTTCCTGCTGATCAACCATCCGCTCGACTGCCCGATCTGCGACCAGGGCGGCGAGTGCGATCTGCAGGACCAGGCGATGGGCTACGGCTTCGACCGTAGCCGCTTCCACGAGAACAAGCGCGCCGTGCCCGACAAGGAACTGGGTCCGCTGGTCAAGACGTCGATGAACCGCTGCATCCATTGCACGCGCTGCATCCGCTTCGCCACCGAGGTGGCGGGCGTCGAAGAGCTGGGCGCGACGGGCCGCGGCGAAAGCATGGAGGTGACGACCTACGTCGAGCATGCGCTGAGCACCGAGCTGTCCGGCAACCTGGTCGACCTTTGCCCGGTCGGCGCGCTCACCTCCAAGCCCTACGCCTTCGAGGCGCGCTCGTGGGAGCTCACCAAGACCGAATCGATCGACGTCCTCGATGCGCTGGGCAGCAACATCCGTATCGATACGCGCGGCGCGCAGGTCATGCGTGTCCTGCCGCGGCTGAACGACGATGTGAACGAGGAGTGGATCTCCGACAAGACGCGGCACGCGATCGACGGGCTGCGCTATCAACGCCTCGACCGGCCGTACCTGCGGCGCGGCAACAAGCTGGTGGAAGCGACCTGGGCCGATGCGTTCGGCGCCATCGCAGCCAGGCTCGAAGGCCTCGACGGATCGCGGATCGCGGCGATCGCCGGCGATCAGTGCGACGCCGAATCGATGGTTGTCCTCAAGGACCTGATGGCGGCCCTGGGCTCGCCCAATATCGACTGCCGTCAGGATGGTGCGAAGCTCGAGGCGGGCGTGCGCGGCAGCTACATCTTCAACGCCGGCGTCCGCGGCATCGACCAAGCCGACGCCATCCTGCTGATCGGCACGGACCCGCGGCGCGAATCGCCGGTGCTGAACGCCCGCATCCGCAAGCGCTACTTGCACGGCCAATGTGCCATCGGCAGCGTCGGCCCGGTTTCGGATCTCACCTATCCGGTCGAACGGCTGGGCGCTGGCCCGGCAAGCCTGCGCGACCTCGTCGACGGCAAGTCGAGCTTCTCGGACAAGCTCAAGGCGGCCAAGCACCCGCTGATCGTCGTCGGCATGGGCGCACTGGCGCGCGACGACGGCGCCGCCGTGCTGGCGCTGGCCCGCGAGCTCGCCGACAAGCTGGGCGCCGTGCGGGCCGATTGGAACGGCTTCGCCGTGCTCCACACGGCTGCGGCGCGCGTGGGCGGCCTCGATCTCGGCCTGGTGCCGGGGCCCGAGGGCCGCGATGTGGCCGGTATCCTGGGCGGCTGCGAGAAGAAGGAGATCGACTTCGTCTATCTCCTGGCGGCCGACGAGATCGACACCAGGCGGCTCGGCAAGGCGTTCGTGGTCTATCAGGGCCATCACGGCGATGCCGGCGCGCAGCGTGCCGACGTGATCCTGCCGGGGGCAGCCTACACCGAGAAGCCTGCGACCTACGTCAACACCGAAGGCCGTGTGCAGCGTGCTTTCCGCGCCGGCTACCCGCCGGGCGAGGCGCGCGAGGATTGGGCGATCCTGCGTGCCCTGTCGGAGCGCCTCGGTAAAAAGTTGCCGTACGATTCGCTCGATCAGGTGCGCGCCCGGCTGGCCGCCGTCAACAAGAGCTTTGCCGACGTCGATCAGCAGGCGGCTGGGGCGTGGGGCGACTTCGGCAAGGCGGGCAGCCTTTCCGATGCGCCGTTCGTCTCGCCGATCGCGAATTTCTACATGACCTGCCCGATCAGCCGGGTGTCGCGGACGATGGCCGAATGCACGGCCTCGCGCGCCCAGCTCCTGGCGGCGGCGGAGTAGGGCATGAGCGCCGACCTGATCCATTTCTTCACCACTAACTGGCTGGGCCAGGCGATCGTGATCCTGGCCGAGTGCCTGTTGGTCACCGTGCCGCTCCTGCTGGCCGTGGCCTACATGACCTACGCCGATCGCAAGATCTGGGCGTCGATCCAGCTGCGCCGGGGCCCCAATGTGGTCGGCCCATTCGGGCTGCTGCAGCCCATGGCCGACGGTCTGAAGCTGGTGCTGAAGGAAACCATCGTCCCGTCGAGCGCCAACACCGTGCTGTTCCTCGTGGCGCCGATGATCACCTTCATCACGGCCTTGATCGCCTGGGCGGTGGTGCCGTTCGACGACGGCTGGGTCATCGCCGACATCAATGTCGGCATCCTGTACCTGTTCGCCATCTCCTCGCTGGGCGTTTACGGCGTCATCATCGCCGGCTGGGCGTCGAACTCGAAGTATGCCTTCCTGGGGGCGTTGCGGTCGGCGGCCCAGATGGTGTCTTACGAGGTCTCGATCGGCTTCGTGCTGATCACCGTCCTGCTCTGCGTCGGTTCGCTCAATCTTTCGAAGGTGGTGATGGCGCAGTCGGGCTGGTTCTGGAACTGGTTCTGGCTGCCGCTGCTGCCGATGTTCGTCATCTTCTTCGTGTCGGCGCTGGCGGAAACCAACCGCACGCCTTTCGACCTGCCGATGTCGGAGGCCGAGCTGGTCCAGGGTTTCCAGACCGAATATTCGTCGATGCCCTTCGCCCTGTTCTTCCTGGGCGAATACGCCAACATGATCCTGCTGTCGGCGCTGGGCGCGGTGCTGTTCCTGGGCGGCTGGATGTCGCCGATACCGTTCGCGCCCTTCACCTGGATCCCGGGCCTCGTCTGGTTCGCCCTCAAGATCGCGTTCCTGCTGTTCGTGTTCAGCTGGACCAAGGGAACGCTGCCCCGCTACCGCTACGACCAGCTGATGCGGCTGGGCTGGAAGGTCTTCCTGCCCGTGTCGCTGGGCTGGGTCGTCCTCACCGCCGCTGTCCTGCAGTTCGGCGGCTGGGTTCCGAAACTCTAGGGAGATCGCATCATGGCCTCTCTCGACCGCACCGCACGCTCGTTCCTGCTCTCCGAGCTGGTGACGGGCTTCGTCCTCACCTTGAAATACATGTTCAAGCCTAAGGTGACGGTGAACTATCCCTACGAGAAGGGACCGCTCAGCCCGCGCTTCCGCGGCGAGCATGCGCTGCGCCGCTATCCCAATGGCGAGGAACGCTGCATCGCCTGCAAGCTCTGCGAGGCGATCTGCCCGGCCCAGGCCATCACCATCGAGGCCGAGCCGCGCGACGACGGCAGCCGGCGCACGACTCGCTACGACATCGACATGACGAAATGCATCTACTGCGGCTTCTGCCAGGAGGCCTGCCCGGTCGATGCCATCGTCGAAGGCCCGAATTTCGAGTTCTCGACCGAGAACCGCGAGGAGCTGATGTACAACAAGGAGAAGCTGCTCGCGAACGGCGACCGCTGGGAGCCGGTGATCGCAGCCAATCTCAAGTCTGACGCAGCGTATCGCTGAGCCGGGGCGGTAGGGGGAGAACATGCTGCTCCAGGCTTTGGCCTTCTACGTCTTTGCGTTCGTCGTCATGACGTCGGCGACCATGGTCGTCGTATCGCGCAATCCGGTCTATTCGGTCCTGTTCCTGATCCTGGCCTTCTTCAATGCCGCGGCGCTGTTCATCCTGATCGGCGCCGAGTTCATCGCCATGATCCTGGTGATCGTCTATGTCGGCGCGGTGGCCGTGCTGTTCCTGTTCGTCGTGATGATGCTCGACATCAACCTGACGCAGCTGCGCGAAGGCTTCCTGAAGTATCTGCCGGTCGGCGCGCTGATCGGCCTGGTGCTGTTTCTGGAGATCCTGTTCGGGATCGGCGTGCTGGGCAGCGATTCGATGGCCATGGCGGGGCTCAGCAAGGCGGGGCCCCAGATCGGCACGATCGACAACACAAGGGCGATCGGCCGGGTGCTCTATACCCAGTATTTCTATCTCTTCCAGGCAGCCGGCGTGGTGCTGCTGGTAGCCATGATCGGCGCCATCGTGCTCACCCTGCGCAGCCGGCCGGGCGTGCGGCGCCAGCGCATCGACGAGCAGCTTTATCGCCCCAAGGACCAGACCATCACCGTGGTCAAGGTGCCGACGCGGGAGGGCGTGTGATGACCATCGGGCTCGGCCACTACCTCTTCGTTGCCGCGGTGCTGTTCACCCTCGGCATCCTGGGCATCTTCCTGAACCGCAAGAACGTCATCGTCATCCTGATGTGCGTCGAGCTGATGCTGCTCGCGGTGAACATCAACCTGGTGGCCTTCTCGATCTTCCAGGGCAACATCGTTGGCCAGGTCTTCGCCATGCTGGTCCTGACCGTGGCGGCCGCGGAGGCGGCCATCGGGCTTGCCATCCTGGTGGTCTATTTCCGCAACCGCGGAACGATCGAAGTCGAAGACATCAACGCGATGAAGGGCTAGGGGCGCGCAGCCATGGATCTCGCCATCAAGCTGATCGTCCTGCTGCCGCTGCTGGCGGCGGCCATCGCCGGACTGTTCTGTCGCGTCATCGGCGACCGGCCGGCCCAGTTCGTGACCTGCGCGGCGCTGCTCATTGCCGCCGCCCTCTCGATCTTCGTCTTCATCCGCATCGGCTTTGGTCCCGAGAATGCCAAGCTGGTCGTCGTCAAGCTGTTCTCCTGGATGGACTCGGGGACCCTGGCAGTCACCTGGTCGCTCCGCGTCGATACCCTGACCGCGGTCATGCTGATCGTCGTCACCGGCGTGTCGTCGATGGTCCATGTCTACTCGGTGGGCTACATGGCCGAGGATCCCAGCATCCCGCGCTTCATGGCCTACCTCAGCCTGTTCACCTTCTTCATGCTGATGCTGGTGACGTCGGACAACCTGGTGCAGCTGTTCTTCGGCTGGGAGGGGGTCGGCCTCGCTTCGTATCTGCTGATCGGCTTCTGGTACGACAAGAAGTCGGCCAACGACGCGGCGATGAAGGCGTTCATCGTCAACCGGGTCGGCGATTTCGGCTTTGCGCTCGGCATCTTCGCGGTGTGGATGCTGAGCGGCTCGGTGAACTTTGCCGATGTCTTCGCCAAGGGTCCGGAGATGGCCCAGGCGCGTATCCATTTCCTCGGCATGGACCTGCCGGCGCTCGAGACCGCCTGCCTGCTGCTGTTCGTCGGCGCCATGGGCAAGTCGGCCCAGCTCGGCCTGCACACCTGGCTGCCCGACGCTATGGAGGGCCCGACCCCGGTGTCGGCCCTGATCCATGCCGCGACCATGGTGACGGCGGGCGTGTTCATGGTCTGCCGCCTGTCGCCGATCTTCGAGCTGGCACCGATCGCGCTGCAGGTCGTCACCCTGGTCGGCGCGGCCACGGCGTTCTTCGCCGCGACTGTCGGCCTGACCCAGTTCGACATCAAGCGCGTGGTCGCCTATTCGACCTGCAGCCAGCTCGGCTACATGTTCTTCGCTGCCGGCGTCGGCTCGTACTCGGCGGCGATGTTCCATCTCACGACCCACGCCTTTTTCAAGGCGCTGCTGTTCCTCGGCTCGGGCTCGGTCATCAACTGCCTGCATCACGAGCAGGACATGCGCAAGATGGGCGGCGTCAAGGAGAAGGCGCCGCAGACCTTCTATCTCATGTGGGTCGGCACGCTCGCGCTGTCGGGCATTGGCGTGCCGTTTCTCCTGGGCAACGGCATCGGCTTCGCCGGCTTCTACTCCAAGGACATCATGCTCGAATCGGCCTACGGGGCGCATTCGGTGGTCGGCATGATCGCCTTCTGGCTGGGCACGATCGCCGCCTTCATGACGGCGTTCTACTCGACCCGCCTGATGTTCATGACCTTCTACGGCAAGTATCGCGGCGACCATCACACCTGGGACCACGCCCACGAATCGCCGGCGGTCATGCTGATCCCGCTCTACGTGCTGGGTATCGGTGCGGCGCTGTCTGGCCTGGTGGCCTACGACTGGTTCGTCGGCCACGACTGGAAGCACTTCTGGGGAACCGCGTCGATCGCTGTGAAGTCGACCGAGGAAGTGCTGCACCACGCTCACGAGGTGCCGCTGTGGGTGAAGCTCGCACCGCTGGTCTTCGCGCTCTCGGGCATTGCGCTCAGCTACTACTACTACATCGTCCGCACCGAGCTGCCGGCGCTGACGGCGAAGCGTTTCCCGGGTCTCTACGACTTGTTCTACAACAAGTGGTACTTCGACGAGCTCTACGACGCGATGTTCGTCAGGCCGGCGCTGCGCCTCGGCCAGGCTTTCTGGAAGAAGGGCGACGAGGCCACGATCAACGGGCTGGGGCCGGACAACATCGCTGCGCGTGCCCAGGACATGGCCGGCGTGCTGAGCCGCTTCCAGAGCGGCTATCTCTATCATTATGCGTTCGCGATGCTGGTCGGCGTGGCCGGCCTCGTGACCTACTTCATGCTGTCGGCGAGGTAAGGCCCGATGTCGAGCTGGCCGATCCTGTCGCTGGTCACCTTCCTGCCCCTGGTCGGGGCGCTGTTCTGCCTTGTAGTGAACGGCCCGAAGGAGGCCGTCGAGCGCAACTGCAAGAGCATCGCGATCGTCACGTCGCTGGTGACGTTCCTGATCTCGCTGCTGCTGTGGGCGCGCTTCGACGTCACCAAGGCGGGCTTCCAGTTCGAGGAGAAGGCCGACTGGGTGCCGGCGCTGCATGTCGGCTATCACATGGGCATCGACGGCATCTCGCTGTTCTTCGTCCTGCTGTCGACCCTGCTGACGCCGATCTGCATCCTGGCGAGCTGGGAAGCCATCCATGTCCGCGTCAAGGAGTACATGGTCGCCTTCCTGGTGCTCGAGACCTTCATGGTGGGGATGTTCTGCGCCCTCGACCTGGCGCTATTCTACATCTTCTTCGAAGGCGTGCTGATCCCGATGTTCCTGATCATCGGCGTGTGGGGCGGCCCGCGGCGCGTCTATGCTGCCTTCAAGTTCTTCCTCTACACGCTGCTCGGCTCGGTGCTGATGCTGCTCGCCATCATTGCCATCTACTGGCAGATCGGCACGACCGACATCGTGACGGCGATGGAGAAGCTCGAGCTGCCCTTCATCTGGCAGTGCTGGCTGTGGCTCGCCTTCTTCGCCTCGTTCGCCGTAAAGGTGCCGATGTGGCCGGTCCATACCTGGCTGCCCGACGCCCACGTCGAGGCGCCGACCGCGGGCTCGGTCATCCTGGCCGGCGTGCTGCTGAAGATGGGCGGCTACGGGTTCCTGCGTCTGTCGATCCCGCTGCTGCCCGAGGCGACTCAGTATTTCGCCCCGCTGGTCTTCGGCCTGTCGATCGTGGCGGTGATCTACACCTCGCTGGTGGCGCTGGTTCAGGAGGACATGAAGAAGCTGATCGCCTACTCGTCGGTGGCGCACATGGGCTTCGTGACGATCGGCGCCTTCGTCCTCAACATGCAGGGCGTGCAGGGCTCGCTGTTCCAGATGCTGAGCCACGGCATCGTCTCGGCCGCGCTGTTCCTCTGCGTCGGCGTGGTCTACGACCGCATGCACACGCGCGAGATCGCGGCCTATGGCGGCCTGGTCCATCGCATGCCGCGCTATGCCTTCACCTTCATGTTCTTCACCCTGGCCAGCGTCGGCCTGCCCGGCCTGTCAGGCTTCGTCGGCGAGTTCCTGGTCCTGCTCGGCACCTTCAAGGTCAACACCTGGGTGGCGGCGCTGGCGGCGACCGGCCTGATCCTGGGCGCGGCCTATGCGCTGTGGCTCTACCGCAAGATCGTCTTCGGCGAGCTTACCAAGTCCTCGCTGCAGGCCATCCTCGACATGAACCGGCGCGAGATCGCGGTGTTCCTGCCGCTGGTCCTGCTGACCCTGTGGATGGGTATCTATCCCAACTCCTTCCTCGATCCGATGGCGCCGGCGGTCGACAAGCTGGTTGCCGATTATCAGAACGCAATCAAGCTCGCCCGCACCGCGGCGCTGGCGCCGTGAGCGGGCGGGAGTGACGGACATGATCATCGGTCTCGAATCCTGGACGCTGGCCCGGCCCGAGCTCTTCCTGGCGGCGGCGACGGCACTGCTGCTGGTCTACGGCGTGGTGCGCGGCGAGGTCGCCACCAACTTCGTGTCGCTGGCGACGTCGGCGGCCCTGCTGGTGACGGCGGTGCTGCTGTTCGTGCCCTACCGGGAGGGCACGGCCTTTGCCTCGCTGTTCATCGTCGACCGGCTGACGGCGACCATGAAGGTGCTGGTCCTGGTCGGCGCCTCGATCGCCATCCTGATGTCGCGCGCCTATTTCGAGCAGGTGAAGGCTTGGCGCTTCGAGTATCCGCTGCTGGTCGCCCTGGCGACGCTCGGCATGATGCTGATGATCTCGGCCAACGACCTGATGGCGCTCTATGTCGGGCTCGAGCTGCAGTCGCTGGCGCTCTACGTCGTCGCCGCCTTTCAGCGCGACACGGTCCGCTCGACCGAGGCTGGCGTGAAATATTTCGTCCTGGGCTCGGTCGCGTCGGGGATGCTGCTGTTCGGCGCCTCGCTGATCTACGGCTTCTGCGGCGGTACGGCGTTCGTGCAGATTTCGCGCGCCTTGCTCGACGGGCGAGGCGCCGAGCTCGGCACCGTGATCGGCCTGGTGTTCGTGGTCGCAGGTCTCGCCTTCAAGGTGTCGGCGGTGCCGTTCCATATGTGGACGCCCGACGTCTACGAGGGCGCGCCGACGCCGGTCACGGCATTGTTCGCCGTTGCCCCCAAGATCGCCGCGCTGTCGCTGATGGTCTCGGTCCTGATGGGGCCGTTCAAGCCGCTGTTTGCCCAGTGGCAGCAGATCGTCGTCGTCGCCTCGGTGCTGTCGATGGCGCTGGGAGCGTTCGCCGCGCTGCGCCAGCAGAACATCAAGCGCCTGATGGCCTACTCCTCGATCGGCAACGTGGGCTACATCCTGCTGGGGCTGGCGAGCGGCAGCGAGAAGGGCATCCAGTCGGTGGTGTTCTATCTCGCGATCTACATGGTCATGACGCTGGGCGTCTTCGCCACCATCCTGATGATGAAGCGGCGGGACGTGATGGTGGAGAACATCGACGATCTCTCCGGCCTGGCGCGCAACCAGCCGATGATGGCGTTCGCCCTGCTGATCTTCATGTTCTCGCTGGCCGGCATCCCGCCGCTCGCCGGCTTCTGGGGCAAGCTCTACATCTTCATCGCCGCCGTCGAAGCCAAGCTCTACGTGGCCGCCGTGCTCGGCGTGCTGGCTTCCGTGGTTGCGTCGTACTACTACATGCGCATTGTCAAGGTGATGTACTTCGACGAACCGGCCGAGGCGCTCGACCGGCCGGTGTTCGGCGTCAATCGTGCCGTCGCCCTGGCCGCCGCCCTGCTGGTGGCGGTGTTCTCGCTGGCGCCGCAGCCGCTCAGCTTGGTTGCCGCTGCAGCGGCCAAGGGCCTGTTCCCGTGAGCTCGCCGCCCGTCCTGCCGGACGGGTGGACTTTGGTCGCCCTTGAGACCGTCGGCAGCACCAACGACGAGGCCGCCCGTCTCGCCGATTGCGGCGCGCCGGAAGGCACCGTCGTGTGGTCGCGCGAGCAGACCGGTGGCCGCGGCCGGCGCGGCCGGCGCTGGTCCTCGCCGATCGGCAATCTCTACAGCTCGACCATCCTGCGGCCGGAGTGCGCCGCCGCGCAGGCGGCAGAGCTGGGATTCGTTGCTGCCCTGGCCGTCGCCGACATGGTGCCGCCCGGTCGGCAGGTGCGGGTGAAATGGCCGAACGATGTGCTGGTCGACGGCGGCAAGATCGCTGGCATTCTCCTGGAGAGCGCGGTGGCGAACGGCGGGAGGGTGCTGTACGTCGTGGCCGGCATCGGCGTCAATGTGGGCTTTGCACCGCAACTGCCGGAGATGCGCTATCCCGGCGCCGCCTTGGGCGGCACGGTCGAGACCGCGCTCGAGACGCTCGCGGCCGCGCTGGCTCGGCGCCTCGCCGACTGGCGGCGCGACGGCTTCTTTGGGGTGCGCGAGGCGTGGCTTGCCCAGGCCGGTCCGCTCGGCGCCGAGGTCGACGTGAAGTTGGGTGACGGCCTGGTGCGCGGCCGCTTTGCCGGCATCGACCAGGAGGGGGCCCTGTTGCTCGACACCGCCGACGGCCCTCGGCGGATCGTGTCGGGCGAGTTGCTGGGCCGGGCGGCCTGAGAGAGGGACAAGGGATGCTGCTTGCCATCGATGTCGGCAACACCAACTCGAAGTTCGCCGTGTTCGACGGCGACAACCTCGTGTCGCAGTTCCGGTTGCGCACCGAGGCCAAGCGCACTGCCGACGAGTATGCCGCCTGGCTCACCCAACTGATGCACCTGCAGGGCTTCGATCCCCGGTCGATCAAGGGGGCGATCCTCGCGAGCGTGGTGCCGGCGGTGAACATGCACCTGCGCCGCCTGTGTGAGACTTACTTTCACACAAAGCTGCTGGTGGTCGGCGAGCCTGACTGCAAGCTCGGCATCAAGGTCCTGATCGACCGGCCGCAGGATGCCGGCGCCGACCGGCTGGTCGGCGTGATCGCCGGCTTCAAGAAACATGGCGGTCCGCTGATCACTATTGATTTCGGCAGCGCCACGACCTTTGACATGGCCGACAAGGACGGCAATTTCGTCGGCGGCGTGCTGGCGCCCGGCGTCGAGCTGACGATCGAATCGTTCTATCTGATGACGGCGCGCCTGCCACGTATCCGGGTGGAGAAGCCTGCGAACGTGATCGGCAAGTCGACCGTGCCGGCCATGCAGTCCGGCATCTTCTGGGGCTATGTCGGGTTGATCGAAAGCTTGATCAAGCGTATCCGCGCCGAGTATGGCGAACCCATGAAAGTCGTCGCAACCGGTGGCCTGGCCGAGGTGTTCAAGGATGAGATCGGGCTGTTCGACGCGATTGAGCCGGACCTGATGTCGCTTGGCCTTCTGGAGATCTGGCGGCGCAACCGCTCATGACCGTTCCATCCCACGACGAGCTGTTGTTCCTGGCCCTTGGGGGGGCCGGGGAGATCGGCATGAACCTCAACCTCTACGGCCACGCCGGCAAGTGGTTGATGATCGATCTCGGCATAGGCTTCGCCGACGGGACGATGCCGGGCATCGAGGTGGTGATGCCCGATCCGGCCTTCATCGAGGAACGCCGTGACCAGCTGGTCGGCATCGTGCTGACCCATGCACACGAGGACCATCTCGGTGCCGTCGCCGATCTGTGGCCGCGCCTGCGGGCCCCGGTCTATGCGACGCCGTTCGCCGCCTCGGTGCTGAAGCGCAAGCTGACGGAGGCGGGCCTCGTGGAAACCGTGCCGGTCACCGAGATCCCGCTGAGCGGCCGTTTCAGCCTGCCGCCCTTCGAGCTCGAATTGATCACCATGACCCATTCGATCCTCGAGCCCAATGCGCTGGCGATCCGCACGCCGCTCGGGACCGTGTTCCATACCGGCGACTGGAAGATCGATCCCGAGCCGCTGCTGGGAGACGTGACCGACGAGGCGGTGCTGCGGCGCATCGGCGAGGAGGGGGCCCTCGCCATGGTGTGCGACAGCACCAATGTCTTCGTCGAAGGCGAGGCGGGCTCCGAATCGACGGTGCGTGCAAATCTCGAGAAGGTGGTCAAGGCTGCCAAGTGCCGGGTCGCGGTGACATGCTTCGCCTCCAACCTGGCCCGCGTCGAGAGCATTGCACTGGCGGCGGTGGCGGCTGACCGGCATCCCGTGCTGTCGGGACGGGCGCTGGTGCGGATGGTCGAGGCGGCCCAGGAATGCGGCTATCTGCTGGACTTCCCGGCGTGCATCCCGGAGAGCCAGGCAGGGTTCCTGCCGCGCGACAAGGTCGTGCTGATCTGCACCGGCAGCCAGGGCGAGCCGCGCGCGTCGATGGCCAAGCTCGCCAAGGGCGATCATCGCGACCTCGTTCTCGAAGCCGGCGACACGGCGGTCTTCTCCTCGCGTGTCATCCCCGGTAACGAGCACTCGGTGGGCCGGCTGCAGAACGCGCTGCTGGCGCGCGGCGTCGAGATCGTCACCGACAGCGACGTGAACGTGCACGTCTCGGGCCATCCGGCCCGCGACGAGCTGGTGCAGGTCTACCAGTGGATCCGGCCGAAAATTGCGGTCCCCGTGCATGGCGAGCTGCGGCACATGGTGGAGCATGCCAGCCTGGCGCGTGCTTGCCAGGTTCCCGAGACCATCGTGGCGCCGAACGGCACGCTGGTTCGCTTGGCGCCGGGACCGGCCGAGATCGTCGATCATGTCCCGGCCGGGCGGCTGGCGCGCGACGGCGACGGGGTGGTGCCGATCGACGGCGCGTCGCTGCGCGAGCGGCGCAAGCTCCTGTGGAATGGCGCGGCCGCGGCGACCCTGGTGGTCGACGGCAAGGGCCAACCGATGGCGCCGCCCAAGGTGACGCTGCGCGGGTTCGAGGACGAGGAGGGTGTGCTCGGCAAGGCCGTGGTGGCCGGGCTCGAGGAGATGCTGGGCGACCTCAAGGCGGCGGACCGGGCCGATGACGAGCGGCTGGAGCAGGCGGTGCGCACGGTCGTGCGGCGCGTTGTCCGCACGCACCTCGGCAAGAAGCCGTTGACGGACGTTCATATCGTCCGCATCTAAAGCGCATGATCGGACGCCTGAACCACATCGCCATCGCCGTGCCCGACCTTGCCAAGGCGGCCAATCTCTATCGCGACGTGATGGGCGCCAAGGTGAGCGAGCCCAAGCCTCAGCCAGCGCACGGCGTGACCGTGGTCTTCGTCGAGCTGCCGAACACCAAGATCGAGCTGCTGCATCCGCTCGGCGAGAAGTCGCCAATCGCCAATTTCCTGGCCCGAAACAGCGACGGCGGTATTCATCACGTCTGCTACGAGGTCGAGGACATCTACGCCGCCCGGGACAAGCTGAAGTCGCAGGGCGCCCGCGTGCTGGGCGACGGCGAGCCCAAGATCGGCGCCCACGACAAGCCGGTGCTGTTCCTGCATCCCAAGGACTTCACCGGAACGCTGATCGAGCTCGAGCAGGTTTGAGGTACCGCCCATGAGCTGGGCGACCGGCCTCATGGTCTACATCGTGATCTGGTGGACCGTGCTGTTTGCCGTCCTGCCGCTCGGCGTGCGCCGCGTCGACAAGCCCGGCCGCGGCGAGGACCACGGCGCCCCGGAACGGCCCGAACTCCTGCGCAAGGTGATCATCACGTCGGCAGTCGCCGCCGTCGTTTGGCTCGGCTTCTTCGTCCTTCATCAGCTCGACGTGTTCAGCTTCCGCCGGCTGGTGGAGTGAAACGATGACCAGCGGACAATCGCATCAGACCGATGTCGTAATCGTGGGTGCCGGCCCGGTCGGCCTGTTCGCCGTGTTCGAATGCGGCATGGTGCGGCTGCACTGTCACGTCATTGACGTGCTCGCCGACGCTGGCGGCCAATGCACGGCGCTCTATCCGGAGAAGCCGATCTACGACATTCCTGGCTTCCCACGCATCGACGCGGCCGAGCTAATCGTTCGCCTCAAGGCGCAGGCTGCGCCGTTTCGCCCGGTCTATCACCTCGGCGAGCAGGTTCAGGCGCTCGAGCCCTTGAGTGGCGGCTCTTGGCAGGTGACGACCGCCAAGGGGACCGTCGTGCGGGCGAAGGCGGTGATCATCGCCGCGGGGGTCGGCGCGTTCGGCCCGAACCGGCCACCGTTGCCCGGCATCGAGGCGTACGAAGGCACGAGCGTCTTCTACTACGTGACGCAGCGCGAGAGTTTCCGCGGCAAGCGGATCGTGATCGCAGGTGGCGGCGACACCGCCGTCGACTGGGCGCTGTCGCTGGCCGAGATCGCGGCGCATGTCTCGGTGATCCACCGCCGCAACAAGTTTCGCGCAGCGCCCGAGAGCGAGGCGCGACTGAAGGAACTCGCCAAGGCGGGCAAGATCGAGCTGGTCGTTCCCTATCAATTGCACGGCCTCGAAGGTGTCGGCGGCAAGTTGGAGGCCGTGGTCGCAGCGACGCTCGATGGTGGGCAGAGGCGCGTCGAAGCGGATGCGCTTTTGCCGTTCTTCGGCCTGTCGATGTCGCTCGGTCCGATCGCGGAGTGGGAGCTGGCACTCCACCAGAACCAGATCGCCGTCGATGCTTCGACGACGGCAACCAGCAGGCCCGGCATCTTAGCCATTGGCGACGTGGTCACCTATCCTGGCAAGCTCAAGCTCATCCTCACCGGCTTCGCCGAAGCGGCTATTGCGGCACGCTCGGCCTACGCTCTGGTCCATCCCGAGACGCCGCTGCACTTCGAATACTCGACAACGTCGGGCGTGCTGTCGGGGTGATTCATGATCCTCCTCCCCAGCGAAGCTGGGGAGGAAGGCGAATCAAGCCGCCGCGAGCTTGCGCAGCGCCGCCAGGCGGCGTGCATAGGGTGGCTCCGCCTCGGAGACGAGGGTGGGAGCGGTGATGCTTTCGGCGAAGTGGCAGGCCACGATCTGGCCCGAGGTGCCGATGGGGCGCAGGGCGGGCTCCTCGGTCCGGCAGCGTTCCTGGGCGTGACTGCACCTTGTGTGGAAGCGGCAACCGGGCGGCGGATTGAGCGGGCTGGGCACGTCGCCGGCCAGTCGGATTCGGGCGCGCTGGGCGGCCGGATCGGGAACTGGCACCGCCGAGAGGAGGGCCTGCGTGTAGGGATGGCGCGGCATCGCGAACAGGGAGCGCTTGGGGCCGAGCTCGACGATCTTGCCGAGATACATGACGGCGACGCGATCGCTGATGTGGCGCACCACGGCGAGATCGTGGGCGATGAAGATGTAGGCGAGGCCGAGACGACGTTTGAGGTCCTGAAGGAGATTGATTACCTGCGCCTGGATGGAGACGTCGAGCGCCGAGACCGGCTCGTCGCACACGATCAGCCGCGGCCGCGAGGCGAGGGCGCGGGCAATGCCGATCCGCTGGCGCTGGCCGCCCGAGAACTCGTGCGGGTAGCGCAGGGCGTGCCAGGGCGAGAGACCGACCTCGCCGAGCAGCTCGTCGATGCGCCGGCGCAGCGTCGCCCCCGACGCCAGGCCATGCAGGCGCAAGGGTTCAGCGAGGGCGTCGCCCACCGAAAGGCGCGGATTGAGCGAGGCGAAGGGGTCCTGAAAGATGATCTGCATGTCGCGGCGAAGCTCGCGCAGCGCGCCGCGGTCGAGGCCGCGAACGTCCCGGCCGGCGAACTGGATCGTTCCCGCGGTCGCCTCGATGAGGCGCAGGACCAGACGCCCGGTCGTGGACTTGCCGCAGCCCGATTCACCCACGAGCGCCAGCGTCTCGCCCGGCGCCACGTGGAAGCTCAGGCCATCGACGGCGCGGACGGTGCCGACGATGCTCTGGAAGATGACGCCGCGCCTGGCCGGGAAATGCTTGGCGAGGTCGGCGACGGACAGGAGATGGGCGGTCATGGTTTGGCCCGGACATCCAAGGCGTCGTCGATGGGCGCTTTCCAGCAGGCGGCGCGATGGCCGGGGCGGAGGTCGCGCAACGCGGGGACTTCGTTGCGGCAGCGGGCGTCAGCCAGGGCACAGCGCGGGCTGAAGCGACAGCCTGGTGGCAGAGCGAAGGGATTGGGCACGACGCCCTCGATCGCGGTCAGCCGCTCGTCGCCGTCGCTGCCGAGCCGCGGGATCGAGCCCAGCAACCCGAGCGTATAGGGATGCTGTGGATCGGCGAACAGCGCGTCGACCGGCGCCTCCTCGACGATGCGGCCGGCATACATGACGATCACGCGATGAGCGAGCTCGGCGACAACGCCGAGGTCGTGGGTGATCAGCATGATCGCCGTTCCGGTGCGCTCGCGCAGATCGCGCAGCAGGTCGAGGATCTGGGCCTGGATGGTGACGTCGAGCGCGGTGGTCGGCTCGTCGGCGATCAGGATCTTGGGGTCGCAGGCCAGCGCCATGGCGATCATCACGCGCTGGCGCATGCCGCCGGAAAGCTGGTGCGGATACTCGTCGAGCCTCGTCTCGGGCGAGGGGATGCGCACCAGCTTCAGCATCTCGAGCGCACGCGCCCGCGCCTCTGCCGACGCCACCGGGCGATGCAGGCGGATGGCCTCGATGATCTGCTCGCCGACCGTCTGCACCGGATTGAGGCTGGTCATCGGCTCCTGGAAGATCATCGACACGGTGTCACCGCGCACGGCGCGCATGTCGCTTTCCGGGAGATCGAGGAGATTGCGGCCCTGCAGCCTGATCTCGCCCGCCGCGATGCGGCCGGGCGGCGACGGCACCAGCCGCATGATGGAGAGCGACGTCACCGACTTGCCGCAACCCGATTCGCCCACGATGCCCAGGGTCTCGCCCTCGGCCAGCGAGAAGCTCACGCCGTCGACGGCGGCGAACACGCTGCCGCCGGACCGGAACTCGGTGCGCAGGTCGCGGATCTCGAGGAGGGGAGTCATGCGTTGATCTTTTCCTCCCCAGCTTCGCTGGGGAGGTGTCGCCGTCTTACGGCGACGGAGGGGTCATGAGTCATGGGTTCCGCCGTGTCTCATGACCCATGACCCCTCCGTCCGCGAAGACGCGGACACCTCCCCAGCTCTGCTGGGGAGGGAAATGAGGAGGCCGTGTCCCAGCCCTGATCCATCACGTCACCGGCCTCGACTGCGGCAGGCGGTCCTTCTTGCCGTAGACCGGCGGGGCGAGCTGCTCGGCGGTGCGGCCGGCCCAGTCGCGCTTGCTGACGGTCGCCAGGCGCTTGCGCTGGCCCTCGATCAGGCCGGCGGTCGCCGCCTCGACATCGACCGTCAGCACCTTGCCGTCCTTCACGACCTGGACGCCGTCGACATAGACGTGACGGATGGCACGCTCGCTCGCCGAGTAGATCAGGCTGCGTACCGGCTCGTGCGCCGGCTGCATGTAGGGATGATCGAGGTCGACCAGGGAGAAGTCCGCCTTGCTGCCCGGCGCAAGCCGCCCGAGGTCGGGGCGGCGCAGGATCCTGGCGCCACCAATGGTCGCCGCCTCGAAGGCATGCCGCGTCGTGCCCATCTTGTAGTTGCTGGTGAACACGCGGGCGACGTAGCAGGCGAGCCTGATCTCATCGACCATGTTGTGCGGGAAGGTGTCGGTGCCGATGCCGACCGTGATGCCGGCATTCATGTAGCGGCCGATCGAGTTCAGGACCATGCCGCGGCGGGCGAACACGGTCGGGCAGTGCGCCACGGCCGCGCCCGAGTCCCGGAGCCTCTCGAAGTCGTTGGTGTGCGGATAGTGGATCTGCGGGTGGTCGTTCAGGAAGATGCCGTGGCCGATCACCAGGTCGGGTCCGAGCACGCCGATCGAGTCGAGCCATTCGATCGG
The DNA here is from genome assembly GCF_044224635.1 of Reyranella sp. Classification (GTDB taxonomy): domain Bacteria; phylum Pseudomonadota; class Alphaproteobacteria; order Reyranellales; family Reyranellaceae; genus Reyranella. Next base: position 3,470 of record NZ_JBGAKA010000015.1, on the reverse strand, counting down.
CGTCTTGCCGTGGCGATGGACCATCTCATAGAACTCGACGACGGCCTGGCAGGCGTGCGTCTGCATCGGGATATTGCGCCGCCTGGCTTCCTGGTGCGCCTCCTTGAAGTAGCCTTCGCCGCAGGTATCGATCTGCGACGGGCCGACCATGGCGGAGATGCGGCCGCTCGGATGCTTCATCGCCTCGTCGATGGTCTTCATCGCCGCCGCGAAGGCCTTCTCGCCGGCCTTCTCGTCCCACGCGTACTCCACCGTGTGGCCGTTCTTGGTGTACCAGTGGCCCTGCCGCATCATCGGGCAGACGACGGCGCGGATGCCGATCGCCGCGAGATCGTCGACCCAGCCATCGCGGCTCATCGACAGGTCGGAGATCGTGGTGACGCCGCTCTTCAGCAGCTCCGACATCGCCACCATGGTCGACGGACCTGCATCCTCGGGATCGAGGCCGAACACCGGCAGGTACTCGTAGAGCGAGCTCTGGCCCAGCTTGTCGCTGCCGTACTCCTCGGTGAGGCCCTTGTTGGCCGGCTCGGAGAAGGGATGGCTGTGCACGTTGACGAAGCCCGGGATCGCCATGAACCCGGCGCCCTCGATCGTGGCGTCGACCGGGCCGGTGTAGGCCGGCCCGACATGGATCACCTCGTTGCCGCGGAACACGAGGTCGCTGTCGTCGAGATAGACATGGCGCTGCTCGGCCTCGTCCCAGGCGACGACGTGATCGAGCCCGGCGATTCTGGTTGTTCTTGTCATGGTGAGAGTCTTCCCGTGTTGATGAGGCGGTCATCATTCTCCTCCCCAGCTCTGCTGGGGAGGTGTCGCCGTCTTACGGCGACGGAGGGGTCATGAGCCTCAGACTGAGGCCTATGACCCCTCCGTCCGCGATTACGCGGACACCTCCCCAGCAAAAAGCTGGGGAGGAAGAAAGAGGCCTACTTGAACGCGATGCCCAGCCCCTTGTAGAGGCCGCAGCCGTAGTTGCCGTGCGCCTTGATCGGCTTGAGCTTGGGGCCGGCGACGACGAACAGCGGCTCGTGGTACAGCGGGATCCAAACGGCGGCGTCGTGCACCTTCTTCTGGACGGCGGCATAGGCCGCGCTGCGCACGGCCGGGTCGAGGGCGGTCGAGCCCTTGTCGAGAAGCTCGTCGGTCTCCTTGTCCTTCCAGTTCATGCGATTGGGCGTCGGCGTATTGGCCGAGCGGAAGTAGAGGTTGAGGGCGTCGCCGGCGCTGACATAGGGGAAGCTCATGCCGAAGGCGTCGAACTCCTGCGTCGCGAGCTTGCCCCAGGCGACCGTCGAATCGAACAGCTGGATCTGCAGGTCGATGCCGACCTTGCGCAGGTCGCCTTGCACCGCTTCGGCGATCTCCTTGAAGGCGCCGTTGATGCCGTAGACGATGGGCGCCAGCTTCTTGCCGTCCTTGTAGCGGAAGCCGTCGGAGCCCTTCTTCCAGCCTGCCTCGTCGAGCAACCGTTCGGCTTCCTTGACGTTCTCGCCGTAGATCGCGCGATCGACGTTGGGATTGAAGTCGAGCACGCCGGGCATCAGCATGGTCGAGGCCGGCTCGGCGAAGCCGAAGGTGACGGCTTCGGCGATCGCCTTCTGGTCGACCGCGAGATTCATCGCCCGGCGGACGCGGACGTCGTTCATCAGCTCCTTGTCGACCTTGAAGCCGATGAAATAGGTCCAGAAGTAGTTCTCGGCCTTGGTCACCGAGAGCGACTTGTTGGCCATCAGCTGCTTGATCGACCAGTAGGGCACGTACTGGCTGGCGTCGGCCTGGCCGGCCTCCAGGGCGGTCACGCGCGTATTCTCCTCGGGCACGACCTTCCAGATCACCTTGTCGACTTGCGCTTCGGTCGCGTCGTAGATCGGCGGCCCCCACTTGTAGCCTTTGTGCTTGCTGAGCACCGTGGAATCGCGCGGCGTCCAGCTCTCGAAGCAGAACGGACCCGTGCCGTCGATCCCCTTGATGCCGAAATCGGCGCCGAGCTGCTTCGCCTGCTCGACGTTGAGGATCGTGTGGAAGTACTGCGTCATCTGGTAGAGCAGCTCGGAAAACGGCTTCTTGAGCTTGTACTCGACCGTGTAGTCGTCGAGCGCCGTGATCTTGTCGACGTCGCCCATGCGCCACTTTACCAAGCCCTTGGTCTCGGGATCGGCCCAGCGTTCATAGGTCGTCACGACATCCTTGGCGGTCATCTTCTTGCCGCTGCAGAAGGTGACGTCGTCGCGCAGCTTGAAGACGTAGGTCAGGCCGTCTGGCGACACCGTCCAACTCGTCGCCAGGCCCGGCTTGAGCGTCTTCATGTCGTAGTCGAGGTTCACCATCGTGTCGCCGATCATGTACATGACCTCGGCGCCAGATCGCGACGTCGATCTGTGCGGATCGTAGCGGTCGGTATCGATCTCACGCACTATGGTCACGGTCTTCTGCGCCATGGCCGGCGTCGCCATCGTGCCGATCGCCGACGCGGCGAGCAGCGCCGCCGCCCATCTCACCCGTCTACGTGTCATCCGGTTGGTCATTCACACACCTCCTATTGCCTGAGCTTGGGGTCGAGGGCGTCGCGCAAGGCGTCTCCCAGGACGTTGAATGCGAGAACGATGAGGAAGATCGCGGCGCAGGGCAGCGTCGATACCCAGGGCGCGATCTGCAGGAACTTGCGGCCGTCGGCGGCCATGCTGCCGAGCTCCGCCGTCGGCGGCTGGGCGCCGAGGCCGAGGAACGACAGGGCGGCGCCGAGCAGGATCGCCTGGCCGAGCTGCAGGGTCATGTAGATCAGGATGGTCGGCCAGCAGTTGAGCGCCAGATAGCGCCACAACAGCGCGCCATCGCCCAGCCCGACGGCGCGGCCGGCCTCCATGTATTCCTGCTGCATGATCGATTGGGCGGCGCCGCGGGCTATGCGGGCGATTGACGGGATGGCGGCGACGCTGAGCGCGATCACCAGCGACACCAGGCCGGTTCCCATCACGGCGGCGATGGCGAGCCCGAAGAGGATCGAGGGGAAGGACAGCAGCACGTCGACCAGCCGCATCAATGGCGTGTCGAGGCGCTTGAAGTAGGCCGCGCTCAAGCCGATCAGGGCGCCGAGCCCGCCGCCGACGGCGACGGCCAGGACGCCCATGCCGAGTGTCGCGCGCAGGCCGAAGATGATGCGACTCAGCATGTCGCGACCCTGGTTGTCGGCACCCAGCAGATACGCCGTGCAACGTTCGCCGCCTGGCGGGCAGAGGCGCAGCCGCATGGCGTTGGCATAGGGATCGAAGGGAGCGACCCACGGGGCGAAGACCGCCGCCAGCACGACGATCAGCAGGAACAGGGCGGCCACCGCCGCCGGCGGATCGCGCAGGATGCGCCGCCACACGGCATTCTTGCGCCGCAGTGCCGCGATGGCCTTCCGGTCGGCCTCGCTTTGCAGGGTCAGGGCGGCGTCGGTCATGTTCCTCCGGACCGCTGGGGGCGCG
>NZ_JBGAKA010000075.1:0-34233 GCF_044224635.1 Reyranella sp. | reverse complement strand
TGCTGTTGCTTGCGAAACCAATGCTGTCATCCCGAGCGCCGCGAGCGACCTTTTCTGCAGGCTGTGTGCGCACAGCGTTCATGCGGACCGGAAGAGCATGACGCTTGTGTGAAGATCGTGAACCTGTACCCCGCTGGCTGGATAAGCCGTCATCGCCAAGCTACATTGCCAGCATGAGCATCAGGCCTTATCGCGATGTCGTGCGCCGCAAATCGCGCCGGGTCATGGTCGGCAATGTGCCGGTCGGCGGGGATTCGCCGATCACGGTGCAGACGATGACCAACACCCTGACCGCAGACGCCGCCGCGACCATTGCGCAGATCCGCCGCTGCGAGGAAGCCGGCGTCGATATCGTCCGGGTTTCCTGCCCCGACGAGGAGTCGACCCGCGCGTTGCCGGCCATCGTCAAGGCATCGCGGGTGCCGATCGTCGCCGACATCCACTTCCATTACAAACGGGCGATCGAGGCGGCTGATGCGGGGGCAGCCTGTCTGCGCATCAATCCCGGCAATATCGGCAGCGCCGAGCGGGTGCGCGAGGTCGTGAAGGCCGCACGCGATCACGGTTGCTCGATGCGCATCGGCGTCAATGCCGGTTCGCTGGAGAAGGACCTGCTCGAGAAGTATGGCGAGCCGTGCCCCGAGGCGATGGTCGAAAGCGCCCTCGATCATGCCCGAATCCTGCAGGATCACGACTTCCACGACTTCAAGATCAGCGTGAAGGCATCCGACGTGTTCCTCGCGGTCGCGGCCTATCAGCAGCTCGCTGATGCCTGCGACTACCCGCTGCATATCGGCGTTACCGAGGCAGGCGGGCTGCGCACTGGCACGGTGAAATCGTCGATCGGTCTCGGCGCGCTCCTGTGGGCCGGCATCGGCGACACGATCCGGGTTTCCCTGTCGGCCGAACCGGAGGAGGAAGTCCGAGTCGGCTTCGAGCTCCTGAAAGCCCTCAACCTGCGCCATCGCGGCGTCAACATCATCTCCTGCCCGTCGTGCGCGCGCCAGCAGTACGACGTGATCCGCACTGTCGAGGCGCTCGAGAAACGCGTTGCCCACATCACGACGCCGATGACCGTGTCGGTGATCGGCTGCGTGGTGAACGGTCCGGGCGAGGCGCGCGAGACCGACATCGGCTTCACCGGCGGCGGCAACGGCACGCATCAGGTCTATGTCGCGGGCGTGCCGCATCATCGGCTCAAGGATGCCGACATCGTCGAGCATCTGGCGACGATGATCGAGAGGAAGGCAGCCGAGATCGAGGCGGCGAAGTCGTCTGCCGACAAGGTTGCCGCCGAGTAGCGCTCTCGTTCTCCTCCCCCGTAACCGGGGGAGGTGCCCCGTCATACGGGGCGGAGGGGGAAAGCCTCAGTCGAGATTTGAGATTTACGACGTCGGAATCGGACGACCCTCGATTGCGGCCTTCCCCCTCCGGCCCTCCGGGCCACCTCCCCCAATGACGGGCTAGTTTCAGCACAGATGTTGCGCCGCACGAAGACGGGGGGAGGTTGGGAGTGTGTGTTGAGGAGCACGCTTCTCCTATAATTTTGGAATCCAATACAACTGTCGAGAGCAACAATAGAATCCTCGAATCGCCTGGCGAATCACTTCGAAGCCCCCTGTTGCAGCGAGCAGAGCCAATGTGATCTCTGACGATCCTCTTCAACCCAAAGAGGATCACCATGATCGGCGAGATCGGTTATTTCGGCGACGCCCGGCTGGCCCGCAATGGCGCCCTGCTGCTCGAGCGCATGCACCAACGACAGACTGTCTGTATACGCAAGCTCACCGAGGGTCGGGCCGAACAGGTCAGGTTCCTGCGCTTTCTGTCGAACAAGGAGGTCACGGTGGAGGAAATGATCTCGCATCGCGCCCCTCGGCGCCGGCGTCGCTGCGGTCGGCGCCACGTGCTGGCAATCCAGGACACCAGCGAGGTCAACTACCAAGCACAACGCCGCCGCAAGCACTCGCTCGGCACGGTCGGCAATGGCACCGACGTCGGGCTGTTCATCCATCCGGTGCTCGCTGTCGACGCCGACAACGGCGAATGCCTGGGCCTGGTCGACGCACAGATCTGGCGCCGCACCACCGGCAAGGCCGCCAACTACAAAGAACTGCCGATCGAGTGCAAGGAGTCCAATCGATGGCTCAAGGGAGCCGACCGCGCCAAGGCCGTCCTGGCCGACGCCGCCCTGATCACCGTCGTCGATGACCGCGAGGCCGACATCTACGAGAAATGGGATCGCCTGCCCGACCAACACACCCACCTGCTGACCCGCGCCTGTCGCAATCGTAGCCTGGGCGACGGCCGCAAATTGTTCGAAACCTTGGCCAGCTTCGACGAGGTCCACCGCTTCGAGCTCGATCTGACCGCCCGACCAGGCAAGAAGCGCATCGCCCGAAAGGCCACGATCGCCGTCCGCTTCGGACCGCTCACCATTCGACGCCCTAAATCGTGCTCCGATCGCCAAGCCTCGCCCGAGATCGACCTGTTCGCCATCGAAGCCCGCGAGATCGACCCGCCGCCCGGCCAGACACCCATCATCTGGCGCCTCTTGACCACCCATCGCCTCGACAGCCTCGAAAAGGCCGTCACCGTGATCGGCTGGTACCGCAGGCGGTGGGACATCGAGCAGCTCTTTCGAACCCTCAAGCAACAGGGCCTGCGCCTCGAACAGAGCGTCCTCGAGGACGGCAACGCTCTCGAAAAGCTCGCCGCCATCGCTCTCATCACCGCTGCCATCACCATGCAGCTCGTCGCCGCTCGCTCCGCCCCCCAACAAGCCGCCCCGGCAAGCCGCGTCTTCTCATCTCAGCAGCTCATCGTCATCGCCGCCTTGCTCAGCACCAGACAAGGGCGCACCGCAAAACAGCGAAATCCCTTTCCTCCCAACAGTCTCGCTGCCGCTGCCTGGATCATCGCTCGACTCGGCGGATGGACCGGATACCAAAGTGACAAATCAAATGGCCCCATCACTATGCGCGACGGACTCGAACGCTTCTACGCTATCGCTGATGGTTACCATCTCGCAGCGCAACATCTGTGCTCAAGTTAGCCCAATGACGGGGGAGGGATGCGAGAGAGCCGTGTCGCGCGCGATGGCCTGCAGGCCGACCCGTCGCATGATGAAGCAGGCACAGGCGGGGGACAGGCGCCTGATGGCGAGCAGCAGGCGGTTGGCGCCAGGGCCTCGCAGCCTGCCAGCGTGAGGGAATATATATCGACGCAAGAACGCCAGATGTCGAGATTTGCGCTGTTCAGGGCAGGTCACGGCGGCTAAGAACGCCGTCCCAAGGCGAGTGTGAGCAGTGTCGAAACTTCAGCCCGTGCGTGGCACGCACGACCTTCTTCCCGACGACTATCGGCGGTTCGCCCATGTGGTCGATGTCGCGCGCCACGTGGCACGGCTGTACGGCTACCGCGAGATGGCGACGCCGATCTTCGAGTTCACCGAGCTGTTCGCCCGCGGCATCGGCGAGACGACGGATGTCGTCTCCAAGGAAATGTACACATTCGAGGATCGTGGCGGCGAGTCGCTGACCCTGCGACCCGAGTACACTGCCGGCATCTGCCGCGCCTTCGTGTCGAACGGCGAGCTCGGCCAGCAGCTGCCGCTGAAGATCTTCGCAGCCGGTCCGATGTTCCGCTACGAGCGGCCGCAGAAGGGCCGCCAGCGCCAGTTCCACCAGATCGACCTCGAGGTGCTGGGCGCGCCCGAGCCGGGCGCCGACATCGAGGTGATCAGCGTTGCCGCCGATATCCTCGATCGCCTCGATATCCTCGGACGCTGCACGCTCAAGATCAATTCACTGGGCGATCCCGAGAGCCGGACAGCCTACCGCAAGGTGCTGGTAGACTACTATTCAGGCCATACCGACCGGCTGTCCGAGGAGTCGCGCGACCGACTGCGCCGCAATCCCTTGCGCATCCTCGACAGCAAGGACGAGGGTGACAAAGCGGTCAATGGCGGCGCGCCGAGCTTCGCTGACCATCTCAACCAGGCGAGCCGGGACTTCTTCGCTGCGGTCCAGGACGGTCTCGCGGCGGCGGGCGTGCCCTTCGAGATCGATGTCGGGCTGGTACGCGGCCTCGACTACTACACGCACACGGCGTTCGAGTTCGTCACCACCCACATCGGCGCCCAGGGCACCGTTCTGGGCGGCGGACGCTATGACGGCCTGATCGCCGAGCTGGGTGGCCCGCCGACAGCGGGCATCGGCTGGGCGGGCGGCATCGAACGTCTGATGATGCTGTGCAATGATCCGCCGCCGCAGCCACGACCTGTCGTGATGGCGCCGCTCGGTCCGGCGGCGGAAGCCAAGGCGCTCGCCATCGCCCGCAGCCTGCGACGCGAGGGCATTACCGTCGAGCAGGACTATCGCGGCAACATGAAGCGGCGCATGCAGCGTGCCAACAAGGTCAATGCCCGCGCCGTGCTGATCATCGGCGACGACGAGCTCGCCAAGAGCGTCGCCCAGCTGAAGGACCTCGACAGCGGTCAGCAGAGCGAAGTTCCCCTGGACGGCCTGACCGGTGTCTTGAAAGGCTGAGAGTTTGTGAGTTTATTGAGGTAGACGTCCGATGGTTTGCCGCGATCAGTAATGCCTCATCCCGAGGAGCCGCGCTGAGCGCGGCGTCTCTAAGGATGAACCTCAGACACGGTCTGTCGCCCATGCTTCGAGGCGCTCGCTGGGCTCGCTCCTCAGCATGAGGTGCGTGGGTTGCCGCAGACGGATATATCCGTTGGTCTCGTGTCCTTAGTGCCTTGAGGAGTCGTCGTGTCGTTGCAGCAGAAACTGGATCAGATCTCGGCCCGCTATGCCGAGCTGCAGGCGGCACTGTCGGGCGGCGCTCTCGATTCGCAGAAGTTCGTGGCGGCGTCGAAGGAGTATGCCGATCTCGGGCCGCTGGTCGAGGCGATCGGGGCCTGGCGCACGGCCGAGCGCGAGCTCGAGGACGTCGAGGCCATGGCAGCCGATCCCGACATGAAGGCAATGGCGGAAGAGGAGGCGGTAACGCTCAAGAAGCGGCTGCCCGAGCTGGAGCGCAGCGTCAAACGCATGCTGCTGCCCAAGGACGCTGCGGACGAGAAGAACGCCATCCTCGAGATCAGGGCCGGCACGGGCGGCGAGGAGGCGGCCTTGTTCGCCGCCGATCTTTTCCGGATGTATCAGCGCTATGCCGCCGAGCGCGGCTGGCGTTTCGAGGTCATGGAGCTCGCCGACACCGGCATCGGCGGCTACAAGGAGGCGATCGCCACGGTGTCGGGGCGCGGGGTGTTCGCCCGCCTGAAGTTCGAATCGGGTGTCCATCGCGTGCAGCGCGTGCCGGCGACCGAGGCGTCGGGCCGCATACACACCTCGGCAGCGACCGTCGCCGTGCTGCCCGAGGCCGAGGATTTCGACATCAGGATCGACGAGAAGGACCTGCGCATCGACGTCTTTCGCGCCTCCGGTCCGGGCGGGCAGTCGGTCAACACCACCGACTCGGCGGTGCGCATCACCCACCTTCCGACCGGCGTCGTGGTCAGCCAGCAGGACGAGAAGAGCCAGCACAAGAACAAGGCCAAGGCGATGAAGATCCTGCGCGCCCGGCTCTACGACGCCGAGCGCCAGCGCCGCGATTCGGCGCGCGCCGCCGACCGCAAAGGTCAGGTCGGCAGCGGCGATCGCAGCGAGCGCATCCGGACCTACAATTTTCCGCAGAGCCGGGTGACCGACCATCGCATCAACCTGACGCTCTACAACCTCGCCGAGGTGATGGAGGGTCGCGGGATCGACGAGATCATCGATGCCCTGATCGCCGACGACGAGGCGGGTCGGCTGGCGGAGCTGGCAGCCTGACGGCGACCTACGACACCCTGCTGCGCGATACGGCGACCGCGCTCAGCGCCGCGGGCATCGACAATGTGCGCTTCGAGGCCCGACTCCTGCTCGCCCGGGCGGCCGGCCTGTCGGTCGAGCAGCTGGTGGCGCGCGGCGCCGACGCTGCTCCCGCGCCGGCTGTTGCCGGCCTGCGCGAACTGACCGCTCGTCGCATCCGCCGCGAGCCCATGGCCTACATCCTGGGCGAGCGCGAGTTCTGGGGTCTTCCCTTCCAGGTATCGCCGGCGGTGCTGGTGCCGCGGCCCGACAGCGAGACCGTGATCGAGGCTGCCCTGTCGCTGATGCCGGAGCGCACGCGCCCGTGGCGCCTGCTCGATCTCGGGGTCGGGTCGGGCTGCCTGTTGCTCACGTTGTTGCGCGAGTATCCCGACGCAATGGGCACAGGCCTGGACCTGTCGGAAGCGGCCTTGGCTGTTGCCCGACGTAATGCCCAGGCCCTGGGTGTCGCCGAGCGGGTGCGGCTGGTCCTCGGCGACTGGCGATTGCCTGGTTGGGAAGAGGCGCTCGCAGGGCCATTCGACCTGGTGGTGTCCAATCCGCCCTATATCGAGGCTGAGGCCATCGACCGGCTCATGCCCGAGGTCGCCCGCTTCGAGCCGCGGGAAGCGCTCGACGGCGGCCCGGACGGCCTTGCCGCCTACCGCAGAATTGCCGCATCAGCGTCCTCCCTGATCGCTCCGGGCGGCCGTTTGCTCGTCGAGGGAGGGGAGGGCCAAGCACCTGAAATATCGAAGATTTTCGGAGCTGCAGGTCTCGCCGTCGGGACTTCCTGGAAGGATCTGGCAGGCATCGAGCGGGTGGTGTCCGCCCAGCAATAAAAGGTTGGCAATCAGGGCGAATGAGACTACGTTCTGGATTGCCCCTTGGGGGGGCTTGGCCTGGGCCGAGTGATGGCCTTGGGCATTAATCCCTCTGAATGTCAGCCGTGACGGCGCCCGGGAAGGGCAGAGGGTCGCGAACAACAACAACCGTCCGGCATGTAGATTGGCCTTAGGTTTATGAGACCAAACAATCGTCAGCGGTCGCGCGGCGGTCGCAGTGGTGGCGGCGGCGGTGGCGGCGGTCATCATCACAAGCAGCATCACAACCCCAACCGCCCGCCCAATCGTAACCAGATCTTCGACAGCAGCGGTCCCGATGTCAGGGTTCGCGGCAACGCCCATCAAGTGTTCGACAAATATCAGGCGCTGGCGCGCGAGGCGGCAGCGTCGGGGGATCGAATCATGGCGGAAGCGTACTGGCAGTACGCTGATCACTATTTCCGCGTGATCCAGACGATGGGTGGGTTCGGCCAGCGCAACAACCAGGGTTGGGGCGACGGCGCCGGCGGCGAGGACGGCCAGGGGAACCCTCAGCAGCAGGGTCAGCCGGGCGGCCAGGCGCAGCAGGCCAATGGCAATGGGCATGGCCAGGATGAGCGCCACCCCGATCGCGCGGACAACAGCGAAAGCGAGCCCGGCCTCGGCGGCGTGGCTTTCCTGCAGAATGGCCGCAATGCCCCGTCGGCCAATGACCCGGCTTCGGAAGATCAACCCGACGTACCGGAATTCACCCCGGCAGCGGGCCGTCGCGGCTGAGCCGCGGCGGGCGATCCATAACGGAAGGCGGGCAGACGGCGGCGTCGCTTGGCGACGCCCTGCCCTAGAGGTGGATCAGGGTCGGCGCTACAAAGCCCAGAACGGTGAAAGCGATGCCGATCAGGCCTAGGCCGCCTGAGGCGATAGCCAGCCACATGACCGCGGTCAACGCCGCAGCGCCAGCCAGGACAATGGCGAGCTGGAAGGCAGCCGAGGCGTACTCGAACATGTGATAGGCGCCGCGCGCGTGCTCGCGCTTGGCCTCGTGCGCCTTGGCTCGCGTCGCCAATTCCTTGCGGCCTTCTCCGGTTTCCGGCTCGCTGTCGTAGCGCTGGGCCGTTTTCCGCCACTGCTCGATCTGCGCCTTCACCGCCGGCGGCATGGCGCCGGCATCCTTGAACTGCGCGTCCAGCTCCTCGGCTGCAGTCCGGACGACGGTCTGACGAACCGTCTTGGCCTGGAAGAACGTCCACATGTTCGTGGCCTCGACGTGCTCGGTAAGCACTTCGGTCTGGGAGCTCTTTCCGCCCATTTCCGAGACCGCCAGAAAGGCCGCCAGCACGGCAACCAGCAGCGCAATCTTCTTGTTCGAACCGTCGACGTGACCGTGTCCGCCGGACATGGATAGCTCCCTTGCCTGGGCGATCGTTGGCTCAGGCCGGGGTTCATAGCCGATCATGGCGACAACTGAAAGCCGCACCGCGATTGAGGTCTTGAGGTAAGTCAAGGGCCTCCCCATATCGCCGGGCAGGATGCCTCTCAGAGGGTCCGCTCTTTCGCCCGCCGCACGACGGGGGCGTGAAAAGAAAGGGTAGAGAGATGAATCAAGAGAAGTACACCGAGCGCATGCGGGGCTTTCTGCAGAGCGCGCAGATGCTGGCGCTGCGTGAAGGTCACCAGCGGCTCGTTCCCGACCACGTTCTGAAAGTCCTGCTCGACGATCCCGAGGGCCTCGCGGCCAACTTGATCCAGTCGGCCGGCGGCGATTCGCGCGCGGTTCACCACGCGGTCGAAGCGAGCCTCGCCAAGCAGCCCAAGGTCGAGGGTGGCGGCGCCGGTCAGGTCTACATGGCGCCCGAGACCGCGCGGGTCTTCGACCAGGCCGAGGCGATCTCCGAGAAGGCCGGCGATTCGTTCGTCACCGTTGAACGCATGCTGATGGCGCTGGCCCTCGCCAAGGGCACCGACGCGGCCGATGCGCTGGTCAAGGGCAACGTCAAGCCGCAAGCGCTCGAGAAGGCCATCCAGGAGCTGCGCAAGGGCCGCACCGCCGATTCGGCGTCGGCCGAGGACAGCTACGAGGCGCTGAAGAAATACGCCCGCGACCTCACCCAGGTGGCACGTGAGGGCAAGCTCGATCCGGTGATCGGCCGTGACGAGGAGATCCGCCGCACCATCCAGGTGCTCAGCCGGCGCACCAAGAACAACCCCGTGCTGATCGGCGAGCCCGGCGTCGGCAAGACCGCCATCGCCGAAGGCTTGGCGTTGCGCATCGTCAACGACGATGTGCCGGAGTCGCTCAAGAACAAGAAGCTGATGTCGCTCGATCTCGGCGCCATGGTCGCCGGTGCCAAGTATCGCGGCGAGTTCGAGGAGCGGCTGAAGGCCGTGCTGTCGGAGATCGCCGCGGCCGAAGGCGACATCATCGTCTTCATCGACGAGTTGCACACGCTGATCGGCGCCGGCAAGGCCGATGGCGCGATGGACGCCTCCAACATGCTGAAGCCCGCGCTGGCGCGCGGCGAGCTGCATTGCGTGGGTGCCACGACGCTCGACGAGTATCGCAAGCACATCGAGAAGGATGCCGCCCTGGCGCGCCGGTTCCAGCCGGTGTTCGTCGCCGAGCCGACGGTCGAGGACACGATCTCGATCCTGCGCGGGTTGAAGGAGAAGTACGAGCTGCACCATGGCGTGCGCATCGCCGACGCCGCGATCGTGGCGGCGGCGACGCTGTCGAACCGCTACATCACCGATCGGTTCCTGCCCGACAAGGCGATCGACCTGATGGACGAGGCGGCGAGCCGCATTCGCATGCAGGTCGACAGCAAGCCCGAGGCGCTCGACGAGCTCGACCGGCGCATCATCCAGCTCAAGATCGAGCGGGAGGCGCTCAAGAAGGAAAGCGATGACGCCTCGCGCGACCGGCTGTCCCGTCTGGAGAAGGAGCTGTCGGGGCTCGAGGAGAAGTCGGCCGAGCTGACGGCGCAGTGGAAGTCGGCCAAGGACAAGCTCGCCGATTCGCAGAAGCTCAAGGAGCAGCTCGACAAGGCGCGCTCCGAGCTCGAGATCGCGCAGCGCCGTGGCGAGCTTGCGAAGGCGGGTGAGATCGCCTACGGCGTGATCCCGGACCTCGAGAAGAAGCTCAAGGAGGCCGAGGGCCATGCCGTGCAGGGCGGCAAGGGCGTGAAGGAAGAGGTCACGCCCGAGGACATCGCGGCCGTGGTGTCGCGTTGGACCGGCGTGCCGGTCGACAAGATGCTAGAGGGCGAGCGCGCCAAGCTCTTGCGCATGGAGGAGCAGATCCACAAGCGCGTGGTCGGCCAGGACGAGGCCGTGCGGGCGGTGGCCGACGCGGTGCGCCGCGCGCGCGCCGGCTTGCAGGATCCCAACCGGCCGATCGGCTCGTTCCTGTTCCTGGGACCGACCGGCGTCGGCAAGACCGAGCTCACCAAGGCGATCGCCGAGTTCCTGTTCGACGACGACCAGGCGATGGTGCGCATCGACATGAGCGAGTTCATGGAGAAGCATGCGGTCAGCCGCCTGATCGGCGCGCCGCCCGGCTATGTCGGCTACGACGAAGGCGGCGTGCTGACCGAGGCGGTGCGTCGCCGGCCGTACCAGGTGATCCTGTTCGACGAGGTCGAGAAGGCGCACCCGGACGTGTTCAACGTCCTGTTGCAGGTGCTCGACGACGGTCGCCTGACCGACGGTCAGGGCCGCACGGTCGACTTCAAGAACACGCTGATCGTGCTGACGTCCAACCTGGGCAGCTCGCATCTCGCGGCGCTGCGCGACGGCGAGTCGGCCGAGACGGTGCGCGAGCAGGTGATGGATGAGGTGCGCCGTGCCTTCCGGCCGGAGTTCCTCAACCGGCTCGACGAGATCCTGCTGTTCAACCGGCTGAGCCGGGCGCATATGGCCGACATCGTTGAGATCCAGCTCGGCCGCCTGCGCAAGCTGCTGGCCGATCGCAAGATCGAGCTGTCGTTCGACAGCAAGGCGCTGCAGTGGCTGGCCAACCGCGGCTACGATCCGGTGTACGGTGCCCGGCCGCTCAAGCGGGTGATCCAGCGCAGCCTGCAGAATCCGCTGGCGACGCTGATCCTCGAAGGCCGCGTCAACGACGGCGAAACCGTCAAGGTCACGGTCGAGAACGGCGAGCTGGTCGTCGGCGGTCAGCGCGTGCTGAGCGAAGCGGCCGACTGACGGAGCTCAAAGCCCGGCCCACGAGCCCGCGGCTCGTGGGCCGGGCAAATTCACAAGATGCCGCGCCGCGCTCGGGATGACCGGATCGATGTCGTCGCAAGCGCGGCGGCGATGTTCGCGTCCTGCACGCTATTCGACGACGGTGCACGGCTTGTTGGTGGCGCCGCCTGCAGTGTCGCAGAACATGATCGAAGAGAAGCGTGCTCTAGCCGCCCTTGGCGACCTGAGCGTTCGCCGGTTTGGGTTTCGGCTTGAGATCGGCCGCCATCGGCGCGTTCTTCATCTGGGTGAGGTATTGGCGCGCCAGCACCTGGAAGCGGTTGGCATCCTTGCCTGCAACCATGGCGCGCATGGCGAATTTCTGCGCCAGCGGATTGACGTGCTTGCCGCCGCGCAGGAACTCGTAGTGCAGATGCGGGCCGGTCGACAGGCCGGTCGACCCGACGAAGCCGATCACTTGGCCCTGGCGCACGATGGCGCCCGGCTTGATGCCTGGTCCGACGCGCGACATGTGGGCGTAGGCCGTCGCAACGTCGTGGGTGTGCTGCAACTTCACGTAGTTGCCGTAGCCGCCATTGGGACCGGCCATCACCACCTTGCCGTTGCCGGCCGCCAGGATCGGCGTGCCGCTGGCAGCGGCGAAGTCGACGCCGGCATGCATGGCGCTGAAGCCCAGGATCGGGTGTTCGCGCATGCCGAAGCCCGACGTCACACGCGAGGTGTCCATCGGTGTACGCAGGAAGGAACGCACGACGCTCTCGCCTTGCGGGTTGAAGAATCCCTCGGCGCCACCCTGCGGGCGGAAACGGATCACCGTCACGGTGCGCTTCAACAGGCGCCATTCGCCGGCCAGCAGACGGCCCGGATGGGTGACATGACCATCCGAGGTGACGAGCTGCTCGAGCAGCACGGTGAATTTCTGGCCCTCTTTGATCTCGCGCTGGAAGTCGATCTCGTAGGCGAGGGCGCGCACGAACTCGTTCATTGCCGCGGACGGAACGCCCGCCTTGACCCCGCTTTGCACAACAGGGCCGTTGCGGTGGCCCTCGATGCGGACGATGCGCGGGCTGACCTTGTAGGTTTTTTCGTCGGCGTCGTAGCTGCCGTCGTCCTGTCGCGTGATGATGTACTCACGCTCGGGTTGCGGCCGTACAGAGAGCGTCAGCACGCGCGGGGCGTCGGGCCGCTCGGGCAGGGTTTGCATCAGCAGTTGAATCGATTCCCCGACGGCAAGCCGCTGCTTCTTGAGCAGGCCCTGGAGCTTTTGCGCGATCTGCTTGCGCTCGCCCTCCGGCACGTCGATGTCGGCCAGCATCTTCTCGACCGTGTCGCCGCGTTCAAGGCGCAGGCTGAGCTCGTACCGCTCGCTCGCCGGGGGATCGGGCTCGGCCGGCGGTTCCGGCGGCTTCAGGCGGAAGCCCGACAGTTCGTCGGGCTTGAGAGGCGGCGGAGCGGGATCGGGAGCCGGCAGCCGAATGGCAGCCGGCGGAGGCGCCGGTGACGGGGCTTGAGCCTGGGACTGAGCGGAAGGTTGAGGCGGAGACTGGATCGGAACGGACGGCGGTACGGGGCCCGGGCTTGGCGGTGCATTATTGGCAAGAGGACCCGGATTCGCGGGGAGCGGTGCGGCGCCGCGGTGAAAAAATGCGTAGCCGCCGGCGGCCAAAGCGACCGCTCCGAGCGCGAACAGGACCTGCCGAAACGCCCAGGAAGCCAAGCTCCCTGGGTTCATCGGCTGGTCCGACGGAGAGGGGGATTCCGTCATGACCACTGACCTATTTGGACCCGGTGAGCCGGGCCTCGGGCTTGGGTTTGGCTATCGTGGTGGCGAATCTATCCTCATTCGAGGATAAAGGGGAACCGCTACCTATTGATGACTGAACAGCCGATTCTGTGCAATGGCACAATAGGTTCGATGGCGTTCTTGAGCCCTCCGGACGGTCCGTAAGACGCTTGCAATTTTCGGTTTGACACCCGGAAAAGCCCCCCATATAAGCGCGGCTCCCACGGCGAACGGGGCGTACCGAAAACGTCGCGCGTAATTGCGGCGAAGGGTTCTTCGACCCAAGCGGTACCCCCTCGGCCAAGGGACTCGGCCTCAGGGTCGTGCGCTCTATGCATCGTCTGTTTGGAAAGGGATACGCCAGCGGCGGCGGGCGTTTGCACCATGGGTGCGAATGCTTCTGCCGTCGCTAGTTCGAGGTCCGGCGCGAGCCGGACGTAGTAATCTAGTGACGGGATCTCGCTCCTCTTTTGGAGGAGCACGTTAAACTTGAGAGTTTGATCCTGGCTCAGAACGAACGCTGGCGGCAGGCTTAACACATGCAAGTCGAACGCGTGCAGCAATGCACGAGTGGCGCACGGGTGAGTAACGCGTGGATATCTGCCTTTTGGTTCGGAATAACCCCGGGAAACTGGGGCTAATACCGGATGGTTCCTGCGGGATAAAGATTTATCGCCAAAAGATGAGTCCGCGTACGATTAGCTAGTTGGTGAGGTAATGGCTCACCAAGGCGACGATCGTTAGCTGGTCTGAGAGGACGATCAGCCACACTGGGACTGAGACACGGCCCAGACTCCTACGGGAGGCAGCAGTGGGGAATATTGGACAATGGGGGCAACCCTGATCCAGCCATGCCGCGTGAGTGATGAAGGCCTTCGGGTTGTAAAGCTCTTTTGGCGGGGACGATGATGACGGTACCCGCAGAATAAGCCCCGGCTAACTTCGTGCCAGCAGCCGCGGTAAGACGAAGGGGGCTAGCGTTGTTCGGAATTACTGGGCGTAAAGCGAGTGTAGGTGGTTTTCCAAGTTGGATGTGAAAGCCTTGAGCTCAACTCAAGAAATGCATTCAGGACTGGAGGACTAGAGGACCGGAGAGGATAGTGGAATTCCCAGTGTAGTGGTGAAATACGTAGAGATTGGGAAGAACACCAGTGGCGAAGGCGGCTATCTGGACGGTTACTGACACTAAGACTCGAAAGCGTGGGGAGCAAACAGGATTAGATACCCTGGTAGTCCACGCCGTAAACGATGGGTGCTAGACGTTGGCGGGCTTGCTCGTCAGTGTCGCAGCTAACGCGTTAAGCACCCCGCCTGGGGAGTACGGCCGCAAGGTTGAAACTCAAAGGAATTGACGGGGGCCCGCACAAGCGGTGGAGCATGTGGTTCAATTCGACGCAACGCGCAGAACCTTACCAGCCCTTGACATGGGACTCGCCGGGACCAGAGACGGTCCCTTCGGTTCGGCCGGAGTCCGCACAGGTGCTGCATGGCTGTCGTCAGCTCGTGTCGTGAGATGTTGGGTTAAGTCCCGCAACGAGCGCAACCCTCGTCTCCAGTTGCCATCAGGTTAAGCTGGGCACTTTGGAGAAACTGCCGGTGACAAGCCGGAGGAAGGTGGGGATGACGTCAAGTCCTCATGGCCCTTACGGGCTGGGCTACACACGTGCTACAATGGCGGTGACAATGGGAAGCGAAGGTGCGAGCCGGAGCCGATCCCAAAAAGCCGTCCCAGTTCGGATTGCACTCTGCAACTCGAGTGCATGAAGGTGGAATCGCTAGTAATCGCGGATCAGCATGCCGCGGTGAATACGTTCCCGGGCCTTGTACACACCGCCCGTCACGCCATGGGAGTTGGTTCTACCCGAAGACGGTGCGCTAACCGCAAGGAGGCAGCCGGCCACGGTAGGATCAATGACTGGGGCGAAGTCGTAACAAGGTAGCCGTAGGGGAACCTGCGGCTGGATCACCTCCTTTCTAAGGAAGACCGGAAGCAATTCCAGTCTGACTTAACATTCTGGAGCCGCGGTCTCTCAACCGTGGTCGCCGCCGCTGTCGCATCCCTTTCCTATGATGGTACTTGGCGAGACGGAGCCTGGTCGTCCTCTTTAGGAAGATGGGCGTCGGGTGGCCGTCGCTTCGTCTGCCCGGAAACGGGCTAGTAGCTCAGCTGGTTAGAGCGCGCGCTTGATAAGCGTGAGGTCGGAGGTTCAAATCCTCCCTGGCCCACCACCTTTCGCGCGATCGGCTCTTCCTTCGGGTACAGCCGGTTCGCGCCGCAGTGGCCGAATTGGCGGATGAAGTGAGGTCGCGCCGACCGAAGCCTTGTCCTGAGCGCAAGCGAAGGATCCGGGGGCATAGCTCAGTTGGGAGAGCGCCTGCTTTGCAAGCAGGAGGTCGTCGGTTCGATCCCGTCTGCCTCCACCATCATCGCATGGAACGCGAATAGCTTCCCGGGAGGGGAGCTTCGTTCTCTGACATCGTTCATCGGAAGAGGTCTTAAAGTCTAGATTTCCTCGCTCTGTCGCCTAGGCAGGGTGGAAGGAAGGGTAAACGCGGCCGTTTTGTTGTGGGGTTCGTCCCCTGCACGGAACGAGCCGAGGTGGCGATCGAGAGATTGTCACTTCGCTGACAAGACGTTGTGAGATCAAGCACAACAAGGGCGTTTGGCGGATGCCTTGGCACTGAGAGGCGAAGAAGGACGTGGCAGGCTGCGAAAAGCTTCGGGGAGTTGCCAGCACACATTGATCCGAAGATATCCGAATGGGGAAACCCCATCCATCAGGATGATCGTCGACTGAATCCATAGGTCGACGAGGCGAACCCGGGGAACTGAAACATCTCAGTACCTGGAGGAAAGGACATCAACCGAGACTCCGTTAGTAGTGGCGAGCGAACGCGGACCAGGCCAGTGGTACGATCGTAAGAACCGGAACGCTCTGGAAAGGGCGGCCATAGCGGGTGATAGCCCCGTACGGGTAGAAAGCGGTTGTATCCTCGAGTAGGGCGGGACACGTGAAATCCTGTCTGAACGTGGGGGGATCACCCTCCAAGCCTAAGTACTCCTCAGTGACCGATAGTGAACAAGTACCGTGAGGGAAAGGTGAAAAGCACCCCGACAAGGGGAGTGAAAGAGACCTGAAACCGAACGCCTACAAACAGTCGGAGGGCGCGAGCCTGACGGCGTACCTTTTGTATAATGGGTCAGCGACTTACTCTGTGCAGCAAGCTTAAGCCGATAGGCGTAGGCGCAGCGAAAGCGAGTCTGAATAGGGCGCTTAGTTGCACGGAGTAGACCCGAAACCGGGTGATCTAGTCATGGGCAGGTTGAAGGCGTGGTAACGCGCGCTGGAGGACCGAACCGGTTACCGTTGCAAAGGTATCGGATGACCTGTGATTAGGGGTGAAAGGCCAACCAAACTCGGAAATAGCTGGTTCTCCGCGAAAACTATTTAGGTAGTGCGTCGTGTGATTACCGTCGGGGGTAGAGCACTGGATGGGCTAGGGGGATCCAAAGTCTTACCAAACCTAACCAAACTCCGAATACCGGCGAGTGCAGCACGGCAGACAGACGGCGGGTGCTAAGGTCCGTCGTCGAGAGGGAAACAGCCCAGACCGCCAGCTAAGGTCCCCAAGTCATGGCTAAGTGGGAAAGGATGTGGGAAGGCCAAAACAACCAGGAGGTTGGCTTAGAAGCAGCCATCCTTTAAAGAAAGCGTAATAGCTCACTGGTCTAAGCAAGCCAGCCTGCGCCGAAGATGTACCGGGGCTCAAGCCATGCACCGAAGCTGCGGACTCGAAAGAGTGGTAGCGGAGCGTTCCGTAAGCCTGAGAAGGGAGACCCGTGAGGGCTCCTGGAGGTATCGGAAGCGAGAATGCTGACATGAGTAGCGATAAGAAGCGTGAGAGACGCTTCCGCCGTAAGTCCAAGGGTTCCTGCGCAAGGTCAATCCGCGCAGGGTTAGCCGGCCCCTAAGGTGAGGGCGACAGCCGTAACCGATGGGAACCACGTGAATATTCGTGGGCCTGCTGGAAGTGACGGATCCCGACAGTGGTCCTGGCTCGTTGGCGAATGCCAGGGCGGCCGAGGGGTTCCAGGAAACAGCTCCAGCATATAGACCGTACCCTAAACCGACACAGGTGGACTGGTAGAGTATACCAAGGCGCTTGAGGGAACGGTGTTGAAGGAACTAGGCAATTTACCCCCGTAACTTCGGGATAAGGGGGCCTCCGTCGGTCACGACGGAGGGGCACAGACCAGGGGGTGGCGACTGTTTAACAAAAACACAGGGCTCTGCTAAGCCGTGAGGCGAAGTATAGGGTCTGACGCCTGCCCGGTGCCGGAAGGTTAAGAGGAGAGGTTCACGCCTTGAATCGAAGCCCCGGTAAACGGCGGCCGTAACTATAACGGTCCTAAGGTAGCGAAATTCCTTGTCGGGTAAGTTCCGACCTGCACGAATGGCGTAACGACTTCCCCGCTGTCTCCAACACCGGCTCGGCGAAATTGAATTCCCCGTGAAGATGCGGGGTACCCGCAGTTAGACGGAAAGACCCCGTGCACCTTTACTACAACTTTGCAGTGGCATTAGAGAATGGATGTGTAGGATAGGCGGGAGCCTTAGAAGCATCGGCGCCAGCTGGTGTGGAGGCACCCTTGAAATACCGCCCTTTTGTTGTTTGATGTCTAACCGCGGTCGGTCATCCCGATCCGGGACCCTGCATGGTGGGTAGTTTGACTGGGGCGGTCGCCTCCCAAAGAGTAACGGAGGCGCGCGATGGTGGGCTCAGGCCGGTCGGAAATCGGCTGCTGAGTGCAATGGCACAAGCCCGCCTGACTGCGAGACTGACAAGTCGAGCAGGGACGAAAGTCGGCCATAGTGATCCGGTGGTTCCGCGTGAGTGGGCCATCGCTCAACGAATAAAAGGTACGCCGGGGATAACAGGCTGATACCACCCAAGCGTCCACAGCGACGGTGGTGTTTGGCACCTCGATGTCGACTCATCACATCCTGGGGCTGGAGCAGGTCCCAAGGGTTCGGCTGTTCGCCGATTAAAGTGGTACGTGAGTTGGGTTCAAAACGTCGTGAGACAGTTTGGTCCCTATCTGCTGTGGGTGTTCGAGACTTGAGAGGAGCCGTCCTTAGTACGAGAGGACCGGGATGGACGTACCTCTGGTGTACCAGTTGTGACGCCAGTCGCAGCGCTGGGTAGCTATGTACTGAAGGGATAAACGCTGAAAGCATCTAAGCGTGAAACCCGCCTCGAAACTAGGTCTCGCCGAGAGCCGTGGAAGACGACCACGTTGATAGGCCGCATGTGCAAGTGCAGCGATGCATTCAGCTTAGCGGTACTAATAGCTCGATCGGCTTGATCTCATCGTTCCGTGCAGCGGTCGACGTCCGCTGCCGGCCGCGATTGCCCGAGGGCATTTGCCCGCACGACAAGACCTCTTCCTGTGCGTTTCGACGACCTGGTGGTTGTAGCGAGGGGTGAACACCCGATCCCATTCCGAACTCGGCCGTGAAAACCCTCAGCGCCGATGGTACTGTGTCTCAAGACACGGGAGAGTAGGTCGCTGCCAGGTCTTCCAAGCGCACAGGACGTTCCGATGAACGGCGGCCCGAGCGCGCCCGGATTTGACGCGGGGTGGAGCAGCCCGGTAGCTCGTCAGGCTCATAACCTGAAGGTCGTAGGTTCAAATCCTGCCCCCGCAACCACCGAGACCGACATTCCCGCGGCTTCCGCTGAGGGGATGTCGGTTTTTCCTTTTGTGCCAATAGCTTGCGCTTCGATCCAGCTCAGGATCGTGCCCAGGTCGCCGTGCAAGGTCGCGTCGATCTCGCCCCGGGCGGGACCTGGCCGCAGCGTGATCTTCTCGATCAAGCCGCGAATCGCTTCGGCCGCCTCGGACCGATCCTTCGGGTTGTTGAGCGCGGCCGCCAGCCGTTGGACCTTCTTTCGATACACACCTGACACGTTCGGCAGAATGTCCGGTACGTCTGCGGGCACCTCGGCCAGGCGCGCGATCAGGTCCGCCTTCTGGCGTTCCAGATCTTCCATGCGTGCCTTCATCGACGGCTGATAGAGGCCTTCTTCGATTGCCGCGATCATTGCGGCGATCGCCTTCTCGGCCTTGGCCAGCTCCATGCGCCAGCCGTCGCCATTGGCCCGCCGCTCCCGGTTGAGCCGGTTCGTTTCCTCGGCGTAGGCGCGCATCGCTTCGGCCGCCATCTCCGGCGCCATCATCCGGTCCTTGAGACCGGCGAGCACCCGTTCCTCAAGGTTGGTGCGCGCGATCGTCCGGCTGTTGGTGCAGGAGCCATTGGCCACGTGGGCCGAGCAGGCATAGCGGTCCTGGCCGCGCAACGAGTAGGGACCCCCACAGACCCCGCAATAGATCAGCCCGGAAAACAGCGCCTTGGGCCGGTGCAAGCCATTCAGGCGGTTCGAGTGGGCCTCGCGTACCGCCTCGATGACGTTGGCGTACTTGTCGGCGACCTCCCGCTGGCGCGCCTTCACGGACCGCCAGGCCTCATCGTCGATGATCCGGAGTTCCGGCACCTCGGTCACGATCCATTCCGTTTCCGGGTTCATGCGCGATACCCGCCGGCCGGTGCTGGGATCCTTGACGTATCGCTGCCGGTTCCAGACCAGCCGGCCGACGTAGAGCTCGTTGTTTATGATGCCGGTGCCGCGCTTCACATGCCCACGGATCGTCGTGTCATTCCACAGGCTGCCGTCGGGACCCACGATGCCCTCGGCATTCAGCGCCTTTGCGATCGCGCGCGGGCCGACGCCGGATGCGAACTGCTCGAAGATACGCCGCACGACGACGGCCTGCGCCTCATCGATCTCGCGGTCGCCGCGGATCGGCTCACCGCTCGCATCCAGCTTCTTCACCACGCGATAGCCGTAGCAAAGGCCACCGCCGGCCTTGCCCTGCTCGACGCGGCCGCGGAGGCCGCGATGCGTCTTCGCGGCAAGGTCCTTGAGCAAGAGAGCGTTCATCGTGCCCTTCAGGCCGACATGCAGCTCGCTGATCTCTCCTTCGGCCAGGGTGACGATGGGGACGCCGGCGAAGCGCAGATGCTTGAACAACGTCGCGACGTCGGCTTGATCACGGCTGATGCGATCGAGCGCTTCCGCCAGCACGATGTCGAACTGGCCGCGCTGTGCATCTTGCAGGAGAGTCTGGATGCCCGGTCGAAGGATCATGCTCGCGCCGGAGATGCCGGCGTCCTTGTAAGCCGCGACGACTTTCCAGTTCTCGCGCTTCGCCTGCTCGCGGCAGATGCGGAACTGGTCCTCGATGGAGGCTTCGCGCTGACTGTCGGACGAATATCGGGCGTAAAGCGCAACACGGGTCATGGAAGATCTCCGGTTGCTCGGCGTGCGCCGAGCGTAAGTCTCCTCAGGCCGCTTCCTTATGGCCAGTCGGCCGGATCAAGACCTCGGCTGAGATGCCGAGCTTCTTGTGCAGTTGGCGGATCATCTCGATCGACAGGCCGCGCTTGCGGTTCAGCACTTCGGCGACACGGTTGCGGGCGCCGATCATCGGCTCGAGATCCTTCCGCGACAGGCCTTGCTGCTCCATGCGAAACAGGATCGCCTCGATCGGATCGGGCGGGTCCATCGGATAGTGCTTCGCCTCATAGGCCTCGATCAACGTCGCCAATATGTCGAGCCGGTCGCCTCTTGGCGTGCCGCTCTTGGCGCCCCACAGGCGCTCGACCTCGGCCAGTGCCGCCTCGTAGTCCTTCCTAGTGCGGATCGGCTTCAGCTCACTCGCCATGCTCAACCTCCGTCACGTCAATCCTGTCGTATGCCTTGTGCGTCCCGATCCATTTTATCCAGACGATGCTCTTCTCGAAATCCACCGACACGACAAGCCGATAGTCATTGCCCTTGATGTTGAAGATGATCCGCTCGGCGCTGACGATGCTTGCCGTGGCATAGAGCCTCTTCACATCAGCAGAACTTGTCCAGACCGCCTTGCTGACTTCGTCGAACCAGGCATCGAGGGCGGCTTTTGCGGCCCGTTGATCCTTCCGCCCGGCCAGGCTTTCGACAAACTCCCGCAAGGTGCGGCGGGCAATGATCCTCATCAGGCCTCCTTGTAGCGCGGTCCCATTATGGGATCAAGACATTTGTGCCGACACGGCCGATCGGATCAGTCTCTTGAGCTGAGCGTGGAGCGGCTGGCTATGGGCTTCGTTCGTGGGGAAGCCTTCGCCCGCCTGCGTTCGAAGGCTTCGCGGGCCATCTGGCGACCAAGGAGCCGGGCGAGGCGTCGGACTGCATTGTCGACACGCGAGTTTGTCGCTGGGATCTTGTCACCCGCCACGAACTCCGTGGTCTCGGTCGAAGGCCTTCCGGACTTATTTCCCATTCTCCTTGTCCCAGGCCGAACGGCCTTCCCGCATAAGAAGGGACAGCACGGCGGTCTGGAAAGTGCCGCCCAGGGCTTGTGCGGAATTCGGCTACTGCAGCGAGGGAATAGGACGGTGCCCAGAGAAGCGGCGACGCGTGCGCCCCTCCGTTCGAGTCATTCAGACGTCCAGTCCGTCATGAGGCACAGTGGCGACGGCAAGCTACCGGCTTCCCAAGCTCACCGGGCGCTCAGGAGCGATGCGTCAGGTGCATTAGCTCGATCAGGAGGCGCCAAGCGCTCGGATGCCTTGCGGGCACCGCAACGGGCGTTGCAGTCGACGGGATGATGCGGTGCGCTCGTGGGACTCCCGGCTGAGCCTTGGCTCCCTACGTTTTGGGTATGTGCGAGACACCCACTGTCGCCGAATCCGCTCCAGACGTTGCAGAACTGACGGCCTACGACATCCGGCATTCGATCACCTATCTTCGCCTTCTCGATGCAGACAACGAGGGCGCTGATCGGGAGGAAGTGGCCAGAATCGTTCTGGGGCTTGATCCGGCTAAAGACGAAAATGGCGCGAGGCGAACCTGGGCAAGCCATCTTGCCCGGGCGAGATGGATGTCCAGGGAGGGTTACCGGTTGCTGCTCAGCGTGGACCGGGAGCTTTGGGAGGCCAATCGTCCACGTCGGCTTGACTCATGACGTTTCCATGAACCGAGTTCGAACCTCGGCGTGGAAGGTCCCTCTGGGCAGCGAGGTTCGAGCCGCGGTTGGTAGGAAATTGCTACCCTCTATTGCTTCAAGTCGTCAGACGGCGCGGTCTGGCGCAACAGGCGCAACGCATTGGCGGTGACGAGCACTGTCGCGCCGGTATCGGCAAGGATCGCCATCCAGAGCGGCGTGGCCCCAAGCAGGGTCGTCAATAGGAAGACGCCCTTCAAGCCCAGGGCGATGGTGATGTTTTGCCAGATGTTGGCCAGGGTCGCCCTGGACAGCGACAGGAGCTCGGCCACGCCGACCAGTCGGTTCTTCAGGAGAGCGGCCTCCGCCGTCTCGAGCGCGACATCGGTGCCCCCACCCATGGCGATGCCGACGGAAGAGGCGGCCAGCGCAGGGGCGTCATTGATGCCGTCGCCGACCATGGCAATCGGCGCCTGGCTCTTGTAGGCCGCGATCGCTTCGAGCTTCGCGTCCGGCAGCAGCTCGGCCTTGTACTCGATGCCGAGCGTAGCGGAGATCGCCGCGGCGGTACGGGCGTTGTCGCCCGTCAGCATCACGGGAGTGACGCCGAGGGCGCGCAGCCTGGCGAGGCCTTCCTCCGCATCGGGACGAGGCTCGTCGCGTAGGGCAATCAAACCCAGAGGCCGCTTGCCCTCGCTGACCACGACCACCGTCTTGCCGTCGCCTTCGAGCGCTTCGATCCTTTGACGGACGTCATGAGCCAATTCGCCCTGCTCGGCTGCGTGACGAGGGGAGCCGACCGACACGAAGCCCGACCTGATCCGGCCTGTCACGGCCTTGCCGGGCGTTGCGACGCTACCGCCGAACGCCCGGGGGATGTCGAGCGAACGCGCTTCGGCTTCGGCCTCGATGGCCACACCCAGGGGATGGCTCGAGCCGCGCTCGACCGCAGCCGCCTTGGCCAGGACGTCGGCGTCGATGCCGTCGATCGCGACGACGTCCGTGACACGCGGATGGCCGCCGGTCAGCGTGCCGGTCTTGTCGAAGGCGATCGTCTTCACCTTGCCCAGCATCTCCAGAGCAGCGCCGCCCTTGACGAGGAGGCCGCGTCGCGCGCCGGCTGCGAGGCCCGAGGCGATGGCCGCCGGGGTGGAGATGACGAGAGCGCACGGGCAGGCGATGAGGAGCGTCGCCAGGCCGCGATAGATCCAGGTGTGCCAGTCAGCGCCAACCATGAGAGGCGGCCCGATCATGACGAGTCCAGCCGCCGCCATGGCCGCGGGCGTGTACCACGCCGAGAAGCGATCGATGAACCGGGCGGTCGGCGCCTTGGAAGCCTGGGCTTCCTCCACAACGTGGATGATCCGCGCGATCGTGTTGTCGGCAGCCGCGTGCGTGAGCCGCACGCGCAGCATGCCGTTCGCGTTGACGCTGCCGGCGAACACCTTGTCGCCGACGGCCTTTGCGGCGGGGACGGACTCGCCGGTCACGGGTGCTTCGTTCACCTCGGACTGGCCGTCGATGACCTCACCGTCGGAGGGGATACGATCCCCGGGTCGTACCACGACGGTATCGCCGACCCTGAGGCGCTCGATCGGCACTTCCTTGATCTCGCCAGCTTCTTCGATCCGGGCGACGCGCGGAACGAGATCGATCAGCGCCTTGATGCCCGCTCGCGCGCGACCTGCGGCGACAGTCTCCAGCAGTTCGCCGACGGCGAAGAGGAAGATGACCACGGCTGCTTCCTCGGCGGCCTCGATGGCGAGGGCACCGACCGCAGCCACCGTCATCAGGGTCTCGATGGTGAAGGGCGTTCCGGACAGCGTGCCGGCAAAGGCCCGGCGGGCAATCGGCACGACGCCGACGATCGCCGCGACGCCGTACGCCCAGAAAGAGTATTCGGGCTTGATCACCGAGATCGCTGCCGCCGCCGCCAGCAGAGCAGCCAAGCCCAGCACCGTGCGGCCCTTACGCGTTCGCCACCAGGGCTGGTCACGGCCATCGCTCTCGTCCCGGCCGCCGCGTTGGCGAGCCGCCGTGTCGTCCATGGCGATCGGGACATAGCCCAGCGAACGGATCTTGCCTTCTACCGCCGCCAGCGAGGTCCGGTTCTCGTCGACCTGCAGGGAGAGCATTTCGGTCGCGTAGTTCACGTTGATGTCGGCCAGCCCGGGAAGCCGGTTCAAGGCGGTCTCGATCTTGAGGGCACAGGCACTGCAATCCATGCCCTCCACGCGCAGACGAAGGGCGGCCGACGTTGGGGACGCGGTAGCCATGGGACCATCACCTCGACATCTTCGATGCGACCTCCCATATGGACCCTCTAGTCACTACAGGGTCAATCCATGAAGGGCAGTCATCTGACGATCGGGGAGCTTGGCCGGCGGACCGATACGAAAGTGGAAACCATCCGCTACTACGAGCAGGTCGGACTGTTACCCGCGCCGACCCGCACGCCGGGCAACTATCGGGCCTACGATACGGCGCACTTGAAGAGACTGAGCTTCATCCGGCGCTCCCGCGAGCTGGGCTTTTCGATCGACCAGATCCGCGCCTTGCTGGATCTGGCCGATCAGCGAGAGCGGTCCTGCGAGGCCGTCGATGTCATCGCCAAGCAGCACCGGGCCGAAGTCGACCGAAAGATCGCGGACTTGCGCGCCTTGCGGCGCGAGCTCGACAGCATGATCGATCAATGCCGCCACGGCACGGTTGCGGAGTGCCGGATCATCGAATCGCTATCGCCCTCTGCCCGCTAGGCGGCTCTGGCCGCGGCAAAACCTAGGTTGGGAGCACAGTTCCCAGTCAACCTATGCCGGTCGAAAGCGGCAGCCTTAATGCGGGACGAGATCCGGGACCTGCATCAACCGTGATCGCGGACAAAGCGGCGCGTGTGATCAGTGATGCGGAGATGTGACATGCACCAATCTCCAGAATTCAGTGCCTTGAACGAATCGATTAGCTTTGCATCGTCGAGATAATTGAGTGCGCTGTTGAGGCGACGCGGCGACCAGTCGGGAAAGTGCTTTGCGAGTTCTTCAATGAACATCTTCTGGATCTCTTGGCTCACCAGCCAATTCGCGACGGAAACGGCGTCCGTCTTCGGATTGAATTCGAGAAAGTATTGATCGAACTCCACGAACAGGCCAATCGTCGGTCCAAATGAGGCATTCGGATTTCGTTCCAGTGATCGCTTGATCAGGCCCGCGCCCTCGAGGTCGAGGACACCCAGCCGTATGTCTTCCTCGGGAAGGCCAGTGGCCTCTGCCACAGTGGCCGCCCTGGCTTGCGGATCGAAATGGCGGCCGAGCTTGCTATTGCGGACAAGGTATTCCGCGACGGCTACCGCAGACGCCGCCCATGCTTTCAGACCTTCCGGTTGTGGTTTCACATAGTGCGGCGCGGCGCCTCGTTGGGGTTTTTGGCTCGCGCCGTGAATGTCCGCGATCAGCCCCTCAACTTCGCCCGCATCTTCGAGATTTATCTCGGGGCAGCGCAGTGTGCGAAGAAACGGTGACAAGTCCTTTACGCCAACACCTACACGGATACCCATGAAGCGCGATTCCTTATCGATGGCGCGGACGAATCCGGCATCGATCTCAGTCTCGACCCACGGCTTGTGCAAAGAACGTGGCGTGAGAAGAACGACGAAATGCGTACAGGTACCGAGACCCTCTTCCATCTTGCGCCGTAAGCTATCGCCCGTGCGGATTTCCCATTCGTCAAACCAGACTTCGATGCCTTTGGCGAGCATGGCCTCGGCAAGAGGCTTCGCTAGCGTGTTGTGGTCTTCAGAGGCGTGGGCCAGGTAGACGCGGGGAAAGGTCTTAGGCACCGGCAGTGTGGTCATCTCAACCGAACCCTTTTCGATGCCAAGACGCTTCTCAAGCTCCCGTGCGAAGGCCGCGGAGCCGCTGGTGCGGAGCGCCAAGCTGGATGAGCCGTTTCTGCGGACAAAAACCTCCGCATGTTTACCCGTCTCCGGATCGACAATGGACGCGGCAACAGCGTGGACTCGCTGTTGAAGCTCCTTCATTCCCGCGTCAACCACGTCCGATTGAAGCTTGCGGAAGAATTCCTGTTGGCTAACGCGGCGGCCACCGCTTCGGAACTCAAACATGCTGTTCGCGCAATGAAGAGGATGGATGACGCATTGGCCGAGGGTAGAACAATTGAAGAACAGATTCAACGTCGGCAGTACCCTATCGCGTGCCTTTGCCCGGGCCGGACCCATTGGCGACCGGCTCGCGTGCTAGCATTAGCCATGAGCCTAGAGGAACCAAAAGCGCCGCTGGCAGTTCAACCGCTGGCGAACCGCTTCGATCGAATGGAATGGGCCGGCGCGTTTGGCGACGTAGGTACGCTTGTGCCGTTCGTGGTCGCCTATATCGCCGTTCTTGGCGTTGATCCGTTTGGCGTTCTGTTCGCTTTCGGCGTCTCGCTGATCGTGTGCGGCCTCTACTACAAGACGCCGTTTCCAGTGCAGCCCATGAAGGCGATCGGCGCCGTGGCGACGACGCAGGCAGCACAGACGGCGACGATCGCTGGGTGCGCAGGGAGGCTCTATGATGCCCACTTGCGCGAGAGACAGAACACCGCAGCCTCACCTTACCCGCTCGCGAGCTGAGGAGAGTGAAAGGGCTGCGCCGGCTTCCGTGGCGGATTGGAGGTCAAGAGAGAGTCTCTTGGTCGTCCGTCGTGGAGTATCCCTCATGGCAAAGGCCGTTCAGAAGATCATCCTCAGTGCCTCGCGCGACATCCCCTTCAACAAGCTGGTGCTCAGCCAGTCCAACGTCCGGCGCCTGAAGGCGGGCGTCTCGATCGAGGACCTGGCCGAGGACATCGCCCGGCGCGGGCTCCTGCAGAGCCTCAACGTCCGGCCGATCCTCGATGCCGAAGGCGCCGAGACCGGCATGTTCGAGATCCCCGCCGGCGGCCGCCGCTACCGGGCCCTCGAGCGGCTCGTGAAGCAGAAGCGCCTTGCCAAGACGGCGCCGATCCCCTGCATCGTGCGCGACGCCTCGGTCCAGATCTCGGCCGAGGAGGATTCGCTGGCCGAGAACCTCCAGCGCGTCGCCCTGCATCCGCTGGACCAGTTCCGTGCTTTCAAGGTGCTGCGCGACCAGAGCGTCGGCGAGGAGGAGATCGCCGCCCGCTTCTTCGTGCCGCCGGCCGTGGTGAAGCAGCGGCTGCGCCTGGCTTCAGTGTCCGAGAAGCTCCTCGACATCTATGCCGAGGACGGCATGACCCTGGAGCAGCTCATGGCCTTCACGGTCAGCACCGACCATGCCCGGCAGGAGCAGGTCTGGGAGGCATTGCAGCAGTCCTACAACAAGGAGCCTTACCTGATCCGCCGCCAGCTCACCGAGAGCGCCGTGCGCGCATCGGATCGCCGGGCGCGGTTTGTCGGGCTCGATGCATATGAGGCAGCAGGTGGCACGGTCCTGCGCGATCTGTTCGAGGACGATGGCGGCGGCTGGCTCCAGGACGTGGCTCTACTCGATCGCCTGGCCACTGAGAGGCTGGCGGCCGAAGCCGAGAAGATCACCGCCGAAGGCTGGAAATGGATCGAGGTCCCAGGGCACGCGCATCATCGGCCAATACGACAGCAATGTGCAGTTCGGCCAAGGACGCGTCTTGCTGGTCTGGAACCGGCTGATATTCCCGAACGGCCGGTCGATCGTCCTCGAGCGGCAGCCCGGCGCCGACGCCGAGGGTTATGCCGGCCTTCAGGACGGCGTCGACTATCATTGGTGGGATCTCGCCAAGGCGGCAGGCCTGTCAACCTTGCTCAGCATCGGTGCCGAGCTGGCCACCAACAACGACGATGCGCTGATCCGGGCGATCCGCAACGGCGGTCAGGACACGATCAATGATGCCGGCCAGCAGATCATCCGGCGGCAGCTCAACGTCGCACCGACGTTGACCATCCGGCCAGGTTTTCCCGTGCGCATCATCGTCACGCGGGACTTGGTCCTCGAACCGTTTGGAGGCTAGCCCATGGCCAAGCTGAAGCTTGGACCCCTCGAGAGCGACCGGCCCGTGAAGTTGACCGTTGAACTGCCGGCGGCAGTCCACCGCGACCTGCTGGCCTATGCCGAGGTGCTAGGACGCGAGACGGGACAGCCGATTGCTGACCCGGTGAAGCTGGTTGGGCCGATGCTCGCCCGTTTCATGGCCACGGACCGCGCCTTCGGCAAGGCACGCAAACAGGTGGGTCCATCACATCTTCAGTCGGGATCGCGCAACGCCGGGTAGCGCTCTCGCAGCAATCTCAGGAATGGCGTCAGGGCAGGATTGTCGTTGTCCTTCGACCAATGTGCTGCGAAGCCGATCCGGCACCCGCCCTTGCTGTCGCGTGCTTCACGATAGACGACGCCGGCGTAGTGCGCGCCAAGACAAGCATCGGAGACCAGGGTCACTCCCTGTCCCAATCCGACAAGCGCCTTGATGTTCGCGTGGCTGACATTGTGCTTGACCACCCTGGGGCGGTCACCGGGTGTTGCAAGGTTGGCAATCAGCAGGTCGTGGACGTCGGGACCTGGGTCGTGCTCCCCGATCAGGAAAGTTTCGCCTCTGAGGTCGCCCCAGCTTACGACCTCCTGTGAGGCAAGCGGATGATCCGTCGGCAAGGCGACGAGTATCCGCTCGCTCCATAGTGCCAACGCCTGGCTTTCAGCAAGCGTCGGATTGCCCGTAACGATCGCGACATCGAGCGCATCGATGGCGAGATCGCCGAGCAGACGCTCCCGCGCCGCCTCGACTGTGCGTATCTCCACGGCAGGATAGCGTTGCGCGTAGTCGAGCAGCGTGGCTCGCAAGCTGCCGGCGGACAATGAATTGTAGAAGCCAAGCCGCAGGCGCCCAGCCTCGCCCCGGGCAGCAGCCTTGGCGATGCTGATGGTTCCTTCGACCTCTTGCACGACGCGGCGTGCGCCTGAGATGAAGGCTGCCCCCGCTACTGTCGGCCGCACGCCGGCGCGCGAGCGTTCGAACAGAACGACGTCCAAGCCTGCTTCCAGGTCGCGCACGCAACGGCTCAGCGTGGACTCCTTCAGGCGTAACGCCTCCGCCGCCCGGCGCATGCTGCGGTAATCGGCCGCCGCGATGGCGTAGCGCAACTGCCTAAGATCGACCGGCAATGCCTTTTCCCTCATGCTATTTCAATTGCGTAGCCGCCGGCCGCCATCACAGTCCCAGTCTCCTCGCCATGGTCGTTGCGATTGCTTGGGCCGGAACGCGATCATTACCTCTGCCATGACGAGCAATCCGGCTCGTTACACAGCAGCGCGCGCAACCGCGTGGTCCGCTGGCTCGGCGCCTTGGAGATTCTGCCTTTGATACCGGCTGTTCGGCACTCGACCATGGTAATTTCGTTGCGCACCATGTGAGCCGCCGGACCCTACCTTAAGCCCGACTCGATCGATCGGAACCCACCGAGGTCGGCGGCGCAGCATTTCGTCTCTGCAAGGCTCTCTGCAAATCGGCCACGGACCAGTGCGGGTGTTGGACGCCAGCCTTTGGTGATCGCTTCAGGATGTCGGCCCAGATCAGCGACGACGTCGCGGATATTCGTCGACTATGAACTTCTGATTCGAGCCCTCTAGCGTCGGGCACTTGAAGGCCCACGAGAGCGGACTCCCTTTTGCTGGCGGGAACTCGCGTCTGAAACAGTGCAAAACGGCACCACTTCATTCTGGCCCTTTGCCTCCCGGCTGTTGGCGCGCATCTGTGCCGCTTGTCGGAGGTCATGTTGTGTTCGTGCCAACTTCCGAGGGCATTGGTTCCATCGCCATTTGCGCTAGAACCATGCACGGAGGCCTACCGTGAACCGAATCTGTTGGGTCGAGCCGCCGGCTGCGCTGACATAGTCGGCAGTCGCGCCGTATTGGCCCAAATAGGTAATGCCGACATAGGGCGCGAACTCGCGCGTAATCTCGTAGCGCAGGCGCAGCCCTACGTCGAGTTCCGACAGGCCGGCGCCAACCAATCGCGCTGGATCATCCTTGGTGTAGAAATTCATTTCGAGTTGCGGCTGCAGGATGAGGCGTTGCGTGATCAACAGGTCGTAGCTGGCCTCCAACCTGGCCGCGAGATGGCCTTCGCCGCTGACGTAGCCTATGGCCGAGACCTTGAAGAACTGGGGCGCCAGCCCCTGGATGCCGATCGCGCCCCAGCCGCGGCTCGGCGCGGAGTCCAGATCGTATCGGATGCCGACGAGAGCGTCGAAGTAAGTGGTGATCGCCCGGCCGTAGAGGAGCTGCTGGATACCGTCGTCCAGCTCGTTGTTGGTGAACCTTCCTTCGCTGAGCAGCCATATCCGGTTCTCGTCCGTGCCCAGCCACCCTTGCGCTGACCACCGGAAGGTGTTGCCTTCGGCGAAGCCGAACCGCCCTTCGAGCTGGTCGAACAACAGATGGGCAAAGATGGCCTGATCCAACATCTTCGGCATGCTGTGCGGCTGTCCCTGGTCGGCGGCAGGTGTCTGCTGGGCGTGGGCGCCGCCCGCGAAAATGGCGACCATAAGAGCAGCGCAGAGAGCGGCGACGAGCTTCTTCATGATATGCGCACCTCGCGCATCATGCCGAGCTCCATGTGGTAGAGGAGGTGGCAGTGGAAGGCCCACCGGCCAGGCTCGTCGGCGCTCACCAGGAAGCTCAGCTTCTCGCCAGGCTTGACCAGGATGGTGTGCTTGTAGGGGCGATAGTCGCTCTGCCCGTTCTCCAGCTCGCTCCACACGCCATGCAGGTGCATGGGATGATCCATCATCGTGTCGTTGATCAAGGTGAAGCGCACGCGCTCGCCGAGCTTCAGCATGATCGGCGCGGCATCCGAGAACTTGATGCCGTCGAGGCTCCACATGAAGCGTTCCATGTTGCCCGTCAGGTGCAGCACGATCTCGCGCGTCGGTGGCCGCAGATCGTTGCCGCGTTTGGCGTTGCGCAGATCGCTGAGCAGCAGCACACGGCGGCCGTTACCGTCGAGACCATCTCCGGCTTCTGAGAGACGCGACTTCGGCGCCATCGCGACATTGTCGACGCCGACCCGGCCTTCAAGCTGGGACGCGGTATTTGCCGCCGACATATCAACCATCGATCCCTGGCTCGGCATTGCGCTACCCGCGCCCGGCATGCCTCCGTGCGCGCTGTGGTCCTGCGGGGTGACAGCGTTTGGTCCCGGCTCCATGCCCGGCATCGAGTGCTGCATTCCAGGCATCGCAGCTTGGTTCCCCGCCGGCATAGTGTGGCCGGCGTGAGGGTTACTCGATGCCGCCGGCACCGCATCACTGGGCGCCGTTCCACCATGCGCGCCGTGCCCAGCCGCACCGTGCTCCATTCCCATGTCGGCCATCGTGCGCATAGGCCGAGGGTCCATCGGCGGTACTGCCGCGCTCATGCCCGACCGTGGGGCCAAGGTGCCGCGGGCGTAGCCCGTGCGATCCTGGGCTTGGGCGAAGATCGTGTAGGCTTGCGCCTCGCGCGGCTCAACGATCACGTCGTACGTCTCGCCCGGACCGATGCGGAATTCATCGACCGTCACCGGCACGATGTCGTTGCCGTCGGTCTGTACCACCGTCATCGGCAAGCCGGGGACGCGCACGTCGAAAATGCTCATGGTCCCGGCGTCGATGAAGCGCAGCCGCACGCGCTCGCCCGGGTGAAACAGCGCCGTCCAGTTGGCGGCTGGCGGCCGGCCGTTCATGAGATAGGTGTAGGTGGCACCCGACACGTCGAGGATATCGGTGGGGGCCATGCGCATATTGCCCCACATCAACCGATCCGACACCGTTGCACCGAGACCGCTGCGACGGCTGTCGTCGATAAACGTCCCCAATGTCCGCTGGCCATAGTTGTAATAGGTGCTCTGGAACTTGAGGTTGCTGATGATTGCAAGCGGGCTCTCGTCGCTCCAGTCCGACAGCACGACGACATAGTCGCGATCGAAGCGTTGCGCGAAGCCTCCCTTGGGCTCGATGACCAGCGAGCCATAGACGCCGGTCTGCTCCTCAGGGCCATGCGCGTGATACCAGTAGGTGCCACTCTGGCGGAGCGCGTACCGATACACGAAGGTCTCACCCGGGGCGATGCCGTTGAAGCTGAAGCCCGGCACACCGTCCATGGGGGAGGGAATGCGCAACCCATGCCAATGGATCGATGTCGTGAAGGCCAGCCGATTAGTAACAGCGAGTGTGACCGTATCACCCTCGCGAAAGCGCAGCGTGGGTCCCGGAACCTGCCCGTTGATGGCGGTGGCGGTCATCGTCCGACCGGTGACGTTGAAGCGCAGAGGTGCAATTTCGAGCTGGAATTCGGTACCGCTCAGCACTGAGGGCGACGCGGCCGACGCGCTCCAAGGAGGCAGCGCCGTGGCAGCGCCCGCAGCCGCAATGCCCTGGACGAAACGACGACGGCCGACAGGTGGCTTGGAAGGATGGCCTGCCATCACTGCCCACCCCCAGCTGTCACTGATTGGATGACGTACATGCCGTCAGGACTCCGATCCATCATGAAGTTGACGCGCGCCCCGGGTTTCAGCGCGCTCAAATCGACAGAGGGAGCCACAGCGAAGTCCATGGTCATGGCCGGCCAGCCGATCGCCGGAATCGCATTGTGGCTCAGATTGACCTTGCGGCTCGCGGGATCGACCGCGTTGACCGTGCCGGTGCCCTGGACGTGTGCCGCTTGTGCCATTTGTGGGGCGGCGGCCGGCGAAGGGCTCACGCTCGGCGTTGCACTATGGCCCATCTTGCTGTGATCCATGGTGCTCTGGCCAGCCGTCGTGATTGACGCGTTGGCCATCGTTGAAGTGGCCTGGTGGGACCCAGTCATCGACGTATGAGCCGCGGAGGCGGCTTGTACCATGCCATATCCCTCGCCCTCGCCCGCCGATCCAACGATGTGGGGAATGCGCGACGAGGCTCCTAGATCGACTGTCGGGGGTGCATTGTCAGATCCCGCTGTCAGAGCGACCGGGCTGGTGCTGGCGCAAGCCGTTGCCAGGAGCAGGAGAGTGGCCGCTGACGGCGCGAGGAACCAACTAGTTCTCATAGGACTTTTACCAACGGTCCGGACGTCCGTGTCCAAGCAAGTGTTAAGCTCTCTCCTCTGCTGATGGGAGGTGCGACCCGGCGATTGGCAAGTCGATCCCATGGCGTCCCTTCGAAAGGTCCAGAACGTATCGACATCGATGCGAAGCTCCTATTCAGCTGAAATCACATCATCGAAAAACATCGCCACAGTCATGCGTTCTCATCATGGGAAACGTAACCGTAGGCGTCGCAACGACCACAGGCGGGGAAACCCCCGACCGTAGTCTTGAGAAAGAACTTCACCGTCCAAGGAACGTCATCTGGCACAGTCGTAAGCGGCAAAGCTCATCCTCCAGCGATGCCGCCAAACCGCATCACTTTGTAAAACATTGGAACAAAGAAGCCGTGCACGCTGTCCAATTTGGGACTCCTCTCCACGCCGCATATTGGGGAATGCTACGCTGGATTGGTTGATCGTGTCCCGGTCAGTGGTGTAATTGGCGGGAGCAAGGCCGCGAGCGAGCGCGCTTTCCACAAGCGCCGTAGCGAGGGAGCGGCCTTGCGGCGGTCATCGGCGATTTTCCGGGTTAGGGTCGGGTTGCGAAGACCAACTCTAGATCCAAGGAAGCCACCGATGACCGATGAGATGATGAACCTGCGCACGCTCGTGGAGAAGACCCCCGACGCCGACCTTTTGCGTGACATGATCGCCTTTGCCGCCGAGCGGCTGATGGAGCTCGAGGTCGGTGCGCTGACCGGAGCGGGCCACGGCGAGAAGAGCCCGAACCGCCTGGTCCAGCGCAACGGCTACCGCGACCGGGACTGGGAGACGCGGGCCGGCACGGTCGAGCTGCGCATCCCCAAGCTGCGCCGCGGCAGCTACTTCCCGGGGTTTCTGGAGCCCCGGCGCATGGCCGAGAAGGCACTGACGGCGGTGATCCAGGAGGCCTACATCCAGGGCATCTCGACCCGGTCGGTCGACGATCTGGTCAAGGCCATGGGCATGAGTGGCATCTCCAAGAGCCAGGTGAGCCGGCTGTGCGAGGACATCGATCAGCGGGTCAAAGCCTTCCTCGACCGGCCGATCGAGGGCGACTGGCCGTATCTGTGGATCGACGCGACCTACGTGAAGGTGCGCCAGGCCGGCCGCATCGTCTCGGTCGCGGTGATTGTCGCCGTTGGCGCCAATAGCGATGGCCGGCGCGAAGTGCTGGGCATGGACATCGGCCCTTCCGAGGCCGAGACCTTCTGGACCGCCTTCCTCAGGAAGCTGGCGCGCCGTGGCCTGCGCGGCGTCAAGCTGGTGATCTCCGATGCTCACGAGGGCATCAAGGCAGCCGTCTCCAAGATCCTCACCGCCACCTGGCAGCGCTGCCGCGTCCACTTCATGCGCAACGCCCTGGCCCACGCCGGCAGGAGCGGTCGTCGGGTCGTCTCGGCCTTCATCGCCACCGCCTTCGCCCAAGACGACGCCAAGGCGGCCAAGC
>NZ_JBGAKA010000074.1:0-34857 GCF_044224635.1 Reyranella sp. | reverse complement strand
CGTGAAATGGAGCATTTATTTTGTGACAGGCCCTAAGTGGCGTGCCCCCAAGCAAGGGGGTTGTCATCCTTCGCGTCGCGAGGGACCTTTCAGCGATGGATCGGGGAGGCACAGTTGGACATCACCCTCACGGTTAACGGCGCGGCGCGGCGCGTCGAGGCGGCGGAGACGGCGTCGCTGCTCGAGGTGTTGCGCAATCATCTCGGGCTGATGGGTACGCGCTACGGCTGTGGGCTGGAGCAGTGCGGCTGCTGCACGGTGCTGGTCGACGGCGAGCCGGCCTATGCCTGCACGCGCGAGGTCGGCACGGTCGCCGGCCGCGCGGTGATCACCATCGAGGGGCTGGGCTCGGCGACCGACATGCATCCCCTGCAGCAGGCCTTCGTCGACGAGCAGGCCGGCCAGTGCGGCTATTGCCTGTCGGGCATCATCGTGTCGGCCAAGGCGCTGCTCGATCGCAACCCGCAACCGAGCCGCGCCGACATCGTGACCGCGCTCGACCGCCATCTCTGCCGCTGCGGCACCCATCAGCGCATCATCCGCGCCGTACAGCGCGCGGCGGAGACGATGCGCAACGGGAGGCCGGCATGAGCGCGCCCGTCCTGCCCGCGCCCGTCCTGCCGGCGAGCCTGGTCGACAATCCCCGGCTCAATCGCTGGATCCGCTTCCTGCCCGATCGCACCGTGCGCATCGCCACCGGCAAGGTCGAGATGGGGCAGGGCGTCGTCACGGCCATCGGCCAGATCGCCGCCGACGAGCTCGACGTGCCGTTCCAGCGGATCATCGTGCTGTCGGGTGACAGCGACGAAGGACCAGACGAACTCTACACGACGTCGTCGCTGTCGGTCGAGGTGTCGGGCGGCTCGGTGCGCCTGGTCTGCGCCGAGGTGCGCGCCAAGGCACTGGAGCGTGCGGCGCTGCGGCTCAATTGCAGCCGCGACGAGCTGAGCGTCGCCGACGGCGAGATCCTGCAGAACGGCGCGGCGACCGGGCAGGATTACTGGACGGTGGCGCCCGAGATTGATCTCAGCCAGGCCGTCACCGGCACGGTGCCGGTCAAGCCGGTGTCGGCCTATCGCGTGGTCGGGCAGAGCGTGCCGCGCGTCGACCTGCCGGCCAAGGTGAGCGGCGCCGCCTTTGCGCATGACGTGCTGCCCAAAGGCGTGCTGCACGGCCGGACCCTGCGGCAGCCCAGCCGCGGCGCGACCCTCGACTCGCTCGACGAGGCTGCGATCCGGCGCGCCGCCAAGGGCGAGTTGCAGATCGTGCGCGAGGC
Source organism: Reyranella sp. (assembly GCF_044224635.1). Classification (GTDB taxonomy): domain Bacteria; phylum Pseudomonadota; class Alphaproteobacteria; order Reyranellales; family Reyranellaceae; genus Reyranella. The sequence goes on along the minus strand of NZ_JBGAKA010000074.1, from coordinate 33,581 downwards.
CAGCTTCGTGGCGTTCGTCAGCCCGGTCGAGAGCGTCGCCGAGGCGGCTGCCGCCGCGGCGCCAAACCACGCAATCTGGAAGAACGCGCGGCGCCTCGATCCGGTGCAGCAGGAAGCGGCATGGCTCGAGGGACAGGCGAGCGACGATCGGCGCCTCGGCGCGCCGCCGGCGACGACGCCGGCCCGGCGGCTCGTGACCGCGACCTTCTCGCGCCCCTACATTGCCCACGCCTCGCTGGCGCCGTCGTGCGCCATCGCCGAGTTCAGCAACGGGCGACTGAGGGTGTGGTCGCACGGCCAGGGCATGCATCCGCTGCGGCGCAATTTGGCCGAGGCGCTCGGCCTGCCGGTGGAGTCGATCAGCACCCACCATCTGCACGGTGCTGGCTGCTACGGCCACAACGGCGCCGACGATGCGGCGCTCGATGCCGCGCTGGTCGCCCGGCAGCTGCCGGGTAAGCCGATCCGCTTGCAATGGCGGCGCGAGGAGGAGTTCGGTTTCGAGCCGGTTGGCCCGGCCATGCTGGTCCGCCTGCATGTCGATCTCGACGAGCAGGGACGGCCGGCCGACTGGACCAGCGAGGTATGGAGCGCCACGCACGTGCAGCGACCAGGCAACGGCACCGGCTACCTGCTGGCGAGCGAGGCCATGGCCAATCCGCCGCCGGACGTGACGCCGTTCGATCCGCCGGAAGCGCGCGGCGGCGGCGGCACGCGCAACACCGTGCCGATCTACGACGTGCCGGCGCACCGCGTGCTGCACCACCTGGTGCTGCGGCCGCCGGTGCGCACCTCGGCGCTGCGCGGCCTCGGCGCGCTGCCCAACGTCTTCGCCATCGAATCGATGATCGACGATCTGGCTCATCGTGCCGGCCAGGATCCGCTGGCCTATCGACTGTCGATCCTGTCCGAGAAGCGGGCGCGCCGGACCACCGAGCTGGTGGCGGAACGCGCCAACTGGCGCGCGCGCGGTCCGGCGGGGACCGGCACGGGACTGGGTCTCGCCGTGGCCCGCTACAAGAACCGCGCCGCCTACGCCGCGGTGGTCGCGGCGGTCACGGTGCAGGAGACGGTCCGGGTCGATCGCATCTGGTGCGTCGCCGACGCCGGCCTGGTGGTCAACCCGGATGGCGCGTGCAACCAGCTGGAGGGCGGCATTGTGCAGGCCGTGAGCTGGACCCTGAAGGAGCAGGTCAAGCTCGACGAGCACGGCATCGCGTCGCGCGACTGGGAGAGCTATCCCATCCTGCGCTTCAGCGAGGTCCCGGAGATGGAGGTCGAGTTCGTCGACCCGGCGGGCAACCCGCCGCTCGGCGTCGGCGAATGCACGGTCGGCCCGACCGCGGCGGCGATCGGCAACGCCGTGGCGCACGCGCTCGGCGTTCGCATCCACGACATGCCGCTCAGCCGCGACCGCATCATGGCGGCCCTGCTGAAGGGGTAATCAAGCCCCTCCCCAGCGTCTTCGCTGGGGAGGTGTCGCGTCATACGCGACGGAGGGGTCATGAGTCAGAGTCGCGATGCTCATGACCCCTCCGTCCGCGAAGACGCGGACACCTCCCCAGCTTCGCTGGGGAGGAGAACATGAACTACGCCGGCGAGAGCAGGCGGCAGTCGGCGCGGTCGACGAACAGCGTCGTCGCCGGGCCGTAGATCGTGAGGCCGACGCGCTGGCCGCCGGCAACCGTCGGAAGGTTGGCGGTCGCGGTCAGGACCACGTTGCCGGCATTGGTGAACCGGCATTCGACCACCGGATTGATCGGCGCGGCGCTGTTGTTGTTGAGATAGAGCACGACCTGCCAGTGCTGCGCCGGGATGGCCGACAGCGTGGCGCCATCGATAATGGCGATCGGCACAGTCGGGCCTGCCGTAATCGGCACTGTTCCGAGCACGGTCACGGCCGGCGTCTGCACGACGTTGCCGGGCGACGTGATGACCTGCCCCTGCGGGTTGAAGGCGCGATCCTGCGGCGTGTTAGGCCCGCTCCTGCCGCCGACATTCTCCGGCGTCCAGATCTGGCCTGTCTTGGGATCGCGGAATTCCTGCGGTCCGAGCTGCTGGGCGACCACCGCCGATGCGGCGACGACACCCAGGAGGCCTGCTGCCAGGCCGCCGAGCCATGTGTTTACGGAACGAATCGTCATGCCACTTCCTCCGGTCGCCGTGGTCCAACTCTCTGAAGAGGTGGGCCAGAGTAGCGCAAATCGAGGCTTTTGGGAGTTGCCGCGACGCAACTCTCAGTGCACGGCGGCCGAAGCCTGCTCGGCGGTCGGTCCGTCGCCGGCCAGGGTGGTCCGGCGCATGTCACGCGGCTCGTTGGCCGGGAACGGCCGGGCGCGATGCATGGTCTGGCGATTGTCCCACATCACGAGATCGCCCAGCCGCCATTTGTGGGTGTAGACGAACTCGCGCTGCGTGGCGTGCTCGATCAGGTCGCGCAGGAAGCCGCGCGCCTCCGGCACCGGCCAGCCGACGATGCCGCCGGCATGCGACGACAGGTAGAGCGACTTGCGGCCCGTCACCGGATGGACGCGCACCATGCATTGCCGCACCGGGGCGAAGCGCTCGCGCTCCTCGTCGGTAAGGTCGAAAAAGCCGATCAGCTGGCGCGAGTAGATCTGCGAATGCTCGCACACCATGCCTTCGACCAGATCCTTGGTCTCCTCGTCGAGCGCGTCGTAGGCGGCGCGCATGTCGGCGAACTGGGTGTCGCCGCCCTTCGACGGCAGGCTGACGGCGTGCAGCAGGGAGTACTTCGCCGGCGTCACCTTGAACGAGCTGTCGGAATGCCACAGGCGGTTGCCGATGGCGAACAGCCGCCGGCGATCGTCGCGCGCGTAGGGCGTATTGTCCTTGTCGAGGTTGGAGACGTCGGCGAAAGTCGTCGGCAGGCGATACTCGCTGGGTGCGCGCAGGCTCGAGCCGATGGCGTGCTCGATGTCGCCCAGGCCCTGGGTGAAGGCTAGCTGCTGGGCATCGTCGATATCCTGGTTGCGGAATACCAGCACGGCGTACCTGTCCATGCCGGCATGAATGGCCACCGCTTCATCCGAAGTGAGCGGACGGCGTATGTCGACGCCGTCGACCTCACCTGCGAAGCACAGCCCGATCTGGCGAATCGCGACCGTCATTGTCACGTCTCCTCGATTGCTTGTTCCGCAATACTACCGCAAGGGCGACCACGACGCAGGCACCGCGAAGGTGCTGGACTGACTGCGCAGCGTCACGCTCTCATGGCGGGGCGGCGGCCAGACGCCCGGCTTCATGGCCTGTGCACGCCGCGTCTCGCGGTCGGCCATGTTCTTGTAGGCCCAGACATGGACCCACTGGTTGAGAGGGCCGATCTCGGTATGGCCAGCGAAGATCAGCGGCGAGATCGTCGAGCGCGCGCCGATCAGCGGCGTCCACGCCTCGATCACCTTGGGGATGGCGCCAGCGCTGTAGGTATAGGTGCGGAACTCGTAGAGATTGCCGTGCTCGCCTGGCTCGAAGTGCGGCGAGAACGGCGCGGCGTGAAGGATCTTGGACTCCATCTCGAGGATGACGTCCTGGATCTTGACCGGCCAGATGCCGGTCCGGATCGCCTCGGCGCGAATGCGCTCGCGCTCGGCGAGGTCCTTGTATGGCCAGACGTGGATGATCTGGTTGAGCGTGCCCACCTCGGTGCGCCAGAAGCCTCCGAACCGGGAGAGCCTGGCGCGCGCCGGCAGGCCCGCGCCGAACAGCTCCTCGACCCGGGGAATGCTGCCGGGCTTCATGAGGTAGGTGCGCATCTCGAAGATCATGGTGTGTCTCGCAGCGGGAAGGCAGGCAGGATTAGAGGCTGCAACAAAACAAGTGCTTCAGATTCCGACATTGACGCGTGGTGCGCGCGACGAAAACTCTGTCATCCCGAGCGCGGCGAGGGACCTTTCCTGTTGCCTCAAAGGTCCCTCGCTGCGCTCGGGATGACAACCTTGCCGCATGCACTCATCTCGTGAAATTCACTACAGGTTCTTAGCGAAGCGGCGACCACTTCGCCGGGACGGCAAAGGTGCTGGTCTGCTTGTGCAGGACCACGCTCTCGTGGCGCGGCGGCGGCCACAGGCCGGGCTTCATCGCCTGGGCGCGCCGCGTCTCGCGATCGGCCATGCTCCTGTAGGCCCAGATGTGGACCCACTGGTTGAGCGGGCCGATCTCGGTGTAGCCGGCGAAAACCAGCGGCGAGATGGCAGTACGCGCCTCGATGCGGGGTGCCCACGCCTCGATGACCTTGGGGATGGCGCCGGCACTGTAGGTGTAAGTGCGGAACTCGTAGAGGCCGCCATGCTCGGCCGGCTCGAAATGCTTCGAGAAAGGCGCGGCGTAGAGGATCTTGGTTTCCATCTCGAGGAAGTTGTCGGCGACGTTGGGCGGCGGCCAAACGCCGGTCTTGACCGCTTCGGCGCGGATGCTCTCGCGCTGGGCGATATTCTCGTAGGGCCAGATGTGGATGATCTGGTTGAGCGTGCCGACCTCGGTGCGCCAGAAGCCGGCAATGCGTGAGAGCTTGGCGCGCGCCGGATAGGAAGCGCCGAACGCTTCCTCGACCGCCGGCCCGGTTCCGGGTTTCAGCAGGTAGGTTCTCATCTCGAAGATCATTGGTTTCTCCCCTCGCTGGATACGTTGCTGATCATCACTCCTCCCCAGCTTCGCTGGGCAGGAGAAATTCAATCCGCCGCGGCGCGGGTCGTGGCGGCGCCGGACCGGAATGCCGGCATCACTTCCTTGGCGAAGCGGTCGAGCTGCTCCAGGGTCACCGCGAGCGGCGTGCCGAGCGGCATGCTGCAGCTGACGCGCTCGAGGCCCGGGTAGCGTTTCTCGACGGCCTTGAGCTGCTCGATGATGTCGGCCGGCGTGCCAGCGAGAAAGCCGCCCGCCTTCACCGCGTCCTCGATGGTCGGCAGCTTGACGGTGCCGACCAGGCGCGGGTCACGCATCGCCGCGATCTGCTCGTCGGTCAGAGCGCGCACCAGGCGCAGCTCGCCGAACATCTTCATGTTCTCTTCGTAGTATTTCCCTGCGGCGCGCATGGCGGCTTCGCGGCTTTCGGCGATGTGGAACTGGTAGCCGAGGGACAGCCGCTCGCCCGGTTCGAGCGCGATGCCGCGGCGGGCATAGGCGGCCCGGAACTCGGTCATGTGGCGATCGACCGCGCCACCCTCGGCCGAGCCACCGCCGATCACCCCGCTGATGCCGTGCTTGGCCATGAAGTCGAAGGCGCGTTGCGAGCCACTCTGGATGGGCTGCCAGCACTCGACCGGCACGCGCATCGGGCGCGGCACCAGGGCGATCTCCTTCAGCGTGTAGCCGCGGTACGGCACCTCGGGCGGAATCGTGTAGTACTTGCCCTTGTGCGAGAAGCGCTCCTCGTTGAACGCCTTGAAGACGATGTCGACGCCCTCCTCGAACAGCTCGCGGTTGGCGTTCTGGTCGATCAGCGGCGCGCCGAAGCTCTCGACCTCGCGCGTGTGGTAGCCGCGGGCGACGCCGAAGATGACGCGGCCGCCGCTCAGGATGTCGGCCATGGCATAGTCTTCCGCCAGTCGCAGCGGGTGCCACATCGGCACGACGTTGAATCCGCAACCGATCTTGAGGTGCCTCGTCTGGTTCACCAGGTGCATCGCCATCATCAGCAGGTTGGGGATGCATTCCGTGCCTTCCGGCTGGAAATGGTGCTCCGCCATCCAAAAGGTATTATAGCCCAACTCGTCCATCTTCTTGGCGTAGGACACTGCCTTGTGCAGAGTTTCTGCGAGCTCGGCATTCGAGTAGTTGCGATCGTTGATCGGCTTGCCGAGATATCCGGCGTCTTCGATGTCGACCGAGCCGACATACGAACTGTCGAATTTGGTGATCATGCCTGTTTCCTCCTATGAAAATGGGGCGGTAACCCGCCTCATTTTCTCAGCATTGTGGTGCACGCCGGTATGCCGGGGTTGTCTTGGGCGCAGTTCCGCATGTTTCCGGGGGGCTGCCAATCGAAATCAGGCTGGCCTAAAGTCATGGCTGGCAGCGAACCTGAGGAGGTCAGCGATGGACAAGAGGTCAGCGATGGACAAGCAGTATGATCGCAGCGCCGAGGATCTCGGCAATGTCGTCGGTCTCGAGCACGTCAACCTGCAGATTGCCGACCAGATCACCGGCACGCTCTTCTACATCAGCGGCCTCGGGCTCACCCGCGATCCCTACCTGATGACCAGCGTCGACAACATGTGGGTCAATGTCGGGCAGAGCCAGTTCCACCTGATCACCGGCACGCCGCAGCGCCTGCGCGGCCGCGTCGGCCTGGTGCTGCCCGACCGCGAGGCGCTGCTTGCCCGGTTGGAACGCATGAAGAAGCCGCTCGAAGGCACGAAGTTCGCCTTCGTCGAGCACGACGACCACGTCGCGACGACCTGTCCGTGGGGCAACACGCTCCTGTGCTACGAGCCGGCGCCGCGCTTCGGCCGGATGGCGCTCGGCATGCCCTTCGTCGAGTTCGACGTGCCGGTCGGCTCGGCCGATGGCATCGCCAAGTTCTACCGCTCTGCCTTCGATACCATGACGCGCATCGACAAGGCGAAGGGCGGTCGTGCGGCGCATGTCTCGGTCGGCTCGGGCCAGGAGCTGGTGTTCCGCGAGACCGACGCAGAGCCGATCCCCTACGACGGCCATCACATCCAGGTCTACGTCGCCAACTTCTCGCGGCCGCACAAGAAGCTGCTGGAGCGCAGCCTGATCACCGAGGAAAGCAATGAGCACCAGTACCGCTTCGAGATGATCTCCGACCTCGACAGCGGCAAGCCGCTGTTCCAGATCGAGCACGAGGTGCGCAGCATGCGCCATCCGCTCTATGCCCGGCCGCTGGTCAACCGCAACCCGGCGCAGACAAACCGGACCTACGTCTCCGGCCGCGACGCCTGGGTGGCCGACGCGATGGTGGCCGAGATGGACGATCCGCGCACCGAGGCGCGCCAGCGCCGCTTCGAGCGCGTCACCCGGCGCACTGCGGCCGAGTAGGATCCTCGCGATGAAGATCACCGGCTACGAGGCTACGGCGCTCAACGTTCCGGAAGACGATCCGCTGGCCAACATGCCGGAGGAAGCCGGCCGCAAGCGTCCCATCGTCATTGTGCGCCTGCGCACCGACCAGGGCATCGAGGGCATCGGTGTCACGCTCTATGGCGGCCGACTCAACGGCGCGCTGCGGAGCGCCGTCGAGGCGCTGGCTGCGCTGACGGTCGGCGAGGACCCGATGCGTGTCGAAGCCGTCGTCGCCCGCCTGCGCACCCTGGGCGACGCCGGCGGGCCGGGCGGTCTGTTCACCCTCGCGCTGTCGGCGATCGACACGGCGCTGTGGGACATCAAGGGCAAGGCGCTGGAGCAGCCGTTGTGGAAGCTGCTGGGCGGCCATCGCGATCGCGTTGCGACCTACGCCTCGGGCTCGCTGCGCCGCGGCCTCAGCGACGACCAGGCGCAGCGCGCAGCGCAGATCCTGCTGCAGAAGGGTTTTCGCGAGATGAAGACCCAGATGGCCCTGCCCGGCAATCCGACGCCGGCCGACGAGGTGCGCCGCGTGCGCGTGGTGCGCGAGGCGATCGGCCCCGACATCAAGCTGATGTGCGACATCAACCAGCGCTGGCGGCCCGAGCAGGCGATCGATATCGGCAACCGGGTCGAGGATGTCGGCCTGTTCTGGCTCGAGGACGTCACCACGTTCGACGACTACCAGGGCCTGGCGCGCGTCACCGCCGCGCTCAAGACGCCGATCGCCGGCGGCGAGTATGTCTGGGGCATCGCGCCGTTCCGGCAGATGATCGAGGCGCGCTCGGTCGACATCGTCATGGTCGACCTGGCGCGCGTCGGCGGCGTCACCCAGTGGATGAAGGTCGCCGGCATGGCCGAGGCCTTCAACCTGCCGATCGTGAGCCACGTCATGCCCGAGATCCTGGTTCACATGGTGGCCGCTTGCCCCAACGGGCTGACCGTCGAGTACATGCCGTGGATGCTGGCGCTCTACGAGGAGACGCCGGCGATCGAGCATGGCCAGATGGTTCTGCCCGACAAGCCCGGGCTTGGCCTGAAGTTCGACGAAAAAGCGATCGCCGCCTTCAAGGCGTAATCACGAAGGAAACCATCTGTCGATGCCGAAAACCCTGTTCATCGATTCCACGCCCGACATCGATCTGGTGTGGCGCCAGGTCCATGGCGCCAACGACATTCCCATCACCGTCAACATGGGGCCGGCCAAGGCCGAGGACATTCCGTCACTGATCGCGGGCTACGACACCGTGATCAACGATGCGAGCTACTTCAACGAGGCGACGCTGGGCCAGTGCAAGGGGCTGAAGCACATCGTCTTTCTCGGCACTGGTGCGGCGAGCTTCGTCGATATGGCGGCAGCGGCCAAGCTCGGCATCAAGGTCTCGACCATCGGCGGCTACGGCGACACCACGGTCGCCGAGCACGCGATGGGCCTGGTGTTCGCCGCCGCCCGGCACATCGCCACCATGCACGGCATGGTGCGCACCGGCGGCTGGCGGCCGATGCAGGGCATGGAGCTGCGCGGCAAGACCCTGGGCATCGTCGGGCTGGGCGGCATCGGCAAGGAGATGGCACGAATCGCCAAGGGCATCGGCCTGGTGCCGGTCGCCTACAACCGCTCGCCGGTCGCCGATCCGCCTGTGCCGATCGTCGCGATCGACCAGCTCCTGGGCTTGTCCGACATCGTTAGCCTGCATCTCGGGTTGAACGACGGCACGCGCGGTTTCCTCGACCGTGCGAAACTGGCCAAGACCAAGCCGGGCGTCATCGTCGTCAACACCGCGCGGGCGGGTGTCGTCGACGAGCCGGCCCTGCTCGAGGCGCTGAAATCGGGCCATGTTGGCCACTATGCGACCGACGTCTTCAACCAGGAGCCGGTGAGCCCGGACGAGCCCTTGCTGAAGCTCGACAACGTCACCCTGACGGCGCACGCTGGTTACAATACCCCGGAAGCCGCCAAGACGATGTACCGCCGCGCCATCGACCTCGCCGCGGCGGGGTAATTCCTTTCCTCCCCAGTGATGACGCTGGGGAGGAGGACGAATTACGCCAGCACGTCGAACGCCTTGAGGATACCGGCGAACTCGAACGGCTGCTGGGCGAGGCCGCTGTATTCGGGCGAGGCCCAGGGCGAGCCGGCGCCGTTGCCGTTGTCGCGCGCCACCGACCACATCGACAGCAGCGCGATAGCGGGATCGGTCTTGGCGTAGTCCAGCAGGGCCTGCGCATCGGCCTGAGTGAACACCTCGGAAGCGACGTCGTTGACGCCGATCATCGGCGTCACGCCGATCTTGGCGGTGATGCCGAGGTTGGCGAGCTGCAGCTCGGTGGCCTTGGTCGCGTTGATGGCGTTCAGGCCCATCTGACCGCCATTGTCGACGGCCGCGCCGTAGTCCATCGCCATGATGTTGACGATGTCGATCCGCACACCGTCGGCCTTGGCATGCTGGAGCACACTGAGGCCGTTGGCGTCGAGGCCGTTCGGCAGCACTGGCAAGGTGAACCGCACCTCGAGGTTCGGGTTTGCCGCCTCGAGGCCGACAATGGCCTGGTCGCGCAGCGCGATCGAATGGAGGTCGGCCACGGCGGCCCCTTCGATGTCGAAGTCGATCGAGGTGATGCCGTAGCGGTCGATCACCGACTGGTATTCGGCCTGCAGGGTGGCGGCGTCGGCTGCGACGAGGGCTGCTTCCTGGCCGGCGGCGCCGCCGAACGAGATGGTGATGGTGCCGCCCGCCGACTGGATGGCATGCACTTGTTGCAGGATGGTCGAGCCGTTGGAAAGCCCGTCGTCGGTGATCGCCCCCACCCCTTGCCAGCCGATGCCCTGGGGCGAGGCGAGGACGAACGCCAGCGTGAAGTTCTTGATGCCGGAGGCCTGCGAGATGGCGGAGAGGTCGGCGTCGACCGCCATCGCCATGTCGATGTAGGGCGAGAACAGGGTGGCATAGTCGACGGTTGCCGGCGGGTTGCTCGATCCGCTCGACGCCGGCGTGGTGTCGACGGCGTGGACGTGCACGGTCGCCGCATCGAGCGCCCCCGAGGCGACGAAACCGAAGCTGGTTTCGCCGTCGTGGGCGAGCGTGCCGTTCCACGTCGTATTGCCGATCACGTAGCCGGTGGCATCGTGCGAGAGGATCTTGGCATTCCAGATGTCGGCGATCTGGTTCGGCATGTCGATCGCGATCTGCCAGCTCGTCGCGGCCGATCCGTCGTTGTGGACCTTCACGGTGGCGTTGAAGCCGCTGCTCCACGAGTCGGTGACCGCGAAGGTGCCACTGAAATCGCCCGACGGGTCGGTTGGGGGCATCGTCGGCGTCGTCGGCGTGGTTGATGTGGTCGGCGCTGCCGGAGGCGTCGCGCCGTCGTCGTCGACGATCGTCCCTGTGGCGGTGGCGCGCGCGATCGTGGCGCCGGCCGCGTTGGTCAGCACGACGCTGAAGGCCTCGTTGCCTTCGACCAGCAGGTCCGGGGTGATGGCGATGGCGATGACCTTGCTGGTTTCGCCGGGCGCGAAGGTGACCGAGCCGGTGGCGCCGGTGAAGTCGGTCGCGCCTGCCGTGCCGGCGACGGTGTGATAGTCGACGGTGATCGCGCTGGTCGCCGCCTGCGACAGCGTCACGACGAAGGTGGCGGTGGTGGCGCCGCCGCCCGATACGTCGCTGCCGAAATCGAACTGGATCGGTGTCAGGTAAGCGAGCTTGGCCTGGATCGGCGTGTTCCAATCGTCGGCGAGAATGCCGCCGGTGTCGCCCGAGTTCGGGTTCCACGACCAGTAGGTCCAGCTCACGCCCTGCTTGCCGGCGGGAATGTCCTTGGTGCCGTTGTTGTCGAGGTCACCCGAGAGATAGGAGGTGATGGCCTCGAGCCACGGCGCGTCCTTGGGATCGACCAGCTTGGTGCCGAACTCGCCGATCCACACCGGGGCGATGTTCTGCTTGTAGATGTAGCCCCACATCTGGTCGAACTTGGCCGGCAGGTTGCCGGGAAAGTCGTTGCCCTGGAACCACGGTTGCGGCCACACCGAGTTGGGATAGTCGTGCGCGGAGTAGACCAGCTTGTTGGCGACATCGAGCTGGATCGGCCGATCCTTCACCCCCATCAGGTTGCCGCCCCACCAGTAGGGCGTGCCCTGGTAGGTGCCGATGCCTTCGACGAAGATCAGCCAGTTGGCGTTGACGTCGTGGATGGCGTTGCCGGCCTGCTCGGCCGCCAGCGCCCAATCGTTGGCGCCGCCGCCGCCCCAGGTGCCGTTGTAGGGCTCGTTGTGCAGGTCAGCGCCGATGACCTGCGGCTTGGCCGCGTAGCGCGCCGCCAGCATCTGCCAGTCGGCCATCCACTGCGCCTGGCTGTGGTTGTTGTCGTACCACAGGCCGTTGGCCGAGGTGCCGGCGCCGAGATCGCTGCGATGATGATCGAGGATGATCTTGAGGCCGATCTGCCCGGCGTAGTCGACGATCTTGTCCATGATCTGCAGCGCCGTGAGCCCCTGCAGGTCGGGATTCTTGGAGAAGTCGATGCCGTTGGGCGTGCCGGTCGAATGGAGCGCATCGCCGGCGAAGGGCAGGCGGATGGTGTTGAAGCCCAAGCTCACCATCTGGTCCATCATCGACTTGTAGCCGCGCGTCCACAGGCCGTGCGGCGCCATGGTCGACGATTCGAAGCCGAACCAGTTGACGCCGGCGATCTGCACCGAATGGCCGGCCGAGTCGACGATCTGGTTGCCCGAGGTGCTGAGCCAGCCGCCGGCCGCGCTGCCGCCGCCCGGATTGCCTTCGACCACCGACGTATCGGCGAGCGACAGCGACGGCGTGACCGGCGGCGCCGTGTCGTCGTTGACGATGGTGCCGGCGCCGGTGCCGTCGGCGATCGTCGCTCCGGAGGCGCTGGAGAGCGCGATGCTGAAGGTCTCGTTGGCCTCGATCGCGGCATCGCCGATGGCGGTGACCTTGATGGTCTTCTGGGTCTCGCCCGCGGCGAAGGTGAGCGTGCCCGACTGGGCGATGTAGTCGCTGCCCGCGACCGCAGTGCCATCTGTCGTTGCGTACTTCACCGTCACCGTCGAGCTCGAGGCCGCCGACAGGGTCACCGTGAAGGTGCCGCTGCCCGGCGACGCGGCGCTGCCTTCGGCGAAGCTCGCATCGCCGAGGGCGAGCGTCGGCAAGGGGGCCGCATCGTCGTTGGTGATGGTGCCGGCGCCGGTGCCGTCGGCGATCGTGGCGCCGGCTGCGCTCGACAGCAGGACGCTCAGCGTCTCGTTGGCCTCGACCGTCGAATCGCCGATCGCGGTAATCTTGATGGTCTTCTGGGTCTCGCCTGGCGCGAAGGTGAGGGTGCCGGATTGCGCGCTGTAGTCGCTGCCGGCGACGGCGGTGCCGTCCGCCGTGGCGTACTTGACCGTCACCGTCGAGGCCGAGGCAACCGATAGAGTGACGGTGAACGTGCCGTTGCCCGGCGTTGCCGCACTACCTTCGGCAAAGCTCGTGTCGCCGATGGCGAGGGTCGGCAAGGGTGCGGTGTCGTCGTTGGTGATGGTGCCGGTCGCGGTGGCCTTGCCGACGGTGGTCCCGCTCGGCGCCGACAGGGTGAGCGTCAGGGTCTCGTTGCTTTCGACGGTCGTGTCGCCTGCTACCTGGACGCGGATGGTCTTGGACGTCTCGCCGGCAGCGAAGGTGACGGTGCCGCTTGCCGCGGTGTAGTCGGAGCCGGCACTGGCGGTGCCGTTGCTGGTCGCATAGGCGACGCTGACGGTTCCGCTCGCTGCTTTCGACAGCGTCACGGTGAAGACGAGATCGCGCATGCCGCTGTCGCCTTCCGCGACCGAGGCGTCGGCAATCGAGAGGCTCGGCAGCGCCGGGTCGGTGCCGACGGCGACGCCGTTGACGGTGAAATCGGTGGCCGCCGTGCCGGCGCTGCCGGCCGTCGCCTGGAAGCCGAACGAGGTCGACTGGCCGGCCCCGACCTGGCCGTTCCACGACGCATTCTTCACCACGTAGTGATCGCCGACATGGCTCACGATCACCGCATTCCAGATGTTGGTGATGTTGGCCGTGCTGTTGAACTCGATCGTCCAGCCATTGAAGGCCGTGCTGCCCGCCGTCACCGTGATGGCGGCGTTGAAGCCCGATCCCCAGTTGCTGGTGACGGTGTAGGCGAGCCCGACGCCGCCGGTCGGAGGCGGCGCCTGGACATCGTCGTTGGTGATCGTGCCGACGGCCGAGCCGTCGGCGATCGTGGCGCCGGCCGCGCCCGACAGGCCGACGGTGAAGCTTTCGGTGCTTTCGACGGCGGTGTCGCCGGCGACGGTGATCTGGATCGTCTTCGAGGTCTCGCCGACGGCGAAGGTGAGGGTGCCGGTGCGCGCCGTGTAGTCCGAGCCGGCGAGCGCCGTGCCGTCGGCAGTCGCGTAATTCACCGTCACCGGGCCGCTGGCGGCCTGCGAGAGCTTGACCGTGAAGGTGATCTGCGTCGTGCCGGAATTTCCCTCGGTGACAGAGGCATCGTCGATCGACAGCGTCGGCAGCACCGGCGGCGGGGGCGTGGTCGTCGCGCCGTTGATCGCGAGGTTGGTTGCCGTCGTCCCGGTCGAGGTCGAGGCCTGGAAGCCGAACGAGACCTGGCCGTTGGCCGGAACGCTCGCGTTGTAGGAGAGGTTGCGCAGGACGTAGTGGTTGCCGACGTGACTGACGATCTCGGCGCCCCAGATGTTGGTGATCAGGAATCCCGCATCGAACTCGATAGTCCACCCCTGCAGCGCCTGGCCGGCGCCGGCGACGGTCATGTTGCCGATGAAGCCGGATCCCCAATTGTCTCCCACCACATAGTTGATCGTCGCCATCGCTACCTCTCCGGTTTGGATGCCGCGCTACGCGACGCGGCGTCTTGCGCGATATGTCATGGCCGATAGGCATTGGCAGCCGGCCCGGGACTTTCACTCGGTGAATATGGCAGGATTGTCGACGAATGAAGTGAAATGCGGCGGCTCGATGAAATCGACATGACCCTGAGGGTACAGTCACATATGCGCGAAACGGCATGCGTTCGCGATTGCATTCGCCGCCCGAGCGGCCGATGGAGCGTTCGACCGTGTCGGTGAACGCGATCGTCAAGAGGGCTGGATCGATCGGCGAGTATTGGAACGGCTTGCGCCTGTTCTGGCGGGCCCAGATCCTGGGTTGGGGATTTTTTGCTGTCCTCGATCTGGTCTACCAGCAGCTCATCTATCACGACTTTGGGATCGCCGCGTCGCGAGCGCTGCCGACCGTTCTGTCGCTGGTCGTCGTCTCGACGGTCCTCCATTCGGTCTACGCGTCGCGCCGTTTCGAGGGTGGACTCACCCGGCGCACGGTGACCTGGATCCTGGCGTGGTCGATCCTCGCGGCGCTGCCGCTCGCGATCCTCGTCTTCGTCGCCGACGACGTGTTGGATTGGTCGGCACCGGGTCGCGATCCGGTCGACGACTTCGCCTTTCCGCTGATCCACTACTCGATCGTGCTGTGCGGCTGGAGCCTGTGCTATTTCTGGCTGCGCGCCGAGGCGGCCAAGCAGGCCGCGCATCGCCACGCCATTCGGGCGGAGGCGCAAGCACTGCGCGCCAGGCTCGAGGAGCTGCGCCTGCAGCTCGATCCGCACTTCCTGTTCAACGCGCTGAACGGCGTGGCCGAGGAAATCCCCGAGCATCCCAAGGCGGCGCTGGCGATGCTGCGCGATCTCACCGCCTACCTTCGACATTCGCTCGACGGCATCCACCAGACCGTGGTGACGGTGGAGGCTGAAGTGGCCGGCCTGTCGGCCTATCTCGGGGTCCAGCGCGCGCGCTTCGGCGACCGCCTGCGGACAACCCTGCATGTCGACCCCGAGGCAGCGCCGCGCCGCATCGCGAGCTTCCTGCTGCAGCCGCTGGTCGAGAACGCCGTGCAGCACGGCAATCGCGATCATGGACTCGATGTCGGCATCGACATTCGCGCTGCCGGCGATCGGCTCTACGTCACGATCGACAACACCGGCTCACTCGACGAGCATGCCGCGCCGCGCCGGCACCGCTCCGGAATCGGGCTGGAGAACGTGCGACGTCGCCTGGCCTTGCATTATCCTTCTCGTCACCAGTTCGTCCTGCAGCAGGCCGAGACCGGTGAACGCAGGGTGATTGCGACCATGATTCTGGAAGGTGAACCGTGCTCCGCACCTTGATCGTCGATGACGAGCGTCTGGCGCGCCAGGCGATGCGGCGCCTGCTGGCTGCCCATCCCTCGGTCGAGATCGTCGGCGAGGCTGAGACGCTCGACGAGGCGATTGCCGCGATCGAGCGGACCGACCCGCAGCTCGTCTTTCTCGATATCGAGCTCGGCAGCCGGGGCGACGGCTTCGATCTCCTGGCCAGGCTGGCCCGGCCGCCGCTGATCGTGTTCGTCACTGCCTATGCCGAGTACGCGGTCGACGCCTTCGCCGTCAGCGCCGTCGATTATCTCCTGAAGCCGGTCGAGCCCGAGCGT
Source organism: Reyranella sp. (assembly GCF_044224635.1). Classification (GTDB taxonomy): domain Bacteria; phylum Pseudomonadota; class Alphaproteobacteria; order Reyranellales; family Reyranellaceae; genus Reyranella. The sequence continues at coordinate 18,045 of NZ_JBGAKA010000074.1, read as the reverse complement.
CTCGCCGAGACCTTGGCGCGTGTCGAGCAGCATATGATCCGCGTGCTCGCGTCATCCGGGCAGACCGTCCAGGGCATGATCGCGCTCAGGACGCCGAAGCAGATCGTGCTCGCCGCACCCTCCGAGATCGCCGCCCTGCGCGCCGACGGCGATTTCACCCATGTCTACGTCGCCGACCAGCCGGCGGTGATGATCCTGCGCACGCTAGGCCATTTCGAGAGCCTGCTGCCGTCGCCGCCGTTCCTGCGGCTCGGCCGCTCGCTGATCATCAATCGCGACCGCCTGCGCAAGATCGAAGCGCCCTCCCGCGCCGGCGCGCGCATCGTCCTGCAGGGCATCACCGGGCCCCTCGAGCTCGGCCGCGCCGCCACCGCCCGCCTGCGCGAGCTGGTCTCGCCGGACGAGATTTAAGGCACCCCTCCCCCGTAGTCGGGGGAGGTGGCGCCGTCTTACGGCGACGGAGGGGGAGGGCCACATTCAAGGTTGGTAGTATTCCGACGTCGGAATTAGAAAGTTCTCGATTGGGGCTTTCCCCCTCCGCCCCCTTGCAGGGGCACCTTAGGCGTCAAGCTAAGGACAATCCTTACCCTGAGGATCGGCCCGAAGGGTCGCGTCTGGAATAGGGCGAAGTAACCTTCGCCCCTTGTCGGCAACAGAGAGGGTGCCGCGACACCGCAACTTCAACGACGACCGGTGCGGCCGATCCTTCGAGACGGCCGCTGCGCGGCCTCCTCAAGGATGAGGACTATGGTGAGCTTTCCACCTTGACTTAACGCCTATGGGCACCTCCCCCGTAAGACGGGGGAGGAGAAAGAGTGCGTTCTTCAATACCCCGCTGTCCGATCCACGACTTCCTTGAGCGGTACGCCGTCGAGGAAGCGGCGCAGGTTGTCGACGAACAGGCGGGCGACGAACTTGTCGCGCTGCGGGTGCGGGCCGCCGATGTGCGGCAGCACGATGATGCCGTCGGTCTTCCAGAACGGATGGTCGGCCGGCAACGGTTCCTGACGGAACACGTCGAGGAGGGCGCCGGCGATCTGCTGCGAGGTCACGGCGGCGATCAGGTCGTCGTCCTTGACGAGATGGCCGCGACCGAAGTTGAGCAGCCAGGCCGTCGGCTTCATGCGGGCGAGCCGCTTGGCGTCGATCAGGTTCTCCGTGTCGGTCGTGGCCGGCAGCAACAGCAGCACGAAGTCGGATTGCGCCAGCACGTCGTTGGTGCGGTCGGCCGGCAGGACCTCGGCGACGTGAGGCATCGGTGCCGGCCGGCGTTTGGTGCCGATGACGCGCATGCCGAGGGCGGCGGCGATCCGGGCGACCTCCTGGCCGATTGCGCCGAGCCCCAGAATGCCGAGCGTCTTGCCGGTCAGCGGCTGGGCGACGGTATGGACCCACTTCCCTCGCTTCTGGTTCTCGACCGCCACCGCGTACGGCTTGGCGACGTGGAACAGCGCGCCGACGATGTTCTCGGGCATCGATTCGGTGTGCGTGCCGCGCGCGCAGGTGAGGGCGAGGTCGGACGGCAGGTCGGGCAGGGCGAGCCAGCCCTCGACGCCGGCGCTCATCGCTTGCGCCCAACGCAGCTTCGGCATGGTCGGCAGTAGGCCGGGCGGAACCGCCCCCGCCATCAGCGCTTCAGTCCGCGCGAGCTGCTGCGCCGACGGCTTCTCCTTGCGCGACAGCGTGTCGACAGCGACGCGGTCGGCGAGGCCGGCTGCAGCTATGGCGTCGAGATAGGGGGCAGCCTGGTCAGTCCACAAGAGGATATGGGCGCGATTGGTCACGGAAACGGCTCCTGATGTGGAGAAAGCGCCAGACTAGCCGAGCCCGGCGGCTCGGGCCAAGGCGGGTGATGGGCACTGTCTTCCAGGTTAGGATGCACTCGGCGTGCGTCCAAGGAGGAGTTCGGAAAGAAACAGGTGTGCAGCCGCGGAGCCGCGACAGCGGGCACCGCGGCCGGGAGGAAACGAAAATGAAGAGCCTAACCTCATGGTATGCGTTGCTGAGCGTTGTCACGGCTTTGAGCGTGCCGGCGGCCCCTGGTTGGGCTCAGAAATACGGCGGCGTGCTGCGCATTCAGCACATCGATACGCCGCCCAGCGCCTCGATCCACGAGGAGGCGACCGTCTCGGTCGCCGTGCCCTTCATGGCCATCTACAACAATCTCGTCCTGTTCGATCAGAACGTGGCCCGCAACAGCCTCGACTCGGTCGTGCCCGACTTGGCGACGAGCTGGACCTGGAGCGACGACGGCACCAAGCTCACCTTCAAGTTGCGCGAAGGCGTCACGTGGCACGACGGCAAGCCGTTCACGTCGCAGGACGTGCGCTGCACCTTCGACCTCCTGCTCGGCAAGGAAAACCTTCGACGTAATCCGCGCTCGGCCTGGTACGGCAATGTCGAGAAGGCGACGTCGGAAGGCGATTTCGACGTGACGTTGCACCTGAAGCAAAGACAGCCCGCCCTGCTGGCGCTCCTGGCGTCGGGCTATTCGCCGATTTATCCCTGTCATGTCTCGGGAGCCGACATGCGGCGCCGGCCGATCGGCACCGGCCCCTTCAAGTTCGTCGAGCTCAAGATGAACGAGGGCGTCAAGCTCGTGAGGAACGCCAACTACTGGAAGAAGGGGCGGCCCTATCTCGATGCCATCGAGTACACGATCATCCCCGACCGTTCGACGCGCATGCTGTCCTTCGCCAGCGGCAAGTACGACATGACGTTTCCGTCCGACGTGACGGTGCCGCTGCTCAAGAACCTCAAGCGCGACGCCCCGCACGTCCAGTGCACCATGCGCGCGACCGGAGTCAGCACCAATCTGATCGTCAACCGCGAGACGCCGCCGTTCGACGATCCGCGCATCCGTCGCGCCATGGCGCTGACGCTCGACCGGCAGGCCTTCATCGACATCCTGTCCGAAGGCGAAGCGCAGATGGGTGGCGCCATATTGCCGCCGCCCAACGGCGTGTGGGGTCTGCCGCCGGATATGCTGGAAGGCATCGTGGGCTACGGTGATGTCGCCAAGAGCCGCGAGGAGGCGCGCGCGCTGATGCGGCAGGCAGGCTACGGCCCCGACAAGCGGCTGAAGATCAAGGTCAGCACGCGCAACCTCGCCACCTACCGCGATCCGGCGACGATCCTGATCGATCATCTGAAGCACATCTACATCGACGGCGAGCTCGAGGTGATCGACACCTCGATCTACTACAACCGCGTCTTCAAGAAGGACTACGTCGTCGCGTTGAATCTCACCGGCAGCGCCGTCGACGATCCCGACGTCGCCTTCTTCGAGGGTTACGCCTGCGGCTCGTTGCGCAACTACAACAACTACTGCAGCCCCGAGATGACGAAGCTGTTCGAGGAGCAGTCGCGCGAGGTCGACCAGAAGAAGCGCCTGAAGATGGTGTGGGAAGTCGATCGCAAGCTGCAGGAGGATATCGCCCGCCCGATCATCGCCCACAATCGCGCCGCCGGGTGCTGGCAGCCCTACGTCAAGGGCGTCACGCTGCACGTCAACAGCATCTACAATGGGACGCGCTTCGAGGACGTATGGCTCGATCGGTAGTGTGCCTTCGGCTCACCTCCCCCGATTACGGGGGAGCAAGCCGACCAGGCCCACCCGCATCCAATATCGCCGCCTCATCGGCGGCGTCGAGCGCCATCGGCGCGCCAGCGCGTATCAGCTCGGCGAAGCCTTCGTTGGGCACCATGACGGTGAGGCAGTAGAGGCGCTCCGGCCCTGTATTCTCGACGACGTGCTCCATGCCGGGCGGCAGGATCAGGGTGTCGCCCTTGGCGATGTCGTAGCTCTTGCCGTCGCAATAGGCGCGGCCGCGCCCTTCGAGCACGTAGAACATCTCGTGGGCATACTGATGCGTGTTGGGCGGCGTCTTGCCGCCGACGTCGAAAATCTCGATCACCGAGACGAAGGGCAGGCGGTCGGCCACGGGGTCGACCGTCATCACGAACTTGTTGGTGTCCTGGGGCGAGATGCGCGAGACGCGGCAATCGCGAGCGCGGCGAAGCAACGGTTGATCCATGGGGCACTCGGCGGTTCGATCGATTGGCGGGAAGGTCCGTGTCACAGGCATGCCGGCTCGTTCCTCGACCGTCTCGAGCCAGCGTGTCGAGCCTGCAGCGAGCAACAATCGGGCCGATTCCTTCAGTCGCCGACGGCCTATGAAGAAGATTTCTGCTCTTGCGTCGCCCGGCCCGCGTCGTGACGCGTGTGCTCGCTCTCGCCGTGTGCCGCCAGAAGCTCGATCAGCATGCGACGCATCAAGAGGCCCGGCTGGTCGGACGGCATGTGGCGTTCGACGCCCGAGTTCATGTCGAGCGGCACGTCGAAGTCGGTGCTTTCGAGCACCGCGCGATCCTCCTCGGTCACGCGGCGGTCGAAGGCGATGATGTCGCGGGCGGGCGCGTCCGCCTCGCTGTCGCTGCGGAAGCAGAACTGCACCACCTGGCAGCGATCGTCGGCGATCGGCGTCGCCGCCGTGACGATGATGTGGTCGAGGCCGCTGGGATAGCGGATGTGCAGGCGGCGCAGGAACGGCATGTACCAGCGCGCCGTGATGTGCCGGATGGTGACAGCGCTGTCGTCGCGCAGGTTCTTCTTCTGCAGCTCGTTGTTGTAGACCGGCACGTCGGAGCGGGCGACGAAGCCGTAGGGCAGGCGCTCGATCGCGGGTTGCGGCGGGTCGGGGTTGTCGATGTCGCCGAACGTGTCGCGATGGACGAAATGGATGTGGGCGTTGTCGAAGCTGTTCTCCATCAGCCGCAGCCCGGCGCAGCGCCACGTCTCGTAGAACTGGTCGATGCGGCGGTAGCTGGCATCGTCCTCCTCGGGCCAATCCGGAATTGGCGCCAGCGGCTCGCCGAGCGCCACCCAGACATGGCCATAGCGCACCGTGCAGGGAAAGCTCGGCACGACACGGCCCTTCAGCCCGTTCGATTCCGGCCGTTGCGGCACGCGCACGCAGGTGCCGGAACCGTCGTATGACCAGCCATGATAGGGGCAGACGATGGCGTTGCCGTCGACCCAGCCCAGGCTGAGCGCGGCCGAGCGATGCGGACAGCGGTCGGCCAGCGCGACGACGTCGCCGTCGGCAGCTTTCCACACCACGATCTTCTCGCCGAGCAGGGTGAAGGGCTGCGGACCGGCCTCGACCTTCCCGACCGGCATCACCGGATACCAGAAGCGGCGCAGGGTCTTCTGTCGGGTCACGAGCATCGTGTCGTACTCCCGGCCGTCATTCGCTCCGACCCGATCCGAGCGGTCCCGGCGGGTCGTTCTGCCGCTCGAAGGCGCGCTGCGCCCGTGCAGCGGCCGCCATAGGGCAATCCTCCGGGATGTCGGGATGCGGAGTGGCCATCGCGTGGGCATCGGCCAGCCCGTCGTGCGGCGTGTCGGCCACAACGGCGAAGCCGGTACGATTCATGTCAGTTCTCCCGCCGGATGGCGCTCTCGTGCCAGCGTCGCAGCAGCAGGTGGGAGATCAGGCTCAGCACGAGGAAAATTGCGATGCCGCTCATCGACACCAGGACGAGGGCGGCGAACATGCGCGGAATCTTGAGCTGGTAGCCGGCCTCGAGGATGCGGAAGGCGAGGCCGGAGGCCGTGCCGCCCGAGCCGGCGACGAACTCGGCGACGACCGCGCCGATCAGAGCCAAACCGCCCGAGATGCGCAGGCCGCCCAGGAAGTAGGGCAGCGCTGCCGGCAGGCGGAGGTAGATCAGCGTCTGCCAGCGGCTGGCGCCGTAGAGCTGGAACAGGTTGACCAGATTGTGGTCGGCCGAGTTCAGTCCGAGGATGGTGTTGGACAGGATCGGGAAGAACGCCACGATCCAGGCGCAGATGAGCAGCGACAACAGCGTGTCGTCGACCCAGATGATGATCAGCGGCGCGATCGCCACGATCGGCGTCACCTGCAGGATGATGGCGTAGGGGTAGAGCGACAGCTCGAGCCACTTCGACTGGGTGAACAGGATCGACAGCAGCCCGCCCACCACCACGGCGGCGAGCAGCGCCAGGCCGGTGATCTGCAGCGTGATCCACAGCGACCCCGACAGCGTGCCCCAGTCGACGATCAGGGTCTGGAAGATGAGCAGCGGGCCGGGCAGGATGTAGCGCGGGATGCCGGCCTGGCGGACGACGAATTCCCATAGCCCGAGCACGATCACGCCGATCACGATCGGTGCCAGAACCTTCTGCCAACCTTCGACCGTGATCCCGAGCCAGCGCTTCTCGACGACGGCGATCGGGCGTGCCGCCTCGTCGGTGCCGTCGGCAGCGGGCGCACGCGCAGGCGAGGGCCGGGCAGTCGTGTCGCTCATGCGGTGATCGCCTCGGCGAGGCGCGCGGACACGATCTTGCAGGCTTCGGCATACTCGACCGACGTCCGGAAGGCTGTGTCGCGGGGAAATGGCGCGTCGATCGCCACGTCGGCCAGGATCCGGCCTGGCCGTGCCGCCATCACCACGATGCGTTGCGACAGGTAGACGGACTCGAAGACGGAGTGGGTGACGAACAGCACGGTGAAGGCCGCCTTGGACCACAAGGCGAGAAGGTCGTCGTTCAGCTTGTGCCGCGTGATCTCGTCCAGCGCCGCGAACGGCTCGTCGAGCAGCAGGATGCGCGGCTCGGTCACCAGCGCGCGCGCGATCGACACGCGCATCTTCATGCCGCCCGAGAGCTCGCGCGGATAGGCGCGCAGGAAGGCGTCGAGACCGACGGCCTGCAACGCGGCCGCCGCGCGGTCCGCCGCCTCGCGCGATGCCATCTTCTCCAGCCGCAGCGGCAGCATGACGTTCTGCAACGCCGTCGCCCATGGCATCAGGGTCGGCTCCTGGAAGACGAAGCCGACATCGCGCACCGGCTGGCCGCGCCGGTCGCGCTTGGCGGCCGGCCAGTCGATCCGACCGACGCTCGGCTCGCCGAGGCCGGCGATCATGCGCAACACCGTCGACTTGCCGCAGCCCGACGGCCCGAGCAGGCTCACGAACTCGCCGCCGAAGAGATCGAGATCGACCCCGGCGACGGCGAGCGTGCCGCTGGAATAGCGCTTGCCGACGCCCCGCAGCTCGACGAGAGGCCGGGCGGCGCCATGCCGCGCGGCATTGGCCGGCGCCGACGGGGATGCTGTCGTCGTCACGCCTTGCCGACGAGCTCGAGGCTGCAGGCATTGGCGGTATCGACGCCGGCCTGCAGCACTCGGCCCTCCATCATCGACCTGCAGTAGTGCGGCCAATGGGCGCCGCCCGGCGCGCCGATGCCGAGAGAATACGTATCGTCGGTTTGGACGATGCCGTTGTCCTTCATGATCTTGATCGCAAGACCCTTCCAATCGTCGGAGGCGTCCGGATTGTCTCTCTCGATGAGCGCAGGGGCGGCCTCCCCCTCGCGCCTGTGCTTGAGGTCTGGGTCGCGACGGTGAATTGGCCCCTGCCTTGGGAACCACTTCAGTGTTCTACTCATCGATAATCAAGCTGCTTCGCGCCCGATCTGGTAATAGTAGATCGCAGTGCAAGCGCCTCAAGTTCCTCCCAAAGTGATAATGATCACATACTTAGTGGCCTGTAATATCGAATTTGTAGCGATGTCAGATTTCATAGTTTTAGCTCTCGATCTGAGTCAGGAAGAATGCCAGATGCCAACTCGTCAAACTCGCCCATTGAAGGCATGCGGAATTGCGGGCCGCGAAGGATACACGTTGTTTCCCGTCTTGGGTTCGAAGTCGCGCGTGCGTATAGCTAGGATAGCCCTATTGAGCAGCCTACGTCACTGTCTGTGGGCATGGTGCCTTGCATGTCTCTACGGCGCCGCAGCGCCGGTTAGAGCGGAAGAGCGACCTATTGGTATCATCCTAGCCGCCGGCGACATCGCCACGTGCTCGACTGATCCTGTAAGAAACGGCACGGCAACGGCCTCGCTCGTGATGCGGGAGATCGAGAAGGCCAGAGCGTCGTATCCTGACGTGGAGGTTCGCGTCATCGCGCTTGGTGATCTGGCCTATGATCGCGGCTCGGCCGGAAGCGTCGCCTGCTTCGACAAGTCGTGGGGGCAATTTAGGGACAGGATATTGCCTGTTCCAGGGAATCACGACTACGAGTTCGACGGGAAGGCAAGCGCGTATTTCAGCTACTTCAATTCGACGTTTGCTGCGTTGAACGCCAATGAGAAAATCGGCACCTATGCGTTGGATTTTCCCTCAACCGGTTCCAGCCGCTGGCGCCTGATCGCGCTTAACAGCAACACGTCGACTGGTGCGCAAAGCCCTCAAGCCCGTTGGCTCGAATCCGAACTTCAGGCGGCTAGGGGAAGGTGCGTCATCGCATTCTCACATGCGTTCTTCTACAGCTCGGGGTTCCATGGTCACAAGGATGCCCAGGACGTCGGGCAGCCGTTGGCGCCACTCGAAGTGATGCGTCCGCTGTTCACGACGCTCTACAACTACCGTACTTCCGTGTTCCTCGCCGGACACGACCATCACTATGAGCAACTCGGTCGTGCTGGTCCAAATGCTAAACCGGACGACTTGGGCTTGTCTGCGGTTGCCGTGGATGGCGTGAGATCCTTCGTCGTCGGAACAGGAGGCAAAGCTCTCTATCAAAAGGATTACAAGAAGAAGTGGGCGTTCACGGAGGCATATGATCTGAGGAGTTTTGGTATCCTAAAAATTGAGCTTCACCCTACCTCCTACAGCTGGGAATTCCTTCCAACGGTGCCCTCCTCGTCAATGGTTATTGTCAAGCAGATGAATTCTGACATTTGCAACCTGGCGAACTGAAATCATGGGCCTGGCGCATATCATGGCGGTGGCCATCATGGCTGTTGACTGCGTAAGCTTGTATCACCTGGGAGGAAGGCCGACTACACCCGCGTCTCCGCCAGATGGCAGGCGACGTCGCGACCCTCGATCGTGCGCAACGCCGGGCGTTCGACGCGGCAGCGGTCGGTGGCCAAGGGGCAGCGCGGGTGGAAGGCGCAGCCGCTCGGCGGATCGAGCGCGCTCGGGATCTCGCCTTGCACGACGGCGCGCTTGCGCGGGGCGCCGGGCCGCGTCGCCGGCACGGCGGCGAGCAGGGCCTCGGTGTAGGGATGTAGCGGCCGGCGGTAGATCGTCCTTGTGTCGCCGGTCTCGACGATGCGGCCGAGATACATCACCGCCACCCGGTCGGAGATGTGCCGAACGATCCTGAGGTCGTGCGAGACGAAGACGTAGGCGAGGCCGCGTTGGCGCTGCAGGTCGCGCAGCAGGTTCACGACCTGGCCCTGCACCGAGACGTCGAGCGCCGACACCGGCTCGTCGCACACCACCAGCGCCGGATCGAGCGCCAGCGCGCGGGCGATGCCGATGCGCTGGCGCTGCCCGCCGGAGAATTGATGGGCATAGCGGCTGCCGTGCTCGGGGCCGAGCCCGACCATGGCGAGCAGTTCGGGCGCGCGCGCCTGGCATTCCTTGCGCGACGTGCCGGCGAGGCGGAGCGGCTCGGTGACGATCTCGTCGACGCGCATGCGCGGATTGAGCGAGCCGTACGGGTCCTGGAAGATCATCTGGAAGCGCCGGCGCAGCGCCTGGAGGGCGGGACCTTTGGCGGCCATCAGATCGTCGCCGTCGAAGTGGACAGACCCAGCGGTCGGGTCGAGCAGGCGGATGAGCAGGCGGCCCAAGGTCGACTTGCCGCAGCCGCTTTCGCCCACCAGGCCCAGCACCTCGCCGCGCGCCACGGTGAGGTCGACACCGTCGACAGCGCGCACGGAGCCCACCTGGGAGATGCCGAGCGGGCCGCCCAGCACGGGGAAATGCTTGGTCAGGCCCTCGGCCCGCAGCAGCGCGCTCATGCCGACAGGCCGATGGGTCGGAGGCAGGCGGCGTCGTGCCGCGTGCCGATGCTGGCAAGTGGCGGCTCGGCAGCGCGACAGGCAGCCGCCGCGCGCGGGCAGCGCGGCTCGAAGCGGCAACCCGAGGGCAGGGACCCGGGCGCGGGGACGGCGCCCTCGATCACGGCCAGACGCTCGTCCTCGTCTTCGCCCGGCACGCAGCGTAGCAGGGCTGCTGTATAGGGATGGGCGGCGGCATCGAACAACGTCGCGGTGTCGGAGCGCTCGACCACGCGGCCCGCGTACATCACCACGACGCGGTGCGCGTGGGCAGCGACGACGCCGAGATCGTGGGTGATGAACAGGATGCCCATGCCGAACTCGGCCTGCAGATCGGCCAGCAGATCCATGATCTGCGCCTGGATGGTGACATCGAGCGCCGTCGTCGGCTCGTCGGCGATCAAGAGCGCCGGCCGGCAGGCGAGCGCCGCGGCGATCATCACGCGCTGGCGCATGCCGCCCGACAGGCGGTGCGGATAGTCGTCGTAGCGCCGTGCCGCCGAGGGGATGCCGACGCGATCGAGCAGGGCAATCGCCTGGCGGCGCGCGTCGCCGCGCGACAGGCGGCGATGCAGGCGCAACGGCTCGGCGACGTGGCTGCCGACCGAGAGCATCGGATTGAGCGACGACATCGGCTCTTGAAAGATCATGGCGATGCGATCGCCGCGGAGGGCCGACAGGGCGCGGTCATCGAGCCTGGTGAGGTCGCGGCCGTCGTAGCGGATAGCGCCGCGCGTCACCCGGCCCGGATCCTGCAAGAGGCCCATGATGGCGAGTGCGGTGACGCTCTTGCCGCTGCCGCTTTCGCCGACCAGCGCCACGGTCTCGCGGGCGTCGATCGAGAAGGTCGCCCCGTCGACGACCGTGACCTCCCGGCCGGGTGGGCCGAAGGCGACGGCGACATCATCAAGTTCGATGAGAGGCATGCAATCTTCTCAATTGTCCGGATGACCATACATTCGGACATTAATATCGGCAATTGATGCCGTCAGGAGTTCGTGCGCAGAGGGAGGGCGAGCAATGTTGGGGCCATTCGGCGAGGAATTTTCCACCTTCGCTATCTCGGCACGCTGTCCGGACACCGGAAAGTACGGCGTCGCCATCTCGACCCGTCCGATCGGCGTCGGCTCGCGCTGCCCGTTCGTGAAGCCGGGGCTGGGCGTCGTCGTCACCATGGCGGTGACCGATCCGCGCCTCGGGCCGCTCGGCCTGCGCCTGCTCGGGCTGGGCTATTCGGCGAGCCGCGTGCTCGATGAGATCGCCGCCAGCGACCCGCACATTGAATACCGTCAGATCTCGGTGATCGACCGTGACGGCAATGCCGTGGCGCGCACCGGCGGCGACAACAAGGATTGGTCGGGCCATTTCTGCGAGCCCAACATGGTGGCGATGGGCAACGGCCTGATCTCCGAGCGCACGGCCTCGGCGATGGCCGAAACCTTCCGAAAGACGAAGGGCGACGATCTCGAGGCGCGGCTGATGTCGGCCCTCGAGGCCGGCCGCGACGCCGGCGGCCAGCATGGTGGCCAGCATTCGTCTGCGCTGGTCGTCTATCGCAATCAGGAATACCCGCTGGTCGATTTGCGCGTCGACGAGCACGACGAGCCGATCGCCGAGCTGCGCCGCGTCTTCGATCTCTATCGCCCGCAGATCGAATATTACGAGACGCGGCCGTGGCAGCCGGACGCGCTGGGCATCGTCGAGGATTGGGTCGCCGCGCGTGCGAAGAGCAAGGGGAGGAAATCGTGACCTTCACTGTCGTCGCCCGCTGCCCCAAGACCCGGATGCTGGGTGTCGCCATGGCGACGCACGCGCCCGCGGTCGGCAACCGCTGCCCGGTCGTGATCCCGCGCATGGCCGCTGCCTCGGTGCAGTCGATCGCCGATCCGCGGCTCACCTTGCTCTGCACCAAGCTGATGGGGCTCGGCTATCACGCCGGCAAGATCATCCACGAGCTCGAAAGCAGCGATCCCAATGCGCCGCTGCGCCAGATCGGCGTCGTCGATGCGTGGGGCAATGCCGCTGCCATGACCGGCTCGGAGAACGGCGCCTATGCCGGGCACATCATTGGCGACGGCTGGCTGGTGATGGGCAACGGTATCGTCGGACCGCAGGTGACCGAAGGCATGGCGGCGTCGATGCGCGCCAGTTCCGATGAGGTGTTCGAGGAGCGCCTCGTGCGTGCTGTCGAAGCCGGCGGCCGTGCCGGCGGTCAGGCCGATGGCCACTTCTCGTCTTCGCTCCTGGTGTTCGGCGACGAGCCCTTCGCCTACATCGACCTGCGCGTCGACGTGCACGAGGAGCCGATCGGCGAGCTGCGCCGCATCTTCGAATGGTTCCGGCCGCTTCTGCCTTACTACAGCGAGCGTCCCTACAATCCGCGCCTGCCACGCGACGATCGCTGGCGCGACCAGCAGAAGCGCTGATGCGTCGGCACATTATTCGCTTCGCGCGTTCATGCTCCTCTCCCCATAGCGGGGGAGAGGAACATGAGCGCGGGGCGATGATCTGATGGTGGTTGGAGGGCTGGCATGAAACGATTCCTGGCGATGATCGGCGCTGCGGCGCTGGCCGTTTGGGCGAGCGTCGGCACGAGCCTCGCGCAGATTCCGAAGGACACGCTCGTGATCGGAGCGGCGGTGTTCTCCGATTCGATCAGCCCGGCGGCGGGCGGCTACCTCACGCTCAGCTTCAGCTATCAGACCTGGGAGCCGCTGGTGGCGCGCGATGGCGACGACAAGCTCGTGCCCGCCCTGGCCGAGCGCTGGGAAGCGGTCTCGCCGACGCAATGGCGTTTTCATCTGCGTCGCGGCGTCAAGTGGCACGACGGCACGCCGTTCACCGCGGCGGACGTCAAGTTCACCATCGACTACGTGATCAACCCGCAGACGGTCTACGCGCGCAAAAGCCGGATCGCCGGTGTTGTCGGCACGGACATCGTCGACGACTACACGGTCGACATCCGCACGGCGACCCCGTCGGCCCTGCTGGTGCGCGGACTGGCCGACATCGCGATCGAGCAGAAGGCCACGACCGAGAAGCTCGGCATCAAGGAGGCGCATCGCAAGCCGATCGGCACGGGGCCGTGGAAATACGTCGAATGGATAGCCGGCGACCGCTACGACCTGACCGCCAATCCCGACTATTGGGGCGGCCCGCCGGCGATGAAGAACCTTCGCATACGCTCGATTCCGGAAGGCGCCACCCGCGTCGCCTCCCTGGTCGCCGGCGAGACGCACATCATCGAGGAGGTGCTGGTCGACCTGCTGCCGTCGATCGAGAAGCGCCGCAACCTCAAGATCGACGCCGTCGAATCCTCTGTCAGCCTGGTGCTGAGCTTCGACACGCGCAAGCCGCCGTTCAACGACGTGCGGGTGCGCCGGGCGATGGATTACGCCATCGACAAGAAGACCATGCTTCAGCAGATGCTGGGTGGCTACGGCTCGGTGCTCGACGGCCAGCTCGTGACCAAGTCGACCTTCGGCTACAACCCGACCATCGAGGCGCGGCCGTTCGATCGCGCCAAGGCCAAGGCACTGCTCGCCGAGGCAGGCTACGCCAAAGGCTTCGACACCAAGATCAACACCATGTCGGGCCGCTACCTGTCGGACGTCGACATCGCCAATGCTGCCGCCGGCATGATGACGGAAGTGGGTGCGCGCACGACGGTGAACGTGCTCGAGGGCGGCGTGTGGGCACAGCTCGACCGCGCCCGCGACCAGGGGCCGATCTACCAGGTCGGCTGGTTCAGCGTCGGCGACGCCGACTTCAACACCGTCTGGTACACCGACGACAGCAAGCGCAACTACTGGAGCAACGCCGAGTACAACCGGCTCTGGGAAGAGGCACGCTCGACGCTCGACGAGGCGGCACGCCTCAAGGCCTACAACCGCATGATGGAGATCATGCACGAGGAGATGCCGTCGGTCTTCCTGTTCGGCCTGCCGCGCATCTCCGGCCGGTCGGCCAATGTCACAGGCTGGAAGCCGTCGCGCGATTCGCTGCTGCGCCTGCACAAGGTGAGCGTGAAGTAGGCCGATCCACCCATGCGCTACTTGCTGCGCCGCCTGCTGCTGGTGCCGGTCCCGTTGATCTTTGTGATCGCCTTCGTGTTCGTCGTGCTGCGGCTCACGGGCGATCCGGTGGCGATCTATCTCGGGCTCGACGCCACGCCGGAGCAGGAGGCGCTGCTGCGTGCCGAGCTCCATCTCGACCGGCCGGTGATCGTGCAGTTCGGCTACTTCCTGCTCGATCTCGTGCAGGGCGATTTCGGCACCAGCATCCAGTTCAAGCGCACGGCGATGGACGTGGTGATGGAGCGGCTGGGGGCCACCTTGCAGCTCCTGGCGCTCGGTCTCTCGCTCGCCATCCTGCTCGGAATCCCGGCAGGCGTCGCCTGCGCCGTCTACAAGGACAAGCTGCCGGACTTCGTGCTCTCGGTGCTGGCAGTCGTCGGCCAGTCGATGCCGAGCTTCTGGCTCGGCATCCTGCTGATCCAGCTCTTCGCGCTCGATCTCGGCTGGCTGCCGACCTCGGGTCGCGGCGGCCTCGATCATCTGGTCCTGCCGACCGTCACGTTGGCCACCTTCCTGATCCCCAACTTCATCCTGGTGACGCGGGTGAGCGTGCTGGAGACGATGCGCGAGCAGTTCGTGGTGACGGCGCGGGCGCGCGGCGCCGGTGCCGCCCGCGCGCTGTGGCGCCACGTCCTGCCCAATGCCATCAATCCGGTGGTGAGCCTGATCGGCCTGCAGCTCGGCCGCCTGATGGGCGGCGCGGTGATCACCGAGACGATCTTCGCCTGGCCGGGGGTCGGTCGCCTGATGGTGAGCGCGATCTTCCAGCGCGACGTGCCGATCGTCATCGCTTCGGTGTTCATCGTCGCCGTCACTATCGTCCTCGCCAATCTTCTGGTCGATCTCGTGCAGGCCGCGATCGATCCGCGCATCCGGCTTCGGTGAGCGCGATGAAATGGTTCGGTTCGCGGCTGAAGATCCAGATCGGTGTCGTGCTGGTGCTCGGCATGTGCCTGATCGCGATCTTCGCCAGCGTGCTGTCGCCGCACGATCCCTACACCCAGAACCTGATGCTGCGCCTGCGCCCGCCGGTATGGGCCGATCGCGGGAGCTGGGCCCATCCGCTCGGCACCGACAATCTCGGCCGCGATCTGCTGTCGCGCCTGATCTACGGCTCGCGCCTGTCGATCGTGGTCGGGCTGATGGCGATGGTGGTGGCACTCTCCGTCGGCACCACGCTCGGCCTGCTCGCCGGTTACGTCGGCGGTCGCACCGAGCAGGCGATCATGCGCTTCGCCGACGCCTATCAGGCGATCCCCGAGATCCTGCTGGCGATCGTGGTCGTCGCCGTGTTCGGCGGCGGAGTCACGGTGCTGGTCCTGGTGCTGGGCTTCGCCGGCTGGGAAACCTACACCCGAGTCGCCTTCAACCTGACGCGCTCGTTGCGCGAGCGGCCGTTCGTCGAGGCGGCAATCGCTTCGGGTGGCGGCGGGCGCTACGTCATGTGGCGTCACATCCTGCCGCAGATGTCACCCGTGCTGACGGTGATCGCCACCTTGCAGGTCGGCCAGCTCATCCTGCAGGAGACGGCGCTGAGCTTCCTCGGCCTCGGCCTGCCGCCGCCGACCGCGACGTGGGGCAACATTCTCGCCGAGGGCCGGGACCGGCTGCTCGTCGCCCCGTGGATCGCCAACTTCGCCGGCTGCGCCATCGTGCTGCTGGTGCTCGGCGTCAACCTTCTCGGCAACGGCCTGCGCGAAACCCTCGATCCGCGCCGGGCAGACAGACGGTGAACAGATGAGACGTGACCCCATCCCCGCCTACTTCCGGATTTACCAAGTCCTGCGCGAACGCATCGCCTCGGGCATCTACAAGGTCGGCACGCAACTGCCGACCGACCACGAGATCATGACCGAGTTCGCCGTCAGCCGGCATACGGCGCGATCGGCCGTCGAGGAGCTGGTCGCCCGCCATTTGGTGACGCGCTTTCCGGGACGCGGCTCGTTCGTGCAGGAGATCGAGCCGGGCAGGGCGACCGACTGGAGCGCCCAGGCGCTCGAGGATCTGCAGATCCGTGCCGCGGAGGCGGACTTCAAGCTCGACAAGATCGATTTGGTCGATACATCCGAGGTGCCGCATGCCGCCGCCGTGCTGCAGCTCCGCCCCGCCGACAAGGTGATGCGCATCGCCTGGAGCCGCGTGCGGACGGAGGGGCCGATCGCCTATTGCGTCGCTCATCTGGCGCAGGAGCTCGCGACCCGCCTGCCGCCGGATCTCGCCGACCGTCTCGCCACCTCGCGCACGATCCCGCTGATCGAGAAGCACTGCGACGTGCGGGCGTTTCGCGTGCAGCAGGTGTCGCTCGCCATCGCGGCCGACGAGACCATGGCTCGGCACCTCGACGTCGCGCCGGGGGCTCCGCTCCTGCTGTTGCAGCGCACCTACTTCGATATCGAAGGCCGGCCGATCTACTATTCCGATCTGTACACCCGCTCCGATCGCTACCAGCAGAAGGTCGAGCTGTTCCGTCACCGCCAGAACGTATCGCTATCGCGCTTTGCGCCGGCCAACGAGGAGGACGCGGCATGACCTTCACCATCGTGGCCCGCTGCCCGCGGTCGGGACAAGTCGGCATCGGCATAGCGACCTACTCGATCTGCGTCGGCCTCTACTGCAACGGCCTGCGCGGCAATGTCGGGGCGACCATGACCCAGGCTTTCGTCAATCAGGGCAACAACACGCTGGCGCTGCGCCTGCTGGCGGAAGGCTTTACGCCGGCCCATGTGCTCGCCGAGCTGGCGGCCAACGACCCCGACTTCGCCTACCGCCAGATCGCCGTGGTCGATCGCGAGGGCCGTGCGGTGGCGCATAGCGGCCCCAAGACGCGCGGCTATGCCGGTCACGCGGTCGGCGAGGGCTACGTCGCCATGGGTAACGTGCTGGCCGGCCACCACGTCGTCGAGGCGATCGCCAAAGGCTACGAGGCCGCTGCAGACGAGTCGTTCGAGCGTCGGCTGCTGCGCGCCATCGAGGCAGGTCGCGACGCCGGCGGCCAGGTCGGCAACGACGGGCATTTGACCGAGCGCTCGGCGGCCGTGCTGGTGCACGGGGCTTACGATCATGCCGAGCTCGACCTGCGCGTCGACCTGCACGACCACGCTGTCGACGAATTGCGCCGCGCCTTCGAGGAGTACGAGCTCTATCGCGGCTACTATCGCGATCGCGGCAAGAATCCGCGCGGTGCCATTCCCCAGGATGCCTTCGTGGCGCAGCTCGCCGACAAGGGAGCGGCACGATGACCTACTCGATCATCGGGCGCTGCGCCCGCACCGGCCGGCTCGGCCTCGGCATCACCACCTTCTCGCTCGCCGTCGGCGGGCGCTGCGAAGGCATCGCCGCAAATGTCGGTGTCGCCAAGACGCAGGCCTTCCCTAACCGCACCAACGATCCGCTGGCGATCAGGCTCCTGGCGCAAGGCCTGTTGCCGGCGCGGGTGATGGAGATGCTGGCAGCCAACGACACCGAGCACGACTACCGCCAGATCGCCATCATGGACCGCGAAGGCCGCATCGCTGCCCACACCGGCTCGGGCACGCGCGGCTGGTCGGGTCACAAGGAAGGCGCCGACTGCGTCGCCTTCGGCAACGGCTTGGTCGGCCCGCAGGTGCTGGATGGCCTGATCGAGGGCTTTCTGGCCAGACCAGGCGAGGCTCTCGAATACCGCTTGATGCAGGCGATTGAGGGTGGGCGCGATGCCGGCGGGCAGGGCAACGCCACCACCCACAAGCCCGAGCGCTCGGCTGCGATAAAGGTCGTCGATCGCCTCGACTATCCCGACATCGACGTCCGTGTCGACGTTCATCCGGTCGCCGTCGCCGAGCTGCGCCGCGTGCTCGAGGAATTCAAGCTCTACGAGGATTTCTACCGCGAGCGCGGCCGCCACCCGAGCCGCGCCATCCCGCAGGACGTCTTCGTCGCTGGTCTGAAGGCAGAGCGGAAATGAGGCCGCGCCATTTTCCTCCCCCGTCCTACGCTCAGGGGCTTGCTCTTGAAGGTGAACGCCACCGCAATGTGGGACTTCGGAGCCTCGTCAATCGCCGCCGAGGCGACCTTAGCGCGCGCCAGGCGGATGCGGTTGATGGCCCCGTT
>NZ_JBGAKA010000073.1:0-34841 GCF_044224635.1 Reyranella sp. | reverse complement strand
CTCAGTGCATGGGCTGGTGGCGTTGTTCGCGCATCGATTGGCGCTTGTGCAGCATCTCGCGCAACAGCTTGGCCGAGATCGGCAGGGCGGCGTGATGCTGGTTGGCGGATACTGTATTAACGATCTGGAGGGAGCGGGCGATGATCTCGTCGATCTTGGCCGACGGCACACCCAGCTGCTGCATTTGCTCCAGGGCTACCTGCATGAGCACCAAGGCCGTGATGCCGCTCGCCATCGCGAATTCGTCGGAAATCGGTTCGGCCATGCAACTCTCCTGACTACTGCACCAGAGCCTGATCTGCCCGGCCCGCACTGTCGAGCAAAGCCGAGCAAAGCCGCTGTGATCATTTTGAATCATCCGTGTATTCGCGCTGCCAGTGACCATTGCCGGAGGCAATGCAAGCCTCGGCCGTCGGAAAGCGCTGCCGTCGCCGGCGCCTCGACATGGAGAGGTGTCCAGGCCGCGAATCCGAGTCAAATGCGATAGGATCGATCCGATGACCGATTCCCTGTCCGTGCGCGATGCCATCGATACGCTGTCGTCCGAGCCGCTGCGTCACATCGTTCTCCTGAAGCAGCTGCTGGCATATCCGGACAGTGTGAGAGTCCATCGTGTGGCGGGTGCGGCGGGAACTGCCATGCTGGTCGCGCTGGACGTCGCGGCCAGCTCGTACGACCGGCAGACCTATCCAGGAGCAGCCCTCGCGGCCTTCATCTCCAGCGATGATCCGGATCTCACGGCATCCCTCCTGCGGCATCTGCCGCGCGACGTCGGCATCGTCTTCAAGCTGTCGGGCGAGGCCGATCTGGCGCCGGTCGCGGCGCAGTTCCCGGTCGAGCGGCGAACCGCGTTCGTTTCCTTCTCGTCGGCTGCCACATTCCAGCCTGATTCCGGCATTCGCGTCACGTCCCGGCCCGGCGACGCCGCCTTCAGGCTGTTCGCGGAGCAGGGACACGAGCGTTCCTGGCTCGAGCCGATGCTGCGTGCCGGCAGCGCCTTTGCCTGTGTCGCCGGCGACGACGACGACGAGACGCCCTCGGCCTGCATTGCTTTCGAGAATTACCGCTCCGTGTGGGAGGTGGGCGGCGTCGTCACGGCACCGGCGCAGCGCCGGAAGGGCCATGCGGCGCGCGTGGTCGCCACCGCACTCGCCGAGCTTTCCGCCCGCAGGCTGACGCCGCGCTACCAGGTCGAGGAGCACAACACGGCATCGATCCGTCTCGCGCGAACGATCGGGCTCGTTCCCTTCCTGACGATCGTCCACTACGCGCACGAGCGCTGAGCCGCGCGCAAGGCAGCGTGCGACGATGTCGCCTTGCAAGCGGCGCCGAAGACTTCGAGACTTGCAAGGGGGCAGGGAACCGCGGTTCGCATTTTGAAGAGGACATCCTAGATGAAGTCGAAGGCCGTGAAGCCGTCGCGCGCCACGCTTTCCCGTCACCGGCTGACCCTTGCCGCCATCGCGATGATGGTCGCCCTGCCTGCCGCTGCACAGAAATCGGTCGATGGCGATTCGATCGAGGTCGGCGGCAAGACCTATCGACTGTATGGCGTCGATGCGCCCGACGTGGCGCAGATCTGCGCCGATGGCTGGCCTGCGGGCCACGCCGCAGAGCAATATCTCGGCACGCTCATCGTGGGAAAGCAGATCTCGTGCGTGCCGATCGGCGGCGAGCGGAGGGGAGAGATCGTCGCGATCTGCCGGGCCGATGACGTCGACCTCGGCGCGGCCATGGTCACAGGCGGCTATGCTTATGCCGAGGTGCTTCACTCGGCGCGCTACGTCGCGCAGGAAGCCGCCGCGGCGAGCGCGCTGCGGGGAGTCCATGCGCACGCCTGCGTCACGCCCTGGGAGTGGCGCGCACGGATCGAGGAGGACCGCTAGAGGCGTCCCTTAGGCCGACGTCCAGATTTCTGTCGTCCTGAGCAAGGCGCTTGCGGAGCAAGCGCCGCAAGCGAAGGACCTCATCGCCGCCTGCAGCGGGAGCACTTTGAAATTCCTGGCGATGAGATCCTTCGCTGCGCTCAGGATGACAGTATGGATCTCGAATCGGTTCCACACATACCAATCACGCTGCAGCGGCTGCCTGGCTTCCAGATCATGGCGGCCGAGCCGCTGCCTGTGGACAGGTGGCGAGCGCGAACACACTCCTGACAAGATTTCGACCAACTATCGGCACGCACCAAGCGGGCCATAGGAAGGATGTCCAGGTTCCGCGCCCAAGTCCCGTGCGGTTCTCCCGCACCAATGATCCCTCAATGATGCCATGCGCCTTCTTCCCTTCCAGGAACGCAAGGATGTTTGATCAGTCGTCCGTTCGTCCGTCTCATCCCCCCTCAACACAGCCGAACCCCGATCCACTTCCCCCAGAGCCAGATTTCACCCAACCTTCCGAACGCCTCGCGCCAGCACGGCGCACCCTGGCCGCCGCTGTTGCTTGCAGCGTCCTCGTGGCAGCAACGGCAATCGGCTGGTTCGTCGTGCGTGACTCCCATTCGCCATTGACGGCATCCGACGGGCTGAGCGCTTCCGACACGCCGCAGCCGGCGGCCCATCAGATGTCGGCAGGCCAGATGTCGGCCCAACACGCGTACCCCGAAACGGGAACGCCAATGCCCGAAGCGTCGGCCGAACCCGATTCCGACGAAGCGGCCATCGCCGCGGCGCCGCGCGTGTACGAGACATCGGTGCGCCTCGAGAAGGGCGACACGGTGGCGGGAGCTCTCGGCGAGCTGGACCTTGCTGGAGCGGAAGTCGCCGATGTCGTCGACGCTCTGGCGGAGCACGTGAACCTCCGTCGCCTGCCGATTGGCCAGTCGATCGACGTGAAGCTCCAGGGACCGGCAGAGGGGCGGGCCAGGCCGATTCTCCTGGCGCTCGCGGTTCGCCCCGAGGCGAGACGCGAGATCACGGTGGAACGCGACGAACAGGGCGAGCTCGACGCGACGGTAAAGGTCTTCGAGATCGTGTCGAGGCTTCGGCGGGCGGCGGGCGTCGTGAACGGATCGGTGATCGAAAGCGTCGAGGCGAGCGGCGTGCCGCATCCGGCGCTGGCGGAGATGCTGCGCGCCTTCTCGTGGGACGTGAACTTCCAGCACGACATCAAGGCGGGCGATCGCTTCGCCCTGCTGATCGAGCAGGCGTGGACCGAGGATGGCAGGCCGGTCGATGGCGGGCGCGTCCTGTGGGCGGAGATCACCACCGGCGGCGGAGAGGAGACCTTTGCCATCTACCGTTTCCAGCCGCAGGGTGGCACGGACTTCTTCTACAGCCGCGAAGGCGAGAGCGTCGTCAAGGCACTCCTGCGCACGCCGTTGAATCTCAGCCGCATCTCCTCGCGCTTCGGGCTACGACGCCATCCGGTGCTGGGGTTCACGCGCCTGCACGCCGGTATCGATTTTGCGGCGCCGACGGGCACGCCGGTCCTTGCCGCCGGCAACGGCCGCATCGTCGAGGCCGGTGTCAATGGTGGCTATGGCCGCTGGGTCAAGATCGGTCACGACAATGGCCTCGCGACCGGCTATGCGCACCTGTCGCGCATTGCGTCCGGAGTCCGGCGCAGTGCGCGCATACGCCAGGGCCAGGTGATCGGCTTCGTCGGCAGCAGCGGGCTTTCAACCGGACCCCATCTGCATTTCGAGCTGCATCGCAACGGCCGGCCGGTGAATCCGCTCGACGTGGCGCACACCTCGCAGCGCCAGCGGCTGGATGGCGCGGAGCTCATTCGTTTCAGGGCGCGAGTCGAGGAAATCGACAGGGCGCGCCAAACAGCCCCCGACCTGGACTGACCGCACGTCGCCGGGAGTCGGCGGTGCATATGGGCGCTTCTCATTCTCCTCCCCCAAGATTCGCTGGGGGAGGCGTTGCAACTCGACATCGGCCGGGCCGTTCCTACCGCAAGGACAAGGAACGACCGCGCATGCTGAAGATCGGTCAAGCCAACGCGATGTGGCACGTCGTGGGCCTCACCGCGACCTGTCTCGCGTCTCTCGCCATCGGGACCGATGGCGCGGTTGCGGAGAGCTGCCGCGAGCAGGTTCTCCGCATTGCCAAGGCACATGATCTTGCCACCGATCCGCCAACCGTCCCCAGGAAGGGCAACAAGGATGTAACGCCCCGTGATCTGGCGGAGTCGGGAGGCGTGGTCGAACCGCCGGCGGTTGAGGACAAGTCCGTGATCTCGCCGCCGATCGGCCAGCGCTCGCCGATGCCGACGATGCCCGACGTGGTGCCGGACAAGCCCCAGGCGGCGAATAGGACGACGTTGCAGGCCATTCTCGTTGCCGCCCGCGCGGAGGCCGAACGCAACAATGAGGCAGGCTGTCGTGAAGGACTGGCGCGGGCAGCCCAGATTCTGGAGCGGATGGAGTAAGGGCTCGGCCTATGGTCGTGGCCGGAAGAGGTCGGTCGCGACGGCGCACAGAGCGCCCAGGCACATGAGAAGCGCCATGCCGCGCGGCGTGCCATCGGTCAGCAGGCCGACCAGGCTCCCACTGATTGCTCCCAGCACATACTGGAAGACACCGAGCAGGGCCGCCGCCGACGCGGCATGCGGCGCGTGCCGGGAGAGCGCGCCCACGGCGGTATTGCCGTTGGAGAAGCCCTGGCAGCTCAGGGCGATGAAAAGCGGCGTGACAATCATCCACAGCTCGTGGACGCCGAGCAGGCTGAGCGACAGCAGCGCCGCCGTGGCGGCGAGCGACACGCGGCAGATCGCGCGCAGCATCGCGTGCAAGCCGTAGGTGCGTAGCAGGTGCGCATTGATCTGCGATCCGGCAACCAGCCCGCACGAGCACAGCCCGAACAATAAGGCGAACTCAGACGGCGAAAGGCCGAATCCCTGGATGAATACCGGCGAAGCACCGGAAAGATAGGCGAACATGGCGAAGCTGCCGGCGCCGCCCATCAACGCGTGCGTGAGAAAGACCGGTTCGCGCAGGATCGTTCCGTAGCGGCTGAGTGCCTCGATCGGTCCGGTCTTCACGCGCCGGGCTTCGGGCAGGGTCTCCGGCAGAGCCCTCAGAGCCAGCAGCGTGCAGCCTGCGCCGTAGAGCGCCTGGACCCAGAAGATGACGCGCCAGTCGGCGATCAGCAGGAGAGCCGCCCCGATGGTCGGCGCGACGATTGGCGCAACCCCCATCACCAGCACGAGGCGAGACATCAGGATCGCGCCGCGTTGGCCGTCGGCGAGATCACGCACGACGGCACGCCCGATCACCATGCCGGCGGATGCGCCGAGGGCGGCCACGAAGCGAAGCGCGGCGAGCTGGGTGATCGAGGTGGCAAGCGCGCCGCCCGCCATGGCGGCAGCGAAGATCGCAAAACCGGCGGCCATCGGCACGCGGCGGCCGTATCGGTCCGACAGGATGCCCTGAAGCACCTGGCCGAAGGCCAGACCGGCGAACCAGGACGCCAGGGTGAATTGCGCCGAGCCCGCAGCGGCGTGCAGGCTGGCCTCGACCTCGGGGAAGGCAGGCAGGTACATGTCGGTCGCCGCTGGGCCGACCGCCATGAAGCAGCCCAGCAGCCAAGGTATGCGCCTCGGCCAGTGACCGGCGCCGGCGGGTCTGTCGCTTGATACGGTCAAGACAACCCGATCGAGCGTCGGTGGGAATGCAGGTTTGCCAGGAACGCCACGACGGCGAGGCCGAGGAGGGGAAGGAGCAGGCGAGGGTCCATGTTCACCCTCATGATAGCGCCGAAGGGCTTGCCACGCAGCTTGGCCTGTTCGTCGCGATTCTGTGCGCGATCGCCGGCCGGCATCGCAATCATCGATAGCTTGCATCGGTGGACCAGCGGGCCAACGCAGGCTCGTGCGTGCCGGTTCTACCTCGCTGGGAAGGCGCCCCGTCATACGGGGCGGAGGGGTCATGGAATCATGACGCATGACTTCTCCGTCGCCGTAAGACGGCGACACTTCGCCAGCGAATCTGGGGAGGAGCGAGAGAGCGATCTGCGAATGCCCTGCCCGAAGGGGAAGTCTCAAGCGACGTCAGCATGGATTGGCGCGGGGTTCCGCACGATTCAGTTCGAGGAATTTGCATCGGAGGGGCTGCGTAGCATGCGCATCGACCGATGTGAGATATCGGGGCGAAGCAGATAGTCGAATTTATGTATTTTACGACACTTTCTGCTAGACGCGCCGTCCGTTTTCGCTAGAGAGATTGGCGTGCCTTCAGTGGTGTGGGGGCGCATGGGAAGATTGGTGGCAGCCTGGGACGCTGCCGCGCCCGGTCTTCCCAGGTGTGTGGGTGTTTGGGTTTCAAAACTGACGATGTTGCCAACGCTGGTGTGACACCAGCGCGCGAGCGGATGCGCGACTCGTTTCGGGGTGGGCAATGCGCTTCATCCAACGCAAAGGTGATCGAGCCTCGATCACCCGCTGGGGAAACGCGCGCGTCTTCAAGGACAGCGCGGCCGTCGCAGGCGGGAGGGCCAGTGGCGCGTTCGGTCGGACAAGGCCGAGCCGTCATCGGATTTCGGAGGCCCGCGAGGCCTCGTGACTGGATCCGCGGTTGCGGCTGCGCCCAAGGCGACCCTGGAAAGCAGCCTCGTGCAAACTCTGTTCCAATACCGTGAAGGGTTTGGGGCGAATACGACCGGCGGACTCAATGGCGACGTCTATACGGTCACGACTCTGAACGACAGCGGGCCGGGCAGCCTGCGTTTTGCCGCTGAGGATCGCTCGACCAAGCCGATCTGGATCGTCTTCGATCCGTCATTGCAAGGCGGCACGATCACCCTCAACTCGACGATCTACCTGGGAGCGAACAGAACCATCGATGGGCGCGGCAGCGGTATCACCATTACCAATCACGGCATTACGATGGGGGGAAACTGGGGTGCCTCGAACGATATTGTTGCCGGTATTACGATTCGCGACGTGAACAATTCGGGCGAGGACAATATCTCCATCTATGGCGTGGACAACATATGGATCCACCATGTCTCGCTCAGTGGCTGGAACAGCGACGGTCTTCTGGATGTCAGCGCGGGGACGAAGAACGTAACTGTCGATTGGAGCCGGTTCAGCGATCACAACGGCGCCATGATGATCAACAGCTACTCGACCTCTGCCGACCCCGACAATCCGAATCGCGAGGTTCTCAACGGGCATCAGCTGGACAACTATGAGCGAGACGAGGATACCCACGTCACTCTGCATCACAATGTGTTCGACGGAACGGTTCAGCGCGAGCCACGTGTGGTTTTTGGCGAAGTGCACATGTACAATAATGTGCTGAAGGATTGGGGTTCGTACGCGATCGGCGCCTCGTTCCGGGCGGAGGTGCTTGCCGAAGGGAATATCTTCGATTCCCGTGACCAGTATGGAAGCAGGGCGATCGTAACCCAGGTGGGAGTCGATCCGGAACCGGGGTTTGTCCGGGCTACCGACAACCTCTTCCTGGGGACCGCATCGGGCGCTTCGAGCGGTGCGGAAAAGGTGTTCACACCCTCTTACCAGTATCAATACGAGGTACCGAGCGTCGGCTTGGAGACATGGTTGCTGCAGCAGGCAGGAGCAGGGGGAAGCGACAGGCTGAACCTGGTGGGGCTCGACGTGGAAGAGCAGGTCGCGGCGACCTATGTGGCCTTCTTCGGTCGCGGCGCTGATGCCAAAGGCTTTGATTTCTGGGTCAACCAGTTCAATGTCGGCAGGGCGACGCAGAGTCCCGCGACGTTGTTCGCCAACGTCGCCAGCTCCTTCGGCATCAGCAATGAGGCGAAGGCGCTCTATCCGTTCCTCGTCAACCCGTTTGCAGCGAGCGATGCCGCAATCTCCTCGTTCATCGACGCCGTCTACGATAATTTGTTCAATCGCGGGCCGGATGCGAGTGGCCTGGGCTACTGGACTGCCCGGACCAAGGCGACCCTCCAGGCTGGCAAGTTCGTCGGGTCGATCCTGATCGACATCATGAGCGGCGCCCAGGATACCGCGGCGAGCCAGGACATCGCGACGCTCATGTCGAAGGTGGCTGTGTCGCTGCACTATGTCGAAGCGCAAAAGGAATATCATGCCGCCTGGACTTCTTCCGACGACCTGATGGAGGCGAGAGCGCTGATCCATGATGTGACGGGCGCAGCGTCGACCATGCTCGTGGGGATCGCGCAGGCGGACAAGCTCGTCGCCACTGACGCAGCCTAGAGCGGCAAGCGTCCCGCTGGCTCGCGAATCTGAACGAGCGAGACGCTCGCGGTCCGGAAGAGCATGCCAAAAAGAAAGGTCCCTCGCGACACTCGGGATGACAGTTGTCCTGTTGGCCGCGCCAACAATGCTGTCATCCCGAGCGCAGCGAGAGACCCTTGATCGCAGACGGCAACGGCTTGTACCTGCGCATCCGCGGTGCCACCCGAACGTGGCAGTTCCTCGGCAAGCACTACAAGCTCTGACGGGAACAGGCGACGCCACGAACATCGCGCCCGGCCGGCAAACTGGCCGGGCCCTTCATTTGACAGTGGCCGCTTTCGCAATCCAAGCTTGCCGTTGCCCCTCTGATTGCCAGCGCCAACCAAGAGCGCACCAAGCTGACGCGCGTTCGCGCAAATCTATTGGGGGGATCAAATGCCGTTCATGGTTGATGAAGGCATGGGCGCCGTCTTGATGTCTGCGCAGTAGATCTGGCATCGGTGGAGAAACGAGCCCGGCCGGGCGACTGGCCGGGCCTTTTCTTTGGTCCCTCTGCTCGACTACATCTTGCCCTGATAGATCCCGATGATCTTGTCGAGCATGTCGAGCGCCTGGTCGCGCGGGCGCTGGAAGGTGTTGCGGCCGATGATCGAGCCGTTGGCGCCGCCGTCGCGCAGGCCCCGGATCTCGGTGAACAGGCCCTCGAGATCCTTGGCCTCGCCGCCGGAGAACACGACGATGCGCCGGCCGTTGAAGGTGGCCTGCATGACGTGCTTTATGCGCGCGGCGAGCGTTGACGTGTCGACCTGGGCCTTCTCGTAGGCGGCCTTGGCCTCGGGCTGCCACAGCACGCTGGTCGGCGGCTTGACCTTGATGATGTGGGCGCCGAGCAGGGCCGCCATGTGGGCGGCGTAGGCGCAGACGTCGAGCGCCGTCTCGCCGGCCTTGTCGAGCTTGCCGCCGCGCGGATAGGACCACATGACGACGGCGAGGCCGACCGACTTCGCCTCCTCGGCGAGCTCGCGGATCTCCTCCATCATCTCGTACTGGTCTTCCGAGCCGGGATAGATGGTGAAGCCGATGGCCGAGCAACCGATGCGCAGCGCGTCGCCCACCGAGGCGGTGACCGCCTGGTCCTTGTTGGTCGACAGCGAGTTGGCCGAGTTGAGCTTGAGGATGGTCGGTATGGCGCCGGCGAAGGTGTCGGCGCCGGCCTCGAGCGGGCCCAGCGGCGCGGCATAGGCGTTCAGGCCGGCATCGATGGCGAGCTGGTAGTGGTAGTGTGGATCGTAGGCGTCGGGATTGGGTGCAAAGGAGCGGGCCGGGCCGTGCTCGAAGCCCTGGTCGACCGGCAGGATGACCATCTTGCCCG
The DNA here is from genome assembly GCF_044224635.1 of Reyranella sp. Lineage (GTDB taxonomy): Bacteria > Pseudomonadota > Alphaproteobacteria > Reyranellales > Reyranellaceae > Reyranella. The sequence goes on along the minus strand of NZ_JBGAKA010000073.1, from coordinate 25,339 downwards.
AGCCGCCGAGCCGGCCGTGCATCAGAATGCGGGCGAGATTCCCCTTGGTTCCGGGATTGTCGCTCTCGTAATTGTCGAGGATCTTCTTGACCGTCCGGGTGATCTTCATTGGCTGGCTCCCAAGGTCTTTTGCCCTAAAGCGGCGCCGGTGATAGCGGGCGGGGCCTTTTCGTTCAAGCCCGACCCTGTCGACTACCCGGCAGGTCATTGACCGTTTCGGGCGCGCTGAACAGGGTGTTCCGTAACCATGACGCGGCTGGCGAAACTGGCGGTGACCTTTGCATAGCTTTGCCGGCCTTACGATGAGTAGACATGCCGATGCAAACTGAAGCGCGCGCGCCGCTGGCGGCGCGCCTGCCTTTCTTCTACGGCTGGGTGATCATCGCCGTCGCCTTCGTCACAGTGGCGCTGAGCGTGACCGCGCGCACGGCATTCTCGCTGGTCTTCCCGCCGATCGTCCAGGAGTTCGGCTGGGACCGCGGCCTCGCCGCGGGCGCCTTCTCCTTCGGCTTCCTGGTGTCGGCCGTGCTCAGCCCGATGATCGGGCGGCTGATGGACCGGCGCGGCCCGCGCTTCGTCATCGAGGCGGGCGTGCTGGTGATGGCCGCGGGCCTGCTCGGCGCCACGCAGATCGCCTCGCCCTGGCAGCTCTATGCGACGCTGGGCGTGCTGGTGGGCGCCGGCGCCAACTGCATGAGCTTCAGCGTGCAGTCGCAATACCTGCCGAACTGGTTCGTGCGCCGGCGCGCCATGGCGATCGGGCTGGCCTTTTCCGGCGTCGGGGTCGGCGCCATCACCCTGCTGCCGTGGATGCAGGCGGTGATCCAGCACGACGGCTGGCGGGCCTCGTGCTGGATGCTGGGGGTGCTGACGCTGGTGGTCCTGCTGCCGCTCAACTGGATCGTGCGCAAGCGGCCGCAGGATCTCGGCCTGCAACCCGACGGCGGCAGCGCCGGCGCCGGACCGGCGGCGCGAACGCTCAGGATCGTCGACGCGGCGTGGGCGGGGACGGTATGGACGACCGGGCGCGCGGTACGCACGGCGCGCTTCTGGTGGATCGCCGTCGCCTTCTTCTGCGGCGGCTTCGTCTGGTATGCCGTGCAGGTCCATCAGACCAAGTACCTGATCGAGGTCGGGTTCAGCCCGATGCAGTCGGCCTGGGCGCTGGGCCTCGTCGCCATGGTCGGCGTGCCGGGGCAGATTGCACTCGGCGCCCTGTCGGATCGCATCGGCCGCGAGATCGTCTGGCTGATCACCAACGCGGGCTTCGCGATCTGCTATGCCGCGCTGCTCGGCCTGCAGAGCGGCCCGTCGGAAGTCCTGCTCTACGTCATGGTGCTGTCACAGGGCCTGCTGGGATACGCGTTGACGTCGGTGATGGGCGCGATCGTGGTCGAGATCTTCGAGGGCCCGCATTTCGGCTCGATCTTCGGCCTGGTAATGGTCGCCCTGCTGGCCGGCGGCGCCGCCGGCCCATGGCTCACCGGCTTCCTCTACGACCGCACCGGCAGCTACGAGATCGCCTTCATCCTGGCGATCGTGCTCTGCGCCGTCGGCGCGCTGGCCATCTGGCGCGCCTCACCGGGAAAGGTGAGGCGGGTGGCGGGACGGTCGTGATCACTCTCGATGACAACAATGCCTTCAAAGCCTGTGACGTTCTTCGCGCGTTCTCATTCTCCTCCCCAGCTTCGCTGGGGAGGAGAATGAGAGCGTGCGACCAAAGTCATAGGCTCACAGGATGACGAAAGGAGCGCTCGGCTCCTACTCGTTCAATCCCTTCCCCGAGTACGGGTGCGTGGCGATCCAGTGCTTGGCGATGTCGATACGGCGGGTCACCCAGGCGCCTTCTTTCTTGCCGATGTAGTCGAGCAGGCGCCACAGGCCGGCCATGCGGCCGGGGTGGCCGATCAGGCGCTGGTGCAGGCCGACCGACATCATCTTCGGCGCCGTGGCGCCCTCGTGATAGAGCACGTCGAAGGCGTCGCGCACCAGGCCGAACCACTGGTCGGCGTGGGTCATGCCGGCGGCGTACTTGCCGTCGTTGTTGGTGAGCGAGTAGGGCACGATCAGGTGCGGCTTGCCCTCGACCGTCTGCCAGAACGGCAGCTCGTCGCCGTAATAGTCCGAGTCGTAGGTGAAGCCGCCTTCCTCGACCAGCAGGCGCCGCGTGTTCACGCTCGGTCCATAGCGGCAATACCAGCCGGCGGGACGCTCGCCGACCGTCTTTTTCAGCGAGCCGATGGCCTTGCCGATGTGCTCGCGCTCCTCGGCCTCGCTGAGCTGGAAGTGGCGGATCCAGCGCCAGCCGTGGCAGCACACGTCGAAGCCCGATTTGGCGATCGCCTCGGCGGCTGGCGGATTGCGCTCGAGCGCCAGCGCGCAGCCGAACACGGTGAGCGGCAGGCCGCGCTCCTGGAAGGCGCGCATGATGCGCCAGAAGCCGACACGGCTGCCGTACTCGAACATGCCTTCGCCGGCGAGATCGCGGCCCTTGAGACCCTGCGAGGAGGTCGAGGATTCGGTGAGGCCGGTCTCGGTGTAGCCCTCGCCGTCCTGCATCGACGGCTCGGAGCCTTCCTCGTAGTTGACGACGAAGTTGACGGCGATGCGCGCGCCGCCGGGCCATTTCGGGTCGGGCGGGTTGGCGCCATAGCCAATCAGGTCACGGGTCGGTTGCCAGCTCATGTCGGTCTCCTCATCAGGTCGGCGCCCATCTGTCGGGCGATGTCGGCAATCTTGTCGTTGGGCTCGCGCATCGAGATGCGGCGCACGCCGGCGCGCAGGCAGGCCAGCGCATAGCCCGGCGTGTCGCCGCAATCGACGATCAGCGTGAAGGCGACGTCGGGAAACTCGTCGCGGCCGCGCTCCTCGAGCGCGGCGAGGTAGCCCGCGCCGTAGGTCGCGGCGGCGTTCTCCGGCGTCACGAGAGTAGGCGACCGGCCGGCCGCGCGCGCGGCCGTCAGCGCCTCTGCCATCGTCCGCCAGTCGCGGATGAGGACGGGGTGATCATCCTCATGTTCCTCTCCCCCGCCAGGGCAGGGCATTCGCATATGGACGCTCTCTCATTTTCCTCCACAAGCGTAGCTTGGGGAGGTGTCGCCGTCTTCGGCGACGGAGGGGTCATGAGCCACAGTCCCGCTGCTCATGACCCCTCCGCCCCGTATGACGGGGCACCTCCCCAGCGAAGCTGGGGAGGATGGCGTTGCTACTCATTCAACCCTTTGCCCGGATACGGGTGCGTCGCGATCCAGTGCCGGGCGATGTCGACGCGCCGGGTGATCCACACGCCGGCGTGCTTCTGCATGTAGTCGAGCAGCCGCTCCAGGCCAACGGCGCGCGCCGGATGGCCGATCAGGCGCATGTGCAGGCCGACCGACATCATTTTGGGCTGCGTCCGGCCCTCGCGATAGAGCATGTCGAAGGCGTCGCGCAGGAACGAGAACCATTGATCCGAGGTGCCGATGCCGCTCACGAACTTGCCGTCGTTGTTGGTGAGCGAGTAGGGCACGACCAGATGCGGCTTGCCGTCGACGGTGAGCCAGAACGGCAGCTCGTCGCCGTAATAGTCGCTGTCGTAGAGGAAGCCGCCTTCCTCGACGACCAGCCGGCGCGTGTTCTCGCCCGGTCCGTAGCGGCAGTACCAGCCGTGCGGGCGCTCGCCGATCATCTTCTCCGTGCTGGCGATCGCCTTGCGGATGTGGTCGCGCTCCTCGGCTTCGCCGAGCTCGTAGTGCTTGATCCAGCGCCAGCCGTGCGAGCACACGTCGTAGCCTGCCTTCCTGATGGCGGCCGAGGTCTCGGGATTGCGCTCGAAGGCCAGCCCGCAGCCATACATGGTCAGCGGCAGGTTGCGCTCCTGGAACAGGCGCGTCACGCGCCAGAAGCCGACCCGGCTGCCGTATTCGAACAGGCTTTCGCCGGCGAGGTCGCGGCCGCTGATCGTCTGGCCCATGCCGTGCGCCTCGGTGAGGCCGATGTCTGTATAGCCCTCGCCATCCTGCATCGAGGGCTCGGAGCCTTCCTCGTAGTTCAGGACGAAATTCACCGCCAGGCGCGCGCCGTTGGGCCATTTCGGGTCGGGCAGGTTGGCGCCATAGCCGACGAAATCGCGGCGAACTTCATAGGGCATCGTGGGCTCCGGACTTCCAGGGGATGCGGATGGTGAAGGGTGCGACCGGCACGAACTCCTCGTCGCCCGTGCTGCCGTCGAGCCACATGAACACGGCGAAGCGGCCGGGGCGGTCGAGCACGGTCAGGCCGTGGTGCCAGGTGTTTGGCTTGTAGGTGACGCCCTGCTTGCCGCTGGCGATGAAGGCGCGCAGGCCGGCGAGGTCGGGACCGCCCGCGGCGGCGTGCGGCGCCACGACGATCAGCCAGCGCCCGACGTCGATGGGGACGAAGGTCTGGGAGGAGAATTCGTGGCGCTCGAGCAGGTCGGCGCGCAGCGGGCGCTCGGCCGTCTCGGCCTTGAGGATCGCCGACAGGCTGGCGCGGGCGCTCGGCCGCAAATTGCCCAGGGCCTCGTCGTAGTAGGTGCGGCCGGCCTCGTCGGGGATGTCGATGACATCGCCGAAGGCAGTGAACGCCTCGCGGCTGAGCGGCTGCGGCGTGACCTCCATGGATGCTCCCCTTGCTAGTCGCGCATGCGGCGGGTGAGTCCCACCGTCCATTCCATGACCAGCATCAGCACGAACGCGGCGGCGATCAAGACGCCCGATACGGCGGCGACGCGCACGTCGAGGGTCGATTCCATCATGCCCCACATGCGCATCGGCAGCACCTCGGTGCGCGCGCTCGACAGGAACAGCGACACCGGAACGTTGTCGATCGAGGCCATGAAGGCGAGGAAGGCGCCGGCGGCGATGCCGGGGAAGATCATCGGCAGGGTGACGCGGCGCAGGGTGTAGAGCCACGACGCGCCCAGGCTGGCCGACGAATCGAGCAGCGCCGGGTCGAGCTGCGAGAGGCTGGCCGTCGTGGTGCGCAGGATGAACGGCATGGTGACGACGAGATGGCCGGCGATGATCAGGTTGAGCGACGGCCGGAAGCCGATCAGGGTGAAGTACATCAGCGCGGCCAGGCCGAAGGTGATGCCGGGCAGCACCAGCGGCGACATGAACAGGCTGTCGGTCACCCGGGCCAGGGTGCGCTTGTTGCGCGCCAGGCCGAGCGAGGCCAGCGTCGCCAGCACGACGCCCAGCAGCGTCGACCAGCCGGCGATCTCGAGCGAGTTCGACACCGCGCGATGGATCGGTCGCGAGGCGGTGGGATCGAACAGCTGCTCGTACCAGCGGAACGAGAAGCCGGCCGGCGGGAATTTCAGCGACCGGTTCTCGGTGAACGAGGTCATCAGCACGACGACCACCGGAGTCACGATGATCAGGACGGCAAGCAGCGCGATGCCGCCGATGACCACGGCGTAGGAGATGTCGGCGAGGCTGCGGTGTCTAGCCATGGGATGCCTTCAAGCTCTCCTCCCCAACGAAGTTGGGGAGGTGTCGCCGTCATACGGCGACGGAGGGGTCATGAGGCATGGCCCACGCTGCCTCTCGTGACTCATGACCCCTCCGCCCGGTAAGACCGGGCACCTCCCCAGCGGAGCTGGGGAGGGGAGCGAGAACGGGTCGCGTGGTCCGTCACCCATGCACATACCCCGGCGAGCGGCGGCCGAGCCAGGAGAGGGCGGCGATGACCGAGAGGACGGAGACGACCAGCGTCAGCGAGGCGACGGCGGCCTGCGGCCAGTGGAAGACGATCAGCGCCTGCTGCCAGATCACCAGTGGCAGGTAGATCAGGCGCACGCCGCCGATCACGGTCTGCGAGATGAAGGCCGTGGTCGAGCTCGCGAACACCAGGAGGCAGCCGGCGACCAGCCCCGGCATGCTGAGCGGCACGATGACGGTGAACAGCGTCCGCCATCTCGAGGCGCCGAGCGCCGCCGAGGCGTCGCGCAGGTTGGGATCGAGGCGCGACATCACGCTGATCAGCGGCAGCAGCATCAACGGCATCTCGATCTGGGTGAGCGAGATCACCAGGCCGAGCTCGGTTTGCAGCAGCCGCAGCGGCTCGGAGATGATGCCGAGCGACAGCAGGATCTGGTTCACCAGCCCCTCGCGCCCCAGCACGACGATCCAGGCGAAGGTGCGGACCACCACCGAGAGCAGCAGCGGCATGACGATGATGAACAAGAGCACGCGCTGCCAGCGCGCCGGCAGGTCGAGATAGACCAGCGCCAGCGGGTAGCCGATCAGCACGGTGGTGCACACCGTCTTGACGCCGAGCAGCAGCGTGTCGGCGATGATCTTGTAGGTGAAGGGATCGCCGAAATACTTGGCCCAGCTGGCGAGGCCGGGCTGGGTGAGCTTCTCGTCGTCGAAGAAGCTCACGCCGACCAGCAGCATCAGCGGCGCCAGGAAGAGCGCCGCGAAAGCGAGGCCAAGCGGCAGCGCGAGCTGCCACTCCGAGAATTTCAGCAGCGGACGCATCTCAGCTTCTCCTCCCCAGCTCCGCTGGGGAGGAGAGCCCGAAATCACTTGGCCATTTCCTTGTTGAACTTCTCGATCCAGGCGGCGCGCAGCGGGTTGATCTTGGCCCAGTCGTGCTGGACGTAGCTCGTCATCTCGTCGAGGCTCTTCATCGGCAGGTCGGGCGGCAGCGCCGCGTCCTTGTTGATGGGCAGGAAGTTGTAGGGCGGCTTGGTCAGCGCCTCCTGGATCTCCTTGCTGACGACCAGGTCGAGATACTTGTATGCATTGGCCGATTCGCCAGTGCCCTTGGCAATGTGCATGGTGGTGAAGAAGGCGATGGCGCCGCTCTCGGGCTTCACGAACTCGATGGGGATGTCCTTGCCCTTCAACGTCGCGACGGTCTGGGTGTTGGTGTACATCACGTCGCACTGGCCTTGCTGGAAGAGGCCGGGCATCGCCGCTGGCAGGCCGACCGCGGCGACCTTCGGCAGAACCTTCTTGAGCTCGACCAGCGCCGGCTCGACGTCGGTCAGCGAGCCGCCGAACTGCTTGGCAAGCTCGATCAGCGAGGAGGTGCCGAAGGTCGTCTGGAAGCCGGTAAGGCCGAGCCGTGATACCCACGGGTCGACCAGCAGGTCCTTCCAGCCCTTGGGCGCCGGCAGTTTCTTCGGGTTGTAGGCGATGCCGACGACCTGGGCGCCGACGCAGACGCCCGCATCGTCGACCAGCGACGGCGGGATCTTGGCGAGGTTGGTGAGCTTCTTGCCGTCGAACTTCTCGAACAGGCCGCCTTCGAGGGCGACGATGCGCGGCCCGGGATCGAGCACGAAGACGTCGAACGGCGGCGCGCCGCGCGCCGCCTTGGCCTTGCCGACCTGGTCCATGGCGAACAGCGGCGCCAGCTCGAGGTCGATGTCGTCCTTCTTCTTCAGCGCCGGCATGACGACCGTGCGATAGGCGTCCTCCCAGGTGCCCGGATAGGTCGTGGCGGTCAGGCTGCCTTTGGCGAAGGCGATGCCGGGCAGCAGGACGGCGCCGCCGAGAGCGGTGGTGCCGGCAAGCAGGCTTCTGCGAGAGATCATGAGCTTACTCCTCGAGGATCAGGTGGAACGCGGAAACAGGGACGGGCGGGCATCAGGCGCGAGCGCGCAATAGACGCGGCCGGCGAGCGGCGGGACGGGGCGGCGCGGCTCGACGATCTTGAGGAACACGCCGTCGGCGGTGCGCGCCTCGTGCACCAGCTGGGCGCCGAGCGGCAGGCTGAGGCCGGGCTCGATGCGCCAGCATTGCGGGCCGCTTTCGGCCGACAGCGTCAGCTGCTCGGGCCGCACCGACAGCAGCACCGGGTCGCCGGCGGCGAGATCCTCGGTCGCGGCGACCTGCAAGGTGGCGCCGGCATCGAGCGTCACCATTGCCTGGCCGTTGGCGAGCGCGGCGACGCGGCCGCCCAGCAGGTTGGTGGTGCCGATGAAGCCGTTGACGAACAGCGTGCTCGGCCGGTCGTAGATGGCGAGCGGCGTGTCGAACTGCTCGACCTGGCCCTTGTTCATGACGGCGATGCGGTCGGCGACGCTCATCGCCTCGTCCTGGTCGTGCGTCACCAGGATGGTGGTGAGACCGAGCACGCGCTGCAGGCGCTTGACCTCGATCTGCATGTCGAGACGCAGGTTGCGGTCGAGCGCGGCGAACGGCTCGTCGAGCAGCAGGATCGACGGCTCGACGGCGAGCGCGCGGGCCAGCGCCACGCGCTGCTGCTGGCCGCCCGAGAGCTGGCGGGGCAGGCGCTCGCGAAAGCCGTCGAGCTGGACGATGCCCAGGAAGCGGGCGACGCGCGCCTGGATGTCGGCGCTTCTCATGCCGCGGGCGCGCAGGCCGTAGGCGACGTTCTCCGCCACCGTCATGTGCGGGAACAGCGCGTAGTTCTGGAAGACGATGCCGACGTTGCGGCGATTGGCCGGCAGATGATCGATCGGCGCGCCGTCGACGCGCACGCGCCCGGCGGCCTGGCGCACGAAACCGGCGACGACGCGGAGCAGGGTGGTCTTGCCGCAGCCCGACGGCCCCAGCAGGGCCACGACCTCGCCCGGCTCGATCGACAGCGTCACGCCGTCGACGGCCAGGGCCGCGCCGTAGCGAACCGTCACGTCCTCGACGTCGAGCGTGCGGCCGGCGGGCCGAGCCGTCGTCGCTGTCGAGCTGCTTTGCTGCTGCACGTCCCCCTGCCTCCTGCTTGCGCAGGAGGCAAGGCGCATGCCAAGCCTGTCAAGAGCCGACTATCCTCCCCAGCTTCGCTGGGGAGGAATCTGAGTCGTCAGCCCAGCTTGCCCATCGCGACGGCGGTGTCGGCCATGCGGTTGGAGAAGCCCCATTCGTTGTCGTACCAGCTCATGACGCGCACCAGCGTGCCGTCCATGACCTTGGTCTGGTCCATGTGGAAGGTCGACGAGTGCGAATCGTGGTTGAAGTCGATCGACACGTTGGGCTGGTCGGTCCAGCCCAGGATGCCCTTGAGCTGGTTGGCGGCGGCGAGCTTGACCGCCTTGTTGATCTCGTCCTTGTCGGTCTTGCGCTTGGCGACGAACTTGAAGTCGATCATCGACACGTTGGGCGTCGGCACGCGGATCGCCACGCCGTCGAGCTTGCCGTTGAGCTCGGGCAGCACCAGGCCGACCGCCTTGGCGGCACCGGTCGAGGTCGGGATCATCGACAGCGCCGCGGCGCGCCCGCGGTAGAGATCCTTGTGCATGGTGTCGAGCGTCGGCTGGTCGCCGGTGTAGGCGTGGATCGTCGTCATGAAGCCGTGCTCGATGCCGACCGCGTCGTTCAGCACCTTGGCGACCGGCGCCAGGCAGTTGGTCGTGCACGAGGCGTTGGAGACCACGACGTGATCCTTGGTGAGCTTGTCGTGGTTGACGCCGTAGACGACCGTCAGGTCGGCGTTGTCGGCCGGGGCCGAGACCAGCACGCGCTTGGCGCCGGCGGCGAGATGGGCCGAGGCGGCCTTCTTCGAGGTGAAGAAGCCGGTGCATTCCAGCGAGAGCTCGACGCCCAGCTCCTTGTGCGGCAGCTTGCTCGGATCGCGCTCGGCGGTGACCTTCATCTTGCCGCGGCCGACATCGATCGTGTCGCCGTCGACCTTGACCTCGCCGTTGAAGCGGCCGTGCACGCTGTCGAAGCGGAACAGGTGAGCGTTGGTCTCGACGGGGCCGAGATCGTTGATCGCCACCACCTCGATGTCCTTGCGGCCCGATTCCATGATCGCGCGCATGACGTTGCGGCCGATCCGCCCGAAGCCGTTGATTGCAACCCGAACTGCCATGTTCCCCTCCGTTACCGGTTATTCCGTCGGCACTAGCTGTTGGTGAGCCGGCGCGCCGCGTCGGCGATCGCCTCGGCCGTAATGCCGAAATGCTTGTAGAGATCGGTTGCCTTGCCCGACGCGCCGAAGCTCTTCATGCCGACGAAGGCGCCGCGCGTGCCGAGCCAGCGTTCCCAGCCGAAGCCCGCGGCGGCCTCGCAGGCGACCCGCACCGTTCCGTCGGCGCCCAGGACCTCCTGGCGATATGGGGCGTCTTGCGCGGCGAACAATTCCCATGACGGCATCGAGACCACGGCGGCGGCGAGGCCGTCCGCCGCCAGAAGCTCGCGTGCCTCGAGCGCCAGCTGCACTTCCGAGCCCGAGGCGATCAGGCGGATCGGCGCCGAAGCCTCGCCGGCCAGGATGTAGGCGCCGCCGGTGCAGCGATTGCCGGCGCCGGCATCGCGCACGGTCGGCAGGTTCTGGCGGGTGAGCGCGATCACGGTCGGCGTGTTGTGCGAGTCGAGCGCGATCTGCCAGCACTCGGCCGTCTCGATCGTGTCGGCCGGACGCAGCACCTGGAGGTTGGGGATGGTCCGCAAGGCGGCGAGATGCTCGACCGGCTGATGGGTCGGACCGTCCTCGCCGAGCCCGATCGAATCGTGGGTCATCACGTAGATGACGCGCAGCCCCATCAGGGCGGCCAGGCGGATCGACGGCCGGCAATAGTCGGTGAAGACCAGGAAGGTGCCGCCGTACGGGATCACCCCGCCATGCAGCGCCATGCCGTTCATCGCCGCCGCCATGGCGTGCTCGCGGATGCCGTAATAGACGTAGCGGCCGCCCGGATCGGCCGCGGTCTGGGCCTTCAAGGTCGCCGTCTTGGTGTTGTTCGAGCCGGTGAGGTCGGCCGAGCCGCCGATCATGTCGGGCAGCAGCGGGTTCAGGATCTCGAGCACTTCCTGGCTCGACTTGCGCGTCGCCCAGGAGGGCTTGTCGGTGGCGATCTTGGCCTTGAAGGAGGCCAGGGCCTCGCCCACGGTTGGCGGGATGTCGCCCTTCTGGCGGCGGTCGAACTCGGCGCGATCGCCATCGGCCATCGCGGAGTGACGCTGCGTCCACTTGCGACGAGCCGACTTGCCGCGTGCGCCGACCTTGCGCCAGGCGCTCAGGATCGGCTCGGGGATCTCGAACGCCGGATAGGGCCAGCCAAGCTTCTCGCGGGCGCCGGCGACCTCGTCCTTGCCGAGCGGCGAGCCGTGCGTCGCCGCCGTCCCGGCCTTGGTCGGCGCGCCGAAGCCGATCACCGTCTTGCAGGCGATCATCGACGGCTTGTCGGTGACGGCGCGGGCGCGGCGGATGGCGCGGGCGACCGCCTCGGCGTCCAGGCCATCGACGGCCTGGACGTGCCAGCCGGCGGCGGCGAAGCGCTTCTTGTGATCGTCCGAGGTGCTGAGCGATGTCGCTCCGTCGATCGAGATGCCGTTGTCGTCGAACAGCACGATCAGGCGGCCGAGCTTGAGATGGCCGGCCAGCGTGATCGCCTCCTGGCCGACGCCTTCCATCAGGCAACCGTCGCCGGCGATCACGTAGGTGAAGTGATCGACGAGGTCGCGGCCGAAGCGTTCGGCCAGCAGGCGTTCGGCCAGCGCGAAGCCCACCGAATTGCCCAAGCCCTGACCCAGCGGACCCGTGGTCGTCTCGATGCCGCTGGCATGCCCGTGCTCGGGATGGCCGGCGGTGCGGCTGCCGACCTGGCGGAAATGCTTCAGCTCGTCGAGCGTCATGTCGACGTAGCCGGTGAGATGGAGCAGCGAGTAGAGCAGCATCGAGCCGTGGCCGGCCGACAGGATGAAGCGATCGCGATCCGGCCAGTGTGGGTCGGACGCATCGAACTTCATGAACTTGGTGAACAGCACGGTGGCCACGTCGGCCATCCCCATGGGCATGCCGGGATGGCCGGAGTCGGCCCGCTGCACGGCATCCATGGCCAGCGCCCGGATGGCGTTCGCCATGTCGCGGGGCTCGATGTCGCGGCGATCGGTGTCGCGGCGATCTACTGTCTGGTCTGTCATTTCACGGGAATGCCGTAGGGGTTTTCGAAGCGGCGCGCAACATGCCGACCACCTTCCCGAGCGTCAATCCGCAAAAGGACATGGCTGCGCCAAGCCCCTGTTCTAATTGTGTGATCGCGGATTCTACCGCTGCAGCAGCAGGGGCACTTCGGCACGGCGGCGCTGCTCGTAGATGATCGAGGTTTCGATCCGTGTCACGCCCGGCCGGTTGGTGAAGTGGTCGAGCGCGAGGTCCTTGAGATGCTGGGTGTCGCGCGCGACGACATGCACCACGAGGTCGTGGCGCCCGGTGATCAGGTACGCCGAGCGCACCTCGGGGATGGTTTCGACGTCGGCCATGAAGGTATCGACGGTCGCGCGCTCATGCTTGGCCAGCTCGATGAACAGCAGGGCCTCGATGCCGACGCCCATCCGCTTGGCCTCGACCACGGCATGGGCTCCGGTCAGGACACCCTCGCTCCACAGCCGCTTCACCCGCTCGTGGCAGCTCGACGGCGCCAACCCGACGCGGACCGCCAGCTCCTTGTTGGGAATGCGTACATCATTCTGCAGGATGGCAACAATGGCGAAGTCAATTCGGTCGAAAGGGGCCATCGCCGGAGACTGACCGAAATCTGTTCGGTTGCAAAGAATAGTCTGGCTCTTACGATTCGGGGCCAGGTGGACAACACGAGGGTCAGCATGAGCTTCGACCTCCCGAGGCTCGCCAACCTGCAGCGTGCCGACATCGAGCGCTTCCGGCAGGATGGCTTCCTCATCGTCGAGGGAGTCCTGTCGCCGGAGCGAGTCGAGGCGCTGCGGGAAAGCTTCCCCAGGCTGTTTGCCGGCAAGTTCGACACCGGCATTTATCCCGATGAATGGTACTGGCGCGAGGGCATGAGCCTGCCCGACGTCACGCGTCACATGGCGAACGCCTGGAAGGCCGACCTGACGGTGGCCAAGCTCGCCCTGTCGGCCGATATCGGGCGTGCGGCGGCGGCGCTGACCGGCTGGTCGGGGGTGCGATTGGGCCAGGACACGATCTGGTGGAAGGTGCCCAGGACCAAGGCGGTGGCCCTGCACCAGGACTCTTCGTTCATGGATTTTCTCGATCCACCGCGGACGGTCACCTGCTGGTGGACGCTCGACGACACCCGTCGCGAGGTCGGGACGCTCGAATATGTTGCCGGATCGCATCGCTGGCCGCTGACGCCGATCCCCGACGGCTTCCACGCGCCCGACGATTACCGTGCCCTGATGAAGAACGCTGCGCGGGTGGCTGGCGTGGCCGATCCCACGCCGTTCTTCATCGAGATTCCCGCGGGCTCCTGTGTCTTCCACGCCGGCGAGATCTGGCACGGCTCGGCGCCGAACGCTTCAGGCGATCGCATGCGCCGCTCGATCGGCATCCACATGACGCCGGCCGAGGCGCGCTTCTCGGACCGGCCGGGCGGGTACATCTACCGGCGCTACCAGAGGACGGATGATCCGAGCCTCGACGAGAGCTACTTTCCGATCCTGTGGACAAGTGACGGCCACCGCACGCCGTGGATCGAAGGCTACTGCAAGACCGGCAAGCGCAGCGTCCGGCACTGAGATAGGGTAATCGAGCATGTCATTTCCTCCTTCTCCGTCATCCCGAGCGGAGGCGCCCGAAGGGCGGCGCAGTCGAGGGACCTTATCTTGCCGATGCTGCAACAAGAGAGAGGTCCCTCCGCTCCGCCTCGCTGCGCTCGGCTCCGGTCGGGATGACGGTGTTTTTGAATGGGATAGCTCTTGGCAGCGAAGGGGCGGCAAATGAGCGAGCATGATGCGGGACTGCCGGTGCCCTACATGGAACGCACGCGCCACTACTATCGCGCGCTCGGCTACGAGACGGACTATGTCTGGGCGCACCACGACGATGTTCCGTTCGCGCGTCTGGCCAAGCCGCTCCGTGAATCGACGATAGCCCTGATCACGACGGCCGGCCCGCCCGACCTGTCGAACCGCGATGCACGCAACCGCAAGCACGTCTGGTCGGGCGAGGTCGCGCAACCACCGGCAACTTTCGACACCGACGTCGCCTGGGACAGGGAGGCGACCCATACCGACGATCGCGAGACTTTCCTGCCGATCGACGCGATGAAGCGGCTTGTGGCCGAAGGAGCGATCGGCGCGCTGTCGCCGCGCTTTCACGGTGCGCCGACCGACTACAGCCATCGCAAGACGATCGAGGAAGACGCGCCGGAGATCCTGCGGCGCTTGCGCGAGGACAAGGTCGACGCGGCGCTGCTCACCGCGCTTTGACCCGTCTGTCACCAGACCGTGAGTCTGGTCGCCCGTCATCTCGAAGCGAACGGCCTCCCGACCGTGGTCGTGGGCTCGGCCCGGGACATCGTCGAGCACTGCGGCGTGCCGCGCTTCCTGTTCAGCGATTTTCCCTTAGGCAATCCCTGCGGCCATCCGTGGCACCCCGACATGCAGACGGCGATCGTGCGGCGCGCCTTGTCCCTCCTGGAAACGGCGACGGCGCCGCGCGCGACCGTGCGGGCGCCGTTCGAATGGAAGCCCGATCCCGAATGGCGCGAGCGCTACAATCGGGTGCGGCCCGAGGACCGCGACAGGCTGCTTGCGGCCGGCGTGGCGCGCCGTGAGAGGAGAAAGCAGGCTTCGCAGGCGCGTGGCAACATCTAGCGGCTTGCGTTGCTCCACAGGGTCAAGATGTTGACCGCTCCACGGGGCAGCACTTATGATTCCGCGATGGAGCAGGTGCAGCCGGGAAACCAACTGCCTACGGTCGGCGGGGGAACCATGGCCAGGACAGGCAGTGCGAAGGATCGCGTCAACGACGCGCTGAGCCGCCTCGAATCGATGTTCGATGCGCGGCTACAGGGCGAGAAGGCCCGCGCCGACGATCTGGCCGAGAGGCTGGCCAAGCTCGAGCGCCAGCATGACGAACTGAGGAAGGTTGCGAGCGAAGTCGAAGGCCGGCTCGAACGGGCGATGGAGTACATTCGATCGTTGCTGGCCGTCGATCAAGAGTGACGTCAAACTGCTGATCCCCTCGAACGCCGAAACGGCGCAAAAACGGAGGAGCGGAAAATGCCGCGTGAAGTATCGATTCAGATCGCCAATCGAACCTACGAGCTTGCCTGTGGCGAAGGCGAGGAAGGGCGCGTCCAGGAGCTGGCCGCCTATGTCGACGAGAAGGTGAACGAGCTGCGCCGCCAGATGCCGGGCACGCCCGAGGTCAAGCTGCTGGTGTTCGCCGCCCTGCTGCTGGCGGAGGAAAGCCGGGAAGCGCGCGGCATTGCCAAGGCCGCGGAGAACGCCCGTGCCAGCGCGACCGACAATGCCGAGACCCTGGCCACCGCGCTCGAGGACCTGATCACCGCGCGCGTCGACAAGATGAGCCGCAAGATGAGCGGCGCGGCCTGACCTGCTTCTGTCGTCCTGAACGAAGTGAAGGACCTCTCGCCGCTCGCTACGGGAGTGCTCTGGACCTGGTGGCGATGAGATCCTTCGCTTCGCTCAGGATGACAGGAGAGATGCGCGCAGCCCGCATGAGCCTCTCATTGCAGCCGCCCCCGCCAATCACTAGATTGAGGGCGGGGCGGACTCTGCGCGGTGCGAGGTTCGCTTAAAACCCCGGGGCCAATAAGAACTCCTGGGAACTGTTCCTGGCCTCGACCGTGGTCTTGGCTACACGGTGCCCACCTGCTTTTGCAGGCCTTGGAGGTTCTACGAACCACGGCCCATCGTGGATCCGCCCCACCTTGAGCGAGGACCTTTCTCTTCCTCGTGTTCGGAGCGACCCTCGACGAGATTGTCATCCCGAGCGCAGCGAGTAATCTTTACATCCACCCATGACCCTGATCGAAGAGAAGCGGCGCCTGCGGGGCGTCATGGTGGCGCGGCGCGCCGAGCTGAGCGAGGAGCGCCGCCGGGCGGCCGCGGATCGCCTGTGCGCCGCCTTCTTCGATGAGAAGCCGTTCGCGCTTCCGGCCGTCGTCACGGCGTTCTGGTCGATCAACGAGGAGATCGACGTCCGGCCGCTGATGCATGCCCTGGTCGAGGCCGGCTGCCGGCTGGCGCTGCCGGTGGTGCAGGGCAAGCGCCAGCCACTGGTGTTTCGTGCCTGGTCGCCCGGCGACGAACTGGAGGCGGGTGTGTTCGGCACCTTCCATCCGTTCGGCCATCGCGAGGTGCTCGAGCCCGACGCTCTGCTGGTGCCGCTGCTCGCCTGCGATGGCGAAGGCTGGCGGCTGGGCTATGGCGGCGGCTTCTACGACCGCACGCTGACCGGCTTGCGCGCGCGGCGGAGGGTGACCGCGGTCGGTGTGGGTTACGACGAGCAGGTCATCGAGGCCGTGCCGCATGGGCCGGATGACGAGCGCCTCGATTGGTTGTTGACCGACCGCCGCGCTTGCGCCTTTGTCTGAGGCATGAAGGTTCTGTTTTGTGGTGACATCGTCGGCCGCGCCGGGCGCGACGCCGTCATCAAGGAAGTACCGCGGCTGCGCCGCGAGCTCGATCTCGATTTCGTCACCGTCAACGGCGAGAACGCCGCCGCAGGCTTCGGCATCACCGCCAAGATCTGCGCCGAGCTGCACGAAGCCGGGGTCGATTGCATCACCACCGGCAACCATGTCTGGGATCAGCGCGAGATCATCCCCTACATCGCGCAGGACAAGCGCCTGCTGCGGCCGATCAACTTCCCGCCCGGCACGCCGGGCTGGGGCGCCAACCTGTTCCAGACCGCGCGCGGCCAGAAGGTGTTGGTCATCAACGTGATGTGCCGGCTGTTCATGGATGCGTTGGACGATCCGTTCCGCACCGTCGACGCGGAGCTGGCGAAGTACGTGCTGGGCGGCTCGGCCAACTTCATCCTGGTCGACGTGCACGGCGAGGCGACCAGCGAGAAGCAGTCGGTCGGACACTACTGCGACGGCCGCGTCTCGGCCGTGCTGGGCAGCCACAGCCACGTGCCGACCGCTGATGGCTGGGTCCTGCCGGGCGGCACTGCCTACCAGACCGATGTCGGCATGTGCGGCGACTACGATTCGGTGATCGGCATGAAGAAGGACGTCGCCGTCCAGCGCTTCATCCGCAAGATGCCGGGCGAGCGCCTGGCGCCGGCGGAAGGCGAGGGAACCCTGTGCGGGGCGCTCGTTGAAACCGACGATCGGACGGGTCGAGCCCGGTCGATCCGCCCGGTCCGGCTGGGCGGCAGGCTGCCTCAGACGGCCTGACTGCTGCATCTTGTGGTCGCACCCGGGCGTCCCTATCTATTAGCGGTAGCCTGAAGAGGCTCGTTGACGGCCTGGGGAAAAATCGGCATCCTTTTGATGTTAAAGGATTTTTCGCCGGCTCGGCGAGCTGTCTTCCAGGTTAGAGGGGGCGTCGGAATCTAGGTTCCGACGTTTTTTAGCGGGGGCTTCGGCCCCCGCCTTTTTTTGTTCCGGGCGGTCTTGCACCGTCTCGGACACTCCCAAACGCCACGAGAAGTGGTATAGGCGCCGCAGGAAATCACTGAATCTGGTTGTTGGGCGATGGCCGGCCATTCGCAATTCAAGAACATCATGCACCGCAAAGGGCGCCAGGACGCCCAGCGGGCCAAGATCTTCACCAAGCTGATCCGCGAGATCACCACGGCAGCCCGCCTGGGCTCGCCCGATCCGAACTCCAATCCGCGCCTTCGCGCCGCCATGATCGCGGCGCGCGACAACAACATGACGCGCGACACCATCGATCGCGCCATCAAGCGCGGCTCGGGCTCCGATGCCGACGCCAACTACGACGAGGTGCGCTACGAGGGCTACGGTCCCGCCGGAGTCGCCGTGATCGTCGAGGCGCTGACCAACAACCGCAATCGCACCGCCGGCGAAGTGCGCTCGATGTTCTCCAAGCACGGCGGCAATCTCGGTGAATCGAACAGCGTGTCGTTCATGTTCGATCGCCTCGGCGAGTTCCGCTTTCCGCTCTCCGTCGGCTCGGCCGACGACGTGCTCGAGAAGGCGATCGATGCCGGCGCCGACGACGTGGTGAGCGGCGAGGGGCCCGAGGGCGTGCACGAGATCTACTGCGCGCAGGACAGCTTCAACGCGGTGCGCGAGGCGCTCGAGAAATCGCTCGGCCAGCCGTCGGTCGCCAAGCTGACGTGGCGACCCAAGACGACGACGCCGATCGAAGGCGACACCGTGCAGACGCTGGTCGACCTGATGGCGGCGCTGGAAGACAACGACGACGTCCAGAACGTCTACGCCAATTTCGAGGTGTCGGACGACGCTCTGGCGACGTTCGCGGCCTGACGGCGCGATGAGACTGATCGGCCTCGATCCCGGTCTGCGTCTGACCGGCTGGGGCGTGATCGAAGTCGACGGCAACCGGCTGCGTCACGTCGCGCACGGTGTCGTGCGCGTCGATCCTTCGGGCGTGCTGGCCGACCGTCTGCGCGCGCTCTACGACGGCGTCGCCGCGATCGTCGCCGATCAGCGGCCCGCGGAGGCCGCGGTCGAGGAGACGTTCGTGAACGTCAATCCCGGATCCACCCTCAAGCTCGGCCAGGCGCGCGGCGTGGTCATGCTGGCGCCGGCGCGCGCCGGCCTGCCGGTGTTCGAGTACGCCGCCAACCTGATCAAGAAGTCGGTGACCGGCGCCGGCCACGCCGACAAGCGCCAGATCGCCATGATGGTCGGCCGCCTGCTGCCCGGCAGCGACGCCGAGGGCGATGCCGCCGATGCGCTGGCGGTGGCGATCTGCCATGCCCATCATCGCGCCACCCAGCGCCGCATCGAGGCCGCGCTGTGATCGCCCGCCTGAAAGGCGTCGTCGAATCGATCGACACCGACAGCGCCGTGATCGATGTCGGCGGCGTCGGCTATCTCGTGTCGGCGTCGGCGCGCACCCTGCGCGATCTCGCCGTCGGCGCCAGCGTGACGGTGATGGTCGAGACCATCGTGCGCGAGGACGCGATCGCGCTCTATGGTTTCCTCGACAGCGGCGAGCGCGACTGGTTCCGCATCCTGACCACGGTGCAGGGCGTCGGCGCGCGCGTGGCGCTGTCGATCCTGTCGACGCTTGCGCCCGACGAGATCGCGCGCGCCATCGTCGCTCAGGATCGCGCCACGCTCAGCCGGCCCGCGGGCGTCGGCCCCAAGCTCGCGGCGCGACTGGCGACCGAGCTCAAGGATCGCGCCGCCGCGTTCGGCGTGGCGCCGGCTGCCCGCGGCGTCGCACCGTCGTCGACGCCGGCGGCGCCGGCCGGCTCGCTCACCGAGGATGCGGTCTCGGCGCTGGTCAATCTCGGCTACAAGCGCGTCGAGGCGTTCGGCGCGGTGGCGCGCGCCACCCAGCAGCTCGGTGCCGAGGCCACGTTCGATGCCGTGGTGCGCGCCGGCCTGCGTGAGCTGGCGCGATGAAGGCGCCGGGCAAGCCTGCGCCCGATCGGCCCGCGCCGGACCGCCTGGTCGCGCCGGCGCGCGCTGACGAGGACGCCGCCGAGCTGGCGCTCAGGCCCCAGACGCTCGACGATTTCGTCGGCCAGAAACAGCTGCGTGAAAACCTGAAGGTCTACATCCGTGCTGCCAAGTCGCGCGGTGAGGCGCTGGACCACGTGCTGTTCCACGGGCCGCCCGGGCTCGGCAAGACGACGCTGGCGCAGATCGTGGCGCGCGAGATGGGTGTCGGCTTTCGCGCCACCTCGGGGCCGGTGATCCAGAAAGCGGGCGATCTCGCCGCCCAGCTCACCAACCTGCAGCCGCACGACGTGCTGTTCATCGACGAGATCCATCGTCTCAATCCGGCGATCGAGGAGGTGCTCTATCCGGCGATGGAGGATTTCCAGCTCGACCTGATGATCGGCGAAGGGCCGGCGGCGCGCTCGGTGCGCATCGAGCTGCCGCCGTTTACGCTGGTCGGCGCCACCACGCGTTCCGGCCTGATGACGCGGCCGCTGCGCGAGCGCTTCGGCATTCCGCTGCGCATGGTGTTCTACGAGCCGGCCGAGCTCGAGCTGATCGTGCATCGCGCCGCGCGCGTCCTGAAGATGGCGATGGCGCCCGACGGCGGGGCGGAGATCGCCAAGCGCTCGCGCGGCACGCCGCGCGTCGCCAACCGCCTGCTGCGCCGGGTGCGCGACTTCGCGGCCGTGGGCGGCGAGGCGGTGGTCGACGCCAGGGTCGCCGACTCGGCGCTGAACCGGCTCGAGATCGACGGCCGCGGGCTCGACCCCATGGACCGGCGCTATCTCGCCTGCATCGCCGACAATTACGGCGGCGGCCCGGTCGGCGTCGAGACTCTGGCGGCGGCGCTCGCCGAGCAGCGCGACGTTATCGAGGATGTGATCGAGCCATACCTGATGCAGCTCGGCCTGCTGATGCGCACCCCGCGCGGCCGCCTGCTGTCGGAGTCGGGCTATCGCCATCTCGGCTTGAAGATGCCGTCGGCCCAACTGCGCCAGCTCGACCTGCTGGCGGGCAACGGCACGGTGGACGAGGCGTGAAGGCGCCGACCTCCGGCCGCCTGGTCGACGGCGCCCACGTGCTGCCGCTGCGCATCTACTACGAAGACACCGACGCCGCCGGCATTGTCTACTACGCCAACTGGCTGCGCTTTCTCGAGCGCGGCCGCACCGAGATGCTGCGCCTGCTCGGCCAGCAGCACAGCGCCCTGCGCGAGGAGCGCGGCATCAACTGGGTGGTACGCCGCTGTACCATCGACTACCTGAAGCCGGCTCGGCTCGACGAGACGATCGAGGTGGTGACCCGCTGCGGCGTGCCGCGCGGTGCCTCGCTCGACATGCTGCAGGAGGCGTGGCGCGGCGAGGCGCTGCTGGTCCGCGCCGACCTGCTGGTGGCCTGCATGGCGGCCGATGGCCGGCCGACGCGGCTGCCATCACAGGTTCGCACAGCTTTGTCACAGATCGCGACGAATGGCGCCGGACCCGCCGGCACGGCTCCCGGGGCAACGCCCCGCTCACGCCATATTCCCATATAACCCTTTGAACCAACGGAGATAACCAATGGACGCGTTCGCGCAGGTCGCCGGCACCCCCCTCGGCGGCAGCACGGGACCGATCGACATGTCGGTCTATGGCCTGTTCATGCAGGCCGACTGGGTCGTCAAGGCGGTGATGATTGCGCTGCTGCTGGCGTCCTTCTGGTCATGGGCGATCATCTTCGAGAAGATGATCCGGTTGCGCTCGCTGAAGAAGAGCGCGCAGTCGTTCGAGGATACGTTCTGGTCGGGCGTGTCGCTCGAGGATCTCTACGATCGCGTCGGCGCCAAGCCCGACGATCCGATGTCGAGCATCTTCGCGTCGGCGATGCGCGAATGGCGCCGTTCGGTATCGAAAGGGCTCGATGCCAGCGCCTCGGCGCGCGCCGCGCTGCGCCAGCGCATCGAGCAGGTCATGGGCGTCACCATCCAGCGCGAGATGGAGGCGATCGAGAAGCGGCTGGGATTCCTGGCGACGGTCGGCGCCAACGCCACCTTCGTCGGACTGTTCGGCACGGTGTGGGGCATCATGAACAGCTTCGGCCATATCGCTCAGGCAAAGAACACCTCCCTCGCGGTCGTGGCGCCGGGCATCTCCGAGGCGCTGTTCGCCACCGCGATCGGACTGGTCGCCGCCATTCCGGCAGCCGGCGCCTACAACATCCTGTCGGGCCAGGTGGCGCGCTACGCCCAGCAGCTCGAGTCATTCGCCGGTGAGTTCATCACCATCCTGTCGCGCCAGCTCGAGGAGCAGGTCTGATGGCGGGAATCATTCCCGCCGCCGGGGGCGCGAGCGCAGGCGGCAGCAAGTTCAGGCGACGGCGCTACACGCCCATTGCCGACATCAACGTGACGCCGCTGGTCGACGTCATGCTGGTGCTGCTGATCATCTTCATGGTGACGGCGCCGCTGCTGCAGGTCGGCGTGCCGGTCGACCTGCCGAAGACCAGCGCGCAGCAGGTCGGCGGCAAGGACGAGCCGCTGGTCGTCTCGGTGAACGCGCAGGACGAGGTGTTCCTCGGCGAGACCAAGTACGAGCTGCCCGAGCTCAGCAGCAAGCTCAAGGCGGTGCACGAGGAGAAGCCCGACCAGCGCGTCTTCATCCGCGGCGACAAGGCCGTGAATTACGGGAAGATGATGGAGGTCATGGGCGTGGTGATCGACAGCGGCTTCCGCCAGCTCGGCCTGCTGGGCGAGCAGGCGCAGGCGCTCGGCAAGGGTGGCGGCACGGTGAGCCCCGCGCCGGCGCCGCGCGGTGGCCAGCCGCAGCAGCAACCGCAAGCGCCGGCGCCCCGGCGCTAGCCGATCGGAGAGATGGTCGATGGTGCGACGCACGCGCGAAAGCATCGAGATGCGCACCCCGGCAGCCCTGTCGGGGATGGTGCATGTCGTCGTGCTGGCCGCGGCCGTCGTAGGCTTCGACTTCTTCAACAAGCAGCCGCCGCTCGAGCCCGAGCCGGTCATGGTCGAGTTTGAGGCGATTGACAAGAAGGCCGGCGCGCCGACCGTCGGCAATCCGCCGCCGCAGCCCAAGGAAGCGCCGATCGCCCAGGAGACGTCGAAGGCGCCGCCGCCCAAGACCTCCGACCCGCCGCCGGCCCCGGAGAGGCCCAAGCCGGAGATCGCCGAATCCCTCAAGCCGACGCCGCCGGCCGAGAAGCCGAAACCCGAGGTCGCCGAGGCGCCCAAGCCGACTCCACCGGTCGAGAAGCCCAAGCCCGAGGTCGCCAAGCCGGCCGAGGATCTGATCGCGCTCAAGCCCAAGGAGCCCGAGCCGCCCAAGGTCGAGAAGCCGCCGGAGCCGCCCAAGCCTGTGCCCGAGGTGAAGAAGCCCGAGCCGCCAAAGCCCGAACCGCCCAAGCCGCCTCAGCAGGTCGCCAAGCCCGAGCCGCCGAAGCCGCCGCCGCCCAAGCCGGCGCCGCCCAAGCCCAACGTCGATTCGATGATCGACGACATCCTGAAGAACAAGCAGTCGCCGCAGAAGGTGCATACGCCGGAGCAGCAGCCCAAGCCGGTGCCCAATCCGACGCGCCAGGCGCCGGCGGCACCCAATCTCGCGACCGTCGTCACGGCAAGCGAGATCGAGGGCGTGCGCAACAAGATAAGGCCGTGCTGGAACTTCCCGGCCGGCGTGCGCGACCAGGCCGGGCTGATCGTCGTGCTGATCGTGCAGATGAACCAGGACGGCACACCGGTGAAGGCCGAGCTGCGCGACACCGGGCGCTACAACAACGATCCGACGTATCGCGCCGCCGCAGATGCGGCGCATCGCGCCATCATGAATCCGCGCTGCCAGCCGTGGCCGTTATCGGCTGAAAAGTACAATTCGTGGCGCACCATCACCTTCAACTTCGATCCTCGCGACTACTAGAGCACCGTCACAAGATTGAGGCCCCTCTTATGACCCGAAAGAACAATCTGAAGCTTCCCCGGCGCTTGACGATCCTCGGCGGTGCAGCCCTTGCCGCCGGCGCGACAATGCCGGCACGTGCGCAGCTCACCATCGACATGACCCGGCCGAGCTTCGAGCCGGTCCCGATCGCCATCGTCGATTTCGGCGGTGACCGCGTCGGCGCCCAGATCGCCGAGGTGATCCGCAACGACCTGCAGAACTCAGGCCTGTTCCGGTCAATCTCACCCAGCTCCTTCATCCAGCGCGACGTCGATGCCAATTCGGCGCCGCGCTTTCCCGACTGGCGCAGCGTTGGCGCGGCCGGCCTGGTGGTCGGACAGGTCCAGTCGGGCGGCGGCAACATCAAGGTCGACTTCCGCCTGTGGGATGTCGTCGTCGGCCAGCAGGCGACCGGGCTTTCGTTCAACAGCCAGCCCGCCAACTGGCGGCGGCTCGCCCACATCATTGCCGACGCGATCTACAAGCGCGTGACCGGCGAGGATGGCTACTTCGACACCCGCGTCGCCTACGTTTCCGAAAGTGGCCCGGCCAACGCCCGGGTCAAGCGCATCGCCATCATGGACCAGGACGGCGCCAACAACCGCTACATCACCGACGGGCGGACGATCGCACTGACTCCGCGCTTCTCCCCGACCCTGCAGGAGATCGTCTACATGGCGTACGGCGAGGATCGCGGCCCGCCGCGGGTCTACCTGCAGAATGTCGACAGCAGCCGGCGCGAGCTTTTGGGCAACTTCCCGGGCATGAGCTTTGCACCGCGCTTCTCGCCCGACGGCACCAAGGTGGTGATGAGCATCTCGGCTGACGGCAACAGCGACCTCTACGAAATGGACGTCCGCGGCCGCGCGCTGCGCCGGCTGACCAACACGCCGGCGATCGACACTTCGCCGTGCTATTCCAACGACGGCAGCCAGATCGTCTTCAACTCCGACCGCGGCGGCTCGCAGCAGCTCTACATCATGGGGGCGGGCGGCGGCGGCGAACGGCGCATCAGTTTCGGCGAGGGTCGCTACGCCACGCCGGTGTGGTCGCCGCGCGGCGACTTCATCGCCTTCACCAAGATCGGCGCCGGCGGCTTCGGCATCGGCGTCATGCGTACCGACGGCAGCGGCGAGCGCATGCTGGCCAGCGGCTTCCTGGTCGAGGGACCGACCTGGGCGCCCAACGGCCGCGTCCTGATGTTCTTCCGCGGCAACCCCAGCTCGGGCGGCCGCGCCGGCGCGGTGAGCCTGCACCAGATCGACATCACCGGGCGCTTCGAGCGCCAGGTGCCGACCCCGGGCGACGCTTCCGACCCGGCCTGGTCGCCCTTGATTCCGCAGTAGCGAAATATATGATCCTTGGCCCTCGGCCCGTGCGTACCTCTCGCCCGGGTCGATTTCGTTAGGAGAACTGAAAAATGCGCCTGTTCAAAGCATTAGCGACCGTCACAGCAATGGTCCTCCTGGCAGCCTGCAGCAACGAGCAATCGACGCAGACAGCCTCCGCGGCAAGCACCACCGTAACGCCTGGCTCGGTTGCCGATTTCCGTCAGAACGTCGGCGATCGCGTGTTCTTCGACACGGACATGTCGACCATCCGCGAAGACGGAAGACAGACGCTCAATCGTCAGGCCGAATGGCTGAAGAAGTACACCAATTATCCCGTTACCATCGAAGGCCATTGCGACGAGCGCGGCACGCGCGAGTACAATCTGGCGCTGGGCGAGCGCCGCGCCAACGCCGCCCGCCAGTATCTGATCGCCCAGGGCATCCCGGCGTCGCGCATCAGGACCATCAGCTACGGCAAGGAGCGTCCCGATCCGGTGGGCTCCGACGAAGCGGCATGGGCGCGCAACCGCCGGGCCGTCACCGAGCTGCAGTAATCGGGCATCCCGTCTCGACGCCGGTCGCCCCGCGACCGGCGTTTTCGTTGCACCTCCCCAGCTCCGCTGGGAGGTGTCCGCGTAATCGCGGACGGAGGGGTCATGAGCAACCCCTCCCATGCCCTTGACCCCTCCGTCGCGGATTACCGCGACACCTCGCCAGCGGAGCCTAGTTTCAGCACAGATGTTGCGCCGCACGAAGACGGGGGGAGGTTGGGAGTGTGTGTTGAGGAGCACGCTTCTCCTATAATTTTGGAATCCAAT
>NZ_JBGAKA010000072.1:0-35461 GCF_044224635.1 Reyranella sp. | reverse complement strand
GGCGATTCGAGGATTCTATTGTTGCTCTCGACAGTTGTATTGGATTCCAAAATTATAGGAGAAGCGTGCTCCTCAACACACACTCCCAACCTCCCCCCGTCTTCGTGCGGCGCAACATCTGTGCTGAAACTAGGCTTCGCCGGGGAGGAGGATCAGTCGTCATCCGCCCGCCACGCATCGACAATCTCCGCGCCGGTCGCCGGCCACACGCCGGCGTGGTCGAGGATGCGGTCGAGCAGGCTGCCGAGCGCGCGGATGCGATGGGGCTGGCCCATCAGCCAGGGCGTGATGGTCAAGGTGAGGATGCGCCCGCTGCCGGTCCGCGCGGCCTCGCCATAGAGCGTCGCGAAGGCGCTGTTCAGCAACGCCGTCGCCCGCACGCCGCGGGCATCGAGCGCCCGCATCAGGCGATAGATGCCGACGCGGTTGCCGTAATCGCGCTGGGGGTAATCCCAGTAGCTCGGATAGGGCCGGTCGACGCCGCCCGGCGCCACGAACGGCGTGCGCGACATGTCCATCGGGAAGTGCCCGACATGGACGGCGACCCACAGCGCCACCCGCGCCTTGCCCGGCCACGCCACGGGCTTGGCCTGCGGCAGGTTGCGGTGGGCGAAGCGGTCGTGATCGAGCCCGCGCCGGCGCCACTTGCAGTCGAGGTAGTTGGGGATACCGGGGCCGCTCATCGCCGGCCTCCCGGCGTGCCGGAGGCCAGCCAGCTCGAGACCGCGTCGTAGTAGTGCTCGGTGTACCAGGCGGCGATCTCGCGGCCCGTCGCCAGCCACATGATGCCCTCCTCGGCCAGCACGTGCTGGGTGGTCTCGTCGTTGGTGATGGCCGCCGTCAGCCAGCCGTCGAGCGATTGGCCGCTGTATTTGCGGATTGTCTCCCGGCTGTCGGCGATCACGGCGCGCTGCTGCTCCTCCGACAGGTCGTAGAAGTAGCGCGTGTTGTAGGTGCCGTGGCTGAACAGCTCCCAGCCGAGCGCGCAGCAGCGCTCGATGATCTCGGGATAGTGGTCGCAGACGGCGACGTTGCGCGAGACGCTGCCGCGCACGCCGTGCTTCGCCATGACATCGGCCATGCGCCAGAAGCCCGTCCGGTTGCCGTAGTCGCGATGGGAGTAGTTCAGTTGGAAACCAGATTTCAACCGATCGGCAAGTTCCGATGAGCGGACGAAGAATCCGTCGCCATGAGGAACTGAAGGCAACCTGCAGCGTTAGAGCGTGGGCAGCTGCGACCCGCCGATCGGCAGGCAAGAGGATACGATGACGACCACTGATACGAAAACGAATCTGGCCCGGATGATTGCCGACAACGAGCGGGCGATCCTGGCTTCCTGGGTGACAGCATTCGCGTCCACCGACACCCGGATATCCACCCAGGAAGTCGAGAGCCAGGCCAGGCAACTGCTTCAGGCGCTGGGTCATGCGACGGCTTCGGGCAACGTCTCCGACATACGTCGCTCCGACTATGGCGACGTGCGTGATCTCTTGGCGGGTTTTTCGCGTTCGCGTGCCATCCAGGGATTCTCGCCGACAGAGACAGCGACCTTCGTCCTGTCCCTGAAGCAGGCGCTGTTCGAGCACATTCGCCAGGACCGGCCGGAAGACATCGCAGCCAATACCTGGACCCTCAGCCAACTGGTCGACCAGCTCGGCCTGTTCACGATCGAGATGTTCCAGAAGACGCGCGAGGAGCTGATTGCCCGACAGCGCGAGGAGATCGAGGAACTCTCGACTCCCGTGGTCAAGCTTTGGGACGGCATCGTTGCCCTGCCCCTGATCGGCGCGCTCGATTCGGCCCGCACCCAGGTCGTCATGCAGAACCTGCTGGAGGCGATCGTCCAGACCGGCGCCGAGATCGCCATCCTGGACATCACCGGCGTGCCGACCGTCGACACGCTGGTTGCCCAGCACCTGCTCAAGACAGTCTCGGCGGCGCGCCTGATGGGAGCCGACTGCATCATCAGCGGAATCCGCCCGCAGATTGCCCAGACGATCGTGCAGCTCGGCGTCCAGCTCAACGTCATCTCGAAGGCTACACTGGCCGATGCCTTCGCCCTCGCTCTCCAGCGTACCAACCGGACAGTCGTCCGGATCAAGCACAACGGCAACGCGAAGGCACCGGGAGTCGAATCGTCAGAGATGGCGACTTAGGCCTCGCCCGTGGACACCATTCCAATCCTCAAGATCGGCAACGCCTTGCTGGTCACCATCCAGGTCGACATGCATGACGAGCTTGCGACGCGGCTGCAGGACGACCTTACGAACAAGATCGTGGCGCACCGGACGCGCGGGGTGCTGATCGACATCTCCGCACTCGAGATCGTCGACAGCTTCATCGGTCGCATGCTGGCAAACATCGCCAGCGTCTCGCGCCTGCTCGACGCCGACACCGTCGTCGTCGGAATGCGGCCGGAAGTGGCCATCACGCTCGTGGAGCTCGGCCTCGGCCTGCCGGGCGTCAAGACGGCCCTGAATGCCGAACGCGGTTTGGCGCTGATCGGTGGCGTATCGGGTCACCGGGATCGGGACGATGCCGACCACGACTGAAACGATGCCGATCGCTACCGGCGACGATATCGTGAGGGTGCGCCAGAAGGTCAGGATACGGGCCACCGAAGTGAGGTTGTCGCTGGTCGACCAGACCAAGCTGATCACCGCGGCGAGCGAGCTGGCGCGCAATGCCCTCGACTATGGCAAGGGCGGCCATGCCGACATCGAGACCATCAGCGACCCGGTCCCCGGCGTGCGCATCACCTTTCGCGACAAAGGTCCGGGCATTGCCGACATCAAGCTGGCGCTGACGGACGGCTACACCACCGGTGGTGGGCTCGGCCATGGTCTGGGCGGTGCGCGCCGCCTGGTCGACGACTTCACGATTGACAGCACTCTCGGCCACGGCACGACGGTCGTGATCGCGCGGTGGAAACGGTGACCGCCGTGTTGGCCGTAGCGGACCGAAGCTACGTATCCGGCGCCCGACGCGAAACCCAGGAGATCGCCCGCCGCATCGGTCTGCATGCCGACGACATCGGCCGCGCCGGCTTGATCGCGACCGAGATGGCGACCAATCTCGCCAAGCACGGTGGAGGCGGCAGTCTCCTCGTGCAGCCTCTTTCCCTGGCGACCGTCGCGGGATTGGAGCTGGTCGCGATCGACCGCGGCCCGGGCATCGCCGACGTCGCCCGGAGCCTGCGCGATGGCTTTTCGACCTTCGGTTCTGCGGGAACGGGTCTCGGGGCCATCGCCCGCCAGGCCGATGAATTCGACATCTACTCCGTCCCCACCAAGGGCGCGGCGGTGCTCGCTCGCGTTTGGCCGCAACGCAGGCTGCCGCCAGCCGATTCCGCTCGGATCGGCGCCATCACGGTGGCCAAACCGGACGAGCAGGTCTGCGGCGATTCCTTTGGCGTCATGGTCTCGGGCATGACGGTCTCGGCCATGGTGGCCGACGGGCTGGGCCATGGCGTAGCCGCACACGATGCGGCCGAGGAGGCACGACGCCTGTTCAACCGCGCGTTCCAGTCCTCCCCGATCGCGGCCATCCGAACGATCCATGCCGGGCTGCGCGCCACGCGAGGCGGCGCCGTCGCCGCTCTCACCCTCGATCTGGCCGCAAGTCGTATCGTGTATTGCGGCCTCGGCAATATTGCGGGCCTTGCCGCAGCCGGCGGCAATGTGCGGCGTTTCGTTTCCATGAACGGCATCGCCGGCCATACCGCCGAGCGGCTTCAGGAATTCATCTACCCCTGCGATGGGCCGGGCCTGGTCGTCATACTGCATTCCGACGGTTTGTCGGCAAACTGGTCGCTCGACCGCTACGCCGGCCTCGCCGCACGGCATCCCAGTCTCATCGCCGCAGTTCTCTACCGCGATCTCAGCCGCGGTCGCGACGACTCCACAGTGTTGGTGATCAAGAGGACCGCATGA
Organism: Reyranella sp.; assembly: GCF_044224635.1. Taxonomy (GTDB): domain Bacteria; phylum Pseudomonadota; class Alphaproteobacteria; order Reyranellales; family Reyranellaceae; genus Reyranella. The sequence goes on along the minus strand of NZ_JBGAKA010000072.1, from coordinate 31,529 downwards.
GCTCGGCCTCCCTTCTCACGGTCGACCTGAAGACGGAGCAGGACGTCGTCCATGCTCGACAGCGGGCCCGCCAGATCGCGCGCTCCGTCGGTTTCGACCGCCAGGCGCAGACCTTCATCGCCACGGCGGTGTCGGAGATAGCCCGCAACACCGTCGCCTACGGCAAGGGCGGAACGCTGCGCTTCGCCCTGAAGGAGGTCGGCGAAAGGCGCCTGCTCGACATGACGTTCGAGGACAAGGGGCCGGGCATTCCGCATCTGCAGGCAATCCTCGAGGGATCGTATGTCTCGCCTGTCGGCATGGGCGTGGGCATCACCGGCACACGCCGGCTGATGGATCACTTCGAAATCGACAGCACGCCGGGGCAGGGAACGCGCGTCTCCTTCGGCAAGGTCCTGCCGCCGGACGATCGCGGCATGCCGTTGCCGACCGGCGCGCTGCTGACGGAACTGGCGAGAGCGCCGCCGCAGGCCCTGATCGACGAGGTGCTGGGCCAGAATCGCGATCTCCTCGCCACGATGTCAGATCTCCAGGCGTTGCGCGGCGAGCTGGCGCAAGCCAACGAGGAGCTCGAGAGCACCAATCGCGGCGTCGTCGCGCTCTATGCCGAGCTCGAGCAGCGTGCCGACGAGCTGAAGCGCGCCAGCGAGGTCAAGAGCCAGTTCCTGTCCAATGTCAGTCACGAGCTGCGCACGCCGCTCAACTCGATCAATGCGCTCTCGCGGATGCTGGCCGACGAGGCTGACGGGAAATTGAACGAGGAGCAGCAGCGCCAAGTCTCCTACATTCGCCAGTCAGCCGAGACCCTGACGCGACTGGTCAACGATCTGCTCGACCTTGCCAAGGTCGAGGCCGGTCGCATCGACCTGCATGCGTCGAAGACGTCGGTCAACGATATCCTGTCGGCGCTGCGCGGCATGATGCGGCCGCTGCAGGCCGGCGATCAGGTCGAATTGACGTTCGTCGACCGAACCCGCGATCTCGCCTTGCATACCGACGAGGGCAAGCTCTCCCAAATCCTGCGCAATCTCGTGTCGAACGCGCTGAAATACACCGAGCGCGGGCAGGTGAGCGTGACCGTAGCGGCGCCGACTGCCGGCCGCGTCGAGTTCGTGGTGCAGGACAGCGGCATCGGCATCTCCGAGATGGACCAGGCGCGCGTCTTCGATGAGTTCGTCCAGATCCGCAATCCACTGCAGAGCCGGATCAAGGGCTCGGGACTGGGCCTTCCCTTGTCGCGCAAGCTCGCCGAGGCCATGGGGGGCCACATCGTCGTCAGCAGCCGGATCGGCCAGGGGTCCGTGTTCACGCTCGACATACCAGTCGCGCTGCCCGTGCATTCGATCGAGGATGCAGCGCGCGCCGAAGCCAACGGCAGGATCCTGATCGTCGACGACGAGGAATCGACGCGCTACGTGCTGCGACACATGCTGCACGCGGAAGGGCCGTGGTCGATCATCGAAGCGCCCGATGGCACCGAAGGCCTGCGACTGGCCCAGGCTGAAGCGCCCGACTTCATCCTGCTAGACATCTATCTGCCCGGGCTGAACGGCTTCGAGGTGTTCCGCTCGCTCAAGGGCGATCCGGCGACGGCCGCCATACCGGTCCTCGTCCTGACGTCGTCGATTCTCGGCGCCGACCATCTGGAGCAGCTCAAGGGCGCCGTGGCCGTGCTGCCCAAGTCGAACCTGTCGCGTTCGCTCCTCTCGGCGCACGTCAACCGTGTCCTCAACCCGTCCAGTGCAGCATGACCCGGGAGCTCATCCTCAACGTCGACGACACCGACTCGGGTCGTTACATCAAGAGCCGGATCCTGCGCCAGGGCGGATACGATGTCGTCGAGGCGCGGACCGGAGTGGAGGCGCTGGAGAAGGCGCGGCACCAGAAGCCCGACCTGGTGCTGCTCGATGTCAAGCTGCCCGACGTTTCGGGCCATGAGGTCTGCCGCGTCCTCAAGAAGAGCGCGGTCGGTCTCCTGGTGCTGCAGATATCGGCCTCCTTCGTGGCGCCCGGAGATCGTGCCGTCGGCCTGGACAGCGGTGCCGACGCCTACCTCAGCCAGCCCGTCGAGCCGTCCGAGCTGCTGGCGACGGTCCGGGCCCTGCTGCGCCTCAAGCGGGCCGAGCGGGCGGCGCGCGAGAGCAACGAGCTCTATCGCGTGATCGTCGAGAGCGCCGTCGACTACGCCATCATCACGTCCGACCTCGAAGGACGCGTGAAGACCTGGAGCGATGGTGCGCAGCTGGTTCTCGGCTGGACAGCCGACAGCATGGTCGGCCAGCCGCTCGATCGCCTGTTCCTCGACGAGGACGTTGCCCGACATGCTCCGGCGCTCGAACGGACGATGGCGACGGACGATGGCCGAACAACAGCCGAGCGCTGGCTGCGGCGCAGCGACGGCCGACGGATCTGGACGAGCGCCACCGTTGTCCCGCTCCGCGCTGACATGAATGGCGTGAAGGGCTTCATTCACATCCTGCGCGATCGGACTTCGGAAAAGGCCGAGCAGGATGCCATGCAGCGCTCCAACGAGGTGCTCGAGCGCGAGGTCGCGGCACGTACACGCGCCCTCACGGACTCCAACGCCAAGCTGCGTCAGGAGATCGAGGAGCGCGAGCGCGCCGAACAGGCGCTGCGTCAGGTGGAGAAGCTGGAGGCGATCGGCCAGCTGACCGGAGGCATCGCGCACGATTTCAACAATATGCTGACCGTAGTCCTGGGAGCCGCCGAAGCGCTGAAGAAGGCGCTTCCCGGCAATGCCACGAGCCAGCAGCGCCGCGCCGACCTCATCATGCAGGCGGCGGCACAGGCGGCGGCGCTCACCCACCGCCTCCTCGCCTTCTCGCGCCCGCAGCCGCACGATCCCAAGCCGGCCAATCTCAACGCTCAGATCGGCGGGGTGCTCGACATGCTCCGGCGCACCATCGGCGAATCTGTCGACATCGTGACCGAGCTCGAGGCCGGCCTGCCGCTCATATCGGTCGATTCCAATCAGCTGGAGAACGCCATCCTGAACTTGGCGGTGAACGCCCGCGACGCCATGTCGGGGAACGGCACGCTCACCATCCGCACGTTCTCGTCCGGACGTGCTTTCGTCAGCCTGGCGATCGCCGATACCGGCGTCGGGATGACACCGGAGGTGGCGGCCCACGCCTTCGAGCCCTTTTTCACCACCAAGCGTACTGGCGAGGGCACCGGTCTGGGCCTGGCCCAGGTGATGAGCTTCGTCCAGCAATCCGGCGCCATGATCCATGTGGACTCGACACCGAATGCAGGGACGGCGATCGAGATGCGCTTTCCCGCCCTGGCCGAGGGAACCGCCCATGCGGGGACGACGGGCGATCAGGCGCCGAGCGAGTTCCGCGGTGCCGGTCGCAAGGCGCTCGTGGTCGAGGATCAGCAGGGAGTGCGCGAGTTCGTCGCCGACGCGCTCGGCCGGTTGGGCTTCGAGGTGGCGACCGTGGGCGATGCCGATGCCGCCCTGCGCTTCATCGACAGCGACGAGCCAATCGATCTCCTGATGACCGATATCGGTCTGCCCGGCCGCCTCGACGGCTGGCAGCTCGCTTCGTTGATCACCAAGCGGCTTCCCGCGACGAAGGTCGTGTTCATGACGGGTTACGCGACGAGCCCAGCCAATACCGACAGCATTGGGGAGGGTCGCGTATTGCTGATGAAGCCCTTCACCCAGGCCGCCCTGGAAACACGGCTGGTTCGCCTGTTCGGGACCTGACCATGTCGCTCAGCCGCGCCTGGTACCTGATCCGCGGCACGATCGAAGGCTACATCGCCGACGATGCCTTCAGCCGCGGCGCCTCGATTGCCTATTTCACGCTGTTCTCCTTCCAGGGGCTGCCCTTGCCGTGAAGGCGATCGACATCGTTGTCTCGGCAACGCTGATCGCCGGCGTCTTCGCCGTCACCTACAAGGTTCTGCCCGATCGTTTCGTGCGCTGGCGCGACGCGCTGCCCGGCGCCCTGTTCGCGACGATCCTGTTCGAAGGCGGCAAATACCTGATCGCGCTCTATATCGGCGAGACGGACATCGCCTCGTCGTTCGGCGGCGCCGGGGCGATCATCGTCCTGCTGCTCTGGATCTTCTATTCGGCCCAGATCTTCCTGCTTGGCGCCGAGTTCAGCCGGGTCTGGACCCTTGGTGCGCCCGGCGACCCCGGGAGCGATCGAGACGAAATGCCTCCCGCCGGACGCTTCGCGAGCGGATGACTTGCCGGACGCCCGCTCTATCCTTCGCCCTTCTGTGAACGAGTTTCGGCGAAGGACGGGCAATGAACGACGAGTACGACTACATCATCATCGGCGGCGGCTCGGCTGGCGCCGTCCTGGCCGCACGGCTCAGCGAGGACCCTGCCGTCCGCGTCCTGCTGCTCGAGGCCGGCCTCGATTTCCGCACCGCCGACACGCCGCACCACCTGCGCATTCCCAATCCGCTGCGTGCCATCGCCGACGACAATTACCGCTGGCCGAGGCTCGTCGCGCGACGCACTGAGCGCCAGGAGCCGAAGCTGCTGTGGCGTGGGCGGGCGATCGGCGGCAGCTCGAGCATCAACGGCCAGATCGCCATCCGCGGCGTGCCCGAAGATTTCGAAGACTGGGCCGCCGCCGGCTGCACCGGCTGGGGCTGGCAGGACGTGCTGCCCTATTTCTGCAAGCTCGAAAGCGACGTCGATTTCGGCGACGCCGGCTGGCACGGCGCCGACGGCCCTATCCCCGTCTACCGTGCGCCGGTCGAGGCGTGGGGTCACGTCGACCGCGCGCTGATGAAGACGGCCCTGGCGCTGGGCTACGGCTGGTGCGCCGATCACAACGCGCCGGAGGGTAGCGGCGTGGGGCCCTATGCCATCAACAGCCGACAAGGGCTGCGCATCTCGACCAACGATGCCTATCTGGAGCCGGCCCGCGGCCGCGCCAACCTGACGATCGTCGGCCGGGCCGTCGTCGACACGCTGCAGGTCGAAGGCAACCGTGCGCATGTGAGCGGCGTCAACGTCGCTGCGGGCGGCGAGCGCAAGAGCGTACGCGCGCGCCGCGAGGTCATCCTGTCGGCCGGCGCCATTCATTCGCCCGCGATCCTGCAGCGCACCGGCATCGGACCCGGGGCGCTGCTGCGCGGCCTGGGGATCGCCGTCGTGGCCGATCGCCCGGTTGGCGAGCACCTGCTCGACCATCCCATCCTGGGGCTCGTGCTCGACCTCAAGGAAAGCGCGCGGGTCAGCACGCTCGCGCATCGCCACACCAATTGCTGCCTGCGCTACACCTCGAACCTCGGCAATGCCGGCGTCAACGACATGATCATGATCGCCGGCAACCTGCGGCCGGAGGAGGAAGGTGGCACGGCGCGAGCCCGCATCGCCGTCTCGGCCTTCCAGGCGTTCAGCGAAGGCAGCGTCCGCATCACGACTCGGGATGCCGCGATCGACCCCGCCGTCGACGAGCGGATGCTGTCCGACGACAGCGACCTCCTGCGCATGCGCGACGGCGTGCGGCGCCTCGTCGAGATCGGCCGGCACCCCGAGATGCAGGCGATCGCGACCCGTGTCGAGTATGGCGCGACCGGACGCTCGATCGAGGATCCCTTCGACGCGCAGGCGCTCGACGATTGGATGTTCGCCGAGTGCTCTGATGCCCAGCACGCGAGCGGCACCTGCCGCATGGGCGCCGGCGACGATCCGCGGTCGGTCGTCGACCCCGAGTGCCGCGTGATCGGCTGCACCGGACTCAGAATCATCGACGCCTCGATCATGCCCACCGTCGTGCGCGCCAACACCCACCTGACCACGGTGATGATCGCGGAGAAGATGGCGGACGGGTTGAAGCGAACGCCGGCGGGCCGCTGAAGCGTGCCCTCATGCGCCGGGAGCGCACCACTTCAGGCGGAGCAATCTCCGCCGCCAGCGGCGCTCATCGGATGTGTGATCGACAGGAAGAGCGCTACAGAGTGGCGCGCTCCCGGCGCATGAGCATCACGGCGCGCGCGGCCTCAGGACGACCGATACGCTGTCCTTACGGGCCGCTCCTCGTGATGAGATTGCTGCCGTTGCGGCACCCCGCTAGCCGTAACGCAAGGCGAGCTGCAGCAGGACGATGGCGGCCAGCAGGGTGCACAAGCCCTTCCAGAACAGCAGCGGATTGCGCTCGATGAGCGGCCGCGGATTGGACTCGACGAGGTCCTGGTTGGGGTGGCGGAGGTCGTAGAGGAACTCCGAGAGCTCGCCGTAGCGCTCGGCGGGATCGGGGTGCACAGCCTTGCGCAGCGCGCCGTCGACCCAGGCCGGAACCGGATGCTTGTCGTCCAGGATCGGGCGGTACGTCACCTTGCGTTGTTGGGTCCGCGTCCGCGCCTGCGCCATCTGCGTTCCGTAAGGCAGCTGGCCGGCGATCATCTGGTAGGCGATGACGCCCAGCGAGAAGATGTCCGAGCGCGTTGTCCCTCCCTCTCCCAGGAAATATTCCGGCGCAGTGTACTGGAAGGTACCCAGAACGGCGTCGGCCTCCGCCGCCGGCGCCGCTTCGGCAATGCCGCTCACCTTCGTCGAGCCGAAGTCGATGATCTTCGCGGTCCCGGTCCGGTCGATCATGACGTTCTCGGGCCGCAGGTCCTGGTGCAGCATCTCCTTGCGATGAAAGGCCTGCAGCCCGCGCGCGATCTGCTCGACGATGCCGCGCATGGTGTCGAGATCGGGCCGCGGATTGTCGGTCATCCACTGCGCCAGGGTCGTGCCGTCGACATGCTCGGTCACGAGGTAGAGGTAGCCGCGCTTGCGCTGATGGCGATGCGGCCGCAGCACGTGGACGTTGTCGAGCCGCCGGGCGACCCACTCCTCCATCATGAAGCGGCGCAGGTAGGCGGGGTCGCCGCGCAGGTCGAGCGACGGGATCTTCAGCGCAACCAGGCTCTCGTCCGCGCTGTCGACCGCCAGGTAGATGTGGCTGCGGCTGCTGGCATGGAGCGGCCGCACGATGCGATAGCCGTCGAAGTCCTGGCGCGGCTCGAGCAGCGGCGGCAGCGGCAGGGCGGTCGATTCAGCCAGCACCTCGGCCGCCTCACCGTCGGGCAGCGCGTCGACCCGCACGATCTGGATGGTGAGATTGTCCCGGCTGCCCTGCTCGAACGCCTGCTGGACGATCTTCGCGGCAGCGACGTCGAGGTCGTCCCGCCCATCCTCGATCGAGCGGGCGATCGCGCGCGCCTCGACATGCTCGTAGACGCCGTCGGTCGCCAGCACGAACACGTCGCCCGCCTCGAGCTCGATCGTGCGGTAGTCGATCTCGACCTGGGGATTCACGCCGAGCGCGCGCCCCAGATAGGTCTCCTGGGAGGAAAGGACGACGCGGTGATCCTCGGTCAATTGCTCGAGCGAGCCGCCGACCTTGCGATAGATGCGCGAATCGCCGATATGGAAGAGATATGCCGTGCGCGACTTCGCCACCAGGACGGAGAACGTGCAGACATAGCCCCTGTCCGGATCGAGACCCCTGTCCGGCTCATCGCCGTGCCGGCCGCGCCGCGTCTGCCCGTGCAGCCACGAGTTGGTGGCGGCGATGACGCGAGTCGCCGAGGTCTTGGTCGACCACGAATCCGACGTGCAGTAGTAGTCCGCGAGAAAGCTCTTGACCGCCGATTCGGCGGCGGTGCGACTGACCTCGCTGCTGCTGATGCCGTCAGCCAGGGCGACGGTGATCCCCTTGAGGCTGAGAGCCGGCTCGTTGGGGATCACCGCGCCATGGAAATCCTGGTTGGTCTCCTTGGCGCCCTTGTCGGAATGCTGCCCGATCGAGATCTTTAGTCCGTGCGGCATGCCCGACACCGGCACCAGGGGCAATTGCCGGCTACCGCGCCAGGTAGCCGGGCTCGGCCAGCCGCGCCGACGCCGCCCGCTTGGGCGCCGTGCGGACATGGGTGGCGTAGAGCGTCAGGCCGGTGAAGGACAGGCCGCCGACCAAGTTGCCGACCACCGTCGGGATCTCGTTCCAGATCAGGTAGTCCATGATCGAGAACTTGCCGCCCAGCAGCAGGCCAGACGGGAACAGGAACATGTTCACGATCGAGTGCTCGAAGGTCATGGCGAAGAACAGCATGATCGGCATCCACATCGCGATCACCTTGCCGCTGACCGAGGTCGAGATCATCGCGCCAACGACACCGGTCGAGACCATCCAGTTGCACAGCACGCCGCGGATGAACAGGGTCAGCATGCCGGCCGCGCCGTGCTCGGCATAGCCCACCGTGCGGCCTTCGCCGATGTGGGCGATGACGGTGCCGACCTTGTCAGGCGGCGTGGAGAAGCCGAACGTGTAGACGATTGCCATCAGCACGGCGACGGTGAAGGCGCCGCCGAAATTGCCGATGAAGACCAGGCCCCAGTTGCGCAGCACGCCGTTCAGGTTGACGCCCGGACGCTTGTCGATCAGGGCGAGCGGCGTCAGCACGAACACGCCGGTCAGCAGATCGAAGCCCAGCAGGTAGAGCATGCAGAAGCCGACCGGGAACAGGATCGCCCCGATGATCGGGTAGCCGGTCTGCACGGTGACCATGACGGCGAAGGCCGCCGCGAGAGCGAGGATCGCGCCGGCCATGTAGGCGCGGATCACGGTGTCGCGCGTCGACATGAAGACTTTCGATTCGCCCGCGTCGACCATCTTGGTCACGAACTCGGAAGGCACCAGATAGGCCACGATTGTTCCTTTCGATTGATCAGGGAGAGAGGGATGGGGGGGAGAGGCACTCGCGCGAAACGAAGCACTCACGGCGCGGCCGCGATGCCCATGTCGAGATAGACGCGGCCGTTCTCGAGCTTGACGGGGAAGCTCCGCGTGCAGCCCTTGTCGGCACCGGTCGCCTGCCCGTCCTCGAGATTGATGATCCAGTTGTGCAGCGGACACGCCACCTTGCGGCCGTGCACGATGCCTTCGCTGAGCGGCCCGCCCTTGTGCGGGCAGCGGTTGTCGAGGGCGAAGACCTCGTCGTTGGCCGTCCGGAACACGGCGATGTCGCGCCGTGGCGTGCGCACGATGCGCGCGCCGCGCACCGGGATGGCCTGCAAGGGCCCGCAATCGAACCACCAGGTGTCGACCCGTTCCATCACGGTGCTCATTCTGCGGCCATCCGACGGCGGACCGGGGTCAGCACGGCAAGCGGGGTGAACTCGTTGGCTTCGCGGCCGGCGGCGCGCTCGGCCCACGGGTCGCGCTGCACGGCGCGCTGCGATTTCTTGAAGCGCTCGAGGAGCGCACGCCGGTTCTCCGGATCGTCCATGATCGCGGTCCGCACCTTCTCCAAGCCGGTCTTCTCGACCCACTTCCACACGCGATCGAGATAAGCCGCCTGCTCGCGGTAGAGCTGCATGGCGGCGGCGATGCATTCGATCGCCTCCTCCTCGGTCTCGACATGACCGAGCAGGTCGGTGGCTCGGACATGCAGGCCGGCGGCGCCGGCGATGTGGATGTCGTAGCCCGACTCCACGCAGACCACGCCGAAATCCTTGACCGTCGCCTCGGCGCAGTTGCGCGGGCAGCCGGAGACCGCGAGCTTCACCTTCGCGGGCGTCCACGAGCCGCACAGGAAACGCTCGAGCTTGACGCCGAGGCCGGTCGAATCTTGCGTGCCGAAGCGGCACCATTCGCTGCCGACGCAGGTCTTCACCGTGCGCAGGCCCTTGGCGTAGGCCTGCCCCGAGACCATGCCGGCGGCGTTGAGCTCAGCCCACACCGCGGGCAGGTCCTCCTTGCGCACGCCCAGCAGATCGATGCGCTGGCCGCCCGTCACCTTGACCGTCGGGATCTTGAAGCGATCGGCGACGTCGGCGATGGCGCGCAGCTCGGCCGGCGTCGTCAGCCCGCCCCACATGCGCGGGATCACCGAGAACGTGCCGTCCTTCTGGATGTTGGCGTGAACGCGCTCGTTGATGTAGCGCGACTGCGCGTCGTCGCGATATTCGCCCGGCCAGGCGCAGACGAGATAGTAGTTCAGCGCCGGCCGGCAGGTCGGGCAGCCGCACGAGGTCTTCCAGCCGAGCTCCTGCATCGTCGCCGGCACCGACTTCAGCTCCTTCGACAGGATGAAGCCGCGCACTTCCTCGTGGGTGAGGTCGACGCACTTGCACATCGGCTTGCGCGCGTTCGCCGCGTAACCGTCGCCCAGCGTAGCCGCGAGCAGCGCCTCGACCTTGGACGTGCACTGGCCGCACGACGCCGACGCCTTGGTCTGGGCGCGCACGTCATCGAGCGTGGTCAAGCCCTTGGCGACGATCGCCTGGGTGATGACGCCCTTGCAGACGCCGTTGCAGCCGCAGATCTCGGCGTCGTCCGACAGAGCGGCGATCACGGCCTTGGGATCGAGCACGCCGCCACCTTGATACGCCTGGCCGAAGATCAGCGTCTCGCGCAGGTCAGCGACGTCGGTGCCCTTCTTGAGCAGGTCGAAGTACCACGAGCCGTCCGCGGTGTCGCCGTACAGCACGGCGCCGACGATGCGGTTGTCGCGCAGCACGACGCGCTTGTAGATGCCGCGCGCGGGATCGCGCAGGACGATCTCGTCGCGCTCGTCGCCCTCGGAGAAGTCGCCGGCGGAGAACAGATCGACGCCGGTGACCTTGAGCTTGGTCGACAGCGCCGAGCCGGCGTAGCCGGTGGCCGCCGCCTCGCCGGCGAGGCTCGCTGCCAGCGTCTTCGCCATCTCGTAGAGCGGCGCCACGAGGCCGTAGCAGTTGCCGCGATGCTCGACGCATTCGCCGACGGCGTGGATGTTGGGATCGCTGGTGCGCAGGAAATCGTCGACCACGACGCCGCGCTTGACCTCGAGGCCGGCGTCCCTGGCGAGCGCGACGTGCGGGCGGATGCCGACCGCCATCACCACCAGGTCGGCCGGCAAGGTGCGGCCGTCGTCGAGCCGCACCGCCTCGACCTTGCCGTCGCCCAGGATGGCGCTGGTGTTGGCGCTGGTCAGGATCTCGATGCCGCGCTTCTCGATCGCCTTCTGCAGGAGATAGGCGGCGTTGGGATCGAGCTGGCGCTCCATCAGGGTCGGCATCAGATGGATGACGGTGGTCCTCATGCCGCGCAGCGCCAGGCCGGCGGCCGCTTCGAGCCCGAGCAGGCCGCCGCCGATCACCACGGCATTGCCGCCGCGCTCACTCGCCGCCAGCATTGCGTTCACGTCGTCGAGATCGCGGAACGTCACGACGCCCGGAAGGTCGTGGCCGGGCACCGGGATCAGGATCGGCCGCGAGCCGACCGCGATGACGAGGTCGTCGTAGGCCTCGACCGTCCCCGCCTCTGTCCGGATGGTGCGCGCCGCGCGGTCAATGCCGACCACGGTCTCCCCCCGGCGCAGATCGACCGCGTGCCGCTGGTACCAGGCATGGTCATGGACGACGATGTCCTCGAAGCTCTTGTCGCCGGCCAGCACGGGCGAGAGCATGATGCGATCGTAATTGACGCGCGGCTCGGCACCGAAGACCGTCACCTCGTAGCGCTCGGGCGCGCGAGCGAACAGCTCTTCCAGCACGCGGCCGGCCGCCATCCCGTTGCCGAGAACGACCAGCTTCCGTCGGGGCATTCCTGGTGCCTGCGTCATCTACCGTCCTGCTTTCCGTTGTTGAAACCGGATGCAGGGGGTCGCGCAGGCCAGCCAAGCATCGAGGCGGCACGCGATGACGCGCGAGACATCCCCTTTCGGGAAGCCTCACTCGTCCCCTAATCCACGACCTTCATTGGTCGCGTCGATCCGGTGGGTGGTGCAGCCGTCGTTGGCTCGTGATTCCAGGTGCAATCAGCGTGCCAACCGATTGGTGGCCGAAGGCACGGGCGGCAAATGCTTTCGTGGCCCGGCATCACGCCGACCTCTGGACAGCAAACGATCAGCTTGCCCGCGCCGAGAGCAGGCCCTGTCGTTTGGCGGGCACGATCATGTCTTCCTCCCCGGCGAAGCTGGGGAGGAAAGACGCCTCTTACTCCGCCGCCCTCGACGCACCGGCAGCGAGACCGTGCACGGGCCGTTGGGTGCCGCCGCCGAATTCGATGCCTTCATAGTCCTTGGCGGCGACGTCGTTGATCGTGGCGACGTATTTCGGCGCGCCGCCGTTGTAGACGAAGTAGCGGATGCGGCCCTGCTCATGGCCGGGAACGTTCGAGTTGTAACCCGTGAACCACGACTTGGCCTTGCGCATCAGCATCATGGCGTACATGCGCACCACGTGCTCGGTCCAGCGCTTCTCCGCCGCCTCGGTCGCCTCGGCGCGGTCGTGGCCGTGTTCCCGCATGTACTCCAGCAAGTCGGTGCACCAGTTGACCCCGGTCTCGATGCCGCGCGGATAGTTTGTCGAGGCCGAACCGCTTTGCGGACCGGCCGGCATCAGGAGATTGGGGAAGCCGTGGATCAGCATGCCGAGGAAGGTCGACGGCCCGTCGACCCACCTCTCGCGCAAGGACTCGCCGCCCACGCCCTTGATGTCGATATGGTCGAACGCCCCGGTGATGGCGTCGAAGCCGGTGGCGTAGACGATGATGTCGAAGTCGTAGTCGCGCGCGCTGGTGCGGATGCCGGTCTCGGTGACGCGCTCGATCGGCGTCTCGCTGATGTCGACGAGAGAGACATTGTCCCGGTTGTAGGCCTCGAAGTAATTGGTCTCCATTGGCACGCGCTGGACGCCAAAGCCGTGGTCGCGCGGGATCAGCTTCTCGGCCGTCACCGGGTCCTTGACGCGCCGCCGGATACGCTCGGCGATGTACTCGGAGAACTCGGCGTTGGCCTCTTCGTTGGTGAAGATCTCGCGAAAGTTCCTGAGCCAGATGGCGAAGCCCGGCTGGCCGTACAGGCGGTCCCACAGGGCCACGCGCTCCTCGCGCGACACCTCGTAGAAGCCGCGCCGATCGGGCTCGTGCTCGAAGCCGCCCGGCGTGCGTGCGCAGGTCGCGAAGATGTCGTCGTAGCGGGCGCGGATGTCGGCCATCTCGGCTTGCGAGATCGGGCTGTTGTTGAGCGGCGCGCTCCAGTTCGGCCGGCGCTGGAAGACGACCAGCTCGCCCACCTTGTCGGCGATCTCGCCGATCACCTGGATGCCGGTCGCGCCGGTACCGATCACGGCGACCTTCTTGCCGGCAAGCTCGACCGGCTCGTGCGGCCAGTGGAAGGTGTGGAACGAGCGTCCCTTGAACGAGTCCATTCCCGCGAAGCGCGGCAGGGTCGGGATCGACAGCAGACCCAGGGTCATGATCACGAAGCGGCAGGTGAGCGTGCGGCCGTCGGCAACGTTCAGGCGCCACAGGTTGGCTGCCTCGTCGTAGTGCGCGGAGTCGACCCGGCAATTGAACTGCATGAAGCGGCGCAGGCCGAACTTGTCGGCGACATGGTTCAGGTAGCGCAGGTTCTCCGGCTGGCCGGAGAATTTCTCCTTCCAGTGCCATTCGTCCAGAAGCGCGCGCGAGAACGAGTAGCCATAAGTGTAGCTTTCCGAATCGAAGCGTGCACCCGGATAGCGGTTCCAGTACCAGGTGCCGCCGAGATCGCCGCCTGCTTCCAAGACCGTCGCGTTGATGCCCAGATCGACAAGTCGCTTGATCTGGTAGATTCCGGCCACGCCGGCTCCGATCACGATGACTTCGTAATCCATCTCTGGCTCCGTTCTCGCGAAGGCTGACCTGTTCCCCAAGATAGCCAATCCAGGTTGCTTGTCATCCGGCGGGCCGCCTTCGAATCGCCGTTCGAGTCGCAGGGCGGCACCGGCCCGGGCGCACGACGAGCCGTCGGCGCATCGCTCTGCCGCAAGCTGTTGGGGCAATTGCTCGGCCAGCGTCGTCACCCTTTAGAATCGTCTTCCGAGTCCGCTCACCCATGCCAAGTCGCCGTGCAGAACAGTCGCGACGGGCGCGGGGACCTCCTCGCAGAACGAGTGTAGTCTGCGGCAAAAGCGCGTCCCGTTGGATCGCCTGTCCACGAGGAGCGCGCGCTGTGGAGGACGACACCCATGAAATTTCCCCGCCGTACATTCGTGCATCTCGCCACCGGCGCGGCCGCGCTTCCGGCCCTATCGCCCCTCGCCCGGGCACAAGCTTACCCGTCACGGCCGGTCCGCATCATCGTCGGCTTTCCCGCCGGCGGCGCGACCGACATCCAGGCGCGCCTGATGGGCGAATGGCTGACGGAGCGCCTCGGCCAGCAATTCATCGTCGAGAACAAGCCCGGCGCCAGCGGCAACATCGGAACCGAGATGGTCGCCAAGGCGCCGGCCGACGGCTACACGCTGCTGCAGGTCGTGACCCCGGCCGCGATCAATGCCGCGCTCTACAGCAATCTCCCGTTCGATTTCGTCCGGGATATCGCACCGGTCATCTACGCCGCGCGGCTGGCGTACGTCGTCGTGGTGAACCCGTCGGTCCCCGCGACGACGCTGCCTGAGTTCATCGCCTACGCCAAGGCCAACCCGGGCAAGATCAACTACGGGTCGGCGGGCCAGGGCACCCCGCAAAACATCGCCTGCGAGCTCTTCAAGATGATGACCGGAGTGAATCTGGTCCACGTCCCGTACAAGGGCGGCGCGCCGGCGGTCGTCGATCTGATCGCCAACCACGTGCAGGTGATTTTCGCTCCCGTTTCGGAATCGATCCAGCAGATCAAGGCCGGCAAGCTGCGCGCGCTCGCGGTGACGACCGCGACCCGGCTGGACGTATTGCCGGATGTTCCAACCGTGGCCGATTTCGTGCCTGGCTATGAAGCCAGCGGGTTTGCCGGCATCGGTGCCCCCAAGGCCACCCCGGTCGACGTCATCGACAAGCTGAACAAGGAACTCAATGCCGGCCTCGCCGACGCCAAGGTCAAGGCCCGGATCGTCGAGCTGGGCGGCACGGTGATGGGCGGCACCCCCGCGGAATTCGGCAAGATCATCTCGGAGGCCACGGAAAAGTGGGCGAAGGTAATCAAGTTCGCCGGCGTGAAGGCCGAGTAGGGCGGACGCGTCCGACCCGTTGCCGGCGGCACGCCGCGGGAGTCTTGCGAATCCTCTCGGCGGAAATGACGCGGCGGCGCAGGACGGCATTCGCGCCCTGCGCCGCACGCAGCGGCGCCAGGCGCCTTGCAGCCAATACCTCCCGGCATTGGCTGCAAGGCGGCCGGGTCGAGGATCACTTGGCGTAGTTCAGGTCGACCGCGCCGATGCCGGCGGCCACGTTCAGGCCGGTGCTGCCCTCGACGCTGACCGGCTGCAAGGTGACCTGCTTGTTGCTGCCGCCGACGAGCACGTTCGCTCCAACCCCGACGCCGACCGTTCCGGACGCCGTGGCGCCTCCATACGAACCGGCGAGAGCGCCCGGCGCGATGCTGCCTGGCGCGAATACCAGCCAGACCATCTGGGCTTCCTTCGTGAAGCCGATATCCACACCGAACTTCTTGATGGAGCCTGTGTAGCGCTCGGCCTTTCCGTCTGTTCGGGTGAACAGGCAGCTGAGGTCCTTGGACGACCCGAAGATGAATCCGACGCCGCCGGCGACGTTGCAGGTCAGGGTCCCGACATTTGCCCCCGACTGACCGTGGACCGCAGCCACGCCCATCAGCAGCGGCAGCGCCGCCGCGCAAGCAGCGATGGTGTTTCGAAGCATCACACGCCTCCATGACGAACTCGACATGCCCGGCGAAAACACCGCCGGGCGATGCATCTTCGCACGATCGTGGGTGGACAACTGGCCGACCTGATGACGCAGTCGGATTGCCTTCCAAAAGGTCACAGGCGCCGTTCAGCGCAGCGTCGCCCGGCCTGCCGGCAAGCGCCTCCGAGCCGGCACCGCGCGCGAGCAGGCCGTGGCGAAGACGGCCGGACTCGAATCCGCTGTGCGCCTGCTTGCGCGAGCCCGACGACGTCATCCCCCTCGAGACGGGCGTTCGGGTTGCGCGCAAGCAGGTTGTGGCCTGCTATCCCTTGCGTGAAGATGATACAGTGATCGCAGAACACTATCTGAAGCGGTGGCGGAGCGCTGGCCTGATCGACGACGGCGCGGCGGAGCGGATCAGCGCCTGGGAAGCGTCCCACCGCCGGCCGCTCTGGCTCTGGGCTCTGTCGGGCATGGGTGCCCTGGCCATCGGGCTCGGCCTCCTGGCCGTGGTCGCCGCCAACTGGGAGGAAATTCCCGCCGCGGCGAAGCTTGCAGCGGATCTGCTGCTGACCGGCCTGTGCGCCGGCTTCGTGTTTGTCGCCTGGCAGCGCGACCGGGAATGGCCGCGTGAGCTCGGCGCCTTGCTGCTGTTCGGCCTCGTGATCGGCAGCATCGCCCTTATCGGGCAGGTCTACCAGCTGCAGAGCGATCCATGGCAGGCGCTGGCGATCTGGCTGGCCCTGAGCACGCCGTTCCTCGCGCTGGTTACCTTCTCGCGGCTGGTCGGGACAGTGTGGTTTGCTGCAGCGGTCCTCACGTGGTTCTCCGCGTATGAGCCGCTCGAACGAGCGATCGGTCGTCTGATCTCGGGCTCCGGCCGGGGCGATCTGTTCCATCTGATGCTCTACTTGCCCGCCTGTCTGTTGGCCGTCGTCGCGATCCTGCGCCGACGCTGGCCACCCGCCGAGGACCAGGGCGAGCTGTTGCTGAAGTTGGCGCTGGCGGGGCTCGTCGGTGCCGTGAGCACGACCGTGGTCGCCATCGGCTCGCGGCTCGTCAGCCTGGTCGCGCCGGTCGAGATCGGGCTGGGCGCCGCCGCCACGCTGCTGGCCGCAACGGCCCTGTGGATCGGCAGCAGCGCGATGCAGTGGCGCCCCGTGATGGCGCTGCTGGGCGCGAGCTTCGTCGTCTGGACCGCCGCCCTCCTGCTCGCGCGCGCGTGGACCCCGGAGCAGAGGACCGCGTTCGAGGCCCTCTTCGGCCTGCTCTTCATCGTCTACTGGGCGGCGGTCGGCTGGCTGGCGGCGCACGCCGGCCAGCGCGTCCTGTTCGGCTTTGCTTTCACCGTCATCGGCCTGAGGCTGCTGATCCTCTATCTCGAAGCGATCGGCGGCCTGACCGCGACCGGCCTCGGCCTGATCGGCGGCGGCGTGCTCTGCCTCGTGTTGACCTGGCTTGGCTGGCGGTTGACCAGGCGCCTGGGGCGCGGGGCGATCCCGTGAGGCACAAGGCTGCGGCGCTGCTCGTGATCACGGCGCTGGCGCTGCCCCTCATGGCGCTGGCCGCGATGGTCGGCCACCAGGAATGGCTGCGCAGCCATGTCACGGTCTTGACTGTGGCGGTGCGCGGCGTCGACCCCCGCGACCTGTTGCGCGGCCACTACCTGACCGCGGGATTCGAGTGGAACTGGGAAAGCCCGCCCGAGGCCGACGGCGGAATCGTTGCGGGCGCACTGTGCGTGATCGAGATCGATGCCGTGCAGCGGGCCCGCGTCCGCTTCGTCCCCTACTCGACGGTGGACCGGGGGACTTTGGGCAGTTGCCGATTGGTCATCCCCGGAGGGCTGTGGGGCAAAGACGCCTTCGTGCCGGCCACGATCCACACCACCAACGGCAGCATCAAGCTGTTCGTGCCGGAAGTCCGCGCCGGCGAGCTCGAGCGGCTGATCCGCGCGCGGCCGGGCGCCCTGACGGTCGACCTGGCGGTCCGTGCCGACGGCCACGTCAGCATCCAGGCGCTGCGCATCGACGGTCGGGTGCTGGGACGCTGATTGTCGAACGGGCACGCCACGACGCACGGCGTCGCCCGGTTTCCTCCTGCCAACCCCGGAAGGCACATGGTATCGAGTCGCCCGACCATGCCCTCCGCCCCGCCTCCGCTCGGCGCTGCCGTACGCAACGAATTCGCCCTCGCGGCTGATTTCCTCACCGTCAATCACGGCTCCTACGGCGCCACGCCACGCTGCGTGCTGGCGGTGCAGGAGGAATGGCGCCGGCGCATGGAGGCGCAGCCGACACGCTTCTTCGCGCAGGAGCTGCCGGTCGCCCTGCGCGCCGCCGCGGCGCGCCTCGCTCAATTCATCGGCGCCGACGGGGAGGACCTCGCTTTCGTCAGCAACGCCACGATGGGCTGCAACGCCGTGCTGCGCTCGCTGCCGCTGGCGCCGGACGACGAGATCCTGTGCCTGGGCCACGTCTACAATGCGGTACGCAACACGATGCGTCATGTCGCGGCCGAGCGCGGCGCCCGGCTCGTGGTGGCGGAGCTGCCCTTTCCGCGCCCCGATCGCACCGAAATCGTCGCGCGGCTCGACCAGGCGCTGGGCCCGCGCACGCGCCTCGCCGTGCTCGACCATATCTTCTCGTCGAGTGCCCTGGTGCTGCCGATCACCGACATGGTGGCGCGCTGCCGGGCGCGCGGCGTGCCGGTGCTGGTCGACGGTGCGCACGGGCCGGGCCAGGTGCCGTTGGACCTGGCGGCCCTCGGCGCCGACTACTACGTCGGCAACTGCCACAAGTGGCTGATGGCGCCCAAGGGCAGCGCGTTCCTGCATGCCCGGCGCGACCGGCAGGCCGGCCTGCACCCCGTCACCATCTCGCACGGTTTCGGGCAGGGCTTCGTCGCCGAGTTCGACTGGACCGGCACCGCCGATCCCAGCGCCTTCCTGGCGCTGCCGGCCGCCCTCGACTTCTTCGCCCGGCTGGGCGGCACGGCGCTGATGGCGCGCAACGCGGCGTTGGCGGCCGCCGGCGCCGACGCGACGGCGGCGCGGCTCGGCACCGAGGTCGGGGCGGCCCGCGAGATGAAGGGCGCGATGGGTCTGGTCCGCTTGCCTGTGGCTCAGTCGCCCGCGGAAGGAGCAGCCGGCCAGGAGCAGGCCCGCGCCCTGCGCCGCGCCCTGCTGGCCGCCGGCACGGACGCACCGGTCAATGCGATCGCCGGCGCCTTTTGGCTGCGCCTCTCGGCGCACGCCTACAACGAGGAAGCCGACTACCGGCGGCTGGCAGAGCTGGTGGAAACGGTCCTGGCGAAGGCTGCCTAGGGCCTGACGAATCACGTGCGTCATCTCACGACATGACGCTCGGTTCGCGGCCGTCCGGGACAACGCCTTGGCCGCTGCGCGATGCCGCGCGGCGCCGCGTGACAGACAGGACGCGCGCGCCCTAAGCTCGGCGCGGGGGGAGACCACGCTTGACCCAGACCATCGAAGTCAACGTCAACGGCGCGCGCAGGATCGTCACGGCAGACCCGAGCACGCCGCTCATCTATGTCCTGCGCAACGACCTCAAGCTCAAGGGTACCCGGTTCGGTTGCGGCGCCGGCGTGTGCGGATGCTGCACGGTGCTGCTGGACGGGCGCAGCATCCAATCCTGCAACACCCCGCTATCGGCGACGGAGGATCGGGCGGTCATCACGATCGAGGGTCTCGGCGGAAGCGTGAGTGGCGAGGGGGCGGGCAGCAAGGCGGCGCTGCATCCGCTTCAGCAGGCCTTCGTCGAGGAGCAGGCCGGCCAGTGCGGCTACTGCCTGACTGGAATCGTCATGGGCGCCGCCGCCCTGCTCGCCCGCAATCCGTCGCCGACAGAGGCTGAGATCCGCTCCAGGCTGGACATCCATCTCTGCCGGTGCGGCGCCTATGACCGCATCCTGCGCGCGATCCGACGCGCCAGCGCGATGATCGGCAAGGGAGGCGGCTGAGATGACGGCCGAACCGCTTCCCCCGAGCCTGGCCCGCAACAGCCGGCTCGACCGCTGGGTCGAGATCAGGACCGATGGCATGGTCGAGGTCCGCACCGGCAAGGTCGAGATCGGTCAGGGCATCGTCTCCACCCTGGCGCAGATCGCGGCGGAAGAGCTCGACGTCGACTACGCCCGCATCCGCATGATCCCGGCCGATACCGACCGCAGCCCGAACGAGGGCGTCACCGCCGGCAGCCGGTCGACGATGGACGGCGGCGGCGCGCTGCGCCAGGCCTGTGCCGAGGTCCGCGACGCCTTCCTGCAGGCCGCGGCGCGACGGCTCGACGCCGGCGTCGACGAGCTGTTCGTGCGCGACGGCACCATCCACCGCAAGGCGAGCAATGAGAGCGCGACCTATTGGGAGCTGAGCGCCGAGGTCGATCTCGCCCGGGACGCCGACGGCCGGGCGGCACCCAAGCGTGCCGATCAGCTGACGCTGGTCGGCAAACCCCTGCCGCGGCTCGACCTGCCGGACAAGGTGGCCGGCGCAGGCGTCTACGTGCACGACCTGGAGCTGCCGGGCATGCTGCACGGCCGCGTCGTGCGCCCGCCCTCTTATGGCGCGGTGCTGAAGGCCTTCGACGGCAAGCGGATCGAGACGATGCCGGGCGTGCGCGCCGTGGTGCGCGACGGCCGCTTCCTCGGCGTCGTCGCGGTGCGCGAGGAACAGGCCGTCGCCGCGGCGGCGGCGCTGGCGAAAGGTGCCGTCTGGGAGGAGGCCGCGGACCTGCCCGACGTCGATGCCCTGCCCGCCTTCCTGCAATCGCGGCCGTCGAAGACGAAGGTCCTGAGCGAAAAGGGCGTGCCGCAGCAGAGCGGCGCGTCGCAGGACACGGCCGAGCACGCCGTGAGCGCCAGCTATTCACGGCCGTTCCTGGCGCACGCGTCGATCGGGCCGGCCTGTGCGGTGGCGCGGGTGCAGGCCGGCGCCATCGAGGTGTGGTGCCAGAGCCAGTCGATCCATCCGACCCGGCTGGACATCGCCAAGACGCTCGGCGTCGCGCCCGCCACGATCACCGTTCGCCATGTGCAGGGCGCCGGATGCTACGGCCACAACGCGGCCGACGATGCGGCGCTCGACGCGGTGCTGCTGGCCCGCGCCGTGGCGGGCCACCCGGTGAGGCTGCAATGGTCGCACGAGGACGAGCTGGCCTGGTCGCCGTTCGGACCGGCGATGGTCGTCGCCCTGAACGGCGCGGTCGATCGCGTCGGACGGATCGTCGACTGGCGCCACGAGCTGTGGAGCAATCCGCACATCGCGCGGCCCGGGCTGCAGGAAAGCCCGTCCCTGCTGGCTGCCTGGCACCTCGACCGACCGTTCGCTCAACCGCCCGGCATCGATGCCTTGCCGGGAATTCTGCCGACCAGCGAGCGCAACGCGGTGCCGATCTACGATTTCCCCAATCAGCGGGTCGTGCTGAACGCGCTGGAGCGGCTGCCGGTGCGCACCGGCACCCTGCGGGCGATCGGCGGGTTCCTCAATACCTTCGCGATCGAGTGCTTCATGGACGAGCTGGCGCACGCCGCCGGCATCGACCCGGTCGAGCTGCGCCTGAAACACTTGAGCGACGCGCGGGCGATGGCCGTGATCGAGGCGGTGCGCGAGCGGTCGGGGCTCGCGTCGCGGTCTCGACGCGACGGGACGGGACGCGACGGGGCCCGCGGCATGGGCCTCGGCTTCGCGCGCTACAGCAACGAAGCCGCCTACGCCGCGGTGGTAGCCGAGGTCGAGGCCGGCGAGACGATCAAGGTGGTGCGCGCGGTGGCGGCCGTGGATTGCGGCCGCACGATCAACCCGGACGGCGTCGCCAACCAGGTCGAGGGCGGGATCGTGCAGGCGGTGAGCTGGGTCCTGAAGGAACAGGTGCGCTTCGACCACATCCGCATCACCACGCGAACCTGGGACGACTACCCGATCCTGCGCTTCAGCGAGGCGCCTGCGGTCGAGGTCTCGATCATCGACCGGCCGGACCAGCCCTCGCTCGGCGTCGGCGAGGCGGTCGCCGGGCCGGTCGCGGCGGCGATCGCCAACGCGGTGTTCGATGCGATCGGCGTGCGCGTGCGCGACCTGCCCCTGACTCGCGGGCGCCTGCTGGCGGCGATCAACGACGCCTGACCGGAGGCCCAGGCACGAGCAGGATCAGGTGTCGTTCTGGACGGCAGACGCCCGCAAAGCGGTGTCGGCCGACCATGGCTTCCTCGCAACCCGGCGGAATGCTAGCGTTCGCGACGTTCCGCGGCGTCATCCGGGGAATGTCGGATAACAAGGCAGAGGACCCCTCCCATGGCCGATGGCGCCGCTCTCCCGGTTCTCGACCACGAACTGGCCGATGACGAGCTGCAGTGGATGAAGTCTGTTTACGCGGACTTCAGCAAGGCCCGCGCCGCATCAGATCCCGACTTCAACCCCAAGGAAGCCCTGCGCGCCATTCTGGCCCGCGCCGAGTATCGCCTGGCCGCTGCGCCGGACCTGAGCGGACCCGGCCCGTGGCGTCTGGGCCAGAACCGGCACGGGCGCGGCGTCGCGGCAGTGTTCCTGCCGAACGTCGAGCTTCACACCCACATCGCCAGCCGCACCGATCAGTTCCCGATGTATGTCGTGGGCGAGGCGGAAGGCTTCTCAATCGACGCGAACGGCAAGCCGGTGCTGGAGCCGGTGATTGGCGGCAGCCATTTCCACAACGCGCCCGGCGCGCCGCATGCCTTCGTGCCGAAGGTCGGCGTGCCCAGGCCGGACAACTGGGAAATCGCCTTCATCGCGATCACGCCGCGCAACCTGAAGGAAGACACGCACCGCGTCTCCGACGAGGTTCGCGCACTGTACAAGCAGGTCGTCGGTCAGGACGCGCCTCTGGGCGTCTGACGCTGCACCCGTCCGCGATGAAACCGAGTCGGTTCCACATAAAGCCAATCTCGCTCTGGACCTCTCAGTACGGACGGTCGCCGCGCACCAGCATCCGGTACAGGCGGCGATGCTGGCTGTGATCGTAGTCGAAGCCGGCCTTATGCAAGGAGGCGCGGTCATCGATGATCAGCAGATCGCCCTTCTGGTACTCGTGCGTATAGCAGAATTGCGGCTGTGTGATCCTGTCGGTCAGATCCTGCAGAAAATCCTGGGTTTCTTCGGGTGACATGCCGGTGACCGTCTCGGTCTTGGCCTTGTGAAACCACGCCGCCTTGGTGCCGGTCTCCGGGTGGGTGCGGACCAGGGGATGAATGGTCGGCGGTTTCGTCGCCTCGAGCTGGGCCCGCACGATATCCGGATTGCCTGTCTTCATCCGCGCGCTGCTGATCAGCGTATTCTCGGTCTTCGCGTCGGCGATCTTCAGCTTCACGTCGTCCGGAAGCCCTTCGTAGGCGGCGCGCGAGTTGCAAACCGACGTCCCGCCGCCCTTGTCCGGCACGGCGACCGCATACAGCATGGTGAACTTGGGCGGCAATTCCTGGTTGGTGTGGTCGGTGTGCCAGGTGGCATTGGCGCCGACCTTTGCAGGCCGACCCTTGCTGTCCAGGTGACGGTTGTCGAGCACACTGATCATCGGAAATCCGTCGACCAGGTAGCGCCGGTTCTGGTCTTCCATCAGCTCGCCGAACATTTCTCCGGCGGCTTGCAGCTGGCCTGGAGTGAGATGCTCTTGTCCCCGGATCACGAGAACCACGTTCTCGACGACGGCATCGTAGAGCTTCTTTTGCGTCGCACCGTCGATCGGACGCGCAAGGTCGATACCCGTGACAATGGCGCCGATATGCTCCTTGACCTTCTCGAGCTTCATGGCCTGGGCGGGACTCCTCGACGCGGCAGCACTCATGATCCGGCTCCTCGTTTCTCGACCCGCAGAGTGCGGCGGGCAGGTGTAGCAATTCCAGAAGGCCACTCTCGCAGGCAGCATCCGCCGAATGGTCGCCTCTATCAAGTATTGCCCGATGACCACGTCGTGTCTGGCGCCGGCCGACTCATCGCATGGTCGCGCAATTCATGGGTTTTGACCCTGGCCAACCTCCTCCAACGTCGAGCACGTTCCGCTGACGCGGGTCTGGCGCATGTAGCGGCGGTGACGGTCGGCGTCGTAACCGCTGCCGGCGTGGAGGAGGCAGCGGTTGTCCCACAGGACGACGTCGCCCGGCTGCCAGGCATGGACGTAGACGTGCTCGGGCTGGATCGCTGCTTCTGTCAGCTCGTCGATCAGGGCGCGACCGGCGGCCTGGCCCATGCCCTCGATCTCCCTGACGTGGGAGCCGAGGAACAGGTTCCGGGCGCCGGTCGCCGGATTGGTCCGGACGAGCCGCTGGCGCACGGGCGGCAGCGAGGCTGCCATCTCGGGCGATACCGCATCGGGCGCCACTTTCGAGCGCGAATAGACGTAATCGTGGATCGCGATCAGGGGCTCGAGCTCGGCCTTGCGCGCGGGCGGGAGGCGATCGTAGGCGGCGCGCAGGGAGACGAACATCGTCGTGCCGCCCTCGGCCGGCGTTTCGTAGGCGCACATGATCGAGAGGAACGCCGGCACCGGTTTGAACGAGGCGTCGGAGTGCCACATGTTGTTGCCGGTGAGGAAGATGGTTTTCTTGTGCGCGTTGCCGAGCACCGTGCCGTCCGGCTGGACGTTGCCGATCGTGCCGAAATATTCGGTCCTGCCGACACTGGTGTGGCTCGGTTCGGGATTGCCGAACTGGCGCGTGAGGGCGAGCTGGCGGTCGTCGTCCATCGACTGATCGGGGAAGCAGACGAACGAATACCGGTCGATCGCTGCCCTGATCTCCTGGACCAGGTCCGGGGTGAGCGGCTTGCCGAGATCGACCCCGCGGACACGCGCGCCCAGCTGGGGATGCAGCTCTTCATATCGCAGTTGGTTCATGGTGAACGACTCTCTGGGGATGGAGCCAAGAATGCAATCCGGCACGATCGTGTTCAACCGCTCGATACGTCAGCCGCGGTCGGGCTGACCGGTTCCACCTCCCTGTCGAACCTCCTTGATCCATATCAAGGACGCATGCCGGCGCAGCGAAAAGACTTTTGCTTGGCAGGTGGCCGATCTGAAGAAGGTAGACGACATGGGGCAGGGTCAGGGAGCCGCGAGCGTCGAGCGCCTGCGGGAGGAAATCCAGAGCGTCCGGTATCGCGAGGCGACCGACACGTTCTGCCGGCTGGTCACGGAGGAAGACCGCCCCCTCAAGGACATGATCAAGGCGGCCATCGCCTCGGCAGCCCCCTATGTCCAGGTTCCCTCCCACCTGATGCGGCTGCCGAGCGGCGAGTTGCGCGGCGTGAACTACGACCACACCATTCTGGGCTGGCGCGGCGCGATCGCGCTGATGGCGGAGCTCAAGGGCGCGCGGGGCATCCTGCCGAACGTTCAGGCGATGTGGTACGTGCCGCAGGGCCTCAATGTGTGGGAACAGGTCACCTGCCAATTCCCTGGCCACTACGCGCGGGACGGCGAGCAGTGCAACCGGCAATTCCCCGGGCCCGACGCCTCGGTCAATCGCTTCGACGGACCGGCCTGGAACCCGCCCAGGATCTACTTCGAGGAGCACGCGCCGATCGAGGGCGGCTCCGTGGATGACCGCCTGGCGCGGATGAGCTGGGCGATCGCCGAAGGCGACAAGGCGGAAGCCTACGGTCTTTTTCTCGGGCTGGCGAAGCATCCCGACCATCGCCGGCGCCTCAAGGATGCCATCCTGCTCGCCGGCATCATCGACCTGCAGGATACGATCATCAACCGCGGCGGCTACCAGAACATCGGCCACAAGGCGCTGCGGGCGCGGGCCCTGGTCGACATCGCCGACTACCTGGGCTGGGACAATGCCGACGAGCTGATCTACACCGTCGTGCCGGACCTCGGATGCTCGCCGCGCCTGTACGGCCTGTGGTCCGAGATCAGCACGATCTGCCGCATGGAGCTGCCGGGTCAGGCGTCGATTCCCAAGCGCACCGACAAGCCGCCGAGCGGGCGCGAGCTCGACATCCTGACCGAGGCGATCGTCTGGGGCGGCCCGTTCGACGTCAACGCCGCGATCATGAGCCTGTTCAAGCGGGGCGCCGGCATCCTCGATGTCGGCGACGCCGTGACGGTCTGCTTCCAGCCCTATCTCATCGAGGTGCTGGAGCATCCCAACGCCTTCCTCCACCCGACCCATGCCCTGGACTACGTGAATGTCGTGCAGTCCTGGATCAGGGATCACGACAATCCGCACCAGGTCAAGGCGGTGTTCATGGGCGCGCGCTTCATGAACGATACCATCCGCTCGAACGCCATGTTTCCGCGCGATCCCGCGTTCGACCTGGAGCCGCGGCGGAACCATCGCGCCTGGGCCGATGGCATCGCCCTCGATCGCCTGTTGCCCGTGTTGACGCAGCATGTGCTGGCGCAGGACGCTCCCCGCGCCTGTGCGCTGGTCGATTCGTACCTCGACCGAACCGCGGAGCGACACGACCTGCTGGACACGATCACCTATGCCGCCTGCCACTGGCAGAACGATCCGCATGTCATGCGCAACTGCAGCTCCTCGCTCGAGGAGTTCCGGCACAATCGCACCGCGCGACGCGACGACATCATCCGCGGGTTCGTCAAGCACCAGTCGCGCTACATCAAGCGAGCGCCGACCCACGATTGCTATCAGGTCTACGTCGACTATTTCGGACCCACTGCCTGAGGACGCTGCATGACCGACGATCTTGCCCGTTTGGACGAAGTCTGGCGGATCCGCAATGCCGCCGCGACGACCCTTGCCCTCAGCGAGGAGCAGATGCGCCGGGCAGTCGGCGGGGCGAGCGTCGAGCAGCTCGTGGCCCTGATCGAGACCTTCGCGCCGGGTCGATCGAGCGGTCCCGAATGGACCCGGACCTTCGAGCCGTTGATGGAGCGTCTATGGGCCTGGTGCGACGACGCGACCATCGCCGCCCTCGCCCGGGTCTTTGGCGCCCGCGGGCTGCCCTGGGCGGCGGTCGCAAGGGCGCTTTCCCCCGAGCAGGGGATGGCGAGCCGCGCTGCTCCGCGACAAGCCGCTTGGGCACGGCTTCCGGCATTCACGGTCGTATGACGCACGGGACGCTCCGCCGCGACGGCAGAGAGGGACGCGCATGGTCGACGCAACGCTGATCGCCGATGTCGGCCGCGCGCTATGGGGAGAAGCCTGGAAGGGTCCCATGGCCGAGGCGGTGCGCCATCAGAAGAGCGCTGTCACCGAGTGGGCTCGCGGCCGCTCGCCGGTGCCGGCAGGAGTCTGGAGCGAGCTGCGCGCCCTCGTGCGCCAGCGCCGGCGCGAGCTCGATTCTCTTGTCCCGCGAGTTCAACGAATGCACGACGACGCTCTCGAGCGCACGGTCGAGCAGACCAGGGTCCGCCCTGTGTAGATCCGCGCGACGGCATTTGCGCCTGGCAGAGCTGTGTCGCGAGGCCGCCTCCAGCTTGCCTCTTTCGGCCGAGCGGTTGTACCCGGAGCGCCGCGGCGCGCCGAGACCGCCCCCTCCAGGGTTGATGTAAAGACAACTGGCGTCGGCCGGGTCGCGGGCTCCTCTCTGCGGGCCCGGAGGTTCAGTCCGCAACGATGCCGCGCCCGAAGGTCCTAAGCGCCGAGCCCACGACCCTCCGCCGTCAGCTTTACCAGGCCCTGGGGAGCCCGTCGCTCTACCAGGCCGGCAATGGCGGCGTCTCGGACGGCCCGCTCGAGCCGGATCGGATCCTCGATGCCGGCGCTTTTGCCGATCATGCTGGCCCTTCGCCAGAAGCTGGGACCCTTCCGGGTTGCGACATGGAGCGCGGTCACGAATTTGGCCGCGCTCGTCAGGCGGTCGGACATATCGCTCGTCGTGCCCGCGATCGTCATCTTCGAGGCGCTATTGTCGTCGATCGCCCCCGAACCGATGCCGACGTCGACCGAACCGCGACCATCGACACAGCCCGCCATGGATGTCCTGCGCATGCGTTCTCCCCGCTTGCGATGAGGTGTCGACTGTAGGGCGCAGTTCGCGGCGGCTTTAAGGCCTTCCAATTGTGCTTTCGTGGCGTGCGGCAGCAACCGCCATTCCGCTTCCAGAGATGAGCGGGCTCGGCATCGCCGGGCGGGAAGCTGCGCTTCTTCAGACCTCCGGCCGGACGTTGACATCGACGCCCTGCCGGGGCGTCATCCGCGAATGTCAGCGGAAAGGTCGCAAGCACGCCGGGCATGACGCGTTTTCTTCTGCCCTGCGTCTGGATCGCCTGGGGCTTGTCCTATCCGCTGATGAGCTGGTCGCTCGAGGCCGTCGACCTGTTCTCCAGTCGACTGATCATCATGCCGATCTCGGGAGCGATTCTCCTTGCGCTCGGCGTGCTCAACGGCGCAGCGGCGCTGCCCGATCGCCGGCTGTGGGGCCAGATCGCTCTGACCGGCCTGTTCAACATGGGCCTGTTCCAGATCTTCCTTATCGTCGGGATCGCGACGCTCGGACCGAGCCGCACGCCGATCATCGTCTACACCATGCCGACCTGGTCGGCGCTGCTGGCGGTGTTCGTTCTCAAGGAGCGGATCACCCTGCGCATCGCCCTGTCGCTGGCGCTCAGCCTGGCCGCCGTCGGCCTCGTCATCAGCCAGGAAACCGCGGCCCGCAGCGCGCCCGTGGGAACGTTGGTCACCCTGCTGGCGGCGATCTCCTTCGGCATCGGCACCGTCCTCACAAAGCGGATGGCGGTTGCAGGCGACGTCACGATCAACGCCGCCTGGCAGATCCTGCTCGGCACGGTGCCTGTGCTGGCCGTCTGGCTGGTCTTCGCGCGCGACGCCTACTTCCACCCCGAGCAGGTGCGCGGCCTCCTCGCGCTCGCCTGGCTGATCCTGGTCTCCAACGTGCTGGCCTATGCCTGCTGGTTCCGCATCATCCGCGCCCTGCCGGCGGCGGTGGCCAGCCTCACCACGCTGGTGGTGCCGTGCGTCGGCTTTGGCAGCAGCGCCCTGCTGACGGCGGCGCCGATCACCTGGCTCGACGTCGTGGCGCTCGGGTTGATCATCGCCGCGGTCACGCTGGCGCTCGCCCGCCGCGACTCCCCCGCATAGCCGAACGCAGGCGATGGCGGCGAGCAGAAGGTCACGCGCTCGGCGTCGGGTTGCCGCTGCCGGCTGATCGGGCTTACTGTCCGGTCAAACGACAAGGAAACCCTCGATGCGTCACGTCAGCCTGCGGGCACCGCTCAACGCCGGTGAGCCTTCGATCGGTGCCGACCTTCTGTCGAGCTGCCCCACGCTGGTGGCGCTGATGGGTGACCTAGGGATGGGCGAGGCCAGGCAATGACCGAGTCACGGATCGACCTGCTGTTCGGCAAGGGCCACCTGCCGGTCACGGTCCCGGCCGGCGTCCGTCCCACGGTCATCCGCAAAGGTGCGATGGCGAAACTGTCGGACCCAAGTGGCGCCATCGCCGCCGCGCTCGCTAGGCCGATCGCCGCCCCGGCGCTGGCGGAGCTGGCACGGGGCAGAAAGAGTGCCTGCATCCTCATCTGCGACATCACGCGCCCGGTGCCGAACCGGCTGTTCCTGCGCCCGATGGTGCAGACCATGGCGTCCGCCGGCATCCCTCTCGGGGCCATCACGATCCTGGTCGCCACCGGTCTGCATCGCCCTAATGAGGGCGAGGAGCTCGCCGAGCTGGTCGGCGATCCCTGGGTGATGGCCAATGTGCGGGTCGAGAACCATGACGCGCGCGACGAGGCTATGCATGTCCACTTCGGGCGCACCGCGACGCGCGGCACGCCGATCGGGCTCGACCGCCGTTTCGTGGAGGCGGAGCTGCGCATCGCCACCGGTCTGGTCGAGCCGCACTTCATGGCCGGCTGGTCCGGCGGCCGCAAGGTGATCGCCCCGGGCGTGGCGCATCACGCGACGATCCGGACCTTCCACTCCGCCCGTTTCATGGAGGATCCGCTTGCCGTGCAGTGCAACCTCGTCGGCAACCCGCTGCACGAGGAACAGCTCGAGATCGTCCGCCGGCTCGGTGACTGCTACGCGCTGAACACGGTGATCGACGAGGACCGTGACCTCGTGCACGTGACGTTCGGCGAGGTCATCGAAAGCCACATGGCTGCCGTCGCATTCGTCACCGCCTCCACCAGGATCGGCATGAACCGGCGCTACAGGACGATCGTCACGTCCTCGGCCGGCTACCCGCTGGACAAGACCTACTACCAGACGGTGAAAGGCATGGTGACGCCGCTCGACATCCTGGAGCCCGGCGGCACGCTGATCATCGCCTCCTCCTGCTCCGAGGGGTTCGGCTCGCCCGAATTCCGCGAGGCGCAGGCCCGTCTGGTCGCCCTGGGGCCGGAGCGCTTCCTCGCCACGCTGACGGCGAAGTCGCTGGCGGAGATCGACGAGTGGCAGACCGAGATGCAGATGAAGGCGATGCGGCTGGGGCGCGTCGAGCTCTACACCACCGGCCTGGACGACGAGGAGCGTCGCATCACCGGCGTCGCCATCACGCCCAATGTCGATCTTGCGCTGCAAGAGGCGATCGCCCGCCACCAGGATCCGGACGTCGCCTTCATTCCCGAAGGTCCCTACGTCGTGCCGGTCTTCGCCGGCGAATGACCCTCGCGATCCGCCTCGACGCGGTGGGCGGCATCGCGGGCGACATGTTTGCCGCTGCCATGGTCGATGCCTTGCCGGATCTGCGGGCCCGCGTGCTGGCGGATGCCACTTCCGTGCTGCCGCCCGGAACCGGCACGCCGGTCTTCACGCCCGGCACCAGCGCCGGCCTGCACTGCCTGCGCTTCGGGCTGTCGGTGCCCGCCGGCGACCACGATCACCACCACCACGCTCACGCCGGCTTTCGCGACATGGCGGCGCGCCTCTCGGCCGCGCCGCTCAGTCCCGGCACGGCCGCGCACGCGATCGCCATCCTGCGCCACCTGGCGGAGGCTGAAGCCGCGATCCACCATGTGCCGGTGGACGAGGTGCATTTCCACGAGATCGGCGACTGGGATTCGCTGATGGACGTGACGGCGGCGGGCAGCGTCGCCGCCGCCCTCGAGGGCGCGCGCTGGAGCGTCTCCGCCCTGCCGCGGGGCGACGGCCTCGTCCGCACGCGCCACGGGCTGCTGCCCGTGCCGGCGCCGGCCACGGCGTGGCTGCTCGAGGGATTCACCTGGCGCGACGATGGCATCGGCGGAGAGCGTGTCACGCCGACCGGCGCGGCCATTCTCCGTCATCTCGTCGACGCCGCGTCGGCGCGGGTCGCCGGCCGCCTGCAGGGCACCGGCACGGGTGCCGGCACGCGCGAGCTTCCGGGCCAGCCCAACATCCTGCGCGCGACCCTGTTCGCCGCTGCGGCGACCGTATCGAGTGAAGAGGGGCCGGGCGAAGAGGACATTCTCGTGCTCAGCTTCGAGATCGACGACATGTCGGCCGAGGAGATCGCCGTCGCGGCGGACCGGCTGCGGGCCGCCGGCGGTGTCCGCGACCTCGTGCTCGTCCCCGCCATCGGCAAGAAGGGACGGCCAGTCCACACGTTTCGCCTGCTCGTCGAGCCAATGGCGCGCGACGCCGTCGCCGAAGCCTGCTTCAGCGAGACCGCGACCATCGGCCTGCGCTGGCAGGCGGCACGCCGCGCCGTGCTGCCGCGGGCGGGTGCGGATGCCGGCGCGGTGCGCGTGAAGACGGTGACGCGGCCTCAGGGCCTCAGCCACAAGGCGGAGAGCGACGACCTTGCCCATATCGCGGGACTCGACGCACGCCGCGCCGCAAAGCGCAAGGCGGAGGAGCCATGACGGCGCTGCAGGGCATTCGCATACGGAGCGCTCTTGATTCTCCTCCCCAACGCTTGCGTTGGGGAGGTGCCCCCGCAAGGGGGCGGAGGGGTCATGAGCAAACACCCGGGTGATTGAATATGCGTCACGGCGCTTCGACTGAGGCTCTTGACCCCTCCGCCCCGTATGACGG
>NZ_JBGAKA010000014.1:0-154974 GCF_044224635.1 Reyranella sp. | reverse complement strand
TGACGGATCGACTGGCCCGCTCGACGTAGCACGGCAATATCGCACCGTTCATCGTGCGTGAGTTGTTTGTAGTGGGTTCCCATGACAACACCCTTCTAGCAAGGTGTTGCACTTCGTTTGAGACCCCGGGGGGACCTTTAGGGCATCAGGAAAGGTCCCTCGCTGCGCCCAGGATGACAGGGTCTTTGTCCCGCGCACCGCGTGCCAGCAGCGGACTCTAAAGCGCATGTTTTTGTGACAGGCCCTTATTGGCGCGAACTTACTACAAAGAGACCTCACCCTGAGGAGCGGCCGTAGGCCGCGTCTCGAAGGGTCGGCAACCGAACGGGTGTGGCGACACCAGTTTTCCAACGATTTCGTTGGGGCCCATCCTTCGAGACGGCCGCTGCGCGGCCTCCTCAGGATGAGGGTTTTATTGAGCCTTCGACCGAAGTCAGCGCCTATGGACGCGCCACCCCAGTGGCGCGTTCTTCCTTTGAAGTAGACGAAGACGCGCGACGGGAGTCGCGCGCCCCCAGCATATCCGATCACGCCGACAACCGCTCGCGCCTGAGGCGGATGCCGGCCTTTTCGCGGTCCCATGTGTCGGCCGTGATGCCCTCGCGGCGCAGGAGATGCTTCTGCACCTTCTGGGTCGGCGTCTTGGGCAGCGCCGCCACGATGCGGACGAAGCGCGGCACCATGAAGTGCGCCATGCGTGGAACCAGGAAGCGGATCAGCTCGGCCGGATCGAGCACGGCATCATCGACCAGCGACAGCGCGACCAGCACCTCGTCCTCGGCAAGCTCGCTCGCCACGGCGACCACGGCCGCCTCCTTGACCAGCGGATGGGCGCACACTTCGGTCTCGACCTCGAAGGAGGAGATGTTCTCGCCGCGCCGGCGGATCGCGTCCTTCATGCGGTCGACGAAGAAGAACTGGCCATCCTCGCCGACCCTGAAGGCGTCGCCGGTGTGGAACCAGCCGTTGCGCCACGCCCGCGCCGTCGCCTCGGGGTTCTTGTAGTAGCCGTGGTTCATCGCCCACGGCCGGTCGGTCCGCACGATGAGCTCGCCGACCGCGCCGGGCGCGACCTCGCAATCGTTCTCATCGACGACCCGCACCTCGACGCCGGCACGCGGCCGGCCGCAAGTGCCGAGGGGCGCCGGATTCCTGCCCGACGTAAGGGGTGTCGACACCTCGGTCATGTTGAAGACTGTGTAAATGTCGCAGCCGAAGCGCGCCGAGAAAGCCGACGCGTCCTCGCACAGCGGCACCATGATGGCGCTGGTGAGCGTGTGATTGCGGTCCTGCGGCCCGGGCGCCTGCTTCACCAGGAACGTCACCATGACGCCCAGCAGCACGCAGCATGTCGTGCCGGTCTCGGTCACGACACGCCAGAACGAGGCGGTGTCGAACGCCTCGACGACGGCGATCGAGCCGCCCAGCGCCAGCATGGTGTAGACGGCCGCCGTGCCGCCGACATGGAACAAGGGCAGGTTGACCATGAGGCGATCGTCGGCGCCGAGAAAAGGAAACGACTCCGTCCCCATCGAATAGAGCTGCAGGTAGGACGACATCACGCCCTTCGACGGGCCGGTCGTGCCTGACGTGTAGATGATCGACTGCATGTCCCACGGCGACACGCCGTCTTCCGTCAGCGGCAGGTCGCCGTCGGCGGGCTCCAGTGCGTCCGGTCCATGGATCGCGAGGCCAGGCACATCGACCGGTGAGCCGCGCAGCACAACGGCTGCGACGAGCGCCGCCCGATCGATGTCGGCCAGCCTGCCGACCAGGTCGGCATGCGCCACGATCAGCCGCGCGTCTGAATTCTCCACCACATGCGCCAGCAGGCCGCCGCGATAGGAGAGATTGATCGGCACATAGACGGCGCCGAGAAAATTGAGGCCGAACCAGACTCGAATCGCGTCAGGGCCATTGGGCAACCAGGACAGGACCTTGTCGCCAGGCGCAACGCCCAGGGCACGCAGACCTCTCGCCGTGCAACGCGCGATCGACCGGGTCTGCGCGTACGTCCATTCCGTGCCATCGGCGAAGCGCGCGAAGATCTTGTCGGGTGTCGACGCCGCATGGCGATCGAGCAGCGGACGCAGGACGCACTGCTCTGCGGCAGGCACACGCGGGTCATGCCAGGATTTCGCAGTCGGTCCCGTTTCTTCGCTCATGATCAGGTCGTTTCGTTGTATCGAATTGGGAAGAGGACTAGCTTCGCGCGCGGTGGCAATGATACGCCAAAAGAGTTCGCGCAGAGTCGAGGAAACGCCATGACCGTCAGAACAAAGCCAGCCTTCGGATTGCGGCGCGATGGCAGCATCGACCGCCGGTATTTCCTCCGTACCGCAGGTCGATTGGGCGTCGGCGCGTTCGGCGCATCGAGTCTCGGCCTCGCCGGCATCGCTGCGGCGCAGCAACCCTTCAGCCTCGGCTGGATACGCCCGACAACCGGCCGGCTCGCCTCGTCTTTCTCCTATCTCTACATCGGCGGCCTGATCGCCATCGAGGAAATCAATGCGCAAGGCGGCATCCTCGGCCGTCCGATCACCCGCGTCGAGGAAGACGACGAAGCCTCGCCGGCCAAGGAACCGGCGATCATCAAGAAGCTGCAGGGCGCGGGCGTCAATTTCGTTGCCGGACCGACCGGAAGCTCGCAGGCGCTGTCGTCGCTCGCCACCACGACCCCGGCCAAGATCATCCAGGCGACCTATGCCAACGGGGCCGAGATGGGCGACGGCATCAAGTATCCCTATCACTATCAGTGCACGTTCAACACCAACCAGCAGGGTGAGATCGCGGCGCGCTACCTGGTCGAGACCATGAAGCTGAAGAAGATCGGCATCATCCAGGAGAACACCGCCTTCGGCGAGCAGGCGACGGCGGCGTCACGCGCCACGCTGAAGAAGCTCGGCCTGGAACCGGTCAAGGTCGAGGTCTATCCGCTGAACGCGCCCGATCTCAACACCTATGTCGGCAATCTGCGCAAGGCCGGCATCGACGGCATGATCGCCTGGATTGCCAACGTGCCCAACGCGGCGATGGCGTTCAACGCCATGAACGCGCAGAAATGGTATCCGCCGATCACCGGCCACAACGGCCTGTTCCTCGACGCGCTGTTCGATCTCGTGCCGGCCGAGGCACTGACCCACGTCTACGGCACGATGTACCGCTCGCTGATGTGGACCGGCACGACATATCCTGGTCCGCGGCAGGTCGCTTTCGCCAAGAAGGTCGCGACCTTCTATCCAGAAGGCAAGGGCTCGGGCGTTCCGGTCGCGAACAGTCCCTACTACGACTTCCTGCATGTCCTGAAGATGGTCATCGAAGGCGAGAAGAGCTTCGAGCCCGAGAAGGTCAAGCGCGCGCTCGACAGCGTGAAGGGCTACCAGGGCCTGCTCGGCGCCATCAACTTCACGCCGGAGAACCATACGGCAATCGGCATCGAGGATATCGCCCTGGCATCCGTCTCATCGGGCAAGGACCCGAAGTCGATGGGCGTGTTCCGCGAGATGGCGAAGTAGATGGACGTTCTTCTTTTGCCTCCCCCGATGACTCAGGGCGTTCGCATAGGGGCGCTCTCTCATTTTCCTCCCCAACTCTGTTGGGGAGGTGTCGCCGTCTTCGGCGACGGAGGGGTCATGAGCAGCGGGACTGAGGCTCATGACCCCTCCGCCCCGTATGACGGGGCACCTCCCCAGCGAAGCTGGGGAGGAGAGTGAAAGGCGCGCCCCTATGCGAATGCCCTGCCCGTAAGACGAGGGAGGCACCGCGATAATGGATCTCGACCTCTTCGTCGGCGGCCTGACTGCGGGCAGCCTGTATGCGCTGGTGGCGATGGGATTCAACATCCTCTATCGGCCAACCAACGTGTTCAATTTCGCGCAAGGCGATCTCGTCATGCTGGGCGCCATGCTCGGAGCGACCGTGATGACGGTCCTCGGCATGCCATGGTTCGTCGGTGCGGCGCTCGCCATGCTGGCGGTCGCGGTGCTGGCGTTCATCGAGGAGAGGATCGCCGTCGCACCCGTCCTCAATCGCTCGGCAACCGGTCATGGCTGGGTCATCACGACGCTCGCCGTGTCAATGATCTTCGCCAACCTGGTGGGCCTTGCCTGGGGGCCGGATCCGATCGCCGTCAAGCCGCCGGCGCCGCTCAGCACCGAGACCTTCGACCTGCTGGGCGCCAATGTCAGCTCCTACCAGATCGCGATCGTGGTGCTGACGCTGGCCTTGATCCTGGGTGTCGAGGCGTTTTACGGCACGCGCGCCGGCAAGGCGGTGCTGGCGGTCGCCGAGGATCGCGATGCCGCCCTGCTGCGCGGCATCAACCCCAACCGCCTGTCGAGTTGGTCGTTTTTCCTCGGCGGCGCCATCGCGGCGCTGACCGGCGTGCTTGCGGCACCGTTGCTCTATGCCTCGACCGGGCTTGGTCCCGCGCTGCTGTTGAAGGGCTTCGCCGCGGCCGCGGTCGGCGGCATCGGCAACAATCGCGGCGCCCTGCTGGCCGGCTACATCATCGGCATCGCCGAAGCGCTCGCTGCCGCAATGCTGTCGCCCGGTTATCAGCTTGCCGCCACGTTCGCCGTGATGCTGGTCATCCTGCTGATCCGGCCGCATGGCCTGTTCGGGCGCGCCGAAGCACGCGCGGTCTGATCCAATGTCGAGCCTGCTCGCGACAGTGATCGATTCGTCACGCGCGCGGCCGTTGCTGCTGATCGGGCTGGCCATCGCGCTCTACGTCGCACCGCTCGTCGGCGGCGGCGAATACCACCTGTTCGTTGCGACGCAGATGGCCGCCTACGTGCTGGTGGCGATCGGGCTCAACCTGTTGAACGGCTATGGCGGCCAGGTCTCGCTCGGCCACGGCGCCCTGGTGGCGATCGGGGCCTATGCCGTCGCGTTGGCGATGGTCGATCATCACTGGTCATTCTGGCCAGCCGCCCTGCTGGCGATGGCGGCCGCCTCCGCCGTCGGGGCTCTCATGGCCCTGCCCGCGTTTCGATTGTCGACCTGGTACTTCGCCCTGATCACGCTCGGCTTCGCCGAGGTGGTCGGCGGACTCCTCACCGAATGGCGCGAGCTGACACACGGCTTCGCCGGCGTCGTTGGCATTCCCAAGCCGGTGCTGTTCGGCCACGCCCTCACCTCAGCCGATCTCTACTGGCTGGCGCTCAGCCTCGTCATCCTGGCAATCGCCGGCGTCGCCAATCTGCTGCGCTCGCGTTTCGGGCGGGCGCTGGTCGCCGTGCGCGACAATCCGGTGGCGGCCACCGCCAGCGGCGTGTCGCAGGTGCGCATCAAGATGCTGGCCTTCGTCGCCAGCGCCGCGATGGCCGGTCTCGCCGGGGCGTTGTTCGCCGTCCAGAAGACCGTCGTCACGCCGGACGACTTCACGGCCGATTTCTCGATCTTCTTCCTGCTGATGGTAGTGCTGGGCGGCGCCGGGCGGTTGTGGGGACCCGTGGTCGGTGCCGTCGTCTTCTTCCTCGTGCCCGAGCTGCTGAGTGCGCTGCAGAGCTGGCGCATGCTGATCTACGGCGTGGCCCTGCTGCTGCTGATGCTCTACGCGCCGCATGGCCTCGTCGGCGCCGTCGACCTCGGCTGGAAGCGGCTGCGGGCGCGGCTCGGCCTGTCGAATATCCCGCCGGCGCCGCGCCTCGATGCCGGCCAGGCGTCCATCCAGCCGGTCAACGGCGTGGCGCTTTCGGTGCGCGACGTCGAAAAGCGCTTCGGCGGAGTCGCTGCCCTCGCCGGCGTCAGCCTCGACGTCGCGGCAGGGACCACGCATGCCATCGTCGGGCCCAACGGCTCGGGCAAGACGACGCTGCTCAACATGATCTCGGGCTTCTACCCCGTCGATCGCGGCGACATCCGGATCGACGGACGCTCCGTCATCGGCCTCTCGCCGCACCGCATCGCACGCAACGGTGTCGGCCGCACCTTCCAGACGCCGCGCATGATGCCGGAGCTCAGCGTGCTCGATAACACGCTGCTGGGCGCCTTCCCCGCCGAACGCCAGGGCGTCGCCGCGGCCGCCCTGCGGCTGCCCCTGGCGCGCCGCGAGCAGGCGGCCTCGCTCGGCGATGCAATGCGCTATCTCGACTTCGTCGGCCTCGGCGATCGGGCCATGGAGCCGGCCGGCGAGCTGCCGCACGGCCAGCAGCGGCTGGCCGAGATTGCGCGGGCCCTGGTCGGCCGGCCGCGCCTGCTGCTGCTCGACGAGCCGGCGGCCGGCCTGTCGCTCGCCGAGCTCGATCGCCTGGCCGAGCTCGTGACGGCGATCGGCCGGCTCGGCACGACGATCGTCATCGTCGAGCATCATCTCGAGCTGGTGGCCAATATCTGCAGCAGTGTCACCGTGCTGGAGCGCGGCGCGGTGCTGGCCTCGGGCACGCCTGCCGAAGTGTTCTCTCACGACGCGGTGATCGCGGCCTACATGGGCTCGCAGACCCGCGTCGCCGGGGCTGCCCCGTGACGGCGGAACCTCTCCTCGACATTTCCGGCCTCGATGTCGGCTACGGCCATGTCGGCGTGCTGCGCGGCGTCGATCTCGAGATCTTGCCCGGCGCAATCGTGGCGCTGGTCGGCAGCAACGGTGCAGGCAAGAGCACGCTGTTGCGCGCCCTGTCCGGCCTGCTGCGGCCGTCTGCCGGCCGCATCGTCTTCGCCGGTCGCGACATCGCCGGCGAGCCGCCGCATCGCATCATCGATCTCGGCCTGCTGCATGTCGCCGAGAATCGCCGCCTGTTCCGCCGTCAGAACGTGCACGCCAATCTCGAGCTCGGCCTCTACGGCACGCGACTCGGAAAGGACGAAGAGCGCAGACGCTACGATTTCGTCTACGAGCTGTTTCCCATGCTGGCCGAACGGCCGCAGGCGCTGGCCGGTATCCTGTCGGGTGGCCAGCAGCAGATGCTGGCGATCGCCCAGGCGCTGATGCGGCAACCCAGGCTGCTGATGCTCGACGAGCCCTCCCTCGGCCTCGCCCCGATCGTCGTCGATCAGGTGCTGGCGGTGCTGCAGCGCCTGCGCGGTGGCGGCACCACCATCCTGCTGGTCGAGCAGATGGTTGAACGCGCGCTCGACATCGCCGATCACGCCTATGTGCTGCAGAACGGTGTCGTGATCGGCGGCGGCACGCCCGACGCAATTCGCAGCGGCGACCTGATCCGGCGTGCCTATCTCGGCGCGGTGTCGGATCGCGAGGCTTAGCTCTTTTTCCTCCCCAGCTCAGCTGGGGAGGTGTCGCGTCACACGCGACGGAGGGGTCATGAGTCATGGGAGAGGGTTGAGCCTGAGGCTCATGACCCCTCCGTCGCCGTATGACGGCGACACCTCCCCAAGCAAAGCTTGGGGAGGAATATCAGAACGGCTCGATCAAACGCTTGCGCGTCGTGCGCGGCGGGGGCGGCGGCAGGGTTGCCAGAGTCTTGATCAGGATGTCGCGGGTGTCGGCCGGATCGATCACGTCGTCGTAGAGGTAGCGCGCGGCGACCTCCAGCGCGGTGTTTGAGCGCTTCAGCTCGTCGGTGAGATGCTTGTGGAGCGCCGCGCGCTCGCCTTCTGCCGCCGCGTCGAGCTCGGCGCGGTAGATGATGTTGACCGCGCCTTCAAGGCCCATGCCGCCATACTCGGCGGTCGGCCAGGCGAGCAGGATCGCCGGCTCGAGCGGCTGCGAGCCCATCACGTAGTAGCCGAGCCCGTAGGCCTTGCGCAGCACCACGGTCATCACCGGCACCGTGGCGTTGGCGAAGGCGGTCAGCACGCGCGCGCTCTTGCGCACCAGGCCGGTCTTCTCGACGTCCGGGCCGACCATCAGGCCGGGCGTGTCGCATAGAGAGAGGATCGGGATGTCGAAGGCGTCGCAGATCTGGATGAAGCGCGCCGCCTTCTCCGAGGCCGGGCTGTCGATCGCGCCGGCGAGATACATCGGCTGGTTGGCGACGACGCCGACGGGCCGGCCGCCGATGCGGATCAGCGAGGTCACCACGGCGCGGCCGAAGCCGGCCTTGAGCTCGAGCACGCTGCCCAAATCGGCGATGCCGTCGATCACCTTGCGCACGTTGTAGGCACGCCGCGGGTTATCGGGCACGACGGTGCGCAACGCCGCGACGTCGGGCGCTTCGCCGGGCGTCATCGGCCCGCCGAAATAGCCGAGATATTTCTTGGCGATGCCGATCGCCTCGGCCTCGTCCGCGACCAGCACATCGATGACGCCCGATGCGACATGGACCGAGGCCGGGCCGATCTCCTCCGGCGTGAGCTTGACGCCGAGGGCCGCCTCGACGAGCGGCGGGCCCGCCATGCCCATCGCCGAATCGGGCGTCGCCACCAAGAGGTCGCACAGGCCGGCGAGATTGGCATGCCCGGCGAAGGCGCGGCCGGGCAGGATCCCGACCGTCGGCACCAGCCCCGACAGGCGCGCGAACACGACGAAGGTCGGCGTCGAGCCGCGGCCCTGCACCTTCATGTCGTGCGGTCGCGCGCCGCCGCCGTCGAGCCAGCACACGACCGGCAGCCGATGGCGCTCGGCATGCTCGAACATGCGCGTGGTCTTGGCGTGGTTGATGGCGCTCTGCGTGCCGGCATAGACCGTGTAGTCGTAGACCAGCAGATCGACCGGCCGGCCGTCGATCTGCGCCGTGCCCATGATCACGCCGTCGGCCGCGCCGCTCATGCCGGGAACCGCTGGACGTGCGAGCCCGCCATACTCGACGAAGCTCCCCGCATCGACGAGGGCCGCGATGCCCTCGCGCGCCGTCCAGCGGTTGCGCTTGCGCTGCTGGGCCACCGCCTTCGGCCGCGCGTCGTCCAGGATGGCAGCGCGCCTGTCGAGCGCCTGCTTCAGGTCGGGCCGCATCGGCTGATTGCTTGTCGGATCGGTCATCTACGTTGGTCTCCTGATACACGGCCTTCAAAAATCGCTAGGCGGAAAGAAGGAACTGTGACTCAATGCGGCCTGCATAAACGGCCTGAATCGACGTTCCGTCGCATTATTCGGTCAACGGCCGCCCGATTACCCCTATAGTAGGAGGCCCTGCAAAGAATTCCCGGCGCAACGGGAACCGCACAGGTCCGGAAACATCAACGGGATTTCGAGATGAATGACATAACATACAGCGCGCCCCACACGATCGACGAGGCGGTTGGTGCCTTGCTCGCGGCCAAGGGTTCAGGACGCATTCTGGCGGGAGGCACCGATCTTCTGGTGCAGATGAAGGCGGGCATGGCCCGGCCGGGCGCGATCATCGACGTGAAGAACATCGCCGAGATGAGCGCGATCGAGGACAAGGGCGGCGGCGCGTTCCGCATCGGTGCCGCCGTGTCCGGCGCCAGGATCGGCGAGCACGCCGCGCTCAAGAAGGCTTGGCCTGGCGCGGTCGAGGCGATCAACCTGATCGGCTCGAAGCAGATCCAGGGCCGCGCCTCGCCTGGCGGCAATCTGTGCAACGCTTCGCCGGCGGCCGACAGCGTGCCGGCGCTGATCGCCGCGGGCGCCATCGCCGCCGTGCATGGGCCGAACGGCCGTCGCGAGGTGCCGGTCGAGAAGATCCAGATCGGGCCGGGCAAGACTTCGCTGCAGCCCGGCGAGATCGTGGTCAGCTTTTCTCTGCCGGCGCGACCGAAAGGTTCGGCCGATGCGTATCTGCGGTTGATCCCGCGCACCGAGATGGACATCGCCGTCGTCGGTTGCGGCGTCAACCTGACGATCGAGAACGGCACCTGCACCGCCGCCCGCGTCGGCCTCGGCGCCGTCGCACCGACCGTATTGCTCGTCGAGGCGGCCGGGGCCGCGCTCGTCGGCTCGCGCCTCGATGACGAAGCGCTGGAGAAAGCTGCCGCTGCCTGCCGCGCCGTGTGCAAGCCGATCAACGACAAGCGCGGCACCATTGTTTACCGGACCAAGATCGCCGGCGTTCTCTTGAAACGCGTCGCGGCCATTGCGGCGGAACGCGCGGGAGGGCGCTGATCATGGCAAAGACACACGTCACCACCACCATCAACGGCGAGCCTGTCGAGTATCTGTGCGATGCCTCGCAGACCATGCTCGACGTGCTGCGCGACCAGCTCGGGCTGACCGGCAGCAAGGAAGGCTGCGGCTCGGGCGACTGCGGCGCCTGCAGCATCACGCTCGACGACCGTCTGGTGTGCAGTTGCCTGGTGCTGGCCGTCGAGGCCGAGGGCAAGAGGATCGAGACCATCGAGGGCATGGCTCACGGCGATCAGCTTCATCCCCTGCAGAAGAAGTTCGTCGAGTTCGCAGCCTTGCAGTGCGGCATCTGCACGCCGGGCTTCCTCGTCGCCTCGAAGGCGTTGCTCGCCAAGAACCCCAACCCGAGCGAAACCGAGGTTCGCTTCTGGCTCGCCGGAAACCTCTGCCGCTGCACGGGCTACGACAAGATCGTCCGCGCGGTCATGGAAGTGGCCGCTGAAATGAGGGAGACAGCGCGATGAGCAATGGCAAGTACAAGTGGATCGGCACGCGTCCCGACCGTCCGGACGGCGCCGACAAGGTGACTGGCCGGGCCCGTTTCGGCGCCGACTTCAACATGCCGGGCCAGCTCGTCGGCAAGGTGCTGCGTAGCCCGCATGCCCATGCCGTGATCAAGTCGATCGATGCCTCGGCCGCCCTGGCGCTGCCCGGCGTCAAGGCCGTGGTGTCGGCGGTGGATTTCCCCGATCAGCCCAACCTGATCGTCCCGACCGGCGAGATGCAGGTCAATCTGCGCGACATCACCCGCAACATCATCGCGCGCGAGAAGGCGCTCTACGAGGGCCATCCGGTCGCGGCCGTCGCCGCCACCACCGAGGCGATCGCCAAGGCCGCGCTCGACCTGATCAAGGTCGAGTACGAGGTCCTGCCGCACGTCATCGACGTCACCGACGCGATGAAGGAAGATGCGCCCATCCTGCACGATCACATGATCACCGAGGGCGTGAAGCCGGCGCCGACCAAGCCGTCGAACATCGCCAAGCGCATCGACAACCTGAAGGGCGACATCGAGGCCGGCTTCAAGCAGGCCGAGATCGTGGTCGAACGCCACTACACCACGCAGGCCGTGCATCAGGGCTACATCGAGCCGCACGCCACCCTGGCGAGCGCCGCCGAGGACGGCCAGGTCCAGCTCTGGTCGACGACCCAGGGCCACTTCCAGGTGCGCGGCTTCTGCAGCCGCCTGCTCAACATCGAGACCTCGCAGATCCGCGTCACGCCGACCGAGATCGGCGGCGGGTTCGGCGGCAAGACGGTGGTCTATCTCGAGCCGATCGCGGTGCGCCTGTCGCAGAAGTCCGGCAAGCCGGTGAAGATGGTGATGACCCGTGACGAGGTGTTCCGCGCCTCCGGCCCGGCGCCGGGCGGCACGGTCCACGTCAAGATCGGCGCCAAGAAGGACGGCACGATCGTCGCCGCCGAATGCACCATCGCCCTGCAGGCCGGCGCCTTTCCGGGCTCGCCGGTCGGTCCAGCCTGCTGGACCAGCTTCGCCTGCTACGACATTCCCAACATCAAGGTCGTCGGCTACGACGTGGTCAGCAACCGGCCCAAGGTCGCGGCCTACCGCGCCCCGGGCGCGCCGATCTCGGCCTGGGGCGTCGAATCGACAGTGGACATCCTGGCGCAGGAGCTGCGCATGGATCCGATCGACCTGCGCCTCAAGAACGCCGCCAAGAAGGGCACCAAGACGAGCTACGGGCCGACCTTCGATACGATCGGCTTCGTCGAGACCCTGGAAGCGGCCAAGAGCTCGGAGCACTACAAGAGCAAGCCCAAGGCCGGCATGTCGCGCGGCGTGGCGGCAGGCTTCTGGTTCAACGTCGGCGCCGATTCGAGCGCCGCGGCTCACGTCGCCGAGGACGGCACGGTTACGGTCATCTCGGGCAACCCCGACATCGGCGGCTCGCGCGCCTCGCTCGCCCTGATGGCGGCCGAGGAGCTCGGCGTCGACTACTCCAAGGTCCGGCCGGTGATCGCCGACACCAGCTCGATCGGCTTCAACTTCGTGACGGGCGGCAGCCGCGTCACCTTCGCCACCGGACTGGCCGTGGTCAACTCGGTGCGCGACATGATCCGCGAGCTCAAGGTGCGCGCCGCCAAGACCTGGGGTGTCGATCCCGACGGCGTGATCTGGGAGGACGGCTGCGCCAAGCCGGCCGGCAGCAACGTCGGCGAGTTCGAGCCGCTGTCGCTCGCCCAGCTGGCCGCCACCGCCGGCAAGACCGGTGGCCCGATCAACGGCCATGCCCAGCTGAACGCCCAGGGCGCCGGCCCGGGCTTCGGCGTGCACATTGTCGATCTCGCGGTCGATCGCGACACCGGGATCGTCACCGTGGACCGCTACACGGCAGCCCAGGACGTCGGCACGGCCATCCATCCGAGCTACGTCGAAGGCCAGCTGCAGGGCGGTGCCGTCCAGGGCGTCGGCTGGGCCCTGAACGAGGAGTACATCTACGGCTCCAAGGGCCGGCTCGACAATGCCGGGTTCCTCGACTACCGCATGCCGGTAGCCTCGGACTTGCCGATGATCGAGACCATCCTGGTCGAGGTGCCCAACCCGCACCATCCCTACGGCGTGCGCGGCGTCGGCGAGGTGCCAATCGTGCCGCCGCTCGCCGCGGTCGGCAACGCCGTGGCGCGCAGCACCGGCATCCGCATGACGGACCTGCCCCTGTCGCCGCCACGCCTGTCGGCGGCAATCGACGCGGCGACGCCGAGGATGGCCGCCGAGTAGCTATTCTCCCGAACGCCGGAGTTGAGCTAACACCCAAAGCCGCTCCCCAGATCTGCTGGGGAGGACGGTTCCCGTGCGTTTGGTGACCAAGGCGTGATCAACCCTCCGCCGCTCTGGAGCTGCGGAGAGTTCGTAGCCATATGCAACGCGGTGGCCGGATTGCAGTTGTCGGGACAGTGGTGCATGTTGTCCCGGCAAGCCGACAAATTGCCGCCGGATGACCGGAGCAAAAGAACTCGCCAAAAATTCCGGCTCGACGTATTTGCATTGGGACGGTTCGGGGTGGCAACCACGCCTCCCCGCGCCGCTGAAACATGAGGACCTCATCGGTTATGCCCTCTGCTCCCGCCGTTGGGGTCGTCGTCGCCAATCACAACAACTGTGCCTACGTCGCAAAAGCCATCGAGTCGGTGGCGCGTCAGACCGTACGCGACATCTGCGTGGTCGTCGTCGACGATGCCTCGACCGACAAGTCGGACGAGGTGATCCGGCAGTGCCT
Organism: Reyranella sp.; assembly: GCF_044224635.1. Classification (GTDB taxonomy): domain Bacteria; phylum Pseudomonadota; class Alphaproteobacteria; order Reyranellales; family Reyranellaceae; genus Reyranella. The sequence continues at coordinate 141,750 of NZ_JBGAKA010000014.1, read as the reverse complement.
GGCCCGACTCGACGATCCGCGTTTTCGCTATGTCCGCCTCCAGTCCAATCTCGGCCAGGCGGGCGCGGTGCGCCGCGGCCTGATTGAACTCGACACGCCGTTCGTCTGCTTCCTCGATTCGGACGACCTCTGGTACGACGATTTCATCGCCCGCCATCTGGCGGTGCACATGAATACCGACTTTCCCGTCGGCATGACCTACTGCGACTGCCACGTCATCGATGCCTATGATCGCCTGCTCGCGGGCACCGCTTGGTGGTTCGACTCCGATCCCTACCCGCCGCCCCAGCGACCGGTCGATGCCGCGACGATGCCCACGATCGACCCGCAGACCGGAAAGGTCACTTTCGCCCAGACGCACAAGCTCACCCTGCATACGCAATGGTCGCCGGCCGGCGCCACCAACAGCACGGCCAGCATGATGTTCAGGCGGAGCTTCGTCGACCTGATCTTCGTACCGCCGAGCCCCGAGCTCAGGCTGTACGTCGACTTCTACCTGTCGACCTTCGCCTCCCTGCTGACCGGCACCATCGCCATCCACGATGCGCTCTACGGCTATCGCATGCATGGCAACAACAAGCATTCGAATGCCGCGGTTCTGGGCGGCGCCTACAACTCCTCGACCCAGCCTTGGGACCCCATCCGCAACTCGGTGCTCAAGCTGATCCAGAGGGTGCTCCGCGCCGAGGCGGTGGCGATTCGCACGGCTTTCGGCGAGGAGCGCCACACCAAGGCGGAAGCCCTGGTGGCCAATGCACTCGGCGAGCTCGACGCCGCGGCATCGGCCAACGGCTGGAATCTGGAGCGCATCTTCGCCAGGGCGACCGATTTGATCGGCGGCGACAAGCCCACGCGGCCGTCACCGCAAAACGGCGCACGCGACGTCCTCCAGCCGGCCCCGCGTCGCGACCGGACATGAGCGACCGGAGGCCATGCTAGGTCGACAGAGGGCCGTCTTCTTCGGCGCCGCCCGGGATTGCGCTGCCCATCTGCCCAACGTCCTGCAAAATCTCGATCGCTTCGCCGCGTGCTACGCCGACGCGTCGTTCCTCTTTGTGGTCAGCGATTGCGCCGACGATTCGGCGGCAATCCTGCAGCGATGGCTGGCCGACGGGCGGCGCGGACAGGTAATCGACCTGGGCGCCTTGGCGACCAGCCTGGCACGGCGAACCGAGCGACTGGCGCATGTCCGCAACACGGGGCTCGACGAGATCCGCCGTCTCGGCTGGCAGGACCATGATCATCTCGTGATCGCCGATCTCGACGACGTGCTGGACTCAACCCTCGCCGCCGACGGCTTCGTCCAGGCCGCACGCTGGCTTGATGCCGATCCGTCACGCGCCGGCGTGTTCGCCAACTCCCTGCCGCGCTACTACGACGTCTGGGCGCTGCGGCACGATCGCTGGTGCCCGCACGACGTCTGGCATTCGATCTGGGGAAGGCCCGACAGCGTGTCGTTCGAGGCGGCCAAGTTCCGCGAGGTGTTCTCGCGCCAGATCGAGATACCGGCGTGCGCGCCGCCCATCGAAGTGCGCTCGGCGTTCGGCGGCCTCGGGCTCTATCGCCTGTCGGCCGCGCTCGGCGCGCGATACGGCGGGATCGACGCGCAGGACCGCGAGGTGTCCGAACATGTCGCCTTCAATGCGGCGATCGGCCGGGCCGGCGGGCGGCTGCACATCTTCCCGGCGCTCCAGGTGCACGCTCCGCGCCAGCATCTCTACCAGCCCGAGGAATTCAAGCTGCCTTGGCGCATGGTGATGATGGGCCGACGCGTCGCTGCGTTCCGGCGGCCGCCCTGGCGCAATCTACTCGGCGCGCCGTGAGGATCTTCCCATGAGGATCCTGATCATCGACCCCGGCGTGCACTCCAAGGGAGGGCACCACTACAATGCGGTCGTGCGTTTGCAAAGCGAGCTCGCGACGCTGGGGCACAAAGTGCCGTGCCTGGGATCGGCGTATGCCAATCCCGAGGTCGTGCGCGACCTCGCCTGCACCCCGACCTTCACCAGATCGGTCTACGGCCGTTCCTACGCCACGCCGCAGGAATTCGCCGAGTCGGTCGAGGAGACGAGCCGCAATCTGGCGCAAGCGCTGGGCCGACATGGCCGCACGGCCGACCTGCTCATCCTGCCCTGCTGCGACCAGGTGCTCGCCGCATCGATCGCCCGCCAGTTTGGCGGCGGCCGCTTCAGAGCAGCCCCGCACGTGTTGCTGTGGCTGCTCTACGGACCGCACTACCTGCTGGCGACGGACGATCCACGCGCCATCGCATTGGGAAAGGAATGCCGCGAGGCGTTCGCGCGGCTGGCCGCGAGCCTCGGCAGCGCAGAGCGGCTGCATATCTACAGCGAGACGCAGCAGATGGCGGATTTCTATCGGCCGCTGCTCGGTCGGGAGATCGCCGTCCAGCCGGGGCCGGGCCTCCTCATGCCGGTGCGTGGCGCGCGACGCCGGCCCCTCGACCGGCCGCCCACGGTGCTGTGCATCGGCTTCGCCAATCGGCCGAAAGGCTACCGCCTGCTGCCGGAGGCCATCGGGCAGGTGGTCCGCCAGCACCGCACCGTACGTTTCTTGATCCACGGCATCGTCAAAGGATCGGATGCCGAGGGCGATCAGCCGGCGTTCGACAGGCTGTCGGCTCTCGGCGATCGCGTCGTGGTGCGCCAGGACGTGCTGTCGGACCGCGACTACACGGCGCTGCTCGACGAGGCTGACCTGTTGCTGCTGCCCTATGATCCGGCCGTCTATCGCACGCGCGGCTCCGGCGTCTTCAGCGACGCGCGCAAGATCGGGCTCCCCGTCGTTGCCACGGGTGCCTGTGCCTTTGCCGTGCCGGCCTTCGAGCAAGGATGGGGAGTTCCCATCACGGAGTACGACGCGGCGGGCGTGGCCGCCGCGGTGCTGGCGGCCCTGGAGCGCCTCGACGGGCTGGCGCGATGCGCCGCAGCCGTCACCGAGCCGGACACGCTCGGCCCGCTCCTGAAGGCGATCGTCGCCCAGCTTCGGTCGCAACGGTCGCACGGCCTCGCAGGCGTCGTACGACGCCTCTCGGCACTACGACTGTAGCGGCTTGTCGGCCGGAAGGGCCGGCAGAAGCTTGGCGATGAAGCTGCGCATGGTGCGCAGGTAGCTTACGATCAATCGGGCTCGTTGCGCTTCGGGTCCACGCCGCGCGCTTTCCGCCGCAGCGAGGATTTCGCCGAAGATTCCCAACAGCTTCAGACGCCAGGGATCCGCATCGCCCAGGCGATGGTCAGCGGCAACCACGGGCTTGTGCTCCGCGATCAGGCCGCACAAGATCTCCAGGCGCTTCCCATCCTGCGGATCCAATATTGCCTGCAATGCCGCCTGATCGATCAGGCCCAAAGAGCGGGAGAGCGAGGGAGCGTCAGACATCACCAACTCGAATGCGGAGCTTCAGTCGAATCAAACCTGCATCGTCCCAGCAGGAAGGGCGCGGACCCGATCGACCCGCGGCGCGACTATACCCGACTCGCTGCTGCCAGTCCGAAAATCGACGGCCTCGACCGTGATCTACAGGAGATCGACCACCGCCGCGCGATAGCGGGTGATCGCGTCGAGATGCTCGGCGTAGGTCTTGCCGGCGATCCGCTTGTGGTGGGCGCTCACGTAGGTGGTGTGCGCATTGACATGCGTCACCCCGGCCTTCTTCCAGAAGGTGAACTCGCGCCGCCAGTCGTCGGGGCCGCCGATGCCGGGCGAAACCCAGACCTCGAGACCGACCGACGCCGGATCGCGGCCGGCCTCGCGGATCAGGCCGCGCAGCTTGTCGAAGGCGGCGAGCGCCTTGTCGCCCGCCGGATAGGCGAGCGGCATGAAGCCGTCGCCGTACTTGGCAGTGCGCCGGAACGTCGCCTCGGCGTGGCCGCCGAACCAGATCGGCACGCGGCCCGATTTCGGCCGCGGGTTAATGCCGCCGTCGTCGAGGCGATGGAACTGACCCTCGAACTTCACGCTGGGTTGGGCCCACAGCGCCTGCATGAAGCGCACCTGCTCCTCGGAGAGCTTGCCGCGGATGTGGAAATCCACGCCGAGGCCCTGGAACTCGATCTCGTTCCAGCCGACGCCGATGCCGAGACGGAAGCGGCCCTCGCTGAGCTCGTCCAGGCAGGCCGCCTGCTTGGCGACCAGCGCGGCCTGGCGCTGCGCCAGGATCAGCACCCCGGCGGCGAAGCCGACCCGCTTGGTGACGCCGGACAGAAAGGCGAACAGCACGAACGGGTCGTGATAGGCGGTCGCCGTGGTTCCGACGCGGCGGCCGCCGTAATCGACATCGGGATTGCCGCCCAGCACGTGGTCGGGCGCGACGAGGTAATCGTAGCCCAGCCCTTCGGCCGCCTGCGCATAGTCGCGCAGCACGGCCGGGCCGGTGCCGATGTCGCCGACCGGCAGCGACGCGCCGAGCTGGATCGCCATCGCCTACTCGGCCGCCGCGGCGGCGCGGGCGGGCGCGAGGTCGGTCGAATACCTGAGATGGACGGGCGCGTTCGCCTCGAACGGGCTCTTGAGGTCGAGGCTCTTGGCGATCTCGCGAATCGCCGGGAAGACCTCGGTGCCCATCAGCCTGATGCAGGTGAGCGAGTCCGCCTGGCTGACGCGGCCGTCGTTGCCCCACAGCGCCAGGATGCCGGGCCGCGTCTCCTCGAGGATGCGCTTCAGCTTGGCCACCACCGTCTTGGGCGTGCCGGCGATGATGCGCAGGTCGGCCATCTGCTGCTCGAAGCTCGTGTTGCCGCGCGGGTTGATCGCCCGGCCGGCGGCGAACTCGACGAAGGCGCGCCGGTTGCTGGGCGAGCCGTAGCCAGACGGCGTGCTCCATACCGGATGAGCGAGGCCGGTGAACTCGCCCTGCATCCAGCGGAACTGCTTGGCGTTCTCGATCGCCTTCTCCTCGGTGTCGGAGATATGGACCTGGATCAGGTAGCCGCGATTCTCCGGCCCGCCGACATAGCCCGCCTGCGCCGCGACGCTGTCGTAGAGCTCCCAGATCTTCTTGGTCTGCTCGATCGAGGTGTTGAGGGCGATGTAGGGATAGCGCTGCTGCGCCGCCCAGATGATCGTCTCCTTGCTGATCACGCCCGGGATCCAGACACGCGGGTAGGGTTTCTGCAGCGGCACCGCCCACGGGTTGACCACGCGATGCTGGTAGTGCGTGCCCTCGAAGCGGAACGGGCCCGGCTGGGTCCACGCCTTGACGATCAGGTCGTGCGCTTCCTCGAAGCGCTCGCGGTTGAAAGCGGGATTGACGCCGGTCGCCAGCTGCTCCTGGCCGCCGCCGCGCACGAAGCCCGAGACCAGGCGACCCTTGGAGATCATGTCGATCATGGCCAGCTCTTCGGCCAGGCGCACCGGGTTCTCGGCGAGCGGCAACGGATTGCCGAGCATCACGATCTTCGCCTTCTTGGTCATGCCGGCCAGGATGGCGGCGAAGATGTTGGCCTTGGCCTGCATGCAGAACGGCGCGTTGTGATGCTCGTTCAGCATGATGCCGTCGATGCCAACCTCCTCGGCCAGCATGTACTGCTCGATATACTCGTTGTAGAGCCGCGAGCCCGCCACCGGATCGAAGTTGGTGTTGGGGAACATCAGCGCGGTGGCGCCGAAATCGCGGCCGGCCTGCTCGGAATAGGCCGACATCGGTTGCTCAGTGAAATACATCAGGTGCATGGCATCTACTCCCGACCGATGAAATCGACGATCAGCTTGGCGAGGGTTTCGGGCTGCTCCATGTCGACGCAGTGCCCGCAATTCTTCACGACTTCCATCTTGGCGTTGGGCAAGACCTCGACATAGCGCTTGCCGGCGCTCTGCGGCACGATCTTGTCGTCGTCGCCCCACACCACCAGGGACGGCGCACGCACCGCACCCAGCAGATACGGCAAGGTCTGGCTGTACATGTAGGGCTTCCAGGCGATGCGGAAGCTCATCTCCCGGCAGATGTCCCACATCTCGAGCTGGTCGACTGTCGGCTCGGCGCCGTAGACGCGATCGAACGCGTTCTGGTCGTGGAAGCCGGCGCGCGCGTAGTCGACATAGCCGGTGATGGCGAGATCGAGGATGTCGCCCTGCGGCGGCTTGATGCCCATGGCGCCGACCAGCACCAGCTTCGCCACGTCGCCCGGCGCCATGCTGGCCATCTCGGCCGCGATCCAGCCGCCGAAGCCCAGGCCGACGAGGACGGCGTTGGAGAGCTTCAGCTCGCTCAGCAGGCCGCGATAGATCACCGCGATGTCGCGCGGATGGCGCATCCATTCCGGCCGCTGCGAGCGGCTGTAACCGGGATGATGCGGCACCAGCACATCGAACTTCGCCGCCAACGCATCATAGAAGGGCAGCCGATCGAGCGTGCCGGTCTCGTGATGCAGCATCAGGGCAGGACGTCCCTTCCCGGCGCGCGACACGTGGAGCTTTATCCCGGCCGCCTCCATCGTCGTGTCGGTCCAACTTACGCCAGCCATACGCGCGCCCTCCCGATCTGCACGATGGTTGCAATGGCGATGGCCTGAGTCAAACCGGCGGCTTGCATCGCTTTCGACTGGCGAAGGCGTAATGGAATTGCCTTCGCGCGAACTTGAGCGAGCGTGGACAGACGAGAATCTTCTAGGTTGTACTCGCCATAGAAGTATCGCTTTCCCGCCGCTCATTGACAGAATGTTCTCATTTTGTTCATATCGATCAGCGAGGCCATTGGAGCGGCCATGGAAGCAACCATTCTCCATGCGGACCTGGACGCCTTCTACGCGTCGGTCGAGCAGCTGCTCGATCCGTCGTTGCGCGGCAAGCCGATTGCCGTCGGCGGCGGGGTGGTGCTGGCAGCGTCCTACGAAGCCAAGGCCTTCGGGGTGCGCAGCGCCATGCCGGGACGGCGGGCGCGCGAGCTTTGCCCAAGCCTGATCTTCGTCGAGGGCCATTTCGAGGACTACCAGCGGCTGGGCGATGCCGCGATCGAGGTGCTGGGCGATTTCACGCCATTGGTCGAGCGCATCTCGATCGACGAGGCCTTCGCCGACGTGAAGGGCTGCACGCACCTGTTCGGCTCGCCGACCGAGATTGCACAGAAGATCCGCCAGCGCGTGCGGGCCGAGATCGGCCTGCCGATCTCGATCGGCGTGGCGCGCACCAAGCATCTCGCCAAGATCGCCTCGCAGGTCGCCAAGCCCGATGGGCTGGTCACGGTCGATCCCGAGCGCGAGCTGGCGTTCCTGCACGACCTGCCGGTCGGGTTGATGTGGGGCGTCGGTCCGGTCACCGAGGCCCGGCTGGCAGAGAGGGGTGTTCAGACGATCGGCCAGCTGGCGCAGATGCCCGGACGATCACTCACGCGCCTGCTCGGGCCGGCGGCGGGCGAGAAGCTGTCGGCGCTGGCGTGGAACCGCGATCCGCGCGAGATCGTGACCCATCGCCGATCGCACTCGGCGGGCGCGCAGTCGGCGCTCGGGCGCAAGCCCGCCCAGCCGCACGTGATCCGGCCGACCCTGGCCCATCTCGCCGACCGCATCGGCACGCGGCTGCGCGCCAAGTCGCTGGCCGGCCGCACGGTGACCGTGCGCGTCCGCTTCGCTGACCTGCGCGCCGTGACGCGCTCGGCGACGCTCGACGCCTCCCTGTCGGCGACGGCGAGCCTCACAGAGATCGCCGAGGAGCTGGTCGGGACGGCGCTGGCCGATCATCCGAGGGAAAAGCACATCTCGCTGCTGGCGATCTCCGTGTCGCATCTGGAGAAGGATCCGCGGCTGCAGCTCGAGCTGCCGCTCGGCCTCGCCAACGAGGCGTGCCGCCCCGGCACCCGCCGCGGCCTGGCCCGCCACGCCGCCGATCGCGCCATGGATGCGATCCGCGACCGCTTCGGCCGCGACGCGATCGGCTACGGCTCGATCGCCCTCGGCCTGCAGCGCTCCGTGCCCGACGATTTCCGCAGGCTCGCGGAGAAGGATTTGTAGTTCATTCGCCTCCCCAGCTTGGCTGGGGAGGTGTCCGTGTAATCACGGACGGAGGGGTCATGAGCAACGCGACTGATGCTCATGACCCCTCCGTCGCGTATGACGCGACACCTCCCCAGCGATGCGCTGGGGAGGGTTATTGAGCCATCGCCCTCACCCGCAATTGTGTGACGATCTCGTTAACGATCTCCTCGGGCGTACCACCGATACCGACTGTAATCGGACGCTCATCGGCGGCCGGCTCCTCGAGGACGGCGAACTGGCTGTCGAGCAGGGCCGGCGGCATGAAGTGGCCGCGGCGCTGGGCGAGGCGCTGCTTGATGAGCGCGGCCGATCCCTCAAGGTAGACCAGCACCACGTCGGGGCGATCGCCGACGATGACGGCGCGGTAACTGCGTTTCAACGCCGAGCAGGTCACCACGCCGGATCGGCCGTGCGCGCGCCAGTCGTCGATCCGCTCCGCGATCCGCCGCAGCCACGGCAGACGGTCTGCATCGGTGAGCGGCGTGCCGGCCTTCATCTTTTCGACATTCGTGGCCGGATGCAGCGCATCACCCTCCTGGTATTCCCAGCCGAGCTCGGCCGCCAGGCGGCTGGCGATGGTGCTCTTGCCGCTGCCGGAAACGCCCATGACGACGGCGACCAGCGCCTGGTTGTGACCTGCGGTATCGTCCATTAAGACTCCCCGCCGGACACGATAAGGAACCCATCACCGTGCTCAAGCTCGGATACAAGGCTTCGGCCGAACAATTTGCGCCCTCCAAGCTGCTTGACTTCTCCTGCAAGGCGGAAGCGGCCGGCTTCGAGTCGGTGTTCGTCTCCGACCATTTCCAGCCATGGAAGCACATCGACGGCCATGCCCCCTTTTCGCTCGCCTGGCTGGGCGCGCTGGGCGCCCGCACCTCGCGCATCGTCATGGGCACCAGTGTGCTCACGCCGACCTTCCGCTACCATCCGTCGATCGTCGCCCAGGCCTTCGGCACGCTGGGCGCCATGTTCCCGCGTCGCGTCATCCTGGGCATCGGCACCGGCGAATCGCTGAACGAGGTGCCGTCGACCGGCGCGCCGTGGCCCGAGTTCAAGGAGCGCTTCGCGCGCCTGCGCGAATCGGTGACCCTGATCCGCACCCTGTGGCGCGAGGAGCGCGTCAGCTTCGACGGCGAGTACTACAAGACCGAGAAGGCCACGATCTACGACCGGCCGGACGACGAGGTGCCGGTCTACGTCGCCGCCGCCGGCGCCCTGGTGGCACGCTATGCCGGGCGCTCGGGCGACGGCTTCATCTGCACCAGCGGCAAGAAGCGCGAGCTCTACACCGAGACGCTGATGCCCAAGGTCGCCGAAGGCCTAGCGGCCGGCGGCCCGAAGGCCAATCCCTACGACTACATGATCGAGGTCAAGGTCTCGTTCGATACCGATCGCCAGCGTGCCCTCGAGGACACGCGCCACTGGGCGGCGCTGGCGCTGACGCCCGAGGAGAAGATGTCGGTCGAGGATCCGGTCGAGATGCAGCGCCTGGCCGACGCCCTGCCGCTCGAACGCGCGGCGAGCCGCTGGATCGTCTCGAACGATCCCGAGGAGCAGGTCGAGAAGATCAAGTTCTACGTCGACATGGGCTTCCGTCATCTCGTGTTCCACGCGCCCGGTCCCGACCAGGAGCGCTTCCTCAAGCTCTACGGCGAGAAGGTCCTGCCGCTGCTGCGCAAGCGCTTCGGATGAACCGAACGACTGCGCTCCAGATCGTCGCCGTCCCGGGCATCCCGCTGGTCAAGACGGGCGACGATCTGGCGACGTTCATTGCCGATGGGCTTGCCGCCGCGAAGCTCGCGCCGCAGGCCAGCGACGTCGTGGTGATCGCCCAGAAGATCGTGTCCAAGGCCGAAGGCCGCAGCGTCGATCTCGCCTCGGTGGTGCCGTCGGCGCAGGCGATCGAGCTCGCCCGGCAGATCGACAAGGACCCGCGCCTCGTCGAGCTGGTGCTGTCGGAATCGGTGCGCGTGGTGCGCGCCCGCCCCGGCATCCTGATCGTCGAGCACAAGCTCGGCTTCGTCATGGCCAATGCCGGCATCGACCAGTCCAATGTCGGCCCAACCGACGGCGTCGAGCGCGCCTTGCTGCTGCCGGTCAATCCGGACGCCAGCGCCGAGCTGTTGCGCACGCGGCTGGGCACGCTCGCGGGCACCGCGCCCGCCGTCGTCATCATCGACAGTTTCGGCCGCGCCTGGCGGCGCGGCACCTCGGGCGTCGCCATCGGCGCCGCCGGCCTGCCGAGCCTGCTCGACCTGCGTGGCAATCCCGATCTGTTCGGCCGCATCCTGCAGGTCAGCATCACCGGCTTCGCCGACGAGATCGCGGCGGCGGCCTCGCTGGTCATGGGACAAGGCAACGAGGCGCAGCCCGTGGTGCTGATCCGCGGGCTCAGCTGGAGCGCGTCGGCGCGGCCGGCCAGCGACCTGGTGCGACCGGCCAGCGAGGACATGTTTCGGTGAGCAACGGTCTGGTGGTGGCGCTGTCGGGCGGTGTCGGCGGCGCCAAGCTGGCGCTTGGCCTCAGCCGCGTGCTCGCGCCGGAGGATCTCCTGATCGTCGCCAATACCGGCGACGATTTCGAGCATTTGGGTCTCAGCATCTCGCCCGACATCGACACGCTGACCTATGTCCTGTCCGGGCTCGACAATCAGGTGCTGGGCTGGGGCCGGCGCGACGAGACGTGGTCGTTCATGGAGACCATCGCGACCCTGGGCGGCGAGAGCTGGTTCCGGCTGGGTGATCGCGATCTCGCCCTGCATGTCGAGCGCACGCGGCGGCTCAGGGCCGGCCAGACCCTGTCGCAGATCACGCGCGACGTCTGTCGCCAGCTCGGCATCGCCCAGCGCGTGCTGCCGATGAGCGACGATCCGGTGCGCACGCGCGTTCGCAGCGACGAAGGCTGGCTCGACTTCCAGGACTATTTCGTGCGCCGGCAATGCAAGCCCGTGGTGCACGAGCTGGTATTCGAGGGCGCCGCTCAAGCGCGGCCACAGGCCGATGTCCTGACGGCGCTGGCGAGCGGCACGGTGCGCGCCGTGGTGATCTGCCCGTCCAATCCGTTCATCAGCATCGAGCCGATCCTTGCAGTTCCGGGACTGCGCGACGCGTTGGCCCGCTGTGGTGCGCCGGTCGTCGCCGTCTCGCCGATCGTCGGCGGCCGCGCGGTCAAGGGGCCGACCGCCAAGATGATGCAGGAGCTCGGCCTCACGATCAGCGCCGCCACGGCGGCGCGACGCTACGATGGGCTGCTCTCCGGCTACGTCGTCGATCCGGCCGATGCCGACGACGTGCGCGGACTTTCCGCAACGATCAAGACGGCGCCGACCCTGATGACCGATCTCGCAACGCGCGAGGCGCTGGCGCGCATCGTGCTCGATCTCGCTGATTCGCTTGCACCACGCCGATGAGCCCGCCAGCCGATAGCGGTCCTTCCGACATCTGGGCAATCATCCCGATCAAGGAGCTCGACGGCGCCAAGCAGCGCCTGGCGCCGCTGCTGACGCCGGCGCAGCGTCGCGCCCTGATCGAGGTCATGATGGGTGAGGTGCTGGAAGCGGTGGCCCGCACGAAGCGTCTCGCCGGCATGCTGGTGGTGACGCTCGATCCGCAGGCGACGGCGCTCGGCCGGCGTCTCGGCGCGCGAATCGTCACCGACGGGGCGCGCGAGGGTCATACCGGCAGCGTCACCGCGGGCCTGCGGCTGCTCGCCCGCGAGGGAAGCGGCGGCATGATGACGGTGCCGGCCGACATTCCCGCCGCGACGGCGGACGAGTTCGATGCCGTGCTGGCGGCGCACCAGCCCGGACCGTCCTTCACCATCTCGCCAGCGCACGACGATCTCGGCTCCAATGCCGTGATCTGCTCGCCGCCCGATTCGGTGCCGCTGCGCTTCGGCGACAACAGCTACTTCCCCCATCTCGACGCGGCGCGCCGCTCGGGCATCGAGCCCACGATCCTGCGCCAGCCCGGCATCGCCATGGACATCGACCACCCGGTCGACCTCGCCGCCTTCCTGCGCCTGCCGCAGTCCGCCGGCACGCGGACGCGGGCGTTTTTGGACGAGATCGGAGTGCCGGGGCTGCTGGTGGAGAAGGGCCTCTGAGCCCCCTCCCCAGCGGAGCTGGGGAGGTGTCGCCGTCATACGGCGGCGGAGGGGTCATGAGCCTCAGTGGGGCTTTCGACCCCTCCGTCCGCGAAGACGCGGACACCTCCCCACTTCGTGGGGAGGAGAAGAGTTACGCCATCACCTTCTTGCGCGGCGGGGTCAGCACGATCGGCGCCAAATCCTCGGCCACGAACGACGCGGCGCGGCGTTCCTCATCGACCGGGCGGTAGAGCGTGTCGCGCTGTTGCGGCACGCGGCCGATCGAGTGGATCAGCTTCTCCATCGCGTCGGGCGGGAATTCCTGGCCGTGCTGGGTGCCGGCGGCGCGCGAGATGCTCTCGTTCATCAAGGTGCCGCCGAGATCGTTGGCGCCGGACTGCAGGCAGATGGCGGCGCCGGCCGGGCCCATCTTCACCCACGAGGTCTGGATGTTGGTGATCGCCGGATGTAGCACCAGCCGCGCGACCGAATGCATGATCACGGCCTCGCGGAAGGTCGGCCCGCGGCGCGCCCGGCCCTGGCGGTACATCGGCGCTTCCATGTGAACGAAGGGCAGCGGCACGAACTCGGTGAAGCCGCCGGTCTCGACCTGCAGGTCACGCAGCGCCAGCAGATGACGCGCCCACGCCAGCGAGGACTCGACATGCCCGTACATGATGGTCGAGGTGGTGCGCAGGCCGAGCTTGTGCGCGGCACGCTGCACGTCGAGCCATTGCGCCGTGTTGATCTTGTCGGGGCAGATGATGGCGCGGACCTCGTCGTCGAGGATCTCGGCCGCCGTGCCGGGCAGGGTGCCGAGGCCCGCTTCCTTGAGCTTGGCCAGGAAGTCGGGGATCGGCGTCTGCAAGGTCGCCGCGCCCTGCGTCACCTCGAGCGGCGAGAAGGCATGGATGTGCATGCCCGGCACCGCCTGCTTGATGGTGCGGCAGATCGCTTCGTAGGTCTCGCCGGTATAGTCGGGATGGATGCCGCCTTGCAGGCAGACCTCGGTGGCGCCGCGCTGCCATGCCTCGACGGCGCGCCGCGCCACTTCCTCGAGCGCCAGGTCATAGGGCGCGCCGCGCAGATCCTCGTGCGTGCGCCCCTTGGAGAAGGCGCAGAAGCGGCAGCGGAAGTAGCAGATGTTGGTGTAGTTGATGTTGCGGTTGACGACGTAGCGGATGACGTCGCCGCTCACCGCCTGGCGCAGCGCATCGGCGGCGCCGGTGACGTGGCGATAGTCGACGTCGCGCGCCGCGAACAGCTGCATGATCTCCGGCGGATCGAGACGCTGGCCGCCGCTCGCCCGCTCGACAAGTCGGGCGATGCCGGCATCGACGGCGCCCAGCCGCAGGCGTGGCGCCGGCGGCGGCTCGGTGTTGCCGGGCGCCCAATCGTCCTCGCGGGCATAGCCTTCGGCATCGCTCATGCGGCGCACGCGTATCGCCACCTCGGGCGCCAGCCAGACATCGGGCGCACGCACGTAGGACGGATAGACGGCCAGGCGATTGACCAGGACCTTGCCCATCTCCGAGCTCATCCGCGCCAGCTCCTCGATGGCGGGCCACGGCGCCTCGGGATTGACGTGATCGGGCGTCACCGGCGAGACGCCGCCCCAGTCGTTGAGGCCGGCATCGACCAGGCGCGGATAGACGCCGGGCGACAGGTTGGGCGGCGCCTGGATGTTCATGTCCGGCCCGAGGATGCGGCGGGCCGTGGCGATGGTCCACAGCAGGTCTTCCAGATCGGGCTCCTCGGCGTCCGCCCACTTGGTGTCGGGCTTGGCGCGGAAGTTCTGCACGATCACTTCCTGGATGTGGCCGTAGCGGTCGTGCAGCCTGGCGATCGCCTCCAGCGCCGCGACGCGCTCCTCGCGCATCTCGCCGATGCCGATCAGGATGCCGGTCGTGAACGGCACCTTGAGCTCGCCGGCCAGGCGGATGGTTTCGAGCCGCACCGCCGGATGCTTGTCGGGCGAGCCGAAGTGAACGCCGCCCTTCTCGCACAACCGCTCGCTGGTCGATTCGAGCATGATACCCTGGCTCGCCGAGACCTCGCGCAGGGCGGCGATCTCCTCGCGCGTCATCACGCCGGGATTGGCGTGCGGCAGCAGGCTGGTCTCGCGCAGCACCAGATCGCACATGGCGGTGAGGTAGCTGATCGTCGTCGGATGGCCGAGCGCCACCAGCGCGTCGCGCGCCGCGCCGTAGCGCAGCTCGGGCTTGTCGCCCAACGTGAACAGCGCCTCGGTGCAACCGGCCGCCTGGCCGGCGCGGGCGATCGCCAGCACGTCGTCGGGAGAGAGGTAGGCCGGCTTGCCGGGCTGGGGACGCTCGGCGAAGGTGCAGTAGTGGCAGACGTCGCGGCAGAGGTGGGTCAGCGGAATGAACACCTTGCGCGAATACGAGACGAGGCGCCCGTGGCCGCGATCACGCAGCCGGGCCGCACCTGCCATCAGCTCGGAAAGCTCCGTCATGCCCCAACCCTCTGCCAGCAACGCCAAACGGTAACGCCAATCGGACGCCACCTTCGGGCGCCAATCGGGTCGACGATAGCGACATTCGCGGCCCGCCGCATCGTGTACTATGCCGGCCATAACCGTAGCATCCTGGGGGGATACATATGCAGTTCGGCTTCAATGCGCCAACCGCCGGACCGTTGGCGGAAACAGGGCAGCTGACCCGCCTGGTCGTGGAAGGCGAGGCGCTCGGCTACGATTACGCCACCTTCAGCGACCATGTCGTTATCCCTACCGACATCCATGCCATTTATCCCTACAGCTCATCTGGTGAATTCCCCGCCGGCGCGCGTGCCGAGCGCCACGAGCAGCTGATCGAGGTCGCCTACGTTGCCGCCAAGACCCAGCGACTGCGCCTGGTGCTCTCGGTCATGGTGGTGCCGCATCGCCCCGCGGTGCTGACCGCCAAGATGCTGTCGACCATCGACGTGCTGTCGGGCGGCCGCCTGGTGGTGGGCATCGGCGCCGGCTGGATGAAGGAGGAGTTCGAGGCGATCGGCGCGCCCGATTTCGCAGCGCGCGGCAAGGTCACCGACGAGTACCTGAAAGCTTTCGTCGAGCTGTGGACCAAGGAGCAGCCGAAATTCGCCGGCGACCATGTCCGCTTCGACAACATCGTGCTGGCGCCCAAGCCGGTGCAGAAGCCCTATCCGCCGATCTGGGTCGGCGGCGAGAGCGGCCCGGCCCTGCGGCGCACCGCCACGCTGGGCGATGCCTGGTATCCGATCGGCACCAATCCCGCCTTCCCGCTCGATTCGCTGGCGCGCTTCAAGGCCGGCGTCGCCAAGCTGCGCGCGTTGACCGAGAAGGCCGGCCGCAAGGCCGATGCCGTCGGCCTGGCGCTGCGCTGCACGGCGTACGGCGAGAGCATTCCCGCCACCGCCGGCGACGGCGAGCGCCGGCTGTTCTCGGGCAAGAATGCCGACATCGCCGCCGACATCCGCGCGCTCGAGGAGATGGGCGTCAGCCATCTCGACGTCGGCTTCGCCGGCAGCACGGTGGACGCCATGCTGGCCGAGATGCAGCGCTTCAAGAAGGACGTGCTGGCGCTGGTTTGATCAGATTCCTCCCCAGCTTCGCTGGGGAGGTGTCGGCGTAATCGCCGACGGAGGGGTCAGAGGCCTCCTCACGTGACTCATGACCCCTCCGTCCGCAGCTTCGCTGGGGAGGAAGAAGAATCGCTAAGCCACCTTCGGGATCAGCTTCGCCCAACGGTCGAGCTCGGGGAGGATGACGTCGGCCTTGGCGGATTCGAGGCTGATGATGACGCGCTCGACGCCTTCGTCCTGGTCGCGCTTCAGCTCGCTCTCGTCCTCCGTGGAGTTCCAGATCGAGAGCGGCAGGGTCGCGAGATCACGATTGGCAGCCTTGGCCATCTCGCGGAACTTCGGGAACAGCGCTCTCACGTCGGAATAGGCAGCGCGTGCGCGCAGCGGCATCCAGCCGTCGCCGTAGCGGATGGCGCGCCGCGCGCCGTAGGGGAAGGCGCCGCCGACCAGGATCGGCGGATAGGGCTTCTGCGCCGGCTTGGGCCAGGTCATCATGGCGTCGAACTTCACCATGTCACCGTGATACTCGGCCTTCGACTTGGTCCAGATCACCTTCATCGCCTCGATGCGCTCGCGCACCAGCTTGTGGCGCGACTCGAAGTTGGTGCCGTGATTCTCCATCTCGTCCTGGTTCCAGCCGTTGCCGACGCCGAACAGGAAGCGGCCATTCGACAGCTGATCGATCGACGACACCAGCTTGGCGGTCTGGATCGGGTCGCGCTGATTGACCAGGCAGACGCCGGTCCCGACCTTCAGCTTCGTGGTGACCGCAGCGGCCGCCATCAGCGACACGAACGGATCCATCGCGTCGTAGTACTTCTTCGGCAGATCGCCGCCGCCCGGAAACGCCGACTTGCGCGTCAGCGGGATGTGCGAGTGCTCGGGCGCCCACACCGAGTCGAAACCGCGCTCCTCCA
Organism: Reyranella sp.; assembly: GCF_044224635.1. GTDB lineage: Bacteria > Pseudomonadota > Alphaproteobacteria > Reyranellales > Reyranellaceae > Reyranella. The sequence continues at coordinate 125,192 of NZ_JBGAKA010000014.1, read as the reverse complement.
GCGCCTTGCCCAGCTCGCCGGGAGACATGGAGTAGTCGGTGAAGAACATTGCCGCGCCGATATGCATGATTTCCCCTCTTTAGAGTTCGTCTGTTCGTTCCATCCTACCGTCATGCCGAAAGGTTGTGCCCATTTCGGCGCTTCTAATTCTCCTCCCCAAGCGCAGCTTGGGGAGGTGTCGCCGTCTTCGGCGACGGAGGGGTCATGAGCAGCGAGACTGAGGCTCATGACCCCTCCGCCCCGTATGACGGGGCACCTCCCAAGCTTCGCTGGGGAGGAGATGATCGCTAGTGCGCCTTGGCCTTCTTCGGCCAGCGCGCCTCGACCATGGGAATCACCTTGTCGATCAGGCGCCGCGTCTGGTCGAGGATCGCCTCGCCGTCACGGCCGATCGGCCGCAGGATGAATTTCTCGACGCCGACATCGACATACTCGGCGACCCGGTCGATGATCGTGTGCTCGTCGCCGACCGCGAAGTAGCCTGCCGATTTGCGGCCGGTGCGCTTGGTGTAGGCGGCCACCGCCACCGCCACGATCTTGTCGTCGGCCGAGCCGAAATAGAACGGGAAGCCCGCGCCGTAATGATCCTCGTCGATCGAGCGGCCGGCCTCGGCCGTCGCCTGCTTGATGGCGGCAACGACCTTGCCGGCATCGGCGGGCATCTCGCCACCCGCCTGCCAGCCGGTGCCGTAGCGCGCCGTGCGCCTGATCGCCGCCTCCGACGAGCCGCCGATCCACATCGGCAGGTCGGGCTGCGCCGGCTTGGGCGAGATCGACGCGCCTTCGAGCCGGTAGTGCGTGCCGGCATAGTCAACGCTGTCCTCGCGCCACAGCCGGGTGATGATCTCCAGCGCCTCGTCGGTGCGCCTGCCGCGGGTGCGCGTGTCGATGTTGAGCGCCTGCCATTCGGGGCCGAGCGGGCTGCCGATGCCGAAGGCCGGCAGCAGGCGGCCTTCCGACAGCACGTCGATGGTGGCGCACTGCTTGGCGAGCAGGATCGGGTCGCGCAATGCGAGCGACACCACGTTCATGCCGAAGCGCAGCCGGCGCGTGCGGCCGGCCAGCGCCGCCATCACCGCCATGCATTCGAGGATCGGCTGCGTGCTCACCAGCCGATCGGTCTGCCATATCGAATCGATGCCGCCCGCTTCGCAGAGATCGACCCAGCGCCAGTAGTCCCCCGTGCTGGCGAAGGGGAACTCCGTCAGACCGACGCCGACGGCGACGCTCATGCCGCCGCACCCACCTTGACGAGCGGCGCGATCGTATCGAGATGGCGCAGGATCTCGTCGCGGCTGAGATCGGGAATGGCCAGCAGCGCGTCCTGGATGCCGGCCTTCTGGTAACTCGCCAGCACCTTGGCGTCGTTGGGCGCGCCGAACACGTTGATGGTGAGAGTCGAGAAGTCGCGCTTGCGGCTGTCGGCCATGCGACGCAGGCGATCGACGCCCTGGACCGGATCGAAACCGCGCGGCCGGGGGAACCAGCCGTCGCAATAATCGACGACGCGGCGCAGCGTGTAGTCGGTCTCGCCGCCCAGCAGGATGGGCGGATGCGGCTTCTGCGCCGGCTTGGGCCACGACCACACCGGATCGAACTTGACGAACTCGCCGTGATACGACGCCTCGTCCTCGGTCCACAGCGCCTTCATGGCGAGCACGTACTCGCGCATCATCTTGAAGCGCGTGTCGTAGGTTGCGCCGTGATTCTCCATCTCATCGACATTCCAGCCGCCGCCGATGCCGAACACGAAGCGGCCCCCCGAGAGCTGGTCGAGCGAGGCGATCGCCTTGGCGGTGACGATCGGCTCGTGCTGCGGCACCAGGCAGATGCCGGTGCCGACGATCAGTTTCCTGGTCACCGCCGCGGCGAAGGCGAGGCCGACGAACGGATCGTGCGTGTGCGCGTAGCGCTTGGGCAGCTCGCCGCCGCCTGGAAACGGCGTCTTGCGGCTCACCGGGATGTGGGTGTGCTCGGGCACGTAGAGCGACGCGAAGCCGCGATCCTCGAGGGCGCGGCCGAGCTCGGACAGGTCGATGCCGTAATCGGTCGGAAAATAGAAAACGCCTACACGCATCAGGAAACCCTCCTCGTCTATTTCTTCGGCGCTTCGACTATTTCTTCGGCGCCTCGACATGACCGCCGAAGCCCAGCCGCATGGCCGACAGGATCTTCTCGGCAAACGTATGGTCCTGGCGCGAGCGGAAGCGCACGAACAGCGAGGCGGCGAGCACGTCGGCCGGCACTGCCTCCTCGATCGCCGCCTCGATCGTCCAGCGGCCCTCGCCGCTGTCCTCGACGCTTCCCGAGAAATGCTCGAGCGCGCCGTCCTTGGCGAGCGCGCTCGACGTCAGGTCGAGCAGCCACGACGTCACCACGCTGCCGCGCCGCCACACCTCGGCGATGTCCGCCAGGTTGAGATCGTAGCGCTCGTCGGCCGGCAGCCTCTCCGAGGCGCGATGCTTCATGATGTCGAAACCCTCGGCGAAGGCCTGCATCATGCCGTACTCGATGCCGTTATGGATCATCTTGACGAAATGGCCGGCGCCCACAGGGCCGGCATGGATGTACCCCTGCTCGGCACGCGGATCGAGTTTTTCCCGGCCCTCCGTGCGCTCGATGGTGCCGAGGCCCGGCGCCAAGGCCGAGAAAATCGGGTCGAGGCGCTTCACCGCCTCGGCATCGCCGCCGATCATCAGGCAGTAACCGCGCGCCAGTCCCCACACGCCACCCGATGTGCCGACGTCGAGATAGTGGATGCCCTTGGGTTTCAGCTCGCGGGCGCGCCGCACGTCGTCCTTGAAGTTGGTGTTGCCGCCATCGATGATGACGTCGCCCGCCTTCATCAGGGAGGCGAGCTCGGCGATCGTCTGCTCGGTGATCTTGCCCGCCGGCAGCATCACCCACACGGCGCGCGGGCCGTCCTTCAGGGCCTCGACCAGCGCGGGGACCGAGGCGGCGGCGACAGCCCCTTCCTTGGCGAGCGCCGCACCGGGAGCCGGATTGGCATCGTAGACGATGCAGCTGTGCCCCGCCCGGGTCAGGCGCCGCACGATATTTCCACCCATCCGCCCGAGGCCGATGACGCCGATCTGCATGTGCCGTCCATTTCCTGATGTAGCTGCGCTGCCCACTTTAGTGTGACAATGTCCCGGTCACAACGAAGCGACGGGAGTTCACGGCCATGACCTTGGGACGGCTGGGCGTATGGTATTCGACCGACAAGCTGAACAGCACGCAACTGGGCGATCTCGTCGGCACCGTGGAGAAGCTGGGATATTCGGCACTGTGGTATCCCGAATCGCGCGGCTACGAATCGCTGTCGCTGGCCGGTTACCTCCTGTCGAAGAGCAGCAAGCTCATGGTCGGCAGCTCGATCGCCAACATCTATGCGCGCGATTCCTATACCGCGCGGCGAGGCATGGTTTCGCTGAACGACTTCTACGGCGGGCGCTTCATCCTCGGTCTGGGCGTCAGCCACATCCCCATGGTCGAAGGCCTGCGCGGCCATCGCTACGACAAGCCGATCCCGGCGATGCGCGCCTATCTGGAAGGCATTCACAAGGATCTGCCGGCAGCGGACGAAGCGCCTGTCGTGGTCGCGGCCCTCGGCCCCAAGATGCTGGAGCTGAGCGCCGCCAAGTCGCGCGGCGCGGTGCCCTACAACGTGACGCCCAGGCATACGGCGAAGGCCGCCGCCATCCTCGGCCCCAACAAATGGCTGGCTGTCGAGCAGAAGGTGACCCTGGAGAGCGAACCGGCGAAGGCCCGCGCGCTCGGCCGCAAGGAGCTGGCGCGCTACATGATCCTGCCCAACTACCGCAACAACTGGTTGCGCGACGGCTTCAGCGAGGCCGATCTGGCCGACGGCGGCAGCGACCGCTTCATCGACGCCATGGTGCTGTGGGGCGACGCGGCGGCGATCCGCAAAGGCCTGCGCGCCCATTTCGAAGCCGGCGCCACCCACGTCTGCCTGCAGCCGGTCCACGCCGACGGCGACTTCGCCGCGCGCGACCGCATGCTGAAGGAGCTGGCGGATACTTGAGCGCACATGGAAAAGGAAAGGTCCCCTCGCTGCGCTCGGGATGACAGCGTTACTCGTGGCGAGCGCCAAACCAATGGTGTCATCCCGAGCAAGGCGCTTGCGAAGCAAGTGCCGTACGCGAGGGACCTTTTCATGGTGCCTGATCCAAAAAAACATAGACCATAGGGAGTAGCATCATGGATTTCGGCATCGCGCTGCCCACGGCTGCCGATTCGTGGAAGGTCGTGCAGCGTGCCGAGGAGCTCGGCTTCACGCACGCCTGGTTCTACGACACCCAGATGTTGAGCGCCGACTGCTTCGTCGCCATGGGTGCGGCGGCGGTCAAGACGACACGCATCCGCCTCGGGACCGGCGTCCTGGTGCCGTCGAACCGCATCGCGCCGGTCACGGCCAATGCGCTGGCGACGCTCAACCAGCTGGCGCCGGGCCGCATCGATTTCGGTGTCGGCACGGGCTTCACGGCGCGCCGCGCGATGGGCTTCGGGGCGATCAAGGTCAAGGACATGGAAGCCCACATCCACCAGGTCTACGGTCTGCTGCGCGGCGAGATCGTCGATTTCGAGATGGAGGGCGAGACCAAGAAGATCCGCTTCCTCAATCCCGAGCTGCCGCTGTTCAACACCAGGGATCCGATCGCGCTCCACCTTTCCGCCTTCGGCCCGCGCACGCGCGCGCTGACGGCGAAGCTCAAGGCGGGCTGGATCGATTTCGTCGGCAAGGTCGAGAACGGCATCCGCGAGGTCGAGGCGATGCGCGATGCCTGGAGCAAGGCCGGCCATGCCATGGGCGATCTGCAGGCGACGGCTTTCGCCCTCGGTTGCGTGCTGAAGGACGGCGAGCCGGCGGACTCCGACCGCGCCATGGCGCAGGCCGGCCCGCGCGCCGCGGTGATGCTGCATCGCGCCGCCGACGAGGCGCTGGCCGGGCTGGCGCCCGGCGTCACCATGGTCGCCAAGACGCGGCCGGAGATTCAGGGCTACATCGAGCTCGCCCGCAACTTCGAGCCCAAGGACGCGCCCTACATCGCGAACCACCGCGGCCACCTGATGTTCGTGAAGCCCGAGGAGAAGCGCTTCATCACCGCCGACCTGATTCGCGAGACGTCGTTCGCGGCAAGCGAAGTCGAGATCAAGCAGCGCATCGAGGCGCTGCGCGGCGCGGGCTACACGCAGTTCACCATCCAGCTGGTGCCCGGGCATGAGGAGGCGCTGGCCGACTGGGCCCGTATCCGCAAGGCGTTTGGCTAAGGCCCCCTCCCCAGCTTCGCTGGGGAGGTGTCGAGTCATACGCGACGGAGGGGTCACGAGTCATGGCCGGGAGCGCGCCATGGAGAGCCTGTGAACTTATCGCTCGGATGCGCATCTCTCATGTCATCCTGAGCGCAGCGAAGGATCTCATCGCCAGAAGTTTCATCGCCCACTCGTAGCAGTGGCGATGAGGTCCTTCGCTGCGCTCAGGACGACAAGACTGCGCCACGTCGGCGGAGTAACCTCCGCCTTGGCGCGCTCCCGGGCCATGACCCCTCCGTCCGCGTCGGCATTTTGGCCGCGCAGCGGCCAAAAGCCTGTGGACGAGGACACCTCCCGAAGCTGGGGAGGAGGTTAGGCCCCCGCAAACGGGCGGATCACCGTTTCGCCGAAGCGCATCAGGCTTTCCTCGAGGCTCGGCAGGAAGGGACCAACCGGAACGACGATGCGGTTGACGCCGCGGCGGGCGCGTTCCTCGACGGCGGCCTGCGGCTCGACGGTCGAGCCGGGCAGCAGGTCGGGGCAGCCGGCGAACAGCTCGATCTCACCCGGGTCGCGGCCGGCCTCAGCGGCGGCGCGGCGGGCCACGTCGTACAGCGGCATCGGGTCGACGCTCGAGCCGATCGACGGGAAGAAGCCGTCGCCCAGCCGGCCGGCTCTGCGCGCCGCCGCCTCGGTATGGCCGCCGACGATGATCGGCACGCGGCCGGCCGGCTTGGGATTGCAGCTCACCTCGCGGAAGTTCACGAACTCGCCCGCAAAGCTCGCGCCGTCCGCCGCCCACAACGCTCTCATGGCGGCAACATACTCGTCAGCGCGCTTGCCGCGCTTGGCGAACGGCACGCCGACCGCCTCGAATTCTTCCTTCAGCCAACCGACGCCGATGCCGAGCTCGAACCGGCCATTGCTCATGTAGTCGAGCGTCGCCACCTGCTTGGCGAGAATCAGCGGATTGCGCTGCGGCAGGATGATGACGCCGGTGAGGAACTTTAGCCGCGAGGTGACGGCGGCGGCGCAGGCGATCCAGATCAGCGGATCGGGAAAGGCACCCCCGCGGCCGACCGGCAACCGGCCACTCGGCCCGTAGGGATAGACCGAGGTGTAGTTGTCGGGAAAGACAACGTGGTCGACGGCAAGCAACGTATCGAAGCCCGCCGCCTCGGCGAGCCGCGCCACGCGCGTGGCGCCGGCCAGATCCGGGAAAGTGTTGTTGCCGAAATGCAGGGCGAATTTCATGGTGCTGCGGGCGTGCCACTTAAGGCGGAGTAATCTCCGCCGACGTGGTGCGTCTCCTCTGCGATCCGGAAGGGTCGCGCCACAACGGCAGCGTTTGCTCCGCCGCCAGTGGCGCGCGCCCGGCGATGGGTCATCGGTCGGCGCATCATCGGCCGGCCAGCACGAACGGCTTGGCGTGGCTGTCGTAGTCGCCGTAGCCCAGGATGCCGCGCAGCTCGGGCGGCGGCAGCGCGCTCTTGGCCTCGGACTCGCCAGCCTTCAAGGCAGCCAGGCCGGCCTTCATACCGGCGGCAGCGGGCGACAGCATGCCGGTCGGGAAGGTGCCGATCTTGAAGCCCAGCTTCTCCGCTTCCTTCTGGCTCGGCGTGGCGCGCGGCGCGCCGGGCGACAGGACGACGAAGCTCGGCTTGCCCTTCGCCGCGGCGATGGCGCGATGGATCTCGCCGTCGTCGGCCGGCGAATCGAGGAACAGGATATCGGCCCCTTCCTCGACATACATCTCGATGCGCGCCACCGCCTCGTCGATGCCCTGGGTAGGCCGGCAGTCGGTACGCGCCAGGATGAGGATCCCCGAATCCTTCGCCGCCTCGACGGCGGCCCGGATCTTCATGCGCGCCTCGTCGCGCGGCAGGCACGGCTTGCCGGCCGAGGTGAGCGCACGTGGCGTGATCTTGTCCTCGATCAGCACGGCAGCGGCGCCGGCCCGACCGTAGGCGCGCACCGTGCGCTGCACGTTCATGGCGTTGCCGTAACCGTGGTCGCCATCGGCCAGCACCAGCAGGTCGGGTGCGGCGCCATGCACCATCTGGAACGAATCGAACATCTCGCCGAACGACAGGAGATCGAGGTCCGGCCCGCCGAGCCGGCTCGCCGCGACGCAGGAACCCGACAGGAACGCCGTCTTGAACCCGGCACCCGCCGTCAGCTTTGCGGTCAGGCCATCCCACACCGCCGGCATCACGACAAAGCCGGGCTCGGCCAGCAGGGCACGCAAACGGTCAGGGTTGGTCATGGGCGAATCCTCGGAAGTTGTTGGTCGTGTCGGACGATAGGCCGCGACCCGCGCGCCGTGAAGGGCCGATCGTCTTCGCAGGCAGCGCTGTCGGTCCGCATATCCCGGCTCGCGCGCAGGCATTCGCATAGGCCAGAAATGGCGTCATGCCGACCGCAGTCGAGTCCCTCGAGTTCCTCGGGATAAACTCCGCGAGGCGTAGTGGAGAGGCCTTTCTTCTCGCAGCATCAGCAGGAAAGGCCCTCGACTGCGCCGCCTAGGGCGCTGTAACCAGCGCCTCATCGGGCGGCTCCGCTCGGGATGACGCATTTTTTGCGAAAGGCGAATGCCCTGGCTGGCGTCAGGCTACGCCGAATGGTGCTTCGTGGCCTATTGTGCGGCCACAGTCTTTGAACTGTTCGCCCGCCGGTCGGGCGGACGCCAGGAGAAGCCGATGCCGTCCAGCCCATCCCCCGCCGCCACTGCCATCGCCGCCGAGCTGAACGGAGTCCTGTCGCGACAGAAGGCGGCGCAGCTCCGGGAGGGCAGCCCGTCCGCGGCAATACGCGCCGACCGGCTGGACCGTTGCATTGCCCTTCTGGTCGATCATCGCGAGGCGATCGAGTCGGCGCTCGACGCCGATTTCGGCGCACGTTCGCGCGCTGCGACGGCGTTCGGCGACGTCGCCTCGTCGATCGCTCCCCTCAAGCACGCGCGTGCGCATCTCGCGCGCTGGATGCGGAGCGAGCGGCGGCCAACCACGCCGCCGATTGCGCGCCTGCTGGGCGCGCGGGCCGAGATCCGTTACCAGCCCAAGGGCGTCGTGGGCGTGATCAGCCCGTGGAACTTTCCTGTCAATCTCACCTTCGCCCCGCTCTCAGGCGTGTTGGCTGCGGGCAATCGCGCAATGGTCAAGCCATCGGAAACGACGCCGGAGACGTCGGAACTCCTCAAGCGCATGATCACCAAGGCATTCGACCCCGAGGAGATCGCCGTCGTCACGGGCGGACCGGATGTCGGTCAGGCATTCGCGGGCCTCGCCTTCGATCACCTGGTCTTCACCGGCGCCACGGCGATCGGCCGCCACGTCATGCGCGCGGCGGCGGAGAACCTGGTGCCGCTGACCCTCGAGCTGGGCGGCAAGAGCCCCGTGGTGATCGGCCGCTCGGCCGACCTCGGCGTGGCCGCCGCGCGCATCATGAACGGCAAGACCTTCAACGCGGGCCAGGTCTGCCTCGCCCCTGACTACGTGCTGGCGCCGGCCGATCGCATCGGCGCCTTCGTCGAGGCGGCGCGCCTCGCGGTCGCGCGCATGTTCCCGACGCTGCGCGACAATCCCGACGTCACGGCGATCGTGTCCGACCGCCATCTTGCGCGGCTCGCGGCCCATGTCGAGGACGCCCGTGCAAAGGGCGCCAAGATCGTCGAGATCAATCCGGCAGGCGAGGACCTGGTGCAGCAACCCCATCGCCGCATGGCGCCGACCCTGATCCTCGATCCGACGGACGACATGACGGTCATGCAGGAGGAAGTGTTTGGCCCGCTGCTGCCGGTGAAGCGCTATCAGAACCTCGACGACGCCATCGCCTACATCAACGCCCATCCGCGGCCGCTCGGCCTGTACTATTTCGGCACCGAGGAGGCCGAGCGCGACCACGTGCTGGGCCGCACCATCTCGGGCGGCGTGACCGTGAACGACGTCGTGATGCATGTCGCGCAGGAGGACCTGCCCTTCGGCGGCATCGGCCCTGCCGGCATGGGCGCCTATCACGGCCGCGATGGCTTCCTGGAGTTCAGCCATCGCAGGTCGGTCTATCACCAGATCGGCCGGGAGATCGGCCCTCTGCGCATGCTGCGCCCGCCCTTCGGTCCGCTCCTCATGAAGTTCCTGGCGGCGCGGATCAAGCGCTGACGCGCGACTCATGCTCTTCCGGACCGCGGGCGTCGCGCCCGCTCATGAATCTGAGCGGGCGGGACGCCCGCGGTCCGGAGGAGCATGAGCACCACGCGCGTGACGGGGTCCTCACCGGAACGTGAGACGCGACGTCGTTCTCCGGACTCTTTATCGCGGCGATGATCCGGCTCCGATCCTGTCGAGGAGCCTCGTGATGAGTCTCAAGGTCCTGCTCATCCTCGGCCATCCGCGGCGCGGCAGTTTCTGCGAGGCGCTCGCCGATGCTTATGCGGCAGGCGCCGAGGCAGCCGGCGCCGACCTGCGCCGCCTGTCCCTGGCCGACCGCGGCTTCGAGCCCGATGTCCTCGAGCTCTCGCCGCGCGACCAGGAGCGAGAGCCCGCCATCGCCGAAGCCATGGACCTCGTCGCCTGGGCCGAGCACCTGGTCTTCGTCTTTCCTACCTGGTGGGGCACCATGCCGGCCTGCCTGAAGGGCTTCCTTGATCGCGTGCTCATGCCCGGTTTCGCTTTCGAGGGCCGCGACGACGGCGAAGGTTGGGACAAGCTGCTCATCGGCAAGAGCGCCCATCTGCTGACCACCATGGATACCCCGCCTTTCGTCTACCGCCACATCTATCGCGCGCCCGGCCTGAACGCGCTCAGCCGTGCCACCCTGGGCTTCTGCGGCGTGACGCCGGTGCGCAGCACCATCTTCGGTCCCGTCAAGCCCGCCAGCGCCAGCCAGCGCGCCGGGTGGATCGACGACGCGCACCGCGAAGGCCTCTGCCTGCGCGAGGGCGCGCTGACGCCCGGCCAGCGTGTGCGTGGGACTCTTGCCGCCTGGTTCAGGAGCTTCCGGCTGCAGTTCCATCCCATGGCATGGGCTGCCTATGCGATGGGCGCCGCCGGGGCTGCGCAGGCGACCGGAAAAGTCTCTTGGCTCGCCTTCTGGCTCGGCCTCGCCTGCCTGTTCTCGCTCGAGCTCGCGACCGTCTTCACCAATGACCGCTTCGACTTCGAGAGCGACTTGCGCAACCGTCATCACGGCCCCTTCACCGGCGGCTCGCGCGTGCTGGTCGACGGCAGCATCGACCTCGCAAACCTGCATGTCGCGGCGCTGATCGCGCTCGGCGCCTTCGCCGCGACAGGCCTCACGTTGGCCACCATCGTCTCGCCGCTCCCCAGCCTGGTCATCCTGGCCGCTCTCGGCGTGCTGGCGATCGGCTACACAGTGCCGCCGTTGAAACTCTGCTGGCGCGGCCTGGGCGAGATCGATGTCGGCGTGACTCACAGTCTTGGCGTCATCCTGTGCGGCTACGCTTTCCAGGGCGGCGCCTGGACAAATCCCTGGCCCTGGCTGGTCGCCGTGCCGTTGTTCTTCGCCATCCTGCCGGCCATCACCCTATCGGGCATCCCCGACTATTCGGCCGATCGCGCCGTCGGCAAAGGCACCATCGCCGTGCGCCTGGGTCCGCGCATCGCCGTCCGGCTTGCCCAGGCGACCACGGCAGTGGCGGCAGTGACGGCGGTTGCCCTGCTGCCGCGCCTGATCAGCGCCAGCCTCCTGGAAGCGATCCTGCTCCTGATCGTGCCCTACGCCATCGTGCAGATCCTGCTGCTGGAACGCTACCTGCAGCGCCGCCTCGAGCCGCGCCGCATCGACGGGCTGATGGCGCTAGCGCTCACCTACATCGTGTTCTTCGTCGCCATCCCGCTCTGGGTGCTGGTGTGAGCGAGCGCGAGCGCACCGCGCTGACGGCACGAGGCCTCGCCAACATGCTCTTCGTCTTCTGGACCGCGGGCGTCCCGCCCCGCTCGGAGTCATGAGCGGGCGGGACGCCGCGGCGATCGCGTTGTCACGCGCCTCGCCGCGGCCGATCTTGCCGTTCATGGCGAGGCTGCGCGTCTGGGTCTCCATGGTCGACTGCAATGTGTCCGACGTCGGCCTGGCTGCCATCACCGCGGCGTAGATCTGCTTGCCGTCCGGCGTCAGGTTGGCGGCACAGGCATTGGCCGCCGCCACGTCGGCATGGGCCAGCGTCGCCACGCCCATCGTCGCGAGAGCTCCCATCGCCACCAGCACCTTCGTCATCATCTCCTTTCCTCCCCTGCTAGGCATCGCCTGTCGATGTCTCATGATGGCTCAACCACTTCAACAGTGACCCCTCTATGCTACCAGTCAGGGATGTCAAAGACGCGCCTTTCCGCCTTTCGCGTGATCGAGCTCGGTTCCCTTGCGGCCGGTGCCTATGCCGCCCGCCTGTTCGCCGATTTCGGCGCCGAGGTGATCAAGGTCGAGCCGGTCGCCGGCGATCCCGGCCGATCCTTTCCCCCTCTGGTCGATGGCACGAGCGGCTGGTTCGCCTATCTGAACTTCGGCAAGAAAAGCGTGACGGCCGACACGGTCGCCCTCGACCAGCTTCTCGCCGGCGCCGACGTGCTGATCGATTCGTCGGGCAGCGATCATGCCGCCGCTCATTCCCATCTCGTCGCCATCGACCTGTCATGGTTCGGGCAGTCGGGTCCCTATCGCGACTTCAAGACCACCGATGCGGTGTGCCGCGCGCTCGCCGGATTCGTCCAGCTGATCGGTCCCGAGACGGGCCCGCCGCTCACCCTGCCCGACTACCAGTCGGCGATCATGGGCGGTCTCGGCGCTTTCATCCCGGCGATGGCGACGCTGCTCGGGCGCCAAAGCCGTCGCTACGACGTCAGCGTGCACGAGGCGACCATCGCGCTCGCCGAGTATCAGGCGATAGAGGCGTGGGCCACCGGCGTGCCGCAGAAGCGCTGGGGCTTCAACCGCTTCACGCCGACCTACCCGATGGGCGTCTATCGTTGCAAGGAAGGCTGGATCGGCATCACCATCGTGACGCCGGCGCAATGGAAGTCGTTCTGCGACCTCATGGGCATGCCCGATCTCGGCCGCCATCCACAGCACGTCATGGGTCCGGAGCGGCTGGCGCGCGCCGATGCGCTGGAGGCGCGCTTCATTCCGCGCTTCCTCGACCGCACCGCCGAGGAATGGTTCGCCGCCGCCCTGGAGCTGCGCCTGCCCTTCGCCATCGTTCCGGACATGGAGCAGGTGCTGACCTGGCCGGTGTTCCGCGATCGTAAGGCCATCGTGCCTATCGCCATGGAAGAAAGGACGGTCGAGGCGCCCGGCTCGCCGTTCCATCTGACGCGCACACCGGCCAATTTCGGTGGCACCGTCCCGAAGCCCGGCGAGCACAATGGCCGCATCGCCGCGCGCAGTGAGGCGCCTCGAACGACAAGTCGCACGGCGCGACCGTTGGAGAGGCTGCGCATCGTCGATCTGTCGATGGGCTGGGCTGGCCCGGTGTGCACGCGCAATCTCGCCGATCTCGGCGCCGACGTGATCAAGATCGAGGCCTGCGGCTATCCCGACTGGTGGCGCGGCGTCGACAATCGCGCCGAGACGGTCGCCCAGCGCCTCTACGAGAAATCATCACGATTCAACATCATGAATCGCGGCAAGCGGGCGATCACCCTCGACCTCACCGTGCCCGACGGCGTGGCACTCGCCAAGGCGCTTATCAAGGACGCCGATGCGGTGATCGAGAACTATTCCGCCGAGGTCCTGCGCAAGTTCGGGCTCGACTACACCGAGCTGGCCAAGGTGAACCCGTCGCTGGTCATGGTGTCGATGGCCGCATTCGGCGCCACCGGGCCATGGCGGGAAACACGCGCCTACGGCTCGACGCTGGAGCAGGGCTCCGGCCTGCCGAGAGTCGGCGGCCGCGCCGACGATCCGCCGATGATGAATCATCTCGCCTACGGCGATGCGGTCGGCGGGCTGAATGCCTGCTCGGCCATGCTGATCGCCCTGCTGCATCGACGCGAGACGGGCGAGGGCCAGTTCATCGATCTGTCGCAAGTCCAGTGCATGCTGCCCTTCACGGCAGCCTGGGCGATCGAGCAGTCGGCCAATGGCCGCCTGGCGCCGCGGGCCGGCAATCGCCATCCGTTCTACGTGCCGCATGGCATCTTTCCGTCGGCCGGCGTCGACAGGTGGGTGTCGATCGCCGTCACCGACGACGCGATGTGGCAGTCGCTTGCCAGGATCATCGGCATCGATGATGACGCCCTCGTCATGGCAGCCGGACGCCGGGCGCAGGAAGATCGCATCGAGGCGGCAATCGCCGCGTGGACAGTGAGCCGTTCCTCCGACGATGCGATGACGATCCTGCAGCAAGCCGGTGTCGCGGCCGGCGCGGTGCGCCATCCGAAGGATCTGCTCGATGATCCGCATCTGGTCGCGCGCGGCTTCTGGCAATGGATCGAGCGTGCCTATGTCGGGCGTCATCCGCAGCCGTCCCCGCCTTATCGCGACGCGCCCACTCCCATCGCAGTGCGAACGCCGGCCGCGACTCTCGGCGAATACAATGAGCAGGTGCTGGGCGGCTTGCTCGGACTCTCGCAGGTCGAGCTTGAACGCCTCGCCCGCGACAACGTGATCGGCAAGGAAGCGCTGCCTCCCGCACAGCGCAAGGCGAGAGCGATGACGGGCTAAAACACCGAACCGACTCGTGTAAGCTCCGCCCTCGGGGCTTGTTGCTCAAGCTCTTCCGGACCGCGAGCGTCCCGCTCGCTGAGAATCATGAGCGAGCGAGACGCTCGCGGTCCGGAAGAGCTTGAGCCCTCAGGGAAGGAAACACGTGACGGCAGCGAATGCGGCGGCGCCGCTCCTGGATGTGCGGGGCCTCGGTATCCACTTCCGCACCGAGGCGGGCGAGGTGCAGGCGACACGCGACGTGACGTTCGCGGTTCGACCGGGCGAACGCGTCGGCATCGTCGGCGAATCGGGTTGCGGCAAGACCGTCACGGGCCTCTCGATTCTCGGCCTGCTGCCGCGGCGCTCGAGCCGGGTCACCGGCCAAATCCTGCTCGACGGGCGCGATCTCCTCACCCTGCCGGCGCGCGAGATGCGCAAGGTGCGTGGCCGGCAGATCAGCATGATCTTCCAGGAACCGATGAGCGCCCTCGATCCGGTGTTCACGATAGGCCATCAGATCGGCGAGACGCTGCGCGCGCACCGCGGCATGGCGAAGAAGGAGGCGCGCGAGCGCGCCATCGAAGCGCTCGCCCAGGTCGGCATTCCCCTGCCGGCGCGGCGCGTCGACGAGTATCCGCACCAGTTGTCCGGCGGCATGCGCCAGCGCGCGATGATCGCCATCGCGCTGGTCTGCGAGCCCAAGCTGCTGATCGCCGACGAACCGACGACGGCGCTCGACGTCACCATCCAGGCGCAGATCATCGACCTCCTGTTCGATCTCAGCAGCCGCACCGGCACCGCGCTGCTGTTCATCACCCACGATCTCGGCGTCATCGCCGAGACCTGCACGCGCATGCTGACCATGTATGCCGGCGAGGTGGTCGAGGATGCACCGGTCGACGCCGCGCTGGAGCGGCCGCGCCATCCCTACACGTCGGGCCTGCTGCGCTCGATCCCGCGGCTCAGCAAGCGCAAGACCACCCTGCCGTCGATTCCGGGCCGCGTGCCCTCGCTTGCCGACATGCCGGCCGGTTGCCGCTTCCGGCTGCGCTGCGCGCATGGCGCGCCGGAATGCACGGCGACGCAGACCCTCGTCGACGTGTCGGCCGAGCGGCGCGCCCGCTGCGTCCGTCAGGCGAGCCTCACCTTGCCCGGTGCCGTTGCATGAACGCGCTCGTCGAAGCGTCCGACCTCAAGGTGCACTTCGCCACCTCGGGCGGCTCGGAAACCGTCAAGGCGGTCGACGGCGTGAGCTTCGCCATGCGCCGCGGCGAGACGTTTGGCGTCATCGGCGAGTCCGGCTCGGGCAAGTCGACCCTTGGCCGTGCCGTCGTCTGCCTGCTGAAGCCGACCACCGGCACGCTCCGGCTCGAGAGCACCGATCCCTACACGCTGGGCGGCGCCGCGTTCCGCCGCAACCGCCGCGATTTCCAGATCGTCTTCCAGGATCCCAATGCTGCGCTCAATCCGCGCATGCGCATCCGCGAGAGCGTGCGCGAGCCGCTCGATATCCTGGGCGAGGGCACGCGTGCCGAACGCAACGCCCGAGCGGTGGCCGTGCTCGAACGCGTTGGCCTCAGTCGCGAGTTCGGCGAGCGCTATCCGCATGAGCTGTCGGGCGGCCAGAAGCAGCGCGTCAACATCGCCCGCATCCTGACGCTGCGGCCCAAGCTGGTGGTCTGCGACGAGGTGGTGGCGGCACTCGACGTGTCGATCCAGGCCGACATCCTCAACCTGTTCGCAGACCTGCAGCGCGAATTCGGCCTCACCTACCTGTTCATCACCCACGATCTCGGCGTGGTGAGCCACATCAGCGATCGCATCGCCGTGATGTATCTCGGCAAGTTCGTCGAGCTCGGCGATGCCGACGCGATCGCCGAGCGACCGTTGCATCCCTACACCGAGGCGCTGCTGTCGGCAGAGCCGGTGCCACTGCCCAGCCATTTGCGCACCGCCGAGCGCGTCACGCTCGAAGGCGAGATCCCGAGCCCGATCTCGCCGCCGTCGGGCTGCCGCTTTCGCACCCGCTGCCGCTTCGCCAAGGACGTCTGCAGCGCACAGGAACCGGCCTGGCGCGAGCTCGTGCCGGGCCGCTTCGTCGCCTGTCACTTCGCGGGCGAGGTCACGCAAAAAGGGAGGACACAATGAACACGACTCGTCGCTCGCTCGTCGCCGGAGCCATGGCGCTCGCCGCGGCCCGCCAGGCCTGGGCGCAAACCACGCCGAAACAGGGCACGCCGAAGAAAGGCGGCATCCTGAAGGTGTCGGCACCGACCAATCCGTCGAGCCTCGATCCGGCGACCGGCGGCTCCGGCCAGGACCATGCGTTCCTCTACCCGATCTTCGATACGCTGGTGGAGTTCGACTTCCCGACCCTGAAGGCGCTGCCCGGTCTCGCCGAGTCGTGGAAGTTCCCCGATGCCAAAACCCTGGTCCTGAACCTGCGATCGGGCGTGCAGTTCCACGACGGCACGCCGTTCGACGCCGAAGCCGTCAAGTTCAACCTGGAGCGCAACCGGACCGATGCGCGCTCGAGCATCAAGGCCGATCTCGCCACCGTCGACTCGATCGAGGTGACGGGGCCCCTGCAGGTCACCCTGAAGCTGAAGCAGCCCGATTCGGCGCTGCCGCTGATCCTGTCCGACCGCGCCGGCATGATGTGCTCGCCCAAGGCGGTGAAGGAGCTGGGCAAGGATCACGACCGCAAGCCGGTCGGCTCGGGCCCCTATCGCTGCACCGGCTGGAACGACAACGAGAAGGTGACCTACGTCCGCAACGACAAGTACTGGAAGGGACCATCGCTGCTCGACGGCATGGAATTCGCCGTCATCGCCGAGACCAACACCGGGTTGCGCTCGGTCGTCGCCGGCCAGAACGACTTCGTCTACTTCCTGTCGCCGCAGCAGAAGACGGTGATCGACCGCGCCAAGAACCTGACCGCGGTGACCGGCCCGACGCTCTACTGCGTGCAGATGTTCCTGAATTACGGCCGCGCGCCGCTCGACAGCCCCAAGATCAGGCTGGCCATCAATCACGCCATCGACCGCACCGTCTTCAGCAAGGCGACGATGGGTGGCCTGGCCGAGCCCGCCTGGATGGCGCTGCCCAGCGCGCACTGGGCGTACGACGCCAAGCTCGCCAACGGCTGGCCATACGATCCCGACAAGGCGAAGAAGCTGGTCGCCGAGGCCGGCTTCCCTAACGGCATCGACATGACCTTCCTCGGCTATTCCGACCAGAGAAGCCAGCAGCGCCAGGAGGTGCTGATGGAGCAGCTCGCCAAAGGCGGCATCCGCGTGAAATGGCAGACCGGCTCGATCCCCGAGATGAGCGCCGCCTTCTTCGCCGACAAGAAGGGCGAAGCGCTGCTGGCGGCGTGGACCGGACGGCCCGATCCCTCGCTCACCTACTCGCTGATGTTCGCCAAGGACTCGTACTACAACGCCGGCCGGACCGAAGCATCGCCCGAGCTCACCGCCGCCCTGCTGGAGACGCGCGCCAGCGAAGACCTCGAGGCGCGCAAGGCCGCCTTCGCCAAGGTGCAGAAGATCGTGGTCGACGCCGCCCTGGTGGTGCCGCTGGTCTTCCAGCTCGAGCTCGATGCCCACGTCGGCAAGGTCAAAGGCTACCGCCCGAACCTGTTGGGCAAGCCGCGCTTCGACGGCGTCTGGCTCGATGGGTGAGCACGAAAGCGAAAGGTCCCTCGCTGCGCTCGGGATGACAGCATTGTTGTCGCAAGCGACGGTATTGGTGTCATCCCGAGCGCAGCGAGGGACCTTTCGCGCTCTTGGTTGGCAGGCACGCCTTTGTCGGTTTTCATGAGGAGTAACCCATGCTGAAATTCCATCGCCGCGACTTCCTCGCCAGCACCGCCGGTCTCGCCCTCGTCGGCAGCGCGCTCGCGCAAGGCACACCCAAGAAGGGCGGCGTGCTGAAGGTGTCGGCCAATGCCAATCCGTCGAGCCTCGATCCGCAGACCGGCGGGTCCGGCTCGGACCATGCGTTCCTCTATCCGATCTTCGACACGCTGATCGATTTCGAGCCGACGACGCTGAAGGCCATCCCCGGTCTGGCCGAATCGTGGAGCAACCCGGACCCGAGGACCCTGCTGCTCAACATCCGGCCCGGCGTGACCTTCCATGACGGCACACCGCTCGATGCCGCAGCGGTGAAGGTCAACCTCGATCGGGCACGCAGCGATCCACGCTCCAACATCAAGGGCGATCTCGTCACCGTCGAAGGCGTCGAGGTGGCGGGGCCGCAGCAAGTGGCAATCAAGCTCAGGCAGCCCGACTCGGCGCTGCTGCTGATCCTGTCCGATCGCGCCGGCATGATGTCCTCGCCCAAGGCGATGCAGGAGCTGGGCAAGGACTACGACCGCAAGCCGGTCGGCGCCGGGCCAATGACGTTCGTGAGCTGGAACGACAACGAGAAGGTGAGTTACGTCCGCCACGACAAATACTGGAAGCAGGGACAGCCCTGGCTCGACGGGCTGGAGATGAACGTCATCCCCGAGATCAACACCGCGCTTCGGGCCGTCGTCGCCAACCAGAACGACTTCGTCTACTTCCTGTCGCCGCAGCAGAAGCCGTTGGTCGATCGTGCCAAGACCCTGGTCCCGGTGAGCGGTCCCACTCTCTATTGCGTGATGACCTTCCTCAATTTCGCCAAGCCGCCGCTCAACGACCTCAGGGTGCGGCAGGCCCTGAACTACGCCGTCGACCGCGAATCGTTTGCCAAGGCGACCATGGCCGGCCTGTCCGAGGTTGCCACCACGGTGCTGCCCAAGGCCCACTGGGCATTCGATCCGACCCTGGAGAGCTACTACAAGCACGATCCCGACAAGGCCAAGGCGCTGCTCGCCGAGGCCGGCCACAAGGACGGGCTCGAGCTGCACCTGATCGGCTACACCGACCAGCGCCAGCAGCAGCGCCAGGAGGTGCTGCAGGAGCAGCTGCGCAAGGTCGGCATCAAGCTGCGCTTCAGCACCTTCAACATCCCCGAGGGCAGCGCCGCCTTCTTTGCCAAGGCGGAAGGCAACGGGCTGCTGTCGCAATGGACCGGTCGCCCCGACCCCAGCCTCACCTTCACCCTGTTGTACGGCAAGGGCTCGTACTTCAACTCGGGCCGCGAAGAGGCGACGCCGGAGATCAGCGCCGCGCTCGCCGCCTCGCGCGCCAGCCCCGACCTCGGCGAGCGCAAGAAGGCCTTCTCCTTGCTGCAGCGCCTGGTGCTGGAGCAGGCGCTCTCGATGCCGCTGCTGTTCCAGTTCGAGCTCGATGCCCACAACGCCAGGGTCAAGGGATTCGGCCCCAACCTGCTGGGCAAGCCGCGCTTCGACGGCGTCTGGCTCGACAGCTGATGCTGACCAAGGATCGCCTGCGGCTGGTCGGCCGGCGCCTGGTGCAGGTGGCGCCGGTGATCGTGCTCGCGACGTTCGTCGTGTTCGGCCTGCAGCAGCTCGTGCCCGGCGACATCGCCGTCACCCTGGCCGGCGACAACGCCACCGACGCCCGCATTGCCGAGATCCGCAAGCTCTACGGGCTCGACCGGCCGTTCCTGGTGCAATACGGCACGTGGCTGTGGGACGCCCTGCACGGCGATCTCGGGCGATCCCTGCTCTCGGGCGAGGAGGTGCTGCAGTCGATCCTGCGGCGCTTCCCGATCTCGCTGCTGATCGTGTGCTGCGCGCTACTGCTGTCCCTTGCGATCGGCATACCGCTCGGCATCCTGGCGGCGACCCGGCCGGGCTCGCGCATCGACGGTTTCGTAACCAGCATCGCCTCGCTGGGCGTCGCCCTGCCGAATTTCTGGCTGGCGATGCTGCTGGTCGCCACCTTCGCCCTCAACTGGAACTTCTTCCCGGCCACCGGCGCGGTGCCGCTCTCGGCCGGCGTCGGCAAGGCGCTGCTGCATGCCGCCCTGCCGTCGATCGCCCTGGCGGCCGGCGGCGTCGCCGAGGTCGCCCGCCAACTGCGCAGCTCGCTGGTCGAGGTGCTGTCCTCGCAGTACGTGCGCACCCTGCACGCCAAGGGCCTGTCGCCGACTGCCATCCTGTGGAAGCACGGGCTGAAGAACGTCAGCGTCAACCTGCTGACGGTGATCGGCCTGATCTTCAATCGCCTGCTTGGCGCCACCGTGGTGATCGAGGCGGTGTTCGCCATTCCCGGCATCGGCAGCATGGTGGTGCACGCCGCCATCCATAAGGACTTCCCGGTGATCCAGGGCGTCGTGCTCGCCCTGGTGATGATCGTGATCGGCCTCAACCTGCTGATCGACGTGCTCTACACCGTGTTCGACCCGCGGGTTGGACGGAGATGAGGATGGGGCGGAGATGAAATCATGCTGACCCGCTTCACCAAATGGCTGCGCCGTGATTTGCGTGGCGCGGCGAGCCTCGGCTTCCTGGCGCTGCTGCTCGCCCTGTCGATCGCGGCGCCGGTGCTGGCGCCGCATTCGCCGACCAACCAGAACGTCAACAACACCCTGCAGGAGCCCAATGCCGACCATCCGCTGGGCACCGATGATCTCGGCCGCGACGTGCTTTCCCGCCTGATCTACGGCGCGCCGGCGACGCTCTATGCGAGCTTCCTGGCGGTGGCGGTGGCGATCCTTCTGGGTGTGCCGGTGGGCCTGCTGGCCGGCTTCCTGGGCGGCTGGGTCGACGACGGCATCAGCCGGATCATCGACACGTTGCTCTCATTTCCGGCCATCGTGCTGGCAATCGCCGTCACCGGCGCGCTGGGCATCGGCCTGACCAACGGCATGATCGCGGTCGGCATCGTGTTCTCGCCGCAGCTCGCCCGCCTGGTGCGCGCGCAGACGCTGATCGTGAAGCAGGAGCTCTATGTCGACGCCGCCCGGGTGTTCGGGGCGAGCGTTGCACGCATCCTGTGGAAACATGTCGTGCCCAACGCCATCCAGCCGGTGATCGTCCAGGTGACGCTGTTGCTGGCGGTGGCGCTGCTGGCCGAGGCCAGCCTCAGCTTCCTGGGGCTTGGGGTGCAGCCGCCGCAACCTTCGTGGGGCGCCATGCTGGCCCGCGCCTACCACTACATGGAGATCGCGCCCGAGCAGATGTACGCCCCCGGGCTTGCCATCCTGCTGACCGCGCTCGCCTTCAATGCGCTGGGCGAATCCCTGCGCGTCGCCCTCGACCCGACCATGAAGCTGCGATAGCAAGGGCCGGACGGGAGCCTGCGTTCACCCATGGAAACTTTCGACTACGTCATCGTCGGTGCCGGATCGGCCGGCAGCGTGCTGGCCGGGCGGCTGAGCGAGGACGAAAAAACCACGGTCTGCGTGCTGGAGGCCGGCCCGCGCGACTGGCACCCCTTCATCCATATCCCGGCCGGCTTCATGTACACGCTGGTCAATCCCAGGGTGAACTGGCTCTACACCTCCGAAGCCAGCGAATGGACCGGCGGCCGGCGCATCGCCGCCCCGCGCGGCAAGACCCTGGGCGGCTCGAGCTCGATCAACGGCCATATCTACAACCGCGGCCAGCGGCTGGATTTCGACGGCTGGGCGCAGCGCGGCAACCGCGGCTGGGGCTACGCCGACGTGCTGCCCTACTTCCGGCGCAGCGAGCGGCGCATCGGCGAGGCCGACGACACGTTCCGCGGCCGCGACGGCAACCTGCCGATCACCGATCTCGACTGGCGCGACCCTCTCTGCGAGGCCTTCATCGAGGGCGCGGTCGAGATGGGCATCCCGCGCAACCGCGACTACAACGGCACGATGCAGGCGGGCGTGAGCTACGTCCAGCGCATCATCCAGAACGGCCGGCGCATGAGCGCGGCGCGCGGCTACCTGCATCCGGCGATGAGCCGCGGCAATCTCACGGTGCGCACCAACGCCCACGCCTCGGAGATCCTGCTCGAGGGCAAGCGCGCGGTCGGCGTGCGCTACCGCAAGGGCGGGCGCAACGGCACGCCGAGCGAGGTGCGTGCCGCCAAGGAGGTGATCCTGTGCGGCGGCACGGTGAACTCGCCGCTGCTCCTGCAGGTTTCGGGCATCGGGCCGGCGCCGCTCCTGCAGCAGCACGGCATCACGGTGCGCCACGCGCTGCCCGGGGTCGGCGAGAATCTGCGCGACCACTACGCGCCGCGTTTCGTTGCCCGCGTCAAGAACGCCGAGACCATCAACGAGCGCACGCACGGGCTCAGGCTGGTCAGCGAGGTGCTGAAATACGCCTTCACCCGCAAGGGCGTCCTGGCGCTCAATCCGACCCTGATCTACGTGTTCTGGAAATCGGACGAGCGGGTCGACAATTACGACCTGCAGCTCACCTTCACGCCGGCGAGCTACAAGGAAGGCGTGCAATCGACCCTCGACGACTTCCCCGGCATGACCATCGCCTCGTGGCAACAGCGGCCCGACAGCATCGGCTATGTCCGCATCAAGTCAGCCGATCCGTTCGAGCATCCGGTCATCCAGCCCAACTACCTGGCGGCGGAAAGCGACCGTCACGTGCTGCTGGCCGGCATGAAGCTCGCGCGCCGCCTGCTCGCCTCGCGGCCGCTCAGCCAATACTACGATCGTGAGGAGTTCCCCGGCGCCAAGGTGCAGTCCGACGACGAGCTGCTGGGCGCCGCCAAGCAGCGCGGCACCACCACCTTCCATCTCATGGGCACCTGCCGCATGGCGCCCGACAGCGATCCGACCGCGGTGGTCGACGAACAGCTGCGCGTGCGCGGCGTCCAGGGCCTGCGCGTCGTCGACGCCTCGATCATGCCGACCATGCCGTCGGCCAATCTCAACGCTTCGGTGCTGATGATCGCCGAGAAGGCGTCCGACATGATCCGCGGCCGCCAGCCGCTCGACGCGACGATCCTGAAGGAGTGAGGGATATGGCCGAGGCAGAGGGCAACGAACCCGCCGTCGATGCCATTGCCCGGCTGGTGCCCGCGACGCTGAAGGCCCTGCACGCCCTGGAATTCTCCGCGCGGCACCTCTCGCCCACCACCCTGCTCCAGTTGATCCAGGCGATGGACGGGCGCGACGACGATCTCAGTCCCGCGCTTGCCGCCTCGCGCGCCCTCGCATGGCCCGGCCGCCTGGCGCCGGTGCGCGACTGCCTGGAACCCGCGGCGGAGGCGGCAGCCGAGGGCATTGCCGGCCTGCGCGCCGCCCAGGACGAGCCGCAGCCCATCGTCGCCGCCTATCGCGCGCTGCGCGGCTACGCCAAGGCAGCCGCCTCGCTCTATCCGCTCGCCCCGGTCCTGCGACCGGTCAGCCATTTCTTCCTCGAGCAGTCGGCGCGCGGCGATCCAGCCCTCAACGAGCGCCTAGCCGGCGCCGATCCCGATCGCGAGCATGTCGGCGTGATCCATGTCGGCGGGCCGCCCGGCACGCGGGGCGCCTGCTCGCTTTACGTGCCCGAGTATCACGACCCGGCCAACCCGATGCCGCTGGTCGTCGCCCTGCATGGCGGCAGCGGCAACGGCGGCGCCTTCCTGTGGAGCTGGCTGCGCGAGGCGCGCACGCGCGGCTTCGTCGTCCTGGCGCCGACCGCCATCGGCGCGACCTGGTCGCTGATGGACGCGGAGATCGACGGCCCCAATATCGCTGACATGGTCGAGCAGGTCGCCAGCCGATGGCCGATCGATCGCGCGCGGACCCTGCTCACCGGCATGAGCGACGGCGGCACCTTCACCTACGTGCTGGGCCTGCGCGGCGACTGCCGGTTCACCCATCTCGCGCCGGTCGCGGCCGCCTTCCATCCCATGCTGATCGGCTTTGCCGATGCCCAGCGCCTGCGCGGCCTGCCGATCCATATCGTCCACGGCGCGCAGGACTGGATGTTTTCCGCTCAACTGGCGCGCACCGCGGAGCAGGTGCTGAGCGAGGCCGGCGCCGACGTGGTCTATCGCGAGGTCGCCGACCTGTCGCACACCTATCCGCGCGACGAGAATGCCCATATCCTCGACTGGTTTTTGGGCGGACAGACTCATGTTCCTCCCGCGTAATCGGGGGAGGGCATTCGCATTTGGGCGCTCTCTCATTTTCCTCCCCAAGCGTAGCTTGGGGAGGTGTCGCCGTCTTCGGCGACGGAGGGGTCATGAGCCTCAGTCCTGCTGCTCATGACCCCTCCGCCCCGTATGACGGGGCACCTCCCCAGCGAAGCTGGGGAGGAGAGGGAAAGGTGCGCCCATATGCGATTACGGGTGAGGTAAAGAACCGTGAGGAGACCGGCGACGTGAGCACGATTGCAAAGGGCGGCAAGGCCCTCTATGGCGCGCCTCTCGGCATCCTGATGCTGGAAGCGCGCTTTCCGCGCATTCCGGGCGACATGGGCAATGCCACGACCTGGCCGTTTCCCGTGCTCTACAAGATCGTGCCGGGCGCCAACCCCGAGTCGGTCGTTCTCAAGGGCGCGGCCGGGCTGCTGCCGAGTTTCATCGACGCGGCCGCCGAGCTGGTGCGTCACGGCGCCGAGGCGATCACCACCAATTGCGGGTTCCTGTCACTCTTCCAGAATGAGCTGGCGGCGAACGTAAAGGTCCCGGTGGCAACCAGCTCGCTGCTGCAGGTGCCATGGGTGCAGGCGACGCTGCCGCCCGGCAAGCGTGTCGGTGTCATCACCGTCAGCGCGGCGTCCCTGACGCCGAAGCATCTCGAGGCCGCCGGCGTCCCGCTCGATACGCCCGTCGTCGGCACCGAAAAAGGCGAGGAATTCTTCCGCGTCCTGATCCTGGGACAGAAGGACGACATGGATGTCGCCAAGGCCGAGCAGGACATTCTCGACGCCGGCCGATCGTTGCTCGCCGCTCACCCCGAGGTCGGCGCCATCGTCCTCGAATGCACCAACATGCCGCCCTATGCCGCGGCAGTGCAAGAAGCCTTCGGACTTCCCGTCTACGACATTTATTCCTTGATCACCTGGTTCCACACTGGGCTCAGGCCACGTCGCTTCACGCGCTAGCTTTTTCGTCCACGCGGTTGGTGAAGCGCGCGTTGCCGAGGCCGGTGCCAATCGTGAGGATTCCCCAGTGGTGGATGTCGGTCATGTTGGGGACCTCGCTCAGTCCCTGGACGACCGCGTCGTTGTGGATGACCACGACGGGCTCGTGCCCCTCCAGGCGTGGCAGGCGCGAGCCGATCTCGCTGTGCAGCTGGAAATCCTCGCCTTCCCAGTTGCCCGGCAGGTTCTGACCGCCCGTCAGGATGATGCCTCGCTCGTCGATCAGGCCGGGGCAGCCGATGCCGACGAACGGTGCCAGCTTGAGCTTCTCCTTGCCGGCGAGACGGATGAGCTCGTTCGCCATCTCGGCCATGCGATCGAGAGTCTGGGCGCGTGACGGCTGGTCGTCGCGATGACGCCAGTGCAGGTGCTTCCACACGGCCGCCTTCGACAGGTTGCCGCCTTTCTTCATGTTGAGCTCGACGATGCCGACGCGCAGGTTGGTGCCGCCAACGTCGGCCGCGACGATCGCATCGTGCCCGGCCAGCACCCAGCTCGGCGCAAGCTGGACGGCGCCGATCAAGCCAGCTTGGTCCGGATGATGGGTGATGGTCCGCAAGTCGATGGCGACACCCTCACCTGCCAGCGCGATCGCCGCCCGGCCCATGGCGAGCTCACCGATGTGGCTGGAGCTCAGCCCACCACCGATCACGATTCGCTCCGTTCCCTGCCAACCCTTCAGGCGCAGGAAGCGGCGCACGACGGTGGCCAGCTCGAGGGCGAACTCCTCGACCACGGTGTGGACGAGACCGGCCGCCATCGGGTCGGCGCCTGCCAGCATCTTGTCGAGCTTGGATTTCGAGATCTCCTGGCTCGGCGTATCGCCGAACGGATCCTCGCCGAGTGCGCGCAGCTTGTCGCGCCAATCCTCGAGGATGGACCGAAAGGCGCGGCCGCTCGCCCGGTCGCCGACGAAGCCTTCCTCGTCGCGCAGCTCCTCGTTGTAGGTATCGACCGTCACGGCCGGAAGAACACGGCCGCCATGCCCCAGCACCGAGGCCGCTTCCACCTTCGGTGAGTCGTCCACTATCGCACTATCGGGAATTATCGCCTCCCCGCCACGCATCGGCGCGCACGGCAGGTGAACGGGCGGCATCGACCGAGGTTCCGAACTCCGCTCAGGGCCGGCCGCCCATCACCTTGCGTGCCTGCTGGATCAGAGTCTTGTCCGCGGGCCTGGTCGTGAGCTGGCTCCGACGCGCGGCCATGCGCTCGCCCGTCCCTACGAGATCGAGCTTGGAATGGCGCAGGCGCGGAAAGATGTCCTCCTCCTCCGCCTTCATCAGTCGACACGCCAGATCCCCCAGATCGCGAACGTGGCTGTCGAACCCATCCTGCCCGGCAGGCATGCGCTGGATCTCGTCGATCAGGTCGAGCAGCACCTTGTGATCCATCCGCAGGGCGTCGACCCGCCTGCTGTCCTCGTCATCGAGGACAGACTCGGCGGCCGGATAGAAGACCTCCGTCTTGACGGCATGATGATTGACCAGAGCATGGCAAATGCGGAGCGCGAGCTTGCCTTTTTCGATTCTCTCCCTCGTGCCGGAATGGCGCTCGAATTCGCGGATCATCTTCTCGATTTCGTTGTGCTCGGCCGTCAGCAGCACCAGGGCATCGTCTGGATTGACGTTGTCCGCGTCACCATCGCGTCTCGCCTGCGCGGCCTTCTTGCGCGCACCACTCATCATTCCCTCCAGGGCACCCTCGAGGGAACGAAACGGGCATGAAGGCCGGAGGTTGCGCCCCGGCTACTTCGGCGGGGGCGCCGCCGGCTCGCCGAGCGACAGCATCAGCCGGTTGGCCCAGTTGAAGAACGACGCCGCATTGATGACATCGACGATCGACGCTTCGTCCAACCCGACCTTGCGCAGGGCATCGACATGCTCGGCGCCGAAGGTGATGGGCGTGGCAGTGAGTGCCACCGACGCCGCGACAATGGCATTCCAGCGCGCGTCGAGGTCGGCGCCGACCCCTTCCGCCAGCAGGCGATCGACATCTTCGACGCGCTTGGAATAGGTCGCGGCAAAGCGGGCATGGACCGAGGCGCAGTAGATGCAGCCGTTGAAGCGCGACGTCGCCGCGGCGGCCAGCTCGCGCTCGGCGCGCGGCAGGCCGGCCTCCGGATTGTAGAAGATGTCCTTGTCGGTGCGGGTGCGCGCGCCGAGCACCTCGGGATCGCGCGCCAGCAGGCGGAAATAGGCAGACTTGGCGCGCGCCGCATCGACCAGGCCTTCCATGTGCCGCGCCGTCAGCTCCTGTTCCGCCATCGGCTCCAGCCAGGGCAGCCAGTCGAGCATGTCGCGCGTGAACACCACCGGCTCGACATGCGGCGGGACGGAGAGAACCTTGTCGGTCATGCGGGCCTCGCATTCAGGGCACGCAAGCCGGCGACGACCCTGATCTGGTAGGACAGGAAGGCGACGAGCTGGGAGATCACCACGATGCCCGTGGTCGACCAGCCGGCATCGATCAGCGACTGAAGATAGGCCGGCGCCGAATCGCGCGGATGGAACACCAGCATGTGCGTGTGCTCGAAGGCAGCGGCGAGCCGCGGGCCGAGCGAGGCTCGGGTCGCCGCATCGAGACGATGCACGGGCCCGGATTCGTCCTCGGTGCTGAGCGGCCCCTTGGGATAGTGACCATACGGACCCTTCCCCCTGGCCGCCGCGACCGCCGCGGCGATGGCCTCCTTCAGCCCCGCCGGCGCGCCGGCGCCGGCCAGCCCCGCGGCGTAGAACGACTCCATCTCCGGTCGGCCGTGCAAGCCGATCACGAAGCAGGCGATGGCGAACCGCTCGACCTTGCTCGCATCAGCGTCGCTCAGCGGCGAGAGCAGCGACTCGTAGCTCGCCTGGGCATGAAGACGCGCCTGCGGGCGCTGGTCACGTATCGCATGCAACGGCGAGCCGGGAGCGATCCCGGCCAGCGTGTCGATCACATCGGGCATTATTGTCCTTGTCCTCCCAATTCGTCGTTCTCCCGACCCCTCTTCAGGCGACGCGCCGTTCGCCGTCGTCGTCGGCCTTCACCCAACCCAGCGCCGGCGCCACTTTCTCGGCAACCAGCTCGATCGAACGCAGGATATAGGGATGCGGCGGATCGATCGAATGAACCTGCACGGTGAGATCGGTCGCCCGGGCCAGCGTCTTCTCCGCCTGCAGCGAGGCGACCACCTCGTCCGGCGTGCCGATATGGACATCCAAGGCTGCGATCAAATCGCCGACCAGATTGCCGGAGCTGAAGTTACCGGTAGCAGCGAGGCGATGACGCAGCCGCGCCAGCCCGGTCTCGGCGAAACGCATCGCTTCCTTAGCGTCGTCGGCCACGAACACCGTGCGCGAGGCGAGGATGCGTGGCGGGCGGCCCTTGGGCAGGGCCTCGAGATAGGCATCGATCATCGGAATCTGGATGTCGGCCAGCGACGCCTTGGGTGCGTCGGGCGAGCGCGGCTGCGTGCGTGACAGCATCAATCCGTCGCCCGCCGCGCCGGCGCGACGGGCGCCCGCCACAGAGAAGGTCGCCTGCCAGATGCGGTCGACCAGGGTCGGGCTCGACGGATAGAGGCGATCACCACCCGGCAGCGCGCCGCCCGACCAGGCCGTCCGCATCAGCTCGAGATTGCGATCCATCAAGGTGTGGCGGTCGTTGGCGTCGAGGCCGAAGGCGGTGAAGGCGGTGAGATTGCCGCCCGGCCCGACGCCAACCTCGAGCCGGTTTCCCGACATCAGGTCGGTCACCACGGCATCCTCGGCGACCCGCACCGGCAGCTCCAGCGGCAGGGTCACGATGCCGGTGCCGAGCCGGATGCGCGAGGTCCGGGCCGCCGCCTGGGCCAGGAACACGAAGGGCGCAGGCAGGCCGCCCTCGCCCTCGTGGAAATGATGCTGGGCGATCCACGCCGAATCGAAGCCGCAGCGCTCGGCATGCATGATCTGCTCAGTCGCCAGCCGATAGCGCTCCGCCGCATCGGTCTGGTCGAGCAGGCGGGAAAAAAAGCCAAGTCGCTTCGACATCATCGGGTCAACCTTGGATTGGGATTGGGTCCGATGCAAGGACCGGCAGGGCGCGGCCGGAGATGGCATCGACCAAGCCGCCTGCACAGGCGCTGCCGGGTGGCACGGGGGAGCGGCGCAGGCGACGCGCCGCTCGGGGAGATTCAAGGGTCGATTCCTGCGTCCGTTGCGTCCGTTGCGTCAGTCCCTCGATTATTCAACGACTTGGCACCCATTCGTCAGATCGGTCTTGCGTCAGCCTTGCGTCAGTGCGTCAGCCTCCTTGCTGTCCAGCCTGATCGACGACGCCCACACGACACCATTCACGCGCGACAGCCGTCGTCGGCCGGTTCGACTCGCGACGGCAGCCAGTCGACAAGCAATCGATCGCTCGAGCGGCGGCTCCCGCGACCTCTTCCTCGTCGAGTCGACACGCCCCAATACTTGCAAGCTCCTGGAGCTCGGCAAGCCCTCTCCGCCGAAAACGCCCCTGATTCGGTCCTGGGTGACGAATTGGGACCGCCGGCTATGTCATCGCCCGCAGCAGCCAGCCGTCGGCGGTCTTCAGTCGTTCGAAGCGGACAGCGAACACCTGGTCGAGCAGCGGATTTGCGATCAGCTCCTGCGCCGGAGCGTCGGCGACGATCCGGCCGCGATCGACCACCACCACGCGATCGAAGAAGCGGAAGGCGAGGTCGAGGTCATGCACGACGACGATGGACAAGCGCGCGCCGCCGCGATGGCTCAAGGTGCGGATGACGTCGAGGCGATGACGGATGTCGAGCGCGGCGGCCGGCTCGTCGGCCAGCAGGATCGGCGGATCGACCACCAGCACCATCGCCAGCAGCGCGCGCGCGCGCTCGCCGCCTGACAGGGTCGACCAGCGTCGCCGCCACAGGGCTGCGAGCTCGAACGTCTCGCGCGCCGCCTCGATCGCCCCCGAGCGGCGCTGCGCACCGCGCGCGGCCCCGAGCTGCACCAGGTCGGCGACCGTCAGGTCCCAATGCGGATCGAAATACTGCGGCAGGTAGCCGACGGTCGCCGCGCGCACCGCGCGCGGCAGCGACTCGAGGCTGCGGTCGCCGACCCGCACGGTCCCCGAGTCGGGCTGCTCGATGCCGGCCAGGATCTTGAGAAGGGTCGACTTGCCCGCGCCATTCGGGCCGATCAGGGCGACCGCGCCGGGCGACGCCAGCGACAGCGACAGCGAGTCGAGCAGCGTCGCCGCCCCGCGCCTTACCACCAGTTCGCTGCCGACGAGATCGGTCATGTGCGCAGCCGGCGGGCCAGCAGCAGGATGAAGAAAGGACCGCCGGCCACCGCCGTCACCAGGCCGAGCGGGATCTCGGCTGGCGGCAGGGCCGACCGTGCCAGGGCATCGGCCAGGGTGACGACGATGGCGCCGACCAGCGCCGAGGCCGGCATCAGGGGCTTGTGCAGAGGGCCGACCAGCCAACGCGCGATGTGCGGCGAGGCGAGGCCCACGAAGGCGACGAGGCCGCCGAAGGCGACCGCGGCCGCGACGACGATCGAGCCCGCCAGCACGGCGAGCGCGACGAAGCGGGTCACGTTGAGGCCGAACGCGGTCGCCATGGCCTCGCCCAGCCCCAGCACGTCGAGCCGGCCGGCCAGCAGCAGGCCGAGGCCGAGGCAGGCCGCGGTGATCGCGGCGAGCAGGCCAAGGATCGGCCAGGTGGGCGTCTGGATGCCGCCCAGCACCCAGCTCAGCACGAGCTGCAGGCTCACCGTCTCGTCCGACAGGGCGAGCATCAGGAACGAGCGCAGCGCGCCCAGGATGGCGGCGACGGCAACACCGGCCAGCAGCATGCCGGCGGCATCGACAGCGCCGGCAACGCGCGAGATGCCGATGACCAGCCCCGTCGAGCCCCACGCGCCGGCGAAGGCCAGCACCGGCAGGACCAGCGACTGCGGCGCGGCGAGCGGCACCAGCAGGGCGATCGTGGCGCCCAGCGCCGCGCCTCCTGCCGAGCCCAGCAGATAGGGCTCGGCCAGCGGATTGCGGAACACGCCCTGGAAGACGGTACCGCCCAGCCCCAGCAGGGCACCGACCAGCGCCGCGGCCAGCACGCGCGGGATGCGCCATTCGACAAGCAGGCGACTGCGCAGGTCCGGCCCGCCGGCAACAGCGCCCAGCAGGTCGGCCGGCGTCGCCCAATCGTGGCCGGCGCAAACGCCGACCAGGATCGCCACCCCGAGCGCCAGGAGCAGACTCGTCCAGACCCTCATCGTGTCGCTGTCATCGGATGGAGGAGCGCGGCCAGTTTCTCGACGCCGTCGATGGTGCGCGGGCCGGGGATCAGCAGCTCGGCGCGGCTCACCGCGTGGGCGCGCTTGCTCTTCACCGCGCGCATCCCGTTCCAGCCCGGCCGGGAGGTCAGCTCCTTCATGTCCTTCTCGCTGCCGGCGAACAGCAGCACGTCGGGATCGGCGTTGAGGATCGCTTCCGGCGAGACCTGGGCGATCGTGCCGCTGTCGAAGGCGAGCCGGCCGCCGGCCCGCACGATGGCGCCGCCGGTGTAGGTGCCCGGCCGCGTCACCAGCATGAGGCCGTTGCCGAGCCGCCCGGTGATCATCACCACACTCGGTGCCGGGAGGTCGGCGACGCTCCGTGCGACGGCATCGAGGCGTGCCTGCAGGCGGGCCGCCAGCGCTTCGCCGCGCTCCGGCACGCCCGCCAGCCTGGCGAGCAGGCGGATGTTGGAGAGGATCTCCTCGACGTTGCGCTGCAGCAGCACCACGATCGGAATGCCGAGCCGCTCCATCGGGTCGATCAGCTGGTTGGCGGCCTGGCGCGATGGCGTGACGACGACCAGATCGGGCTTGCGCGCCACCACCGCGTCGACCGAGAAGCCCAGCCGCCCGCCGACCAGCGGCTTGCCCAGCACCTCGGGCGGGAAACGCGTGAAGGCTTCGATGCCGACGATTCGGTCGGTGAGACCGAGGGCCGCGACCATCTCGGTGTTCGACGCGAAGATGGTGACGATGCGCTGCGGCGGGCCCGGCACGGTGACGCTGCGATCGAACGCGTCACGCACGGTGACGGGCTCGGCGCGTGCCGCACCTAAGATCGTCAAGGCCAGCAACGCCAGCGACGCGACGATCATCCTCCTCCCCAGCAGAGCTGGGGAGGAGGATATGAAGACGTTCAGTTGCCCTAAAACCTGAACTGAAACCCGCCGATGACCTCGCGGCCGGGCATCGAGTTGCCGCAGGCGCCGTTCTGGTTGGCCTGCAGGGCCGTGCAGGGAACCGAATCCTGGGCGATGAAGATCGGATGGTTGTTGACGTCGAACAGGTTGTTGACGGCGGCGAACAGCTTGATGCCCTTCCGCACCTCGACCTCGGCGCGCGTGTTCCATACCCAGAACGCCCCCTTCTCGTAGACGCTGACGGTGCGATTCTGACCGGGGAAGAACACCGGCGAGAGACTCTCCTCGGTATTGTACCACATTGGCCCACGCAGGATTCCCAGGAGCTGGAAGCTCCACGGGATCTCGGTGCCGGCCTGGCCGAACAGCGTGCCGATCGACATGCCGTACTTGTTGATGCGGGTGGCGATGTTGGTGCCGGCAAGCGGGTTGGCGCCGTAGTCGGTCATGTTGAAGTTGTAGTAGCCGTTGCCGAACACGTTCCAGAACAGGCCCTTGTCGCTCTGCCATCCGGCGGTCTGCAGGACGTCGAGCTGGGTCTGGAACTCGATGCCCTGTACGATGAGGTTGGCCGGGCTGTTGACCTGGACCTGCACCACGCGCCCGCCGGTCGAGGACACCGTCACCGGGGTGATGCGATTGCTGATGGTGTTCTGGAACACCACGGCATCGAAGCGGCCGCCGCGCCAGTTGGCGGTGGCGCCGGCCTCCCATTGCTGGCTGGTCTCCGGCACCAGGGAGGGATTGCCGAAGATCGTCGTGCCGATCGGCGTGGTCGTGAAGTTGGCGCCGATTTCCGTCGCCGTCGGCGCGCGGAACCCGCTCGACGCGCCGGCCCGCGCCGACAGCCAGTCGGTGAAGGCGAAGGTGGCGCCGGCCGAATAGGTCGTTGCGTTGTACGAGTTGGTGCCGGGAATCAGGGTCGGCGCGTAGGGCGTCCAGTCGAGCGCCGAATCGCCCCAGGTCTGCCGCACGCCGCCGCGCACGATCAGGCGATCGTCGAGGAAGCTCTGCGAATCTTCCAGATAGAACGCGAAGCTGCTGTCGGTCTGGTTGTTGTCCTGCGGGGACACCTGGGTCACCGCCGAGCCGCCGGCACGATAGCGGTCGGAGCGCAGCCAGCTCCTTTCCAGGTCGATGCCGACCAGCAGCTCGTTGCCGGTGAAGAACTTGTAGCGCGGCTGGAAGCGCAGCCCGAGCACGTCTAGCTGCCGACGGTTGTGATCGGTGGTCGTGCGCGAGGCCGGCGCATTGAGGGCGCTGAGCGGCGAGGGATTGTTGAGATCGTCGACGTCGGTGACGAAATACGCCTGGACGAAGAAATTGCCCTGGCCGTCGCGCGTCTTGGCGAGGTAGCTCAGGTCGAACGAGTAGTTGTAGCGGGTGTCGAAGGCGAAGAGGTTGGCACTCGAGCCGCGAAAGCCCGCGTTGTAGATGCCGTCGGTGCGGATGGTGCCCTCGATGCGACTGTCCTGGTCGATCTGGTAGCCGAAAGCGCCCGTCCCGCCGTAGCGCGTCCACCCCGTGTTGAGCTCGGTCGCGCCGCCGCCGATCGCATAGTTGTCGCGCGTGCTGGCAGCGCCGCCAACATACCAGTCGAAGCCCTTGTAGAGGCCGCCGCTCGCGACCTTGGCTTCCCACAGGCCCCACGAGCCCGCGTCGCCCTGCGCGAAATTGCCCGGCGCCGTGAGGCCGGTCTTCAGAATGATGTTGATGACGCCGCCCATGTTCTGGCTGCCATAGATCACCGAGCTCGGTCCGCGCACGATCTCGATGCGTTCGACATCGGCAGTCGACAGCTTGGAGACGTTCGAGGTGCCGGCACGATGACCGTTGATCAGGACCAGCACCTGGCCTTTGAAATCGCGTCCCTGGCCCTCGGTCGAGGCGCCTCGGATGTTGATCGAGGTCTGGCCGGGCGTCCATTCGCTCATGAAGCCCACGGCATTCTCGTTCAGGAGCTCGGTCACCGACCGGGCGGTCGACTTGGCGATGCGGTCCTGATGGATCACCTGCACCGTGCCGACCAGGCGGCTGATCGGCTCGGGCCGGCCGGTGGCGGTGATGAAGCCCTCGGGCAGGAAATATTGCTTCTGCCCCGGTTCATCCATCGGCCGCGGTCCCATATGCTGTTGCTGCTGTTGATCCTGGGCGTGGCTGGTGGAATGCCAAGCAAGAGCCGCGAGGACGGCGGTGGATACGAGACGCTTGTTCATTGTTGCCCCCAAATCAGAACGGCAGATCTTCTTGCGATGTCGAGTCGGAAGCCCGAGTCCTGCCGCGATGCCTGCCGGCTGAGATGCGCTGCCATGAGGGCGCGGCGCTCATCGTCGGCGGGCCAGCCGAGACGGTCGGCGAGATAGGCGGCGAGCTCGGTAATGTCGGGCACGATTCCGGTGAACGTCCAATCGACGAAAGCGGTGTGATGCGGCCGCTGGTCGGGGGGAAGACCGCCGAGCGCGATCTCGATGCCGGGCGTCTCGTCCTCGAGATGCCATTCCCACGGCAGGCAGCCGGCGAAGCAGAGCCCGCGCGGCCCGGCATGCGCCGGCACGACCCAGACGACGCGCCGGCTCGCCCACGCCTTGCAGCGGGCAAGAAAGGCTTCGGGCTGGGCGAACAAGGCCGGCATGGTTGCCGCCAGCACCGTGTCGTGCGACGCAGGCTCGACGGCCGCACCCTGCCAGCCCGCCGCGATGATCTGCGGACCGTCGGCCAAGCGCGCCAGGCGGGCGCGCATCGACGGCGATGGCTCGATCGCCGTCCAGCTGCTCGCCGGATCGACCAGCGCGCTGCCGAGCTGGCCGCCGCCGGCGCCGACATCGAGCAGACGGCCGACATCGGGGACGGCCGTGCGGATCAGCGGCGCGAGCGCCGCGACATAGTCGGAAGAATCGATCGCCGAGGCGTAGAGCTCCAGCGGGTCGATGACACGCCGATACTGTGCTTGTGATTCAGATGACTCAGGGGAAGTGGACAAGAGGGACTCGCGGCCAACGTCATCACGTCACCGCGAACCTGCAGCCGACCCCTCCCGCGCCGCCTGCAGCGGAACGGTCCGGGTCGGTTTCTACATCGGGGCACCCCGCCCAATGCGCTCGCGCGTGACCGCTGCTGGTGGCAGGTCTCCTGGCTTGCGGGTCGCTGCCGTCGACCGCCTTCCCAGATGCCTCGCGACATCCAGTGGCATACCGGTCGCCGGCTCGCCGCTCACAGTTGCGGGGGCAGCCGCGGAATGATCACCGCGTTCCCTTTTGATCCCCTCGCGGGGAACCACCTCGACCATGCTGGCAGCCGGCCTGAAATGCGTCAAGCGACGCACTTCATTCTCCTCCCCACGCTCTGCGTGGGGAGGTGTCCGCATCTTCGCGGACGGAGGGGTCATGAGCAGCGCGACTGGGGCCTATGACCCCTCCGCCCCGTATGACGGGGCACCTCCCCAGCGAAGACGCTGGGGAGGAGGATGAGCTTCAGCGCACGAACGTCACCTCGTCGAGGTTGCTGCGGACCTCCCAGTGATGGCGCTCGAGCTCGGGGTCGAGATGCTCCTCGGCGGGGAAGCCGAGGCAGAGATAGGCGACGAGGTTCCAGCCCGCCGGCACGTCGAGCACGCGCTTCACCGCCTTCGGATCGAGGATGGAGACCCAGCCCATGCCGATGCCGTCGGCCCGGGCGGCCAGCCACAAGGTCTGGATGGCGGCGACCACCGAGTAGTGCAGCGTCTCCGGCATGGTCTGCTGGCCGAGCCCGCTGCCGCTATGGGTAGCATCATCGGAGAAGACGGCGAGATGCACGGGCGCCTCGCGCAAGCCCTCGAGCTTCAGCCCGGCATAGATCGCGTGCTTCTCGCCGGCATAGCCGGCCAGCGCCTTCTCGTTGGCGTCGGTGAAGCTCTTCACGACGGCGAGACGGCGCTCCGGCGATTCGACGTGGACGAAGCGCCACGGCTGGCTCAACCCGACCGACGGTGCATGGCTCGCCACCTCGAGCAGCGCATCGATACGCGGGCGGGAGATGGGATCGCGACGAAATCGGCGTACGTCGCGACGCCACAGCACCAGATCGCGAAACCGGGCGCGGAAGTCGGCGTCGAAGGTCGGAGTCATGTCTGCTGCCTGTCGATGAAATGGAAGAAGGTTCCGCTCACCGTGCCGCGGCGCGCGCCGGCCTCCGGCACGGCCTTGCCGGCGGCATCGCGGCACTCGACCAGGGGCTCGTCGCCATTCGCGAGCACGCTGGCATAGTGGAACTCGTGGCCAAAAATCTCGCCGCCGGCGGCGCCCAGTGGACAGGCGCTGCCGAGGCGCGCGCGGCGATAGCCGAGATGCAGGCGACGCTGGGCGAACGAGGTTTCGAGCGACAGCAGGCCGGCCATCGCGTGCCGCTGTCCCGATTGATCGACCATTCCCTGTCCCAGCACCATGTAGCCGCCGCATTCGCCGTGAATGGCCACGCCGCGCCCGGCGAGCGCGCGCAGCCCGCTCTGGAAACGGCCTGCCGCGGCCAAGGCTCCCGCATGCAGCTCGGGATAGCCGCCCGGCAGCCACACGACGTCACAGGCGGAATCCGGCGGTTGATCGGCGAGCGGCGAGAAGGGCAGGATTTCAGCACCAGCCTCGCGCCAGCGCGCGAGCAGATGCGGATAGACGAAGGAAAAGGCCCGATCCTGCGCGAGGGCAATGCGTTGCCCGGGTGGCGAAACAACGCACGGCGACACCACGGCGGTCGATGCTGCGACAAGCCGCGATGCCCGTGCGCAGCCCCGGACCTGCTCGAGATCGACGGCCGCTTCGACGACGTCGGCGAATTGGTCGAGACGTCGGTCGATCTCGGCCGTCTCGACCGCCTGAATCAGGCCGAGATGGCGCTGCGGCAACGCCAGCTTTTGGTCACGCCTGACCGTCCCGAACAGGCTGATGCCGACACGTTCGAAGGCAGGCGCGATCAGGTCGAGATGACGCGGGCTTGCGACATTGTTCAGGATCACGCCGGCAACCGGGACATCGTCGCGATAATGCGCGCAGCCTGCGGCGATGGCGGCCGCGGTTTCGCCTTGTCCCGCAACGTCGAGCACCAGCACGACGGGCCAACCGAGCAGCACCGCCAGATCGGCTGTCGATCCGCGCCCCGCCTGCCCCTCGCCCGCCGCGCCGTCGAACAGGCCCATCACACCCTCGACGATGGCGAGGTCGGTGGACCCGGCGTCGCGCGACACCAAGGCGGCAAGCGTGCTCTCGCTCATCGCCCAGGTATCGAGGTTGCAGCTCGGCCGACGGGCCGCGACGGCATGGAAGGCCGGATCGATGTAGTCGGGGCCGCACTTGAAAGGCTGGACGACAAGGCCGCGGCGGGCAAAGGCGCGCATGAGGCCGAGGGCAATGGTGGTCTTGCCGGCGCCCGAGCGTGGCGCGGCCACGATCAGCCCCGGCCGGCTCACCGCCACGGCACCAGCGACGCAAGCAGTTGCTTGCGCAGCGCGGCGATGGCGCCGATCACGACGATGCACGGCGAGCCGATGCCGTGTCGCGCCGCGTCCGTCGCCAGCGAGCCCAGGGAGCTGTCGACCACTTTCTCCTCGGCCGTCGTCGCGCCATGGATCAGCGCCGCCGGCGTGTTCGCCGCAAGGCCACCCTGCTCCAGCGCAGCGGTGATCCCGGCGAGCCGCGTCATCGGCATGTAGAGCACGATCGGCTGGCCGAGCCGCGCCAGCGCCGCCCAGTCGGCGATCGAGCGCTCGTCCTCGGCGCGATGACCGGCGGCAAGGACGACGGCGTGGTTGGTGTCGCGCGAGGTCGCCGGAATGCCGGCCAGCGCTGCCGCCGTCAGGCCGGAGGTGAGGCCGGGCACGATGCGAAAGCGGATGCCGGCCTCGGTGAGCGCCGAGACTTCGTCCCAGCCGCGTCCGAAGACGAAGGGATCGCCGCCCTTCAAGCGCACGACGCGCCGGCCGAGCCGCGCCCGTTCGATCAGCACCTGGTTGATGTCGCTCTGATGCGACGACGGCCGGCCGCCGCGCTTGCCGGCGGCGATCAGCTCGACGCCACGCCGTGCCAGCGGCAGGATGCGCGAATCGACCAGCGCGTCGTGCACGATGTCGTCGGCCTGCGACAGCGCATGCACCGCCAGCACCGTGAGCAGACGCGGATCGCCGGGACCAGCGCCGACCAGCCACACCTCGCCGGGAGGAAAGGCCGGCAGATCGGGAAAGTCGTCGAGGGTCACGAATCCCTGCCGCGAAAACGTCGTTGATAGGCCGCGTCGTAGAGCGCGCTGTCGCGGAAGTCGCGCGCGCCCAGCACCTTGCCGACCATGATCAGGGCGGTGCGCTCGATCGGCCGGCGCGCGACTTCGCCGGCGATGCTGGCCAAGGTGGCGCAGATCACCCGTTCGTCGGGCCAGCTCGCGCGATAGACCACGGCGACCGGACAGTCGGCGCCATAAAACGGCAGCAGCCGCTCCACCACCTTGTCGAGCACATGGATCGAAAGGTGGATCGCGAGCGTGGCCCCGGTCGCAGCGAAGGCCTCGAGCGTCTCACCGGACGGCATCGCCGACGCCCGCCCCGACGTGCGCGTCAGCACCACCGACTGTGCCAGCTCCGGCAGCGTCAGCTCCTGTCCCAACGCGGCAGCGGCAGCGGCGAACGACGGCACGCCGGGCGTGATCGTGTAGCCAATGCCGAGCGCGTCCAGGCGACGCAGCTGCTCGCCGAGCGCGCTCCACACCGAAAGATCGCCGGAATGCAGCCGCGCCACATCCTGCCCGACCTGCGTGGCGCGCTGGCACTCGCCGATGATCTCGTCGAGCGACATCGGTGCGGTGTCGACAATGCGCGCGCCGGCGGGGCAATGATCGAGCAGCGCCTTGGGCACCAGCGAGCCGGCGTACAGGCACACCGGACAGCGCGCGATCAGGTCGCGGCCGCGCACGGTGATCAGGTCTGCCGCGCCCGGCCCGGCGCCGATGAAATGCACGGTCATCGGCCGTCTCCTACCGCGATGGCGCAGGTCACGCGCGCCGACGCGAGTCGCGGGCCGAGCAGACGGCTGTTGCGGCCGGCCGCGACCAGCGCCGCCGCCTCGGCGATCGCCGGCAGCCCCGTGGCTTCCTGCACGCGCGCCGAGTGCGTCAGAAGCCTGTCAGTCACGCCCTGAAGATCGGCGGCAGCGCAGGCCACCAGCGCCACCGACAATCGCCGCGCCGCTTCCTGGAAACCCGGCTCACTCGCCTTGCCAGCTTCCGTGGCCAGCAGGTCGATCCGTTCGGCGCCGTGCAACGCCAGCGCCTGGCGCACCAACGCCTCGATCTCTTCGGCCGTGGCGCCCAGCCGAAAACCTGCCCCGGCTACGATCACGGCTTGCGGACGCGCCATTGCACGATCGGCGCGGCCTGGCGCCAGACGAAGACGCCGCCGGTGCCGGCCTTGCCGGCCTTCGCCACCTCCAGGCGGACCAGCTCGCCGCCATGGCGCTGGAACAGCTCGATCAACCGCGCCTCCGACTGCAGCGACACGGCATTGGCGACCAGCCGGCCACCCGGCTTCAGGTGCACCCAGGCGGCATCGAACAGGCCCGGATCGGACAGCCCGCCGCCGATGAATACGGCATCAGGCGCCGGCAGGTCCGCGAAGCCCTCGGGCGCTTTCCTCTGGACGATCCGCAGATCGGGCGTGCCCAGCGCGGCAGCATTGCGCGCCGCGCGCGCCGCCCGTTCGGGTCGATCCTCGATACC
Organism: Reyranella sp.; assembly: GCF_044224635.1. GTDB lineage: Bacteria > Pseudomonadota > Alphaproteobacteria > Reyranellales > Reyranellaceae > Reyranella. The sequence continues at coordinate 85,404 of NZ_JBGAKA010000014.1, read as the reverse complement.
GATGGCTGCGAGCGAAGGGTGACGCAGCAGCCACTCGATGGCGACCGATCCGGCGCCCAGGCCGACATCCCACAAAAGCTCGCCCCAGTGCGGGCCGAGCGCTGCGATGGTGGCGGCGCGCACCTCGCGCTTGGTGAGCTGGCCGTCATTCTCGAACAGGCCGTCGTCAAGACCGGGAGCCAGCGCGACGACAGCGGCGTCGGGGGGAGCCTCGACTTCCAGCGCAATGGTGTTGAGCGCATCGACATCGGCAAGAGCGAAGCCAACCGCCATTGCCTGGCGCACGCGCTCGCGCGGCCCGCCTATCGCCTCCAGCACCGTCAGCCGCGATCGGCCCATGCCGCGCGCCACCAGCAGCTCGGCGAGCTTCTTCGGCGTATCGCCGTCCCACGACAGGGCAAGCACGCGGGCGCCCGGATGCAGATGGCGCACGATGGCTTCCAGCGCCCGGCCGTGCACGCTGACCAGCGCCACGTCCTGCACCGGCCAGCCGAGCCGCGCGGCCGCCAGGCTGAAGGACGACGGCTGCGGCAGGCAGAGCATCTCGGTCGCCGGAATGGTGCGCATCAGCAAGTCGCCGACGCCGTAATGGAAGGGATCGCCTGACGCCAGCACGACCACCGGCCGGCCGCGATGCTTGGCGATCTCCGGAATTGCGTCTCCGATCGGGCTCGGCCAGGCGAGCCGCCGGCCTCGGATCAATTCATCGGCCAGACCGAGATGGCGCTTGCCGCCGACGACCAGCTCGGCCGACGCGATCAGCGTCCGAGCCGCCGACGGCAGACCGGCGACGCCATCCTCGCCGATGCCGATTATGGACAGCCAGCGCGACGGCGGGCAGGTTGCGGGGTCGTTTGTCATTCTGAAGCCAACGGCAAGTCGCGCGCCCCACTGTCGTCCTGAGCCCGACGCTTGCAGAGCAAGCGTCGGAAGCGAAGGACCTCATCGCCGCTTGCCGCGAGCGTGTCTTGTAACTTCTGGCGATGAGATCCTTCGCTGCGCTCAGGATGACGAGGAAAGACGACCTCGCTCAATAAGGTCACGGACTCTCGGGATGACAGATTGTCCGTATCGCCGATCTCATCCCAAGCCCTAAGCTCACGGCCATGCGCGTTCTGATCCTCGGCGGCACGACGGAGGCCTCGGCGCTGGCCCGGCTGCTGGCGGACGATTCGCGCTTCGAGACGACGCTGTCGCTCGCCGGCCGCACGTCGGCGCCACGGGCGCAACCCATCGCGACTCGGGTCGGTGGTTTCGGCGGCATCGACGGGCAGGTGCGCTACCTGCGCGACCACGGGGTCGACGCAGTGATCGACGCCACGCACCCCTATGCGGCGCAGATCTCGGCCCATGCGGTTGCCGCGAGCGCCGCAGCCGGCGTCGCCCTGGCGTCGCTGGTCCGGCCGCCCTGGCAGTGCCAGGAGGGCGATCGCTGGCACGAGGTCGTCTCGACACACGACGCCGCCCTCCGGCTCGGCGATGCGCCGCGCCGCGTGTTCCTCAGTCTCGGCCGGCAGGATCTGCATGTATTTGCCACGGCGCCGCAGCACCACTACATCGCGCGCCTGATCGAGACGCCGCAGCAAGCCGAGCTGCCAGCCGACCTGGTCCTGCTGCACCAGCGCGGCCCGTTCGACCTCGAGGCCGAGGGACGCCTGCTGGTCGACGAGCGGATCGAGGTCATCGTGTCGAAGAACTCGGGCGGCGAGGCCACCTACCCCAAGATCGCGGCGGCGCGCGCGCTCGCCCTGCCGGTCGTCATGATCGCGCGGCCCGACAAGCCTGTCGGCCACATCGTCACCAGCGCCGAAGAAGCGGTGGATTGGCTGGCTCACGTGCGTTCTTCCTCGCGGCGCGGCGTGTAGATCCAGCGCCCGACTCGACGCGTCGTGCTGGCGCCGACGATCACCAGGGTGCGCATGTCGGCAATCGCCGGATCGGCGCTGCCGAGAGTCGCCACCACGACCCGCGCCTCGGCACTGCCGGCCGCGCGCACGAACAGCACCGGCGTCTCCTGGTCCTTGCATATCCGCAGAAGCTCGAAGGCACGGCCGAGCTGGTGCGGACGCGCCTTCGATGCCGGATTGTAGAGCGCGACCACGAAATCGGCTTCGGCCGCCGCCTTCAGGCGGCGCTCGACGGTGGCCCAGGATTTGAGATTGTCGGACAGCGAGATGGCGCAGAAGTCCCCGCCGAGAGGCGCGCCGACCTCGGCCGCCGCGGCCAGCATGGCGGTGACGCCGGGCTCGATCCTGATGTCGAGATCGCGCCACGCCGGCTCTCCGCTCTCTACCGCCTCGAATACCGCCGCCGCCATGGCGAAGACGCCGGGATCGCCACCCGACACGACGACCACCTGCCGGCCTGATGCAGCCAGCGACAGGGCCAGCCGTGCCCGTTCCAGCTCGACACGATTGTCCGACGCATGCCGCTGCTGGGTCGCGCACACCGGCACGCGATCGAGATAGGGTCCGTAGCCCACGAGATCGGTGGCGCCGGCGATCGCGGCCTTGGTGGCAGGCGTCATCAGCTCGGCCTTGCCGGGGCCGGTGCCGACCACGATCAGCGAGCCGGTCACAGCCGCCTCCCCTGCCCGGCGATCAGCACCATGGCGAAGTAGGCGCCGGTCGCCGCCGTGCATTCGGCGAGCGGCACAATGCGCTCGTCCTGCATGGTGCCGCGCTCGACATAGACCGCGCGCGACAGCAGGCCAGCCGCGTCCACCGCGCGCCGCACCTTCGCGAGATTGCGGCCGACCTTCATGATCACGGCGGCATCGCTGAGGCGCAGGCGCTCGACGAGGCGTTCCTCGTCCAACGTGCCCGGCAGCACGGCGAGCGTGTCGTTGCCCCAGGTGATCGGCAGGTTGGCGCGCGTCCAGCAGCCCGACATGCCGGTGACGCCGGGCACCACCTCGACCGGGAAATCGGGTGCGAGACGCCACCACATATGCATGAACGAGCCATAGAAGAACGGATCGCCCTCGGCCAGCAGCCCGACCGACCGGCCCTGGCGCAACAGACCGGCGAGCTGCCCGGCCATGTCGCGATAGAATTCGCCCATGCTCGACTGGTACCGGGTGCTGTCGGCTAGCACCTCGTCGGTCAGGGGATACTCGAACCGGCGCTCGTCGCGGCCTTCGACAAGCAGCGGCGCGACAATGCGGCGGGCATTGCCGACGCGTCCCTTCTTGGCGAAGTACGCGACCACGTCGACAGCACCGACTAGGCCGGCGGCGCGCAGGGTGAGGTAGCGCACGTCGCCTGGTCCGACGCCGATGCCATAGAGCGTGCCCGCCGTCGCGGTGCCCGCCAGCGTCTCGAGCGCGGTCATTCCTGCTCGCTGGCCAGCGCGTTGACGGCGGCCACCGCCATCGCGCTGCCGCCCTTGCGGCCGCGCACGATCAGGAACGGCAGCCGGCCATCGGCGGCCAGCGCCTCCTTCGATTCGACCGCGCCGACAAAGCCGACCGGCAGCCCGATCACGGCCGCCGGCATCGGGGCGCCCTGGTCGATCAACTCGAGCAGCCGGAACAGCGCCGTCGGCGCATTGCCGATTGCCACGACAGCCCCTTTCAGGCGATCGCGCCACAGTTCCAGCGCAGCAGCCGTTCGCGTATTGCCAATCCTGTGCGCGAGGTCGCGCACCGAGGGATCATCGAGCGTGCAGACCACCTCGTTGCCGGCCGGCAGGCGCGCGCGTGTGATGCCGTTGGCCACCATCTTGGAATCGCACAGGATCGGCGCGCCATCGACCAGTGCGGCACGCGCACGCGCCGCGAAGTCCGCCGACATCACGACGTCGCCCGTGATGTCCGTCATGCCGCAGGCGTGGATGAGGCGAACGACGACACGCTCCTCCGCCGCAGTGAAGCGCGCCAGATCGGCCTCGGCGCGGATGATGGCGAACGAGCGACGATAGATCTCGGCACCGTCACGAACATAAGCGCGCGGATCAGCCACGGCGCGCCTCCGCGAACAGCTCCGCAAGCTCTTGTGGCGAGACGCGGCGCTCTGCGGCATCGCGCGCCGTAGCCTTGTGGGCCACGCCGTATTCGCCGCCATCGCCGACCAGCACGAGATCGGAAGTATCCGAACGCGCGCATCCCTTGGCACAGCCGGAAACATGGATGAGGCCGGTGTAGCCATGATCTGCCGCAAGCATCGCCAGCGCTCGTGCATCGCGCCGCGTCGGGACACTGCTCGACTCGCAATCGGGTGCGCCAGGGCAGGCATCGATCCTGAGAAGGGGATCGTTCGGATCGACGATCAGGCCGAGCGCTTGCGCGCCGGCGACAGCCGAGCGCGCCGCCACGTGGCCGCAGGCGCCGAAATAGAGCGTACGCCAGGGTGACAGGCGGATGTCGACAGCGCCGGAGTCAGCGGCGAGTGTGACGAGGCCAGCCAGTTGCGGTGCTTCCAGGCGTCCAAACGGAGCTGCGACTCCGATTACCTTTCCAATAATTCCTTGCTTTGCTTGTGGGTGTGCAGTCGAAGGGTCCCTCGCTGCGCTCGGGATGACAGCGAGACTCGGGGCGACGACAAGACTGTCATCCCGAGCGCTCCTCTTGTCTTCGCGAACGCACCTCTTGTCATCTCGAGCGCAACGCGGGACCTTTCCTTCTTGTTCGCCAGCTGTGAAACGCGCGCCTTCGGCGCGGACTCGCTGTTGAATGGCGATCGTCGTCGCCTCAAGAGGCAGCGTCCTCATTCGCCCACGTCCACCGGCGGCGTCGAGGAAGCCGTGGAGCGCCGCGATGGCAACCGGCGGCGCCGATTCGATCGGCACAACACCGAGCCAGCGTGTGCCTTCGGCCGTGTCGATGCCCAAGGCAACGGTGGTCTCATTCAGCACCAGCAGCGCGACGTCGGCACGTTCGCCGGCGATCGACAGGGGGCCGCCGCCGTCGACCAGCAGTCCGAACTTGGGTGACAGCAGGCGCAGCCGTGGATCGCGGATGAGCTGCTGCAAGATCGCGCGCGCCAGAGGACGCACGTCGACGGTCGCCTCGTCCAGGCCGGCGAGCGGGCCGACCATGAGGTTGCGCGTCGCCTCGGTCTCGGCGTCGCGGTCGATCAGGTCGAGCGCGCCCAGCCGCTCGTGCAGCGCCGGCAGATCTGGTTCGGCAAGGCCGCGGATCTGCAGGTTGGCACGGCGCGTGAGATCGATATGGCCATTGCCCAGGCGCCCGGCGAGATCGGCCAGGCCGCCCGCCTGGTCGAGCGAAAGCGCGCCGCAGAACGGCCTGATGCGCACGATCAGGCCGTCGCCGCTCGGCATGGGCTGCAGAGCGCCGGGGCACCAGCCCTTCACGGCGATGGCCGGCGTGCTCACGAGCGCCCTGCCGCAATCACGAGGTCGAGCTCGCGCTCGACCGAGTTGCGCCGCGTCTGCCACAGCCCGCGCGCAAGGGCGTCGCGCAGGCGCGCGGCGATCGCCGCGGCGGCGGCGGGGTTCTTCTCGATCATCGCCTCGCGCACCACGTCGTCGGCGATCAAGGCGGCATGCGTCGCATCGAACAACGGGCCCGGAACCGCGTTGGCCGTGGCGGCAAAGGCGTAGAGCGAATCGACGCCCTGCGCGATCTCGGCAACGCCACGATGGCCGTGCGCCAACATGCCGACGATCCAGCGCGGATTGGTCAGCCGGCCGCGCACCACGCGCGCGATCTCCTCGGCCAGCCGGCGCGCCCTGGGCGCCTCGGTCTGGCTGGTGTCGAGATGATAGAGTTCCGGCTCATTGCCGAGCAGGGCAGCCGCCGCGGCAAAGCCGCCGGCGAAATCGGCGACGCCGTCGCCGTCCAGCAAGTCGCGCTCGCGATCGTCCTGAGGATGGACCAGCACGTCGGCCGCCGACACGCGATCGCGGAAGCCCTTCCCCGCCGCACGAATCGCCTCCGCACCGCCGTAGGCATGCGTGACGTTGGCGAGATAGACCTGCCCCAGCTCATCGCGGGTGCGCCAATCGCCGTCGAGCGCCACATCGGCGGCGCGCGCGCCGTAACTGCCGGGCGCCCCACCGAACACGCGCGACAGATCGGCGCCGCGCTGCCGCGCCTTGGCCAGCGGATTGTCCTCGGGCGGCTCATCGAGCTCGGCGACGCGCCGCACCGCCATGTCGAACAGGGCGATCTGCGCTTCGAAGATGTCGCGGAACAGACCGGAGATGCGCAACGTCACGTCGATGCGCGGCCGGTCGAGCGTTGCCAGCGGCAGGATCTCGATACCAGTGACCCGATTGGACGCCTTGTCCCAGGTCGGGCGGACGCCGAGATAGTGCAGCGCCTGGGCGAGATCGTCGCCGCCGGTCCGCAGCGACGCCGACGCCCACAGATCGAGCACCAGGGCGCGCGGCGGCTCGCCATGATCCTGCAGATAGCGGCGCACGACCTCGTCGGCGGCGCGCACGCCGATCGCCGCCGCGGTGCGCGTCGGGATGGCGCGCGGATCGATCGAGGTGAGATTGCGCCCGGTCGGCAGCACGTCGGCGCGGCCGCGGGTCGGCGCGCCGGCCGGCCCAGGGGCCACGCGACGCCCATCGAGGGCGGCCACCAATGCCGCGCGCTCGCAACCGGCGGAGGCACGGATGGCGGCCTCGTTCCCTGTCGCCAACGCAAGCGTACGGATCGTCGCCTCGTCGGGATCACGGCCGAAGACGTGCAAGCCGTCGCGGATGCTGAGCTCCTTGATGTCGCAGAGCTGGGCGTCGAGCTTGGCGATCGCCTGACGATTGGGCTCACCCTCGACGAGGCCGCACTCGCCGGCGAGACCGCTCGCCCGGGCGCGCTCGACGATCTCGTCCTCGAGATGGCTCAACCTGCGGCGATCGAGCCCGTCGGCCGCCGCATACTCCTCGATGATGCCCTCGAGCTCGGCGAGCGGCCCGTGCAGGCCGGCCGCGCTGAGAGGCGGGGTCAGATGGCCCAGGGTGACGGCGGATAGCCGTCGCTTGGCCTGCACCGCCTCGCCCGGATTGTTGACGATGAAGGGATAGATGACCGGCACCGCGCCCAGCACCACCTCCGGCCAGCAGTCGCCGGACAGCGCCAGCGCCTTGCCGGGCAGCCATTCCAGCGTGCCATGCGTGCCGAGATGGATCATCGCATCGATCCGCGATACTTCGCGCAACCAGGTGTAGAGCGCGAGATAGGCATGGCTCGGCGGACGCTCGACGTCGTGGTAGCCCGCCTTGCGATCGTCGCCCATGCCGCGGTCGGGCTGGAGCAGCACCAGCACCTTGCCGCAGCGAAGCACCGGCACCCTGAACGCCTCACCCTGGGGTGCACCCCACGTCTCCTGCAGGGACTGCTGAAGGGAACCGGGCAGCGACTCGAGCCAGCGGCAATAGTCAGCCATGGCGATCGCGATCGACTCGGCATTGCCCTGAAGAAGTCGTTCGACATCACCCGTCCGCCACTCACGATCACCCGTGTCGTACCCTTCACGACGCAAGTGATCGAGGATCTCGGCGGCGCTGGCGGCGGTGTCGAGGCCGACCGCGTAGCCCGTCCGTCCGCCGCGCGCCGGATAGTCGGACAGGACGAGAGCAAGGCGACGTTCACGTCGCGACGTGCGGCCGAGCCGTACCCAGGCCGCCGCAAGGCGGGCGACATAATCGATTCGGTCGGGGTCAGGCTCGTGGCGGACGCTGGCGAACTCCAGTCGCGGATCAGCGGGCGCCGCGGCCTTGAACGAGATCGCCCGCGTCAGGAGCCGGCCGTCGAGCTCCGGCAGCACGACGTTCATGGCGAGATCAGAAGGCGAGAGGCCGCGCGGCGAGGCCTGCCAGGCGTCGCGCTCGCTGCCCGACAGCACGACCTGCAGGACAGGGACATCGGCGGCATCGAGCACGGTCGTGTCATCCTCGCGCAGCGCCGAGAAGGCCGTCGTGTTGAGCACGATTGCCGGCCGGTGACGGGCGATCAGCGCGCCGAGCGCCGACACCACCGGAGGATCCTTGAGGCTGCTCACCGCCACGCCGAGCGGCGCCAGACCCTGGCGATCCAGCGCCTCCATCAGGCTGGTGAGCGGCGCGGTATCGGCCGCCACGAGATTGGCCCGGTAGAGCACGACCAGCGCCACCGGCCGATCCGTGCGCAGCTCGCCGATGACGGAGACAGGCCCGACCGGATCTGGCGGCACCCACGGCAGGTCGCAGCCGATCAAGCCTGCCGCATAGCGCAGCGCCTGGCGCAGATTCTCGACGCCACCTTCGCGGAAGAAGCCATCCAGGCGGGCGAGATGCTGGCCGGCAAGGGTCGAGACGCCAGCCAGCCGGGGATCGTCACGGTCGTCACCAGGCAGCGCCGCGAACAGCAGGCCCTTCTCGCGCGCCGTGTCGGCAAGGCGCTCCAGGCCGTAGCGCCAGTAGTCGAGCCCGCCCAGGCAGCGCACGATCACGATCCGGGCGCGCGACACGACGTTGTCGACATAGAGATCGACCGACATCGGATGCTTGAGCCGCTTCAGGCTGGCCAGGCGCAGGGTCGGCAGCCGGTCGGAATCCTGCTGCCAGCCGGCCGCCAGAGCCGACAGGTCGCTGTCGGAGAAGGACAGCACCACCATGTCGGCCGGCGACTGGCCGAGATCGACCGCGACCTCTGCCTCCTCCAGCGTCGCGAGCTCGGTCGCGAGGACGTGCATGCCGCGTGCCTTCCGGTCCCGCGCTAGCCAGCGATCAAGGCGCGGATGGCGTCGCGATCGAAGCCCTGCTCGCCGATCACCACCAACCGGCCCTGCCGCGCCTCGCCGGCCGACCATTTGCGATCGAACTGGTGCTGGATGCGCGCGCCGACTCCCTGCACCAGCAGCCGCATCGGCTTGCCGGCGATATCGACGAAGCCCTTCATGCGCAGGATGTCGTGCTGCTCGGCTGCCGTCACCATGCGATCGACCAGGGCCTGCGGCGAGGCGAAGGCGGGCAGGTCGATGATGAAGGTGTCGAAATCATCGTGGTCGTGCTCACCCTCGAGCTCGTGATGCGACGGCCGGCTCGCCAGGTCGGACTCGGCCTTGGCGCCCAGACCCAGCAGAACGGTGATCGGCACCTCGCCGTTCTCGGCCTCGACGACCTTGACCGCACGCGGCAGCGTCTTGCCGATCTGGCCAGTCACGCTGGCGACATCGTCGGCCGACATCAGGTCGGCCTTGTTCAGGATCACCAGGTCGGCGCACAGGATCTGGTCCTCGAACACCTCCTCGAGCGGGTTGTCGTGATCGAGCGAGGAATCCTCGACGCGCTGGCGCGCGATCGCCGCGGGATCGTCGGCGAAGCGGCCGGCCGCCACCGCCGCGCCATCGACCACGGCGACCACGCCGTCGACGGTGACGCGCGAGGCTATTTCGGGCCAGTTGAACGCCTTCACCAGCGGCTTGGGCAGCGCCAGACCCGACGTCTCGATGACGATGTGCTCGGGCGGCGACGGCCGGTCGAGCAGGCCCTTCAGCGCCGGCACGAAATCGTCGGCGACGGTGCAGCAGATGCAGCCGTTGGCCAGCTCGACGATCGCATCCTCCGGGCAGCTTTCGATGCCGCAGCTCTTGAGGATCTCGCCATCGATGCCGACGTCGCCGAACTCGTTGACGATCACGGCAAGCCGCCGTCCGTCGGCATTCTCCAGCACGTGACGCACGAGCGTCGTCTTGCCGGCCCCCAGGAAGCCGGTGACGATGGTGCAGGGGACCTTGGCGATGCTCATGTCTGCTCCTTGTGCCGCTGCAGCGGTGGCACCCGCGCGATCGTGTTCTTTCGGATGTGGTCAGGCCGCTCGCGCCATACCGGCAGGCCCTGCTCGTGGGCGTGATGCTGGCGCGCGAATTCGAGGATGTCCCCGGCATGAAGATCGGGATCGAGACCGCCGATGACGTAGGTCCATTTGTCCGCGCCTGTCACGGCAGCACTGCAACCGCGCTGGCAGTTGGACAGGCAGGCGACGCCGACGACGGTCACGCCGGCGCGCTCGGATACAGGCCGCCGTTCGATGGCCGCGAGAAGGCGCGCTCCAGGCCGCTCCGCGTCAGGCGCGGTCGTCTCGCTGCGGCAGGTGACGCAGACATGGAGCGTGGAGGATGCCACGGATGCTCAGCCGATCAGGCCGGTCGCGACCGCCGCCGTCATCCCGCCGGCCAGCACCATCACGAGGCCGGCGATGGTCATCGCCATGGCGCGCGCCGGCAGGCGCACGAGCAACGCGTAGGCTGCGAACGCGATGGCGGTCTGGATGACCAGCAGGCCGGCAAGATAGGCGACCAACGGCGCCGGCTCGGCGCCGACAATCGATTCGCCCAGCGCATAGCCATGCAGGAGACCGACGATGGCGAACAGGGCCGCGGCTGCGGCTGAACTCATCGACTGACGCAACACGACCAGCACGCCGATCGCAATGGTCGAGAGGCCGACCAGCAGCTCGCTGACGGGGACGTCGGCGCCCGCGAGATGCACGCCGACGCCAGCGACCAGGGCGGCGCTGAAGGCGAGCAGCGGCGCGGCGCCGCGCCGGGCGAGCGCCGCCAGAAGGCCGGCGCCGACGATGGCGGCGAGATGATCGATGCCGATCACGGGATGACCGAGCCCCGACAGAAAGCATTGCAGGAAGGTCTGGGGCAGCTTGCCGCCCATGACGTGATGGGCGAAGGCGGGAGTCTGCATCGACAAGGTGGCGATCCCGGCGCAAGCCCCGAGCCTGGCAATCGAAGACATCATGGCTTCCTCCGTCGTCGCGGATCCAGCAAGACCCGACTCAATGCCGCCCGACGGAGCCCGATGCCGCAACGGCCCCGGGTTTGCCTGACCTCTGCGACTCCCCGCGCAGCGGCTCGGAACGGCGATGCGACGGCAGGTTTCCTGGCTCTCGGGTCCTCGCCGCCGGCCACCTTCCCGGTTTCCCAGTGGTATTCTGGCCCTTGGCTTGCCGACTACAGTTGCGGGGGCAGCCGCGGAGTGTGATCGCACCGCGTTCCCTTTTGATCCCCGTGAGGGGCACCGTCGGTTGCTTGATAGGGGCCCCGACGAAGCCCCGTCAACTGGCTTGCTGGTCGCGGTTCGGCCGCCCATTGTGCGGCCCCCGAACTGGAAGGCAGGCGACGATGGCCGCTGAAACCGACGACACCGCCCGTCACAAGGCGAAGATGGCCAACCGCAAGGCGATCCAGGACGCAGAGGTCGCGAGCAAGACCGTGCAGAAGGGCCTGCTGATCGTCCATACCGGCAAGGGCAAGGGCAAATCGACGGCAGCCTGGGGCCTGCTGGTGCGCGCCATCGGGCGCGGCCTCAAGTGCGGCGTCGTACAGTTCGGCAAGGGCGCCTGGCAGACGGGGGAGCGGACCGCCATCGAGCGCCTGGGCGGCGATCAGGTCGAATGGCACACGCTGGGTGAAGGATTCACCTGGGAGACCCAGGATCGCAATCGCGACGTCGAGGCGGCGCAGCGTGCCTGGGCGAAGGCGCGCGAGCTCATGGCCAATCCCGCCATCCGGCTGATCGTGCTCGACGAGCTCAACATCGCGTTGCGCTACGACCATCTCGCGATCGGCGAGGTGGTCGCGGCCTTGAAGGCGCGCCGGCCCGACCAGCACATCGTCGTCACCGGTCGCAACGCCAAGCCCGAGCTCATCGAGGCCGCCGATCTCGTCACCGAGATGACCTTGGTGAAGCACCATTTCGCGTCAGGCGTGAAAGCCCAGGAAGGCATCGAGTTCTGATGGCCGCCCGCGCCCTCATGATCCAGGGCACAGGCTCCGATGTCGGCAAGTCGCTGATCGTCGCCGGTCTCGCGCGCGCCTTCACCCGATGCGGCCTCAGTGTCCGGCCGTTCAAGCCGCAGAACATGTCGAACAATGCCGCGGTGACGGCGGACGGCGGCGAGATCGGCCGTGCCCAGGCGTTGCAGGCGCGCGCCGCTCGCGTCCCGCCGAGCGTCCACATGAACCCCGTGCTGCTGAAGCCCCAGAGCGAGATCGGCGCCCAGGTCGTCGTGCAGGGCAAGGTCGTGGGCAACGCCAAGGCGCGCGAGTACCAGTCGATGAAGCCCCGGCTGCTCGAGGCGGTGCTCGACAGCTTCGCCCGGCTGGCCGCCACCGCCGACCTGGTCCTGGTCGAAGGCGCCGGCTCGGCCTCGGAGGTCAACCTGCGCGCTTCCGATATCGCCAACATGGGTTTTGCCCGCGCCGCCGACGTCCCGGTCGTGCTGCTGGGCGACATCGACCGCGGTGGCGTGATCGCGAGCCTGGTGGGAACCAAGGCCGTGATCGATCCGGCCGATGCAGCCATGATCGTGGGCTTCATCGTCAATCGCTTCCGCGGCGATCCCACGCTGTTCGACGACGGCATGAAGACGATCGCCCGGCACACCGGCTGGCATGCCTTGGGGCTAGTGCCGTTCTTCGAGGACGCGGGCCGGTTGCCGGCCGAAGACGCCCTCGGGATTCCCGGGCGCAGCGCGCCCGCTGGCGGGGACCGCGTGCGGATCGCCATCCTCGCCTACCCGCGCATCGCCAACTTCGACGATTTCGATCCGCTGCGCCTGGAGCCGACCGTCGACCTGGCGTTCCTGCGACCCGGCGAGGCCATCCCGGGCGATGCCATGCTGGTCATCCTGCCCGGATCGAAGGCGACCATCGCCGACCTTGCGTCCCTGCGGCAGGCCGGCTGGGACATCGACTTGGCGGCGCATCTGCGCCGCGGCGGTCATGTGCTGGGCATCTGCGGCGGCTACCAGATGCTCGGCCGCACGATCGCCGACCCCGGCGGCATCGAGGGCCCGCCGGCAACGGTCGACGGCCTCGGCCTGCTCGACATCGACACGGTGCTCGAAGGCGACAAGATCCTGATCGAGACTGCGGGCGAGACGGTCGCCGGCGCGGTGCCGTTCAAGGGCTACGAAATGCATGTCGGGCGAACGACGCACGACCCGAGCCCGGAAGGCGATCGCTCCCTGCTCAGGTTTGCCGACGGACGCTTGGACGGCATCAGCAGCGCCGATGGCCACATCTCGGGCTGTTACATCCACGGGCTGATGACGGATGACCGTCAGCGCCGCCACTGGCTGCAGCGCATCGGCGTTCAGGCGTCCAATCTCGCCTACGAGCCGGCAATCGACGCCACTCTCGATCTGCTGGCCGACCATCTCGAGCGCGCCATCGATTGCGACCGGCTGCTCGCGCTGGCGCGCCCGCCCAGAATCACCCTTCCAGGCTGATCATCAGCGCGACGAGCACCGCGATCTGCAGACCGCACGCGACACGATAGAGCATCAACGCCGCGCGGATGTGCTGCGCCGTCAGATCGCTGGTCCCCTCGCCCACCCAAGGCTCCTGCACGGGCACGCCGTGGTACATGCGCGGGCCGGAGAGACGGATGGTCAAAGCGCCGGCCATCGCCGCTTCCGGCCAGCCGGCGTTGGGCGACCTGTGGTGTGCCGAATCGCGCCACACCGTCGCCAGTGCCGCGCGCGGCGACAGGCCGAGCAGCGCGGCGGCAAGCGCCAGCCACAGGGCCGACAGGCGGGACGCCGGCAGATTGACGAGATCGTCGCATCGCGCCGACGCCCAGCCGAAGGCAAGGTAGCGCTCGGACTTGTGCCCGATCATGCTGTCGGCGGTGTTGATCGCCTTGTAGGCCAGCGCGCCCGGCAGCCCGCCGACCACCATCCAGAACAGCGGCGCGACAACGCCATCGGAAAAATTCTCGGCCAGGCTCTCGATCGCCGCGCGGCACACCGCGGCCTCGTCGAGCGATCGGGTGTCACGGCCGACGATATGAGACACCGCCTGCCTGCCCGCCTCCAGGCCGCCTTGTTCAAGAGCCGTCGCGACGGCGAGCACGTGCGTGTCGAGGCTGCGCTGGGCGAGCAGGCTGCTGGCGAGCACGCCGCAGACCAGCAACGCCGACGACGACGGCAAGATCTGGTCGACGAGGTGTGTGATCACGAGGCCTGCGACCACGGCCACGGCGATCAGGAGCAGGAGAACAAGCACGCCTCGTCCACGGCGCTGGTCGTCGAATCGGTGGGGCGAATTCCATGCCTGGTCGCACCATGTTATGAGCCGCCCGATCCAGGTCACCGGGTGACCGACCAGTCGATAGACCGCGTCCGGATAACCGATGATCGCTTCGGTCGCGACGGCAATGAGGGCGAGCTCGGCGAACATGGCAGACGTGCCTATCATGACGGCGGCGGCGGAAAAACCGATCGAGCACGGCGGCGATCTCGAGGCGCTGGGCCATCGATATCCCCAGGCGCCTCGCCCCTGGATCGACCTGTCGACCGGGATCAACCCGGTCCCCTACCCCATCGGCATCCTGCCGGCGGAAGGCTGGTCACGCCTGCCCTCGCGTGCGGCCGAAGAGGCGCTGCTCGCTGCCGCGGCGCGGCGTTATCGCGTCGGCAGCGGCGCCACCATCGTCGCCGCCCCCGGCACCCAGGCGCTGATCCAGCTCCTGCCGCGCCTGCAGCCGAGATCCAGGGTTGCCATCTTGGGTCGCACATACGCCGAGCATGCGCTGTGCTGGCGCCGCGAGGGCCACGAGGTTTCTGTTGTTGCCGACCTCGCCGCCACGGAAGGCGCCGACGTGGTGGTGCTCGTCAATCCCGACAACCCCACGGGCCGGCTCGTTCCCGCCGACGCCCTGCGCGCCGTCAAAGCGGCCCTGCTGGTCGTCGACGAGGCCTTCGTCGACTTCCTGCCGGCGCAGGCCAGCCTGGCTGGCGCGCTGCCGGGCAACGCGGTCATCTTGCGTTCATTCGGCAAGACCTATGGTCTGGCGGGAGTGCGCCTGGGCTTCGCCATTGCCGCGCCGACACTGGTGCAGCGGCTGCGCGGCGCGCTCGGGCCCTGGGCCGTATCCGGTCCCGCCCTGGAGATCGGCCGGCAGGCCCTGGCGGACGATGCCTGGCTGGACGCAGCCGGCCGGCGTCTGTCGACGCATAGTGAAAGGCTCGACACGCTGCTGAAGGCAGCCGGCTGCAGGGTCCTGGGCGGAACGATCCTATTCAGGCTTGCCGAGCATGGCGAGGCGTCACGGGTAGCCGACGCTCTCGCCCGGCACGGCATTCACGTCAGGCGCTTCGCCGATCGGCCGACCTTGTTGCGGTTCGGCCTGCCGGCAAACGACGAGGGATTCGCCCGCCTCGCGTCAGCGCTTCAGGACTTGTAACGCCGTCCCCTAGGTCACGTTCGACCTTCTGCCGTCCTGAGCGCAGCGAAGGACCTCATCGCCGCCTACAACGGGAGCACTTTGAAACTTCTGGCGATGAGATCCTTCGCTGCGCTCAGGATGACAGAATGAAAACCGAGCCGGTTCCACATAAACCAATCACGTTCTAGGTGCCGCAGAACGTCTGACACACACGCTGCTCGGCAGCGGGCGGCTCGGCGTAGGCGGCATATTCGGGACGGTCCTCGAACGGCCGCGCCAGCACCAACAGCAGCTCCTCGAACGGCGCATAATCCTCCTCGATCGCGGCCGCCAGGGCGGCCTCAACGCGGTGATTGCGTGGGATGTAGGCGGGGTTCACCGAGCGCATCGTCTGGCGCCGCGTCGCCGCATCCTGCGGCTCATGCGCCAGCCGTTCGCGCCAGCGCGGCGCCCACGCGTCATAGGACTCGGGTTTCGAGAACAGCGCACGGGCGGAAATGTCGAGCTCGGGATCGAGGCGGCGGAAGGTCAGCGTGAAATCCGCTTCGCTTTCCGCCATGGCGTTCAGCAGGTCCTGGATGAGGGCCGCGTCGCCCTCCTCCGCCGTGAACAGGCCGATCTTGCGGCGCATGCCCGACATCAGGGCCTCGCCGTACAGTCGCTCATAGCTGCCCAGCGATTCGTTGGCGATCGCCAGCGCGGCCTCGGCATCGTCCGCGATCAGCGGCAGCAGCGTCTCGCCGAAGCGCGCCAGGTTCCAATGGGCGATGCGCGGCTGATTGGCATAGGCATAACGGCCGCCGTGATCGATCGAGCTGAACACGGTCTTGGGATCGTAATGGTCCATGAACGCACACGGCCCGTAGTCGATCGTCTCGCCGGCGATCGAGCAATTGTCGGTATTCATGACGCCGTGGATGAACCCGACCAGCATCCATCTCGCCACCAGCTCGGCCTGGCGGGCGATCACGCGCTCGAACAGGGCGCGATAGGGCTGGGCCTCGCCGCTTGCGTCGGGATAGTGGCGGTCGATGACGTGATCGGCGAGCAGTCGCAACGCCTCGACATCCTCGCGCGCGGCGAAGAACTGGAACGTGCCGACCCGGATATGGCTCGACGCCACGCGGGTCAGCACCGCGCCGGGCAGCGCGGTCTCGCGATACACCGGCTCGCCGGTCAGCACGGCGGCGAGCGAGCGCGTGGTCGGAATGCCGAGCGCCGCCATCGCCTCGCTGACGATGTACTCGCGCAGCACCGGCCCGACGGCCGCCCGCCCGTCGCCACGACGCGAGAACGGCGTCGGTCCCGAGCCCTTGAGCTGGATGTCGCGCCGCCGGCCCTCCCGGTCCACGACCTCGCCCAGCAGGATGGCGCGGCCATCGCCGAGCTGCGGCACGAAGTTGCCGAACTGGTGCCCGGCATAGGCGAGCGCGATCGGATCCGATCCGGTGGCGATCCGGTTGCCGGCCAGCGTGGCGACGCCCTCCTCGGACGACAGGGCCACGGCATCGAGGCCGAGTTCCTCGGCGAGGCCAAGGTTGAGCTTCACCAGACGTGGCGCGTCGACCGGGGTCGGCGCCAGGCGCGCGTAGAAGCGGTCGGGCAGGCGGGCATAGCTGTTGTCGAACGGCAGGCCGAGCGGCTCGCCGCCGAGTGGCAGCGCCCCCGGTGCCGGCGTCTCGTGCAGGAAGGGCAGTCCGGTATCGTTTGCCATGGTGCTCTTCGCTATCCGTGTTCCCGTCGCAGGAACCGCTTCAATTCAGGAGATAGGCACGTTCGGCAATATTGTCATCCCGAGCCCGACGCTTGCGCCGTAAACGCTTTCCCGTCGCAGTGCCCTACTCGTCGTAGCTCGCCGTCGTCACGCCGCTCATGCGATCGTAGAGCAGCTTGATCTTGCTCAGCGTGCAGATGTTCAGGTTTCCCCATACCGCCGGCGCGCCGCCGTCGGCGAACCCGATCCGCATATCGGCCTGGCAGTAGGTCGTCGGGGCATTGAACGTCACCTGGCGACGCGCGCCGGCCGCGACGGGCGGCCCCTGCAGCACGTTGGGGGTCCAGAAGCCCAGGTCGGTCGGCGATATCGACATCTGGCTGATCGGGTAGCTGGTGCCATTGATCAGCAGAAAGCTGGTTTCCTGGGCAAATCCCTCGGTTGCTCCCAAGGACAGGGCGGCAACGACGAGCGAACGCAACATGTGACCTCACTTCAGACGACAGACAGGCATCTTATCGTCGCTTTGCGACGCCTCTCAAGGTAAAGGAAAAGCAAATGGAAATGCCCGGTTGCAGGCATCGGGCAGCAGCATGGAGCGTCTGATTTGGGAGCATGGGGGGCGCGGAGACTCGGCATCGCCATCGCCTCGATGCTGGCGGTATTCCAACCCGTCCTGCAGGCTGGAGCGGAGGAGGAGAAGCAGCGGACCGGCGGGTCGTTCTACGCCGGCGCCCATGTCGGCCTGATGTTCGGCACCGCGACCGCCACCCTCGACGATCCGATCGGCTCGGCGGTGGCGGGCGGCACCAACCCCTACGGCGCCTTGTTCGGCGGCGTCCAGGGCGGCTGGGAATACGTGACGCCGGCGCGCCTGATGCTGGGCATCGAGCTCGATTTCTCGTTCCCCAATTACGAGGACGCCTCGAAGGTCCTGTCCTACCGCGCCACCAGCTCGGGCTATGTCAGCGAGGAATACGAATGGCTGGCCACGCTGCGCGGCCAGGTCGGCTACGATTTCGGGCGTTTCACCCCTTACCTGACGGGCGGCATCGCCTGGGCGAGCACGCGCTTCTCGCGCATCGATCTCACCACCGGCAACGAGGACGGCAACCCGTCCAACATCCGCCTGGGATACGCCCTGGGCGCCGGTATCGACTATCGCATCGACCCGCGCTGGTCGGTACGCGCCGAGTACCTCTACACAAAGCTTGGCTGGACCGGCTTCAACTTCGCATCGGCGCCGTCGCGCTACGATTCGCAGTACGATCTGCAGCGCATCCGCTTCGGCATGAACTATCGCTTCGGCCAACCCGAGGAGGACGACAAGAAAGCCGACGATCGCGGCCCGGGGACATTCGAGGTCCACGGCCAGAGCGTGTTCGTCTACCAGGGCTATCCGGCGATCCGCGCACCCTACGACGGCCCGAACAGCCTTCCCGCCGTCGGCCAGAGCCGCGAGACCTGGGGCACCTCGGCCTTCATCGGCGTGCGGCTGTGGAAAGGCGGCGAGCTCTACTACAATCCCGAGCTGCTGCAGGGCTACGGGGTTGCCCTGACCACCGGCGCCGGCGGCTTTCCCAACGGCGAGGCGCAGCGCGCGTTCCCATACCCGCGCTACAACACCTCGCGCCTCTACCTCGCCCAGACCTTCGGGATGGGCGGCGAACGCGAGAAGGTCGAAAGCGATCAGATGCAGTTGTCGGGCGAGCGCGACATCTCGCGCATCTCGATCTACGCCGGCAAGTACGCCGTGCAGGATTTTTTCGACAACAACGCCTACGCCAACGACCCGCGGGTGGACTTCCTCAACTGGTCGATCTGGAGCGGCGCTGCGTTCGACTATCCGGCCGACAGCGTCGGCTTCAGCTGGGGCGTGACCGCCGAGCTGAACCAGCCGAGCTGGGCGCTGCGGGCCGGCTACTTCCTGGTCGCCAACCAGCCCGACACCAACGTCTACGACCTCGACATCGTCAATCGCAGCGGAGTCGTCGGCGAGCTGGAGGTGCGCTACCAGCCGTTCGATCGCAAGGGCACGACGCGGCTCGGCCTGTGGGCGACCCGCGCCTGGGCCGGTTCCTACTCGGATGCCGTTGCCCTGATCCCGCAGTATCCCGGGCTCAGCGCAAACGACACCATCCCGCTCACCCGCCAGGCCCGCACCAAATGGGGCTTCTACGTCAGCATCGACCAGGAGCTGACCGACGACGTCGGCGCCTTCGCCCGGTTCAGCTGGAACGACGGCCGCAGCGAGATCCTGGCCTTCACCGACATCGACACCAGCTTCTCGGCGGGCCTGTCGATCAAGGGCAGCGCCTGGGGCCGGCCGGACGACACGGTCGGCATTGCCGGGGCGCTGAACGGCGTGTCGGCGGGACATGCCAGCTTCCTGGCGAATGGCGGGTTGGGGCTCACGGCAGGCGACGGGGCGCTCACCTATGCGACGGAGGTCGTCGCCGAGGCCTACTACTCCCTGCAGCTCGCCAAGGGGGTCTATGCGACCGCCGACTACCAGTTCATCGGCAACCCGGCCTACAATGCAGTGCGCGGACCGGCGCACTTCTTCAGCGGCCGTCTGATGGTCAAATTCTAGGCGAGGAGCCATGGCGACCCTGCTGATCAGCCATCCATCTTTCCTCGAGCACGACACCGGGCCCTATCACCCTGAACGGCCGGACCGACTGCGCGCCATCGCGGCGGCCCTGGACGACGCCGACTTTGCGGGCCAGCCGCGCCTTCAGGCGCCCGTCGCCTCGCGCGAAGAATTGACCCGTGTTCACCCCGACGACTACGTCGAGGCGATCCTGCGCATCCGCCCGGGTCCTGGCGAGCGCGTCCAGGTCGACGGCGACACCGTCATGAGCGGCGGCAGCGCCCAGGCCGTGCTGCATGCCGCCGGCGCCGCCATCGCCGGCGTCGATGCGGTGATGACCGGCCGGGTACGCACGGCCTTCGCCGCGGTCCGCCCGCCGGGCCATCACGCCTCACCGGATGTTCCCGGCGGCTTCTGCCTGTTCAACAGCGTCGCCATCGGCGCCCGCCATGCCCAGGCCCGCTACGGCGCGGAGCGCGTCGCCATCGTCGATTTCGACGTCCATCACGGCCAGGGAACGCAGGCCGTCGTCGAGCCCGATCCGTCGCTGTTCTATGCGTCCTCGCATCAGTATCCGCTGTATCCTGGAACCGGCTTTGCGAGCGAAACCGGGATCGCCAACAACGTCGTCAACGTGCCGCTGTCCCCCGGCTCCGGCGGCAGCCTGTTCCGCGCCGCCTGGCACGACCGCATCCTGCCGGCGCTCGACCGGTTCTCACCGGATCTCGTCATCGTCTCGGCGGGCTTCGACGCCCATGCCGCCGATCCTCTGGCCCAGCTCGAGGTCGAGACCGAGGACTTCGTCTGGCTGACCGAGGAGCTGCTGGCGCTCGCCGATCGGCGAGCGGGCGGACGGCTCGTCTCCATGCTCGAAGGCGGCTATGACCTGGAGGCACTGGCCGAATCGGTGTCGACGCATGTCAGAACCCTGATGAAGGCCTGAGACTTGGAACTTCCAGATCTGCCGAAGGCGGTCGTCTTGTCCGAAGCCTGTAACACGACGCGCCGATTGTAGAGCCGACGTGACACAGCTTCGTCTTTTTGCCCTCCTCTGCCTTCTCGTTGTTTGGACTACCTTCGGTGCTCTGGCGGCGGGCGGTCCCCACATCGTCGACGACGCCGAGGTCGAGACGCCGGGCGTCTGCCATCTGGAAACTTGGGCCACCCGCTTCATTCCGGGAGATGGTTACTTCAACCTGGCGCCAGCCTGTACCACCTTGAAGATGCCCTGGCTGGAAATCGGCGCCGCCTACCAGCATTACTGGGACCAGTTCATCGCCGGGCCGTTGCTCGGGCCGGCGATGAAGGTCAATTTCCAGTCGGTCGAGAAGACCGGGCTGGGCATCGGCCTCGGCCTCAATGCCGGCGTCAACATGCGGACCGGCGATCTGGGCTATGCCCAGCTTCTGGCACTGGTGACCTACCAGCTCAACGAAAGGGTCCGGCTCAATTTCAATGGGGGCTGGAGCTATCTGCAATCGGACGTCCCTCACGCCGCCTTCTATGGCGCCCAGGTCGAGGCCAATGTCGGCGGCGGCCTGCAACTGATGCTCGAGGGGTTCGGTCGCACCCAGGGCGGACTCGTCGGCTCCCAGGTGGGGCTGCGATTCACGCCAACCATCTGGGGGCGCGAGCCGTTCGACTTCGACCTGCTGGTCGGCACCTACTTCGACCACACCAGCACGCGCTTCGTCACGCTCGGAGTCACCGTACGCTACTGAGCCTGGCTACTTGCGGTCGAAGTGCCAGGTTCCGTCCCAATCGCGAGGCGGGCCGTCGCGCATAAACGCCTCGCAGCGCGCGATGAAGACCCTGGTGGGGCCGTCATCCGGTCGGAGCTCTGCGGCGGCGCGAAATCCCGCCAGCGCCGCCTCGAAGCGTCCGGCATCGTAGGCGGCATGGCCGCGGTGCCATCGCGCCAGGAATTCGCAATGGCGACCGCTCTCGTCGATCTCGCCGAGCGGCTCGTAGATCTCGTGCGCCTCGGTCGTGCCGGCGGCGACGATCCGGTCGATATGCCGCCACAGGAAGCGATCGGCGGTCAATTGCACGACCTCGCCGCTCGCCAGGATCTCGGTGCCGTAGACCTTGTTGAGCCCTTCCATCCGCGACGCCTGATTGGCGACCGGACCGACCAGCGTGTAGTTGATGCGCTCGCGCGCGCCGACATTGCCGACCACCGCCCGGCCGGTATGGAGGCCGAAGCGGGTGCGGAAGGTCGGGCGGCCGCGCGCCGCCCACTTTTCCCGCAGCCGGTTGCTGGCGGCGGCAGCCTGGAGAGCGGCGCGACAGGCATTGGCGACATGATCGGGATCGGGCTCCGGCGCGTTCCAGAACGCCATGATGCTGTCGCCGATATACTTGTCGATCGTTCCCTTGTTGGCCGATATGGCGGTGCCCAGCGCATCGAAATAGCGCGACAGGCGGTCGGTCAGGATCTCGGGCTC
The DNA here is from genome assembly GCF_044224635.1 of Reyranella sp. Classification (GTDB taxonomy): domain Bacteria; phylum Pseudomonadota; class Alphaproteobacteria; order Reyranellales; family Reyranellaceae; genus Reyranella. The sequence goes on along the minus strand of NZ_JBGAKA010000014.1, from coordinate 63,515 downwards.
CATCCTCTCGCTCAGCAGCGAGAAGCTTTCGATGTCGGTGAACATCACGGTGACGTCGCGGCGGACGCCGCCGACGCCCGAGCTCTCGGGCGAACGCATCACCTGCTGCACCAGGTTTTTCGACACGTAGCGGCCGAAGACTTCCAGCCCCTCGCGCATGCGTTCGACTGAACCCGACAGGCGTGCGACCTCCGTGATGTGGCTGCGCACCGGCACGCGATCCGAGAAATCGAGGCTGCGAATCTGCTCGGTCTTGGCGGCAATGCGCGCGATCGAGCGTGACACCAGCCACGACGCGACCAGGGCCGCGACGATGGCAAGGGCGACCGCGATCGCCGCCGCGATCGCCGCCCGCGCGATCAACGTCCGCGAAGCGGCGAGGAGCTCCGCCTGCGGCACCGCCGCCGCGACGATGAAGCGCTGCCCGAAGCCTGGCGCCATGCGGTGCACGATCAGGCGGTAGGCACTTCCATCGATGGTGATCTCGCGATCGATGCGGCGATCCTCTTCGATCGTCTCGCGGATGGTGCGGCGCAGGATTTCTCGGGCCTGCTCGTCACCGCGCAGGCAGCCTTGCGCCCCCGGCGGGCAGGGTTCGGACTGGACCACCACGTTGCTCAGGCTGTGGCCCACCATGATCACGGCGTTCTCGGTGATCTTGTAGGCGTTGAGCAACTCCGAGAGGGCGTGCAGGGTGAAATCGAAGCCGATGACCCCCTCGTTGTCGGCCAGCGGCACCCCGACCGAGACCCCGAACCTGCCCGACTGGACGAAACGATAGGGGGGTGTCAGCATCGCCTTGCCGGCACGCATCGTGTCGATGTACCAGGGCCGGCTCAGGGGATCGTACCCGGCCGGCTGCACACGCGTCTTGCTGCGCGATCCATCCGGCTCCTGGAACCACCAGGTCTCCCGCCGCTCGTTCGCGCTTCCCTCGATGGTGAGCACCTGCACCGTGCCCGGCTTCTGATCCTCGAACGGCGCGCGCGGCATTTCCCAGTATGCTTCCGGCCGTCCGACGTACAGAAAGCGTCCATCGCGAAAGCCGACATAGGCCGCGCCGACCAGCGGATGGTGGGTCAGCGACGCGGCGAGCTGGCGGCGACGCTCGTCGTCGGCCTCCGCGCCGCGATCGATCCGGAAGATCGGCGTCTCGGCCAGCGTTTGCCCGACCGCGACGACGCCGCGCAGACCGTTGGAGACAAAACGCTCGATCGCCTCCTCGAGAACGATCACGCGCTGATCGCCGCTCAGCCGCTCGACGAAGCTCACCGAGCGCCAGCCGAGCCACAGCAAGGCGGCGGCCAGCGGCGCCAGGATCAGCGCCATCAGCGCGAGGATCGTGATGCTGAAGGGGACGGACCAGCGGAACGGCTTCATGGCACGCGCGGGCGAAAGCGCGGGCGCAGCAGCCGACCTATCGCTTCACGCCCATCCATTTGCAGCCGAGATTCTTCTCGGTGACGGTGAGCGACGGCGGGCTCGCCGCGAGGTCGGCGACGAGATGCAGGTTCAAGCGGCCGAGCTCGTAGTCGGTCTCGTAGACGTTCGGCTTCGCCAGCTTCAGCTTGGTGTGGATGCCGCCGGGTGCGATGAGCTCGGCCTGGCCGCCCTTCAGGGTGAAGGTATGCACGCGGGTGAATTGCGGATCGGCGGCAATGCAGCCTTGGATGTTGTTCGGGGCTGCGGCAAGCCGGAAATCGACCGACATGTCCTGCGGCCAGGCAAGCGATGGCAGCAGGATCATGAAAGCGGCAACGACGACGGGTTTGGCGATTCTCATGTCCAAACTCCTTTGTTCAGTCGCGGCGTCCCGTCAAGCCATAAGCCAGGCCACCGAGCGCGCCGCCGACCAGGGGCGCCACCCAGAACAGCCAGAGCTGCGACAGCGCCGCGCCGCCGACGAACAGGGCCGGTGCCGTGCTGCGTGCGGGATTCACCGACGTGTTCGTCACCGGGATGCTGACGAGGTGGATCAAGGTGAGGCAGAGGCCGATCGCCAGGCCGGCAGCGGCGGGATGGGAGCGCTTGTCGTCGGTGGCGCCCAGGATCACCGTCACGAAGCCGAACGTCAGGACGATCTCGATGACCAGTGCCGCCACCATGCCGTACTTGCCGGGCGACAGATCGCCATAGCCGTTGGTCGCGAAGCCGCCAATGTCGGCGCCGGCCTTGCCGGTCGCGACGACATAGAGGATCGCGGCGCCGGCGATCCCGCCCAGCACCTGGGCGACGACGTACTGGACGACCTCGCCCCAGGGAAAGCGCCCCCCGAAGGCCAGCCCGACGGTCACCGCCGGATTGAAGTGCCCGCCCGACACCGGGCCCAGGGCATAGACCATGGTCAGCACAGTGAGCCCGAAGGCCAGCGACACGCCGACAAAGCCGATGCCGAGCTGGGGAAACGCCGCCGCCAGGACAGCGCTGCCGCACCCTCCCAACACCAGCCAGGCAGTCCCCAGGAACTCGGCGTAAAGACGATTGGTCATCGGCATGGCGTTCTCCCCCGTTATGCCGCAAGTCTACAACTTTTGAGCGACGGCGTCATGAGCAGCCCGGATCTTGCTCCTGCCGATGCCCGCATATCTGACGGTCACGATCGCGGTCGGGCATCCCGGCGACGGCGTGCCACTAGACCCCGAGATAGATCCGCTGCACGTCGGGGTTGGTCGCCAGGTCGCGCGCCGGGCCCTCGAGCACGGTGCGCCCGACCTGCAGGACATAGGCATGGTCGGCCGCTTCCAGGGCCAGATCGACCGACTGCTCGGCCAGCAGGATGGTCTGGCCGTCCTTGTGGAGATTGGCGAACGCGTCGTACATCGAATCGACGATGGCCGGCGCCAGCCCCAGGCTGGGCTCGTCGAGCAGCAGCAGCTTGGGATCGCTCATCAGGGCGCGGCCCACCGCCAGCATCTGGCGCTCGCCGCCCGACATCGTCCCGGCGCGCTGCTTGCGCCGCTCGGCGAGCCGCGGAAACACCGAATAGACACGCTCCAGCAGGCGCGCGATCCGGCTGCGGTCGGCGAGCGGCGTCGCGCCCAGCATCAGATTGTTCTCGACGCTCTGCTGGGTGAACAGGCGCCAGCCCTCGGGCGACAGCGCCAGCCCCTTGCGCACCACCGCGAAGGCCGGCAGGCCCGCGATGTTCTCGCCGCCGAAGGTCACGCTCCCCGCCGAGACCGGAACGATGCCGGCGATGGCATTGAGCGTCGTCGTCTTGCCGGCGCCATTGGAGCCCAACAGGGCCACCACCGAGCCCGCCGGCACGTCGAGCGACACGTCGGCGACGCCGATCAGGTCGCCGTAGCGCACCTGCAGGTGCTCGATGCGCAGCAAAGGCGCCCTGGAGCTCATGGCTCGGTCGCGTGGCGCACGCGGCGGCGGCCGAGATAGGCCTCGATCACCCGGGGATCGCTCGTCACCTCGCGCGGCGTGCCGCGCGAGATCTCGCGGCCCTGATGGAAGACGACGACGCGCTGCGCCAGCGAGACGATGACTTCCATGATGTGCTCGACAATCACGATGGTGATGCCGCCGCCATGGATGCGCCGCACCAGCTCGATCGCCTCGTGAACCTCGGCCGGCGTCAGCCCGGCCATTGCCTCGTCGAGCAGCAGGGCCTTGGGTTCGGAAGCCAGCGCGCGGGCGATCTCCAGGCGCTTGCGGCCGGGCGTGCCGAGGCTGCGCGCCGGCGCATCGACCACGCCGCCGAGCCCGACCCGCTGCAGCACCTCGCGCGCCTTGGCGCGCGCCTCGCGGGCGTTGTGATGACGCAGCAGGGCGCCGATCGTGGCGTTGTCGAGCACCGACATCGATTCGAAGGTGAGCGGCACCTGGAAGGTGCGCGCGAGCCCGAGCGCGGCGCGCGCCTCGGGCGGCCGGCGGGTCACCTCGGCACCGTCGAACGTCACGGTGCCCGAGGTCACCGGCAGGTCGCCGGTCAGGCAGTTGAAGAAAGTCGACTTGCCCGCCCCGTTGGGGCCGATCAGGCCGAGGATGTCGCCCGTCTCGACCGACACCGAGGCATCGTCGACCGCCTTGAAGGCGCCGAATGCCTTGGTGACGCTGCGGGCGTCAATCAGCATGGCCGCTCGCGATCCCGGACTTGGCGGAGGAACGCCGCGTTGCGGGTCGGCGCTCGAGCAAAGACAGGAGCCCGCTCGGCAGGAAACGGGCAATGATCACGATGATGGCGCCGTAGACCACGAAGGTGAGGCCGGCGCCGCGGCCACCGAGGTAGCTGTTCGACAGCTCTTCGAGCGGCACCAGGATGAGCGCGCCGACCAGCGGCCCGAACAGCTGGCCGGCGCCGCCCAGGGCCGCCATCACCACCATCTTCACCGAGATCAGGATGCCGAAACCCGATTCGGGATCGACGAAGCCGAACATGCAGAGATAGAGCGAGCCGGCGAGCGACGTGAAGGCGCCGCTCAGCATGTAGGCATAGAGCTTGTAGCGCCCGGAGGAGACGCCGAGGGAGCGCGCGGCGCGTTCCGAATCCTTGATGGCGCGCAGATAGAAGCCCATGCGGCCGCGTTCGATCCACCACGTGACGCCGAGCAGGAACGCCAGGACGCCGAGGAAGATGTAGTAGAACGGCGTCGCCGAGATGAAGGAGAGATCGAAGACGGTGCGCGGCATGGCCGGCCCGCCGAGACCCTGCGCACCGCCGAGGAATTCCGAGGTCGAGCTCAGCACGCGTACGAGCTCGGCGACAGCGATGGTGGCCATGCTGAAATAGTGGCCGGAGAGACGCAGGGTCGGCACGCCGATCACCGCGGCAAGCGCCACGCTCAGCACCATGCCGAGCGGCGCGCCGGCGATCGGCGGCCAGCCGAGATGGGTATAGACCACCACCGCCGAATAGGCGCCGAAGCCGAAGAACACGGCGTGGCCGACCGAGACCTGGCCGGCATAGCCGCCGACGATGTTCCAGGCCGAGGCCCCGATCGCCCCCAGCAGCACCAGCGCGCCCAGCCGCTCGTAGACCGGGTAGCCGGCGACCAGCAGCGGATAGGCGAGCACCGCCAGCAGCAGCACGCCGGGCAGCAGATAGCGCTTCACGCCCCACCCATCATGCTTTCCCCATCAGGCCTTGCGGCCTGAACCACAGCACCAGCACGAACAGGATGTAGACGATGACGTCCTTGTAGACCGGCCCGACCAGATAGGCCGACAGCGATTCGACCACGCCGATGATCAGGCCGGCGACCAGCGCGCCGAGGACGCTGCCGAAGCCGCCGAACGAGACGGTGACGAACGCCAGGATGGCGAGCGTCTCGCCGACAGTCGGCGAGGTGTAGAAGAAGTTGGCGATCAGGGCGCCGGCGATGCCGGTGGCGGCGCCGGCCATGCCCCAGGCGAGCGCCTGCATGCGCTGCGGCCGGATGCCCATGAGCTGCGCCGCTGTCGCATCTTCCGACACCGCCAGCATGCGGCTGCCGACCGCGGTGTGGGTCAGCACGAGATGCAGGATCAGCGTGATCGCGAGGCCCATCCCGCCGGCCAGCACGCGCGAGCCCTCGAAGCGGATGCCGGCGATCTGGAACGAGCCGCCGACCAGCGTGTCCGGCAAGGTGCGGAAGTCGGCGCCGAAGGTCCAGAAGGCGACATAGCGCAGGAACAGCGCCAAGCCGAAGGTGCCCAGGATCTGCGCCAGCATCGGCCCCCGCATGATGTGGCGGACCAGTAGGAAGTAGCTCAGCACGCCCAGGGTGGCGATGACGATGGCGGCGGCCGGGACGGCGGCGAACGGTCCGCCGCCCAGCGCCGTCCAGATCACCACCGCGGTGTACATGCCCAGCATGACGAAGTCGCCGTGCGCGAAATTGACGACGTTCATCATGCCCCAGATCAGGGTGAGGCCCGATGAGAACAGGGCATAGACCGCACCGAGCAGCAGCCCGCTCACGATCACCTGCGCCAGGGTGACCGACACCCTGCCCGCGCCCCTACGCTACCCTGCGACCGCTCACCAGCCCTTGTACGGCAGGATCACCTCGGTGGTGGCGCGCGACTTCGGCCAGATCGCCAGGTACTGGCCTCCGCGCAGCTGGGTGACGAGGCTCGAGGCAAGCACGTTCTGGCCCTTGTCGTCGAATTTCACGCCGTCGTAACCCGCCGCCATCTGGCTGGCCGGCAGGTCGGTCGCCTTGAGGGCGTCGCGGATCTTGGCGGGTTCCGTCGAGCCGGCGCGGTTGATGGCATCGGCCATCACCAGGAAGCCCTGCAGCCCGCGCACGGAGACGTCGTCGAGATCGACGCCCGCCTTCGCCTTGTAGAGATCGTTGAAGAGCGCCGGCACGCTGCCCGGCTTGCCGCCGGCATAGGCCGATCGATTGACCAGGCCTTCGACCGTCGAGCCCATGGCCTTGATGAAGGCGGGATCGTTGAAGCCGGCATTGTCGGCGATCATGATCGCGGGTTTCCAGTTCAGCTCCTTCATCGTCTTGGCGTAGAGGATGGCGTCCGACGTATAGGAGACGAAGATCACGACGTCGGGGTTCTTCTCCTTGAGCTGCAGCACCTGCGGCTGGACGTCGCTCGAGTTCGCCGAATAGGCGATCTTCTGGGTGACCGGCAGGCCGTCCTTGCCGAATTGATCGGCGATCACGCCGGCGACCGAGTTGCCGTACTCGGTATTCTCATGCACCAGCGCGATCGACCCGACCTTCTGGCCGGCCGCCTTCTGCTCCTTGAGGAAGGACGAGTAGGCGCGGGCGAAATCGAGGGCGACCGGGGTGGTGCGGAAGAACCACTTGAAGCCGCGCTCCGTCAGGTTGGCGGCGACCGACTCGGCGGTCAGGAACGGGACACCGTGGCGCTCGGCGATGGCGCTCGCGGTGACGGTGATGCCGGACTGGTAGGCGCCGATCAGCGCTGCCACCTTCTCCTCGGAGATCAGGCGCAGCGCCTGATTCTGGCCAGCCGCCGGCGTGCCCTGGTTATCGGCGAAGATCAGCTGCACCTTGGCACCGCCGAGGCCCGGCAACCCGCCGCCCTTGGCCAAGGGCAGGAGCTTGGCCAATTCGGCATTGCCGGTGTTGACGACGTCGGCGCCGACCTCGATCGCCATCTTGGAATAGTTGCCGGCGCTCGCCGAGTTGCCGCTCAGCGGATAGATGACGCCGATCTTCACCGGCTGCTGGGCAGCAGCCCCGAGGGCCACGCCGAGCGTGACGAGACCGGCTGCGGCGGCAAAGGCCCGGCGCGTTGTTTGTTTCATGCGCGAATCCCCCCAAGAGCATTTCGTTCGGTCAGGCGAAACTTTGGCATGACCCGCGACGGTCAGCAAATCCCACGGAATTCGGCCACGTCTCCCCTCATGCTCCTGTCCCCGCCCGGGCCAGGGCATATGGGCGCTCTCATGCTCCTCCCCAGCTGCGCTGGGGAGGAGCATGAGAATGATCAGCACACCCGGTAGCGCTCCACCGCATCCCGATCGAGCTCGATTCCGAGGCCGGGCCCGTCGGGCAACAGCACGTGGCCGGCCTCCAGCGCGAGCGGCGTGCGCAGCAGCCTCGTGCGCAACGCGTTATCGCTCATGTCGTACTCGAGCATCATCGGATACGGTGGATGGTCGGTGTGCGGCGTCGCCGGGAGGGCGGCGATGAAATGGCAGGCGGTGGCGAGGCCGATCGCGCCGCCCCAGACATGCGGCGCTACCCTGAGGTTCTGGGCGTGCGCCAGGGTGGCGATCCGCCTGGCCTCCGTAAGACCGCCGGTGCCGGGGATCGAGGGCTGCACGATGTCGACGCAGCGTCCGTCGATCAGAGCGCGAAAATCGCGCACGGTGTGATGCGCCTCGCCAGCGGCGAGGGCGATCGGCGAGCGGGCGCGCAGCTCGGCATAGCCGCGCAGATCGCCGGGCGGCAGCGGTTCCTCGATCCAATGGATGCCGAAGGGCTCTATGGCGCGCGCGCATTCCAGGGCGACGTCGGCGGTGTAGGCGCCGTTGATATCGACCATGAGGAGCTTGTCCGGCCCAAGCATCTGGCGGGCGAGCTCCACCCGGGCGACGTCGTCCCTGATGCCGCGGCCGATCTTGATCTTGGCGCCGGCGTAGGGATGGCCGGCCGCCTCGGCCAGCATGTGCTCGAGCTGGCGGTCCGGATCGCGGCTGAAGAACCCGGTCGAGGCATAGGCCGGAATGCGCGTGGTACCACAGCCGCCGATCAGGTCGCACAGCCGCACGCCGAAGCCGCGGGCGATGGCGTCGAACAGCGCGACGTTGATGGCCGCCAGGCACGCGGTGAGCTGATTGCCGACACCCAGATGGTACATCGCATTCCTCGCGCGGGCCTCGATGTGGTCGAAGTCGAACACGCTCTGGCCCGTGAACATCGGCTCGACCATGCGGAAATACTCGCGCGTCACCAGTGGGTTGCCGAACGCCTCGCCGACACCGCGCACGCCCGAATCGGTCTCGACCTCGACCAGTCCGCCCTGCCGGCGATGGCCGCCGCCGCGCGACATGCCGTAGGCCTTCTCCGGTGCGAAGGCATATTCGAGTCCGATGAAGCTCAGCTGCTTGATGACCGGCATTGCGCTCTCCCGCGGAGGCCGTCCGCTTCGATTGCCAAACCTGATACCACTAGCCGGGCGAAATGGGCGAACTGCCAATCACCGGTTTGGCGGCCGTGGCTTGACGCGGGGAGTCGCGGTGTCCGCCTGCCGCACACCTCGAGGAACCCCCCGAGCCATTGCGTTGCCGCTTGCGGGCCGTGCGCTATGGTATCGGCCACACCCGATCCCGGAGCGAACCCCATGGCTGCCATTCCCAAGACCCATCGACGCGTCGTCCTCGTGCGCCGGCCGCCCGGCGAGCCGGCCGAGACGGACTTCCGGGTCGAGGAAGTTCCCGTGCCCGAGCCCAGGCACGGCGAGGTGCTGGTCAAGGTGCTCTACCTGTCGCTCGATCCCTATCAGCGCGGCCGCATGCGCGACGCGGCGTCCTATGCGCCGGCGGTCGGCCTCAACGAGGTCATGACCGGCGGCACGGTGGGCGAGGTCGTGGCCTCGCACAATCCGCGCTTCAAGGCGGGCGACATCGTCGAGGACCGGCTCGGCTGGCAGGAATACGCGATCGGCGGCGGACCGAACCTGCGCATCGTCGACGCCACGGTCGCGCCGATCTCGACAGCCAACGGCGTGCTCGGCATGCCGGGCATGACCGCCTATTTCGGCCTGCTCGATGTCGGCCAGCCCAAGCCCGGCGAGACCATCATCGTCTCCGCCGCCTCGGGCGCGGTCGGCCAGGTGGTGGGACAGATCGGCAAGATCATGGGCTGCCGTGTCGTCGGCATCGCCGGTGGCGCGAAGAAGTGCGGCTTCGTCACCGGCGAGCTCGGCTTCGACGCCTGCCTCGACTACAAGGCGGAGACGGATCTCGACGCAGCGTTGCGCACCGCCTGCCCGCACGGCATCGACGTCTATTTCGACAATGTCGGCGGCGAGATCTCCGATGCCGTCCTGCGCAACATCAACACGTTCGGCCGCGTCGCGCTGTGCGGCTCGATCTCGCAATACAACGCCGCCACGCCGCCGATGGGACCGCGCCTGATGGGCACCTTCGTCGGCAAGCGGGTGACGGCGCGCGGCTTCATCGTCACCGACTTCGCCGAACGCTATGCGCCGGCGCGCCGCCAGATGGGCGAGTGGATCAGGAGCGGCAGGCTCAAGTACCGCGAGGATGTCGTCGAAGGCATCGACAAGGCGCCGCGCGCCTTCATCGGCATGCTGCGCGGCGAGAATTTCGGCAAGATGCTGGTCAAGCTCGCATGAGCTACGATGCGCCGTTCGCCGGGCTGAAGGTTATCGATCTCAGCCAGGGCATCGCCGGCCCCTACTGCGCCATGCTGCTGGCCCAGCACGGCGCCGACGTCATCAAGGTCGAAGGCATCGGCGACGGCGACTGGGCGCGCACGCTGGGCACGCGCTACGGCAACCATTCGGCCTTCTCGATCATCGGCAATCTCGGCAAGCGCAGCATCGCCATCGATCTCAAGGCGGAAGCCGGCAAGCAGGTGCTGTGGCGCCTGCTCGAAGGCGCCGATGTCTTCCTGGAAGGCTTCCGGCCGGGCGTCATCGGCCGGCTGGGCTTCGACTATGCCGCCGTCGCCGCGCGCGAGCCGCGACTGCTTTACCTCTCGATCTCCGGCTTCGGCCAGAACGGACCGCTCTCCGAGCGGCCGGCGATGGACCCGGTGCTGCAGGCCTATACCGGCCTGATGATGGAAAACCGTGGCGAGGATGGCATCCCGCACCGCGTGCCGGTGATCGTCGTCGACATGTCGACCGGGCTCTATGCCTTCCAGGGTCTGTCGGCCGCGCTCTATGCCCGCCGAGACGAGGCGCGCGGCCGCTATCTCGACGCCAGCCTGATGCAGGCGGCGACGGCACTGCAGTCGATCCGCCTGATGGCCTGCCATCTCGAGGGCGGCACGATGAAGCCGGGCGGCGTGCCCGGCGGCGTGTTCAAGATCGCCGATGGCTGGATGTCGATCGTGGCCATCAACGATCGCGACTGGCGGGCGCTGTGCGGCGCCATGGAGTTGCCGGCACTGGCGGACGACACGAGGTTCAACTCGCCCGCCAATCGCCTCGCCAACGACGTGGCGCTCTACGCCATCGTCCGGCCGGCGCTCGCCGCACGGCCGTGGGCCGAATGGAACCGGCGGCTCACCGAGGCGCGGCTGATGCATGAGCGGCTGAACAGCTACGCCGAATTCCTCGAGCAGCCTCATGTCCAGGAAACCGGCCTGATCCAATGGCTCGCCCAGGCCGGCCTCGACCAGCCTGTCCCGGTGCCGGCGCTGCCGGGCATGCAGCCGCCCCTCGACGGCACGCCGCGCGCCATCGCACCGCTTACCGGCCAGCACACGCGGTCGATCCTGGCCGAGCATGGCTATAGTGAGGGCGACATCGACGCCCTGCTGGCCCAAGGCACGGTGGCCGCCGCATGAGGAACCAATACTCCCCTCCCGCGTCGCCGCCAGGGAGGAGACACACTTGGCGTCCCTCCCCCGATTGCGCAGGGCATTCGCATATAGCGCTCTCTCATTCGCCTCCCCAGCTTCGCTGGGGAGGAGAATGAAAAGTGCGCCCATATGCCAATGCCCTGCCCGATTACGGAGGAGGGATTCGAGATGTGTCCATTTCCTACCAGATTCCCAGGGCGAAGAATGAGCGCGCATCTCCTCAAACCCCAGGATTATCGCCGCACGTCGTGGAAGAACGGCGGCGGGGTCACGACCGACATTGCCCATGATGGCGAGCTCTGGCGCTTCAGCCGAACGCCGATCACAGCATCAGGGCCGTTCTCCGATTACGCCGGATTCGACCGCATGCAAATGCTGGTCGCCGGTCACGGCCTGGTGCTCGAGACGCCGGACGGCGAGATCGACGTGCGGGTGCCGTTCAAGCCGGTGCGCTTTGCGGGGGAGCTCGCGATCACGAGCCGCCTCGAGGCAGGCCCCGTCGAGGTGCTGAACCTGCTGGGAGATCGCAGCAAGGTGATGCTCGATCTTGCCGTTCTGGAGGCCGGCGAGAGCCGGCACCTGGGTTCCGGCCGCCACATCGCCTACTGTCCCGGCGGGGCCGCCGTCGCGCGGCTTGGGGAAGAAGCCTTCGATCTGTCGGCCGACCATGCGCTGCATCTCGAGCAGGCTGACGGCGAGGTGCTGGCCTGCGTGACCGGTCGGATCGTGTTGGGGAGCGTGACATGCGTATCGCGGTAGTCGGGACAGGCGGGGTCGGCGGCGGCTACGGCGCGGCGCTCGCCAAGGCAGGCGCCGACGTCACCTTCATTGCCCGCGGTGCCCATCTCGCCGCGATGAAGGAAAAGGGCCTGCGCGTCGAGAGCCCGCGCGGCGACACCCACCTGCTGCCGACGCAGGCGACCGACGACCCGCGCAGCGTGGGCCCGGTCGATGTCGTGCTGTTCTGCGTCAAGCTGTGGGACGTCGAGAACGCCGGCGAAGCGATCAAGCCGATGATCGGTCCGGACACCGCGGTGATCCCGCTGCAGAACGGCGTCGACGCCTCCGAACGGCTGGAGCCGATCATCGGCAGGCACGCCGTGATGGGCGGCGTCGCCAATATCAGCGCGACCATCGCCGAGCCCGGCGTGATCCGCCAGACCGGCACCGTGATGCGCATCGTGTTCGGCGAGCTCGACGGGCGCACGAGCCCGCGCGCCGAGGCTTTCGCGGCGACCGCCCACGCGGCCGGCATCGACGTCGTGCTGAGCCCGTCGATCCTGAGCGAGCTCTGGATGAAGTTCATCCTGCTCGCCTCCAATGCCGGCATCATGTCGGTGGCGCGCCTGCCCATCGGCAAGCTGCGCGACGACCCGGACATCGCGCCATGGTTCACGACCGCCTACGAGGAGGTCGCCGCCGTCGGCCGTGCCGCCGGCGTACCCCTGCCCGCCGATGCGGTCGAGCGTACTCTCGGCTTCAATCGAGCCGCCCCACCCAATCTCATCCCCTCGATGGCGGTCGACCTGCTGCGCGGCAATCGCATCGAGCTTCCCTGGCTCTCCGGCAAGGTCGTCGAGCTTGGCAGGAAGCATGGCGTGCCGACGCCGACACACGCCTTCATGTACGCGACCCTGAAGCCATACATCATGGGCAAGCCTGCCTAGGAGCGACCCCCGCCATGCGCATCGTGCTGTCCCTCTGCCTTTGCCTGATCGGCTTCACCCCGGCCTCGGCCGCCGACCTGAAGCTGCTCACGGCCGGCGCCTTCAAGCCGGTGGCGCTCGAGCTGGTGCCCGAATTCGAGAGGAAGACGGGCCACAAGGTGACGATCGAGAACGACACCGCGGGCGGGCTCGCCAAGCGCCTCGCCGCCGGCGAGCATTTCGACGTGATCGTCATGCCGCCCACCGGCATGGCGCAGTTTCTCGGCAACAAGGTCGTCCAGAGCAGCGGCAAGCCGCTGGTCCGCTCCGGCATCGGCGTCGCCGTCAAGCAGGGCGCGCCGCTGCCAGACATCTCGACCGTCGATGCCTGGAAGCAGAGCCTGCTGGCGGCGCGCGCCGTCGCCTACATCGACCCTGATTCGGGTGGCTCGAGCGGCATCTACCTCTCCAAGCTGTTCGAGAGGATTGGCATCGCCGAGCAGCTCAAGCCCAAGAGCGTGCTGGTGCGCGGCGGCTTGGTGGCCGAGAAGGTGGTGAGCGGCGACGCCACCATCGGCATGCAGCAGACCAGCGAGATTCTGGTCGTGTCCGGCGCGGTCCTGGTCGGTCCCCTGCCGCTCGATGTCCAGCACTACACGATGTACTCCGGCGGCATCGCCACCGCATCCCGCGAGCCGGCGGCAGCCGCCGAGCTGCTGCGCGCCCTGGCCGACCCGGGGAACCTGCCGATCCTGAAGAAAAAGGGAATGGAGGGACCGTGATTTTCTTCTCCTCCCCAGCGTCTTCGCTGGGGAGGCCCCCCGCACGCCGGCGCGCACCACGATGCTGAGAAAATCGGGGCGGTGCCCGCCCCGATTTTCATAGGAGGAGAAGAGGCCTCACGCCAGCAGCTGCCGCATCATTGCGGCCACACGAGGAAGCGAGAGCGAGCTCGCGGCGACCCGCGCAACGTCACGCTGGAAGACGTTCACGACGACGCCTCGACCGCCAGCGCCGCATCGTCGAGCGTGCCGAGATAGTCGACAGTGCGTACTTGCCCGCCAACCACTGCCCGAGCGAAGGCGAGACGCCGGCTGCCTCGACGACCTCGATGAATTCGTGCGTGCAGAGCTGGACGCCGCCCTTGCCGCCACCGAGATGACCGCGGCAGCTGACGAACAGTCCACGCGCCGCCGTCTCAGGCGGTTCCAGACGTCAGCTCTTTCAGCGCATCGCTCCAGGCGCCGATCGTGTGGTCGATGTCGGCGCGGGTATGGGCCAAGCTGACATAGTACTTGCTTTCGCCCTTCATGATCCCGCGGGCACGCAGGAGCTGATTGAACCGCTTGGCGATTGTCGCATCGCCCTTCAGCGTGTCGCGATAATCCTTGATCGGCTGGTCGGTGAAGACGACATCGAACAGCGGCGGCTCGCCGATCACCTGGGCCTTGAGGCCGGCCTTCTGCAGGAGCTCCGACAGCGTCGCCATCAGCTCGCGCCCGGTGGCGAAGACCTGCTCATACGTGCCGGGCCGCTTCAGCACCTCGAGCGTCGCCAGCCCGGCGACCGCGGCTACCGGATTGCCCGACAGCGTGCCGACCTGGAAGATGTAATCCTCGTCGGTCATCGCCAGCCGGTCGAAATGCTTCATGATGTCGGCGCGGCCGGCGATCGCGGCGAGGGCGAAACCGCCGCCCACGATCTTGCCCAGGCTGCAGAGATCGGGCGTGACGCCGTAGTATTCCTGGGCGCCGCCATAGGCGAAGCGGAAGCCGGTCACGACCTCGTCGAAGATCAGCGGAATGTCATGCTTTGCCGTCACCGCGCGCAGCGCCTGCAGGAAGCCGGGCTTGGGCGGGATCAGGCGCTGGAACGGCTCGACGATGACGCCCGCCAGCTCGTCCTTCTGCTCCTCGATCAGGCTTTCGACCATGTCGATGTCGTTGAACGCCGCGACCAGCATCTCGTCCTGCACCGACTTCGGGATGCCGGCCGAATCGGGCGTCGGCCGCGGGAAATTGCCCGGCCGCTTGGGCGCCAGCGACATCAGCGCGTAATCGCTCATGCCGTGATAACCGCCCTCGAACTTGAGGACCTTGTCGCGCTTGCGGAAGGCGCGCACCGCCCGCATGGCGTAGAGATCGGCCTCGGTGCCCGAGCAGACGAAACGCACCTGGTCGGCGCACGGCACGGCGTCGCAGATCGCCTCGGCCAACGCGATGCCGTGACGGTTGTTGCCGAAATAGGTCGTGCCCAGCGGCACCTGGGCCTGCACCGCCGCCGTCACCTCGGGATGGGCGTGGCCGATGAACATCGGCCCCGAGCCCAGGAGAAAGTCGACATACTCGCGGCCGGCCTCGTCCCAGATCCGCCCCGCCTTGCCCTCGCGCAGGATCACCTCGGCCGGCATGTTGCCGAAGCTACCGCCCGGCAGGACGCGCTTGGCCTGCTCCACGAGATCGTTCGTCGGGTCGAGGACGGTCTGGACGTTCATGACAACCTCTTACTCGATGGGGACGAAGATAGAATGGCGCATCTTGCCCTCGACCGCCTTCGAGAAATGCCCCTTGCCGCTGGTATCCTCGACCAGGATCACCTCGCCGGCGCCGATGATGCGCGTCTCGCCGTCGCTCGCCTGGATGCTGACGGCGCCGTCGAGATTGATGATGTATTGCCGGCGCGGCGCGGGATGCCATTCGTAGTCGTAGGTGCCCGGCGTCTCGCGGAAGATGATGCCGGTCGCCGGGAAGGTGGCCGAGGTCTTGCCGCCGCGCCCCTCCTGCTTCCATTCGACCTCGATGTCGCGGAAATGGGTCTCGCCCTTGTCGTCGACATAAAGATTGTGGATGCGCATGAATAATCTCCCGCTTGTCGTTTCCCGATCGGAGCTTAGAACGAAACCATGTTCGGGAAACCCATCGAAGCTGCCCTTTTCGACATGGATGGCCTGCTGATCGACACCGAGGCCGTCTACATCGAGGCCTACCGGCAGGCGGCGACGACGATCGGCGTCGAGATGCCGATCAGCCTGTGCCACGCCATGATCGGCGTGCCGACCGCCGAGTGCGAGATCCTGATCCAGGAACATTTCGGGCCCGACTTCCGCGTCGACCATTTCCAGGCGAGCTTCCGCACCCACGCCGACCGCATCCTGGCCGATGACGTACCGGTCAAGCCGGGCGCGGTCGAGCTGCTTGAGTTCCTGACGGGCCGCGGCCTGCCTTGCGCCCTCGCCACCTCGTCGCGGCCGACCACGGCCGAACGCTATCTCGGGCGCGCCGGCCTTCGCCGGCATTTCGCGGCGATCGCCACGCGCTACGACGTCGAACGGCCGAAGCCGCATCCCGATGTCTATCTCGAGGCGGCGCGGCGGCTCGGCGTCGCACCCGAGCGCTGCCTCGCCTTCGAAGATTCGAGCGTCGGGCTCGCCGCGGCGCATGCCGCCGGGACGATGGCGATCATGGTGCCCGACATCCTGCAACCGTCGCCGGAAATCCGCGCCAAGTGCGTGAAGGTGCTGCCGGACCTTCACGCCGCGCTCGGCCTGCTGCAGGAGGCTCTTCGCTGATGCCCGGCTTGCCAACCCTTGCCCTGTTCGCCGTGGCCTGCCTGGCGCTGACGGCCACGCCCGGCCCGGACATGCTGCTGATCGCCTCGCGCAGCTGAGCCAGGGCAGAGCCTCGGGCTTCACCACCCTGGCCGGCATCCAGGTCGGCACCTATTGCCACGCGCTCGCCGCCTCGGTCGCCTGCCACAGTACTTTCTGGCAACGGTGTTCGTCGACCTCGCCGCCAGGCTGGCGTTCGACAAACAGGCGCTAGCGAGCACATTCCGTTTGGCTGGTACAACCGGACAGAATGTGCCGTTGCCCCCTGCGCGCGTTCTCGATCGAGCAGCACCACGTCGTGGCACTCATGCGCCGGGAGCGCGCCACTCGAGGCGGAGTAGCCTCTGCCGGCCTGGCGCTCTACTCATTCCCTCCCCAGCTTGCTGGGGAGGTGTCGCGTCATACGCGACGGAGGGGTCAAGGGCACAAGAGGGGTTGCTCATGACCCCTCCGTCCGCGATTTCGCGGACACCTCCCCAGCGGAGCCGGGGAGGAGAGTGAGACGAGCATCACCGCCGGTGGAGATTGCTCCGCCTCAAGTGGCGCACCCTCGAGGGAACGGCTCGCGGTTTCACCTGAGCGCAAACCGCTCTAGCATCGCGCTGGCGTGCTGACCGGAAAGGACGAACCCAAATGACCCTCACCCTTGCGGATGCCAATCGCGTGATCGCCGGCGCCATCGAGAAGGCGCACCAGATCGGCGCGAAGATGAACATCGCGGTGTGCGATGCCGGCGGGCGGCTGCTTGCCTTCCAGCGCATGGATGGCGCCATGTGGGCCGGCTCCTTCGGCAGCCAGGGCAAGGCCATGGCCTCGGCCGCCTTCGGCCGTCCGAGCGGCGACCTGACCCCACGCGCCGACCATCCGACCTTGCGCGGCATCGCCGCTGCCGAAGGCAATCACATGTTTTATGGCCAGGGCGCCGTGCCGATCTTCCGCAACGGCGTCCTGGTCGGCGCCTGCGGCGTCGGCGGCGGCACTGCACAAGAAGACGAGGATTGCGCCCGCGCCGGGGTCGAGAAACTCTGAGATCTAGAACTTCTCCACCCACGGCCTCACCTCGATCTCCCAGCTCCAAGCGCTGCGGTGCTGCATCAATGTCGCCCAGTAGGTCTCGGCAATGGCGTCGGGATCGAGCAGGCTGTCGGGATCGTTGGCCGGCACCGGCCTGGCAGCGGCGCGGATGCCGCCGTCGATCACGAAATGGGCGACATGGATGCCCTTGGGCGAGAGCTCGCGCGCCATCGATTGCGCCAGGCCGCGCAGGGCGAACTTGCCCATGGCGAAGGTCGCCGACAGGGCGAAGCCCTTCACGCCGGCGGTCGCCCCGGTGAGGAAGATGGCGCCATGCGACTTGGGCAGCATGCGCCGGGCGGCCTGCTGGGACACGAGGAAGCCGCCGAATGCGCTGATCTCGATCGCCCGCTTGACGTCGTCCGGCGGCAGATCGACCAGCGGGCCGCGCACCCGGTTGCTGGCGTTGTAAACCACGACATCGGGCGTCCGCCCGGCGGTGTCCAGGGCGTCGAACAGGCCGGCAACGTCCTTGGGATCGGCGGCGTTGCAGGCATGGACGGTGGCGCCGGTCTCCTTGGACAGCCCGGTGAGCTTGTCGGTCTGGCGCGCGGCCACCGCCACCTGCAGGCCGTTCCTGGCAAACAGTCGGGCGAGCGAGGCGCTGAGGCCCGGGCCGGTGCCGACAATCAGGGCGGAATGAAACGTCGGGTTTTGCATGGTCGGATGTCTCCTCGTTGCTCGTACTTTCCCGCGGGTATAGGCTTCTGCGCAATCGGGAAGGAAACGCCATGAACACGGCACAACCGGCTGGTCGGATC
Organism: Reyranella sp.; assembly: GCF_044224635.1. Taxonomy (GTDB): domain Bacteria; phylum Pseudomonadota; class Alphaproteobacteria; order Reyranellales; family Reyranellaceae; genus Reyranella. The sequence continues at coordinate 45,448 of NZ_JBGAKA010000014.1, read as the reverse complement.
GACGTCATCTCCGATGTGATCTGTCCCTGGTGCTATATCGGCAAGCGCCAGCTCGAACGTGCGCTCGACCTGGTGGAAAGGCAGCACCTGCGCTTCACCGTCGCCTGGCACCCGTTCCAGCTCAATCCGGACATGCCGCGCGAGGGTGTCGACCGGGCCGAGTACCGCCTCAAGAAGTTCGGCAGCGCCGAGCGTTCACGCCAGCTCGATGAACGGATCACCGAGGCGGCCGCCAATGTAGGCCTCGAGTTCCACCTCGATCGCCTGACCCGCACGCCCAACACGCTGAACGCCCACCGGGTCATCCGGCTGGCCGGCCAGCGCGGCATGCAGGACGCGGTCGTCGAAGCGCTGTTCGAGGGCTATTTCTGCAATGGCGCCGATATTGGCGACGCCAAGGTGCTGGCCGATCTCGCCACCGAAGGGGGCCTCAATCCCGAGGAAGTGACCGAGATGCTGTCGGGTGACGAGGGCCTGAAGGAAGTGATCGGCGCCGATCGCATGGCGCGCAACTGCGGCATCCAGGGCGTGCCGAGCTTCGCCCTGCAGGGCCATGTCCTGTTTTCCGGCGCCATGCCGGCCGACGAGATGGCGCAGGCCTTCCGGCGCGCCTGGGACATCCTGAAGAACCGGGCTGCCTAGCGACCGCTTCGGACATTCATGGACGGCGACGACACCGGCCCCGAGACGGTCATGGTGTAGTCGATGCTGCCCGACCGCCCGACATCGAGGGCGATCGTGGTCTCCGTCGCCGCCGTGGTCAGGCTCGTGTGACTGTTGATCTGCGCAACGGCGTTTCCGCCCTGCACCGTATGGTCGTGCAGGGTGAGCGAGGCGCCGGCGAGCTGAAGCTCGCCCGCCAACGTGATCTTCTGGTTGATGAAGGCGGCCAGGACCGCCGAGCTGAAGCCCATCTCGGTGCTGAAAATGCTGGCGATCCCGGTGGCGAAGGAGGCAAAGCTCAGCGAGCCGCCGGTGACCGACGGGTAGATGTAGCCGCTTGTCTGGCCCTTGCCGGCCAGGGAATCGCGGATCTCCCCGAACGACGCGCCGCGCCCCGTCAGAGCGATATCCATAATGGTGATCTTGCCGTCGACCGACACCATCAGGTTGGCGTTGCCGAACACGTTGGTGCCGGCGGCGCCGCGCAGCATCTCGCCGAGGTAGATGCCCTGCAGGCTCCCCGCGAGGTCGACATCGAGGGCACCCTGGGTCGAATCGATCGTCCCGCCGAAATCGACGGCGCCGCCGTAGAACTGGCCGGTCAGCTTGGCGATCTTGAGGACGCCGTTGCGCAGGCTCGCCTGGAGGTCGGCGTAGTTCACCTGCACCGAGGCGACGGCGACCGCGCTGGTCTCCAGCGTGAGCATCGCATCGAAGGAGCGCAGCGCCGCGAGGTCGACCGCCTTGCCCGTCGCCGTGCGCTGCTGGCGCGCCGGCAGGGGTATGCTCGCACTGGCTCCGCCGGTCGCAGCGGCCGTCGGACCGGCCGACACGCCGAGCCACTGGTCGAGATCGAGCGTTCCAGGCACCCGAAGGTTCGCCGTGACGTTGGGCCTTGCCTTGAGGTTGGTGGCGCCAACTTGGCCAATCATCGGCGTTCCGAGCGCCGTGACATTGCCGTTGAATGCCACCTGCGAGGCATCGCCCTTGAAGGTGCCGGCGGCGGACACTGCCCCGAGGGCCGCGTGCGCCTGCCCGGTGGCCACCGACAGGACCCGGCCGGCCTCCGGCATCTCGAGCGCGAAGCTCGAGAAGTCGAAGCGGAGGTTCGGGCCGAGAACCAGCGTGCCGGTGGCCCGTCCGGTGCTCCCCATCGCCGACAGGGTTGCGTTGCGCAACATCAGCACGTCGCGGGTTCCGGCCACGCCACCGCTGGCCGACAGCGCCCCGATCTTGTTGCTGCCCAAGCTCGGCAGGCCGGCATAGGCGAACAGCCGGTCGGCGTCGGGTGCGGCGAGGGTGAAGTTGAGATCGTAGCGAGGGGCGATGGCGACGTCGCCGACGCTGCCCTGGACGTCCAGCTTTGCACCCAGGACGTCGGCGACCTTGAGCGTCGTTACCTTGAGCAGACTGCCCTGCAACGATACGTCGCCTTCGACACCCGTGAGGCTCTGCTGGCGCAGGACGAGACTGTTCACCTTGATCTTCAGCGCAGCGACGGGCTCGTTCTTGTCGGGCGGGCCCGGCGCCGCCGGCGGGGGCGTGGCGGCTTGCGCGTCGGCCGGAGGCGACGGCGGCACGCCTGGCCGCTCGACCGGCAGATACTTGTCGAGATCGAAGCGATCGAGCTGAAGGGTCACGGCCGAGGTGAAGGGCATGGCCAGGCTCACGCTGACGCTGCCGGTCGCGCGCTGCCCGTCGAGCTCGACCGCAAGGTCGTTCAGTTGTGCGCCGCTGGCAGTCGAAGCCAGCTTGCCTCTAAGCGCTAACGCCTGCAGCCCGGTCGACGGTATCGCGGCTGTGTCGATCTGCAGCCAGGCAAGCGTCTCGCGCAGCCTGGTGCCGCTGAGACTGATGTCGCCGGTCACCTGGATGCCCAACCCCGGCCCGTAGGCTGTCGACCCGGCTATCGGTATCGACTTGGCCGTGGCCTGCAACACCATCTCCCCGGGCAATACCGCCTTGAGTTGCGACACCGTGACAGCGCCATCGTGGATCTCGATCGCCACAGCGACGTCGCGCACCGTTCCCTTGCGGTAGGCAAGTTCCGCGGCAACCACGACCAGCGACACCTCGGTGCCGGGAGGAAAACGGGAAAGCAGAGGCGGCGGAGCCCCGCCGGCTGGCGGCTTGTCGGCGGAAGCCGCTTGTGGCGCCGCGCCCAGGGCACCGAGCCTGGGTATCAGCGCGAGCCATCTCTCGAGATCGACCTTCGGCAGCGAGAGGTGACCGCGCAAGTTCGGCCCCTTGCCCTGCTCGACGACCAGCGAGCCGGTCGCGGTCTCGTTGTCCACCGACGTCTTGAAATTGCTGACCGCCAGACGCGTCGCCGACACGTCGATGTCACCGTCGAAGGCGAAGCGGCCCGATACCGCTCCATCGAACGCCGGCGCGGCCTGTCCAGTCGCGCTTACCAGGGCGGTAACGAACTCGGTCAGCCCGTCCGTCGACACCACGAGATGCCCCTTCACGTCGGCGTCAGGGGCGACCTTGCTCACGGTGCCGATGAAGTCGAGCTTGCCGCTCGGCAAGGCAACGCCGAGCGTCGTGGCGTGGCCGGTCGGGCTCGCGGCAGCGAGCTTGAAGTCGACGGTGAGTGGCGCGCCGTTGAGCCTGGCGGTGCCGGACAGGGAGAACGGCCCATCGAGCGATCCGACCGAGGCTGTGGCCTCGATATCCTCCGCCTTTATGGTCCGGCGTGTCTGCGGATTGGTGTAGCTCAGCGTCCCACGCACGATCTTGAGGATGCCCACCGCGAGATGGAAGCCGCTGGCCGGCGCACCAGCCGCCTGGGTAGCTCCCGCGCCCGGCTTGAATTGCCAGTTGGGTACGCCGTCCGCATCGGTCTCCAGGGTGATGTTGGGCTGGTAAAGGACCAGCCGGCCGACTTCGAGTCGCCCGCGCAGCAGCGCCGGCCAGGAAGGCGAAGCACCGATCCAGCGCACGTCGAGCATCTGCGCGCCCTCGGTGCCAACCGCATTGGCGAAGTGGACCTGGCGGGCACTGATGCGCGGCTCGGGGAACATTGACAGCCTGAGCGGCCCCGCGATCACCAGCTCGCGGCCGGTGGCCTCCTTCACTGCCTGGACCAGGGCGGGCTTGTAGGCGTCGACATCGATGATGTACGGCGCGCCCACGGCCAGGAGCGCCAGGACGCCGAAGACTGCGACGGTCGCCAAACCAATTCGTTTCAACGCCGACATGAACTTCACACCTCGCCAACGCCGGTCCGTGCCACTGGATGCTCAGCCGCGGCCAGTTGAGCAGACGAATCGGGCCGAATGCCGGCGATATGGGTCGCTTGCGGCGGATCGCCCAGGTGGGCTGCCCGCGCTCCTCGACCGCCATGAGGGCAAAGCAGGCAGCCTGATCGAGACCACGGCCCATGGCCGGGACCGCGCCACTTCAGGCGGCGTAAGCGCCGCCCTGAAATGGCGCGGTCCCGGCCATGGGTCAGGGGGAAGAGCCGCCTGCCCGGCGTCGGAGCTTCTGGACCGCTTCGTCGAGCGCCGAGAGGAAGCGCGAGCGGTCACGGGGCGACATCGGCTTGGGGCCGCCGGCGTTCTGACCCATCGAGCGCAGATGCGACAGCAACTCGCGACTGGCCATCGCCATGCCGATCGACGCAGGCGTGAATGGCACGCCGGTGTTGCCGATCGCCTCTGCGCCGGCCTTGAGGCTGCGATCGGCGAGCGGGATGTCGGCGGTGATGACGATATCGCCGGGTCCCGCGCGTTCGGCGATCCAGTCGTCGGCCTCATCGAACCTGTCGCCGACGACCACCGCCTCGATGCGCGGGCTCGGCGGCACCCTGATCGGCGCATTGCTCACCACGTAGACCCTGAGGGCATAGCGCTCGGCCACGCGATAAACCTCGGATTTCACGGGGCAGGCATCGGCATCGACAAAGATCGAAATCGCACTTTCCTTTCCAACGACGGCAGCCGTCTCAATCAAATCGGGCGAGATCAAGGCAGCCGGAAGCATCTAGGCCACCCCGCCCTTCCCCGCTAGAGTGCCGACGGTGACGCCGCGGCTCGACACGCGGCGCTTCAGGGAAGGGAACAAGGAATGCGTGCGTCTGTTTGGTTGGGCGGCGTCGTCGCCGCTCTCGTCTGCTGCTCCGGCAGCGCGTTCGCCCAGAAGAGCGGCGGCGTCCTGAAAATGTATCATCGTGACAATCCGCCGAGCGCCTCGATCCACGAGGAATCGACCAACTCGACGGTCATCCCGTTCATGTCGCTGTTCAACAATCTCGTGCTCTACGACCAGAGCAAGCCGCAGAACAGCCCGCAAACCATCGTGCCCGACCTCGCCAAGTCGTGGAGCTGGAGCGCCGACAACAAGAACATCACCTTCAAGCTGCAGGAAGGCGTGAAGTGGCACGACGGCCAGCCCTTCACCGCGAAGGACGTCGTCTGCACCATGGCTCTGCTGACCGGCAAGGCCGAAAACAAGCTGCGCCGCAATCCGCGCCAGTCATGGTACGGCAACGTCGACAGCACGACGGCCAGCGGCGACTACGAGGTGACGATCCATCTCAAGCGACCGCAGCCTTCGATCCTGTCACTGCTGGCGTCCGGGTACTCGCCGATCTATCCCTGCCACATTCCGTCGGCGCAAATGCGCACCAAGCCGATCGGCACGGGGCCTTTCAAGTTCGTCGAGTTCAAGCAGAACGAAGGCATCAAGATCACGAAGAACACCGACTACTGGAAGAAAGGCAAGCCCTATCTCGACGCCATCGAGTTCACGATCGTGCCCAATCGCGCGACCGCCATGCTGAGCTTCCAGTCGGGCCGCTTCGACATCACCTTCCCGTGGGAGGTGACGATGCCGCTGCTGAAGGACATCAAAGCCCAGATGCCCAACGTCGAGTGCCAGACCACCTCGATGAACAACAGCACCAACATTATCGTCAATCGCGACGCACCGCCGTTCGACAATCCCGAGCTGCGACGGGCGGTGATCCTCGCCATGGATCGCAAGTCGTTCGTCGACATCCTCAACCAGGGCGATGCCCAGCTGGGCGGCAGCATGCAGCCGGTCACGGATGGCGTCTGGGGCCTGCCGCAGGAGATGTACGATTCGGTGGCGGGTTACGGGCCGGACGTCCAGAAGAACCGCGAGGAAGCCCGCGCCATCATGAAGAAGCTGGGCTATGGGCCTGACAAGCGCATGCCGCTCAAGATCGCAACCCGCGGCATCTCGCTCTACAAGGATCCGGCGGTCATCCTGGCGAGCCAGCTCAAGGAGATCTGGATCGACGCCGACGTCGACATCATCGAGACCTCGCAGTGGTTCCCCAGGGTCGCGCAGAAGAAGTACGCGCTCGGGCTCAACACCACCGGCAACGGTGTCGACGATCCCGATCAGAACTACTACGAAAACTTCTCGTGCAAGTCGGAGCGCAACTACACCGGCTACTGCAATCCGGAGATCGAGAAGCTGTTCGACGCCCAGTCGGCCGAGACCGACATCGAGAAGCGCAAGAAGATCGTGTGGGAAATCGATCGCAAGCTGCTCGAGGACGGCGCCCGCCCCATCGTCATGTGGAACCGCGCCTCGATCTGCATGCAGCCCTACGTCAAGGGTTACGTGGCGAACGTCAACAGCGTTTACAACGGCTTCCGCTTCGAAGACGTGTGGCTCGACAAATAGGCATTTGCGTTCGCCTCCCCAGCGGGCTGGGGAGGCGAACCTACGCATTTCAATGTGGTCTCACTGCCGACTCATCGGCGGTGCGATGAGCCGACCGCGGCCGTCGATGCGGTTGCCCTGGGCATCATAACGGAATCCATACTCGTCACGGAACGTGCCGTCGGGTCCCGGCTGCACGGCTCCGCCCGCCCGCGCCCTCGCCGGGGCGGCTGCCATGTTCGGGTCCCTGCTGGGCGATTGCATCCCTGATCCCTGCCCCGAGCCCTGGCGATCGCCAGGCTGGCGGACCCAGTCGTTGCGGCCGATTACCGGCTGGCCATTGGCATCGACTGAGCCGGCAGCAGAACCGGCTGTCGGCTGGCCAGTCGTCGACATCGGCTGGTTGCCGGTCGACATCGGCTGTCCGGTGGTGGTCGTCCTCTGGGTGGAAGACGCCATCGGCTGGGCGGGCGTCGCGGGTGTCGACATGGTCTGGGGCGGAGCCGACGTGGTCGGAGCGGGCGTCGACATCGTCTGGGCATAAGCGGTGCCCGCAGTGGCAATCAGCGCAAGCGGAAGCAACGTGCGCAGCATGGAGACCCTCCTGTCTGTGCAGATTTACGATACCGGCGGAACGCTCCTGGCCCTGCCTGGTTGCGTTCCCCGCCTAGGACAGGACGGCCAACTTCTTTCGCTCGATCAGCGCAAAATCGATGGCCGCCCCAAGTCCGGGATCGTTCGGCACGTGCACCATTCCGTCACGGCCGACGACGATGTCCTGGGCCAGGCCGTATTTCTGCGCGCCGTCAGGCAACAGAACCTCGAAGAACTCGGTGTTGCGGAGCGAGGCAATGACGTGCAGGTTGGCGACGTTGTTCAGCGAATTGCCGCCGTGATGGACTTCGTAGTTCATCCGAAATGATTCGGCGAGGTGTGCGCCCTTCAGCAGGGTCGTTATGCCGCCCTTCACCGCCACGTCGCCGCGCAGGAAATCGGTGGCCTGCAGCATGATCCACGGCTGATAGCCGTCGAGCCCGGTGATCGGATACTCGGTGGCGAGGATTGGGATCGACAGTTGCTGCTTCAGCTTGACGTAATTGTAGATGTCCTGATCGGCGAGCGGATCCTCGTACCAGTGGAAATCCATCTCCTCGGCCGCCCGGCCGACGCGCAGCGCCGCGGGGAAATCGTAGGACCATGTCGAATCGAGCATGATCGTGTAGTCGCCGACCGCCCGGCGCACCGCCTCGCAGACCTTGATGTCTTCCCTCCAGCGAGTCGGCGGATGGATCTTGTAGGCGGCCCAGCCATACTCCTTGAACTGCACCGCCTCCTCGGCATAGGCCTCGGCCGAGGCAAGCACGGCGGAGCTGGCGTAGGCCGGCACGGCCTCGCGGTAGGTGCCGAGCAGGCGATGGATCGGCTGGCCCGTCGCCTTGCCCAGGAGGTCCCATAGCGCCACGTCGACCGCGCCGATCGTGCGCACGCCGGCAGGGCGCTGGCGGCGCCACAGATCGACAACGATCGCCTCGCGCAACAATGGGTTGCGCCCCATCAGCACCGGCTTCAGGTGCGTGATCAGTCCCTGGCCATCGATGGCGGCCGAGTTCGAAGCCGACCCGAGAAAGGCATGGCCTTCTATGCCCTGGTCGGTGACGAGGCGCAGCAGCCCCAAGGCGCTCGACCCGGCGAATTTGCTGTGCTGGCCGTACTGGGTCGGCGGAATGTCGTCCCACGCGAAGAGGGTCAACGTGACGTCGGTGATCTTCATGTCTTTCTCTCCCGGTCGTTTCGAAAGAGAAAGGTCCCTCGCTGCGCTCGCAATGACAACAATCCTGTCATCCCGAGCGCAGCATGCGCTGCCGTCGATTTCCGCGCGCGGAAGGACCGTTCGCGCAGCGATGGCTGGGGACCCGGGACGATGCATTTCGCTCGCCAGCGGGATCGGTATAGACTGCTGCCATGTCCGAGAAAGCCCGAGCTGAGCTCGCCCCGACCGGTGTTTTGCGCGCCGGCATCAACCTCTCCAACTTCCTGCTGGTCACCGGCCGCAGCGAGAAATCCGAGCCCGTCGGCGTGGCGCCCGACATGGCGCGCGAGATCGCCGCCAGCCTCGGCGTCCCGGTGACCTACGTGTCGTTCAAGTCTCCCGGAGAGCTCGCCGATCAGGTGAACAACAACGTCTGGGATATCGGCCTGATCGGCGCCGAGCCGCAGCGCGCCGCCTCGATCAGCTTCACCGCCGCCTATGTCGAGATCGAGGCGACCTACATGGTGCCCAAGAACTCGGCCATCAAATCCATCGCCGACGTCGACAAGCCCGGTGTGCGCATCGCCGTGTCGGCGCGCTCGGCCTATGGCCTCTGGCTCGAGAACAACATCAAGCACGCCACCCTGTTGCCGGTGAGCGGACTCGATGCGGCGTTCAACAAGTTCGTCGACGAGAAGCTCGACGTCCTGGCCGGTCTTCGTCCCGGCCTCCTGAAGGATATCGAGAAGGCACCCGACATGAAGATCCTCGATGGCAAGTTCTCCGCCGTCCAGCAGGCCGTCGGCACGCCCAAGCCCAACGCCGCAGGGGCGAGCTACCTCGCCAACTTCGTCGAGAACGCCAAGCGCTCCGGACTGGTCGCGAGCCTGATCGAACGGCACAAGGTCAAAGGCTTGTCGGTCGCACCGCTCACCTGAGCGCGTTTCCTCTGCCCGCTAGAGCTCGCTACCGACGAACTGCCTGAGCTCGGCAGTCCGTGGCTTCGCGAACAGCTCGGCGGTCGGACCGATCTCCCAGACCTTGCCTTTGTGCATGAACACGACGAGATCGGCGACGCGGCGGGCAAAGCCCATCTCGTGGGTGACGCTGATCATGGTCATGCCGCGTCGCGCAAGATCCTCCATCACCCCCAGCACCTCGGCCGTGAGCTCGGGATCGAGCGCCGACGTCACCTCGTCGAACAGCATGACCTGTGGCTGAAGCGCCAGCGAACGGGCGATCGCCACGCGCTGCTGCTGGCCGCCCGACAGCTGCTCGGGATAGGACGTGAGCTTGTCGGTCAGGCCGACCAGGCCCAGCACCTCGGCGGCGCGCTGCCTCGCTTCCGCCTTGCCCAGCCTTTTCACCAGGGTCAACGCGAGCGTGATGTTTCTCTCCACCGTGAGGTGCGGGAACAGGTTGTAGCTCTGGAACACCATGCCGACGTCGCGCCTCAGCTGGGCGCGCGCCGCGCTGCCCGGACGGCCGACCTCGTGACCGCATACCGTGATGCGGCCTCCCTGCACGGTTTCCAGCCCGGCAATGCAGCGCAGCAATGTACTCTTGCCAGAGCCGCTGCGTCCGACGATCGCCACGGTCTGGCCGCGTGCCACGTCGAAGCCCACGCCATCGAGCACCCTCAGGGGCCCGAATTCCTTGACCACGTTCTCGATGTGCACGACGGCGTCGTCGGCCGTCGCCGGCTCAGCGTCCGGCATGGGCCTTCCTTTCCAGCGTGCGGGCAGCAAGCGAGAGCGGGTAGCACAGCACGAAGTAGATCGCGCCCACGGCGGCGAAGATGGCGAACGGCTCGAAAGTCGAGTTGTTCACGATCTGCCCGGCACGCGACAGCTCGACGAAGCCGATCACGGAAGCAAGCGAGGTGTTCTTCACGATCTGCACCATGAAACCGACAGTCGGCGGAATGGCCAGTCGCATCGCCTGCGGCAGGATGACGTAGGCGTACTGCTGCACCCGATCCAGGCCGAGGCAATCGGATGCCTCCCATTGGGTCTTGGGCACCGATTCGATGCAGCCGCGCCAGATCTCGCCCAGGAAGGCCGCAGCGTACAAGGTGAGCGAGACGCCGGCAGCGACCAGCGGGACGAGCTTGTAGCCCAGGATTCCGAGCCCGAAGTAGGACAGGAACAGCACGATCAGCAACGGCGTCCCCTGGATCACCTGGATGTAGCCGCTGGCGAGGCTGCGGAGCAGGCGCACCGTCGAAACGCGCATCAGCGACAGCGGCAGGCCGACCAGCGCGCCGCCGACGAACGCGATCAGCGACAGCAGGATCGTCCACCGCGCCGCCTCGACGAGATAGAGCAGATGATTGGCGCTGAGCTGGATCACAACGGCGTTCCCAGCCGGCGGCGGCGGGCGAACAGCCCCTGCCCGATTGCCCAGAAGGCGAAGCGATAGAGAGCCGACAAGACCAGGTAGGCAATGGCGACGACGACGTAGACCTCGAAGCTGCGATAGGTGTCGGACTGGACGAGATTGGCTGTCGCCGTCAGCTCCTCGGCCGAGATCTGCGACGTGATCGACGAGGCCAGCATCAATAGTACGGCCTGGCTGGCCAGCGCCGGGTAAACCCGCTCCATGGCGGGCAGCAGCACGATGTGCAGGATGGTCTGCAGGCGGGTGAGGCCCAGGCAATCGGCTGCCTCGAGCTGGGTCCGCTGAATCGATTGCACGCCGGCGCGCATGATCTCGGTGGTGTAGGCCCCCATGTTGACGGTGAGCGCGATCACCGCCGAGACGTCGGCACTGAGCTTCAGACCGAGGCTCGACAGCCCGAAATAGACGATGAAGATCTGGATCAGGAGCGGCGTGTTACGAATCGTCTCGACATAGATGCCGGTCAGGCGGCCGAGCAGCGGCCCGCCGTAAGCTCGTGCCAAGGCGCAGATCGTTCCCAGCACGAACCCGAATGCGATCGACAGAACGGTGAGCTGGATGGTGAGCCACGCACCTGCGACGAAATCCGGCCACCTGTCGGCCAGAAACTCGAAATCGAACTTGTACGACACGCCTGGAATTTGCGGCTTTATTCGGCCTTCGGCAATTCCGGAGCGATGTCCCGTGCGAAGGCCGTTTTGCGACGCGGGCTGATGACGAGCTCTCCAGGACCGCCGGTCAGGTCGGAACCGCGTAGATTCGACGCGCGTTGTCGACGAAGAGGGCACGGCGCTCCTCGGCCGTGAAGTCGCGCACGATCTTCTCGAACCCGCGATAGATGTCGCCGAAGCTGGCGCACAGGCCATCGACAGGGAAATTGCTGGCGAACATGCAGCGGTCGACGCCGAACAGGTCGATTGCAGTGAGCACGATCCCGCGATTGTCCGCCGCCGTCCAGCCCACGCCCGGTAGGCCGAGACCGGAGATCTTCACCACGACGTTGGGCTCCTGGGCCAGTCGTGCCATCGACCGGCGCCAGCCCACGAGCTCGTCAGGCGAGCGATCGACGGGCAATCCGGCATGATTGAGGATGATGCGGACGCTGCGGAACTCGCGCGCGAGCTCGGCGGCATCGCCGAGGTAGATCCACGGCGTCTGCAGGTCGAAGCGGCCCAGGCGGCGGGCGAGCTTCGCGAAGCCGCGCCGCCAGCGCGTCGCCGTTTTCATGTCGCCGGGCCGCGGCTTGTGGCGAACGCTGCGGACGAAGTCGAAACCGGTCAGCCGTTCCAGCACCTCGCCCCAGTCGGCGCGGTCGAGCCAAGCCTGACCGACTGCGACCGACGGCAGACCGATCTTGCGGAGCTCGGCCACGTAGGCCATCTCGCCGATCGGATCGCTCGGATCCCATTCGGTCTCGACGTAGACCGAGCCGACGACCTTGTACTCCCGTGAATCGGCGAGGTACTGCTCCTGCAGGTAGCGTCGGCAAAGGGCTTTGTAGTCGCCGTAGCGGAACGGAATCTGCGGCTCGTCGCGAAGCCATGGATGGTAGTTGCGCTCGGGATCCCAGAGGTGGTGGTGGGCGTCGATGATTTCCAGCTTCTGGGAATTCACGACGCCCCGCTCGCCAACTACTGAGTCAGGATGACCTCCGGCAAGCCGTTGCCGTGGTATTTGCGGTAGATGGCGTCGAGCCTGCCGTTCTTGAGATTGGTGGCGATCCACTTGTTGACCTCCTCAAGCAGGCGCTTTTCATCCTTCTTCACGCCAATGGCGAGCTTGAAGGTGTCGAGCACGAATTTGACCTCGACCTGACGAGCCGGGTTCTTCTTGTCGATCGGCGCGACGAGAAGCTCGGCGGTCGAGAAGATGTCGACCTGGCCGCTCAGGAAAGCCTGGGCCTCGGTCGCGTCGTCTTCGTAGCGCACCAGCTTCATGCCCTTGGGGCCTTCCTTGGTGAGCTGCGTGTCGTGAGTGGTGCCACGCACCGTGCCGACGGTCTTGCCGTCGAGATCGGCCAGGCTCTTGACGTTGACGCTCTTGGGTGCCGCGATGACCGTACGCAGCACGGCATAACCCAGGGAGAAGTCGATGACCTTGGCGCGCTCCGGCGTGATCGACAGGGTCGAGATCACGAGATCCGCCTTCCCGGTCTGCAGCGCCGGGATACGAGCCGCGCCGGTCGTCGGCACGTGCTCGAACTCGAGGCCCCAATCCTTGGCAAGCGCCCTGGCGGTCTCGATATCCGAGCCGCTCGGCTGCATCTTGTCGTCGGTCATGCCGTAGGGCGGCACGCCGAGATCGACGGCGATCCTGATCTTGCCCGCCTTCTTGATGTCATCGAGCGCGTCGGCGCTGGCCGTCTGCAGCCAGCCCATCGTCATCAGCAGACCAATCGCGATGCAAAATACTAGTCTCTTCATAGTTCCTCCGCTTTCAGCGCTCGAACTCTATCGAGCCGCGTCCATGTCAGCGAGCTTTGCAACGCGACGGCGGAACTCTTCTTCTGTCGAGAATTTCGCGGCGAGATACGCCGCAATCAGATCCTTGGCGAGCCACGCGCCCACGATCTGCGCGCCTATGCACATGACGTTCACATCATCGTGCTCCACGCACTGGTGGGCCGAATGAATGTCGTGACAGACGGCAGCCCGAATTCCCTTCATCTTGTTGGCGCCGATCGCGGCGCCGACGCCGGTGCCGCAGACCATCAGCCCGCGTTCCGAGCGGCCCGACACGATGGCAGCGGCGACCTTGCGGGCAATGTCGGGAAAGTCGACCGGATCGGGATCATAGGACCCGACGTCATCGATCTCGTGGCCGAGTTCCTGCAGGAACGGCATGAGCTCGCGCTTCATGGCGAAACCGGCGTGATCCGATCCGACGACGACCTTCATGACGGCTGCTCTTGCGACACGTAAGACGTGATCAGGCTACTGCGGCGCAACTCGTCGCCTATCCGGAAATGGTCACGCAGCAACTGCTCGGCGACATCCGGTTCGCGCCGCACGAGCGCCAGAAACACCTCGCGGTGGGCAGCGAGGATGCGCGCGGCGACAACCGGGTCGGAGAACGAGTCGGGTCGGCGGTCGATATGGCCCTGACGCAGCAGCGGCGAGATCGCCTCGTAGATCTTCATCAACGATCCGCTGCCGCTCGCCTGCACGATGGCGACATGGAACGCATGATCGGCGGTGCTGCCAAGCTCGGGATCCTCGAACGAATTGACCAGGGCATCGAGCAGCCCGCCGATCGTTTGCAGGTCCCGCTCGCTCGCCCGTTCGCAGGCGAGCCGGATGGCTTGGCATTCGATGGCGATCCGCGCCTGCAGAATGTCGTCGATGATGTTGGGCTGATGCAGCAGGCAGAGCGTCAGGGCCTGACCCAGCACGGAGGCGTCGGCAGCCCGAACGAAGGCGCCGCGCCCGTGCTGGATGTCGAGCAGTCCCAGCACGGACAGAGAACGCAGTGCCTCGCGTAGCACAGGGCGGCTCACGCCCAAGGCGAGGGCGAGGACGCGCTCCGGAAGCAGGCGGTCTCCGGCCTTCAATTCCCCAGACATCAAGCGGTCGCGAAAGAAGGCGAAGACCCGGGCAGCCCCCGTCTGGTCTTCCTCACTGATCGGTCGAAGGATGTTGGGTCCGGTGGGGTCGCTCATCTGAAGCTTGGACAGTCCGTGGTCTGACCTCTTTAAACATGTTCCTCAACGGACGCAACCACCTAGCAACGAACGCGTTTCCAGTTGGTTGCGGGGAAGGAATGCGTTTTTGGGAGCAGAACCCTGCGGGAGGGCTCCCCTGATCGCGTGCCCACCGTGCGCGAGACGCCTGCGGGCAGGGGGATCAGACCATGGCTACCCAGATCGATACCGGCACGAGCATCGCAAACGGCCCGACCGGCCTTCCCGCCCCCTCAGCGCGCAGCACGGCCGGCATCAACGGTGTCTCGCCCGACCTCAATGAGCTGCAGAACGCCCTGGAGGCGATGCGGGCCGGTGATTTCTCGGTCCGTCTGCCGGCGCGGCGCGATGGCGAGCTGGGACGCATCGCCGTCCTGTTCAACGAGATCATCGGCGCCAACCAGATCATGGCGCAGCAGCTCGAGCGCATCGGCAAGTCGGTCGGCGAGCAGGGACGCACCCGTCAGCGCGTCAAGTTCGGCATCTCTACCGCCCAGTGGGGCGAGATGGAGGGCTCCGTCAACGGTCTGATCGACGATCTCGTGTGGCCGACCACCGAGGTGACGCGCGTGATCAGCGCCGTCGCCCAAGGCGATCTCCTGCAGACGGTTCGCCTCGACGTCGACGGCCGGCCGCTGAAGGGCGAGTTCCTGCGTTCGGCCTCGATCGTCAACACCATGATCAAGCAGCTGAGCGTGTTCACCTCCGAGGTGACGCGCGTGGCGCGCGAGGTCGGCACCGAAGGCAAGCTCGGCGGCCAGGCCAAGGTGAGCGAGGTGACCGGCGTGTGGCGCGAGCTGACCGAGAGCGTCAACTCGATGGCCAACAATCTGACGGCCCAGGTGCGCAACATCTCGGACGTGACCATCGCGGTGGCCAACGGCGACCTGTCGCGCAAGATCACGGTCGACGTGCGCGGCGAGATCCTGCAGCTCAAGGAAGCCATCAACACGATGGTCGATCAGCTGCGTTCCTTCGCCTCGGAGGTGACGCGCGTCGCGCGCGAGGTCGGCACCGAAGGCAAGCTGGGCGGCCAGGCGATCGTGCCCGGCGTGGCCGGCACCTGGAAGGATCTCACCGACTCGGTCAACGCCATGTGCGGCAACCTCACCGACCAGGTGCGCAACATCGCCGACGTGACCACCGCGGTGGCGCGCGGCGATCTTTCCAAGAAGATCACCGTCGACGTGCGCGGCGAGATCCTGCAGCTCAAGGAGACCATCAACGTGATGGTCGACCAGCTCAACGGCTTCGCCGGCGAGGTGACGCGCGTCGCCCGCGAGGTCGGTACCGAAGGCAAGCTCGGCGGACAGGCGCAGGTGCCGGGCGTCGCCGGAACCTGGAAGGATCTCACCGACAACGTCAACTCGATGGCCACCAACCTCACGGCCCAGGTGCGCAACATCGCCGAGGTGACGACGGCGGTGGCCGGCGGCGATCTCTCCAAGAAGATCACCGTCGACGTGCGCGGCGAGATCCTGCAGCTCAAGGAGACCATCAACACGATGGTCGATCAGCTCAACAGCTTCGCGGGCGAGGTCACCCGCGTGGCGCGCGAGGTCGGCACCGAAGGCAAGCTCGGCGGGCAGGCGCAGGTCCCGGGCGTCGCCGGAACCTGGAAGGATCTCACCGACAACGTCAACCTGCTGGCCGCCAACCTCACCACCCAGGTGCGCAACATCGCCGACGTGACGATCGCGGTGGCGGGCGGCGATCTTTCCAAGAAGATCACGGTCGACGCTTCGGGCGAGATCCTGCGGCTGAAGGAGACCATCAACACGATGGTCGACCAGCTCAATGGCTTTGCCGGCGAGGTCACCCGCGTCGCCCGCGAGGTCGGCACCGAAGGCAAGCTCGGCGGCCAGGCCCAGGTGCCCGGCATCGCCGGCACCTGGAAGGACCTCACCGACAACGTCAACTTCATGGCCACCAACCTCACCGGCCAGGTGCGCAACATCGCCGAGGTCACTACCGCGGTGGCCAACGGCGACTTGTCGAAGAAGATCACCGTCGACGTGCGCGGCGAGATCCTGCAGCTCAAGGAGACCATCAACACGATGGTCGACCAGCTCAACGGCTTTGCCGGCGAGGTCACCCGTGTCGCCCGCGAGGTCGGCACCGAGGGAAAGCTCGGCGGACAGGCCCAGGTCCCGGGCGTCGCCGGCGTGTGGAAGGACCTCACCGACAACGTCAACCTGCTGGCCGCCAACCTCACCACACAGGTGCGCAACATTGCCGATGTGACCACGGCCGTCGCCACCGGCGATCTTTCCAAGAAGATCACCGTCGACGTGCGCGGCGAGATCCTGCAGCTCAAGGAGACCATCAACGTGATGGTCGACCAGCTCAACGGCTTCGCCGGCGAGGTCACCCGCGTCGCCCGCGAGGTCGGCACCGAAGGCAAGCTCGGCGGGCAGGCCCAGGTGCCGGGCGTCGCGGGCACCTGGAAGGATCTGACCGACAATGTCAATATGTTGGCCGCCAACCTCACCACACAGGTGCGCAACATCGCCGAGGTGACCACCGCCGTGGCCGGCGGCGATCTCTCCAAGAAGATCACCGTCGACGTGCGCGGCGAGATCCTGCAACTCAAGGAGACCATCAACACGATGGTCGACCAGCTCAACGGCTTCGCCGGCGAGGTCACCCGCGTCGCCCGCGAGGTCGGCACCGAAGGCAAGCTCGGCGGGCAGGCCCAGGTGCCGGGCGTCGCGGGCACCTGGAAGGACCTGACCGACAACGTCAACTCGATGGCGACCAACCTTACCGCCCAGGTGCGCGCCATCGCGGAGGTGGCGACCGCCGTCACCAAGGGCGACTTGACGCGCTCGATCCAGGTCGACGCGCTGGGTGAGCTGGCCGAGCTGAAGGACAAGCTCAACACCATGATCGACAATCTCCGTCTGACAACGGAGCGCAACACCGAGCAGGACTGGCTGAAGACCAACCTCGCCCGCTTCACCAACATGCTGCAGGGCCAGCGCGATCTGGGCGCGGTCGGCCGCTTGATGCTGAGCGAGCTGGCGCCGCTGGTCGAGGCGCACCAAGCGGTGATCTACCAGACCAAGGATGATTTCGAAGGCGAGGAGAGGCTGCATCTGCTGTCGGTCTATGCCGACAGCCGATCGGGCCATCCGGAAACGATCCGCATCGGCGAAGGGCTGATCGGCCAGTGCGCCGCGGACCGGCGCCAGATCCTGATCACCGACATGCCGCCGAGGATTCATCTGATCGGTACGGGCCATCCGATCAGCTCGGGCCTGTTCCAGGCGGCCCCCAAGAGCATCATCGTCCTGCCGGTCCTGTTCGAGGGCCAGGTCAAGGCGGTGATCGAGCTCGCCTCGCTGAACGACTTCACCGAGCTGCAGATCGCCTTCCTCGAGCAGCTCACGGCGTCGATCGGCATCGTGCTGAACTCGATCGAGGCGACGATGCAGACCGAGCGGCTGCTCGAGCAGTCGCAGAAGCTCGCCGGCGAGCTGCAGACCCAGCAGGGCGAGCTGCAGCAGACCAACGAGCAGCTCGAGCAGAAGGCCGCCCAGCTCGCCGAGCGCAATTTCGAGGTCGAGCGCAAGAATCAGGAGATCGAGCAGGCGCGGCGCGCCGTCGAGGAGAAGGCGTCGGAGCTGGCGCTGACCTCGCGCTACAAGTCGGAGTTCCTGGCCAACATGAGCCACGAGCTGCGCACGCCCCTCAACTCGATCCTGATCCTGGGCCAGCAGCTCGCCGACAACCCCGAAGGCAACCTCAAGGCCAAGCAGATCGAGTTCGCGCGCACCATCCACGGCGCCGGCACCGACCTTCTGAACCTGATCAGCGACATCCTCGACCTCAGCAAGATCGAATCGGGCACGGTCACGGTCGATGCCGAGGAGATCTTCTTCTCCAACGTGCTCGAGACCGTGGCGCGGCCGTTCCGCCATCAGGCCGAATCGCAGGGCCTGTCGTTCGAGGTCCAGATCGATCCGCATCTCGGCCGCAGCATCGTGACCGATTCCAAGCGCCTGCAGCAGATCCTGAAGAACCTGCTGTCCAACGCGCTGAAATTCACCGCCCAAGGCAGCGTGCGGCTGCGTGTCGTGCCGGCTCAGGCCGGATGGCGCTCCGACAATCTCTCGCTCAACCAGGCGAGCTCGGTGGTGGCCTTCGAGGTGACCGACACCGGCGTCGGCATCCCGGTCGAGAAGCAGAAGATCGTGTTCGAGGCCTTCCAGCAGGCCGATGCCAGCACCAGCCGCAAGTATGGCGGCACGGGCCTGGGCCTTGCCATCAGCCGCGAGCTCGCCAGCCTGCTGGGCGGCGAGCTGACCTTGCGCAGCACGCCCGGCATCGGCAGCACCTTCACCTTGTACCTGCCGACCCTGTACACCGGGCCGCGCACGGCGATGCGCCTGCCGCAGGTCGGCAGCCTGCCGCTGCCGCAAGTGGCGCTGCCCGAGCACCTGGTCGACCAGTTCCCCGACGATCGCCACACCATCCTGCCCGGCGACCGTTGCCTGCTGATCGTCGAGGACGATCCGAACTATGCCGGCATCCTGGTCGATGCCGCCCATGCCGCGGGACTGCGCGCGGTGGTGACCGCGCGCGGCGCGGAAGCGCTCGATCTTGCGTTGCAGTACAAGCCGCTCGCCATGTCACTCGACATCTTCCTGCCCGACATGCTGGGATGGAACGTGCTCAGCCAGTTCAAGCGCACGCTCGAGACGCGGCACATCCCGGTGCAGATCCTCAGCATGGACGAGGATCGCCAGCAGGGTCTGGCGCGCGGCGCCTTCTCGTACCTCAACAAGCCGACGACGTCGCAAGGCTTGAACGACGCTCTGGCGCGCATCAACGAATACGTGCGGCCGCGACGCAAGCGGCTGCTGATCGCCGAGGACGACGCCGCCGAACGGCTCGGCGTCAGCGAGCTGCTGTCCAATCCCGATCTCGAGATCGCCACCGCCGATTCGGGCAAGGCGGCGCTCGCCAAGCTGCGCGAGCAGCGCTTCGATTGCATGGTGCTCGACCTCAGGCTGCCCGACATTTCCGGCTTCGACGTGCTGGAGGAGATCCAGAAGGACGAAACCCTGTCGGACCTGCCGGTGGTGGTGTTCACCGGACGCGAGCTGTCGCCCGAGGAGGACGCCCGCCTGCACAGCATGGCGCGCAGCATCGTGGTCAAGGGCGCCGCCTCGCCGGAGCGCCTGTTCGACGAGACCGCCCTCTTCCTGCATCAGGTGGCGGCCGATCTGCCCGACGAGAAGAAGCACATGCTGGAACGCCTGCACAGTTCCGACGAGATGCTGGCGGGGCGCACCGTGCTGGTTGTCGACGACGACACCCGCAACATCTTCGCCCTGTCGAGCGCGCTCGAGCGGCGCAACATGCGGGTGCTGGCCGCGACCACCGGACGCGAGGCCATCTCGATCCTGGAACGCTCGCCCGAGGTCGCCATCGTGATGATGGACATCATGATGCCGGAAATGGACGGCTACGAGACCATCGCCCTGATCCGCGGTAACCCCTCATTGCGCCGCCTGCCGATCATCGCGCTCACCGCCAAGGCGATGAAGGGCGATCGCGAGAAGTGCCTCGAGGCCGGGGCCTCCGATTACCTCGCCAAGCCGGTCAACACCGAGCAGCTGTTCTCGGCTCTGCGCCTGTGGCTGCATCGCTGACGTGACGGACCGACTGGCGGCCATGGACAAGGTCAACATCCTGCTGATCGACGATCAGCCGGCCAAGCTCCTGAGCTACGAGGTCATCCTCGCCGAGCTCGGCGAGACCCTGATCAAGGCGACCTCGCCGCACGAGGCGCTCGGCATCCTGCTCAAGACGGAAGACGTCGCCGTCGTCCTGATCGACGTCGTCATGCCGCAGCTCGACGGCTTCCAGCTCGCCAGCATGATCCGCGATCATCCGCGCTTCCAGCGGCTCGCCATCATCTTCGTCTCGGCAATCCAGGTCGCCGAGACGGATTTCTTGCGCGGCTATCAGATCGGGGCGGTCGATTACGTCCAGGTCCCGGTGGTGCCCGAGGTGCTGCGCGCCAAGGTCCGCGTGTTCGTCGACCTCTATCGCAAGACCCGCGAGCTCGAGACGCTCAATGCCGAGCTCGAGGCCCGCGTCGCGGCGCGCACCGCCGAGCTCGAGGCGCAGGCCGAGCGTCTGCGCCAGAGCGAGGACCGGCGGTCCATCGCCATGTCCGCCGGCAACATGGGATCCTGGGAGGTCGACCTCGCCACCGGACGGATTGAATGGGACGATGGCCCCTACCGCATCTTCGGCGTCGATCCGGCGACGTTCGTCCCGACGGTCGCGCGGATCGAGGCGATGATGCATCCCGACGATCGCGAGAGGAGCGCCCTGTCGTCGATCCTGGTGTCGCCGCAGGCGCGCTTCCAGACCGAGTTCCGGATCGTGCGACCGAGCGGCGAGCTGCGCTGGTGCTACGGCGCCGGGATCATCCTGCGCGACCCTGGCGGAAAGCCCCTGCGCATGACCGGGGTGACGGTCGACATCACCGAACGCAAGCGGACCGAGGAGAGGCAGGCGCTGCTGGCGCGCGAGGTCGACCATCGGGCAAAGAACACCCTGGCCGTCGTGCTGTCGATGTTGCGGCTCACCAAGGCGCCGACGATCGAAGCCTTCATCTCGGCCGTCGAAGGGCGCGTCCATGCCCTGGCGGCGACCCACAATCTCCTGTCGGCGACACGCTGGGAGGGCGCCGAGCTCGGCAAGATCGTCGACGAGGAAATGGCGCCCTACCACGCGAGCCATCGCCGCCGCGTCAACGCCAGCGGGCCGCGCGTGATCCTGTTGCCGGCGACCGCGCAGGCCGTGGCGCTGGCGCTGCACGAGCTCGCCACCAATGCCGCCAAGTACGGCGCCTTCTCGACCGACACCGGCACTCTCAGCGTGACGTGGCGGACCGAGCGCGACAGCATGGTGCTCGACTGGACCGAGAGCGGCGGTCCGCCGACCGAGGAGCCCGCGCGCCTGGGCCTCGGCCTCACGATCGTGCGTTCGAGCATCGAGGCGCAGTTCCGCGGCGCCGTGGACTACGATTGGCAGCCGGAGGGGCTGCGCTGCCGGCTCGCCATTTCGGTCGCGCAATCCGCCAGCGCCGCGGCGTCCGCAGTGGCGGCGGTCCCGCCGGCGCAGGCCACGACGGTTCCAGACAAGCGCGATCTCGCCGGCGTGCGCCTGATGGTCGTCGAGGACGAGATGCTGGTCAGCATGCTGCTGAAGCGCACGCTCGAGGGATTCGGAGCCATCGTCGTCGGTCCGTATGCGCGCCTTGCCGACGGCTTGGCGGCGGCACGCAGCGAGCGCTTCGATGGCGCCGTCCTCGATCTCAACCTCGCCGGCGAGCTGGCCAACCCGATCGCCGACCAGCTGCTGGCGCACAGCGTGCCGTTTCTCTTCATCACCGGCTTCCAGCGCGAGAGCATCGATCGCCGCTACGCCGCCGTGCCGGTGCTGCAGAAGCCGATTGACGCCGCCGCGCTCGAGCGCGGCCTGCTCGCCCTGCTGCACGACCGCCCGTCCCTGCCCACCGCCGAGATCGCGTGATCCGAGACGGCCGCCGCCCAACGGGTTGCGCGCGGAACCTGGATTCTGGCGCCGTCGTGATGGTTCCCGGCAGATAGCTGATTCCCGCCTTCAACTCCGGATGAGGCGTCGCGTTGACCGCGACCGACACGACCGGAGAAACGACGATGGCCCGACAGCCCAGACCACTGATGCCGCGCGGCCTGATCGCGCCGCTGAGCCAGGCGGCGCTCGGCGCGTTGCGTGGCCTCCAGGAGGGCAGCCTCGCCGCCCTTCCGGCAGAGCACCGGCCGCGCCTGCTCGATCTCGGCCTCATCGAAGAGGGCGCCGACGGCAGCGTGACGGTAACACCGCTCGGCAGGCAGCGGCTCGTCTCCGATCGCTGAATGCCGACACGCCGTTCCCGGGGAGGACGTGTCGCCCGCAACGCGTGTAGAGTGCGTCGGCACGGCTCTCCGTCGTGCCGCATATCGAAGGAGTCCGTCCGCCGTGCCGATCGTGCTCAGCGAAAATTTCCGCGCCCTGTTCTATGCGCCGTTCTATGCCGCGCTGGCGACCGGCGCGTTCCGCGACGCCGGCGTCGAGGTGATCCTGCGGCCCTCGCCTAGCCCGCAGGCCGCCGCCGCGGCGCTGCGCGCCGGCGAGGCCGACGTGATGTGGGGCGGGCCGCTGCGCGTCATGATCGTGCACGACCGAGAGCGCGACGCCGACCTCGTCTGCTTCGCCGACGTGGTGGCGCGCGATCCGTTCTTCGTCGTCGGCGCGAGGCCACGGCCGGATTTCAAGCTCGCCGACCTCGCGCAGGTCAGCTTCGCCGCGGTCTCGGAAGTGCCGACGCCATGGATATGCCTGGCCCACGATCTGCGCTTGGCCGGCATCGATCCCGATCGCCTTGAGCCCCTCTCGGGCCCCTCGATGGCCGACAACGCCGCCGCGATCCGCGCCGGCACGCTCGACGCCGCCCAGCTCTTCCAGCCCTACGTCGAGCAGCTGATCGCCTCGGGCGCAGGCCATCTGTGGTACGCTGCCGCGACGCGCGGCCCCACCGCCTACACCACCCTGGTGACGCGTCGCGGCACGCTCGAGAAGCGCCAGGACGAGCTGCTCGCCATGACCACGGGGATGCATCGCACGCTCGGGCAGTTCGCGGCGACGCCGCCGGCCGAGATCGCGGGCCTGCTGGCGGGCTACTTCCCCGACGTCGAGCCGGCGATCTTCGCCGCGTCGATCGCGCGCTACCGCGCCCTCGGCCTGTGGGGACCCGATCCGCTGATCCGCCGCGCCGGCTACGACTGGCTGCATGCGGCGATGCGCGCCCATGGCACGCTCGGCCGCGACGTCGCCTACGAGGCCTGCGTCGACACCACGCTGGCCCGCCGCGCCATCGCCGCTACGGCTTGACGGTCACGCAGGCCGGGTCGATCGCCTGCCTGGCGAGCTCGACGAAGCGCTCGACCGGACAGGCGCCTTCGCGCTCGTGAGCGGCGCAGGCCCGCAGCGCGACGGCAACCATGCCGGGCGGCTCGGTCGCCTCGAGCACGGTACGGCCGCGCATCTGCGCCATGGTCTGCGCATAGTACGCCAGCCGCACGTAGCGCTGGCCGGTCCGCTCCTCGCGATAGAGCTCGAAGGCGAGCGCGCCGCCGGGCGACAGCTCGTTGGGCTGGAAGCCCGCGATCTGCCAGCCGATGTTCAATAGCCGCGAGAGGTTGGCGAGGTTGGTGCTGTGGCCGACCAGCAGCGCGAACCGCACCGGCTCGGCGATGCGCGGCTGGCCGGGGAAGTCGTGTCCGTCCTGCAGCGTGGCGACGATCTGGCTCAACAGGTTGGAGCCGTGCTGGCGGGCGAGCGGCAGGGTCTTGTCGACGAGGTCGACTTCGAGACCATGGATCTTGAGCAGGTCCCGCAGCCCGGCCTCGCCGGCCAGCCGGCCCCAGGCGACCGGCAGCCCTTCGGCATCCTCCATGGCGAAGGTTTCGGCCGCGCTCGAGGCGAAGCCTACGGAGCCAGTGAGACGGATCCTGCCGTCGGGCCGGCTCTCGAGGCCCGGCTGCTCGCCCGCAAGGCCGCACGCCTTGCCGCCGGCGAGCGACGGCGGGCAGAGCGTCCGCTGCATCAGCGCGAGCTGCGGGCCGTACTCGCGCTGCAGCGAGGCGAAGTTGCCGCCGATCCGCGCCAGCACGGCGGCGCGGTTGGCAGCCCCGTCCATCGGGCAGCTCGCGGTCGGCTGCGGATGGAACAGGGGATCGGGCACCGCCGGGTCGTCCTGGTTGCGCACGTTGAGCGTGGGGCAGCGCGGGTACATGCCGCTGAGCAGCGCCATCGCGCTCGCCCGCGTGCGCTGGTCGACGTCGGCCCACGCCGACACCGTGCCGCGCGGCGGGCAATCGTCGGACTGCACCAGCCCGCGCCCGCCATAGAGCACCCGGTAGTAGCGGCCCATCAGGCGCAGCAGCTCCTCGCCGCGCGGCGTCAGGAAGCCGGGCGGCACCGGCCAGGCCGGCCACGGGCTGGCCGACCGGCTGTCGAGCTCGGCATTGCTCAGCAACGGCGCGCGCACGCCGTGCCGGCTGACCAGCACCGCCCGCTCCATCTGCCAGCCCGGCGGGATCGGCAGGATCTGGGCGCTGGCCGGCGACACCGCAGCCAGCACGGCAGCCATGACAATGATCCCCAACTGACTGAGCTTCATCCGTACGTTCCAAGCTTGGCCGGCCAACCAACGACGCGGCGCACGACCCTACCTCACGCACCAGGCCCGCGGTAGAAGCGCGGCGGCGCGCTCATGCTCTTGCCGGACCGTGGGCGTCCCGCCCGCTCACGACTCAAAAGCGGGCGAGACGCCCGCGGTCAAGCAAGGGAATGAGTCAGCCAGCCCCGAGACGGTCCCACCAGTCGCGCGTGCGGTACCACGCGCCGACCAGCGGCAGGAACCAGGGATTGCCCGAGTAGAACGGCACGGTCGGGAAGTCGCGCTCGTCGAAGGCGTTGGCCGGCGCGTTCGAGCCGCCGGCGATCTTGCGTGCCGTCTGGTAGCCGAGATAGCTCATCATGGCGACGCCCGAGCCGTTGCACGCCATCAGGTAGTGCATGCCCTGCTCCGTTCCCATGTGCGGCAGGTAGTCGAAGGCGAAGGCGACGTTGCCGGTCCAGGCGTGCGTCACCTTGGTGCCGGCGAGCTGCGGCCAGCGCTCGACCATGTAGCGATGCAGCACCGGTGCGCTGACCTCGGGCGAGACCTGGGTGAAGCGCGCGCGGCCGCCGAAGATCACCCGCTTGTTGTCGGGCGATTGGCGATAGTAGCACAGCACCCGCTTGGTATCGCTGACCACGCGGTTCTTCGGGATCAGGCTCTGGATCAGATCCTCGGGCAGCTCCTCGGTGGCGATGATATGGCTCGCCACCGGCACCAGGCGGCGCTTCAGGGTCGGCGTCAGATCGGTGGTGTAGCCGTTGGTCGCGATCACCACCTCGCGCGCCTCGATCGCGCCCTTGCTGGTGAGCACGCGAAAGCCGCCTCCGGAGCTGCTTCCCTTGCGCTCGATGCGCTCGGCATCGCACTCGGCGCACAGCCGGGCGCCGGCGCGATGCGTCGCCTCCAGGAGGCCGCCATAGTAGAGCGCCGGATGGAGCTGGCCGGTGCGCTCGACCACCATGCCGCCGTAGTAGTAGTCCGAGGCGATCTCCTCGCGCTGCTGCTCGCGCGGCACCATGTAGGTGCCCAGCCCCGCGCCGTCATTGTAGGTGCCGACCTTGGTCGCCTGCTCGGCATAGTGGCGCGGCGTGAAGGCGCCGCTGAAGCGGCCGCTCATGCGCCAGTGGCAGTCGATGGCCTCGCGCCGGATCACGGTTTCCACCTGGGCCAGCGAGTCGGCGGCATCGGCGAGCATGCGCTCCATCACCCGCTTCCAGCCCTCGCGATCGCCGCCGGCGCCCTTGCCGGAGAAGCCCTTGCCCAGCGTCGTGCCGCCGCTGACGCCGCCGCCGTTGCGCGTGCTGGCGCCGACGCCGAAAGCGCCGCGCTCGAGCACCGTCACCTCGACGCCCGAGCGCGCGAGCTCGAGCGCCGTCGACAGGCCGCCGTAGCCGGCGCCGACCACCAGCACCTCGGTCCTGCGCGGCGGATCCTGCGACAGGGCGTTGGAAGGATGCCACCATTCCCACCACCACGGCGTCGCCTTGAAGTCCTTGTGGAACACGGAGTCGGCCATGGGCAAACCTTATGGGCGGTGCCGCCGACCGGCAACCGGGATGGTCCCGGCGAGGGGCGCGACGACGGGCGCTCGCGGTCGGCAAGGGCATCAGGCACAATGGCCGGCCAATGTCGCTCGATCCCGTCGTCATCAATCTCGTCAGCATCATCGTCATGGCGGCCAGCGCGGGGGTGTCGCTGCTCACCTGGTACTACCATCGCGATGCGCCGGGCCTCAGGCCCTGGACCGTCGCCCTGGTGCTCACCACGCTCGCCCTGGCGCTCTACGGCCAGCGCGCCGAGTATACGCCGGGCTGGCTGATCTTCACCGCCGACCTGCTGTTCGTCGGCGGCTTCGCCATGATGTGGATGAGCCTGCGCCGCTTCAACGACCGCCGCATCGGGCCTGATCGCGTGATGATCGAGACGGCCATGGTGTGCGCGATGTTCACCGTGCTGTCCTTCACCTCCTGGCAGGTCGGCGGCGGCCGGCTGCTGCAGTCCGGCCTGCGCACCGTCTTCATCTGCCTGCTGGCGGGCGCCGCCGCCTGGGAGACCTGGCGCGGCGGCCGCAAGGATGGGCTGCACAGCCGCATCGTCGCGGCCGGCGCGCTGGCCGGCATCGCCGTCGTCCGCGTGGTGCGGGCCGTCGCCGTGGTCCTGCAGCTCACCGGCGTGGTCGACGCGGCGGCTGGCCGGGTCATGCAGAGCTACACCGTCTACATCACCACCTGCTGCATGCTGGTCGTGACCTTCGGCCTCATCCTGATGGCCACCGAGCGCGCCGAGCGCGAGCGCGCGGCGCTGTTCGACCGCTGGCAATCGGAGGGGCCGCCGCTGCGGTGAGCCATCCCTTTCCGCCCCAGCCGCCGTCTCACGGCGACGGCGGGGTGGTCATGGATCATGCGTCAGCCTGCCTGGCCATGGTCCCTGCAGCGTGCCCAGGGAGCTTCATGAATCATGCCCCCGCCGCCCCGTCTGGCGGGTTACCTCCCCAGCGGAGCCGGGGAGGGAGGATGGGTCCGCCAGTGTCGTCTCCAGCTCGGCCAGCAACGCGAGCAGGATGTCCAGCCTGTCGCGGCCGAAGCGGCGGGCGATGTCGCGGTGGATGCCGTCGAGGAAGGGTGCGACGCGCGCCACCAGGGCGGCCGCCTTGGGCGACAGCGACAGCAGGCTCTGGCGCGAATCGCCGCGACCGGGCCGGCGCCGCACCAGGTCGGCCGCTTCGAGATCCTTGAGGATGCGCGACAGGCTGGGCGGCAGCAGGCAGGCCAGCCGGGCGAGCGTCGTGGCGTCGGTCTCGCCCTCGAGATGCAGCACCCGGATCACCCGCCATTGCGGCTCGCTGACGCCGCCCCGCCGGTGATGCGGTCGGAACAGCCCCATCACCGCCTCGCGGGCGCGCAGCAGCGCGATCGGCAAGGATTGCCGGTCGTCCTTCAGCCGCGCCGGCGGCGCCTCGGCCTCGCTTCTCGACGGCTTGCGGCCGTCGCCGGTGCCGACATCGAGCTTGCGTGACGAGACGG
Organism: Reyranella sp.; assembly: GCF_044224635.1. Taxonomy (GTDB): domain Bacteria; phylum Pseudomonadota; class Alphaproteobacteria; order Reyranellales; family Reyranellaceae; genus Reyranella. Next base: position 18,062 of record NZ_JBGAKA010000014.1, on the reverse strand, counting down.
ATGGGCGCGGCGACACGGAGGCGTTCATGGCGGGGCGTCCCCTTCAGGCGGTCGCCGGGATCGAGGCGGTCGGCCGGCCGGCGTGGCTCTGTGCCGCAGCCATGGACTGGTGCAATCGAGTGCACGGCACATCCTGCTCAGGTTCCCATGGAAATGCGCTGGGGGCACGCCACTCCCAGGCGCTAACTTGCAAGGGAATCTCACCCTGAGGAGCGACCCTGTCATCTTCAGGGCATCGCGGTGCGCGCGGGCCTGAAAATCAGACGCCCTGGCTGCGATGGGCATCGAAGATCACCGGTGGGGCGGCGGCGTCGAAGCTGACGCCGGCGGGATCGCCGCCCCTGGCGACCGTCTCGACCTGCTGGCGCAGGAAGTGGCGCAGCAGGGCGATGCCGCGGTCGCTTTCGGCGAGGTGCTCCTCGGAGTGGAAGGCGATGGCGCCCTGGCCGGTCTGGGCCTCGTAGTCGCCGGGAAAGCGCCGGTGCTCCTCGAGCGTCAGCTCCTCCCACAGCTTGCCGCCCTGGCGCGAGCGCATGCGCCGGAGCTCGCCCTTCTGGCGCACCCGCCCGGCGACATAGATGCGGAAATGCGTGTCGTCGATCGGCAGGGTCCAGCCGATCGATTCGACCCGGCCATACAGCCGGGCGCCGCCGACGCCGGCGCGCGGGTTGGGCACCACGCGCAAGGTCGGCATCGCCACCTCCGAGGCGCCATGCATCGTGCTGCCGTCGGGCAGGGTGCGGCGCGAGCGCGCGCGCACGCCGAGCGGCGTGCGCTCGAACAGAACCTCGTCGGGCTGGCGCGCCATCATCTCGGAGAATTGCGGCCCGCTGTGCGTGCCGTGCAGCACCGCAACGTGCCAGGTGTCGACCACGTTCTCGAAATGCTGCAGCCAATTGCAGTCGACGATCTGCGGCCCGCCGCTGCCGATGCTCGAATCGTCGGCATCGATGAACTCGCCCTCGTCGAGCGTCTCCAGGCACTCGTAGCGCGGCAGCACCGGCTTCTTCGCGGGCGGCCCCAGGTAGGCGAACACCAGGCCGTAACGCTCCTCGACCGGATACCACGGCTGGCGCACGTGATCGCGCATCCGCCCGCCTTCCGGCTCGCACGGCTGCTCGAGGCAGTTGCCTTCGACGTCGAACAGCCAGCCGTGATAGCAGCAGCGGATGCCGCGCTCCTCGACCTTGCCGTAGTGCAGCGTGGTGCCGCGATGCGCGCAGCGCGCCACCACCAGGCCGGCCCGCCCGCCGCCGTCGCGGAACAGCACCAGGTCCTCGCCCAGCACCCGCACCGCGCGCGGCGTCGCGGTGGCGTGCGACGACAATCCCACCGGATGCCAGTAGCGGCGCAGCAGCTCGCCCATCGGCGTGCCCGCACCGACCTCGACGAGCGAGGCGAGATAGGTCGGCGCCTTGCGGCCGTATCCCGTCCCGACATCCATTGCCTGTCCCCTCCAGCTTGATTGTTAACATGTTAAGTTTCCCGGCCGGTCCGGTCAACCGCAAGGCGCCCGTATGGCTTTCGCTGGACACCATTTTGCTGTATTTTTCAGGCAGATAGCGCGGTCAGCCTGTTCCGGAACCAGAGCCGTAACGCGCAAGAGATGCACTAGATTTTTGGGGATCCGATGTTCTGGCAGGCACTTGAGCAATTGCGTTGCTGGGAGCGGGACAACCTGCCCGGCGCGGATACCGCCGTCGGCAACGAGGTGCTGGTCTGGCTGCTGAAGTCCAAGAACCAGCCTCGCCCGCTCAAGGACCTCTATCAGTCCAGCCGTTTTTCCGAGCCGACCATCCGCAACTGCCTGAAGCAGTTCAGCAGCCTGGGCTTCGCCATCATCGAGTCCAACGGCAAGGACCAGCGCGCCCGCTACGCGCGGGCCACCGGCAAGCTCGAGACCACGGTCGACGACTACCGTCGGCGCTTCCAGGAGGTCGCGGAAATGGCCCGCCGCGACGGCCTCATCACGACCGCACCGCACAAGCGGCCGGGCGCGCCAACGCGCGGCTTGCAGGTCGACTGAGCCTCGTTTCCTCCCCAAGGGGCGGGGAGAATCTTACGCAACGGAGGTTGGTGGTCTTCTGGACCGCCTGCGCCGCGGCCGGCGGAGGCTACTCCGCCTGAACCGGCGCGTTCGCGGCAATGAATGGCGCTAATTGACCAGGCGCTTGGGAAGCGGGCCGGCGGGCGCATCGGCCGCCGCGGCGGCCGGGGCGGCGCTGGAGATCCACTCGGCCTTGACGACTTCCTGCTCGAGCATGTGAATGATGCGCTGGAGATCGGGGCGGCTCATCACCCCGGCGGCCTGCCCGCCGCGTTCGCCGACCAGGATGACGCGAAGCGTCTCGCCCTTGTCCTCGAGCGACACCGTCACCGCGAGCTCGGCCGCCGTGGCGTTCATGCGCAGCACGCCGTTGTCGGTCTTGCTCATGGCCGATGCGGTCTTGGCGATTGCCGCCTCGCGCTCGAACGTCGCCAGTTCCCCGCGATACTCGACCGGCGCTTGCTGGGCGACCTTCGAGGTCGCCGCCAGCGCCGCGGGGAGGCGACCCAACAGCTGCAGGATCAGCCGTCGGGTCAGCCAGTACGACCACGAATTGAGGCCTCCCGGGTTGATGACCGCAAGCACGCGATCCTGCGCAGCATCGTAAGCCAAGGCGATGGCGTTGATCGTGCGCATGGCGTCAACCCTGCTGGAAAGGCCTCAGGTCAGCTGGTGGCGCCACCGTTCTTGGCAGCCATCTCCGCGGCATGCTCGCGGATCTTCTTGTCGAGCTCCTGCATGGCATTGGCCAGCGACTGCAGGATCGGGCCGGTCACGTTGGCGGGAATGACGATGGTGCCGGAAGCGCGCTGCTCCCCGTTCGGCCCCGCAGCCAGGCAATCGATGCGGACGATGCCGTTGTGGAACACGATATCCTTGATGCCGTCGACCATAATCATGGACATTTGATTCTTTCCTTTCGCAGCCGCCCATCTGACTTCGGACGCGGCTGTCTTGTAGTCGAAACAGTGCGCCGCGTCATCCGCAAATGGCCTTCATATAGTAACTTTTCAACTCCCAGGAATGGACCAGCGAGGCTTCGATTCTACCAGATGTTGGGATTCCGCCGGCAAGCCCGCATCCCAACGCCTTGGAACCTTGCCTGGCCGTTACCCACAGGGCTATTGGCGATGGCGTGATCAGCGAATGGTCTTCCAGCCGCAGTCCGGGCGAGCGCCATCCCTTCCCCGTCGCCGGCTGGGGGGTCGCCCCATCGGACAGGGCGCGCTTCTCGTTCTCCTGCCCCGGCTTCGCGGGGAAATGCCCCGTCATGCGGCGCCGACGGCATGGAGCCATGACTCCTGACCCCTCCGTCGCCGCAAGACGGCGACACCGCAGGCTTTTGGCCGCTTGCGGCCCAAATGCCGACTCCAGCGAAACTGGGGAGGAGCGTGACAGAGCGCCTGGATGCCCTGAGATGGCCGGGAAGGATGCGTCTTGAGGAACCGCCCCACTCCCCCCAATCAGGCCGCGGTGCAGGCAAAGTTCGAGGAGGCTCTGGCTCTCCATCGCGGCGGCCAGCTGGCCCGCGCCGGCGATCTCTACCGCCAGGCGCTGGCGCTCCAGCCCCGGCACTTCGATTCCCTGCACCTGCTGGCCATCGTCACCGCCCAGTCGGGCAAGGTCGACGAGGCGATCTCGCTGTTCGACCAGGCGCTGGCCGTCAACCCGGGGAGCGCCGGCGCTCACTTCAATCGCGGCAACGCCTTGCAGGAAGCGGGGCGGCACGACCGCGCGGTCGAGAGCTACTCGAGGGCGATCACCCTCGATCCGGACCAGCCGGAGGCTCATTTCAACCATGGCCGGGCGCTGGCCGACCTCGGCCGGCCCGACGAGGCGATCGCGAGCTACGATCGCGCGATCGCGCTGCGGCCCGGCTATGTCCGCGCCTTGTACAATCGCGGCAACGTCCTGCGCAGCCTCGACCGCCTGCCCGAAGCGGTCGAAAGCTACGGCCGTGCCCTCGCCCACGATCCTCGCCATGCCGACGCCCTGAACAATCGTGCCACGAGCTTGCGCGATCTCAAACGGTTCGCCGAAGCGATCGCCGACTACCGCCGCGCGCTCGAGCTCAAGCCGGACTTTGCCGACTGCTGGGCCAACCTCGCCTCGGCCTATGTCGACGTCAAGTCCTACGCCGAGGCCGCCGAGCACTTCGACCGGGCGATCGAGCTCGGATCCCGGGCGGCGTACCTGCACGGCGACAGGCTGCATGCCCGGATGCATGTCTGCGACTGGCGCGACGCCGACGCGCTCACCGCCGATCTGGTCCAGCGAGTCGCCGGGGAGGAGGTCGCAACGCAGCCGTTCGCGCTGCTGGCGATGGTCGATGACCCTGCGCTGCATCGCCGGGCATCGGAAACGCTGGTCGCATGGCGCTGGAAGAAGCACGGCAGGGTGCCGCTCGCGCCCCTGCCGGTGCGCCCACACGCCCATCGCAAGGTGCGCATCGGCTATTTTTCCGCCGATCTCCACGAACATGCCACGGCCTACCTGATGGCCGAACTGTTCGAGCGTCACGACCGCGATCGTTTCGAGATCGTGGCCTTCTCGTTCGGGCCCAGCCACGACGATGCCATGCGCCGGCGGCTCGCCGCCGCCTTCGACCGCTTCATCGATGTGCGCGACCGCTCGGACCGCGAGATCGCCCTGCTGGCCCGCGAGCTCGGGATCGATATCGCCGTCGACCTGAAGGGCTATACCGGCGACGGCCGCCCCGAGATCTTCGCCTACCGCGCGGCGCCGGTACAGGTTGCCTATATCGGCTATCCCGGCACGACCGGGCTGGCCGAGATGGACTACCTGCTGGCGGATCGCACCCTGGTGCCCGAGGCGAGCCGGCCGCATTACACCGAGCGCATCGTCACGCTGCCGCACAGCTACCAGGTGAACGATTCGCGACGGACAATCTCCGATCGCCTCGTCACGCGCGCCGAGCTCGGGCTGCCCGACCACGGTTTCGTGTTCTGCTGCTTCAATGGCAACTACAAGATCCTGCCGGCGACCTTCGCGACCTGGATGCGCCTGCTGCGCCAGGTCGACGGCAGCGTGCTGTGGCTGCTGGGCGATTCGCCCGCCTCGATCGCCAACCTGAGGCACGAAGCGGCGAACCACGGCGTCGACGGCGAGCGCCTGGTCTTTGCCGGGCGCATGCCGCTTGCCGAGCACCTGGCGCGCCATCGCGCTGCCGACCTGTTCCTCGACACGCTGCCCTACAACGCCCACACGACGGCGAGCGACGCGCTGTGGGCAGGGTTGCCGGTGCTGACCTGCATCGGCCGGTCCTTCGCCAGTCGGGTGGCGGCAAGCCTGCTCGGCGCCGTCGGCCTGACCGAGCTGGTGACGACCAGCGAGGCCGACTACGAGGCGCTGGCGCTTGCCCTGGCGCGCGACCCCGAACGCCTGGCACGGCTCAAGGCAAGGCTCGCCGCGAGCCGCGCCACCGCACCGCTGTTCGACGCCCCGCGCTTCACCGCCGCCCTCGAACGCGCCTACCTGCAGATGCACGCCCGCCACCAGGCCGGCCTGCCGCCCGATCATCTCGAGGTCGGCTGCACCTAGCCCTCTGCTCGGGAAAGGTCCCTCGCCGTGCTCGGGATGACACCATTGTTGTCATGACGGCTCTCGTCACATGATCTCGAGCGCTTTCAGGATCGGGATGCGCTTGTCGGCGAACAGCTGCGCCATCTCCGTCAGGTGGGCGACGTTCTGCTCGGGAGCCTCGAGCGTCTTGCCTTCCTTGATGATACGCTGACCCTGTGCCGCGAGGATCTCCCAGGTCCGGTTGGCCTGCTCGGCCGGGGTCTTCTTGCCCTCGCCGATCGCCAGCAGGATGAGCTGCTCGAGGCGCTGGACGGTGACGCCGGAACCCGACACGGGGGATGCCAGGAAGTTGATGTCGGCGGTGCTGCGCGAGCGCATGCAGATGGCCTTGTTGAGCGCCTTGCAGTGGGCCCGCGTGGCGGTGGTCGGGACTCGCGCCGGCGTCACGTGGCCGATGCCGGTGAGGGCCATGAGCGCCTCGGAGACGTGCATGGGCGTGAGCGACTTGACCTTGGGATGGCCGGCGATGCGCAGCAGCGACTTCGGCTGGAAGTCGTTCTCGGCCAACACCTCGAGCACCGGCTTGTAGACCTGTTCCTGCAGCGTCCCCTCGCCGATCGCGCCCTGCACCTTGAGGGGGACGTCGGCCACCGGCGTCGCCAGCATGAAGCCCTGGCCCTGCAGCACCTCCGAGCGCTCGAGCGGCGTCAGGCGGCGCAGGCCCTTGACGAAGATGTCGCGCCGGAACTGCTGGTTGACGAGGTAGTCCCGCACAGACTGCTTGAGCACCGGGTGCTGGATGCCGGCCAGCAGCTTGGCGCCGTCCGGCGTCAGGTTGATACCGTCCAGATGATCGAGCAGATGGGCCGAGGCCGCGAACGAAAGCTTGGCCTCGCTCAGCAGGCGGGCGACCTCCGAGAAGGCCATGAGATCCCAGTCGCGATTGAAGTATTCATGCGCGAGGTAGTTCTTGGGCTGATCGGTGATCCGCTTGAGGCGCTCGGTAACCGCCGGGTTCTGCCGAAAGTAGAGGGCACCCGAATCGGCGATGCTCTTGGCGAACGTCAGCGCCCCCTCGACCTTGCCGATCATGCCGCCCGCATCCGACCCGGCCAGGTCGGAATGCAGCGTCATCAGATGGCGCAGCGGCTCGGCCGGGGCCCACCCGGGGAAACAGTTGTAGCTGACATAGACGATTCCGCCGACGCGGAGCTTGCGCCGGATGAGATCGACGATCACTTGGCGGTTCTCCGCCGAGATCCAGGTCCAGATGCCGTGCAGGGCGATGACGTCGAAGTCCGGCAGATCGGGCCGATTGGCAAAATCGGCGAAGGACTCGTCGAACAGACGCGCGCCCGAGCCGCTGGCGCTGGCAAGGGCGCTGGCATGGGCGGCCTGGCTGGGGTTGAAGTCCGTCCCCCAATACTGGCCGGGATTGGCGGCGGCGTGGATGTTGATCGACAGGCCCTGACCGAAGCCAAGCTCCAGATAGGTCAGGGTGTCGCCCATCGGCGGCGCCACCCCGGCGTAGAGACAGGACAGCCTCAGGATGTCGGGGTGCAGCTCGCGATAGTACCCGTGGGTGTATTCGAGATCGGTGACGTAGCCGGAAGTCCAGTCCATGCAAGCCCTCTTGCCAAGGATGCCCCAATAGCCCGCCCCCACTGACAAGTCTAACATCGGCCTGACCCCGTCACCCCCTGGGTCCGGATGGGCCGTCCGCCCGCCAACGCGCGGGGGCTTCGAGCGGATGCCCAACCGGCCCGGCGTCCAGAGCGAACCAGGCTTCAGGGGGTCATGGTCATCCAGACGAGGTCCAGTGCTGCTACCTTCATGAGAGCGGCATAGCGCCACCCGGTGCCCGACCGTTCCGCGCTCGCGGCCTCACGGGAGGTGTGCCGGACGTCTCAACGTCGCTGCGTTGGCGAGCGTTCCAAGACGTGCTGGCCCAGCAGTCGCCGTTGCGGTAGGTGTCGATCGCACAGGTAACGACGGGACAATCGTGGACTGGACATCTGGATACGTAGCGGACGTCGACTACAGCTACGGCTACTATCGCGAGCTGCATCCCGGCCTGCTCAGCCTTGCCTGTCTCAACGCGGGCGTGGCGCCGCCGCAAGGCGACACGCTGACCTATCTCGAGCTGGGCTATGGTCGCGGCCTGTCGATCAACATCCATTCCGCGGCCAACGACGGCATATACTGGGGGACGGACTTCAACCCCAATCACGCCCTCGAGGCACACGCGCTGGCCGCGGCATCGGGCAGCGGCGTGCGGCTGCTCGACGAGTCGTTTGCCGACCTCGCGGCACGAACCGACCTGCCGGAATTCGACATCATCGGCCTTCATGGCATCTGGAGCTGGATCTCGCCCGAGAATCGCAATCACATTGTCGACATCATCCGGCGGAGGCTGAAGCAGGGCGGCCTGGTCTATATCAGCTACAACTGCTTTCCCGGATGGGCGCCGGCCGAGCCGCTGAAGCATCTGATCGGGCTGCACGGCCAGTTCGCCGGGTCGGAAGCCGCCGGCAGCCTGGGCAAGCTCGAGCTCGCGCTGAAGTTCGCCCGCGAGGTGGTCGATGCCGGAGCCCTCTATTTCAAGCAGAATCCGGCCGTGGTTCGGCGCCTCGAAGGGCTCTCCGGGCTGGACCGCAACTATGCGGCGCACGAGTACCTGGCGCACGACTGGCATCTGATGGCTTTCTCCGAGGTCGCCCGCATCCTGGGTGAGGCGAAGCTCTCGTTTGCCGCCTCGGCCCATCTGCTCGATCATGTCGATGGTCTCAATGTCATGCCCGAAGGCGCAAAGCTGTTGGGAGGCATGCAGGATCCGGTGCTGATCCAGTCGGTTCGGGATTATCTGATGAACCAGCAGTTCCGCCGTGACATCTTCGTCAAAGGGGTGCGACGGCTGCCGGGACTGGAGCGTTGGGAATTGCTGCAGCAGAGATCCTTCGTGCTGGCCTGCCATCCGGATGACGTTTCTCCCACGGTGCAAAGCACCCTCGGCCAGGCAACGCTCCAGGATCGCGTCTACAAGCCCGTGATCAGGGCGCTGGCGGAGAACGGCAACGAGCCGAAGTCGCTCGGCCGGCTCTGCGCCCATCCCGAGGTTCGGCAGATCGCCCGCCACGAGGTCCTCGAGGCAATCATGGTGCTGACCTCGATTGGATACGTCTCGCCGGCAGGAGAGCCCTCTGACGCTGTGCGCAGGCAGTGCAAGGCCCTCAACCAGTATGCCTGCGCGCGCGCGAAATTCGATGGGGACGTCCGCCACCTGGCGTCGCCGATCAGTGGAATGGGCGTCGCGGTAAGCCGAATGGAACAGCTTTTTCTCGCCGCCCTGGCTGCCGGCGACGCAACGCCTGCCGGACAGGCGCAGCGCACCTGGGATGTCCTGGCCCGGCAAAACCAGCACCTCATCAAGGAAGGCAAGACGCTGGCGACGCCGGCGGAAAATATCGCCGAGCTGACGAGAATGGCCCAGGCGTTCAGCGACAGACGGATCACGGCGCTGAAGGCCCAGCAGATCGCCTAGCAGGGCAAGTCAGGCAATCTCCAGCGCCTTGAGGATGCCGAGGCGCTTGTCGATGAAGAGCTGGGCCAGGCCGTCGAGGTGGGCCACATTCTCTTCGGCCGCCTCCAGTGTCTTGCCCTCCTTGATGATCCGCTGACCCTGCATCTGGAGTATCCCCCAGACGTGGCCTGCCAGGTCGGCGGCGCTGCTCTTGCCCTGGCTGAGCCCGAGCAGGAACAGCTGTTCCATCCGGCCGACAGCGATGCCGGCGCCGGTCACCGGCGAGGCGAGGTAATTGATGTCGGCCGCGCTGCGCGAGCGCAGGCAGATCGCCTGGTTGAGCGCCTTGCAACGGGTTCGTGCCACCGCCGAGGGCACGCGCGCAGGTGAAACGTGGCCGCTGCCGGTCAGCGCGATCAGAGCCTCCATAATGTGGGCGGGGGACAACGACTTGACCTTTTCATGCCCGGATATGCGCCGCATCGACTTGGGCTCGTAGTCATTGTCGGCAAGAGCCTCGAGCATCGGTCGATAGATGTGCTCCTGCAGCGAGCCTTCACCCAGCGCGCCCTGAACCTTGAGCGGCACCTCGGAGGGTGGCGAGGTCAACATGAACCCCTGGGCGGCGATCATTTCCGAGCGCTCGAGCGGCGTCACGCGGCGCGCGCCCTTGACGAAGATGTCGCGGCGGAACTGCTGGTTGACCAGGTAGTCGCGCACCGATTGCCTCAACACCGGGTGCTGGATGCCGGCCAGCAACTTGGCGCCGTCGGGAGAGAGATTGATCCCGTCGATATGGTCGAGCAGGTGCGCCGAGGCGGCGAAAGTGAGCTTGGCCTCGCCCAGGATGCGGGCGACCTCGGAGAACGCCATCAGATCCCAGTCGCGGTTGAAATACTCGTGCGCAAGGTAGTTTCTGTTCTGCTCGGTGATGCGCTTCAACCGTTCGGTCACCGCGGGATTGAGCTTGAAGTAGAGTGCCCCCGCATCGGCGATGCTCTTGGCAAATTTCAGCGCGCCGTCGACCTTGCCGACCGTGCCGGCGGCTTCCGAGCCGGCAAGATCCGAGTGGAGCGTCATGAGATGGCGCAGCGGCTCGGCCGGCGCCCAGCCCGGGAAACAGTTGTAGCTGATGTAAACCAGGCCGCCGACCTTGAGACGCCGATTGATCAGGTCGACGATGACCTGACGATTCTCGGACGAGATCCATGTCCAGATGCCGTGCAGGCCGATGATGTCGAACTGCGGCAGGTCGGCGCGGCGTGCGAACTCGGCAAACGACTCGTCGAGCACCTTCGCGCCAGCGCCGCTGGCGGCGGCGAGTGCCGCCGCGTGCGCCGCCTGGGTCGGGTTGAAGTCGGTGCCCCAGAAGGTGCCCGGGTTGGCGGCGGCATGGATGTTGAAGGACAGGCCCTGGCCGTAGCCCAGCTCGAGATAATGGTGCACGTCGCCGGCCGGCGGCGCGACGCCGGCGCTGAGGCAGGCAAGCCTCAGGATGTCGGGATGCAGCTCGCGATAGTAGCCATGGGTGTATTCGAGATCCGTGACGTAGCCGGATGTCCAGTCCATTCGTTTGCCCCGCCCTTGAACGCGATGGCGGCCAACCGCCATCCGATGTGTCCGAAACCTGGTGGTGGGCGGCGGCCCTGATGGCCGCTCGCCGGTTCCGTAGAAGTGTAGCGTGGGCGACGGCGGCAAAGAAGCCGGGTCCGGTTCGCCGAGATCGATGACTTTGGAGCACCCGTCTCAGGGCACTCGCCGGCTTCATCTCACGTCCACAACGACGGCCGACTCCTCTCGCAGTCTGCGACCCCGTATTGGGACGCCAGCGTCGCTTGACGTCGATCCCCCCATGTCGCCGGCCACCAAGTGCCTCTCCATCTGCTCGATGGTAGGGTCGAGCGGTTCGTCTCGCGAACCGCATGAAGGGGTCCAGGATGCAGCTTGGTGCAGGCTATGTCACCGACGTCGACTATGTTCATGGCTACTATCGCGTGCTGCAGCCCGATCTGATGAACCTCGCCTGCATCTGGGCCGGTGTCCGTCCTCCGGAGGTCGAGGCACCGAACTATCTCGAGCTCGGATTCGGCCGGGGACTATCCCTCAACATACACGCCGCAGCGGCACCGGGAGCTTACTGGGGGACCGACTTCAATGCCGGCCACGGCGTCGAGGCCTCGGTATTGGCCGCGGCATCAGGAGCGGGCATCAGGCTGTTCGACGAATCCTTCGCTGAGCTCGCTGAGCGACGGGATCTTCCCGATTTCGATTACATCGTGATGCATGGCGTGTGGAGCTGGCTGTCGCCGGAGGATCGCGACATCGTCGTCGATCTGCTTCGACGCCGGCTGCGCCCCGGCGGACTGTTTTACGTGGGCTACAACTGCCACAGCGACTGGATGGCATCGGCGCCGCTCCAGCACTTGCTCGGGCTTCATGCCGAGCTGACCGGATCGCAGTCGGCGGACCTCAAGACGAGCGTCGAGTCCGGGCTGGAGTTCGTCCGGAAGATCATGAACGCCAAGGCGAGGTTCTTCGATCAGAATCCGGCCGTGTCGTCTCTCCTCGAAGCCCTCAGGACGCAGAGCCCGAACCTCGTCGCCCACGCGTATTTTTCCCGGCATCACTCGCCCGAGGGCTTCGCCGACGTATCGCGCATCCTGTCAGCCGGCAATCTGAGCTTCGCAGCGTCCGTGAAGCTCCTCGATCGCTTCGACGACATCAACATCCCGCCTGAGGGGCAGCGGCTGCTGCAGGAAATCGGGCAACCGTCCCTCGCGGAAACCCTGCGCGATTACTTCATGAACCAGCGTGTTCGAGGCGATGTCTTCGTCAAGGGAATGCACAGGCTGACGCCAGAGGAAAGGTTGGAGGCACTTCTGTCGCTCAGGGTGATGCTCATTGCGCACCTCGAGGATGTTCCGAGGTCGGTCAGGGGTGCCGTGCGCGACCTCGATCTGAACGAATCGGTCCACCGAAACCTGCTCGAGCTGCTTGCCGCCGATGGGCATGAACCAAAGCCTGTACGGGCGCTCGTCGACGCTCCCGGGTTACGCTCGTTGCCGCGCGGTCCCGTTGTAGACGCGCTGGTCGCGCTCATGGGCGCGGGGGCCGTCTCCACTGTTCGCATGCCGACGGAGTCGACACGGGCGCGGTGCAGGGCGCTCAACCGTCACTTCTGGAACCGCTCCCGCACGGACGGAAATATCGCCTGGCTGGCGTCCCCGGTAATCGGGGCCGGCGTGTCGGCCAGCCGACTAGAGCAGCTTTTTACCGCGGCCGCCGCGACCGGCCGCGCCCAGCCCGAGCAGCAGGCCGCCGTGGCATGGCACTTCCTGTCGGCACAGGGCCATCGCCTCACTGTGGCGGGACGAACTTTGGAATCGCCGAACGAGAACCTGACGCACCTCACCGAAATGGCCAAGGTCTTCAATCGCAAGCGGCTCGGCATCCTCAAGACGCTCGAGGTTCTGTAGAAGATTGGACGCGCGATTCGGTGGGGCCCGGCGGATACGCCTGGGCGTTCTGGTCACACGACTTGCAGCGCCTTCAGGATCGGCAGGCGCTTATCGATGAACAGGCTGGCGAGTCCGGCCAGCTCGGCAGCGTGGTGCCCGGAAGCCTCGATCGGCTTTCCTTCCTCGACGATGCGCTGGTCTTGCGCGGCCAGCACGTCCCGCGCATGCACCGCAAGGTCGCGTGGTGTCGATCTGCCCTGTCCGAGGCCGAGCAGGAACAGCCGCTCCAGGCCGCCGATCGGTATGCCCGACCCGGTGACCGGCGAGGCCAGGAAGGCGACGTCGCTTGAGCTGCGCCAGCGCTGGCAGATTTCCTGATTGAACGCCCGCGAGCGGCCTAAGGAGGCTTCGGTTGGAGCCCTGGCTGTCGAGACGTGGCCGATACCCGTCAGCGCCAGGGCAGCTTCGATCACCTGGGCATGAGGGATCGCCTTGAGCTTTTCATGGCCGATCAGGCGACCGAGGGACTTGGGCTCATGGTGGTTCTCGGCCAGCACGTCGATCAGAGGTCGATGGATATGCTCCTGCAGAATGACTTCCCCCTGCGGAGCACGTGCCCTCAGCGGCACGTCGTCAGGCGGGGTGATCAGGATGAAAGACTGGGCCATCAGGGCCTCGCCCCTTTCGAGGGATGTCAGGCGCCGAAGGCCCTTGACGAAGACGTCGCGCCGAAACTGTTGATTGACGAGATAGTCTCGGACGGACTGCCTGAGAACCGGGTGCGGGATGCCTGCAAGCAGCCTGATCCCCTCCGGCGAAAGGTTGATGCCGTCCAGATGGTCGAGCAGATGCGCCGCGGCGGCGAAGTCGAGCTTGGCCTCCCCGAGGCTGCGCGCCACCTCGGAGAAGGCCACGAGATGGCGGCCGCGACCGAGGTATTCGTCGACCAGACGGCCCGGTGGCTGCCCCGCGATCGTCCTCAGCCGCTCGCTGACTGCCGGACTAGCCTTGAAAAGCAGGGCTCCGGCATCCGCGATCTTATTAGAGAAACCAACGGCGCCTTGCAGCCTTTCCGCGGATCCTGCCGAGCCCGAGCCTGTCTGGTCGGAATGTAGAGCCATGAGATGACGCAGAGGCTCAACTGACGCCCGGCCTGGAAAGCAGGAATAGTTGACGCAAACGATGCCACCGACCCGCAGGTTGCGTCGCATGAGTTCGACAATCATCCGCCGATCGCGCTTCGGGATCGAGTTCCATTCATCCTGTACGGCAATGACGTCGAACTGCGGCAGATCTCGGCAGGCAGCGAACGCCGCGAGCGAGCCCCTGCCGCCGGACCCGCTGGCGACTGCTGGGGCCGAGGCGTGCGGCTGCTCGCCGGAGGCGAGGCCGGCGTGCCAGAACGTACCAGGGTTGGCAGCGGCGTGGACGTCCAACGACGCGCCGGGGCTGCATCCCACGTCGAGATGGTGCACCACCTCTCCCGTCGGCGGCGAGACGCCGGCGCTGACGCAGGCAAGCCGCAGGATGTCCGTCTGAAGCGTTCGATGAGCGCACTGCGAATCGTCGAGGGCGGCAACCGGGCTCGAACTCCCATTCATCGAGGCTCCCCTTTTTGTCCTCTCTGTTTCAGCTCACGTCTTCGCGGGCATGCGTCGGATCGCACTCCGGCAGGTCGCGCGTCATGCCTTCCGGCCCGGCCGGCGGCGCGCCATACGCTGTCCGGCGCTCAGTCGAAGCGAAGGGAATCGGGGTCAATCATCGTAAAGCTCTCGCCGGGCCGTGTATCGGGAGCCGACTGCGGCACTGGCGGGACGGGCGCGGCCATCTGGCTGCGAAGGCGCTGCAGTTGCGCGAACACGGTCAACTGACCCATCGACAGAAGCTGGGCGTAAGCCATGGGGAGGGCCTGCGACCTGCGAAGCCGCAGGAAGCCATCGTCGCTCAGCTTGTTGAGGGCCACCTCGTCGACGCGCTGCAGCCCGCGCACGATGCGCTCCTTGCCGCCGTCCGACAGCTTGAACTCCCAGGGGCAGAGGACACCCTCCTGGACGAGTGTCTGCACCGCGGCCACGGTCATTATTCTGTTCTGCTCGAACTTCGCCAGCAACTCGAAGGCAGCCTTGGTTGCAGGCGCCAAGTTTCCCTCGAGATCGTAAAACAGCTCCGTCGCATGGGCGACGTCGCTGAGCTGATCGGCATCGGAATCGACCCAAAGCGAGAACTGTTCTGTTTCGCCCTGGCGAAGAAGCCTGAAGGGATAGGTCAGGAACATGAGCGGCACATAGGGTGCCAACCAGCGCCCGTCAGGAGCGACGAACGCATTCTTCCCGGGCTCCGGCGACAGGACTGCCACTGGCGCAAGCTGGCCGGAGACCTCGACGAAGGCAATCGGCATCGTCGGGACGACCCGGCCGAACTCCAGGCCGGCGATCGGTACGTAGTGATCCTTCGCAGCGAACTTGAAGGTTTGCAGACGCCGCCAGACCTGATTGGCGTGGGTATCGCGCGATACGGGGACCAGATTGACCATTCGCCGCCTGCCTGTTTTCCATCCGGTGGTCGGGTACGGGATTCGCCCACCCCTATAACGCAAATCGGCGGGGGACCTGAATCCCCCGCCGTGTTGCATGACCGGAGTCGCTGGCGCGACCCCGGTCCCTGTCTGCACTCGTCAGGCGAAGTTGCTCGCCAGCATCGAGTTGTTGCCGACACCCTGCAGGACGCCGACCAGGTCGATGCCCGCATCAGCGAACGTGTTCGCCGTGTTGATGTCGACCGCCATGATGTAGGCGTCCGCACCGGAGTAGGCGACGAAGGTGTAGTCGCCCAGAGCGATCATGTTGATCGGGGTGTCGAAGTAGGCCCGCGCAACGGCCTGCGACCACACCACCGGGAAATCCCCGATGGCGAAGATGCCGCCCGAGTTCGGGTCCATGTTCACCACCTCGACGCCAGCGCTGACATTCGTCCCGAGCAGCGAGCCACCGATGCTCTGGTAGTTGCCGTCGCTGATCGCCGTACCACTGTGCTGCACGGCCAGGACGTCGAAGCCCGACCCACCGCCGCTCTTGAAGTTCAGCACATTGGCATGACCGTCGTTGTTGGGTCCGACGCCGGGGCCACCAATAGTGGCGTTGGCGTCATTGATCGTCACCGTGTCGGTGCCGCCACCAACCAGATCCACCGTGACGATCGGAGTGGTTGTCACGTTGGCCTTGAAGGTGTCGTTGCCCGAGTTCGTGAGGTTGTACTTCTCGATCGGGTTGGTGCCCGTAAAGGCCGTCGTGCTCGTCGTCGTCGTCGAGAGGTTGACCGTCTCGACGCCGGTGCCGCCGGTGACGCTGCCTCCGCCGTTCGTATTCACGAACTGATCCCAGGTCGCCGCCGTCATCGACACCGAGGCGTTGGCAGAGAAGTCCAGCGTCTCGAACGATCCCGCGACCACGTTCGTTCCAACGATGTCCGCGGTGTTGTTGAGGTGCAGCGTGTCGGCGCCCGCACCGCCATCGATCTTGCCGGTCACGGAGCCGGTCACGTTGACCGTGTCGGCATCCAGATCGGTGAAGATGTCGACGCCGGTGTGGCCGCCCGCCAGGTTGACGATGTCGGCCGCGTCGAGCACGACCTTGAGGTTCGTGCCGCCGCCCAGCGAGTTCACGACGTAGCTCGCTCCGGCAGTGGCAATCAGGGTCACGTTGCTGAGACCAGCGTTGATGTTGGCCGTGTTCTGTCCGCCGCTCGAATCCAGGTCGGTGACCGTCTGACCGCTATGCGCGATCGTGTAGGTGTGGTTACCCGCACCATTGCCGAGGATGTAGTTCTCGACCTGCGCCATCGTCGTGCCGCTGAACCCGGCACCGCCGTCCGTGGCAATCGTGATGGTGTTGTTGCCGGTCGCGACGGTCGACAGCGGCACAAACTGGTTGTGCTGCGCGTTGGTCATCGTAACCGAGCCGTTGAAGGCGATCACGAGGTTCTCGAAGTTCGTGACGCTCACCGGGCTCAAAAAAGCAGGTGTCAGGTCGTCACCGCCAGCCAACTCCAGGGTATCCTGCCCGGCGCCGCCATTGAGCGTCACTGACCCAATAGAAGCCCATGCACCGCCCACTGTCGACGTGACGATGTCGTCGGCGTCGTTGGTGTTGATGGCGATGACACCAATGCCCAAGATCGACACGGTGCCGAAGGTGACCTTGTCCACGCCTTGCTGACCAAGGCCGGCAAGACCACCGTTATAGGCCTGCACCGTACCCGTGCCGAACTTCAGCTGGGTATTGCCGACCGCGTTGTAGACGACGCCGCTCAACGGGGTGACGTTGAGACCGATGACCTGCGACGTCGAGCCTGCAAGCAGGAAGTAGATCTCGATGTTGGTCGTCTGCGTGTTCAGGTTGAGACCACCGGCATCCGTCGTGATGTTGAGGACGTCGAGGATCCCGCCGTCGCCGTCGATCTTCGTCGCACCTGCAACCTGCGCCGCCGTAGCATTGAAGATGTCGACGTCGGTGTTGCCCGTGACCGTCCCGGTCTGGGAGTCCGAGAACGTGAAGTTGTTCGCTCCGGCAGCGAGATCGTAGTTCTCGATGCCGAACACGCCGGTCAGCGTGCCGTTGCTGCTCATGACGAACTTGTCGCTCGCACCCGGCGCAATCACGGTCAGCGGATTGAGGCCATTGTGGAACGCCACGTCCATCTTGACGATCGAGTTGCCGGGCGCCTGAAGCGTCAGGTTCTCGATGCCACCGCTGCCGATCTTGATCTCGGTGTTCGGCGACTGGAGGATCAGGGTGTCGCCCTTGGCGTTGTTCGTGCCGCCAAGGATGGTGCCCGTCAGGCCGCCGAACGGGTTGATGATGACGTCGTCATCCGCCCGGCCGGTCACGCTCTGGCCAAGCTTGCCGATCGTGAACACGTTGCTGTTCGAGCCGTCCTGACCCAGGACGTACTGCTCGATTCCGGCGTCACCGGTGGTGGTGCCGTCGGTCGTCAAGGTGATCGTCTGCACCTTGCCGGCACCGCCCGTGTTGGTGAACGGCTTGGTGAAGTCGTTGTGTTGCACCAGCGTCATGCTGACGTCGACGTCGGTGTCGCTGAAGCTCACCGCCTTCGGGCCCATGACCGTGCCACCGTTCACGCCGGAGACGTCGGTCGTGCCGCCGGTGAACTGCACCGTATCGCCGGCACCGCCGCCGACCAGCTTGCCGGTGAACTTGCCGGCACCATAGTTGATGGTGTCGTTGCCGCCCGAGCTGATGTCGACGTTCTGCGCGAGGCCGACCAGGCCGGCGTTGTTCTTGGTCACCGTGAACGTGTCGTCGCCGGAGGCCAGGACATAGTTCTCGATCCCGACATCGCCCGTGGCAGTGCCCGAGTCGGCCAGGAAGATGGTCTGGGTGTTGGCCGTCTTGTTGAAGTCGACCGTGTGCAGCCCGTTGTGCTGCGCCACCGTCATCTTCACCTCGACGTTGGCATCGCTGAAGTCCGCGAACTT
>NZ_JBGAKA010000099.1:0-4890 GCF_044224635.1 Reyranella sp. | reverse complement strand
GCTCAGTCGGCACATCGCAGTTCGACATCAATGTGGGTCCCGATCTGAGCCAACCATTCCCGCCAGCGCGTCCGGGCCATGCGGCACCCAGGTCTCGTTCGGCGACTGCCTCAGAGCTTCAGAGCGACTGTCGGTGATCGGGAATGCGGTGGGTCGGAAGGTGCCAGTTGCTGCGGAGGAGAATGAGCATGTCGCCGCACCCGGACCGGATTGGGGGCGGTTCCTGTCGAAGCTCCGGCTGACCGGATTGACGCCGCGCAAATCCCGGCTAGCGTGGGCAGACGCTGGCGATGTGACGTTGCCGGCGACTGCGCAGCATCAAGGAGGATGGATCATGCGCGAGCCTTCGGCTGTGGCCGATGGGGAGCCGGTCGGCGAGGAAACGCCTGGCCAGAAATCGAGCGACCGCGTCGACGAATTGCGCGAGGTGATCCGGGACGCTCTCGGATGCCTGCGCGAGCTCGGCGTCGCGACGGAGGGGCAGGGCCGATCGGGCGCCATCGCCCCCCTTGGTTCCCGGCAAGTGAGCCAGCTTCTGGCCGTGGCCGAGACCGTCCAGCTGTTCCGCACGTCCGACGGCATCGCCTACGCCGATCTCGAGATCGACGGTCATCGCGAGACCTGGGCGGTACGGGACCGCGGCTTCCGGCGCTGGCTGACGCAGCGCGTGCTCGCATCGGGGGCCGGCATGCCCCCATCGAAGGCCTTGCGCGACGTGCTCGACCTGCTCGAGGTGCGGGCGCTGTCGGCCGGCCCGGTCCGCGAGGTCGGGGTCCGTCTCGGCGGGCTGGGCGGCAGGATCTACCTCGATCTTGGCAACGCAGCATGGCGAGCCATCGAGATCGATGCGAACGGCTGGCACATTGTCGACCGGCCGCCGCTGCGCTTTCGCCGGCCGGCCGGCGCGCGACCGCTGCCGCCGCCGGAGCGCGGCGGGAGCATCACGACCCTGCGCTCGTTTCTCAATCTCTCCACCGAAGACGACCTGGCAATGATCGTCGCCTGGCTGCTCGCCGCGCTCTGCGACCGCGGGCCCTACCCGGTGCTGGTGCTGGGTGGCGAGGCGGGTGCCGGCAAATCGACCTTCATGGCGATGATGCAGGCGCTGATCGACCCGAGCTCCGCACGGCTGCGCTCGCTGCCTGCCGGCGAGCCGGCGCTGATCGCCGCCGCGCACGACTCGCATGTCCTCGCGTTCGACAACCTGTCGTCGCTGCCGGGCTGGTTCTCGGACGCGCTGTGCCGGATGGTGAGCGGCGGCGGGTTCACGGTGCGGCGCGACGGCGGCACCGCTGCGGGGGTGCTGGCCGGGGTCGCGCGGCCGGTGATGTTGAACGGCATCGCGGAACTCATCACGCGCCCCGACCTCGCCGATCGCGCCCTGTTCGTGACCCTGAATGGCATCCGGGCGGACAAGCGTCGAACCGAAGCCGAGCTGTGGGACGATTTCGAAGCGAAGCGGCCGCGCCTGCTCGGCGCCCTGCTCGATGCCGTGGCCACGGGCCTGGCTCGCCTGCCGCAGACCACGGTGAGGGAAGCGCCGCGCATGGCCGACCTCGCGCGCTGGGTCGAAGCCTGCGAACCAGCGCTGTTCGTCCCGGGCGCGTTCAAGGCGCTGTACGCGATCAACCGCGAGGGCGCGGCGCGCGATGCAATCGAGAGCGACCCGTTCGTCATCGGTGTGCATGAGTTCGTATGCCGCCAGGGGCGATGGGCCGGATCGGCGACCCAACTCCACGATGAGGTGGCGGAGATCATGGGCGCGCGCGTCCGGGATCAGGCCTGGCCGGGCAATGCGCGCGTCCTCGCCAGCCGGCTGCGTCAAGGGGCGGCCTTTCTCCGTCGTTGCGGCATCGACGTCGCCTTCGGCCGCGTCGGCGCTCACGGCAAGAGGGTGATCTGGCTGTTCGTCATGCCGGGGAGCGAGGCTGACGCAAGACGGCCGGCTGACGCAACGCCGCGTTCGACCGCTTCCCTTGCGTCAGTCGCAAGCGATTGATTCCAAAGGATGCTGACGCAACTGACGCAACGGACGCAAGATCTGGCCGTGACGGTCTCGAACGGAGATGCTCTCGAAAGTCTGGCCTCAAGCCCGGGACGACCCATTCCGCCGGTCGTGATGCCACGTATAGAGCGAGCTCGCGACGATGATGGCGGTGCCGAGGATCGTCCATTCGTCGGGGAAGTCGCCGAACACGACGAGGCCGAGGATCGTCACCCAGACCAGCGCGGTGTAACTGTACGGCTGCACCGCGCCGGCCTCGGCAACGGCGAAGGCGCGGATCAGGCTGTAGCTCGCCAGGGCGTTGAGCAGCGCGATGGCGATCAGCAGCGTCCAGCCTATGGCGCTGGGCCATTGCCACTGCCAGGGGCCGACGAGGGTCGTGGCGGCAAGCCCGGCGAACGCTGTCCAGACGAAGGTCGTGTCGGCCGAATCCGTCCGCGTGCAGACCCGGACGAGCACCTGGTAGGCCGCCCACATCACGGCGCCGACGATGGGCAACAGCATCGGCCAGTCGAAGCTGCGCAGGCCGGGCCGCACGATCAGCAGCATGCCGAGGAAGCCCACCACCACGGCGAGCCAGCGGGCAGGCCCGGCGCGTTCGCCCAGGAAGGCGACGCCGAACATGATCACGATGAGAGGCGAGGTCGAGGCGAGG
Source organism: Reyranella sp. (assembly GCF_044224635.1). Taxonomy (GTDB): domain Bacteria; phylum Pseudomonadota; class Alphaproteobacteria; order Reyranellales; family Reyranellaceae; genus Reyranella. The sequence goes on along the minus strand of NZ_JBGAKA010000099.1, from coordinate 2,230 downwards.
GCATGGGTGTCGGCCAGCGGCAGGTAGGCGAGCGCCAGCACGAACACCGCGCTCTCGACCAGGATGAGAATCGAGCGGCCGCCCTGCAGCCACGGCCGCCGCGTGCGCGCCATCGCCCGCAGTCCCTTGCGGCGCACGAGCAGCCAGGCAAAGACGCAGAACACGCCGTAACGGATCCACATCATCTGGCCGATCGAGTAGTCGGCCACGACCCATTTGCTCATCGCATCCATGATGGCGAAGCCCAGCATGGCGAGGACCGTGTAGAGCGCGCCGAGCGAGGTGTTGTTGCGAGAGCGTGCCGCCTCGGCGGCGGTCATTCCGCCGCGGCCCTGCGGTCGGCCGGCGGGCGGAACGCCGGGATCACGCGTTCGGCGAACAATCTGAGGCTGTGCATTGCGCGATCCTAAGGGGCCTGCCATGCACTGGCCAGCCGTGACGGGGCGGTCCATCGAGCGTACGCTTGCGAAGCGGATGGAGGGCTGACATGGCATTCGACCTCGTCGTCAGGAACGGCATGATCGTCGACGGTTCCGGATTGCCGCGCTTTCGCGGCGACATCGGCGTCAAGGACGGCAGGATCGTCGAGATCGGCCGCATCAACGGAGCAGCGACCAGGGAGACGATGGACGCCGAGGGCAGGGTGGTCGCCCCGGGCTTCGTCGACGGCCACACCCACATGGATGCGCAGATCTTCTGGGATCCGATCGGCACCAGCTCGTGCTTCCAGGGCGTGACCAGCGTGGTCATGGGCAACTGCGGCTTCACCCTGGCGCCGTGCCGCGAGTCGGAGGCCGACCTGGTCATCCGCAACCTCGAGCGCGCCGAGGACATCAGCCGCGCCGCCATGAAGGCCGGCATCAAGTGGCGCTGGGAGACCTTCCCCGAGTTCCTCGATGTCCTGGAGTCGCTGCCCAAGGGCATCAACTACGCGGGCTACATGGGCCACTGCGCGTTGCGCACCTACGTGATGGGCGAGCGCGCCTTCACCGACGTGGCGACCGAGGACGACCTCAAGGCGATGGTGCATCACACCCGGGAATCGATCGCCGCGGGTGCGCATGGCTTCTCGACGACGCGCAGCGCCAGCCACGAGACGTCCGACGACAGGCCGGTGGCGAGCCGTCTTGCGACCTGGGAGGAGTTCGAGACACTCGTCAAGGCGATGGGCGCCGGCATGGTGGAGATCGCCGGCGAGCCGCGCGGCGCCGACGGCCACAAGGCGCGCAAGTACTACGAGGACATGAGCAGGCTTGCGATCGAGAGCGGGCGGCCGTTCACCTTCGGCCTGTTCAGCCGCCGCACCAACCCGGGCTCCTGGCGCACCACCTTCGACATCATCGAGCGCACCTGCCGCCAGGGCGGCCGCATGTTCGCGCAGGTGCACAGCCGGGCGCTGAATGTGCTGCTCTCGTTCGAGACCCAGCTGCCGTTCGACAAGTGGGACATGTGGCGCGACATGCGCAAGCTCCCGCTGGCCGAGCAGAAGAAGTGGCTGCTCGACGCCGACAAGCGCCGCCAGCTGGTCGAGATCGCGTCCAAGCCCTACGAAGGGCCGCAGGTTCGCGGCGCCGAGGCGCGCCCGCCGGAATGGGACTGGATCTTCCCGATGACCGACATGAAGGGCCGCGACAAGTCGATGGCCGATCTGGCGCGCCAGAAGAACACCCATCCGGTCGAGCTGATGATCGACATGGCGCTCGAGCGCGACATGAAGTTCTTCATGATCCAGCCGATCGCCAACGAGAACCAGGTCGAGGCGCTGGAGCTCATGAAGCATCCGCGCTCGGTCGTGACCTTCTCCGATTCGGGAGCGCACGTCTCGCAGATCATGGACAGCTCGCTGCAAACCCACCTGCTGAGCCACTGGGTGCGCGAGAAGCAGGCCTTCACGCTGGAAGAGGCGGTGAAGATGATCACCTGCGACACCGCCACCCAGTTCGGCTTCCACGACCGTGGCCTGCTGCGCGAGGGCATGGCGGCCGACATCGTGGTGTTCGATGCCGACACGATCGGTGCGCGCATGCCCGAGGTGGTCAACGACCTGCCGGCCGGCGCCAAGCGGCTGCGGCAGAAGTGCGACGGCATGCACGCCACCATCGTCAACGGCCAGGTCCTGCTGCGCGACAACGAGCCGACCGGCAACCTGCCCGGCAGGCTGCTGCGGCGGAAGGTCAGCTCATAATCTTCCGGACCGCGGGCGTCTCGCTCGCTCATGCATCTGAGCGAG
>NZ_JBGAKA010000013.1:0-155378 GCF_044224635.1 Reyranella sp. | reverse complement strand
CGGCCAGGGTCGCTGTCGTGTTCGGCCCCAGCTCGACATTCACCTTGCCGCTGGCGGCGCCGAGCGTCTGCTGGCGCAGCATGCCGCCGCTGTAGGTCGCCGCCGGGCTGCTGAAGAGCAGGTTGCTGATGTCGCCATCGGTTCCGTAGAACTGGGCGGCGACGCGCGCCGTGATGTTGTCGGCGAGCGCGCCGTTCGCCGTCGCCGTCAGTTGGCGCAGATTGTAGCTGCCGTATTCCGCGCCGATCTCGAAGGCGCGCTCCTTTGTCGGATCGTTGCTGGTGAGGCTGATCGCGCCGGCCTGGGAGTTCTGGCCGAACAGCGTTCCCTGTGGGCCGCGCAGCACCTCGATGCGCGACAGGTCGAGGAAGCGGATGTCGAAGGCGCGCTGCGGCAGCGGCACGCCGTCGATGTAGTAGGTGATCGAGGGGGAGATCAGCGCCGACGACGAGCCGATGCCGCGGATGTTCAGCAGGTTCGCCTCGGGGATCCCTGAGTCGGTGAAGTTGAAGTTGGGGATCGAGCGATAGAGGTCCCGGCTGCCGCGAATGTTCCGGTCACGCAGGTCCTCGCCGGTCACCGCCGTGACGCTGAACGGCACCTTCTGGATCGGTTCCTCGAAGCGGCGCGAGGTTACCGTCACCGGGGCCAGGACGACGGGAGGCTGCGCCGAAGAGGTGGAGGTGGATGTCTGCGTTACCGTCACCGGGGCCAGGACGACGGGAGGCTGCGCCGAAGAGGTGGAGGTGGATGTCTGCGCCGCGACGGATGCCGCTGCGAGTACTGGCGCCAATCCGCAGGCTGCCAGGACGCACACCCGCCGGCTTTGCTGTCTTCTCCACATTGAAGGCTCCCGCAAGATATTGGTTGGTAACCAACCAATATCTTGTTTCTAGAGCGAGTGCGAGTGACTCGCAACCAGATTCGGCTCCCAGGTGGCCATTTGCTGACGACGCGTTTCGCTCGCGAGCGTCGCAAAGTAGAAGCCCGCATTCGCTGGCTTGGCGCTATTCGTCCCTGCCATCGGCGGCCAGTCCGCGAGGGGGCGTGCACCTCACTCGTTGATTGAGTAGCGGCACGACCAGGTCAAGTGACGCTCTTGCCGTCTGCCGCCAAGCAGATGACGCTGTGGAACACAGATCGCGTTTTCCAGCCGATGGGTGTGCGCCCTCGTTGAGCGCGTCGACATTGGGCACTTGATGCGGCTACAAGCAACCGCTGTGTGGTCTTGCGTGCTCCGATTGCCCAATACGATGCGTCTTTATTCTACGCCTTGGCCGCCGTCTCTTCGCTTGGTGCGCCGGACCTCTTGCTCAGGAGCCTTCAGGTTGGCCACGACTTCTCGCGAGAATGGTGTTCAGCGCGCGACCCACGGCCTCTCTCTGGGCTGATCTGGCCAGAGGACGGCTGCGCCTCGATCGCCTGAGCCGCAACGGCGACGGTTCGACTTTCTTCCCCCTGGCGGCGCCCGTCATGCCGAGGCGGATCGCCACGCACTTTCCTGCGCAGTCGGCTCTGGGCTCGCTGGTCAATGGTGGTCTGTCGTTCCAGCCGGCCATCTTGTGCGAATCCCTGGTTGGCATCGGCGATCTGGTCGAGTCTTCGGATGCCCTGGGCATTGTGCCGCTCACCGCGGTGACGCGGATGCAGAAGCGCCCCGGCATCGCTGTCCTGCCCTTTGAAGCTCCGTGGCTCTGCACAGGGCAGGCCGTGATGTGGCGGCGGGATCGCATGCCCCATCCCGCCCTCAAGACCTTCCGCGACGCCGCCCGTCGGTGCGAGCAAGCCTTGAACGGCAACTCTACGGCAACCGAACCCGCCTGAAGCAGCGCTTCGGCGGGCGACGCTATCGCCTGATGCAGGCCCGCTACTGGATAATTGACGCTGGTTGCTTCAGGAATCCCGCGTGCGCCGCGCATCTTCGGCCGCGCCATTCAAGGGGCTCGCCCCGAAGGAGGATCGATGAAGAGCTCATTGCTAGCCTTGGCGGTGGGAACGGCCCTGACCGCCAGCCTGCCGGCGCTCACGCTGGCCCAGCAGGTGCCGCAGAAGCCCCATATCGTGGTCATCTGGGGTGACGACATCGGCACCTGGAACATCAGTCACAACAGCCGCGGCATGATGGGCTATCAGACGCCCAACATCGACCGCATCGCCCGCGAAGGCGTGGGCTTCACCGACTACTACGCCCAGCAGAGCTGCACCGCCGGGCGTGCCGCCTTCATCGGCGGCAGCGTGCCCGTGCGCAGCGGCATGACCAAGGTCGGCCTGCCGGGCGCCAAGCAGGGCTGGCAGAAGACCGACGTCACCATGGCGACGGTGCTGAAGAGCCAGGGCTACGCCACCGGCCAGTTCGGCAAGAACCACCAGGGCGATCTCGACGAGCACCTGCCGACCATGCACGGCTTCGACGAGTTCTTCGGCAACCTCTACCACCTCAACGCCGAGGAGGAACCGGAACACTTCGACTATCCAAAGGATCCCGAGTTCCGCAAGAAGTTCGGCCCGCGCGGCGTGCTGAAGACCAAGGCCGACGGCAAGGGGGGCCAGACGATCGAGAACACCGGCCCGCTCACCAGGAAGCGCATGGAGACGATCGACGAGGAGAGCCTGGCGGGCGCCAAGGAATTCCTCGAGCGCAACGTGCGCGCCGGTACGCCGACTTTTCTGTGGTGGAACGCCACGCGCATGCATCTTCGGACCCACGTCAAGGAGGCCAATCGCGGCAAGTCCGGCCAGGACGAGTACAGCGACGGCATGGTCGAGCATGACGGCCACGTCGGCGTGCTCCTGAAGGCGATCGACGATCTCGGCATCGCCAACAACACGATCGTGATGTACTCGACCGACAACGGCCCGCACTACAACACCTGGCCCGACGCCGGCACGACGCCGTTCCGCAGCGAGAAGAACTCCAACTGGGAAGGCGCCTATCGCGTCCCGGCGTTCGTGCGTTGGCCCGGCCAGTTCCCGGCCGGGAAGACGCTTAACGGCATTGTCGCTCACGAGGACTGGCTGCCGACGTTCGCAGCCGCCGCCGGCGCGACTGATATCAAGGAAAAGCTGCTGCAAGGCGTCACGCTGAATGGCCGGCAGTACAGGAACCATCTCGACGGCTACAACCAGCTCGACTACTTGAGCGGCCGGGCGAAGGACTCGCCGCGGAACGAGTTCTGGTACGTCAACGACGACGGTCAGGTTGTGGCTGCGCGGTGGCAGGACTGGAAGGTGAACTTCCTGGAGAACCGCGGCCAGGCATTCGGTGTGTGGCGCGAGCCCTTCGTGGAACTCCGGGTGCCGCTGCTGTTCAACCTGCGGCGCGATCCGTTCGAGAAGTCGCAGCACAATTCCAACACCTATAACGACTGGTTCATGGACCGCGTGTTCGTGCTGGTACCGATCCAGGCGCTGGCCGCCAAGTTCCTTGAGAGCATGAAGGAGTTTCCGCCCAGCCAGGCGGCGGGCAGCTTCAACCTCAGCAGCATCCAGAAGCAGATCGAAGGTGCTGCAGGCAGGTGACGAGCTATTCCACTCGCGCTGCCATCGTTCATCGTCGAGCTTTCTCCGCTCGTCTTGATAGTCAGGGCGAGCGGTCCTCGGTCCGATGGTTCGCCTCGCAGTTCACCCTGACCGCGCCGCGGAAGTGCGATGGCCTGCTGGCCGGCCGGTGCAAAGCTCCATGAGGTGGCAGGCGCCGCGATCCGGGCAACCATCGAGCCGGCGCCGGCAGTACCGGAGGGCCTATTCCGGTGTGGTCTGCTGTGTGTCGCGTGGTCTGGAAAACGCAGGTTCTGTGTGCCACGCTGACGCCAACTCAATCGGAGGGTCGCCATGAGCCAGCTTGAGGTCGCCGAGAAGAGAATAGCCTCAGGAACGGAGCGTGTTTCGTCGGCCTGCGTGCCGCCGCTGCAGCACACGAAGGGGCCGCCGCTGATCGCGGCGAACGGCGGCCTGTCGTGGTCCGGTCCCATGTCTTCTTCCAGTCGAGGCATCTGATATTCGAGGGTCGTCGTTCCCGGCCTGCGAAGGGCGCGGGACGACGGGCCGTTGTCGCGGACAGCCGCGATCGCTTCGCGCCAGGCTCTTGCCGCAGGCCTTATCCGTCGTTGACATCCCGAGGAAGCGCTGCATGGCACGGCTTCATCCGATCGTCTTCCTTGTCGATGTCGACAATACGTTGGTCGACAATGACGGGATCCAACAAGATCTGAAGGACCATCTCGAGCGCACTTATGGCCTCGCCGCGCGCGAGCGCTATTGGCGGATCCTCGAGGATCTCATGGTCGAGCTTGGCTATCGCGACTATATCGGCGCCCTGCAGAAATTCCGCGTGGAGCACCCGCGCGAGATCGAATTGCTGTCGATGTCCTCCTTCCTCATGGATTACCCCTTCGCCGAACGGCTTTACCCGCATGCCCTGGCCGTGCTGAAACGGCTGCGCAGCGTGGGCACGACCGTGATCCTGACGGACGGCGATGTCGTCTTCCAGCCGCGCAAGGTCGAGCATGCAGGCCTCGGCAACGTCGCGGAGGGAGACGTGCTGGTCTACATCCACAAGGAAGAGGCGCTCGACGACGTCGAGCGGCGCTTCCCGGCCACGCACTATGTTCTGATCGACGACAAGCCGCGGATCCTGGATGCCGTCAAGAAGATATGGCGCGGGCGCGTGACGACCGTGTTGCCGCGGCAGGGCCAGTATGCGCACGACGCAAAAGTTCTCGCCGCCTTGCCGCCGCCCGATGTGACGATCGAGCGCATCGGTGATCTGCTCGACTACGACTTGGCGCGATTCAGCCTGAAGGTGACATCATGAAACCAACCAAGACGCTGCACGATCTCGGCCAGAGCTTGTGGCTCGACAACATTACGCGCGAGCTGCTGAATAGCGGCACGCTGAAGCGCTACATCGACGATCTCTCGGTGACCGGGCTGACGTCGAATCCCACGATCTTCGACAACGCGATCAAGAGCAGCGCGATGTACGACGAGGACATCTCCCGGGCGGGATCCTCGGCGACCTCTGCAGAAGACCTGTTCTTTCCCCTGGCTCTGGCGGATCTGGCCCGCGCCGCCGAGCTGTTCAAGCCGATCTTTGCCCGGACCGATGGCGTCGACGGCTGGGTGTCGCTCGAGGTTTCGCCTCTGCTGGCCCATGACACCGACAGCACGCTCGCGGCCGCGCTCGACCTTCACAAGCGCGCCGGCAAGCCCAACCTCTTCATCAAGATCCCCGGCACCGCGGAGGGACTGCCGGCCATCGAGGCCGCGATCTTCGCCGGCGTGCCGGTCAATGTCACATTGCTGTTCTCCAGCGAGCAGTATGTCGCGGCGGCCGAAGCCTACCTGCGCGGCGTCGAGCGCCGCATCGCAGCAGGGTTGAACCCCGCCGTTGCCTCGGTGGCCTCGCTCTTCATCAGTCGATGGGATGTCGCGGTGAGCGGCAAGGTCCCGGCCGAGCTCACCAACCGCCTGGGCATCGCCGTCGGCCAGCGCGCCTACAAGGCCTATCTCGAGTTGCTGGCATCGCCGCGCTTCCAGCGCGCGGCCAATGCCGGCGCCCGCGCCCAGCGCCTGCTGTGGGCCAGCACCGGCACCAAGGACCCGAAGGCGTCCGACACGCTCTACGTGCAGGCGCTCGCCGCGCCCTTCACGGTCGACACCATGCCGGAAGGCACCCTCAAGGCGTTCGCCGATCATGGCGAGGTCGGCCGGGCGCTCGCGCCCGACGGCGGCGACTGCGAGACGGTTCTGGCGAGCTTCGCCAAGGCGGGCATCGATATCGCCGCCCTCGCGTCCCGGCTCCAGGATGAGGGCGCCGCCTCGTTCGTCAAATCGTGGCACGATCTGATGGCCCGTATCGAGTCCAAGCGCGTCGCGATCCGCAAGGCCAGCTGAGCGCCAACTTGTCCTCCTGTCCGCAAGGAAATCGTCGATGAGTGTTCAGGCTTTGCAGCAGCGCCCCGCCTGGGCGGCGCTGAAGAAGCACTACCAGAAGATCAGGCGTGTCCACCTCAGGCAGCTCTTCGCCAAGGACCGCGAGCGCGGCGAGAGGATGGCGGTCGAAACGGCCGGACTCTATCTCGACTACTCAAAGAACCGTATCACCGATGAAACCCTGGCGCTGCTGCTTCAGCTTGCCCGGGAGTCGGGGTTGCGCGAGCACATCGACGCCATGTTCCGCGGCGACAAGATCAACACCTCGGAGAAGCGCGCGGTGCTTCACGTGGCGCTGCGCGCGCCGCGCGACGCTTCCATCCTCCACGACGGCCGGAACGTGGTGCCCGAGGTCCATGCCGTTCTCGACAAGATGGCAGGTTTTGCCGAGCGCGTCCGGACCGGCGCCTGGACGGGCCACACGGGCAAGCGCATCCGCAACGTGATCAATGTCGGCATCGGCGGCTCCGATCTCGGCCCCGTAATGGCTTACGAAGCGCTCCGGCACTACAGCGCGCGCGACATGACCTTCCGCTTCGTCTCCAATGTCGACGGCACGGACTTCGCCGAGGCCGTGCAGGGGCTCGATCCCGCCGAGACGTTGTTCATCATCTCCTCGAAGACCTTCACCACGCTCGAGACCATGACCAACGCGCACACGGCGCGCGACTGGCTGCTGGCCGGGCTGAATGGCGATTCGCAGGCGACCGCCCGGCATTTCGTCGCCGTGTCGACCAATGCCCAGGAGGTGTCGAAGTTCGGCATCGACACGGCCAACATGTTCGGCTTCTGGGACTGGGTTGGCGGACGCTATTCGATGGATTCCGCGATCGGACTGTCGACCATGCTCGCCGTCGGGTCGGACAATTTCCGCGCCATGCTGGCAGGCTTCCATGAGATCGACGAGCATTTCCGCACGGCACCGTTCGAGCGCAACGTGCCGGTGCTGATGGCCTTGTTGTCGGTCTGGTACAGCAATTTCTTCGGTGCCCAGACCGTCGGCGTGATGCCCTATCAGCAATATCTGAAGCGCTTCCCGGCCTACCTCCAGCAGCTCACCATGGAGAGCAACGGCAAGCATGTGACGTGGGACGGCGTCGCGGTCGACTACGACACCGGGCCGATCTTCTGGGGCGAGCCCGGGACGAACGGCCAGCACTCCTTCTACCAGCTGATCCACCAAGGGACCCGGCTCATCCCCTGCGACTTCATCGCGTTCGCCCGCACCCTGAACCCGTTGGGCCGGCACCAGGACATGCTGCTTGCCAATGTCTTTGCCCAGAGCGAGGCGCTGGCCTTCGGCAAGACCGCCAAGCAGGTCGCGGCGGAAGGCACGCCCGACTGGCTGGCCCCGCATCGGCTGTTCGAGGGCAATCGCCCGTCGAACACCATCCTGCTCGACGAGCTGACGCCGGCGGCGCTCGGCAAGCTGGTCGCGCTCTACGAGCACAGCGTGTTCACGCAAGGCACGATCTGGCGGATCGATTCCTTCGATCAATGGGGCGTTGAGCTGGGTAAGGCTCTGGCGCAGCGGATCATTCCCGAGCTGGAAGAGGCTGCGGAGCCCAAGCTCGAGCACGACAGCTCGACCAACGCCCTGATCCGACGCTACCGCAAGCTCAAAGGGGCCGCCTGATGACACGAGGCTCCGGGTAAATCTCTTCGAGAAAGGCCGAAATCCGTCCCTGGCGCGGGCAACCGCCGCGCGCCGACCTGATCAACGACCGAGTCTCTCAAGGAGGGCTACGCATGCAGCTGGGAATGATCGGGCTGGGCCGGATGGGAGCGAACATGGTGCGCCGCCTGTTGAAGGGCGGCCATCGATGCGTGGTCTACGACATGTCGGCAAAGGCGGTCGCCCGGCTCGTCGAGGAGAAGGCCGTGGGCGCCGCGACGCTCGCCGAGTTCGCCAGGACGCTCGCCAGGCCGCGCGCGGTGTGGCTGATGGTGCCGGCCGCCGTCGTGGACAAGACGATTGCCGACCTGCTACCCCATCTCGAGTCGGGCGATATCCTGATCGACGGCGGCAATTCCTATTATGTCGACGACATCCGGCGCGCCAGGGAGCTGACGCCCCAGGGCATTCACTATGTCGATGTCGGCACCAGCGGCGGCGTGTGGGGCCTGGAGCGCGGCTACTGCATGATGATCGGCGGCGAAGCCGGCGTCGTGACGCATCTCGCGCCGGTCTTCGCCACCCTGGCGCCCGGCCCGGGCGACATTCCGCGTACTCCGGGTCGCGAGAAAGCCGGCGGCACAGCCGAGCAGGGATGGCTGCATTGCGGCCCGAACGGCTCCGGTCACTTCGTCAAGATGGTGCACAACGGCATCGAGTACGGCGTGATGGCGGCTTACGCCGAGGGCCTGGCCGTTCTCAAGGCGGCCAATATCGGCAACAAGGCTGGTGCAGCCGATGCAGAAACCACGCCGCTGCGCGACCCCGAGCACTATAAATACGATCTCAACCTGCCGGACATTGCGGAGCTGTGGCGACGCGGCAGCGTGATCGCGTCCTGGCTGCTCGATCTCCAGGCCGCGGCCCTGATCAAGGACCCTGACTTGTCCAAGTTCGGGGGACGGGTGTCGGACTCCGGCGAAGGCCGCTGGACGATCAAGGCCGCCATCGACGAAGGCGTGCCGGCCCACGTGCTGTCGTCGGCGCTCTACGAGAGGTTCAGCTCGCGCGGCGAAGCGGATTTTGCCGACAAGCTGCTCTCGGCCATGCGCTACGAGTTCGGCGGCCACATCGAGAAGCCAAGCGGGTCATAGGCGCCGGCCAAGTCGCAACGGGTCGAAGGGCTGAAGCGGGACGGGAGTCAAAAGGCATGAACACGGAAGAGCTCGATCAGCTGGCGATCAACACCATCCGCACGCTGTCCATCGATGCCGTCCAGCAGGCGAGGTCGGGCCATCCCGGCACGCCGATGGCGCTGGCGCCGCTGGTCTATACTCTCTGGAACCGGGTGATGCGCTTCGACCCGCAGGACCCGATCTGGCCCGGTCGCGACCGCTTCGTGCTCTCCAACGGCCATGCCTCGATGCTGTTGTGGTCGATGCTTTTTCTGACGCGCACCCAGGCCGTGAACGCGCAGTACGAGCGGCTCGGCAAGCCATCGGTCAGCCTCGACGACATCCGCCGCTTCCGCCAGCTCGACAGCAAGGCGCCAGGCCATCCGGAGTATCACTGGGTGTCCGGGGTCGAGACGACGACCGGTCCGCTGGGCCAGGGAATCGCCACCAGCGTCGGCATGGCGATCGCCCGCAAGTGGCTCGCCAGCCGCTACAACAAGCCGGGCTTCGAGCTGTTCGACTATGACATCTACGCGGTCTGCGGCGACGGCTGCCTGATGGAAGGCGTCGGCTCGGAGGCAGCCTCCCTGGCCGGCCATCTCGAGCTCGATGAGCTGTGCTGGGTCTACGACAACAACCACATCACCATCGAAGGCAAGACCAGCATCACCTTCACCGAGGATGTCGCGGCGCGCTTCCTCGCCTATCGATGGAACGTGCTGCGGGTCGGCGACGCCAACGACCTGCAGCGCATCGAGGATGCGCTGGCGGTATTCCGCAAGACCACGGGCCGGCCGACGCTGATCATCCTGGACAGCCATATCGGCTATGGCTCGCCGCACAAGATCGACACCGCGGCAGCGCACGGCGAACCGCTCGGCGAGGACGAGGTCCGCCTCACCAAGCGCGCCTACGGCTGGCCGGAGGATGCCAGGTTCCTCGTGCCCGACGGTGTCATGCAGCATTTCGATGCCGGCATCGGCGCCCGCGGCGCTGCGGCGCGGCAGCGCTGGGAGGCCTTGTTCGCCGACTACCGCAAGCAGTTCCCCGATCTTGCCGCCGAGATCGACCAGATGCAGCGGCGCGAGCTGCCGGCGGGATGGGATCGCAACCTGCCGAGCTTCAAGGCCGATCCCAAGGGCATTGCCGGTCGCGATGCCTCGGGCGAGGTGCTGAACGTCCTCGCCCAGAACATCCCGTGGTTCCTGGGCGGCTCGGCGGACCTCGGCTCGTCCAACAAGACCACGCTGAAATTCGCCGGCGCGGGCGACTTCGAGCCCGGCAATCCGGGCGGCCGCAACTTCCATTTCGGCATCCGCGAGCATGCCATGGCAGCGATCGTCAGCGGACTGTCGCTTTCCAAGCTGCGGGCCTTCGGGGCGACGTTCTTCATCTTCAGCGACTATGCGCGGCCGGCCATTCGGCTGTCGGCGCTGATGGAGCTGCCGACCCTGCTGGTCTTCACCCACGACGCCATGGGGGATGGCGAGGATGGGCCGACGCACCAGCCGGTCGAGCAGCTGATCTCGCTGCGCGCCATTCCCGGCCTGGTCGTGCTGCGGCCGGCGGACGCCAACGAGGTCGTCGAGGCCTACCGGTACGTCCTGCAGCTGCGCCACCAGCCGGCGGTGCTCGCCCTGTCGCGCCAACCCCTGCCGACGTTCGATCGTGGCAAGTATGCCTCGGCGGCCGGTGTCGCCCGCGGCGCCTATGTCATGGCGGATGCCCCCGGCGGAGAGGGCGGCGCGCCGGAGGTCATCCTCATCGCCTCGGGCAGCGAGGTCGCGCTGATCGTCGAGGCCCACGAGGCGCTGGTCGCCAAGGGGATCCGCTCGCGCGCGGTCTCGATGCCATCCTGGGACATCTTCGAGCATCAGCCGCAATCCTATCGCGAGCAGGTGCTGCCTCCGTCGGCCAGAACGCGACTGGCCGTCGAGCAAGCATCGGCGCTGGGATGGGAACGCTATGTCGGCGACAATGGCCGGGTTATCGGCATGAAGGCATTCGGCGCCTCGGCGCCGCTCAAGGAGCTGCAGCGCAAGTTCGGCTTCGAGCCGGACAAGGTCGTGGCGGCGGCGCTGGAGATGCTCGGGCGCGCGTAGGAACGGCGGCGCGTAGGAACGGCGGGAGGAATGGAAAGCCATGATGGACAAGCCTGACTCGCGGAGCCAGGGCACGGCCGAGACCGTGGCCGTTGCGCCGCCCTGCGCCATGGTGATCTTCGGCGCCGCCGGCGATCTGACCAAGCGCCTGGTCGCGCCGGCGCTCTACAACCTGGCGACCGCCAAGCGGCTGCCCGACGGGTTTCGCCTTGTCGGCGTCGGCCGCGGCAGCATGACGGTCGACGATTGGCGCAAGAATCTCACCGACATGATGAATCAGTTCGTCGCCAGCCGCGACGGCGAGTTCCAGGCCGACCGGATCGACCAGGCTGCGTGGCGCTGGCTGACCGATCGCATGTCCTGGCTGCCGGGCGACTTCACCGAGCCGCAAACCTTCGACCGCCTCAAGGAACATCTTGCCGGGCTCGACAAGACGGCCGGCACCGGCGGCAACCACCTGTTCTATCTCGCCATCGCCGATCGCTTCTTCGGCGACGTGGTGGCCGCTCTCGGGGCGGCCGACATGGTGACCGAAACGGGTGGCCAATGGCGGCGCGTCGTCATCGAGAAGCCGTTCGGGCACGATCTACCGTCAGCCAAGGCGCTCAATGCGCGGATCCTGAAGGTGCTGCAAGAGCACCAGATCTACCGGATGGATCATTTCCTCGGCAAGGAGACGGTCCAGAACATCATGGCGCTGCGCTTTGCCAACGGCCTGTTCGAGCCGTTGTGGAATCGCCAGCACATCGACCACGTCCAGATCACCGCGGCGGAGACGGTCGGGGTCGAACGGCGCGGCAAATTCTACGAGGCGACCGGCGCGCTGCGCGACATGGTGCCCAATCACGTCTTCCAGCTGCTGTCGCTCACCGCCATGGAGCCGCCGATCTCCTTCGATGCCGACGCGGTGCGCGACAAGAAGGCGGAGGTCATCCAGGCGATACGGCCGGTCACGCCCGAGCGTGCGCTGAAGGATGCCGTGCGCGGCCAGTACGCCGCCGGCACCGTCCTGGGCAAACCGGCCCAGGCCTATCGCAACGAGCCCGACGTGGCCGCCACGTCGACGACCGAGACCTACATCGCGTGGAAGCTGCAGATCGACAATTGGCGCTGGGCCGGAGTGCCCTTCTACCTGCGCACCGGCAAGTACCTGAAGCGCCGCTGGACCGAGATCGCCATCCGCTTTCACCAGGCGCCCTACACGCTGTTTCGCGGCACCAACGTGGAGCGCATGAATCCCAACTGGATGATCCTGCGCCTGCAGCCCGACGAGGGCATCGCGCTCCAGTTCGCCGCCAAGCGCCCCGGTCCGACGGTGACCCTCGGCAATGTCAGCATGGACTTCGCCTACAAGACCTATTTCGCGACCACGCCCAGCACGGGCTACGAGACGCTGCTCTACGACTGCATGACCGGCGACGCGACGCTGTTCCAGCGGGCCGACAATATCGAAGCCGGATGGCGGGCGGTGCAGCCGATCATGGACGCCTGGACAAGCAACGCATCGGGCGATTTTCCGAACTATGCCGCCGGCTCGAACGGCCCTGATGCGGCGGACGAGCTGCTGGCGCGCGACGGGCGCGCCTGGCGCCCGCTTGAATGACGAGCACGACCGAGGTCACGATGGCAGACAAGCGTAAGATTTCCCTGGTGCTGGCCGACGTCGATGGCACGCTGGTCACCGAGCAGAAGGTGCTGACCGAGCGCGCCCAGGCTGCCGTACGGCATCTGCGCGAGGCGGGAATCCGCTTCGCCATCACCAGCGGCAGGCCGCCGCTCGGCATGGCCATGCTGTTCGAGGCCCTCGAGCTCGGTACGCCGATCGCCGGCTTCAACGGCGGGCTGCTCATCAAGCGCGACCTCACGATCATCGAGCGGAAGACCGTGCCGGACGACGTTGCCGCCCGGTCCGTCGAGCTGATCCGGGACCACAAGCTCGATGTCTGGGTCTATCGCGGCAATGACTGGCTGGTCGGCAAGGCCGACGGGCCGCACGTCGCCCACGAAGCCTGGACGGTCAAGTTCTCGCCGAAGGTCGTGACCGATGTCGCCGCCGAGCTCGACCAGGTCTCGAAGATCGTCGGCGTCAGCGACAATCTCGACCTGGTGCAGCGCTGCGAGGCCGACGCGCGCGCAGAATTCGGGGGGCGTGCCACAGCCAACCGCTCGCAGCCCTACTACCTCGACGTGACCAACAAGGACGCCAACAAGGGCGCGGTGGTGGAGTACCTGTCGCGCCATCTCGGGGTACCAATCTCGGAGATCGCCACCATTGGCGACCAGCCCACCGACGTGCCCATGTTCAAGCGCGCGGGCTTCAGCATCGCCATGGGCAACGCTTCCGATGCGGTCAAGCAGCAGGCCAGCGTCGTCACGGATTCCTATAACGACGAAGGCTTCGCCAAGGCGATGGAACGATTCGTTCTCGGCTCTTTGAATTGAGGTGCGGCATGGCAATGAACGGGCGCATCGAGACACTTGCCGATCCGCCGGCACTGGCGCGCCATGTGGCCGATTGGATGACCTCGGCGGCGCTTGCCGCGAAAGGCGACTTTCGCGTGTCGTTGTCGGGCGGCTCGACGCCGAAGGCCCTGTTCACGCTGCTCGCGTCCGACCTGTTCGTCGGACGCTTTCCCTGGAACCGGGTCTCGTGGTTCTGGGGCGACGAGCGCTTCGTGCCGTACGATCATCCGGACAGCAATTACCGGATGACGCGCGAGGCGATGCTCGCCAAGGCTCCGGTACCGCCCGCGAATATTCATCCCGTGCCGGCGGACGGCACCCCGCAGGATGCGGCCGCGCGTTACCAGCGGACCTTGCAGTCGGCCTATGGCGCCGACGTGCTCGATCCGGCACGGCCAATGTTCGATATCACCTTGCTCGGCATGGGCCCCGACGGCCATACCGCTTCCCTGCTGCCGGGCGAGCCGGTGCTGGAGGAGCGCAAGCGCTGGGTCGCCGCCGTGTCGCACGGCCGGCCCGAGGTCCGCATCACGATGACCTATCCGGCGATCGAGAGCAGCCGGCGCGTGGCGTTCCTGGTGGCAGGCAAGGAGAAGGCGGCGATGTTCAAGGCGGTTCGCGCTGGAGGCAGCGACGTGCCGGCAGCCCGCGTCAAGCCAGTCGGCGAGCTCGTCTGGTTCGTCGACCGCGCGGCCGCCGGCGAGGGACAGGTATGATGAAGAAAAGAAAGGTCCTTCGCTGCGCTCGGGATGACACCAATGCTGTTGCCCATGACAACAATAGTGTCATCCCGAGTACAACAATAATGTCATCCCGAGCGCAGCGAGGGGACCTTTCCTTTTCCTCATCTGTAGTGGACGGCATAGTGCTCGGACGTACCTGATCAAGGTGACTAGATGCAGCCGATCCTGATAGCGCCCTCCGTCCTGTCGGCCGACCTCGCGCGGCTGGGCGAGGAGGTTCGTGCCATCGATGCGATCCGCGCCAGCGCTGTCGCAGGGGCGGCGAGGCCATGAGTGCCGTGTCGTCGACAGCCGATGGCGGGCGCGATGCGCTGAAGCGTGCCGCGGCGGAGGCGGCGGTCGAACTGGTGCAGGATGGCATGGTGGTCGGGCTCGGCACCGGCTCGACGGCGGCATTCGCGGTCGACGCTCTGGCCCGGCGCCATCGGCAAGGGCTCAGCTTCGTCGGCATCCCGACATCGGAGCGAACCGCGGCGCGCGCCCGCGATGCCGGGCTGCCGCTCACCACGTTCGCCGCCCATCGCCTGATCGACCTGACCATTGACGGCGCCGACGAGGTCGAACGCGGCACGCTCAACCTGATCAAGGGGCTGGGCGGAGCCTTGTTGCGGGAAAAGATCGTCGCGGCCGCCAGCCGGCGCCTCGCCATCATCGTCGACGGTGTCAAGCTGGTGGACCGGCTGGGAACGCGCGCAACGGTCCCGGTGGAGGTCGTCGCCTTTGGTCTCGAAGCGACACAGGCTGCCCTCGAGGCGCTGGGCGCCAGCGTTCGCATACGCCTGTCGCTGGCCGGCGAGCCCTTCGTCACCGACAGCGGCAATCGCATTCTGGACTGCAGCTTCGGCCCGATCGCCGATCCGGCACGGCTCGAGGATCGCATCCGCCGCGTCGTCGGCGTGGTCGAGAGCGGTCTGTTCATCAGCCGTGCCGATCCGGTCTTCGTTGCCGATGCGAGCGGCGTCCATCGCCTCGACAGTGCGCGCGCCCATCGCGGTTATCCACCGATCCTGGTGATCATGGGGGTGTCGGGGGCGGGCAAGTCGACGGTTGCGCAAGAATTGGCAGCGCGCCTGGGTTGGCCCTTCGAGGAGGGCGACACGCTCCATCCCGAGGCCAACGTCGCCAAGATGCATGCCGGCATTCCGCTGACCGACGCCGACCGACAGCCGTGGCTCGAGGCCGTGGCGGCGTGGATCGATCAACAACGCGCGGCGAAACAGCCGGGGATCATCACGTGTTCCGCGCTCAAGCGCGCCTACCGGCAGGTCATCGTGGGCGACCGGCCGGAAGTGCGGCTGGTCTACCTGCGCGGCGGCCGTGATCTCATCGCCCGCCACCTGGCGGGGCGCCGGGGCCATTTCATGCCCGCGAGCCTGCTGCAAAGCCAGATCGATACTCTCGAGGAGCCGCATGCAGACGAGGATCCGCTGGTTGTCGATGTGGGAGGTGAGCCCGGCGAGGTCGCCGCGGAGATCATCCGGCTGCTCGGCAATGCCGCAACGGTCGGCCGGTGCGCGGTGCGCGCATAGGCCCATGAAAGGATCGGCTTATGCCGGCTGCGACCAACCCCGAGCGTGACCGGCTGGACGAAGCGGATGCGCGCCGGCAAGCCTGGCGCAAATGGGGCCCCTATGTGAGCGAACGCCAATGGGGCACGGTGCGCGAGGACTACAGCGCCACGGGCGACGCCTGGAATTACTTTCCCCACGACCATGCGCGCAGCCGCGCCTATCGCTGGGGCGAGGACGGGATCGGCGGATTTTGCGACGCCAAGCAGCACCTCTGCCTGGCGGTCGCGCTGTGGAATGGCAAGGATCCGATCCTGAAGGAGCGGATGTTCGGCCTGAGCAACCGCGAGGGCAATCACGGCGAGGACGTCAAGGAGCTCTACTACTACCTCGACGCGGTGCCGACCTACAGCTATGCCCGCATGCTCTACAAATACCCGCAGGCGGCTTTTCCCTACGACCTGCTGGTCCAGGAGAACGCGCGACGCGATCGCAAGCAACCAGAGTTCGAGATCATCGATACCGGAATCTTCGACGACGACCGCTATTTCGATGTCGATATCGAATATGCCAAGGCCGGCACCGACGACATCCTGCTGCGGCTCACCATCACCAATCGCGGTCCCGACGAAGCGCCAATTCATGTGCTGCCCCAGGCGTGGTTTCGCAACACGTGGAGCTGGTTCACGGATCGGCCAAAGCCCGCCCTCGAGCGCGACGGCGCCGATGTCGTGGTCAGGCATGAGACGTTCGGCGCCTATGCGATCCACTTCGACGGGCCTGACGAGATCAGGTTCTGCGAGAACGAGACCAATGTCGCAAAGCTGTTCGGCGGCGAAGCGACCGGACATTCGTACAAGGACGGCTTTCACGAGTATCTGGTGGAAGGCCGCAAGGACGCCGCCAGCACGCACGGAGGCACCAAGGTTGCCGGCATCTACCGCAGGACGGTGGCGGCGGGCGCCAGCACGACCATCCAGGTGAGGTTGAGCCTGGGCCCGCCCAAGTCGGCGCCTTTCGCCCATTTCGAGCGGATCTTCAGCCTGCGCAAATCCGAGGCGGATGCCTTCTATGCCGGGCTGCAAAGCAAGGTGCTGGACGGGGATCTGCGCCGCATTCAACGGCAGGCATTCGCCGGCATCCTGTGGTCGAAGCAGTATTTCTACTGCGACGTCACGGAGTGGCTCGACGGCGATCCGGCCGAGCCCAGGCCGCCCGGCACCCGGCAGAAGGGACGCAACAGCGCGTGGGTCCATGCCACGATGGAAGACGTCATCTCGATGCCGGACAAGTGGGAGTTCCCCTGGTTCGCGGCCTGGGACTGGGCCTTTCACCTGACGACGCTCGCCTATCTCGATCTGGAGGACGCCAAGCATCAGCTGATCCTGCTCGGCCAGTCCTGGTACATGCATCCCAACGGACAGTTGCCCGCTTACGAATGGAACTTCGGCGACGTCAATCCGCCCGTTCAGGCCTGGGCGGCAATCCGCCTCTACGAGGCGGAGCGCAAGAGCAAGGGGCAGGGTGATCGCAGGTTTCTCCAGCAGGTCTTCACCAAGTTGCTGCTCAACTTCACCTGGTGGGTGAACCGCAAGGATCCGCGCGGTCTCAACGTGTTCGAAGGCGGCTTCCTCGGCATGGACAATATCGGCGTCTTCGACCGGTCGGCGGCGCTTCCGGTCGACGGCATGCAGGTGCAGTCCGACGG
Organism: Reyranella sp.; assembly: GCF_044224635.1. Taxonomy (GTDB): domain Bacteria; phylum Pseudomonadota; class Alphaproteobacteria; order Reyranellales; family Reyranellaceae; genus Reyranella. The sequence goes on along the minus strand of NZ_JBGAKA010000013.1, from coordinate 138,130 downwards.
CACGTCGTGGATGGCGATGTACTGCCTGAACATGCTGCGTATCGCCATCGAGCTGGCGCAGGAGGACGATGCTTACCAGGACATCGCGACCAAGTTCTTCGAGCATTTCCTGATGATCGGCGGCGCGATGACGAATCTCGGCGGCAAGGGGCTGAGCTTGTGGGACGACGTCGACAATTTCTTCTACGACTGGCTGGTGATGAGCAACGGCGATGCGACTCCCCTGCGCGTTCGGTCCTTGGTTGGCTTGATCCCGGCGCTCGCAGTCGACACCATCGATGCCGCCCTGCTGAGGCCTCTGCCGTCGTTCACCCGGCAGCGTGACTGGTATCTGCGATACCGTCCCAAGCTTGCGACCCTGGTTTCCCGCGTGAACACGCCGGGCGCCGACGATACGCGCCTGCTCGCCATCGCCCGCGCCTTCCGCTCGACCAAGGTCCTGGCGCGCGTTCTCGACAGGAACGAGTTCCTGTCGGACTACGGGATCCGCTCGCTGTCGCGATATCATCTCGATAATCCTTATGTGTTCGAGGCCGGCGACTTCCGCTCGGAGGTCAAGTATGTGCCGGGCGATTCGGACAGCGACCTGTTCGGCGGAAACTCCAATTGGCGGGGGCCGATCTGGATGCCGATCAACTACCTGTTCATCGAAAGCGTGAACAAGTTCGCCAGATTCTACGGCGAGGAGTTCCGGATGGAATGCCCGGCGGGCTCTCCCGAGCTGCTGTCTCTGAGGAAGATCGCGGACGAGCTGCGCAACCGCCTGATCAACATCTTTCGCCGCGACAAGGACGGGCGGCGGCCCGTCTTCGGCAACTGCGAGAAGATGCAGACCGACCCGCACTTCAAGGATTACATCCTGTTCCACGAATATTACGACGGCGACACTGGCCGTGGCCTCGGCGCCTCTCACCAGACCGGCTGGAGTGCTCTCGTCGCCAACATGATCGCGGAGCTGCATGAGTAGGGAAGGGCGCGTGCGCTATCCCTCGCTGTACGAGGTCAACACCAGGGTCTGGCTCGATCGCCTGTCGCGGGAGGCCGGCAAGCCGGTCACGCTCGCGACGGTCGATGACGCCACCGTGGACGACCTCGCACGGCGGGGATTCGACTGGATCTGGCTCTTGAGCGTGTGGCGGACGGGCGCGGCCAGCCGCTCCATGTCGCGCAGCAATCCCGCCTGGCAGGCCGAATTTCGCACCACATTGCCCGATCTGGTACAGGACGACATCTGCGGCTCGGGCTTCGCGATCGGTGCCTACGAGGTCGACGAGGCTCTAGGCGGGGCTGCGGCGCTGGCTGCGTTCCGCAACAGGCTTGCGGCGCGCGGCCTGCGCCTCATGCTCGATTTCGTGCCCAATCACACGGCGCTCGATCATCCGTGGGTCAGGACGCAGCCTGATTTCTATCTCCACGGCAGCGAGCAGGCCATGGCTGCTGCGCCGCATGATTACTGCCGGATCGAGACCGGCCAGGGCGGGCGCATCCTGGCCCATGGCCGCGATCCCAACTTCCCCGGCTGGCCGGACACGCTGCAGCTCGACTATTCCAACCCGGCGCTGCAGGCGGCGCAGAGAGCCGAGCTGGCCACGATTGCCGGACACTGCGACGGCGTGCGCTGTGACATGGCGATGCTCCTGCTGCCGGATATCTTCCAGCGCACCTGGGGCGTGACGTCGCCGCCGTTCTGGCCCCGGGCCATCGCAGCCGTGCGCGATGAGCACCGCGGGTTCACCTTCCTGGCCGAAGCCTATTGGGACCTCGAATGGGAGCTGCAGCAGCAGGGCTTCGACTATTGCTACGACAAGCGGCTGTATGACCGCCTCCGTCGTGCCGACGCCGGCGCCATTCGCGCTCATCTGGTTGCAGGGCTCGACTATCAGGATCGGCTGGCGCGCTTTCTCGAGAACCACGACGAGCCGCGCGCGGCCGCGGTCTTCCCTTGGCCGCAGCATCAGGCGGCCGCCATCGCCACGGCTTTTGCGCCGGGGCTGCGGTTCTTGCATCAGGGTCAATTGGAGGGCGCCCGTGTCCGCGTGCCGGTTCACCTCGGTCGTGGCCCGGTCGAACCGCCGAACACCGATATCGTGGATTTCTACGACAGGCTGCTTCAGGTGCTGAGCAACGACGATTTTCGCGATGGCGACTGGTCCTCGATCCCGCCGCGCCGGGCGTGGGACGCCAATCCGACCTGGCGGGACTTTGTGGCCTATGCCTGGCAGGCGTCGCACGGCGCTCGCCACGTCGTCGTCGTCAACTATTCGGACCATCAGGCGCAGTGCCGCCTGCGACTGCCCTTCGCCGGGATGGCCGGCCGGCAATTCCGGCTCGTCGATGTGATGGGAAACGAAGTCTACCAGCGGGACGGCGCGTGCCTGGTCGATCCCGGCCTCTTCATCGACCTGGCGGCTTGGCGCTACAACGTGTTCACGCTCGAAGCCGTCGGGCCTTGAACAAATCGAATGGGACGATCGCCATGGCAGAAACCTCGGCAAGTGACCCTGAATCCCTCGCACCGCGAACCCTGGCGATCGATATCGGCGGAACCGGGCTGAAGGCCTCGGTGGTCGGCGAATCGGGCGAGATGCTGGAAAAGCGCGTGCGCGTGGCGACGCCCTATCCCTGCACGCCGGATGTCCTGGTCGAGGCCCTCACCGGGCTCACCGCGCCTCTCGAGGCCTATGACCGCATTTCCATCGGCTTTCCCGGCGTCGTGCGCGACGGCAGGATCATCACGGCTCCCCATTTCCAAGGCAAAGCCTGGGTGGACTATCCGCTGGCGGAAACTCTGGCGCGCCGTTTCGGCAAGCCGGCGCGACTGCTCAACGACGCCGAGGTGCAGGGGCTGGGAATCGTGAAGGGGCGCGGGCTCGAGGTCGTGCTGACCCTCGGCACCGGCCTCGGAAGCGCGGTATTCAGCAATGGCGCGCTCACGCCGCACCTCGAGCTGGCGCATCATCCGATCCGCAAGGGCGAAACCTACAACGACTATGTCGGCAACGCCGCACGCCGCGCGGTCGGCAGCAAACGGTGGAACAAGCGGGTCCGCAAGACCATCGAGATCGTCTACGCGCTCCTGCACTATGACATTCTGCATCTGGGGGGAGGAAACGCCGCCAACGTCACTATCGACCTGCCGGACACCGTCCACATCGCCTCCAATGATGCCGGCATCACGGGCGGCATCCGTCTATGGGACGAAGTCGTGTGGAACGGCGTCCTCGGCAGCCATGCCGTGTCGCCAGCGCGTTGACCGGCGACGCTCTCGAGGACGACGAGAATGGGCGTTCGTTCGCCCAGCTCTCGCTGGTTCCCGCTAAAGTCGACGGAGCCTCAGAGGTCGTGGGTTCGCCGGAGGCTGAAAGGAATTCTGTTTCACACGTGAGCGCCCATGGTCTCGACTGCTTCGGAACGAATTGACCGGATGATCGCAGAGCCCGCCGAGTGGTGCGGGCCCGGCACATGACGCGTTCCCGGCAGGAAACCAGCCAACTCACGTCAATGCTGCGTCCCCCAGATGCGGCCTGCGGCCTTGCAGAGGCCCCGTCGGGACGCCTGCTCGGCATCGAGCTTCGTCACGTCGAGGCCTCGTGCGGTCAAGGCGGCGGCGTACAGTCGGCCCAAGGCACCGGCCGCGATCAGCCGCACCGATTGCAACGACCCATGCCGCTGTATCACATCGGCGATCTCGGTTCCGATCAGAAGTCCCGACAGCCGCGCCGCGCCGTCGGCGCGCTGCTCGAAACCCAGGAGCTGGGAAGCGCGCAGCCGGAACAGCGATGCCGTCAACGCCGTCGGCGTCGCCAGCGCTCTCGAAAGACCCTCGTGGAACGGCTCGCCATCCTCCGCACCTTGGTCAGTCGCGTCGATTGCGTGGTTGAGAATGCTGTTTTGCGAGATCACCGAGTACAGCTCGCCGGTCATGTAGGTCGAGAACTCGACGACATGACCGGCTTCGATCGTGATCCATTTGCTGTGGGTGCCGGGGATGCAGACGTAGCCGGTGAAGTCGGGTTCGGTCACGCCCAGAAGCTGGGTTTCCTCCCCGCGCATGACGTCGGGCCGCTCAGGCTTGGCTTGGGCGATGCCCGGCAGGATGCGAATGTCAGCGGCTGCGTCGATTCGGATGGCGCCCTCGTGCAGGGCCTCGAGTCGCGTCGGCGTCCTGAGATAGGGGGCTTCGACCCAACCCTGCCGCGCGCCCGCCATGCCGCAGATCAGGACGGGCGTTTCCTCCGTCGCGCCGAGCCTGACGAGATGATCGCGCAGCACCGGCGCAAAGCCGGCGTCGATACAGTGCAGCATGCCTTCGCCGCCACGGCTTTCCGCCAGCATCGCGCCATTCGTCGACATCAGCCAGCCGCGAAAGCTGCTGGTGCCCCAGTCGATCACCACGAAGGCGGCCGACGCGGCATGCGACGGACTTTCAGCAGGAATCGGACTTACTCCGGCTTGGCGCCGGATTGCTGGATGATCGGCAGCCAGACGGCCTGGTCGTCTTCGATCAGCTTGCGGGCGGCAGCGGGTGACCCCGGCGGCAGCATCTCGAAGCCCTGGACGACGAGCTTCTCCTTCACCTGCGGCATCTCGCTGATGCGATTGATCTCGGCATTGAAGCGCGACACGATCGCCTCCGGCGTGTTTGCCGGCACGGCGTAGCCCAGCCATGTGGCGACCACGAAATCGGCTACGCCGGCCTCGCGCATCGTCGGCACGTCCGGCAGCAGGGCCGAGCGATCTTTGCTGGTGACCGCGAGCGCCTTGAGCTTGCCCGCCTTGATCTGGCCCAGCACCGTCGGCGTGTTGAAGAAACCCATCGTCACTTCACCGTTCACCACCGCAAGAACTGCCGGTGGTGCGCCGCGGTAGGGGACGTGCTGGACGCGCGCACCGGTGCGTTGCTCGAAGATGACGCCGGACAGGTGAAGGCTGCTGCCGATGCCGCTCGAACCGTACGTGAGCTCGCCCGGCTTGGCGCGTGCCTGGGCGATCAGGTCGGCCACGCTGCTCGCCGGATTGCTGGACGCGACGACCAGGACATTGGGGAGCGTGCCGCAGATGGCCACCGGCACGAGGTCCTTGAGCGGATCGTACCCCGGCGTCTTGTAGAGACCGAGATTGAACACCGTGGTGCCCTGCGAGATCAGCAGCAGGGTATAGCCGTCGGCCGGCGCGCGCGCGCCTTCCGCGGTCGCCATGAGGCCGCCTGCGCCGCCCTTGTTGTCGACGACGACCGGCTGGCCGAGCGCCTTGGCAAGCTCCTCGGCATAGGTGCGTCCGACGATGTCGGCGCCGGCACCTGCCACGAACGGAATGATCATGCGGACCGGGCGTTCCGGCCAGGCGGCGTACGCCGCCGAGGGGGCGAGCATCAGCCCGGCCGGCAGCAAGGCGCCCGCCAGAACGTGGCGTCTCCCCGCAACGCGTGTCGGAATTCCTTGCTTCTTGTTCATGGTCGCGTTCCTCCCTCGAGCGCGCTGCAAAGATCGCCGATATCGGCCAGCCGGTCGATGCCCAGGATCATGGCGCGGGTATGCTCGATGGCTGCGGCATCGAGCACGACGCTGGCGCAGCTGCGGTACTTCTGGCCGGCGTCGGCGTCCGACAACGGATTGGCCGGCGCGCCCGGCGGGACGTCGCAGCGCACCGTGGCAGTCTCGCCGTTCACCAGCCGCACCTCGACGGCGGCCGGGAACAGGCCGTTGTCGGGCAGGTCGTCGGCCTGCCTGATCTCGATCAGTCCCATGAATTTCTGAACAAGCGGATCGCCGAGGGCGTCGTCGGTGAATTGGGCGCTGCCCAGCGTCCCGAAGCGCAGGGCTGCGGCAACGCAGTAGCGCAGGCTGACGCGCGCCCGCAGCGTGTCGGCGGGGATGCCCTCCCGCAATGTCATGAAATTCCAGCGGTGGACATGGCAGACGATGCTCGTCACCTCCGGCAGGTGGATACCCAGCCTGCCGTGCAAAGCGAGTGTGGCGTGGACTGCCGCATGGGTCGGCGCACCCGAAGGATAGGGCTTGAAGATGATGCCGGACTGGAGGAGCTCGAACGGCTCGCCGAGCGGCAACGGCGTGGGCAGGCACGGTGGCGGCCCACCGGCGAACAGGTTGAAAAAGCCATACCTTCCGTCGAGCGCCTCCGCATCCGACAGAAAGCCCTTCTCCGCCAGCAGGGCCGCCTGCACGCCGTCGCGGGCGGTGAGGCCGGCGTGCAGTGCCATCGTCATGGTGCCGAAATTCTGCCGCAGGCCGCTCGCCATGGAGGCGGCGATCCCCAAGGCCGCCCGGAACGGCCCGGGTCCCAGCCCGAGCAGCCGGCAGCACGCCGCCGTGACACCCAGCACGCCCAGGGTACGGGTCACGTGCCAGCCCGCTTCGTAAAGCCGCGGATTGAGCTGGCGTCCCAGCACGACATTGACCTCGAAGCCCACGACATAGGCCAGCAGCACTGCGGCGCCGCCCAGGCCACGCGACTGGGCGAGCGGCAGCAGGGCCGATACCAGCGACGCGCTGGGATGCGACATCATCGGCTCGTTGTTGTCGTCGAACAGCTCGGCGTGAGCGGCCGTGCCGTTGGCGAGGGCGGCGGCCAGAACATCCGTCTTGAAGCCATGCCCGATGACCGAGCACGGGCCATTCGCCGGGCCGTGCTCGCGGGCGAGTGCCGTCACGATGCGCGTCGAGTCGAGCTGCGATCCCGACAGCGACACCGCGAGCGTGTCGAGGAAGGCTTTTTTGGCAAGGGCGAAGGCATCCGGCGGAACCTGGTCGGTCCCGAGACTTTCCGCCCATGCCGCGATCTGGTCGGTGCTGTTGGTCTGATGCGTCAAGGCGTCCCCACCGGGCAAGAAACTCCGCGACGGCATGCATCTGTCGCGGAAGCGACTACCCGGGTATCAAACCGCGGCCGAGTTCGGAAATCCACGACCGAGGCTGCAGGGTCGGATTGCGCCGCAGCCGGAGCCAGCGCACCGTGCGGCGCCTTCAGCCCCGCCGGCGTGACGGCAACCTTCGCTGGCTCCGATCGCGTCACCTACGGCGGCTGGCTGCTGCCTGAGAGCACCATCGGGCTTCCGGACTTCCTCGATCGCTGCAAGGCCGTAAGCGAGGGCGGTTCCAAGATCTGGGCGCAGGACGTGCCGGTCAATCTCGGCATGCAAGCGGCGAAGAGCTCGCGCTTCCTGCCGGCCGGCATCTATGGCCCGCTGGAGCGGACCCTGCAGCAGTTCAATGTCTGGCTGCTCGAGAAGTACCGCCAGGCGATGACGGCGTGAGGTGGGACCCGTCAGGGCCTCTTGTCGTCCTGAGCGCAGCGAAGGACCTCATCGCCGCTCGCCACGGGTGTGCTTTGGAACTCCTGGCGATGAGATCCTTCGCTACGCTCAGGATGACATGAAGTGCGCGCGGCCTTTCAATGTGTTCACATGCTCTGACGTGCGGCCACGGTCGAACCCATTGAGGGCCCGATCTCAGCTGCCGGTCGACGCGTAACGCGCCATGCCGGCGTGCCAGGCCAGGAATGACAAGCCGAGGAAGGCGAAGCCTGCGGCCGGCGCGATCGGCAGGAGCCAGTCGGGCGCGCCGAGCGGATCTGGCCGCTTCAGGATGGCGAGCACCGGATAGTAGGCCACGCAGGCCAGCGGCACGCCGAAAGTGAGGAGGCGCCGGAACCAGGCCGCATAGATGTTGAGCGGATACTGTGCCGCCTGGACGCCGCCGTAGGTGAGCACGTTCACGATCTCCAGGCTCTCGACGGTCCAGAAGGCGAGCGTGGCCTGCAGGACCAGGATCCCGCTGAACAGCGCCACGCCGCCGGCCACGGCCCACAGCGCCGTCGCGATCGCGGCGGCATCCCAGTGGATCGGGACCAGATTGGTCGCGAGGATGAGCACGGCGAACGCCTGCGCAAATCGGCCCAGCCGCGACAGCCGCACCTCGTAGCCGATCAGTTGCAGCGCGGCCGTGCGTGGCCGCAGCAGGACGCGGTCGAAGGCGCCGGTGCGCACGAAGTCGCTGCCGAACACCTCGAAACCGCGGGTGAGCAGGTCGGCGAGCGAGAAGGTGATGTTGACCAGCGCATAGAACAGCGCGGCCTCGCCGAACGTCCAGCCGCCAACCGATCCGAAGCGATCGAACAACGCGAATACGCCCAGGATCTCGATCGCGGTGGCTGCGCAGTGGCCGACGGTGAGCATGAGGGTCGCCGCCGGATACTGCGCCTGCGCGCGCAGCGAGGTCATGACGTAGCGGCCATAGAGCGCGAACGCGTTCATGGTCAGCCGCCCTGCATCTCGAGCCGGCGCATCATGCGCTCCATGGCCAGCCGGCCGAGGCTTATCAGCACCAAAGTCCAGCCTGCCTGCAATGCCAGGCCCTGCAGTGCCGCGACGCCTCGCAGATCGGCGAAATAGATGCGGAACGGGATGTCGACCAGGCCGGCGAACGGCTGCACGTGCAGGAAGGGCCGCAGGGCATCCGGGAAAAAATCGAGCGGCAGGAGGGAACCGGAAAACACGATCACCAGCGGCGTCAGGACAGCGTTCACGCCGCGTTCGTTCAGCGACGCAGCGACGATGATGTTCGCCAGCATCAGGACGGCGGCTGCGAGCGCTGCCATGAGCACGAAGGCGGGAATGAACAGCAGCGCCGCTGCAATGCCTGACGGCGGCCGCCACGCCCAGTCGCCGAGACCGACGAGCGGCAGGACGAAGCCCGCCGCCAGCGCCATCAGCGCCGCGCGCGGTGCGGCGCGGGCCAGCATCCATCCCAGGGTTCGGGCATACCAGTAGCCGTAGGCGTCGAGCGGCCGCAGGCGGTCGTAGCCGACGCCGCCGGTGCGCACCGCCTGGCCGATCTCCGGATCGGCCACCCAGGGCAGCAGCGCCAGCAGCGCCTGGCCCAACCACACATAGGTGATGGCGTCGGCTAGGCTGATCGGCGCCGCCGCGGCGTGGACGCCATAGAACGCGGCGAGGACCATGATCTTGATGGCGCCCCACCAGCACTGTGTGGCAAAGCCCGCCAGCGCCGCGGCGCGATACTGCAGCATGAGCTGGAAGCGCGCGCGGAAGGCCGCGAGGTAGGGCCGGATCGCCTGCATCGTCAGGCCTCGTGGGCGTCGTGCAGATCGTAGAAACGCGCGATCACCTCCTCGATGGGAGGCTCGTCGACATGGACGTCCTCGACGGCGTGCCGGGTGGTGATGGCGGCGATCAGTTTTGGCGCCGGGATGTCCGCCGGGTCGAAGGCGAGCTCGAGTGAGCGTTCGGTGCGCGCCCGGATCGTGACGCCGGGCATCTCGAGGTCGGGTGCGGGACCGGCGAAGTCGACAGAGAGGCGTCGCTCGGCCAGAACGCCGGCGCGCAGGCTCTCGAACGGGCCGTCGGCGAGCAGGCGGCCCTGGCCGATGACGATGACGCGCTCGGCGAGCGCCTCGACGTCATGCATGTCGTGGGTCGTGAGCAGCACGGTCACGCCCTGCTCGCGGTTGAGCTGCCGCACGAAGGCGCGCACCGCCAGCTTCGAGGGCGCATCGAGGCCGATGGTCGGCTCGTCGAGGAACAGGATCGCGGGATCGTGCAGCAGGGCGGCGGCGAACTCCGCCCGCATGCGCTGGCCGAGCGAAAGCTGGCGTACCGGCTGGTCGAGCAACGGCTCGAGCCGCAGCATGGCGACGAGCTCGTCGCGCCGGCGGCGATAGCGCGGCGGCTCGACGCGGTAGATGTCGGCCAGCAGATCGAAGCCGTCGATGACGGGCAGGTCCCACCAGAGCTGGCTGCGCTGGCCGAACACAACGCCGATGCGCGCCACGTGGCGCACGCGATCCTCGTAGGGGACGAGGCCGCCCACCTCGACTCGGCCGCTGGTCGGCCGGAGGATGCCCGACAGGATCTTCACGGTGGTGGATTTTCCGGCGCCGTTGGGGCCGATGAAGGCCAGCAGCTCGCCTGCCTCGAGACTGAACGAGACGTCGGCCAGGGCGTGGACCTCCCGCCATCGCCGGCGCACGAGGCCGCGCAACGCTCCGGTCAACCCAGGTGCGCGTTCAGCAACACGATAGGTCTTGGCCAGCGCCTCGACGAGGATCTGGGACATGGGCGGCCGTCCGCCTGTGGGTGGCAAAAAAGGGGCGGGACCCTATCCGGCGTCTGGTGCCGGGTCAACCGCTCAGTCTGTGAATCCGGGGCTGCTGGCCATCAGGAACGTGGCTATCGCAGGACCTTGAGCAACAGGAGGGCGAGAGCCAGTGCCAGCACGCCGCTCGTGACCTGCCAGAGCAGCGGCCGGCGAACGGCGATCCTCTCCCGCGCCAGCCTCTGTTCGATGCGGCTCCACACGTGTGCCGGCGCCGGCCCGTTATCCGGCAGGAATTCCGTCAGCAGCGCCAGCCGATCTTCCCACGCATCGACGGCGCGGCAGTAGCGGGCGTCGCGCTCGCGGCGACGCTCGAAGCCCCGACGTGCCGCGCCCTGCAAGCTGCCGGCGGCATACTCGGCCGCGATCAGCTCGCGCCAGCCAGCCTCGGTCCCGGTCAAGCAACGGTGCATCTGAGCGAGGCCGCGCCGCACCCAGCTCTTGGCGGTGCCGAGCTGTACGCCCAGCCGTTTCGCCAGTTCGCGATGGGTCAGGCCCTCGAAATAAACCAGCGTCACCGAGCGCCGGTGATTGGCCGGCAGATTGGCGAGGCAGCCATTGACCCGCCGCGCCTCCTCGCTACGCATCGCCCGGTCGGCAGGATCGGGCTCGTCCAGCACCATGGTCTCGGAGTCGAGCACCTCCAGCCCGCCCTCGCGCCGCTGCAGCACCGACGTGGCCGACAGCGCGCGGTTGCGCACCACCTTGACCAGCCAGGCATAGGCCGTTCCCTTGGACGGATCGAAGCGATGGGCCCAGCGCCAGACGCGCAGGAGGGAGTCCTGCAGCACGTCCTCCGCAATGTCGTTGCGGCCGACGATGCCGCGGGCGATCGCCAGCAGTCGGCTGCCGCTCAGCTCGTAGAGGCGGGCGAAAGCGCGCTCGTTGCCCATCGCAACATCGGCCAGCAGCGGCGCCAGCGGATCGAACGCGGCGGCGTCGGCCGAAGCGGGCCCCGGTGGCGCCATGATGCCGGGCTGCACCATGCCGCGCCGGAGATTGAGGATCTCACCCATCAAACCCTACTACCCCGCCGCCCGCTGAACGGATGCAGGCTGCGGCAGAAAAATGAACCGGCCGAGAAGCGCATCCGTGGCGCCGCTTGCCGGGGTTTCCCGAACGACGGACCGCAGTTCGTCGACCTCGTGCATGGAGAGAGCCATGATCCTCGCAAAACTCGACCCCCTGCCTGCCAAGGGCAAGCGTCGGACCTTCCTGTCCGGCTTCACATTGTCGGCAACGGCTATCGCCCTGCTGGCCGGCCAGGAGCGGCTCGGCGTGGTCGGAGCTGCCTCCGCGCAGACCGCCAACAACGACGTTACCATCCTGAATTCGGCGCTGGGCGCGGAGCAGCAGGCGATCGCCGCCTACCAGCTCGGCGCCGACTCCGGGCTGCTGCAGAGGGGCGTGAAGGACCTCGCCATCCAGTTCCAGGGCCATCACAAGGCGCATGCCGATGCGCTCGCCAAGGCGGTGGCCAAGCTCGGCGGCAAGCCGGTGGCGCCGCTGAATGACTACAGCTTCCCGAAGGACAAGCTGAAGTCCCAGAACGACGTGCTGGCCTTCGCCGCCTCGCTCGAGAAGGGCGCGGTCAGTGCCTACCTCGGGGCCGTGCCGATTCTCAATGACCGTGACCTCGCCAAGGCCGCGGCCTCGATCCTCGGCGACGAGGCGATGCACTGGGCGGTGCTGCGCCAGGCGCTCGGCCAGAACCCGGTGCCAGACGCGTTCGTGTCGTGATCATGGGCCTCCTCGCCGCGTTCCTTGCTGCGCTGCTCATGAGCGCCCCCGCCCTGGCAGCCGAGGGCAACGTCGAGCGCGGCGAGGAGATCTACACGCGCTGCCTCGCCTGCCATGCGCTGCCACACAACCGCGTCGGGCCGCGCCATTGCGGCCTGTTCGGGCGAAAGGCCGGCACGGTGCCCAACTACGCCTACTCGCCGGCGATGAAGAAGTACGGCGTCACCTGGACCGAGGAGACGCTCGACCACTTCATCGAGAATCCGCTGAAGACCGTGCCCGGCACAAAGATGGGTTATGCCGGCGTCAAGGACCCGCAGGAGCGCGCTGACCTGATCGCCTATCTCAAGAAGGCAAACGGTGATCCTATGACCTGCGAGTAGATCAGTCCTCGAAGCACGCCCGATCGAAGGATCTCAAGCGGCGCGGTGGCTCAGGCTCTCGATTGCGCCCACGGTCGCCTTGCGCGGATCGAGGAAGCTGTCCCAGTAGTCGATCGAGGCCTTGATCGGCTCCATCACGCGCGGCTTGCGCGCGCCTTCGGCCGGGAATTCCTCCATGCCGAAGCTGTACTCGACGGTGATGCCGTCGGGATCGAGGTAGTAGAGGAACATGCTGCCGGACGGCGGATGGCGGCCGGGACCGTTGACGATGGGCACCTGTGCCTTGTTGAAGCGCGAGATCGCGCGGCCGATGTCGTCGACCTCGGTCACCATGAAGTTGACGTGGTGCAGCAGCACTTCGTTGGCGCGGCCCAGCCCGACGCCGTGATGATACGGGTTGGGATGGCAGCGCATGAAGCAGATCGTGCCGTCGATCATGTCGGAGACACGAAAGCCGAGGATGTCGGTGTGGAAGCGGCAGGCGCTGTCGAAGTCCGCCACCTTCAGCACGAAATGGCCGAGCCGCTGGATCTTGGCGACGGTCGGCCGGAAGGGCTGGCCGCCCCACTGGCGCATGTGGTCGTAGAACTCGTAGGTGGCGCCGGTATGCGGCTCGGTGATGCGGAAGGCGCGGCCGAGCCCCAGCAGCTTGCGCTCGGCGGCAGGAACCTCGACGACAGCCAAGCCTTCGCCGGCCAGGCGCGCGCCGAGATCGTCGAGCGCCCTGGCGCTCTTCATCTCGAAGCCCGCGCGCTTGAGGCCGGGCTTGTCCGAGGCATGCAAGGCCAGGCTGTGATGATCCTCGCTGCAGCGCAGGAAGGCGATGCCGTCGGCCTCGCCGCTCACCTGCAGGCCGACTTGGCTGTGGTAGAAGTCGCGGCTGCGGCCGACGTCGGTGACGTTCAGCGCGAGGTAGCCCAGCTTCTCGTAGCCTTCCATCGCGGCCTCCTCAGAGGATGATGCTGATCTTGCCGTGCGGCCTGAGCGCGTCGACGTCGAGCACGGCCTTCTTGCTCCTGATCCGGAGCCCGTCGCCGTTCCGCACCAGCCGATACTCGGCGTGACCGGGATAGATGTTGGTCACCTCCATGCGACTGCGGAAGACGACGAAGTTGCAGGTGACCGGGATGGTGCCATCGGCGGCCTCTCCGGTCACCACGTTGCTGATCATGTGGCGGGTGCGCGAATGCGGCGATTCGGCGTGCGCCGTGGGCTTCAGCAGGCGCTTGGCGCGCTCGCCCAGGCGATGGCGGTCGTCATAGATCAGGAAGAGGGACTTTCCGGCCTTACCCTCGGGGTCGTCGGTCGCCGGCACCAGGTACTCGCCGTCCTCGGTGAACAGGTCGGCCCATTCCAGGAGCTTCCAGGAATCGAGCAGGGCGGCCTCGCGGATCAGGAAATCCTCGGCATCGGAACGCGACAGCTTCATGGTCACGGCCCCGCCAGCTCGCGCGCGGGATTGTCCGACACCAGCTGGTGCCAGCGCCGCCAGAAGGTGCGCATCTGCAACTCGTCGGTCTTGGTCGGCGCGTTGCTCAGCATGCCGCGCGACAGGTCGTTGTAGGGCGCCGACGCCGCGTTGGCGTAGCCGCGCTGGCAGAGCTCCAGCATCTCGACGTCGTCGGGCGTGGCGAAACCCGCCGGTCCCAGGAATTCCACGAAGTTGCGCAGCCGCCGGTCGCGCGAGGTCTCGGACTCGCCTGTCGGTGCGATGCACCAGGCGCTGACCTCCATGTAATCCGGTCGCACCGGGTAGAAGGTTCGGATGGTGGTGGCCATCACGTCGTTGACGACGAGATTGGGGAAGATCAGCAGATTGCGATCGCCGTTGGCGACGACGTTTCCGCGCTCGGGACCGAGCCGGTCCATGATCTCCTTGTTCAGCGCCTCGACCTCTTGGCGCGCCTCCTCGCCCCAGCCCGGTGCCCAGCGGGCATAAGGCCGGCCCCACGGCAGCAGGCCGATCGATTCGGACACGGCATGGCCGTTGCCGAGGTTCTTCACCCAACCCTTGGCGTTCATGCCGCCGAAGCTCGAATTGTCGCGCGAGCGGATGTAATCGAAGTAGGTCGAATGAGTCGGCACGCCGTGATAGCCGTCGGCCGAGTTCTCCTGCAAGAGCTTCCAGTTGGCGCCGACGCAGTAATCCTGGGCGCCGATCACGATCTCCATGCCGTCGCGGCCCTGGTCGGCGACATATTCGAGATATTCGGCGGCGCCGGCGAGGTAGTCGCGCAAGGACATCGCGCGGCGGTCGAAGCAGACGAAGACGAAGCCGCGGAACTCCTCCATGCGCTCGACAGGCACCAGATCGAGCTTGCAGTCGTCGGTGGCCTCCGGCGGCAGCGCCTCGCGGCCCGGCATCCCCACGAAGCGGCCTTTCTCGTCGAAGGTCCAGGCGTGGTAGCCGCAGGTGAAGGCACGCCGGTTGCCCGAGCGCTCGCGACAGACCAGGGCGCCGCGATGCGGGCAGGTGTTGTAGAGTGCATGCAGCTTGTCGTCCCGGTCACGGGTGTAGAGCAGCGGCCGCCCGCCAACGCGGCGCGAGATGAAGTCGCCGGGCTTCTTGAGCTCCGAGACGTGGCCGAGATAGAGCCAGCACTTGCCGAACACATGCTCGCGCTCCAGCGCCAGGATCTCGTCGGACACGAAGGCGCTGCGATGGACCTTGAAGCGCGCCTGGCGGCGATCGTCGATGATGAGGTCATTGAGCTGCATGGCTGCTCCTGCTTGGGGCCTTTCATTCTCCTCCCCAGCACAGCTGGGGAGGTGTCCGCGTAATCGCGGACGGAGGGGTCATAGGCCGCCCACGTGACTCATGACCCCTCCGTCGCCGAAGGCGGCGACACCTCCCCAGCTTCGCTGGGGAGGAGAATGAAGTGTCGAGTTGGTCGTCATGACGGGCTCACTGCGGCTTGACGCCGGCGGCTGCGGTCATGTCGCGGATGATCGGCAGCTCGCTCTTGATGAGCTGGTCGGTCTCCGCGGGCGTGGTGGCGATCATCGACCAGCCGGGCGTGGTGATGAATCGTTCGATGAAGGCCGGCTGCTTCAGCGCCTCGCGGACATCGGCGCTGATCTTGTCGACGACCGCCGTTGGCGTGCCGGCAGGAGCCGCGAGGCCGAACCAGATGAAGGCCAGGATCTCCGGATGGCCGAGCTCGGCCGTGGTCGGCACGTCGGGGAACAGCGGCGAGCGCTGCCTGGCCGCGATCGCCAGCGCCTTCAGCTTGCCGGCCTTGAGGAGGCTGCCTGCCACACCGCTGCTGCCGACCGAGAGCTGGACCTCGTTGGCGGCGAGCGCGTTCAGCACCGGCGCCACCCCCTTGTAGGGCACGTGCAGGAACTTCGTGCCGGCGCCCTTGTTCAGCGTCTCGTAGACCAGGTGTGGCGGGCTGCCGTCGCCCCACGTGCCGTAGGCGAGCGAGCCGGCCTTCTTCTTGTCGGCGGCAATGAGCTCCGGCAGCGTCTCGGCCGGCACTTCCGGATTGGCCAGAAGGAATTGCTCGGCGCGCGCCATGACGGTGATGTTGGCGAAGCTCTTGTCGGGATCGTAGGGCAGGGTCTTGAAGACGAATCGGTTGCCCAGGTAGATCTGGTCGGTCGTCGCAAACAGCGTGTAGCCGTCGGGCGGCGCATTGGCGACGCCCTCGGCGGCGATCAGACCGCTGGCGCCGGGCTTGTTTTCGACCACGACGGACTTGCCCCATTTGGTCGAGAGCTCGGCGGCGAGGCCACGCACCAGCACGTCCAGGCCGCCGCCCGGCGGTACGCCCAGCACGATCTTGACCGGCTTGTCGGGCCAGTCCTGGGCCGGAGCCGGCAGGCTGCTGACCAGAAGGGCCAGAAGGCTGAACATCAGGCGAGCGGGCAACGTTTCCTCCGTCTTCTTGCTCGCACCATAATGGTCAGACCATTCTTTGTCGATTCCGCGCCAGCAGCCGGTGGAGCTTGTTCAGATGCTGCTCCATCTCGCGGCTGGCGCTCGCGGCATCGCGCGCCTCGAGATGGCGGTAGAATCGGCGGCGATGAGCGATCAGGCCGGGCAGCTCGACGTCCTCCGACACGCCCTGCAGGTAGCGCACCAGGATATCGGTGATCGAATCGACCAGGATCTTCAGGATCTCGTTGTGCGTGGCGAGCGCCAGCAGGCGGTAGAACTCGGCGATCGCCTCGCGCCGTTCCTCGCCGCGGCCGAGCCGCGACATCTCGGCCGTGTGCTCGATGTTGCGGCCGATCGCCTCGATATCGGCGTCGGTTGCCCGCTCGCAGGCGAGCCGCACGACGCCGCTCTGGATCAGCAGCCGCGCCTCGGTGAGGTCGCTGAGCGAGAGGGCGCCGAGATGGACCAGGTCCTGCAGGACGCGTGTCACGTTGGCGGGATCGCCCGCCTGCACGAAGGCGCCGCCCTTGACGCCCTTGCGCAGGGTGATCACGCCGGCGATCTCGAGGCTGCGCAGCGCCTCGCGCAGCGCGGCGCGGCTCACCTGGAGCTGCAGGGCGAGCTCGCGCTCGGCCGGCAGCTTGTCGCCCGGCTTCAGCTTGCCGCTGGCGAGCTGCCGGCGGATGCGCTCGCAAATCTCCTCGAAGGCGCGCGGCCTGGGCTTGGGTTTGAGGGCTTTGGGCTTGGCCGGCTGGGGTTTGCGGGTCACCGGGCCGCCGCCGGATCCCACGGCCAGTAGCGGGCGATCGCGCCGGCGTCGATGCGCAGGTCGGTGCCGGTCATCATCTCGGCGTCCGACGAGGCGATGAAGGCCGTGGCGCGCCCGTAGTCGCTGGGCGCGGGCAGTTTCTGCATCGGGATGCGGCTGCGATACATCTCGAAGACCGGCCGGACGGCCGAGAGATCGGGCGCCGGCCGACCCCAGCGCTGGGCGCGCTCCACCGATTCGGAGGGATCGGTCGCGGTCGGCGTCAGGCTGTTGACTCGGATGCCGTGCTTCACCAGCTCCATCGCGGCGGACCGCGTGAAATTCAGCAGGCCGCTCTTGGCCGTCGAGTAGCCGATGTTGTTGGGTTCGCCCTGGTGGCCCGCGGTCGAGACGACGTTGATAATGTTGCCGCGCACCTTGCGCTCGATCATCGACTGCGCGACGTGCTTGGTGAACAGGAAGGCGCCGGTCAGGATCACGTCGATCTGCTTGCGCCACTCGTCGAGCGGCATGGTGAGCACGCCTTTCTTGTTGAAGACGACCGCATTGTTCACCAGCACGTCGATCCGGCCGAAGGTGTCGCACGCCTTCTGCACCGCGGCCGCGACCGCGTCCTGATCGGTGACGTCGCAGGTGATGCCGAGCGCCTTGCCGCCGGTGCTCTTCAGGTAATTGGCGCAATCGGTTGCATTGGCCGCCGAGGCATCGACGCAGATCAACGCCGCGCCTTCGGCGGCCAACCCTTCGGCGATGCCGCCGCCGATGTTGGGGCTGGTCCCGGTGACGAGGGCGACTTTGTCTTTGAGTTTCATGCGATCTCCCATAACGTCGATGCAACATACATCAAGGGTATCGAGGGAACGAATGACGACGGGCACGACCGACATCCACACCCACATCGTGCCGGCGAGCTTTCCCGCCTATGCCGGTCGTCATGCCAATGCGCGCTGGCCGTCGATGGCGCCGGCACACGACTGCCACCATTGCAACGTCATGATCGCCGGTAAGGTGTTCCGCACGGTGAGCGACCATTGCTGGAGCCTCGACCGGCGTCTCGAGGTGATGGAGGCGGCGAGGATCGAGCGGCAGGTGCTGTCGCCGATGCCCGAGCTGCTGTCCTACTGGCTGGATGCGGAAGACGCCGAATCGCTCGGGCGCCATGTCAACGACACCATCGCCACCATGGTGGCCGACGGCAAGGGCCGCTTCGCCGGCCTCGGCATGGTGCCGATGCAGGATCCCGATCGCGCGGTGGCCGAGCTCGAGCGGCTGATGACGATGGGCTTCAAGGGCGTCGAGATCGGCACCAACGTCAACGGCGTGTCGATCGGCGACAAGCGCTACGCCACCTTCTTCGCTGCCGCCGAGCGGCTCGGCGCGGCGATCTTCGTGCATGCCCTGCACCCGGCCGGCACCGAGCGGCTGGTCGGCCCGCCCAACATGCCGGCGCTGGCGCTGTTTCCTTGCGAGACCTCGACGGCGATCGTGTCGCTGATGATGGCCGGAATCATCGGCCGCCATCCCAAGCTGCGCATCGCCTTCAGCCATGGCGGCGGCGTGTTCGGCCTGGTGCTGCCGCGCTTCATGCATGGCTGGAAGATGCTGCCCGGCATGAAGGAGGCGACCGGAGGCTCACCGGCCGAGATGGCACGCCGGCTCTACTACGACACGCTGGTCTACGATACCGACACGTTGCAGTTCCTGATCGAGCGCTTCGGCATCACCCAGCTCTGCATCGGCACCGACCATCCGTTCACCATCGAGGAGACCGAGCCGGTCACCGCGGTGGAGAAGCTCGCTTTATCGGCCGCCGACCAGGCGCTCGTCCTGTCGGGCAATGCCCGGCGCTTCCTGGGCGAGGCGCAGTGAGCACGCACAACGGCAGATCACATCATTCCCGGCTCGCCGAGATCCGTTCCGTCGACCAGGCGACTGTAGCGGAACGGGCGCGGATCGACGATTGGAGGGTCGCCGGCGACGATGTCGGCCGCCAGGCGGCCCGCTCCCGGACCGATGCCGAAGCCGTGACCGCTGAAGCCGGCAGAGACATGCAGGCCGGGCAGCTTGTCGACGGCTGAGATCACCGGCAGCCAGTCCGGCGTGAAGTCGATCAGGCCGCCGTACTTGTGCATGATCTGGATTTTGGCGAGCTCGGGGTAGATCTCGGCGATCCGCTTCAGGGCGAAGCTGACCAGCTTCTCCTGCGCCGGCGGGTCGTAGGTGCGCATGCGCTCGAACGGCGAGACGCTGTCGTTACCCCAGCGCAGCCACGCCTCGGGTCCGTCGAAGAACGAGCGCCCGGCGCGGATGGTCAGGAGCTTGTAGCGCTTCTTGAAGCTGCGCCAGAACGGCCTGGCATACATCAGGCCCTGCGGCGTGAGCTCGAGCAGGCCGCGCCCGCTGATGCCGATCGTGTAGCCGCCATCGAGCCGGCGCCGGAACGTGACGTCCGGCGTCGAGATGCCGCCTTCGGTGATCTGCGGCGCCGGCGCGGTGAAGAACGAGGTCGAGCGCACGCCCGCCAGCGGCAGGTCGATGCCGTGATGGCGGCAGAACATCGAGGTCCAGACACCGCCGGCGACGAGCACCGTGCTGGTGCGGATCGTGCCTTTCTCGGTGGCCACGCCGGAGACGCGGCCCGCCGCGGTCTCCAGCCCGCGCGCCGCGCACTCCTGGTGGATGGTGACGCCCAGCCGGCGCGCCCCCTGGGCGATCGCCGGCACGGCAAGCGCAGGCTCGGCCCGGCCGTCGGTCGGCGAGTGGATGCCGCCGATCCAGTTGCCGGTGCTGCCGGGGGTCATCGCCTTGGCTTCGGCCGCGGACAGAACGTGGCTCCGCATCTGCCGCTCGCGCGCGGCGTTGCCCCACCGCGTCCAGGCGTCGAGATCGGACGGGTTGGTCGTGACATAGACCAGCCCGGTGCGCCGGAAGCCGGTCTCGGCGCCGAGCTCCTCGTTCATGCCGCTCCACATCTCGACCGCGCGCTGCGCCAGCTCCAGCTCGCGCAGGTCACGGTTCTGCTGGCGGCACCAGCCCCAGTTGCGGCTGGATTGCTCGCCGGCGACATGGCCCTTCTCCACCACCGCCACCGAGTGTCCCTTCTTGGCGAGATTGTAGGCGGCCGTGATGCCGGCAACGCCGCCGCCGATCACGACGATGTCGGCGGAGGAAGGCAGCTTTTCGTCGCTGGGGATGCGGGTGACCGGGGGTGACATCGACTTGGTCCTTGAGGGCGGGAGCGGGGAACGGCCAACACTATAGTGGAGAAACCAGATCGGCGAGCGGATAGCCCTGGGCGCGTTTGACCTGCTTGATAGTGACGTAGCTGAAGTACTTCTCGACGCCGAGGTCGCGGTCGAGCAAATCCTCGACGACGGTCTGATAGTCGTGAATGTCGCGAGCAATGAATTGCACCAGATAGTCGTAGCCGCCGGTCACCAGGAAGCCGTTGAGGATCTGCGGGACCTCCTGGATGGCGCGCTCGAACTTCAGGAAGTCCTCGCGGCGGTGGTTACGCAGCGTGATCTCGGTGAAAACCACGATGTTGCGGCAGATGCGGTCGATATCGAGTTGCGCGTCGTAGCCGCGGATGTAGCCCGCCGCCTCGAGGCGGCGAACCCGCTGCATGCAGGGAGTGGCTGAAAGCCCGACGGTCTCGGCCAGCTCCAGGTTGCTGATCCGGCCCGTGGTCTGCAGCGTCGCCAGGATTTTCAGATCGATCCTGTCGAGCCGGATCGTGCCGCCGCGTTTCATGCCCGCCCCCGTTGGGTTGCGCGGGCCATCGGCCGCGCCTCATGCAGGGTCGCCGCGAAGATGGGCCTGATGCAAGATGACGAAATCGGCCATGCTGGCGACCTCGATGTCGGGGGTGGCCGCTGCGCCTGCGGACTCCGGCGCCGGCGTGGCGCCCCAGCCGCCGACCAGCTTGCGCCGGTTGATCCACATTGTGGCGAGCCCCATGGTTCGTGCCGGCGCGACGTCATGGAAGAGGCTCTGCGCGGTGTGCAGGATATCGGACTTCCGGGTGCCGAAGGTGCGTTCCAGGTCGGTCAGCGCATGCTCGAAATTGCGCGGGCTCGGCTTGTACGAGCCGACGTCCTGGGCAGTGATGATGCGGTCGAAGGCGATGCCCAGCTTCGCGTTGCTGCGCGCAAAAGAGGCACGATCGACGTTGGAGAGGATCACCAGCCTGTAGTAGCGCTTGAGGTACTGCAGCGACGTCGCGCTGTCGGCGAAGGCCGGCCAGCGCCCGACCGATTGGCCGAATTCGGCCGCCTCGGCCGGGTTGGCCTTGATGCCCCATTGGTCCGCCAGCCGGCGGTGCACCTCGGCCAGGATGTCCGGATAGAGCCTGTCCGGCGTCTCCGCCTCGCAGGTCGCCTCGGTGCTGCCGAACAGCGCGAGGATCGCGTTGTCGTCGAGGTCGCGGTGCCCATTGCGGTCCACCCACGGGCGCAGCTCGGCCAGGATACCGCGCTCCCAGTCGATCAGCGTGCCGTAGCAATCGAAAGTCAGCGTGTTGAACTTGGTGACGTCGGGCATCGGGCTCTCCAGGTTTGCGGCCGGATCGGCGAGATGCGACCTTAGCGGCCGCGGCGCGCGATCGGGCACCAAATGCGCGGTGTCGTGCAGTGACTTTCTCTGCCGGGATGCCCTGAAACAGGCAGGACATTTGGGCGCGCCTTCATACTCCTCCCCAGCGAAGCTGGGGAGGTATCCGCGTAATCGCGAACGGAGGGGTCATTGGCCTATTCATGAGCAACGATCATCAGGTGCGTCAGCGCGACGCCGGGACCAAATTTCAGCCGATGCACGCCGGCGATCTTGCGACGATGCACCGCCTGGCACAGCAGATGTCCTGGCCGCATCGCCCGGAGGACTGTGCGCTGCTGCTCCAGCTCGGCGCCGGCATCGTCGCCGTCGATGGGGCAGAGGGCCCGGTCGGTGTCGGCATGCGGTGGAGCTTCGGCCACGACGCCGGCACCATCGGCATGATGCTGGTGGCACGCGAGCGACAGGGCAGGGGTATCGGCCGTGCCCTGATGACGTCGCTGATCGCCGACTCCGGCTCTCGTGCGCTGATGCTGAACGCGACGGCCGAAGGGCTGGGCCTCTACGAGAAGTTGGGCTTCGTGCCGACCGGGCTGGTCCGACAGCACCAGGCGCGGTTTGCCGAGAAACCGGTGGTGCCGGCGGCTCCGGCCGTCCCGCTGCGCCGTGCCGCCCCGGCCGACCATGTCGCCCTCTGCGCCCTCGATGCTGCCGCCCTCGGCGCCGACCGCTCCGCGCTGATCCATGGGCTTTTGGCGAGTGGAGACGCGTGGCTGAGCCAAGGCGCAGCGGGCGCCACTGGCTTTGCCATCCTTCGCCCGTTCGGCCGCGGCACGATGGTCGGTCCCGTCGTTGCCCCGGACGAAGACGCGGCCATTGCGCTGGTCGCCGCCGCTGCCAAGGCCGCACCGGCCGGCGTGCTGCGCGTCGATATCTCGGCCGAGGCCACGCGCCTCGGGGAGTGGCTGACGGCGGCAGGGCTGCCGGCCGTCGACACGGTGACGACGATGCGGCGCGGCGAGTGGCCTACGCTGCCGAAGGCGCCGCGGCGGTTCGGCCTCGCGTTCCAGGCCGTGGGGTGACCAGGATCCGGGGTCCGGGGTCTTTTCCTTGAATGCGCCGCACCACTCCGAGCCTGTTAAAGTATTGAGCGGACGCGCATCTCTCTTGTCATCCTGAGCGCAGCGAAGGACCTCATCGCCGGAAGTTTCAAAGTGCACCTGTGGCAGGCGGCGATGAGATCCTTCGCTGGGCTCAGGACGACAGAAACGAGCATGCTCTGCGGCTGAGTGACTGGTCGATGTGTTGTGAATTCACAAACTCTCCGTGGCGCTCTTCCGCCGGCCCGTGGTCCGGAAGGCCTGTGCACTCGATTGCACGCGCTCGTGGCTGCAGTCTGGAGCCAACTCGGCACACACGGGGTGACTGCTGGCACGATCACGCTAGCGTGGCCTCCATGACGGCCTGTCTGTCTTGCCGCGCTCGCGTCGCGCTCCGAACCGTCGATTCACCTTTGTCCGCACGGGTGCAGCGCGGCGCTGCCGGAAGTCGCAGCATTCGTCGCGATGCTTCACGATCCCTGCTCCATTGCAATCGCTTCCCTGTTCCGCGAAATCTTTTCCCTGTTAATTTTTCTGGATTCCCTGATGCAATTCCCTGTTCCTGTGAGCGCGACGCGAGCGAGGCCGTCGGTCAACTCCGTGTGATGATTGGCTTTTTCATGTGTCAATACTCTCGCGCCGGGAATGGGTTCGCATTTTTTCGGGTGATCGCCGTCTCACCCAAGGTGCGGCGCAGCGCGCTCGGCGGCGCGGCGTGCGGTCGTGCAATCGATTGCACGGGCGCCAGGAGCGAATCACCCGGTCAGCGCGCGGCTGTCCAGGCGATTCGATCGGGCCATCTTGAACCAGCTTCATCGGTGTCGGCGGACGACGCGCCTACACTGCTGTCGGCCACAGCAAGAAGCGTGCCGGGCAGTGCTATCGACATCCGTTCGTACACACACAATAATGCCTGCGCGGCCGATGCCTCACGCGGTCGCGCGTTCCGGCAACGGACGGCAAGAGGTGGTCCGGTTGCGATGACCAAACGTCAGATGCATCTCGTTGCCTATTCCAAGACGGGCCCGACGGCCCGGCATGTCGGGGGCTGGCGTCACCCTGAATCGGTCCTCGACGATTTCCTGAAGCCCAGCCGCTATGTGCAATACGCACGCACGCTAGAGGACGCCAAGTTCGATGGCTGCTTCTTTGCCGACCTGATCGGCATCTACGATATCTACGGCGGCAGCTACGAGACCTACGTTCAGAACGGCGGGCAGATCAGCTATCTCGACCCGATGGTCGTCCTGCCGGTGATGGCGGCGGAGACCCGTCATCTCGGCCTCGGCATCACGCTCTCGACGACCTTCCACAATCCCTATCATCTCGCCCGCTGGCTGGGCTCGATGGATGTCATGAGCGGCGGCCGCGTCGCCTGGAACATCGTCACCTCGGCTGCCGAGCTCGAGGCGCGCAATGTCGGCGGCAGCCTGCCGCCCCGCGAGGAGCGCTACGACCGTGCTGACGAGGTGCTCGAGGCCTGTTGCGCCCTGTGGAACAGCTGGGACGCGGATGCCTTCGTGCTCGACAAGGAAGCCGGGCTGTTCGCCGATCCGCAGAAAGTCCATTACGTCGACTACCAGGGCAAATGGGTCAGGACCCGCGGGCCACTGCCGACGCCGCGCAGCCCGCAGGGGCGGCCGGTGCTGATGCAGGCCGGCAGCTCAGATCGCGGACGCGACTTCGCCGCGCGCTGGGCCGAGGCGATCTTCACCGACCAGCGCAGCCTCGCCGCCCTGCAGGCGTTCTACGAGGACATCAAGGGCCGCATGACGCAATTCGGCCGGCGGCCCGAGGACTGCGCCGTCCTGGCGGCCAGCACCTTCGTCATCGGCGAGACCGAATCGATCGCGCGTGAACGGGCGGAGTACCTCCGGAGCCTGATCAAGCCCGAGCTCTGGGCGGCGCGCGTGTCGGGTAGCCTGGGCGCGGATGTCAGCAAGATCGCCGACGCGAAGGGCCTCGCCGAGCAGCAAGGCACCCAGGGCATCCGCGGCGCGGAGGATCGCATCCGCCAAGCGATGTCGGACAAGGGCCTGTCGCTCGCCGAGGCCGTGAAGGACGCCAAGAACGACGAGATCGTCGGCACGCCCTCGCAGATCGCCGATCATTTGCAGTATGTCTTCGAGACCGGCGCGTGCGACGGCTTCATCGTCGCGCCGACCTATTTCCCCGGCATGATCGAGCAGTTCTGCCGGATGGTGGTACCGGAGTTGCAGCGACGCGGCGTGTTCAGGAAGGACTATACCGGACGGACGCTGAGGGAGAATCTTCTGGGGAAGGAACTGACATGACGATGATCCGCACACTGCGCCGCCGCTCGCTGGGCGCCCTGCTCGTGCTGGGCACGCTGGCCGCCTGGCCGGGCGCTGAGGCCATCGCGCAGCAGGTCAAGATGGCCGAGGCCGCACGCGCCGCGTTGCCGGCCAAGGTCCGCGACGGCGGCGTGCTGCGCATCGCGACGTCGCTGCAGTGGGCGCCGTTCGCCTACCGGTCGGAGAAGGACGAAGCCGTCGGCATCGACATCAGCCTGATGAAGCTGATCGCCGCCAAGCTCGGGCTGAAGCCCGAGTTCGACGACATGAAGTTTCCCGGGATCATTCCGGGCGTGTCGTCGGGCCGCTATCAGGTCGGCGTCAACCAGCTCTCGATGTCGCCCGAGCGGCTCAACGCCGTCGACATGGTGCCCTACTTCGACACCACCAGCGTGCTGTTGACCGCCAAGGGCAAGCCGGTCCCGGACCTCGCCAATCTGTGCGGCATGAACTTCGTCGTCACCCAGGGCAGCGTGCAGGTCCGCCAGCTCAACCAGCTGTCCGAGGCCTGCGTCGCCAAGGGCGGCAAGGCGATCACCCAGCAGCTCTACCCCAGCAGCGCCGAGACCCTGCTGGCGCTGTCGAACGGCCGCGGCGACGCCTTCCTCACCGCCACGCCGCAAGGCGTCTATATCTCGCGCGTCAATCCCAAGGTCGAGCTGGTCAAGGGCGACGTGCCCAACGTCGAACGCTCTCCGGCCGGCATTGCCCTGGAGAAGGGCAACGCGGCGCTGCGCAAGGCGATCGCGCTGGCGCTGGCGAGCGCCATCGAGGACGGCTCCTACAAGGCGATCCTCGAGGAGTTCGGCGTCGCCAACGCCGCGGTGCCGCTGGCGCTGGTGATGAAGTCGGCTGAGTAAGGCTTAGTGACCAGGGCAATCGCGCGTGAGCGCGCTCTTCCGTCTCCTCCCCAGCGGAGCTGGGGAGGAGAATGAAAAGCGTCCATCTGCAAATGCCCTGGGGGCAATGACAGGGAAGCCATGACCACGAACGTCGTCCCCTCGGCACCGGAATGGCCGGGATCACACTCCCCGGCCGAGCGCATCGTCGACCCGCCTCATTGGGGGCGCTGGTTCGCCCTGGCCGCTGTCGTCGTGGGCCTGGCCTGGATCGCCTGGCAGCTGATCACCAATCCCGGCTTCCAGTGGGACATCGTCGGGCGCTACCTGTTCGATCCCATCGTGCTGCGCGGTGTCGCCATGACGATCCAGCTCACGGTGCTGGTCATGGCAATCGGCGTGGTCGTCGGCGTCGTGGTGGCGCTGATGCGCATGTCGCGCGATCCGCTGCTCAATTTCTGCGCCCACGGCTTCGTCTGGTTCTTCCGCGGCACGCCGGTCCTGGTCCAGCTGGTGTTCTGGTACAACCTCGCCGCCCTGTTTCCGCAGCTGTCGCTGGGCATCCCGTTCGGCGGCCCGAAATTCTTCGAGGTGTCGGCGACCGCCGCCATCTCCTCCTTCACGGCGGCGCTGCTCGGCCTGGGCCTCAACGAGGGCGCCTACATGGCCGAGATCATCAGGGCGGGTCTCCTGTCGGTCGACGCCGGGCAGACCGAGGCGTCGAAGGCGCTCGGCCATCGTCCCTGGCAGACCTTCCGCGTCATCGTCCTGCCACAGGCGATGAAGGCGATCGTGCCGCCGACCGGCAACCAGTTCATCGGCATGCTGAAATATACCTCGCTCGCCAGCGTCGTGGCCCTGCACGAGCTGATGCATTCGGTCGAGACGATCTACAGCCGGACCTACGAGACCATGCCGTTGCTGATCGTCGCTGCGCTCTGGTACCTCTTCATGGTGAGCGCGCTCTCCGTCGTGCAGCACTTCATCGAGCGGCATTACCTGAAAGGCTGGCAGGCAGAGGTCCACGCCCCGCTGCAGGCATGACAGTCCACGAGACCCCGACCGGCGCGGCCGTTCCGCTCGTTCGCATCTCGAACGTCTGGAAGAAGCGCGGCGCCAACGTCGTGCTGAAGGGCGTCGATCTCGTGGCGCACCAGGGCACCGTCGTCTGCCTGCTCGGTCCGTCGGGCGCCGGCAAGAGCACCTTGCTGCGCTGCATCAACGCCATCGAGCTGCCCGACCGCGGCATGATCTATCTCGACGGGGTGGCGATCGGCTGCCGCCAGGACGGCGACAGGTTCATCCGCCTGTCCGAACGGGAGGTGAGCCGACAGCGCGCCGACATCGGCATGGTGTTCCAGAACTTCAATCTCTTCCCGCACCTGTCGGTGCTCGACAACATCATCGACGCGCCGATGCGGGTGCGCGGCGAGAGCCGCGCCGCCGCGACGCAGCGGGCACACGAGCTGCTGGGACGTGTCGGGCTGGCAGACAAGGCGAAGGCCTATCCGCGGCATCTGTCGGGTGGCCAGCAGCAGCGCATCGCGATCGCCCGCGCGCTCGCCATGCAGCCCAAGCTGATGCTGTTCGACGAGCCGACCTCGGCGCTCGATCCGCACCTGACCGACGAGGTGCTCGATGTCATGAAGGGCCTCGCGGCAGCCGGCATGACCATGATCGTGGTGACGCACGAGGTTGCCTTCGCGCGCCAGGTCGGCGACGTCGCCGCCATCATGGCCGATGGCGTCATCATCGAGGAAGGGCCAGCGCGCGAGGTGCTGACCCGGCCGCAGGACCCGCGGACGCGGAAGTTCCTGGCCAAGTCTCTGCAGGAGCAGCAGGAGTAGGGAACATGCCCAAGCAGATGCATCTCGGATCGCTGTCGCACGGCGTCGGCAGCCATGTCGCCGGCTGGCGCATGCCCGGGGCCGAGACGGAGAAGGAGAATTTCGATCTCGTCGCCCGCGCCGTGCGCACCGCCGAGCGCGGCAAGCTCGATTTCGTCTTCTTCGCCGACGCGGTGAACACCGGGGCTGATGCCGCGCCGATGTTCGTCGTGCGTTTCGAGCCGCTCACCCTGCTGGGTGCGCTGTCGACCGTCACCGATCGCGTCGGCCTGGTGGCGACCGTGTCGACGACCTATTCGGAGCCATACAACGTGGCGCGCGCGCTGGCCTCGCTCGACCATCTCAGCCACGGACGCATCGGCTGGAACGTCGTGACCGGGTCGAGCCCGGACGCCGCCGCGAACTTCTCGCGCGACAAGCATCCGCCGCACGACGAGCGCTATGCCATGGCGCAGGAGTATCTCGAGGTCGTGAAGGGACTGTGGGACAGCTGGGAGGACGACGCCCTGGTAGCCGACAAGCAGACCGGCCAGTTCATCGATACCGACAAGCTGCATGTGCTGAACCATGTCGGCAAACACTATCAGGTCGCGGGGCCGCTCAACGCCAGCCGGCCGCCGCAGGGCTACCCGGTCATCTTCCAGGCCGGCGCCTCGGACCGCGGCATGGAGCTGGCCGGCGCGACGGCGGAAGTCGTGTTCGCCAGCCAGTCCTTCCAGGAAGAGGCGATCGCCTTTGCCGGCAAGCTGCGCGACTGTACGGAGGCGGCGGGCAGACCGCGCGATGCGATCAGGATCCTGCTCGGCGTATCGCCGATCATCGGCGACACCGAAGCCGAAGCGCGCGACATCATCGCCCGGCTCGGCGCCTTCGTGGATCCTGTGACGTCGATGCGCGTGCTGTCGGACCGTGTCGGCATCGACTTGGCGCCCTACGACATCGACGGCCCGCTGCCCGACTTGCCGCCCTCGACCATGATGCAGGGCCATGCCCGTGTGCTGCAATCCGTGGCCCGCCGCTACGGCATGACCATCCGCCAGCTGCGCGACTATGCGGCGGTCAGCTCCGGCCACCGTGTCCTGATCGGCACGCCGACCCAGGTCGCCGACGATCTGGAAGCCTGGTTCACGAGCGGCGCCTGCGACGGCTTCGCCATCATGACTCCCTACTCGCCGCAGCCGTTCGAGCGCTTCGTCGACCAGGTCGTGCCGATCCTGATGGACCGCGGCCTGTTCCGGAAGGAATACACGGGCAGGACGCTGCGCGACCATCTCGGTCTGGCACGGCCACCGCACCCGGCGGCGCGCGCCAGCGCGCGGTCGGCCGCTTGATCATCGCTGGGGGCGCGCCATTCCAGTGGCGCGATCATCGTGGATCGCGCAGAGGACGCGCCACTGGAGTGGCGCGCCCCCAGCCATGACCCTTCCGTCGCCGCACGGCGGCGACACCTCCGCAGCGAAGCTGGGGAGGGGAATGAGGCGCACTCGATTCATATTGTCTCGAACCCCAACCCCTGCAATGGAAGCTCATGTCTCTCTACGAAGTCCTGGTCATCGTTGCCCTCGCTGCCGTCGGAGGCTTTGCGTGGCACCTCTACCGGTCGGATATCCGGTCACCCCGGACCCAGCAATCCGACTCCGCGGGCGAGCCGATGTTCGGGCGAACGCCGCACAAGCGGGCTGGTGACGGCGAGGGTTCCGGATCCACTGGAAATGCGTCGAGCAATCGCCGGACGTGACGACGTGCATCGCCTTGGGCGCTGATGCCGGGCGTCGACATGCACATCGATGAATCCCGGCTGCGCCAGCTCCTGGCGTCAGGCCATGTTCCCGGCATTGCCATGGCGATGTATTTCCCGCCTGGGGATCGTTTCAGCTATTCGGGCGAGGGCTACCTCTATCTGTAGCGGGTTATCGAACGCATTACCGGCGAGACGCTGGAGCAGCTGGCTCAGCGGCTCGTGTTCGACCCGCTCGGCATGACGCGGTCGAGCTTCGTCTGGCGGGATCGCTTCGCGGCCAACCGCGCCTGGCCACATGATGTTTTCGGGTTCCCTGCCGTGAGCGGCAAGCCGGCCGAGGCGAATGCCGCCGCGAGCCTGCAGACCACCGCGGCCGACTTTGCGCGCTTCCTCGACGCCGTGCTGTCAGGCCGGCGATTGAAACCGGAGACGGCGGCCCTCTGGCTGAAGCCGCAGATCGTGGTCGACCATGGCGGCCATCAGGCCCTGGGTCCGGACATCGAGCGCAAAGCCACCGGCCTTGGCTGGGGACTCGGCTGGGGATTGGAGCTGTCGGCCGGCACCTTCTTCCAGTGGGGCGACAACAATACGTACAAGGCCTTCACCATCGGCTCGGCGCGCGAACGCGCCGCGCTGGTCGCCTTCACCAACGGGACCTCGGGCCTGTCGATCATGGCCGACATTTTGGCTGGCCTCATGCCGGGCGACCGGCCTTCGCTGGCGTTGCTCGACTACGAACGCCACGACAGCCGACGCCGACACGTGCTGAAAGCGATCCTTGCCGGCGGTATCGACACGGCGTTGGGCGAGCCCGCCGGCGCCGACATCGGCGCCGCCGATCTCCGCTGGATCGCCCAAGGGCTGGATGCTCGCGGTCGCATCGAGGACGCCGCGCGCTTGCGCGCCCGCGCGGACGGCGCGACGTGAGATGAGCGCTATGTCGCGCCGACACGTGCCAGCCTTCCCAAGCCTTCCTCGTTGAGGTCCTCGATCGTGACCTCGCGCGCCAGGCCGTCCGGCCCGATCGTGAAGGTCACCCCGACACGCAAGGCCGGCGCCTCTACGAAGGGCAGGTAGACGAACAGATCTCGATTGAAGTGAGCGAGGGGAAAGCGCTTGCCTGCGGGACCGAGCAGCAGGAACAGCGAGCCGCCGGAGTCGACGATCTTCGCCCCGCCGACATAGTCGTTGTGGTAGTCGCCGACATAGGCCGACACCGGCAGCGCCGGCGCTGCAGGAGCGGGCGGCGACGCATAGGCGAAGGTGCCCTTCATCGATGCCTTGGCGCCGCTCTCGAAGAGCTCGTTCCAATAAGCCACCCAGTCTCGCGTTTGCCTGCCGGCGAAAACCAGGTCGAGGAAGGTGGCGGCGATGGCTTCGGGCACGCCCGTCGGGAAGGCATTCGACAGGACGACGATGCCGAGCTGCTCGCCGGGCACTAGGCGGACGAAGGTACGCGCGCCGGCGCTGAATGCGCCGGCATGGCTCCATTCGACGCCATGCTCGCGATAATCGACATTCCAGCCCAGGCCGTAGAAGGACGGTGTGCCGGTCGTCGGGTCGACGCTGCGCACGACGGCGGGAAGAAAGGCCTGCTCCAGCGCTTCCCGGGCGATCACCTGGCGGCCGTCATGCTGGCCGTTGGCGAGCAGCAGGCGCAGCCATTGCGCGAGGTCGCGCGCGCTCGAGCTGGCGCCGCCGGCCGGCGATTGCGCATCGGCGTTGCGGCGCGTGAAAGAGGCCCATGTCCTGTCGACCGGCACGTGCAGGCTGGCGCGATCGGCGCGGGCCATGAAGTCGCGGTAGCGCGAGCTGCTCGAATTCATGCCGAGCGGCCTGTAGAGCCGGTCCTCGGCGGCCTCCTCCCAGCTTCCGCCAGAAAACCTCGCGGCGGCGACGGCGCCCTCGGTCAGGCCGAAATTGCTGTAGGCGTAGCCGCCGCGGAAGGGGTAGGCCGGCTTGGCAAGGCGCAGACGCTGGAGGATCTCGCCCTGAGTGAAGCCCAGCGCCTCGATGTCGTTGCCGATGTTGCCCGGCAAGCCGCTGCGATGGGCGAACAGGTCGCGGACCGTGACGGCGGCGGACGCGAGCTCATCCTGCAGGACAAAGCCGGGGTCGATGTCGCGGATGCGGCTGTCCCACGCGACCTTGCCGTCGCTCACCAGCGCCGCGACGACGGTCGAGGCCAGCGGCTTGGAGACTGAGGCGAGCTGAAAGACCGTGTCGACGGTGACCGGCTCGGGCCTGCCTGCCTGGCGTACACCGAAGCCCTCGAGCAGGACGATGGCGTCGCGATGGACGATGGCGATCGCGAGCCCGGGTACGAGCTTCTTGTCCACGGCCTGCCGGGCAAATTCCTCGAGCCGCGGCAGCGCGCCCGCGACCTTGTCCCCGCTCGCACTCTGGGCCGAGGCAGCCCCGGGAGCCAGCAGCGAAGCGGTCCCAGCGAGCACCGTCCGCCGGAACATCGGTCGCGCCCGATCACTGCGACGGGTCACCGGACGCGGCAAGATTCGCCTCGAATTGTCATTGATCGATGGTAGGAGCGGTATGGGGCGTCCCCAAGGCAGCCTTTCCCGGTCGACATGGCCCGCGCAACGCATCGCAATCGGTGACGGTGAGCGCTCAATCCGGGAAATGACAGGCGATCGTGCTCTGAGCCTGGGCGAGCGACGCCGGGTCGTCCTTCGCACAGAGATCGGTCGCCTTGGGGCAGCGCGTGCGAAAGCGGCAACCCGACGGAAGGTTGGCCGGGTCGGGCGGCTCGCCCTGCAGCCAGAAATCCCGCGTAATGCGGGCGCCGCCGATCGTGGGAATCGCGGCGAGCAGGGAGCGCGTATAGGGATGGCGCGGCCGGTCGAAGATCTCTTCGGTCGGCCCGCTTTCGACGATGCGGCCGAGATACATCACGGCGATGCGGCTGCACATGGTTCGTACCACGGCGAGGTCGTGGCTGATCAGCATGTAGGTGAGCGAGAATCGCGCGCGCAGGTCGCGGAACAGCGCCAGCACCGTCGCCTGCACCGAGACGTCGAGGCCGGAGGTCGGTTCGTCCAGGATGACGACCTTGGGATGCAGGGTGAGGATGCGCGCCAGCCCGACCCGCCGCTGCTGCCCGCCCGAGATCTCGTGCGGGTAGAGGTCGAGATGGGTATTGGGCAGGCCGACCGCCTCGAGGATGCTGCGGATGCGCTGCTCGCGCGCCGCCGCGTCGAGCTCTGTATGGATTGCCAGCGGCTCTCTGAGCGAGCTGCCGATCTTCCAGCGCGGATCGAGTGACGCGCCCGGATCCTGGTAGGCGTATTGCAGGCTGCGGCGCACGGCGCGACGGGAGGCCGCGGACAGCCGGTCGATCTGTTGGCCCTCGAACCAGATCTCGCCGGCAGTGGGCTGGTTGATGCCCATGATGGCCTTGCCGAGCGTGGACTTGCCGCAGCCCGATTCGCCCACCAGCCCGAAGACCTCGCCCGGCATCAGGTCGAGCGAGACGCCGTCGACAGCCTTGATCGATCCGACACGGCGGCCGAACGGCCCGCGCACCGCGAAGTGGACCTGCAGGTCGCGCAGGCTGAGGATCGCGTCGGTCATGGCGCGTGGCGATACGGATGATAGCAGCGCACCCAGTGCCCGGCGCCGAGCTGCTCGACGGGCGGACGCGCTTCGCGGCATTCGCGGGCGGCTCGTTCGCAACGCGGATGGAAGCGACAACCGCCGGGTGGCGAGAGCAGCACCGGCACCTCGCCGGGGATCCCGCGGGCATTGCCGCTCGCATCGGGCAGGCTGGCCAGCAGCTTGGTGGTGTAGGGATGGGCGGGGGCGGCGAAGAAACGATCGACCGGCGCGGATTCGACATCCTGCCCGGCATACATGACGTTGACAGCGTCGCAGATCTCGTAGGCCGCGCCGAGGTCGTGCGTGGTCAGTAGCACGGCGACGTTGCGTTCGCTCGCCAGGCGACGGATCAGCCCCAGGATCTGGGCCTGGATGGTGACGTCGAGGGCGGTGGTCGGCTCGTCGGCAATAACCAGGTCGGGGCCGGGCAGCAGCGCCATGGCGATCATCAGGCGCTGGCGCTGGCCGCCGGACAGCTCGTGCGGGTACTTGCGCAGCAGCTGCTCCGGCCGCGGCAGCTGTACGGCATCGAGCAGCTCCAGCACGGACTGGAAGTCGGTTCGCCGCCGGTCGGCGGGATAGCGCGACACGACGGCCGGCAGCCAGCCAGGGCCCGGCGGTCCGGCGGCGCGCGGCGACTTCCATTTCAGGATCTCCATGATCTGGTCGCCCACCGTGAACACCGGATTGAAGCTCGTGAACGGGTCCTGGGGCACGAAGGTGATCGCCCGGCCGCGCACCGTCTGGTTGACGACGGCCTGGTCGGCGGTCAGCAGGTCGGTGTCGCGAAAGCGCACCCGGCCGCCGGTGATCCGCGCCGAGTCGCGCGGCAGCACGCCCAGGATGGCGCGCGCCAATGTGGTCTTGCCGCAACCGCTCTCGCCGACCAGGCCGAGTACCTGGCCGCGGTCGATCGACAGGCTGACCCGGTCGAGGATCGAGGCGAAGCCGGCCTGCGTCGCGAACCCCAGCGACAGCTCCTCGACCGCGAGCAGCGATGTCACGTGCCGGCCGCTCCCCGCCGGATGCGCGGGTCGAGGAAATCGCGCAGGCCGTCGCCCAGCAGGTTGAAGCCCATGACGACCATGAAGATCGCGATGCCGGGCGCCGTCGCGTACCACCAAGCCTCGGGCAGGAACTCGCGCGACTCGGCGATCATGCGTCCCCATTCCGGCGTCGGCGGCGGAGCGCCGAGCCCCAGGAAGCCGAGTGCCGCCGCCGTCAGGATCGTGGCGCCCATGCCGATCGAGGTGCGCACGATGATCGACGAGGCGATGTTGGGCAGCACGTGCAGGGTCATCACGCGCAGCGGCGAGGCGCCGAGCGCGATCGCCGATTCGATGAAGATCTCGTTCTTGAGCGAGCGCGTCTCGGCGTACACCAGGCGGGCCCAGAACGGCCAGTAGGTGATGCTGAGCGCCAGGATGACGTTCTCGATCGAGGGGCCGAGCGTCTGGGCGATGGCGATCGCCAGCACGATCTGCGGCACCGCGAGGAAGATGTCGGAGACGCGCATCAGGAGGTTGCTCGGCCAGCCGCCGTAGTAGCCGGCGACCAGCCCGATCGGCACGCCGACCACGACCGCCGAGCCGACGGCGACGACGGCGATGGTGATGGTGATGCGGGCACCGAACATGATGCGGCTCAGGAGGTCGCTGCCCATGCGGTCGGTGCCCAGCCAGTTCACCATGTCGGGCTGGCGCAGGCGGTTGGCGGTGTGGAATTCCGAGACGTCGCCGGGAAACGGCGCCAGGAGCGGCGCGAAGACGGCCACCACGACCAGCAGCAGCAGCAGCGCCACGCCGAGCGCGGCCGCCCGGTCGTGCGCGAAGCGGCGCAGCTCGCGCCGCCAGCCGGTCATGGTCGGCGCCCCGTCGTCGCGAGCCTCTTCATCGCGCGCCTCGTGGGTCGATGAAGGAGTGGACGATATCGACCAGCAGGTTGACGATCACGATCAGGGCGCCGATCCAGATGGTGAAGCCGATGATCGCCTTGTGGTCCGACTGCAGGATCGACTGCACGGCGAAGGTGCCGATGCCCGGCCAGTCGAACACCGTCTCGACGACGACGGCATTGGTCACCAGCACGCCGAAGATCAGGCCGATCTGCGTGACCGTCGAGATCAGGGCATTGCGCAGCACGTATTTCCACACGATCAGGCCGGGCGGCATGCCCATGGCGCGCTGGTAAAGCACGTAGTTGCTGTTGATCACGTCGAGCACGCCCGCCCGGGTGAAGCGCACGATCGTCGCTGCCGCCGGGAGCGCCAAGGTCAGCGCCGGCAGGGCGATGTGCGAGAACGCGCTGTTCAGGGACTCCATGTCCCAGCCGAGCAGCGAATCGATGATCATGAACCCGGTCGCCGGCTCGGGACCGAAGCCGTCGATCCGGCCGTTGAGCGGCGCCGTGCGTAGCTTCATCGAGAACAGGAACTGCAGCAGCATGGCCAGCCAGAACGCGGCGATGGCGAGGCCCGAGACGCTGATCACGCGCACGACGTGATCCCAGAACGAATTGCGCTTCAGGGCCGATATCACGCCGAGCGGAATCCCGAGGACGATCGCGAGCGTGATGGCGACCAGGGTCAGCTCGAGGGTGGCCGGCAGGCGCTGGGCGAGATCCTCCGAGATCGGACGCTGCGTGTAGATGCTGGTGCCGAGATTGCCCGACAGCACGTCGCCGAAGTGCCGCACCAGCTGGGTCGTGAGCGGCTGGTCGTAGCCCAGCTTGGCGCGCATCGCCTCGATCTGGGCCTGCGTGGCGTTCTCGCCCAGCAGCACGCGCACCGGATCGGTCGGGATCACGTTGGTGATCAGGAAGACGATGACGACCAGTCCGGCCAGCGTCGGCACGAACCACGCCAGCCGCGAGACGATCATTTCCAGGCGGCGCATTAAAGGGTCTGTGATGAGTTGAAGAGGTTGATTGCGACGATACTCGTGTCATCCCGAGCGCAGCGAGGGACTTGTTGTGGCCTTAAAGGTCCCTCGCTGCGCTCGGGATGACAGCATTCGCTTCATCGAATTGGTTCCAGGCCCTCTTCCGGACCGCGGGGCGTCTCGCTCGCTCATGAGCATGAGCGAGTGAGACGCTCGCGGTCCGGAAGAAGATGAAGAAGCGCCACGACGTCGCGTGCTGGCGGCCCATGACCCCTCCGTCGCGTATGACGCGACACCTCCCCAGCGAAGCTGGGGAGGAGGCGCTTGAGATGTTCCCACGCCGTGGAGTTCTTCCATCTACTTGTAGTACGCCCAGCGCATGTCCTGGCCGCTGCCGATCGGGCTGAAGCGGATGCCGCCGACATTGGCGGCGTAGGGGCCGTACCATTTGGTGTTGTAGACGAAGATGCCCATCGCCTCGTCGGTCACCTTGGTCGCGGCCTTCTCGTAGAGCACGCGGCGCTTCTCCTGATCGTTGACCGCCAGCGCCTCGTCGATCCAGGAGTCGAGCTCGGCGTCCTTGGTGTAGGAGGCGTTGCGCGTGCCGATGTAGCGCGAGCCGTAGAGCTCGCCGACCCAGTTGTTGGGATCGACGTAGTAGGTGCTCTTCCACAAGGGCACCATGTCGTAGTTCTTGTCGCGATCCTGCATGCGGCTCTGCACGACCGGCCACGGCGCGGATTCGATCTTGATGTCGATGCCGATCTTCTTGGCGCCGTTCTGCAGCAGGGTGGCGGCCTGCTCGGTCTCGCTGAAGCCGGCCAGTGTGCCGATGGTGATCGGCCGCAGCGGCTCCTTGACTTTCGCGAGCTCGGCTTTGGCCTTCTCGAGGTCGTAGGTGAAGCCCTTCAGGTCCTTGGGCGCGCCCCACAGGTTGTTGGGGTTGGGACCAGGATTGCGGGCGACGGCACCCTTCAGGATGTCCTTGATGAAGCCGTCATAGTCGAAGGCATAGGCGAGCGCCCGACGGAAGTGCACGTCGCTCATCGGCCCGCGGGCGTTGTGGATCGAGAAGTAGAAGACGCGCATCGACTCGGCCTCGAGGATCTGCACGTTCTTCGCTTCCTTCAACCGCAGGATCTGGTCGTAGGGCAGGTAGCCGTCGGTGCCCTGGAAGTCGCCCTTGATCAGCCCCTGCACGCGGGTGTTGGTCTCGAGCACGGTGCGGAACTCGATCTCGTCGAACGCCTTCTTCTCCCAACCGGCAAAATGCTCCTTGAAGCGCTCGCCGACGAAGCCGATCGCCGGATCGTAGCGCTTGAGCTTGTAGGAGCCGGTGCTGGCGACGTTCCTGGCCAGCCACGCCGCGCCCCAGTCGCCGTCCTTCTCGTTCCTCTTCACCAGCTTGGAGTTGACGATCAGGATCTCCGGCACGGTGGCGAAGAAGATGGCCGACGGCTCCTTGAGCGTGAACACGACCGTATACTTGTCCGGCGCCTTGGTGCTGCCCGGATCGATGATCGGCAGGAACAGCGATGCCGCGCCCTTCTTCATCGCCAGCAGGCGCTCGATGCTGTAGACCACGTCCTCGGCGGTGAACTCGCTGCCGTCGTGGAATTTCACGCCCTTGCGCAGGGCGAAGGTCCAGGTCTTGCCGTCGGGCGAGGCGGTGTAGCTCTCCGCCAGCCAGGGAATCATCTTCGGCGGATTGTCGACCCAGCGGTACAGGCCGTCGTAGAAGTTGATGCGCGATGCGGCGCGGCCGACGTCGTACACGGCATGTGGATCGAGGTTGTCGTAGCCGCTGTTGTTGGCGTGGACGTATTTGCCCTGCGCCCAGGCGCTTCCGGCGACGGCCAGTGACGCTGCCGCGGCGAGCGCCGCCAGCACTCCGAGACTTCTTCGTTTCATGCCCCTTCCTCCTCTGTCGATCAGCTCCCCTTGACGTAGCGCACGACATCGGCGTGCGTTGCGAACCAGATGTCGGCATGCGCGCGGATATGCCGGATCAGCTCCTCCAGGATCATCATCCGCGAGCGATGGCCGATGATGTGCGGATGCATGGTGAGTTGGTAGAGCCCGCCCTCGGCATAGGCCGCGTCGAACTCGCGGCGGAAGATCTCCAGCACCGACGAGGGCGGCGTGTAGGGGCGCAGCGAGGCGAAGCGGTTCATGTTGAAGTAGACCGCGTCGTCGCGGATCCATTCCACCGGCAGCTCGACGACTCCGGTCGGCGTGCCGTCGAGCAGCAGCTCGTAGCAATCGTCGTCGGCCATCAGCGAGGAATCGTAGAGCAAACCCATGTCGCGCGTGATGGCGAGGGTGTTGGGCGAGAAGTCCCACGACGGCGTGCGGATGCCGACCGGCCGCTGGCCGGAGATCTTCTCCAGCATCTCGGCCGAGCGCATCTGCAGGTCGCGCTCGGAGGCCTCGGGCAGGATCGAGTTGCGCTCGTGGATCCAGCCGTGGATGCCGATCTCGTGGCCTTCGGCGGCGACCCGGCGCTGCTCGTCGGGATGCAGCATCGCCGACACGGCCGGGACGTAGAAAGTCGCCGGGACCGAGTACTTCTCCAAGAGCTTCAGGATGCGCGGGATGCCAGCGCGGCTGCCGTATTGGCCTTGGCTCAGCCGACCGATCGACTCGCCGCCCTCGCGCAGTTCGCCGGTCTCGTGGTCGGAATCGAAGGACAGAGCCACGGCACAGCGTGCGCCGTTCGGCCAGATCTCGGGACGCAGTGTCCGGCCGGCACGCACGCGCTCGACGATGCCTCGCCAACGCGCCTCCGACCATTGCCAGGGCTGCTCGGGCTCTTCGGGCTTTGGAACGGCGACGGGGGGAACGATGGTCGGGCGTGCAGACATGGTCTCCTCCTCCTTATCTTCCTCGAATTCCTCTCCCCTCGGCTAGGGTGGGGCATTCGCATATGGGCGCTCTCTCATTTTCCTCCCCAACTCTGTTGGGGAGGTGTCGCCGTCTTCGGCGACGGAGGGGTCATGAGCAACGGGACTGAGGCTCATGACCCCTCCGCCCCGTATGACGGGGCACCTCCCCAGCGAAGCTGGGGAGGAGAGTGAAAGGCGCGCCCATAGGCCATGACGCTCATGCAAGTGGACTGCCAGTCACCGGCAG
Source organism: Reyranella sp. (assembly GCF_044224635.1). Taxonomy (GTDB): domain Bacteria; phylum Pseudomonadota; class Alphaproteobacteria; order Reyranellales; family Reyranellaceae; genus Reyranella. The sequence continues at coordinate 99,206 of NZ_JBGAKA010000013.1, read as the reverse complement.
CACCTGGCCGGTGATCCACGAGGCATAGGGCGAGGCGAGGAACATGACGGCGTGGGCGATGTCCTGCGGCTCGCCCAGGCGGCGCATGGCGACGCGCTCGATCATCGCCTTCTGGCCTTCGGGGCCGTAGGAGTCCCATTGCCTCTCGTAGTCGGGGCTGGTGCGCAGGAAACCGGGGGCCACGGCGTTGACCGTGATGCCGCTCGGGCCGAGCTCGTGCGCCAGCTGGCGCACCAGGCCGAGCTGGCCGGCCTTGGCGGTGGCATAGGACTGGATGCCGGTCAGGCTGACGCCCAGGCCGGCGCGGCTCGCGATCACGACGATGCGTCCCTTGCCCTTCCTCTTCATGCCCGGCGTCACGGCGCGGCTGGCGAAGAACGCGCCCTCGACATTGACGGCATAGATGGCCCGCCAATCGTCGTCGCTCACCTCCTCGACGGGGCGCTTGACCTGGCCGCGCACGCCGCCGGCGACATGCACCAGGACGTCGACCGCGCCACTCGCCTGCTCGACCTCGCGCACGAAGCCATCGACCTCCGCCGAGCGCGTCAGATCGACCTTGCGAGTCTCCAGGCTGCCTCCGCGCTGCGGCTTCACCCGTGCCTTCAGCGCCGCCAGCTCGCTTTCCAGCACGTCGCAGGCCCACACCCTGGCGCCGCGCTCGACGAAGCCCTCGACGATCCCGCCGCCGATGCCGCGCGCGGCGCCGGTAACAATCACGGCCTGGTTGTCGAAATGGATGTCCATCAGCCGCTCATTCCGCCGCCTGGGCCTGGCGGAGCTCGGGGAACTCAGCCACGGCCAGCTCGAACGCGCGCCGCACCTCGCTGCCGTCGCCGCGGCGTTGCTGGGCCGGCAGCGGCTCCAGCGAGGCGAAGATCCGCTTCTTGATGAAATGACGCCAGTGGATGGGCAGGGTGGCCAGCACCTCGGTCAGGGCGGCGTAGTTCGCGTCCGTCCACTCGCGCTCGTAGGCCTCGCGCTGCTCGTTGAAGGCGAAGATGCCGGGCTTTGCCTGCGCCGCCAGGCGGGCGCGCCGAGCCGCCGTTGCCGTCTCGTCGATTGCACCGTCGCGGATGACCACACCGTAATCGTCATCTGCCGATTGCACGGAGACCTTGCCCTGCTCGACATCGAACAGCACCGCCTTGGCATCGCGCTCCCAAGGCGGCCCCCAGCCACCGCCGCCGCATGCCGTCACCAGGATCACGTCGCCGGGATCGAGCGCCACCACGTCGGTATTGCCGAGGTCGACAACGTCGTTGCGGCCCGGATTGCGCCAGAAGCCGGACGTCGCGCCGGGCTTGCCGCCGTTGCTGCCCCACGACGAGAAGCGCGTGCGGTCGCGGTTGCGCGCCGTCACGACGGTGTTGGGCGCGGACACCTTGAACTCGAGCAGGGTGCCCAGCCCGCCGCGATGCTTGCCGGCACCGCCCGAGTCGGGCACCAGGCTGTAGCGCAGCACCTTGATCGGCACCTCGGTCTCGTTGATCTCGACCGGCGTGTTCTTGAGGAAGCTCGAATTGGCGCCCGAGCCGTCGGCGCCGTCGCCGCCCGACCAGCCGCCGGCGCCGCCGGTGATCGGATCGATCGAGGCCATGATGAGCCGCCCGGTCCGGTTGTCGGTCGTCTTGACGTTCATGATGGCGCTGCTGCCGGCCGGCCCCGCCGGCAGGAGGTCGGGCACCGCCGCCTGGAAGGCGCCGATGGTGAGGCCCTGCAGGCGCCCGCAGGTCATGCTGCGCATGCCGACCGCGGCGGGGAACTTCGGATTGAGGATCGTGCCCTCGGGGATGACGCAGCGCGCCGGCCGGGTGATGCCGCCGTTCAGCAGGATCGAGGGATCGATGCTGTAGAGGCAGTAGGTGTACCCCACCATCAGCAGGATGTGACGCTCGGCGCCGCCGGTCGGCACGTTGAGCGATGACTGCAGCTGGGCATCCGATCCGGTGAAGTCGAGGATCGCCTCGTCGCCGCGGATCTTCAGGGTGAGCGCCAGGCGCACCGGCACGCCGCCCGGCGCGTCCTCGTCGAGATAGTCGGCGAAGAAATAGTCGCCGTCGGGAATGCGGCTCAGCAGGGCGCGCGCCTGCCGCTCGCCGAGATCGAGCAGGTCCTTGACGCCCTGGCGGAACACGTCGACGCCGAACTTGCGCACCATGTCATGGACCTTGCGCTCGCCGGTGTTCATCGCCGCGATCTGCGCCTGCAGGTCGCCGTAGTTCTGCTCCGGCATGCGCACGTTGGTCAGCATGACGTCGAGCAGCGCCTGGTTGAGCCTGCCCTCGGCGTAGAGCTTGTTGGGCGGGATGCGGATGCCTTCCTGGTGGACCTCGGTGAGCTGGCGCGACAGCGAGGCCGGCACCGCGCCGCCGACATCGGTGTTGTGGATGTGGCTCACCGAGAAGGCGACCAGCTCGCCTTCCCAGAAGATCGGCTTCCACATGTGCAGATCGGGCGTGTGGGTGCACACGAAGCCGCTGTAGGGATCGTTGGTGATGCAGATGTCGCCCGGCCGATAGTCGGGGATCATCTTGAGCGCGTTGGCGTAGTCGAGGCCGATGAACCAGGTGGCGCCGAGATCACGCGGGCTGGCGAACGTCATGCCGTCCGGCGTGGCGAGGCCGGTGGTGAAATCCTCGGTCTCCTTGACGAAGGTCGAGTGCGCCGTGCGGAACAGCGTGAACGCCATGCTGTCGGCCGCGGCCTGCGCATGGTTGGCAAAGATCTGCAGGGTGACCGGATCGATACGCATCGCGTGTCCTACTACTGGCTGAGCGACAGGAGAATGTTGCCGTATGCGTCGACTGCGCCCGTGAAACCTTCGGGAATGCAGATCGTCGTATCTTCCTGGGCGACGACGCACGGGCTGCCGAGCTGGTGCCCGTGGCCGAGATCGGCGCGCCTATAGAGCGGCACGCTGCGCCAGGCACCATCGAGGTACACGTCGACCTGCTTGGCGGGGACAGGCTGATCAGTCTGCTTCGGCTGCGCCAGGAAGTTCGGCTGCGGCGAGGTTCCGACGACGACCATGCGCAGGCTGACCATGTGCACCGGCGTCGAGGCGGCGGCGTGGCCGTACAGGCGCTCGTGCTCGGCATGGAAGGCGGCGGCGATCCGCTCGACGTCGCCGACTGCGATCCACTCCATCTGCAGCGGCACCTCGATCTCGAACGACTGCCCGAGATAGCGCATGTCGGCGGCCGGCTGCAGCACGTAGCGTCCGGCGAATTTCTGCTCCTCGGTGATCCAGGCCGTCGCGCGTTTGGCGAGCCGGTCGAAATCGGTTCTCAGGCGCGGCAGCTCGTTGGCCGACAGCGGGTAGTAGGCGGTGCTGATGAAGTCGTTCTTGACGTCGGCGACGAGGCCGCCGAGGGCCGACAGCACGCCCGGCGTCGTCGGGACCAGCACCTGGCGCATGCCAAGCTCGCGCGCCAGGAAGCAGCCCAGCATCGGCCCGGCGCCGCCGAACGCCAGCAGGGTGAAATCGCGTGGGTCGATGCCCTGGCGTGAAGCCAGCTTGCCGACCTCGCGGTACATGCCGGACACCGCCACCTGGATGATCGCTTCGGCCGCCTGCTCGAGCCCGCGCCCGAGCTTGCCGGCGATCGTGCCGACCGCGGTGCGCGCCTTGTCGATGTCGACCGAGACCGCGTCGTAGCCGATGTTGCCGTGGCCGATGATGCCGCAGACCGCGAAGGCGTCGGTCATGGTGGGCCGCGTGCCGCCGCGGCCGTAGCAGGCCGGACCAGGCGTCGAGCCGGCGCTCTCGGGGCCGACGGACAGAACGCCGAACGCGCTGACCGCGGCGATCGAGCCGCCGCCGTCGCCGATCGAGGTCACCGACACGGTCGGGATGTAGATCGGGAAGTCGCCCACCATCTCGCCGGTGCCGTAGGTCGGCGTGCCGTCCACGATGATGGCGACGTCGGCCGACGTGCCGCCGATATCGAGGCTCAGCACCTGGTCGAGCCCGGCCTGGCGCGCCACGAAGCCGGCGCCGATCACGCCGGCGGCCGTGCCCGACAGCAGCATCTGCAGGCAGGCCGACTTGCCGAGCTCGGCCGTCATGACCCCGCCGTTCGACTTGGTCACCATCGGCTCGGCAGCGACGCCGGCCTGCTTGAGGGCGGCCTGCAGGGCCGACAGGTAGCGCGCCACGTTCGGCTGCACGTAACCGTGGATCGTGGCGGTCGCGGTGCGCTCGTACTCGCGGATGATCGGCCAGACGTCGCTGGAGCAGAACACGGGCATCGTGGGTGCCCACTCCTTGATCAGCTTCTGCGCCTCCCGCTCATGCGCCGGGTTGCGATAGGAATGCAGCAGCGCCAGCACGATTCCCTCGGCCCTGAGCACCATCGCCTGGTCGAGCGCGTGGCGCAGGCTGGCGTGGTCGAGCGGCGTTTCCACGGTTCCGTCGGCCAGGATCCGCTCGCGCACCGCCAGCACGCGATCGCGCGTCACCAGGGGCTCTGCCCGCGACGACATCAGGTGATAGGGGTCGGGCATCTTGAGACGCGCCAGCTCCAGCACGTCGATGAAGTTCTCGGTCGTGATCAGGCAGAGACGGATGCCCTTGCGCTGGATCACCGAGTTGATGCCGACGGTGGTACCGTGGGTGAAATAGCCGATGTCGGCCGGCTGGATTCCAAACCGTGTGCCGAGCTCCTTCAATCCGGTGATGACCTCGCGCCCGGGCTCCTGCGGCGTCGACAGGACCTTGAGCGTGGCCAGCCGGCCGGTCACCTCGTCCAGGGCGCAGAAGTCGGCAAAGGTGCCCCCGATGTCCACGCCGATCCGATAGCTCACAGCCGGGCTCCTTCCGTCGAGGTCTACGCTGCGCGTCGGTGGCCGAGGCGCTGGCTGATGGTGGCCGCCGCCCGGACGACGCCGGAGACGATCCGCGACTTGGCCGCCGGATAGCGCGCCGACACCGTTCCGACATTCAGCGCAGCAATGACCGTACCATCGCCGCCGAACACCGGCGCCGCCGTCGCCGATCCGCCAAGGACGTATTCCTCTTCGAGGATTGCGTAACCGTCCTTCGCCACCTTGGCCAGGATCGCGCGCAGCCTGGCCGCGTCGACGACGGTTCTCGGCGTGTAGGCGCGCAACCGTGTGCGCAGCACATAGGCATCGGCCGATTTCTTGTCCCAATAGGCCAGCAGTACCCGGCCCATTCCGGTGCAGTAGGCCGGCCTGAGACCTGGATCGACCGAGTCGTAACGGATCTGCGCCCGGCTGACCGACTTGGCGATGACCTTGACGTCGCCGCGCCCGGCGCGAACACCCAGGAACACGCTTTCATCGAGCTCGTCGCGCAACCGTTCCATGACCGGGCGGGCCACCGCCGCCAGATGCGCCTCCGGCCCGCCGATCCAGCCTGCCGACTGCCGCAGCGACCCGTTCAGGGCGTAGCGGTCGGCAGCATCGCGCTCGACGTAGCCGCGTGCCTGCAGCGTCTGCATCAGCGCGTGCGCGCTGCTCTTCGGCAGCGCCAGCGCCGCGACGAGGTCCCTGAGCGCCATCGGCTCGTCGCTGCGCGATAGCAGCTCGAGAATGTCGAGCACGCGGGCGGCGGACTTCACGTTGTCGTTCATGGATGTGAACTGCGTTCTTCTAACAAAACGACGTTCGCGCGCCAGCGACGGCAGTGTCAAGGCGGCGGTCGATGGGTGGCGTTTCTCATTCTCCTCCCCAGCTCTGCTGGGGAGGTGTCGCCGTCATACGGCGACGGAGGGGTCATGAGCCTCAGTCGTGTTGCTCATGATCCCTCCGTCCGCATCGGCTTTTGGCCGCGGAGCGGCCAAACGCCTTACGCGGACACCTCCCCAGCGAAGCTGGGGAGGAGGACAAGAGCGTCAGCCGCGAGTGCTCGGCAGGTTCAATCCGAGGTCGGCCGCGAGGTCGTGGACGAGCCGGCGCTCGCGGAAGCGCCAGCCGGCGGGCATGCGCACGAGCTGGTCCTCGTAGGTGCCGGCGACCGACGGCACCAGCCCGGCGCCGGCGGCCTGGAGGACGACCAGGTAGCTGGTGCGGGCGGTGGCTTTGTCGCCGTCGAGCCTGATCAGGCTGTTCATGATGAAGTGCTTGCGCTTGGGCTCGGTCGGGATGTTGCGCGCCATCAGCGCGGCGATCTCGGCCGGGCCGCGCGCCCTGGCGTAGCGCGCGATCCATTCGCCGTCCTCGGTGAACAGGGCACCGAGCTCGGCGAACTCGAAGGCGTCGATCCGGAAGCTGTAGTCACTCAACAGCTCGCGGATCGACTCCCTATCTTCATGAGGAGTCATCCCTCGATCGGTGTGGTCACGCCGCCTGGACGAGCACGGGTCTGGCGCCCTTGCCCCGGACTTCGGCTTCCTCGTATTCCGCCGCGGCGATCGCCCGATCGAGAGCGGCCCGCAGCTCCTTGGCCGAGTCGAGCGTGAGCTCGACCGCGGCGCGCGCACCGGCGTCGAGGTTGGTGTTGAAGAAGTCGAGCGTGATCACGTCGCCCAGCGGCGCATGGCGGGCGTGGTCGTAGGCGACCACGGACTGGGTGAGCGGAAACCACTCGTCGCCGCGCTTGGCCATGCCCTCCGCCGGTGCGATCTCGATGATCGAGGTACACATGGGTGGATCTCCTATTTCTTCGCCAGATGCTTGCCGAAGAAGGCGAACACCTTGCTCCAGCCGTCCATCGCCTGCTCGGCCCGGTAGAGCGGCCGATGCCAGTAGAAGAAGCCGTGGCCAGCGCCGTCATAGCGGTGGAACTCGTAGTTCTTGCCGAGCTTCTTGAGCTCGGCCTCGTGCTGATCGACCTGCTCGGGGCTGGGCGCACGGTCGTCGTTGCCGAACAGGCCGAGCAGCGGGCAGGCGAGGTCCTTGGTCATGTCGATCGGCGCGACCGGTGTCTTGGCGTTTAGCTCCTCCTTGCCCATCACCACGCGGCCGCCCCACAGGTCTATGCAGGCATCGACGTCCTTCTTCTGGCAGGCGTAGATGAAGGCATGACGGCCCCCCGAGCAGGAGCCGAACACGCCGACCTTGCCGTTGAGATTGGGTTGGGCGCGCATCCACTGCACGGCCGCCGCGGTGTCGCCGACCATCTGCGAATCGGCGATGCCGCCATCGGCGCGCACCTTGGCGGCGACGTCGTCCGGATTGCCGTCGCTGCCGCCGCCCTCACGCTCGTAGAGATTGGCGCAGATCGCCATGTAGCCGTGATGGGCGAACCGGCGCGTCGTCTCGATGTAGAGCTCGCTCCAGCCCGGCAGATGGTGAATGAGCACGACGCCCGGGAAGGGGCCCGTGCCCGCCGGCTTGGCCACGTAGGCCGTGATCGAGGTTCCCTTGTCGCCCTTGAGAGTCACGTTCTCGCAGGTCATGCCTCGGTAGAATGACATTGATCTTCCTCCATGAGCGTAGGCTGGGGCGTCCATCCGGGAATCGGCGCGCCGCGTCGTCACCGATGAGCCGACCGGACTCCCTCTGCTTCCGGCGCTCGTCGCGGAGGGAGTATTCGACGATCGCCGGGTAGGTGCAACAACGCGCCGCCAAACCAGCATAGTAGGATAGCCAAAAAAGGCTCAGCCCCGATCTTGGCGCTCGCCGGCGCTCTGCCATACTCCGCGCCGCGACAGGCAATGCAATCAGGGTGAAGGGGGAAATGGCCAAGATCGAAGGCAACAAATTCGTCATCGCGGGCGGGCTCAGCCAGATCGGCTCCGAGATCACGCAGCATCTTCTGCGTGGCGGTGCGCGCGAGGTCGTGCTGTTCGACAATTTCGCCCTGGGCACGATGGATACCGTGAGCGGCGTCGTCAGCGATCCGCGGGTGAAGTTCGCGCGTGGCGACATCCTGCGCACCAACGAGCTGTTCGACGCGTTCGAGAATGCGGCGGGCGTGTTCGCGGTGGCCGGATTCCTGACCTTGCCTCTGTCGCTCAATCCCCAGCTCGGGCTGGCGGTGAACGTGCAGGGCATGCTGAACATCTGCGAGGCCAGCCGCTATCGCGGCGGCGTCAAGGTGATCTTCGCCTCGTCGGTGGCCGTCTATGGCGAGACCGAGGAGGACGTCACCACCGAGAAGGCGCCCTGGGTGTGGAGCGGCCAGCAGCCGGGAGCGGCGCTCTATGGCGGATCGAAGATCATCGGCGAGAATCTGGGGCGGCTCTACCACAGCCGCTATGGCGTGCCCTTCGTCTCGCTGCGCTATTCTTCGGTGTACGGCGAACGGCAGCATCGCCGGGCGCTGAATTCGGCCTACATCGTCGATACCATCGACAGCATCCGCCAGGGCAAGCGGCCGGTGATCCCGGACGACGGCAGCGAGGTGCACGACTACATCCACATCCACGACATTGCCCGCGCCAACGTGATGGCGATGGAGTCCGAGGCGTCGGGCGAATCCTACAACGTCGCCACCGGCATCTCGACGTCGCTGAACGAGCTGGTCGGCATCATCCTGAAGCAGATGGGCTCGGACCTGAAGCCCGAGCACAAGAAGATCGAGGGCAAGATCCGCGCGACCGTGTCGAGCACGCTGAAATTCTCGAACGCCAAGATCGCCCAGCAGCTCGGCTGGCGCCCGGAGATCTCGATCGAGGAAGGGCTTCGGCGAATCATCGCCTGGTCGGCGGAAGAGGCGGGCTGATTCATTTCCTCCCCAGCTTCGCTGGGGAGGTGTCCGCGTCTGCGCGGACGGAGGGGTCATGAGCCGGGAGCGCGCCACTCCGTGGCGCTCATGGTGGGATGTGTGACCCCATGAGAGGAACGCCACAGAGAGCATGTGAAATCACATTATTGCCGGCATCGACTTTGGCCGCAGATCCGAGAAAGGTCCCTCGCTGCGCTCGGGATGACAGTATTGTTGTCGCTGGCGACAGTATCGTTGTCATCCCGAGCGCAGCGAGGACCTTTGGTTTCTTCAATTTCGGAACGAAGGCGGCATCGGCCATAAATTCACAAGCTCAGAGTGACGCGCTCCCGGCATATGAATGAGCGGGACGCACGCCGTCCGGGAGACTCATGACCCCTCCGCCCCGTATGACGGGGCACCTCCCCCGATTACGAGGGAGGGACTCGAAATGTGTCCACTCCGTAGCGGCGGAGCTGGAGAGGCGAAGATGGGCTCAGTTGACCTTCAGATCAGCCTTCTTCACCAGGTCGCCCCATTTCTTGTCCTCGGCGCGCATGAAGGCGCCGAATTCCTCGGGCGACATCACGGCGACGTCGGCGCCGAGCTTGGACATGCGCTCGGCCATGTCGGGGGACTCCAGCGCGCGTCTTACGTGCTCGTTGATCAGCTTGATGCGGTCGGCCGGCGTGCCGGTCTTGACCACCAATCCGTTCCATCCGACCACGTCGAAGTTGGCGAGCGCCGGGATGCCCGATTCAGCAACGGCCGGCAGGTCGGGCAGCAGACGCGAGCGCTGCTTGCTGCTGATGGCGATGCCGCGCAGGGAACGGCTGGACATGTGAGGGATGGCCGCCAGCACGTCGGCGAACAGGGCATCCGTCTCGCCGGAGATCACGCTCAGCAGGGCCTTGGCGGTCGCGGTGTAGGGAATGTGCTGGGCCTCGAAGCCGGCCTCCACCTTCAACAGCTCGAAGCCCATGTGGAGGGAGCCGCCGACACCGGCCGACGAGAACTTGAGGCCCGTGGAGCTCTTTTTCGCGTGCTCGACGAGATCCCTGGTGGAATGGATGGGAAGGCTGTTGGTGACGACCAGGGCGTTCGCATAGGTCGTCGCGCGAATGACCGGCGCGAATTCCTGAAGCGGATCGAACTTCATGTCCTTGTAGAAGTGGGCATTGATCGTCATCAGCCCGATATGGCCCATCATCAGGGTGTATCCGTCGGCAGGCTGCGACAGCACGTAGGCCGCACCGACATTGCCATTGGCGCCGGGCTTGTTCTCGACGACGACGGGCTGCCCGAGGGAGGCCTGGACCTTCTCGGCAACCACGCGGGTCACGATGTCGGTGGCGCCGCCCGGGCCGGTCGGCACGACGATCCTGACGGGACGATCGGGATAGGTTTGGGCGCCAGCAGGCTGGGCGAGGCACGCCACGGCCGTGGCGAGGATGAACGCGACTCTCGATCCCATCGCCAATCTCGATCCCATCGAACGTCTCCATCCCTTGCTGTCTTGTTCTGGGCGCCCGCGGTCGGGCCCGTTTCATGAAGGATGAAGCGTTCCCGGCCGGCACGCCATGGTCAACTACGGAGGGCTTATAGAAGTATGCCGGACGGGCATCCTCGACCTGCCGGCCACACTGCCAAGGCATTCGCATGTGGACGCTTCCTCCTTCTCCTCCCCAGCTTTGCTGGGGAGGTGCCCCGTCATACGGGGCGGAGGGGTCATGAGCCTCAGTCCCGCTGCTCATGACCCCTCCGTCGCTGAAGACGGCGACACCTCCCCAACAGAGTTGGGGAGGAGAATGAAAGGCGCGCCCATATGCGAATGCCCTGGCCACACCGTCGGCATAGCTCATTCGCCATACTGGAATGACCAAGCATTCTAACCAGCCAGGCGTCGGCGGTGGTAGGGCGTTCCTGGACGTCCGCCCGCTCGAGGGCCACGGAGGAACGGGGATTCCGATGAAGCCTGGGAAAGAATACGACGTGATCGTCGTCGGCGGCGGCAACGCGGCGCTCTGTGCTGCGATCTCGGCGGCAGAGGAACAGGCGCGCGTGCTGCTGCTGGAGCGGGCCCCGGAAGAGGAGCGCGGCGGCAACACGGCCTATACCGAAGGCCTGATGCGATTCGTCTACGACGGCGCCGAGGACATCGTCGCGCTCTCCCCCGATCTTTCGGAGGAGGAAAGGAAGAGCGATTTCGGAAGCTATACCGAGGACGATTTCTTCAACGACATGGCGCGGGTGACGGAGAACCGCACCGACCCTGACCTGTGCGAGATCCTGGTGCGGCAGAGCAATCGGACGATTCACTGGCTGCGCAGCCACGGGCTGCGCTTCATCCCACAGTTCGGCCGCCAGTCGTTCAAGGTGAACGGGCGCTTCAAGTTCTGGGGCGGCGCCACGCTGGCCGTCTCGGGTGCCGGCCGCGGCATGGTCGATTACCTGTACAGGGCGGCGACGCGAAAGGGCGTCGACATCGTCTACGATGCCTGGGTGCGCGAGCTGCAATCGTCGGATCGCGGCGTGCACGGCGTCGTGGCCCAGATCGCCGGCCAGACGACGCGCCTCGGTGCGCGCTGCGTGATCCTGGCCTGCGGCGGCTTCGAGGCCAACACCGAATGGCGCACCCGCTATCTCGGCCCGGGCTGGGACCTCGCCAAGGTGCGCGGCACCCGGTTCAACACCGGCGACGGGCTCGAGATGGCGCTGCGCATCGGCGCGCAGCCATGCGGCAACTGGTCGGGCTGCCACGCCGTCAGCTGGGAACGCTACGCCGAGAATTTCGGCGATTTCTCGGTGACCGACGACTATGAGCGCGACAGCTATCCGTTCTCGATCATGGTCAACAGCGAAGGCCGGCGCTTTCTCGACGAGGGCGCCGACATCCGCAACTACACCTATGCCAAGTACGGCCACATCGTGATGAAGCAGCCTGGCCAGTTCGCCTGGCAGCTCTTCGACTCTTCGGTGAGCCACCTGTTGCGCCCCGAGTACCGCGCCCGCCGGGTGACCAAGGTCGTCGCCAGCTCGATCGAGGAGCTGGCCGCGAAGATCGACGACGTGAACACCGAGCAGCTCCTCGCCACCGTCCGCGAGTTCAATGCCGCGGTGAAACGCGACGTGCCGTTTGACCCCACGGTGAAGGACGGACGGGGCACGCTGGGTCTCGCCATCCCGAAATCCAACTGGGCCATTCCGCTGGAGAACCCGCCGTTCGAAGCCTATGCCGTGACCTGCGGCATCACCTTCACGTTCGGCGGGCTCCGGATCACCACCGAAGGCCAGGTGATGGACCAGAATCATCGCGCGATCCCCGGCCTCTACGCCGCCGGCGAGATGGTGGGCGGGCTGTTCTACTTCAACTATCCCGGCTCGACTGGACTTACCAGCGGGGCGGTGTTCGGCCGATTGGCCGGACGCAGCGCGGCGGTTGCGGCGCGCACTCTGCAGGTCCAGGCGGCGCAGTAGCGCCGCCACGCCCGCCGGGCAGCGCGGGCATTCGCATGGGCCTTTTCTCCGTCATCCCGAGCGGAGCTGCCAGTAGGGCGGCGCAGTCGAGGGACCGTTCCTTGTCGATAACATGAAAGGTCCCTCCACTACGCCTCGCTGCGCTCGGCTCCGGTCGGGATGACGGTGTTTTTTGAATGCGAATGCCCTATACTGGGCAGCGGGCCGCGCAACGCTGCTCTAGCGGCGACGCCCAATATTGCTAAGGTCATTGCCGCAGGCCTGCCGCTGCACCAGACGGCTGACGGGTCGAACACGTCCGGGTGCCGAAGGCAATGCAACTCCGCCAGCTCAGATACGTCGTCGAGGTGTACCGGCGGGGCAATCACATCTCCGACGCGGCCGAGGCGCTGCACACCTCCCAACCCGGCATCAGCAAGCAGATCCGGTTGCTCGAGCTCGAGCTGGGCTTCGACATCTTCGAGCGCACGCGCAACCGGATCGTCGGTGTCACCGAAGCCGGCCGTGCGGTCATCGAGATCGCCGAGCGCATCTTCGGTGAGGTCGCCGACATCCAGAAGATTCGCGACGACTACAACAAGGAGGAGGGCGGCAAGCTCATCATCGCCACCACGCACACATTCGCGCGATACGTCCTGCCGAAAGTCGTCCAGGCCTTCCTGCAGAAGCATCCCAAGGTGCAGGTCGGGCTGATGCAAGGCAATCCGACCGAGGTGTGCGAGTATGTCCATGCTGGCCATGCCGACCTCGGCGTGGGCACGGAAAGCCTGAAGACCTTCCTCGGCCTGGTGCGCCTGCCGTGCCTCACGGTGACGCGTTGCGTGATGGCGAAGAAGGGCCATCCGATCCTCGACCTCGAGAAAATCAGCCTGAAGGACCTGGCCGGCTATCCGATCATTGCCCACGATAATTTTCGCAGCGGCGGATGGAACATCATCGAGACCTTCCTGCAGAAGGGCATCACGCCGACCATCCCGTTCTCGGGCGTCGATTCGGACGTCGGCAAGACCTACGTCGAGCTCGGCATGGGGATTGCGATCATGGCTTCCGTCGCGGTCGATCCGGCCCATGACGGCGACCTCGAGGCGCGCGACGTCAGCCATCTCTTCCGCTCCAGCCCGGCCTATGTCTCGTTCCGCCGTAGCAGCTACCTGCGCAAGCTCGAGCTCGACTTCATGGAGCTGCTCTCGCCCGCCCTGACGCGCCGCAAGGTTCTCGCCAGCCGTGAGGCCGCGGCTTCGGGCGATGCGGAGGAGCCACAATAGATAATCGCCATACCACTATGGTGATTTGCGGATTGCCCGCGGCGGGGGCGATTCGTAGCCTCATGTGCTCCTCCCCAGCTTCGCTGGGGAGGTGTCGGCGTAATCGCCGACGGAGGGGTCATGGGCAACGGGACTGCGGCCCTTGACCCCTCCGTCGCCGTAAGACGGCGACACCTCCCAGCTTCGCTGGGGAGGGGGAGCATGAGCAGCTCTCAGGGGAGGCGAACGCGCGTGGACGATGTCAGCGAAACCGACGCCGGCCGGTTGATCGGCGTCCTGCACGGACTGACGCTCGACGATCTGCCGCCTGAGGTGGTGATCAAGGCAAAGGACTGCCTGCTCGACGGGCTGGGTTGCGGCCTGTTCGGCTCGGAGCAGCCGTGGTCGCGCATCCTCTGTGAGGAGATGGATGCGGACGGCCTGGCCGGCGCCTGCACCGTGATCGGCCGGACCAGGCCGTTGCCCGCGCCGGCGGCGGCACTGTGCAACGGCACCGCAATCCATGGCTTCGAGCTCGACGACCTGATCGCCGAGTCGATTGTCCATCCGGCCGCCGCCGTCATCCCGGCGGCGCTGGCGGCTGCCGAGGAATGCGGCGCCTCGGGCGGGCGCGTGCTGCTGGCGATCGTCGCCGGCTACGAGATCATGCATCGGGTCGGGCTCAGCCTGGGCGACGGGCCGGCGCGGCGCGGCTTCCACACCACCAGCCTGGCCGCGCCGATCGCCGCGACGATCGCGGCGGGCATGGTGATGGGCCTGCCACTCGCCGACCTGCGCTCGGCGATCGGGCTTGCCTGCTCGGCGTCCTCGGGCGTCAAGAATTTCGCCGCCGGCCACGGCGGCGGCATGGTCAAGCGCCTGCATCTCGGCCGCGCCGCCGAGGCCGGCGTCCGCATGAGCCGCCTGGCTGCGCGCCAGTTCACCGGCCCGCCGAACGCCATCGACGGCAAGATGGGCCTGCTCGAGGTGTTCGGCGGCGATACGGCGCGCCCCGAGCGGCTGACGCACGGGCTCGGCCGCGACTGGGCGGTCATGGACATATGGTTCAAGGTCTATCCGATCTGCGGCTGGATCCAGTCGGTCGTGCAGATCCTGTCAGACCTGCGAGGAAACAGAACCTTTCAAGCCGCCGACGTCGAAAAGGTGCGCGTCGGCGTCAGCGCTTACGCCGCGCGCAACAATGGCGAGCCCGCGCCGCTCGACACGATGGGCGCGCAGTACAGCATTCCCTACTGCGCCGCGCTGTCGCTGCTCGGCGATCCGCGTGATCCGACGGAATACGCCAAGGAAAGGGTCGCCGATGCCGACCTGCGTGCCGTCGCCCGCAAGGTCGAGATCCATGTCGATCCGGCCGCCGAAGCGGTCTATCCGGCGAAGTTCGCGGCCAGCGTCGAGCTCTCGGTCGCGGGCGCTGCCCCGGTGTTGGCGCGCGTCGACGAATGCCGCGGCACGCCGGCCGATCCCTGCTCGAGCGACGATCTGCGGGCCAAATTCATGTTGCTGGCGAGCCGGCGCCTCGCTGCGCCGGAAGCGCAAGCCATCGCCGACGACGTCGCGCGACTGGAACGGCTGCCGAGCATCGATCCTCTCGCCAGACGACTGAGAGCAGGCCCGCTGGCGGCAGGGCAGGCGCATATGGGCGCGCCTTTCACTCTCCTCCCCAGCTCCGCTGGGGAGGTGTCGCCGTCTTCGGCGACGGAGGGGTCATGAGCAGCGGGACCGGGGCTCATGACCCCTCCGCCCCGTATGACGGGGCACCTCCCCAACGGAGCTGGGGAGGAAAGTGAGAGTGTCATGACGAACCCTATTGCCACACGGACTCAGAGGACCATCGACCTGCCCGGCATCGGCAGGACCGGATACTTTGCCCTGCCCGAGCTCGAGAAGGCGGGGCTTGGCGCGATCTCCCGCCTGCCGGTCGTGCTGCGAGTCGTCCTGGAATCCCTGCTGCGGCGCTGCGATGGACGTCGCATCACGGAAGACCAGGTACGCGCCCTCGCCAACTGGCAGCCGAATGCGCCGCGCAGCGAGGAAATCCCGTTCACCGTGGGACGCATCATCCTGAATTGTGCGGCGGGCATTCCGCTGCTGGGCGATCTGGCGGCGATGCGTGGCGCCATGCACCGTCGCGGCCTGCCGGTCGGCGCGGTCGCTCCCGCCGTTCCGGTTGACATGGCGCTCGACCATACCCTGAGCGTCGATTTCCACGGTACGCCCGATGCGCTGCAGCGCAACATGGCGCTCGAGATCGAGCGCAATCACGAGCGCTTCCAGTTCGTGAAGTGGGCGATGCAGGCGTACGACGGCATCAGGCTGCTGCCGCCAGGGACCGGGATCCTGCATCAGCTCAATCTCGAGTTCCTGGCGCCGGGGATCCTGCTGAAAGATGGCCTGTGCTTTCCGGACACGATGGTCGGCACGGATTCGCACAGCTGCATGATCGCCGGGCTGGGCGTCGTCGGCTGGGGCGTCGGCGGGATCGAGGCGCAGGGTGCGCTGCTCGGCCAACCGGTGAGCTTCCTGACGCCTGATGTCGTGGGCGTGCGCGTGTCGGGTACCTTGCGCGAGGGCGTCACCGCCACCGATCTCGTTCTGCATGTCACCGAGATGCTGCGCAAGGCCAAGGTCGTCGGCAAGTTCGTCGAGTTCCACGGCGAAGGAGTTCAGACGCTCAGCCTGCCGGACCGCGCCACCATCGCCAACATGGCGCCGGAGTACGGAGCGACCATCGGCTACTTCCCGGTCGACGAGCAGACCTGCCGCTACCTGCGCCAGACCGGACGAGAGGAGGATCGTGTCCGCGCCACCGAGCAGTACTATCGCGCCCAGAGCCTGTTCGGCGCGCCGCGCACTGGTGAGGTCGATTATTCCGCTGTCCTCGAGCTCGATCTGTCATCGGTCGGACCGAGCCTCGCCGGACCGAAGCGGCCGCAGGACAGGGTGGCGCTGCAGGGGCTCAAGGCGAACTTCCGCTCCGCCTTCGATCTGCCGGCCGATACCGCCACCGAAGCGCGGCGCCGTCCGCGCAACGGCGATGTCGTCATCGCCGCCATCACGTCCTGCACCAACACGTCGAACCCCAGCGTGATGCTGGCGGCCGGCCTGCTCGCCCGGAAGGCCGCGGTCCTTGGCCTCGGCGCCGCGCCCTGGGTGAAGACCTCGCTGACGCCGGGCTCGCTCGTCGTCAGCCGCTACCTCGAGGCCAGCGGCCTGCAGGCTTCCCTCGACGCGATGGGCTTTGCGGTCGCGGGCTACAGCTGCGCCACGTGCGTCGGCGCCTCAGGGCCGATCGATCCGGCGCTCGAGGAGGAGATCAAGGCGCGCGATCTCATCGCCTGCGCCGTGCTGTCCGGCAATCGCAACTTCGAGGCCCGCATCCATCCGTCGGTGCGCGCTTCGTACCTCGCCAGCCCGCCGCTGGTGGTTGCTTTCGCCATCGCCGGCACCGTGGACATCGACCTCGAGAGCGAGCCGCTTGGCCGCACGCCGGCCAACGATCCCGTCTTCCTGCGCGACGTCTGGCCGACCGCCGCCGAGCTCGCCGACGCGCTGGCCGCCGCCGCCGATCCCGCCTTCTACCGCGAGACCTATTCCGGCGACCTTGCCGACCTCAATCCCCGTTGGCGCGACATCCCGTTCGAGTCGGGCGCGCTTTTTCCATGGGCCAGCGGATCGAGCTACATCAAGGAGCCGCCGTTTCTCGCCGATCCGCTGCGCCGGTCAGCGTTGCAGGATATCGTCGGTGCACGGGCGCTGGCCATCCTCGGCAACTCGGTGACCACTGACCACATCTCTCCGATCGGCAGCATCGGCCGGGAGTCGCCCGCCGGGCGCTACCTCCAGGGAAACGGCGTCGCGCCGAAGGATTTCAACAATTACGGCGCGCGGCGCATGAACCACGAGGTCATGATCCGCGGCGCCTTCTCGAACGTTCGCCTGAAGAATCGCGTCGCGGCAGGCCGGGAGGGCGGATTCACGCGGCACCAGCCGTCGGGCGAGGAGACGACGATCTACGATGCGGCGATGCGCTACGAGCAGGAAGGCGTACCGCTGGTCATCGTGGCCGGCGAGGAATACGGCACCGGCAGCGCCCGCGATTGGGCGGCGAAGGGCACCCGGCTGCTCGGTGTGCGGGCGGTCGTGGCCGCGAGCTTCGAGCGCATTCACCGCTCCAACCTGGTCGGCATGGGCGTGCTGCCGTGCCAGTTTCCGGAAGGCACGACGGCGGAAACGCTCGGCCTCGACGGCACCGAGACGCTCGACCTGACCGGGCTGGCGGGCGAGGTGCGCGCGGGCCAGCCGATCATGCTTCGCATCCACCGTCGCGACGGCAGCATCCTCGCCGTGCCGCTCAGGTTGCGGCTCGATACCCAGGCCGAGCTCGACTACGTGCGGGCAGGCGGCATGATGCCGTACATCCTCGACAATCTGATTCAGGCGGTCGCCTGACGGGATTCTTTGCTGGGAGCGCGCCACTCCGATGACGCCCATGGGATCTGGGATCGAGACGATGAGCGCCATCGCCGGCGGAGGTTACTCCGCCTGAAGTGGCGCGCTCCCAGCGGAAGAGCCTGTCTCTTATTAGAGCATGATTGGTTTACGTGGAACCAACTCGGCATCCATTCTTTCGCCCTGCGCGCAGCGAAGGATCATCGCCAGGAGTCTCAAAGTGCTCTCGTGCAGGCGGTGATGAGGTCCTTCGCTGCGCTCAGGACGACAAAGACTTGGACGTCGCCATAAAGGTTGGCGCTTCGATCCGGGAAGGTGACGCTCTAGATGTGAGCGCTAAACAAGGGCCCTGCGAGTCTCGGCAAGCCGGGCCTTGGCGTCGTCGCGCAGCAGGACGGTGGTGCGATGCATGAGGCGACGCTGCGGCAGGGCATAGTCGCCGATCGCCAGGTGTTGCGTCGCGTAGTTGTCCCAGATGACGAGATCGCCCGGCCGCCATTTGTGGCGATAGGCGAACTCCGGCTTGATCAGATGGGTGAACAGCTCGTCGAGCAGCGCGCGGCCTTCTGCGTCCGGCAGCTCGTTGATCGTCGTCGTGTAGGACGGATTGACGTAGATCGCTTTGCGGCCGGTGATGGGATGCGCCAGCACGACCGGCTGGTTGACCGGCGGCACCTCGGCTTCCTGCTCCTTGGTGAGGTCGGGGCGGTTGGAGCCCTGGGCCTGCTTCAGCTTGTAGTAATGGATGAAGGAATGCGGGGCGGTGAGCTGCGCCAGCGCCGCCTTCTTCTCCTCGGGCAACGCGTCGTAGGCGGCCGCGGCGCTCAGGAACACCGTGTCGCCGAAGGTGCGGTCGCCCTCGGGTGCGGGGATCTCGCGGCCGAGCAGCAGCGAGCAGCGGCACGGCGTTTCGACGTAGGACGTGTCGGCGTGCCAGATCTGACCCGCGTCGCCGATCCCCGTCGCCCGGCCGTTCTCCTTGATGTTCGACAGCACCAGGAGCTCGGGATGCTCGTTGGAGAGGTACGGCTTCAGGACATGGCTCTGCAGCATGCCGAAGCGTCGGCTGAGCGCCACGTGATCGTTCTCGTCCAGCGTCTGGCCGCGGAACAGCAGCAGCGAATGCCGGTCGAACGTCTTCTCGATCCTCGCGAAGGTCTCGCTGTCCAGCGGGGTCGACAAGTCGATGCCCGCCACCTCGGCACCGAAGCTTGGGTTGAGCGGGCGCAGATCGAGCCGCATGTCGTTCCTCCCGACAAGATCGCCGCCTTTGGCGGTCGTGATCCGAGAGGCTAACACCCGGGAAACACGCGCCTGAATATCGTTGGCTTATAGCAGCATGCGGATTCAGCCTGACGGTGGGCCGAACCGGACTCAAGCCGTGCTCTCGAGAAGCGCATCGTAGCCGCGCTCATTGAACTGCAGGAGACAGAAGCCATGGCCGAATGGATCGGCGAGCATGGCGATCCGTCCATAGGATGTGTCCTTCGCTGGCGCCTCCAGCTTCGCGCCGGCGCCAACCGCCCGCTCGACGGCCGCGTCGACGTCGTCGACGACGATGTCGGCATGGACCGGTGTCCAGTGCCTCTCGTAGCGCCGACGATCACCGCCGGCACCGATGGTGCCGGCTTGCTTGGTCAGCAGGTAGACCTTCGCCGGCCATCCCAGCAGCTCGACGAAGTCGGTTCCAAAACGACGGCCGACCTGGAGGCCGAACGCCGTCGCATAGAAGCGCACACCGCTCTCGACATCGGGCACGTCGATATTGAGCAACAGGGTCATCGCTATTCCTCTCGAACAGGGGATCGCCGGAATCGGCCGGCATTCGCTGGACCGCAAGGCTGCCACGGGCGCAGGGCATGGGCTCGCGGTTTTCGGACGCGGTCGCTTCCAGGCGTCCCGCCGCGGAGTTGAATGTCGTTGTCTTATAGCAGCATGCGAATTCGATCTGGTCAGCTCGATTCTCCGCCAGCCGGCCCACACCTATGGTTCACGGTCAGAAGGCCTTCGCTGAAAGGTCCGGCAATGGGAGGAATGAATGACTCGATTCGTGCGTGGCTTGGCCTTGTTCGTTGTCGCTGCTGTCGTCCTTGCGATCGCGTGGCTGGGGCATTCGGCACCCGTTCATGCAGCGTGGCCGGACAAGCCGGTCAGGATCGTCGTGCCGTGGTCGGCAGGCGCCATCACGGACGCATTGGGACGCCTGCTGGCGCAGGAATATTCCAAGGCGCTCGGCCAGCAGTTCGTGGTCGAGAATCGGCCCGGCGCGGCAGGCAACATCGGCGCCGAGGCAGTCGCCAATGCCAGGCCGGACGGATACACGCTGCTGCTGACCAATCCCGGCGCGTTCGTCACCAATCACTTTCTCTACAAGACCATGCCGTTCGCGCCGAACGACTTCGACGTGATCGTCGTCGTCGCGAAATTCCCGAATGCCCTGATCGTCAACAAGGACGTTCCGGCCAACTCGGTGAAGGAGCTGATCGACTACGCCAAGGCCAATCCCGGCAAGCTCAACGGGGCGTCGGCCGGAATCGGCACCTCGGGGCACCTCTCGCTCGAGCTGCTGAAGAACATGGCCAAGGTCGATATCGTCCATGTTCCCTATCAGGGCGCGGCGCCGGCCCGGTTCGACCTGGCGGCGGGACGCGTCCAGCTCGTGGTCGACAACATCCCGAGCTACGTGGCGTCGGTCACCGATGGGTCGGCAAAGCTGCTTGGCGTGGGGACCCGCGAGCGACTGGAGGACTTCCCCAACGTGCCGACGATCGAGGAAGCCGGAGGCCTGCCGGGGTTCCAGGCCATCGTTTGGTACGCATTGGCCGCCCCCAAGGGAACCCCCGTCGAGATCCTCGACACGCTGAATCGCGTCACCAACGAGGTGATGGCGCGGCCCGACTTCCTCAAGCAGCTGAAGAACCTGCACGCCATCCCGGTAGGTGGCAGCCGGACCGACGCCACGAATTTCATCAAGGACGAGACCGCCCGCTGGAAGGCCGTCATCACGGCCGCGGGTGTCCAGGCCCAGTGACAAAGCTCAGGGAATTCCATGGCACGAACCGCCCTCGCGTCGCTCGTCGATCGCCTGACTACATCGGGGGCGTCGCCGAGGAGAAGGCGGTGGCGCAGGCCGATCTGATCGTCCTGCCCAACACCTCCCCAGCAGAGCTGGGGAGGAGAATGATCATGCCGCCGGAGCCGCGCAGGACTCGCGCAGGACGAGATCGACGGGCAGCAGAGCCCGCGATTGCGCATCGCCGACATCGCCGCTCAGTCGCTGCAGCAGCAACTCGGCGGCAGCGCGCCCGACATCGTCGAGGCTCCAGCGCAGCGCCGTGATCGGTGGCGTGTAGGCGGCGGCGAGATCGGTGTCGCCGACCGACAGCACGGAGAGATCGCGCGGAACGGACAGGCCAAGGTCACGGGCAGCGCGCAGCACGCCCGCGAGGATGCGCGTGCCGAGGGCGATGATCGCCGTCGGTCGCGCCTCGCTGCACAACAGGGCCAGCGTGTCGGCTTGCGCGAAATCCATCGGTGATTTCTGGATGCAGAGCTGGGCGTTCTGGGAGTCGAGGCCTGCTTCGGCGAAAGCCTCGCGAAACCCCGCGATGCGCTCGCGACTGGGCCGCATGCGTGCGTCTGCCGTAAGGAGAGCGATGCGCCGATGACCCAACCCGGTAAGGTAGCGGGTCGCCGCCTTGGCTCCGGCGCGATGATCGACCATCACGGCCGGCCAACGCGCGTCGTTGCCTTCGTACAGCGGATCGCGGTCGAGGATGACGACCGGCGTGCCCGCAGCGGCGATCTCGCGCCACACCTCGGCATTGGCGCTACTGCCGGGCGCGACCAGCATCCCGTCCATGCGACGTCCCCTGAATTGGGCTGCGGCGGCGCGCTCGCGTGCCGGGTCGTTTGCCGTGCCGGCGACGACCAGCAAATGGCCGGCCTCGCGCAGGCGCGCCTCCGCCGCCTTGACGATCGTCGCGTTGAGCGGATTGGCGACATCAGAGACCAGGCAGCCCACCATGCCGGTGGTGCGCGTGCGCAGGCCGCGCGCCAGGAAATCGGGCTGATAGCCCAGCCGGTCGGCCGCTTCGGCGACGTCGCGAGCGACGCGGGCACTGACGTTCTTGCCGCCGTTGAGCGCCCGCGATACCGAGCTCAGCGAAACGCCGGCCGCACGGGCAACGTCTCGGATCGTCACGACACTCATCCTGGAAACGTTTTCCTCTTCATTTGACCGCAACTATTGACTCCGATCATCCGGCCGGCAAGTCTCCTGGAAACGATTGCAAAGTCGTTGCTATCGAAAGGCTTGGGAGGAAACAATGATCAAGATCAATCGCCGCACCTTCGCGGCGGGCAGTGCCGCGCTCGCGCTCGCGCCGCGCGTGGCGGGTGCCCAGAACAAGAAGCTGCTACGCTTCGTGCAGAATGGCAATCTGACGATCCTCGATCCGATCTGGACGACCGCCTACGTCACCCGTGACCACGGGTACATGATCTACGACACGCTGTTCGCGACCGATGAGAAGGGCGCAATACAGCCGCAGATGGTCGACAAGTACGAGGTCTCGCCCGACAAGACGCTGTGGACCTTCACCCTGCGCGACGGACTGGAATGGCACGACGGCCAGCCGGTCACGGCCGAGGATTGCGTCGTCTCGCTCAAGCGCTGGCAGGCGCGCGACGCGATGGGGCAGAAGCTGATGGAATTCGTCGCCGCACTGACGCCGGTCGATGCGAAAACCTTCACTCTGAAGCTCAAGGAGCCGTACGGCCTGGTGCTCGATACGCTGGGCAAGCCATCGTCCACTGTGCCCTTCATGATGCCCAAGCGGATCGCCAGCACCGACCCGTTCAAGCAGATCGACAGCCAAGTCGGCTCGGGGCCGTTCATCTACGTCAACGCCGAGTCCAAGCCCGGCGAGAAGCACGTCTATGTCAGGAACCCGAAGTATAAGCCGCGGTCCGAGCCTGCCTCGGCCTTGGCCGGCGGCAAGGTCGCCAAGGTCGACCGGGTCGAGTTCGTCGACATGCCCGATCCGACGCAGCAGGTGAATGCGCTGATCGCGGGCGAGATCGACATGATCGAGAATGTCCCGCACGACCTTCTGCCCCTGCTCAAGGCCGACAAGAGTGTGCAGACGGTCAATTGGAACCCGCTCGGACAGCAATTCTGCATCCGCTTCAACCATTTGACCAAGCCGTTCGACAATCTCAAGGTCCGCCAGGCAGCACTGCTGTGCATGCGCCAGGAAGATTACCTCAAGGCGACGGTGGGCGAGCAACAATACTACAAGGTCTGCACTGCCGCTTTCGTCTGCGGAACACCGAACGGCGTCGAGATCCAGGGCGACCTGCTGACCAAGCCGAACTTCGAGAAGTCGAAGGCGCTTCTGAAGGAGGCCGGCTACGACGGCACGCCAGCCGTGCTGATGCAGTCCACCACCTTGCCGGTGCTGACCAATACGGCGCCCGTCACCAAGTCACTGCTCGAGCAGGGCGGCTTCAAGGTCGACATGCAGTCGATGGACTGGCAGACGGTGGTGACGCGCCGAACCAAGAAGGACCCTGCCGACAAGGGCGGCTGGAGCGTGTTTCATACCTATGCCATCGCCGCCGACATCCTGAACCCGATCTCGGCCAACTGGATGGTCGCCGATCCTGAAAAGGCATGGTTCGGTTGGCCCAACGACCCGGAAATGGAGAAGCTGCGCGATTCCTACGCGCGGGAGACCGATCCGGCCAAGTCCAAGGCGCTGGCCGCGGCGGTGCAGAATCGGGCGCTCGATCAGGCGCAGTATGGCTGGCTCGGCATGTGGTATGGGCCGGGCGCGGCACGCGCCAACGTGGTCGGCTGGCTGAAGGCTCCGGTGACAGTGTTGTGGAACATCGAGAAGACCTGAGGTTGCCGGCATGACTTCGGTGAAGGCGATCGGGGGCGGCGTGCGCGCCCCCGATGGGACAAGGCTTGCCGTCTACGAATGGGGCAATCCCGCCGGGCCGGAAGTCGTTCTCATCCACGGCTTTGCGCAGTCTCATCTTTGCTTCATGCCGCAGATTCGCAGCGCGCTCGCCGCGCGCTACCGGATCGTCGCCTTCGATCAACGTGGGCATGGCGCCTCCGAGCAGCCGACAGATCCGGCGGCCTACCAGGGCAGTCGGGCGTGGGCCGATGACATTGCCGCTGTGCTGGAGGCAAAGCGGCTGAAACGTCCCGTCCTCGCCGGGTGGTCGATGGGTGGTCGGGTGATCCGGCAGTATCTGATGGTCCACGGCGATGCCCGGCTCGCCGGCATCAACTTCGTTGCCTCGCAGGTGATCGAGGATCCGAGTTGCCGCGGGCCTGGGGCGCCGAAACGGCCACCGGATGGCCAGACGCTCGAAGAGGAAATCGAGGCGGCGATCGAGTTCGCCGATGGCTGCTACCGCCGGAAGCCTACGGCGGCCGCGTTCTTGCGCGTGGTGGCTTACAACATGCGCGTGCCCGCCGCGGTGCGCCGCGCGATCGGCGGCTGGTCGACCGAGGCCGCGCCGACGATCGTCGCGCTGAACAAGGTGCGCGTGCCGGTCCTGATCACGCACGGCCGCAACGACGACGTGGTGCTGCCGGGCGCCGTCGACATAACCGCAAAGGCGATCCCGCACGCCCGGCAATCATGGTTCGACGATTGCGGTCATTCACCGTTCGCCGAGCATCCTGAGCGGTTCAACCGTGAGCTGATGGCGTTCGTCGAATCCTGCCAGAACGTGTGACGGGCGGACCTCTCTCATTCTCCTCCCCAGCGAAGCTGGGGAGGTGTCGGCGTAATCGCCGACGGAGGGGTCATAGACCCCAGTCCCGCTGCTCATGACCCCTCCGTCTCGGATTACCGAGACACCTCCCCAGCGAAGCTGGGGAGGAGAATGAGAAGATCGCAGCGAGAGACTTTTCCACTTGTCGACAGGCAACCGACAATCCGCTTGCTGTCGTCGAGTTCCGTCCGCCATCATCGCCGGCATGCGCGCGCTGATCTGTCGTCAATGGGGCAAGGTGGACGAGCTGTCGCTCGGAGACGCACCGATGCCCGTGCCCGGACCCGACGAGGTCCTGATCAAGGTCGCGGCGACAGCGGTCAACTATGCCGATTCGATCATGGTCGCCGGGCGTTACCAGACCAAGCCCGAGCTGCCGTTCAGCCCGGGGCTGGAGACCGCCGGAACCGTGACGGCGTGCGGTGCCGACGTGAAAGGCCTCGCGGCGGGTGACAAGGTGATGGCGATCCTGGCCTACGGCGGCCTCGCCGAGTACACCGTCGCGCCGGCCGCCGAAACCTGGCGCATTCCACCCGGCATGAGCTTCGCCGAGGCCGGCGCGTTTCCCATCGCCTACATCTCGAGTGACGTGGCCATCCGCTGGCAGGGACGCCTCGAGGCGGGCGAGACCATGCTCGTCCTCGGCGCGGCGGGCGGCGTCGGCCTGACAGCCGTCGAGATCGGCAAGGCGATGGGCGCCCGCGTCATCGCCGCGGCGAGCACCGCGGAGAAGCTCGCGCTTGCCAAGGCGCACGGCGCCGACGACACCATCAACTATGCCGACGAGCCGCTCACCGAGCGGGTCATGGCGTTGACCGGCGGCAAGGGAGCCGACGTCTGCTTCGATCCGGTCGGCGGTCCGCTGTTCGATGCGGCGCTGTCGTCGCTCGGCTGGGGCGGGCGCATCCTGCTGATCGGCTTTGTCGGCGGCGTACCGCAGATCCCGGCCAACCGCCTGCTGGTCAAGCATCGCTCGGCCCTGGGATCGTCGCTGCGCTATTTCCGCTGGAACGCGCCGGACAAGCTCAAGCGCTCCGTCGACGCGTTGTTCCGCTGGTACGGCGAGGGCAAGCTCAAGCCCTGCATCAGCCATCGTCTGCCGCTCGAGCGCACGGTCGAGGCCCTGCACCTGCTGACCGAGCGGCGCGCGCACGGCAAGGTCGTGATCGAGCTGGAGGCCCCGTGATGGAGATCCGCCTCACCCGGCACGGCCGGCATATCGCCATCCTGACCATCGACAACCAGCCGCGTCTCAACGCCATGACGCGCCAGATGCTGGCCGAGCTGGGGCGCCTGTGGGACGAGCTCGAGCGCGACGACTGCCGCTGCATCATCTTGACCGGTGCCGGCGAGCGGGCGTTCACGGTCGGCGCCGACGTCAGCGGCGATCTTTCCGCCGGGCCGGAGATGGCAAAGGTCGTCAGCCATGCCCTGCTGAAGAACGATTCCTATCCCAAGCCGATCATCGCTGCGGTGAACGGCGACTGCATCGGCGGCGGCGTCGAGCTGATGCTGGCGACCGACATCCGCGCCGCCACGCCCAAGGCGCGCTTCGGCCTGACCGAGGTGAAGTGGTCGATCTATCCGTTCGGCGGCTCGACCATCAAGCTGATGCAGCAGATCGGCTACGTCCACGCCATGGACCTGCTGCTGACGGCGCGGCTGATCGATGCCGAGCGGGCGGCCGGGCTCGGGCTGGTCAACCGCGTGGTGCCGGCGGACAAGCTCATGGAGTGGGCACTCGCCACGGCCGAGATGATCGCGGCCAACAGCCCCTCGGCGGTGCAGGCTGTGAAGCGGCAGGTGAGCGCCACCATCGCCGACCATGCGCAGACGCGCGAGGCGCTGGAGCAGCAGCTCGGCGACGCCGTGCGCGCCAGCCCGGATTTCGCCGAGGGCGTCGCGGCGTTCCGCGAGAAGCGCCAGCCGCGCTACAAGTGAGCCTTCGGCAGGCCATGGCCAGCGCGCGACCGAGCAGCCGGACCCTGGGCGAGCTGGTCGACGCGTTGGCGGCCGGCACGCCTGCGGGCCCTGCCGTCGTGTTCGCCGACGAGCGCCTCGACTACGCCACCCTGAAGCGCCGGGTCGACGAGTTCGCGCGCGCCTTGCTGTCGAGCGGTGTGCACCATGGCGATCGCGTGGCGCTCGTCGTCTCCAACCGCATCGAATGGATCGTGGCGGCGCTGGCAAGCGCCAAGATCGGCGCGATCGTCGCTGCCATCAGCACCTTCTCGACGCCGCGCGAGCTCGTCTGGTCGCTCGAGCATTGCGGCGCCTCGACGCTGATCATGCTGTCGGGGTTCCGCGGCCGCCGCTTTCTCGAGCCGCTCGTCGCGCTCTGCCCCGAGCTCGAGCAGGGGACGGCGGGCGCTCTCGACAGCGCGAAGCTGCCGGCGCTGCGCACCGTCGTCGTGCTGGATGGTCCGGTGCCGGCCGCGGCCCTCACGCCGTCGGCGTTCCTGGCCCGCGCGACGGCAGTCGATGCGGCGCAGCTGGCGGCGGCGCAGGCCGCCGTGGCGCCGGGCGATCTCTGCTACATCCTCTACACGTCGGGCTCGACGGCGGCGCCCAAGGGCGTGACGCTGGCCCACGGGCCGTTGATCGACAATGGCTTCGAGATCGGCGAGCGCATGCATCTCCAAGCCACCGACCGCCTGTGGCTTGCCGTGCCCCTGTTCTGGTCGTTCGGCTCGGCCAACGCCCTGCCGGCGATCATGACCCATGGCGGTTGTGCTGTGCTCCAGGAGAGCTTCGAGCCGGGCGAGACGTTGGCCCTGATCGAGCGCGAGCGTTGCAGCGTCTACTACGGCATGGTCAACATGGCGCGCGCCCTGCTGGAGCATCCCGCCCATCCCGGGCGTCGCCTCGGCGCCATGCGCACCGGGCTCACCATCGGCCCGCCCGAGGACATCGCGCTGACGATGCGCGCGCTCGGTGCCGACAAGCTGTGCAATGTCTACGGATCGACCGAGACCTATGGCAATTGCGCCGTCACCGACGCGGAGGAGCCGCTGCAGATGCGCCTCGAGCGCCAGGGCCTGCCCTTGCCCGGCATGACGATCCGCGCCGTCGACCCGGTGACGCGACAGGCCTTGCCGCAAGGCGAGGTCGGCGAGCTGGCGGTGCGGGGCCGCATCACGCCGGGCTATTACCAGGCGCCGGAAGCCAACGCCGAAGCCATCGACCGCGACGGCTTCTTCCTGACCGGCGATCTCGGCTCGATCGAGGCGGACGGACGTGTCCGATTCCGCGGACGCCTCAAGGAGATGATCAAGACGGGCGGTGTCAATGTCGCGCCGCTCGAGGTCGAGCACGTGCTGATGCAGCATCCCGATGTGGTGCAAGCGTACGTCGTGGGCGTGCCGGACCCAGCGAAGGGAGAAGCCGTCGCCGCGGCGATCGAGCTGCGCGACGGGGCGACGAACGACACCGCCGCGGTCGTCACCTTCTGTCGTGAGCGGCTGGCAAGCTACAAGGTTCCGTCGCGTCTGGTCGTCCGGGCCGCAGCGGAGTTCCCGCGCACGGCGACCGGGAAGATCCACAAGCCGGGTCTGCGACAGGAGTTGGCAAGCGCAGTCAATGAGCGATCAGCAGAAGACAAAGGTCCCTCGCTGCGCTCGGGATGACACCAATATTGTCATCCCGAGCGCAGCGAGGGACCTTTGCTTCTGGCAGACCGCGTCGAAATGTGCGGAACTGCGCACAACCGAGGGAGCCACCTATGACCTTCATGCCGAATTCGCCGGAAGCCCGAGACATCGCCTCGTACATCCATCCGCAGACCAACCCGCGCACGCACCAGGAGACCGGGCCCAGCATCATCGCCAAGGGCGACGGGATCTGGGTCGAGGACAGCGAAGGCAAGCGTGCGCTCGATGCCTCGGCCGGCCTGTGGTGCGCCTCGCTGGGCTTCGCCGCCAACGAGCGGCTGGCGCGCGTCGCGTACGACCAGATGCGGCGGCTGGGCTACTACCAGACCTATCGCAGCGTCTCGAACGATTCGACGATCGACCTCGCCGAGAAGCTGCTGAAGCTGGCGCCGGTGCCGATGTCCAAGGTGCTGCTGCAGTGCTCGGGATCGGAAGCCAACGATACGGCGATCAAGCTGATCTGGTACTACCACCATGCCATCGGCAAGCCCGACAAGAAGAAGATCATCGGGCGCATCCAAGGTTACCACGGCAACACGGTCGCCGCCGCCAGCCTGTCGGGCAAGCCGGACATGCATGCGAGCTTCGGCATCCCGCTGCCGATGATGCGCCACACCGAGTTCCCGCACTTCTATCGCAATCACCTCGAGGGCGAGAGCGAGGAAGGGTTCGCCACGCGCATGGCCGAGGCCCTGGAGAAGCTGATCGTCGAAGAGGGGCCGGAGACGGTCGCCGCCTTCTTTGCCGAGCCGGTGATGGGCGCCGGCGGCGCGGTCGTTCCGCCGCGCACCTACTTCCAGAAGATCCAGGCCGTTCTCAAGAAATACGACGTGCTGTTCATTGCCGACGAGGTGATTTGCGGCTTCGGCCGCACCGGCAACTGGTGGGGCAGCCAGACTTTCGACCTCAGGCCCGACATGCTGTCCTGTGCCAAGGCCTTGTCGGCCGCCTTCCAGCCGGTCTCGGCCCTGCTGGTCAACGAGAAGATCTACCAGGCCATGCTGGTCGCCAGCGACAAGCTCGGCAACTTCGCCCACGGCTACACCTACTCGGGCCATCCGGTGGCCACGGCCGTCGCCCTCGAAGCGCTCAAGATCTACGAGGAGACCGATATCGTGGGCCACGTGCGCGACGTTAGCCCCGATCTCCTGGCGGGGATCCGCAAGCTCGCTGACCATCCCATCGTCGGCCACGTCAACGGCGTCGGCCTGATCGCCGGCCTCGAGCTGGTGGCCGACAAGGCGACGCGCCGGCCGTTCCCGGCCGAGGTGCAGATCGGCGCGGTGGCCGACCGCATGGCGAAGAAGCACGGCCTCATCCTGCGCGTCATCGGCAACCGCCTGGCGCTGTCGCCGCCGCTGATCATCACCCGCGACGAGGTCGGCGAGCTGCTGCAGCGCCTTGGCCGCACACTCGACGACACGGCCGCCGAGGTCCATCGGCTGGCCGCCTGAGCGGCCATCGGGGAGATGATCCATCTCGCGTTCGACATCGGCGGCACGTTCACCGACTTCGTGCTGCACGATGAGGCGACGGAGCGCGCCTGGTTTCTCAAGGTGCCGAGCACGCCGCGTTCCCCGGAGGACGCGGTGCTGGCCGGTATCGATGCCGTCCTGCGCCAGGCCGGCCTGGCGCTGGGCGATGTCGAGACGGTGCTGCACGCCACGACGGTGGCGACCAATGCGATCATCGAGCGCAAGGGCGCCCATGTCGGCCTGATCACGACGGAAGGCTTCCGCGACATCGTGATCATCGGTCGCCAGAAGCGCTACGAGACCTACGATCTGTACATCGACAAGCCGGCGCCCCTGCTGCGGCGCCGGCACATTTACGAGGTGCGCGAGCGCACGTCGTATGCCGGGGAGGTGCTGACACCGATCGACAAGGCGTCGGTCGATGCTGCCGTCGATGCGCTGTGCACCGCCGGGCATGATGCCGTGGCGGTCTCCCTCCTGCATTCCTATGCCAATCCGGAGCACGAGCGCGTCATCCGCGACCGCATCCTGGCGCGGGCACCGAAGATCTCGGTGTCGCTGTCGTCGGAGGTGTCGCCCAAGTTTCGCGAGTACGAGCGCACCAACACGACCGTGGTCAACGCCTACATCAAGCCATTGGTCGGACGCTACGTCGAGCGTCTGCAGGCGGCGCTGGCCGCGCGCGGCTACCGGCGCGATCTCCTGATCATGCAGTCGTCGGGCGGGCTGATGACTCCGGACCTGGCGCGCAACTATCCGATCCGCATCGTCGAATCGGGCCCGGCCGCCGGCGTGCTGATGTGTGCCGCCGTTGGACGCGAGGAAGGGTTCGGCCAGGTCGTGACCTTCGACATGGGCGGCACGACGGCCAAGCTCGGTGCGGTCGACGACGGCCAGCCGGCCATTGCGCCCAGCTTCGAGGTCGATCCGATCCGCTACAAGAAGGGCAGCGGCCTGCCAATCAATGCGCCCGCCCTCGAGCTGATCGAGATCGGCGCGGGCGGCGGCAGCATCGTGCGTGCCGAGGCGGGCATGATCATCGTGGGTCCGCAAAGCGCCGGATCGGAACCGGGTCCCGCCTGCTACGGTCGCGGCGGCACCGACGCGACGGTGACGGACGCCAACGTCGTGCTGGGCTACGTCGACCCGGGATACTTCAACGGCGGCGCAATGCCGCTTGATGGCGCCGCTGCCAAGCGCGTGATCTCGCAGGCTCTGGCCGAGCCGCTCGGGATCGGAATCGGCGAGGCGGCCTGGGGCGCTCATCTCATCGCCACCAAGAGCATGGAGCATGCGATGCGCCTGGTCTCGGTAGAGCAGGGCCGCGACCCGCGCAAGTGCGTCCTCGTGGCGTTCGGCGGGGCAGGCCCGCTGCACGCTGCGCGGCTTGCCCGCCAGATCGGCATCCCGACGGTGATCGTGCCGCTCGGCGCCGGCGTCGGCTCGGCGGTCGGCCTGCTGCAGGCGGATCGACGTTTCGACGTCTCGGTCACGCGCATCCTGCGCCTCGACGACGCCGGCGATGCGACGATCGCGGCGATCTATGCCGGTCTGCAGGATCAGTCGGAGCGTGAGCTGCGCCATCTCGGTGGCGGCGACATCCGCTGGTCGCGTTACGCCTACATGCGCTATGCCGGACAGGGCTTCGAGATCCAGGTCGATCTGCCCGATGGCGATATCGGCGCCGGCTACGCCAGCCGCGCGGCGGCGGCTTTTCATGCCGCCTACGCCCGCAAGCATCGCTGGTCGGAGACGACCGCCGCGGTCGAGGCCGTGGACTGGACCCTGGTGGCGACGGTGCCGACCGCGCGACGCGGCACGCTCGGACTGGCAGGTGCCGTGGCCGGCGGCGGCGCCGGCCGGCAGTCGGTGCGTCAGGCGTGGTTCCCGGAAGCCGGCGGGTATGTCGAAACCCACGTGGTCGATCGCCAGGCCCTGGCCAATCGCGGTAGCATCCGCGGGCCGGCCATCGTCGAGGATCCGGATTGCACCGCCATTGTCCTCCCCGGTCAGACGGCGAGGATCAGCCCGGCGGGCAATCTACGGATCGAGGTCGCGTCCGAAGGAGGCGGTGCATGACGGAATCGTGCATGACTGGGGCGAAAGCGGCGATCGATCCCATCACCCTTACAGTGATCTGGAACGCTCTCATGTCGATCGCCGAGGAGCTCGGCGTCACGCTGCGCCACACCGCGTTCTCGGAAGGCGTGCGCGAGGGCGACGATTTCTCGACGGCGATCTTCGATCGCAACGCCCGGCTGGTCGCCCAGGGCAACTTCAGCCCCGGCCATCTCGGCTCGATGCCGGCGGTCGCGCGACATGCGCTCGAGTACTTTCCGCCACAGACCCTGCGACCCGGCGATTCGATCCTGCTCAACGATTCCTTTCTCGGGTCGGGCCACTTCCCCGATACGTTCCAGGTCATGCCGGTCTTCGTTGACGGCACGCTCGTCGGGCTCGTCGCCTGCTCGGCGCATCAGGTCGACATGGGCGGCGCGGCGCCCGGCTCGCAGAAGGTGCACGGCATCACCGAGGCGTTCCAGGAGGGGCTGCGCATCCTGCCGGTCCGCTTCGTGCGCGAGGGCGAGGTCCAGGAGGACATCCTGCGGCTGATCCTGGGCAACGTCAGGATGCCCGACAAGGTGCGCGGCGACCTGCTGGCGCAGCATACGGCCAACTGCACGGCGGCGGCGCGGCTGGAACAGCTTTTCCGCGACCATGGCGCGGCCATGCTCGAGCGGGCCTACGACATCTTCCTCGACCGCTCGGAGGAGACCATGCGCCAGGCCCTGGCGAAGGTGCCGCCGGGCAGATATTCGTTCGAGGATCATCTCGACGATTATGGGCCGGGCACCGATCCGATCCGCATCGCCGTCGATGTGACGTTCGACGGACAGGGCGGTGTCGAGGTCGATTTCTCGCGCTCGTCCGATGCAGTTCCGGCCGCCATCAATTCCTACATCAACTACACGCGCGCCTACGCGATCTTCGCCATCAAGGTGTTCTGCGATGCCCTGCAGCCGCAGAACGAAGGCAACATGCGGCCGATCAAGGTAACGGCGCGCGAAGGCTCGTTCTTCAATCCACGCTTCCCGGCACCGTCGGGCGGCCGCGCGGCGGTGCAGGTCCGCATCTTCGACGCCATCAATGGCGCCATCGCCCAGGCGCTGCCGAATCGGGCGATGGGCGCCTTCTCGCACTGGTGCAATCCCAACATCGGCGGCATCGACGATCGCACGGGACGCGCCTTCGTCATGTACGACCTCGGCCTGGCGGGTTACGGCGGCCGTGCCGGTCGCGACGGCGCCGAGGCGCTGAGTCCGGTGATGAACTGCTCCAACATTCCGGTCGAAGTGCACGAGACCAACAATCCCGTCCTGGTGCACCGCCTCGAGCTGCTTGCCGACACCGGCGGCGCCGGCCAGTGGCGCGGCGGCTGCGGCCTGCGCAAGGATGTCGAGCTGCTGAACTCGACGGCCACGCTGTCGCTGCTCGGCGACCGCCATCGCTTTGCGCCGTATGGGCTTGCAGGTGGCGAGTCGGGGGCGAAGGCCGAGACGATCCTCAATCCCCAGCGCAACGCCGAGCCGCTGGGCTCGAAGGAGGTTCGCGAGATCCGCAAGGGCGATGTCGTGAGCTATCGGCTGTCGGGTGCCGGCGGCTACGGTCCGGCGGGCGAACGGCGGCGCGATGCCATCGCCGAGGACATCGCCGACGGCTACGTCACGCCGGATTTCGCCAAGGCCAAGTACGGCTATCGATCGTAGCTGGAAGCCCGTGAGGCTTCGGGTGGGACATCTGGCCCTGCGAACTCCAGCAGGGTCTGCATGTGTGGTTGATCGATCGTCCCCCTGGCGTCGAGTACGGCTGTCGATCGTCGGAGTTCGTCAGTCGATCGTGTCCGCGGTTGCGTCGAGCGGTGCGGCGACGACGTCACCAGCCACCGGCACGACCTTGACGGCGGCGCTGCTCACGCGGACCGGAAAGGCAACGACGCCGCATCCACCGAGAGATGCGGCGGCAAGCACGATCAACGCCGCACTGAACAGGCGGCGGCGACCGGAGCGTGAAACGACAAACGAACGGCGCATGATTTTCCTTCCGGCTCGTGATGCCGGATAGAAACGCGTGAACCCGTCGTTCAGTTGCAGGCGGGCCGGGCGGCCAAGCGCTAGCTGTCGGCTACCTCCTTGAATCGCCTCAAGGTTTCGATCTGCTGCTCGAACGTCGTCAGGCGGTACATCGTATGGAGCATCACCATCTGGGCGCCCAGCCGCTTCCAGCCCTGGGCCGCGGCGGCCCATCGCTCGTAATCCGGCTGGTCCGTGCGGATCCACGCTTCGAGCCCGAAGGTCGCGGGATCACGGCCGAAGGCCTTCAGGTGCTCGCGCAACTGCCCCAGCTTGGCCTGGCCCTGCGCATCCGGCGCCAGGATCGGCATCCAGCCGTCGCCGATGCGCGCGCAGCGTTTGATGACGGCGTCCGACGAGCCGCCGAACCAGATCGGGATCGGGCGTTGCACCGGAACTGGCAGCTGGTTGACGTCGATCAGCTTGTGGAAGCGGCCCTCGAAGGTGACGAAATCCTCGGTCCATAATTTCCGCATCACCGTGATCTGCTCGGCCTGGCGCGCGCCGCGCGTCTTCCAATCCTCGTTGAGCGCCTCGTACTCGACGTGATTCCAGCCGACCCCGACGCCCAGCCTGAGCCGACCGCCGCTCAGGATGTCGACCTGGGCCGCCTGCTTGGCGACCAGGCCGGTCTGGCGCTGCGGCAGGATGAGCACGCCACTGCACAGCTGGATCTTCTTGGTGACGGCGGCGATGAAGGCCATCGTCGTGAAGGTCTCGTGGAACGGGTCGAATTCACTGTAGGTCGGCTTCCAGTCGCCGCGCGGGGCCGCGCCGTAGACGTGATCGGCGACCTCGATACAATGGAAGCCCATATCCTCCGCGGCTTGCGCCCAGTCCCGGATCTTCGCCGGGTCGGTGCCGATGTCACGGGTCGGAAAGTGAGCGTTGAGCAGCATCGAGATCTCCTGAGTTCGGACAACCCTACGATGTTTGCCAGGCAAGCCAAACACATCGGGAAGAGATTGTTCTCGATCGCCACGCGGCGCTAGACAGGAAGCACAGAGTCGGGAGGGCGGGCGATGACCGGACGGAACAGCAGTGACTACGCGGTGGTGTGGCCGCGCAGCGCCAAGTCGGTGGAGATCAAGCCGCTCGCCAGGCGGCTCGACACCATGGACGGCAAGACCGTGGCCTTCCTGTGGGACGACCTGTTCCGCGGCGACGAGATCTGGCCGATCCTGAAGCAGGAGCTGTCGGCCCGCTTCAGCGGCCTGAGCTTCATCGACCATGACATCTTCGGCTCGACGCACGGCGACGAGGAGCATCGTGTGCTGGCCGAGCTGCCGGGCAAGATCAAGTCGATGAAGATCGACGCGGTCGTCTCCGGCATGGGCTGTTGAGGCAGCTGCACACCCGCCGTGTTGCGGGTCAGCGCCATTGCGGAACAGGCCGGCGTGCCGACCTCCTCGCTGTGCTGCGAGGGCTTCCTCGGCCAGGCCAAGACCACCTCGGTCGGGTTGGGCTATCCCAACCTGGCACTGGCCATCGTGCCCGGCCATGTCGACGTGCAGAGCGCCGATGAGCTCAGGAACAACGTCGTCGGCACCACCGTCGACCATGTGATCAGGAACCTCACCGGCGAGATCGCGGCGGTCCAGACGACGAAGGATCCCGAGCCCGGCGACATCGTGTTCGAAGGCAGCTTCGAGGAGGTCAACCGGCTGTTCGTCGAGAACGGCTGGAGCGACGGTCTGCCGATCGTGCCGCCGACCAAGGAGAAGATCGCCGAGTTCCTGGCTTTCACCGATCTTCCGGCCGACCACGCGATCGGCAAGCTGCTGCCCGACAACCGGCTTGCCACCGTGTGGAACGTCGCCGTCAACGGCGTGATGGCGGGCTGCCGGCCAGAATACATGCCGATCCTGGTGGCGCTCGCCGAGGCGATGGCCGATCCGCAATACGGCGTCGAGCATTCCGGCAACACGCCGGGCGCCGAGACGCTGATCGTGCTGAACGGGCCACTGATCAAGCAACTGCGCTTCAACTACGAGCAGGGCGCGCTGCGCGACGGTTTCCAGGCCAACACCTCGATCGGCCGCTTCTGGCGCCTCTACCTGCGCAACGTGGCGGGCTTCCTGCCGCATCAGAACGACAAGGGCACGTTCGGCAACACCTGGCGTGTCGTGCTGGCCGAGAATGAGGACAGCCTGGCGAAGATGAAATGGCCGACGGTTGCCGTCGACATGGGAGCACCGGCCGGCGACAGCGCCGTCACCATCTCGCGCTTCACCGGCGGCAACGTCATCGTCTCGGTTTTCGGCGACAGCGCTGAGAAGGCGCTGCCCTATCTCGGCAACGCCCTGGTGACCCACACGAGCTGGGAGCTGGTGTTCACCGTCGGCATGGCGACCGGCACCTACCGGCCGCTGCTGGTGCTGAGCCCGTTGATCGCCGAGACCATCGCCAAGACGATGACCAAGGCGGAGGTGCAGGCCTGGCTGTTCGAGAACGCGCGCATGCCGGCGCACCTGTTCGAGAAATATCTGTGGGGCTGGACCAACCTGGTGCCGGGCAAGCGCTCGCTGAACGACTGGGTGCGGCTCGGCAAGCTGCCGCGCACCTTTGCCGGCAACGATCCCAACCGCCTGGTACCGGTGGTGACCAAGCCGGAGCACGTCATGATCGCCGTCTCCGGCGATCCGCTGCGCTCCAACTGCTACCTCTTCGTGCACAACGGCATGCTGGGCTTCCCGACGACCAAGACCGTGAAGCTGCCGCACGGCTGGCGCGCCAAGCTGCGCGAAGCCGAGTCGTGATGGAACCTGATACCACGGTCGCGGCATTGCGGGCGCGGCATGAGCGATGAGGCAAGCCTGTGGGTCGTGGTGCCCGCAGGCCAGCAGGCAAGTGGCGGCTGGATCGACGACACGCTGAAGCAGCGCGCCCTTGAGCAGGGCCTGGGCGCCAAGGTGCCGCTCGCCGCCGCCTTCCCGCGCCAGCGCATCGAGGTGGTTCGCGGCCCGCGCGCCGAGGAGCGGCTGCAGGAGCTGTACCTGCGCCGTGGCTGGAGCGACGGCCTGCCGCTGGTGCCGCCGACCGTGGCGCGGGTCAAGCGGGCGCTTGCGTTCACCGACCGCCCACCGACCGATTCGCTGGGCGAGGTCGAGCCGCTGAAAGGTCTCGCCACGGTCGAGAAGGTGGCCGCCAACGCGGTAATGGCGGGCTGCCGGCCCGAGTACCTGCCGGTGGTTCTGGCCGCTGTCGACTGCCTGCTCGATCCCGCCTTCAACATGCGTGGCGTGCAGACGACCGACGAGAACGTGACGCCGCTGCTGATCGTCAACGGTCCCGTCGCGCGCACGCTCGATGTCAACGGCAGCTTCGGCGCCCTTGGACCCGGCTGGCAGGCCAACGCCACGATCGGCCGCGCGCTGCGCCTGGTGATGCACAATCTCGGCGGCGGCTGGCCCGGCGCCGTGGCCTTCGCCGGCCTCGGCCAGCCCGGACGCTATACGCTCTGTCTCGCCGAGAACGAGGCGCTGAGCCCGTGGGCGCCGCTGCATGTCGAGGCCGGGCTGGCCGCCGATGCGAGCGCTGTCACGGTGACGCGCGCCGAGACGGTGGCGAACGTCACCGGCGGGCTGGCCGAGATCGCCAGCATCATGGGCACGGCGATGTCGGGCTTCGGCATCCTGTGGAACGGCAAGCCCGCCGTGCTGATCGCCCCCGCGGTCGCCGCCGACTGCGCGCGCCGCGGCATGAGCAAGGACGACGTGCGCCGTTTCCTGTGGCAGCATGGCCGCTGGCGCCGCGAGCAGTGGGAGAGAGCCTGGCTGACCGAGCGCATCGTCGCCGGTCGACGCTGGCCCGACTGGGTCGAGGAAACGGCGAAGGCGGGCGACATCCCGGTGACGCGCACGCCCGACGACATCGTGCTCGTGGTCGTCGGCGGCGACGTGCCGATCCCGCAGAACGCCTACTGCCCGTCGTGGGGCTTCCCGCCCGCCCGCATCACGCGCGAGGTGCGGTTGCCTGCGGAATGGACGGAGCTGCTCGCTGATGCGTGGGAAACAGCCACGGCGCTCGCGGGAGGGACATAAGTCCCCAGAGTGCCCTGCTGAGTTTCCTCTCGTCTCTGCCGTTGCCCCTGTGCTCTGTTTTGACCGCCAATTCCCGGATAACCCTTGAGCCTTTGCAAGCGATGGCAGTCTGGCAGGGCCCGAGGAAGCCGTCGGCAGCCGACGCACAGGCGGCAGGACGATTAACGCTTCGGGAGGTTTGCCATCTCCGCTCGGACCGCCCGGTCGATCACCGTGAACAGATAGGAATCGGGCGCGAGCGTGCAGCCACCGCGAACCAGGTAACCGATCTGAGCGCCCATCTCACTCTCGGGGATCACCACGCCGTGCTTGCGTGCGACATGCTCGGCGAGGAAGGTCGCGAGCGCTCTTCTTGCATTGGGCTGTAGCGCCTGAGCTTCGCGGCACGTGACATACGCTGCCTGGTCAAAGGCAAACGAGGTCGTCTGCGCCAGTGCAGGCCCCGAAGCCATCACCGCCAAGGAACCGCCAATCAGAATCGCGCGAAGCATGACCATCCCTCTACCTGTTGCCCGCGGCAGAGCCGACGATGGAACCCGCCGCGCCACCAATAAGACCCGCTCCAACGACCTGACCGAAGCTGCCGCCGGCTACCATGCCGATGCCTGTACCCAAGGCGGCGCCGGTCACTGCACCGCGCTGACCGGGGGTCATGTCTTCGCAACCACCCGTAAGACCCATTATCGCGAGGATCATCAGGACTTTCGACTTGAGCATCTTCTCCTCCGGTGCGGACGTGGCGCATTCTATGGCCAAGGAAGAGATATTTGATGGGCGGCGAGTCTCGGGACTGTGCCGGATGTCCCATTTTGTCGGCGCAACAGATCCTAGAAGGAGCGCAGGCAGTCGGCGAAAGTCCGAATGTCCCGCTCGACAGAAATCGTCGGCGCGCACGTCTCGCGGATTCGCACCGAGCGCCCGTCTGAAAGCTCGGCTGAAGCCCGATGCGTCGGCAAAGCAAAGCATCGCGGCAATCTTCTCGATTGGCAGGGTACTCTATCCGTCACAAAGGCTGGCAAAGCTCGCTGACAGCCGCCGGCGCGGGATGCAGTGCGCTGCGCCACCTTCTTTCTCCAACAGGCGGTAGAGCTGAGAACGCGACGTGGCGGCCTCGCGACACGCCCTGTCTGGCCGCGGATTCAGCCATGAGTTGTCTATCGGAAAGCGAAGCGATCATGAGACGTTGGGCAACTCGTCGCCGCGGAATCCCAGAACTGGTTCCGGTGTCCCAATCAGTTCGCAGCGAATTGACTTGACCAAGCACAGGACCAAATCTGTCGTGCCCACATCGACCGCGGGCAATCACACCTTAAAGGGGGAATAGACGATGAGGCTCCTTCGCACGCTGACGCTGGCAGGTTCCGTCGTGCTGCTTTCCAGCGGCGCCTTCGCTCAATCGCTGAGCGATCAGGATTACTGCCAGGAATTGAGCAGCTTGTACCGTATGTTTGCGCGCTTCCAGACGGCCAACGCAGTTGCTGCCGCGGCCATGAATGAGTGTGACAAGGGCAACTTCGCGGTCGGCATTACCAGGCTCGAGGAAATTCTGAACGGCAGAAGGATCCCGCTTCCTCCACGGAAGTGATCGGCGCGACCGGGAGCGCGGATGCGTTAGTTGTCCGCGCTCCTCGCCGTGCTGGATCTTCCCACCGGCCATACTCTCAGCTCTGCCTCGTGACTACTGGAGGATGCGCGCTCTGAGGCGGGTGTATTCCTGTTCCGAGATCGACCTCTCCGACCTCAAGCGCTCGAGCTTGGTGATCTCGTCGGTCGGGCTGAAACTTACCGCTTGGCGCAGCTCATCGTGGACCTGCCGTGCGCGCGAACGGCTGCGTTCCGCCATGCCGCTTCCTTGGGTGAGGATGTAGGCGAAGACGCCGGCATAGGGCAGCACGATGAGCAGGATCACCCAGATCACCTTGCCGAGCCCCGATACGTCCTGTCGCCGGAACAGGTCGCTCGCCGCGGTTATGAATAGCCAGAACCAGAGGATGAAGAGAAAGATCGCGAAAGCGTCAGCCAGGAAGTTGGCGAACGAGGATTCGGCGCTGAACAACATGATCTTTCTCCACCAAGTGATGTCGCCGTGCGATGACGATTGCCACTTTGGCGAGCCTGCACGGACCAAGGTGTGTCACGACAATCCTGCCGTCATCCAGTGTGTCAACGACAGGGCCTGCGTTGTATGGCCCAGGAATCAGCAGCAGCGCGAGCCGGTGTTGCCCCTGCCTGCCGGCATGACTTCATTTGGCCGAAGCGGAGCCTGACGCTGCGGCGCAGGTGAAGGTTGGTTGTACTGGTGCATTTTACTGTCGGAGGATGTAAACACATCGGCATGACGTCCCAGCGCTGTTCCCGGTGTCCCAATCCGGAAGTGGCGAAAATCTTCTGGCAGCCGCAACTGTCACTCACTGTGAGGCCGCGCCCTGACGAACGGTCGATCGGGAGCCGATTGGGACGCCCGGAATGACTCGAGGATGGCGGGCATACCAAGCAGCACACAGGTGACCAGGCAGCACGTTCAACGCCTGCGCGTGGCTCGGGCTCGACATCACGCGGCGCCTGCTCGAGCACGGGGAAGATGACGCCGAACGGCCTGTCGGCTGCGAATGTCGAGCTGCGGGTGGTGATCATAGGGTGACGCTGTCGATCGCCGGCGCACCCGGCAGGACCGCATCAAGAACCTTTCGGCTCTCGGTTGC
This sequence comes from Reyranella sp., assembly GCF_044224635.1. Taxonomy (GTDB): domain Bacteria; phylum Pseudomonadota; class Alphaproteobacteria; order Reyranellales; family Reyranellaceae; genus Reyranella. The sequence continues at coordinate 58,600 of NZ_JBGAKA010000013.1, read as the reverse complement.
ACGGCAATTGTCGTCCTAGATCGAAAGGGCGCCCGTGGCGAGGCCGTACAGTCCGCCGATCGCCACGGCAACGACCACGCCGAACAGGAGCCATTCGACGCGCGTGAACACAGGCAGGCCCCGCTCACGCCTGGCGACGAAAAACAGGATGCTGCCCGGTGCATACAGCAGGGCGGACAACATGAGGAACTTGGCTCCGCCAGCGTACAGCATGGCGGCTGTATAGATGGTGGCGATCGCGCCGCGTACCCAGTCGACGGTGCGGCTGCGTCCGACGCCTCCGTAGGTCTCGCCGGTCCAGGCGAGCTTGAGCCCATAGGCCGCGACGAACAGGTAAGGAAGCAGCGTCATGGCGCTCGTCATCTTGAGAGCCAGGCTGAAGGCATACTCGGCGAACCAGGAGAAGACGAGGAAGGCCTGAATGACGGCGTTGGTGAGCCACAGCGAGGCAGCCGGCACCTTGTTCTCGTTCTCGCGCGCCAGGAAGGCAGGCATGCTGCCGGTCTGCGCCGCCGAGTACATGACCTCGGCGGCCAGCAATGACCAGGACAGATAGTTGCCGAGAACGGAAACGAGCAGCCCGATGCTGATGAAGATCTTGCCCCACGGGCCGACAATGGCTTCGAGGACACCAGCCATCGAGGGAGAAGGCAACCCCGCCAGGTCGGGACGCAGCAGCACACCGAACGACAGCATGGTCACCAGGATCAGCAGACAAAGGACGCCCAGGAATCCCAGCACAGTCGCTATGCCGACATCCTCCCGTCTTTTCGCATAGCGCGAGTAGACGCTGGCCCCTTCGATGCCGACGAACAGGAAGACTGTCACCAGCATCGAATTGCGCGCTTGGCCCGTCACGTTGGAAAAGGTCGGCTCCTCGCCGCCCCAGAAGTTGGCCGCAAAGACGTCGGCCCTGAACGCCGCCACGGCGACGACGATGAAGAGGGCGATCGGCACGATCTTGGCGAATGTCGCGATGGTGTTGATCGCCGCGGCCTCCTTGATGCCACGCAACACCATGAAATGCACTGCCCACAGCAACACCGACGCCGACACGATGGCAGTCGCCGTGGTGCCATCGCCGAACACCGGAAAGAACAGGCCCAGCGTCGCTTTGATCAGGACCAGGCAGGCGGTATCGGCAAGGCAGGCCCCGAACCAGTAGCCGACAGCAGAAGCGAAACCTGGATAGTTGCCGAAGCCCTCCTTGGCGTAGGCGTAGATGCCGGCGTCGAGGTCCGGCTTGCGTCGTGCCAAGGTCTGGAACACGAGCGCCAGCATCAACATGCCGACGCCGGCGACGGTCCATGCGAGCAGCGCCCCCAAGCCGCCGGTCGCGCGTCCAAAGGCCGATGGCAGCGCGAAAATGCCCGAGCCGATCATCGACCCCACCACCAGGGCGATGAGCGCGCGCAGTGTAAGCTTTTGGGCGTCCGACGGGTTCACACCCGCATCCTAGGGTGAACCGGCGTCGTTTTGGTTGGCACCCTGTCCCTGGACTGTTCGCTGTGTCCCAAAGCGCGCTCGGGCCTGGATGCGCTGCTGTGCCTGTCGTCGATTCCGTTCTTTCATTCGCCGATCGCCGTCGTGTCCCTGCTGTTCGGAGGCTGTGCCATGCTGCGATGGCACTGGTGACGTGCAAAGCCGGGTAGGGCCGGTTCGGTGGAACCAGGCCTCGGCGCGACGCCGCCTAGCGGCTGTCAGTGATGCTCGTGAGCTTTGATCTGTGAAGGGACTGTCTCAGCAGCGCCCGAAGACTCCCGCCCGTGGCCATTCCCACGAGATAGGTCAGCCATGAGCTCGATGATCGGCAACGGTGTCAAGGGGAGGCCGTGACGGAATTCGCGCTAAAGTAGCAGTGGGTGCGATGTGGGACGCTGGGGACAGGCTTGGAACGACAGGCTGACGCTCGAAGAAACCTCGATCATACAATGCGAGTGCCGAAGGGGGAGGCCCACGCGCTCGATGCCGCCTGTCCTGCGCCGACCGGGTGCCGTGGCTCTCGCCTGCCGGCAAAACGGTGCAACGCAGACGACCGTCGACATGGCGCTGCCCCCGTCCCGGATGCTACGCTGTTGTCGGCACCGCCGAAACACCATGGCAGCAGGGTCCGGCGCTGGGAATGGAGGATTGTTCCTGATGGCGGCGGACCGAGCTCTCAAGACCATGGTCGGCATGATGCTGGTCATTCTGCTGTCGGTCGCTGCCCAGCAAGCGAGCAGTGTCCTGGCGCCGCTCGCGCTCGCGCTCTTCATCATTGCGATCGTCTGGCCGGTACAACGCTGGTTGCAGGCACGAATGCCGAAGCTGCTGGCGCTCGCCATCACCATCATTGTCACAATCTCGGTCTGCATGGCCTTCGCGTCTCTTGCGGTCTGGGGGTTTGGTCGGGTCGGGCGGTCGCTGGTTGCCGATGCCGGGCGTTATCAGGCGCTCTACAACGAGCTGATCGTCTGGCTCGAAGCGCGGGGGTTCTCGCTGGCGGAGGTCTGGGCGGACTACTTCAATGTTTCCTGGATGCTCCGTGTCCTTCAGCACCTCGGCGGACGTATCAATACGGCCTTGACCTTCTGGATCGTCACCCTGGTCTACGTTCTCCTGGGATTGCTGGAAGTCGATGACATGCGCCGCAAGGTCGAGGCGTTGCGCAATCCGGAAACGGCGCGCTTCCTGCTGACGGGTGCGGCGTCCGCTGCCGCCAAGTTCAGGCGGTACATGCTGGTGAGGACGCTGATGAGCGCCTTGACGGGGCTGCTCGTGTGGGTGTTCGCCTGGGCCACTGGCCTGTCGTTCGCGGCCGAATGGGGAGTGATTGCCTTCGTGCTGAACTACATCCCGTTCCTGGGCCCGTTCATTGCAACCCTGTTCCCGACCCTGCTTGCAATCAGTCATTTCGACACTTGGCAGGCCGCCTTGGGCGTTTTCGTCTGCCTGAATGTCATTCAGTTCGTGGTCGGCAGCTACGTCGAGCCGCGAGTCGCCGGCAACCTGCTGTCGATCTCTCCCACGGTCGTGCTGTTCGCGATCTTCTTCTGGACATTCCTGTGGGGTCTCTTCGGCACTTTCATTGGCGTGCCGATAACCATCGCCATCCTGACCATCTGTGGCGAGCATCCCTCCGCCCGCTGGCTCGCCGATCTGCTCGGCCGACCGCCGGACAAGGCTATCAAGCGAGCAGTTTGACCGCCTCGTTTCCGTACGCCGGCGATGTTCAACCGTTGAAGGCCGAAAAATGAGCCATGACTTCCTGATCATGAAGCCGGCGGGGGTGTTCTGTCGCCGCAGGACCTGCGCGAGGAGATGCTGGCGCTAGCTCAATTCATTGACGCAGGGACGCTTCGGCGCATCATGGCAAGGTGATCGAACGCCAGCTCGACCTTTTCTCGGACATCGACGTGCAGACGGCGTCGCACGCGCAGCACAGCACGCAACGGCCCGTCATCGCTGCAGACCTGGACGACGCGGCGTTGATTGCCGCGATCCCCAGGGCAAGCCTCGTCGACAGCGCCGCGCTGGCCGCCGAGGCCGCGCGGCGCCGGCTCGCTGCAGCCGTACCGGCCCTGGCGGCGCTTTGCCGGCGCTTCACCGGCTTCGGCGCGGATCGCCCCGTGCGGGAACAAGAATCCGCCCTTCGCGCCCTTGCGGCAATCGGCGGTCCCGAGGCGACCCAGGCGGTATCTGGGATGATCGGCCGCGCAGTGGTGCAGGGCCCGACACTGGTTATCGCGGCTACCGCAGCCGCCCAGATGAACGCCACTCTGCCGGCCGAAGTTCTCGGATCGCTGTTCCGGCACCCCGATCCGGTCGCGCGGGCTGCCGCTTGCCGCTGTGCTCGCCCCCTTCCGGAAGTCATGACTCTCCTCGTCGGTTTGCTCGGCGACCACGACCGGACGGTCGCGAGCTCGGCGGCGTGCGCTCTGGGACGAATGGGTCGCAGCGAAGCCCGCCCCGCTCTCAAGAAACTGCTGCGCGAGCAGCCCTCCAGGGAGATCGTCGAGGCGGTGGCGGCGATCGGCGACGAGGAGTGCATGGTCCTGCTGGGCCGGCTCGCCCGCGAGAGGCCGGCCTTTGCATCGGCAGTGCTCGACGCTCTCGAGAGCATCGATCATCCTCGGGCGAACGTGATTGCGGCAGCGGTTCGACGCGATGCGAAATCCGCAGGCGGAAGGGGCTGATCGCGACGGGCTGCTTCGCGACAGCACGCCGGTCCACTGGCGTGGAACAAGCTTGGGAATTCGTTGTCAGCTCTTAGTCGCGCTGCGATGCCGTCCCCAGCGGCGCCAGTACCGGCTTCTGCATTGACCGCCGCGCCGCCGCCGTGCGCATGTCCTCGGTCACCACGCGCACGCGGCTGTTGTAGGCGTGGCGGATATGGGCTCGCGCGGCCTCCTCGGCGCGGGGCGGGTCGCGGGCCAGGATCGCCTCGACGGTCTCGCTGTGCTCGCGGTCGGCCTCGGTGATGCGGTCGGGGGCGTGGTAGGTGGTGCGGCCCAGCAGCGGCACGAAATTCAGCAGCGCCCGCAGGCTCTTCAGCAGGAAGCGATTGTGGGCGGCGCGGTAGATCTGTTCGTGGAACGCCTGGTTCTCGCGCGCGTGCGCCCGTGGATCGGCGGGCAGGGCGCGCATGGCCTCGAGCATCGCCGACAGGATGCGCCGCTCGGTGGGATCGGCATGCTCGGCGGCCAGCGCCGCCGCGGCGCCCTCGAGCCGCTCCCGCGTGGCGTAGAACTCGCTGAGGGCGCGCAGGTCGTAAAGCGACACCTGGAGCCCGCCGGTGGAAGCGGGTTCGAGCAGCCCTTCGGCCAGCAGCCGATGCATCGCCTCGCGCACCGGCGTCCGGCTGATGCGCAGCCAAGTCGACACCTCGGTTTCCATGACCCGTTGGCCGGGCTCCAGGGCACCGTCGCGAATGGCCTCGTGCAGGCGCTCGTAGGCCCAGTCGCTGCGGCCGCGCGGGCCGGGCCGTCTGTCCTGCGGGTCGTTGCCGAAGGCGTCGAGAGTCATTTGGTCGAGGTTATGCTCACAACCGAAGTCCTTCAAGATAAATAACTATACTGATGTATACATACGTACATTGACGCATGCGCCAGCCCGCTGCACCATGTGGGCAAGAGAGCGAAGAGAGAAGGAAGGGGAAACGCGATGGCGAACGCCGCCGAATACGATGTCATTGTCGTCGGCGCCGGGAATGCCGCGCTGTGCGCCGCCTTGTCGGCGCGTGAGCAGGGCAGCCGGGTGCTGATGCTGGAGAAGGCGAGCGAAGAGGAGCGCGGCGGCAACTCGACCTTCACCGCCGGCGGATTCCGGTTCGTTCATGCCGGGCTCGAGGATCTGCGCGGTGACGTGCTGAGCGACCTGTCCGACGCCGAGGCACGGCAGATCTATATCCCGCCGCTGCCGGCCGATCTCTACATGCACGACCTGATGAAGGTGACCGAGAGCCTCTCGCAGGAGGATCTGGCCGGCCTGCTGATCGGCCGCTCGCGCGAGACCGTGATGTGGATGAAGAGCAAGGGCGTGCGCTTCATTCCGATGTTCGGCCGCCAGTCCTACAAGGTGAACGGCATCCACCACTTCTATGGTGGCGTGAACATCGAGGCGGTCGGTGGCGGCTGGGGCCTGGTCGATTTCCTGGTCAAGGCGGCGGAACGCGCCGGCATCGAGATCCGCTACCGCACCGGCCTGCGCAAGCTCCTGCAGGAGAAGAGCGGCGCCGTCTCCGGCGTGCTGGCGTTCGGCCCGGACGGCTATGAGGAGATCGGCGCCCGTGCCGTCGTGCTGGCCTGCGGCGGCTTTGAGGCCAACCCCGAGATGCGCACGCGCTATCTCGGCTCCGGCTGGGAACTCTGCCGGGTGCGCGGCACCAAGCATAACACCGGCGACGGCATTCGCGCGGCGCTCGACATCGGCGCCCAGGCCTATGGCGGCTGGTCGACATGCCATGCCGTGCAGTGGGACATCAGCGCGCCGCCGTTCGGCGATCGCGTCGTGCTCGACAATTTCCAGAAGCATTCCTATCCGCTCGGCATCGTGGTCAACATGGCGGGCGAGCGCTTCGTCGACGAGGGCGCCGACTTCCGCAACCACACCTACGCCAAGTACGGGCGCGAGGTGATGAAGCAGCCGCAGCGCGCCGCCGTGCAGATCTTCGACAGCAAGACAATTGGCATGGTGCGCGACGAATACCGCATCAAGCAGGTGACCAAGGCGGAAGCGAACACGCTCGAGGAGCTGGCGCAGGCCCTCGAGATCGACGTCGCGGGTTTCGTGCGCACCGTCACCGGCTACAACGCCGCCTGCCAGCCCGGCGACTACAATCCGGCCATCCTCGACGGCAAGCACACGGCCGGCATCACGCCGCCGAAATCCAACTGGGCGCTGCCGATCAACGAGCCGCCCTATTACGGCTTCGTCGTGACCTGCGGCATCACCTTCACCTTCGGCGGGTTGCGCATCTCGACCGATGGCGAGGTGCTGGACACCACCGACGCCGTCATCCCCGGCCTCTATGCCGCCGGCGAGCTGGTGGGCGGCATCTTCTACCAGAATTACCTCGGCGGGGCCGGCCTGATGTCGGGTTCGGTGTTCGGCCGCCTCTCCGGGCGCTCGGCCGGCCAGTACGCGCAGCAGCCGGCGCGCGCGGCGGCGGAGTAGCGCGATGCCCCAGCTTGCCGGCAAGGCCTATCTGATCACCGGCGGCGCGAGCCTGATCGGCTCGCCCCTCGCCGACGCACTGTGGCGGTCATGCCGTGCCGAGCCCAAGGCAGAAATGCTACTGGAGTGGCGCGGTCCCAGCGATGAGTGACTCACCGGCACGTGCCATTGCCCGGTTCGCCGCCGTGCTTCGCTACGACGACATTCCACGCGCCGTGCGCGAACGCGCGCAGGTACAGATTCTCGACGGGCTCGGCGTCGGCTTCGCGGCCAACGCCTATCCGTTCGCCGACAAGGCCATCGCCGGCATCCACGCACTGGGCGGTGACGGCGCCTGCACGGTGGTGGGCCGCCGCGAGTGCCTGCCGCTGCGCGATGCCGCGCTCGCCAACGGTATCCTGATCCACGGCCTCGATTTCGACGACACCCATCTCGAAAGTATCGTGCATGCCACGGCGGCGTGCCTGCCCTGTGCGCTGTCGCTTGCCGAAGCGCTCGACTTGCATGGCCGCGATCTGCTCATCGCCTACGTTGCCGGCATGGAGGTGGCGATCCGGCTCGGCGCGGCGGTGAAAGGCGGCTTTCACCATGCCGGCTTCCACGCCACGGGCATCGTCTCGCATTTCAGCGCCGCCGTTGTTGCCGGCAAGCTTCTGGCCCTCACCGAGGATCAGCTGGTCTCGGCGCAAGGCATCGCGGCCAGCTCGGCATCGGGCGTGCAGGTGTTCCTGGAGGAGGGCGCCTGGACCAAGCGCTTCCATCCGGGTTGGGGAGCGGTGGGCGGTATCACGGCGGCCTATCTCGCACGATCGGGATTCGTCGGCCCGAGCCGGCCCTACGAGGGCAAGTTCGGACTGTTCCAGACTCATTTGCAGGCCGAGGCCGCGACCGTCGATGGCACGCGCCTCGCCGCCGGGCTCGGCAGTCGATGGGAACTCGCCGAGACCGCGATAAAGCCCTATCCGGTCTGTCACTTCATCCATGGCGCCGCCGATGCCGCGCTCGCCTTGCGGGCGGAGCTTCCTTCGGTCGATGCCATCGCCCGCGTCAGGGTCCTGCTGCCCGAGCCGACGCTGCCGATCGTGGCCGAGCCGTCGGGCGACAAGCGCCGACCGCAGACCGACTACGCCGCCAAGTTCAGCGCGCCCTTCGTGATCGGCACCTGCCTCGTCCACGGCCGCTTCGGCCTTTCCGAACTGAGGCCGGACGCGCTGAAGCATCCCACCGTCCTCGCGCTCTGCGAGCGGACCGAGTGCGCGCCCGATCCGGACACCGCCTTCCCGGCCTACTTCTCGGGCGGTGTCGAGCTCGACCTGAACGATGGCCGTCGCTTGCGCCGCCACGTGCGTGTCAACAGCGGCGCCGGCGAGCGGGCGCTCTCGGTAGAGGAAGCCTCGGCGAAGTTCATGGCGGCGGCCGGCACGGTGTTGAGTGATGCGGCAGCGAGCCGGGCGCGCGACGCGATCCTGTCGATTGATCGGCGACCGGTACGCGCGACGACCGGATCGCTCGGGGTTCATGGTCTTCCAGACCGCGAACGTCCCGCTCGCTCAGAGTCATGAGCAAGCGGGACGTTCGCGGTCTGGAAGACCATGAGGTTGTCACGCTTGTGGCGTCTCGGCTGGTCTCGTGGCGATGAGCGACGGCCGGGACGAGATGCCGTCGAACCACCTCGCGAGGACGGGAGCGTCGCTGCGCCAATCGTCCGACGGGTAGCGCCAATCCTGGTAGCCGCAGGCGACGGCGATCGTGATCTGTGCGAGATCGAAGTCCATGCCGAACTCGGGTGCGCGCTTGTCCAGGGCGACCAGGCAGCGCAACGAGCGGTCGCGCATCTTGCCGATGAAATCGTCCGAGCGCTCGCGCTCCTCGCGCAGCAGCTCGGCGCGGCGTGCGATCTGCGCCTCGATCACGGCGTTGGCGACCGAGACGTCGGCCAAGGCGCGCCAGCGGGCCGCCCCTTCGCGGGCCAGCAGGCGATGGCCGCCCAGCTCGCCGTTGATGTAGTCGCAGATCGCATGGGATTCGACGAGATGGAGATCGCCCACCACCAGGGCTGGAATGCGCTCGACCGGCGTGTCGTGCGGGAAATCGCCGGGATGGGCGACCCGGCGGGTGCCCCAGCTGTGCGGCCACCGGGTCTGCACGAGCTCGAAGCGATCACGCAGCCCGAGCTCGAGGATCGAGACCACGACTCGCCGGACCCAGGGCGAGGCGGGCGTAACATAGAGCCGCACGGCGTTTCTCCTGCACGATGGAGCGGCGAGCTTGGCAGGGCCGCGGCGCCGGCGGCAAGATGGACGTGCAGAGGGAGTGCCTTGGCGTGACAGGAACGAGCTTCGACATTGCCGTGATCGGCGGCGGAATCGCGGGCCTGACGGCGGCCCATCATGCCGCACTCGCGGGAGCTTCGGTGGCGCATTTCGTCGAGCTCGGTATGACAGGCGGGCTGGTGCTGAACGTGGGCGCGCTCGATGGCTGGCCGTCGGCCGGTCCGATCGGCGGCGCGGACCTGGCGGCAGGCCTGTTCAGCCGCAACGAGGAGCTCGGCGTCACCCTGGTTCCGTCAGCCATCGATCGGATCGAGGGGCGCGCGGTCAAGACGTTGAGCGGGCCCGACGGCACGTGGCAGGCGCGTCAGGTGATCGTCGCCACCGGCGCCCAGCTGCGCACCCTCGACGTGCCGGGGGCCGAGCGGCTTGCCGGACGCGGCGTGTCGCAGTGCGCCTGGTGCGACGGCGGCCTCTACCGCGATGCCGAGGTCGTGGTCGCAGGCGGCGGCGATGCGGCACTCTCCGAGGCGATCCATCTCGGCCAATATGCGCGCGCCGTGACGATCGTGACTCGCGGCGAGATGTTCCGCGCCCGGCAGCATTACGTATCGCGCATCGCCGATGACGAGCGCTTCCGCCTGCGCTGGGCGAGCGAGATCGTCGAGGTGCTGGGCGAGAGCGGCGTCGAGGCCGTGCGCGTGCGCGACCGCGAGGCTGGTGCCGAGGAGGTGATCGCCTGCAGCGGCCTGTTCGTGTTTGTCGGGCTTGCGCCGAATGTCGGCCTGCTGGGATCGCACGTCGCGCGCGATGCGGCCGGCTTCGTCGTCACCGATGCTTCCTTCGAAACCGCGCTGCCCGGCGTGTTCGCGATCGGCGCCGTCCGCGCCGGCTACGGCGGCCGCCTCACTCACGCGGTCGCCGAGGCAACCAGCGCCGCCGAGATCGCCGCCGAGCGCTGTCGGGAGTGAGCACTCGCTGAGCAATGATCCCTCGTGCGCTCGGGATGACAAAGCCTTTGTCGTCCCGCCACCGACGTGCGTGGTGTTGCCGATGCCCGGCGCGCCGTAGGTGACTTTTCCGGGCTCGGCACGCGCCGCGGCCAGGAACCGGTCCATGGTCTTGAAGCGCGACTCGCCGGCCACGATCAAGCGGAAGCCCTGCGAGCGCGTGAGCACGGTGATGGCGGTGAAGCCCTCGACAGGGTCGTAGGGTATTCGACGCATCAACACCGCGTTGGTCGTGTGCCCACCGGTCGTGTATAGCAGGGTCGCCGCAGGTCTCGCCCGGCTCGTTGAGATACTCCGGCCGCGCGCTCGTGGTCTGGCGGGTCTTCTGCAGGCGGCCCATCGAGATGGCGTTGATGCGTGTCCGGCCGGCACGCGACAGAGGGGGCAGGCATGGGGTTGCTTGCGGCTTCCTTGTTCAGATATAGCCGCCGCGGAAGCTGATCAGCGGGTCCTTGGTCGAGGCCGTGAAGGCCACCACGCGACCCAGCGCGATGATGGTGCCGTGTCGCTCGATCAACTCGTCGAGCCGGCAATCGATCACGCCGACGGAGTCGACGAGGGTCGGTGCACCGGTCTTCAGCTCGGCCCAGGCGCCGGGCAGGAACCTGTCAGCGCCTTTCAGGGAGCCGCCGCCGCCGAACTCCTTGACCATCGCCTCCGCCCCCTTGGGCACGTAGTTGATGGCGAAATGATTGCCGTGCCGAACTGCGGCCAGGGCTGAGGTCGTGAGACCGATCGATACCATCATCATGGGTGGGCTGGCCGAGAAATGCGTGGCCGACAGGGCAAGAAATCCGGCCGGCCCGTCCACCCCCTTCGCCGTCACGATGGCCACGCCGATGGCGCGGCATCCCTGCGCTTTCCAGAAGGTCTTTGCGTCGATTTCGTCGGTCATGCGGTACTCCTTTGCAATCTACCATAGCAAAAACGAAGCCGCCTGGACCGGCAGGCGCCTGCGGTCCGAATGAACGGATGACATGCTACAGTCGCGCAACACGAGGAAACACCATTGCCCACCTACGACGTGATCGTTGTCGGCGCCGGCCCGGTCGGTCTCACCCTGGCCATCGACCTTGGCCGGCGCGGCGTGCGCTGCCTGCTGATCGAACGCAGCCCGACGACGCTGCCCTACCCGAAGATGGATCGCTCGAACGCGCGCACCATGGAGTTCTACCGCCGCCTCGGCATTGCCGACCGGGTGCGGGCGCTTGGCTATCCGGCCGACAACCCGATGGACGTCTTTCTCACCCGCCGGCTCAGCGAGCCGCCGATCGCGGTGCTGAAATACCCGTCGGTCGGCGAACGCCGCCAGCAGATCGCCGAGAGTCCCAACGGTGCTTTCCTGCTCGAACCGTATCAGCTCGTCTCGCAGAACAAGCTCGAGCCGCTGTTGAAAGAGGTGGCGGAGGGCACGCCCAACATCACCGTGCGTTACGGCTGCGCTCTGGAGGACTTTACCCAGGATGATTCAGGCGTCACGATCGAGGCCTCGACCGTCGATGGGACGCGCGAGAAGTTGCAGGCAAAATATCTCGTCGGCTGCGATGGCGGCACGAGCACGGTGCGCAAGAAGGCCGGCATCAAGCTCGAGGGGCAGGGCCGCATTCGCGCCCTGGTGCAGGTGATCTTCCGCTCCCCTGATCTCTATGGGAAGATCGTCACCGGGCGCGGGCGGCACTACAATTTTGTTGATATCGATAGCACGACCCTGATCGCCCAGGGCTGCCGTACCGAGTTCACCCTGCACAGCTCGCTGCCAGCCGAGACTGATTTTCGACCGGTGATCGAGCGGCTGGTCGGCTTCCCCTTCACCTGCGAGATCACGCACGTCATCCGCTGGCATCACAATCTGCTGCTGGCCGAGCACTATCGCGACCGGCGCGTGTTCCTGGCCGGCGATGCCATCCACCTGGTGATCCCGAGCGGCGGCCTCGGCATGAATACCGGCGTCGGCGACGCCTTCGATCTGTCCTGGAAGCTCGCCGGCACGATCCGGGGCTGGGGCGGGCCGGGCCTGCTGGACGGCTACGAGCGAGAGCGCCGGCCGATCGGGCGGCGCAATGTCGACGCCGCCGGGTGGGCCGCCGCCGGCGTGCCGATCTGGCGCAGCCAGCTGACGCGCGAGGCCTGGGACGACACCCCGGAAGGCGCGGCGTTGCGCGCGCGGCTCGGCGGGTTGTTCGAGATCGGGCATCGGCGCATGCACGGCATGGTGGGCGTGGAGGCGGGCTACTCCTACGCCGGCTCGCCGCTGATCGCCGACGAGCCCGGCAACACGGCCGAGTGGGAGGTCAGCCGCTACGATCCCAAGGCGGTGCCCGGCGCGCGCATCCCGCACATGTGGCTGGCCGACGGCCGGGCGATGCAGGACATCCTGGGCGACGACTACACGCTGCTCGATCTGAAAGGCGACGCCGATACCGCCGCACTGGAGGCTGCCTTTCGCGCGCGCGGCGCGCCGCTCGAGGTCATCCGTCGCGACGAGCCGCGCGTGCGCGGCGTCTACGGCGCCAGCCTGTTCCTGCTGCGGCCCGACCTGCACATCGTCTGGCGTGGCGATGCGGCGCCACACGATCCAACAGGGCTCGCCACGCTTGCCACGGGTTGGGCGGCGGAAGCGAACATGCGGCACGCAAGACCTGTCGAGGCCAGCGCCGGCTGACTTTGGAAGATTGTCCTGTTGGCTTGCGTCGCCTGTCGCTCAAGCGCTCTCCGCCTGAGCACCCTGATGGACGAAATCTGCCGGATCGCCACCGAAGCCGGAATCGCCGTCGTCGGCGAGCAGAGCGAGTTTCCGCGAGCGGGTTCCCTCTTCGGCTACGGTGGTCGAGTGGCACCTCGCGAGGCCGTTTGCGTCAGTTCAACCCGTAGAACTTCATGGCGCCGCCTGCCATCACCTTGTGCTGCGACTCGGGCGACAGGCCCTTCATGCGCTCGCGGATCATGTCGGGGGCGCCGGGGAAGAAGCCGTCGCGGTGGGGATAGTCGGTCGCCCACAGGATCTTGTCCGGGCCGATATACTCGGCGAGGGCTCCGATCGAGCCCTCCACCGGTTCGAAGGAGATCCAGCAGTTGCGCCGGAAGATGTCGCTCGGCCGATTCTTCAGGCCGGAGTCGTTGAAGCCCTGGTCGTCGAAATGGCGGTCCATGCGGTCGAGCCACGGCGCGATCCAGCCGCCACCCGATTCGAGGAAGGCGACGCGCAGCCTGGGATGGCGCTCGCAGACGCCGCCCCAGATCATGCTCATGGCGGCGAGCATCATCTCCATCGTGTGGGAGATGATGTGCTGGGCGCCGCGGCCGTCGAAGCGGTCGACGCCGACCGTCGGCATGCCGCTGTTGCCGCCTTCGTGCAGGCCGATGCAGAAGTCGAGCTCCTCGGCCTCGCGCCAGAATGGTTCGTAGTCGGGCGAGTGCAACAGGCGGTCGGCGTAGGGATTGGGCCGCAGGAAGCCGCCGCGGAAGCCCAGCTCCTTGCGGGCGAACCGCATCTCCCCGATCGCCGCGTCGATCGACTGCAGCGGCAGCATGGCGATGCCGAACAGCCGGTCGGGATAGGGCTTGCAGTAGTCGGCGAGCCATCGATTGTAGGCCCGGCACATTGCGGCGGCAAAGGCGGGATCGGCGACCGAGCCCGCGAACAATCCCAGGCTGGGATAGAGGAAGGCGGCGTCGATACCGTCAAGGTCCATGTCGGGAATGCGCGCGTGCGGATCGAAGCCACCCTTGCGGCCGTCCTTGTAATCCATCGCGTTGGCCTGGACGACGCCCTGGCGGGCGCCGACGCCGCCGATGCCGCCGAAGCCGGCCTTGCTGCCCAGCAGCTTGTCCTCGAGCAACAGCTTCTCGCGACCGTTCTCGTCCCGGACCAGTTTGGGCGCGCGGGCGCGATAGGCCGGGTCCATGTAGTCGTCCCAGAGCGTGAAGGGCTCCAGCACATGTCCGTCGGCATCGATGACGTCGTAGCTGCGGCTCATGTTCCCTCCGTCGGGCGTCTTCGACTTGCGCCTGTCGGCAAGGGTCCCTCGCGACGCCAGGGATGACAACAGTTTTCGTCCCGCTCAGTCGCGCCGCGGTTCGCCGTGCAGAGGGAGCGTCGTGCCTCCGCGAGAAAGTGGTCGAGGAAGGCGGTTCGCTCTCGCGACGTCACTTCTTGCGCTTGCGGCGAGGCCTGAGCGACGGCGAGCCGTTCTCGATCAGCCGCTGATCGTAGGCTCGTTGCCGGGCCTCCAGCATGTGCTTTCGGGCCAGGCGGTCGCACAGCTCGTTCACGCCGAACCGGTCGCGGCGCTCCCGGCCACTATGGCCCTTCACGTGCCTGGTCTTGAAAATCAGCTCATGCCGGCTCTTCAGGGTGAGAAGCACCTCGATGGCTTCCTTCTCCAGGTCCGTGCGCGGCAGGCGCCCCGTCGGCGCGTCATGCGTCACCAGGCGCAAGGCATGCTCGTTGTCGATCTCGAAGAGGATCGTGTCGCCCATCGCTGCGACCTCCGACCGGAGGGTGCTCGCGAGCGCACAGGCCGCCGCCATGATCTCTGCTTCATTGCTGCCGTTCGCCATTCGGCGGAACGCCCCGGAGAACTGGACACCCCATTGCACGCGTTCGCTCTTGGCCCACGCACCCCAGCCGCCGGCCCTCGTCTTTGGACACCATGAGGCATCGGAGAATACCGTCACCAACATGGCGCGAAAGGTCCCTCGCTGCGCCTGGGGATAACAAGAGGCTTGTCGTCCCAGAGCGGGCCGGCGCTACTCGGCCGCCTGCGCCTCGGCGGCGTCCGGGCCCATCTGCTTCATCGCTCCCCCATAGCGGTCGTTGAAGGCCGTCGTGTCGATCTCCTCGAGCCCGATCTCGCGATTGAGAACCTGCTCCTTCCATTTCAGGAGCTTGGGATGCGCCTCCTGGAACTCGGGCATGACTTCCTTGGCGAACAATTCGAGCGATTCACAGATGTGCTCGTGGGTGTTCTTGCCGGCCTGGTTCAGCAGCACCACCTGGTCGATGTTCGACGACTGGAAGCGGCGCAGCTTGCGGCGGATGGTTTCGGGCGAGCCGATCAGGCCGCCGCGCAGCGCCGCGGCGTGAAGGTCCGGGTTGGCCTTCTTCCACTTGTTGTACTCGTCCCACATGTTGACGGTGCTGGCGGGCGGGCGTCGGCGGCCCGCCGACTGGCCGTAGAAGCGCAGCGAGAACTGGAAGAAAGTGTCGCCGTCGGCTCGCTCGCGCGCCTCCTCGTCGGTCTTGGCGCACATGAAGAAGGAGACCAGGGCGATGTTCGGGTTGGTCCGGTAGTCGGCGAGCTTCTTCTGCCGCTTCACGAAGGCGTTGTAGTAGGCGTGCACCCAGGCGTGCGCGGCGTCGGCCGAGACGAACTGGAAGCCCAGCGCCCCCATGCCCCATTCGCCGCACTTGGCCAGCGTCTCGAGCTGCGAGCAGGCGACCCACAGCGGCGGGTGCGGCTTCTGCAGCGGCTTCGGCACCACCTGGCGCAGCGGCATGTTGAAATACTTGCCCTGGTGCTCGGTCGGTGCGTCGCCGAACATCGGGATGATCGCCCGCACCGCCTCCTCGAAAATCTCGCGCTTGCTCTCCATCGCGACGCCGAACGGCTCGAGCTCGGTGATCGAGGCGCTCTCGCCCATGCCCATCTCGCAGCGGCCGTTCGACAGCAGGTCGAGGGTCGCAATGCGCTCGGCGACCCGGGCCGGATGGTTGGTGGTGAGCTGGACGATGCCGTGGCCGAGCCGGATCTGCCTGGTTCGCTGGCTGGCGGCCGCCAGGAAGGACTCCGGCGCCGGCGAATGGGAATATTCCTCGAGGAAGTGGTGCTCGACCTGCCAAGCATGGTCGTAGCCCAGCCGGTCGGCCAGCTCGATCTGCTCCAGGGCATTCTGGTAGAGCCGATGCTCGTCCCCCGCCTTCCAGGGCCGCGGCAGCTGCAGCTCGTAGAAAATGCCGAACTTCATGGGCCAATCCTCCTGCAGGCCAGCATGCCCGCAAATCGCCCCATTGCAATGACGTGGAGGAACCAGATTTCGCTGCGAGGGTCACGGTCTCCCGGACCGCGGGCGCCACGCCCGCTCATGGGCGAGACGCCCGCGGTCCGCATGACCATGACCCTCGCGAGACGCCGCGATTTTTGTCACTATCGGTCATCGCCACGCCGCTGTTGTGGCGAGAATTGTCGTCGGTCCGGTGCCGAAGGAAGACGTCATGCGGTTGCTGACCGCGCTGCTGCTGCTGGGTGTCGTCGGATTGTCGGGATCGACGCCGCAGCTTCGGACCACCACCGAGCCGCTTGCCCACGACGCCTATATCTGGCAGCGCGCCTGGACGCCGCCGGTGATTGCCGCCGTCCGGGGCTCGGCCGATCTCGTGCGCGCCTGGCGCGTGCTGCTGGCCGAGGCCGACCGGTCGGGCCGCTGGGCCGATGTCGCCGTGCCCTGGAAAGACCTCGCGGGCGCCGGGCGGCCGGTCGTGGCCGTGGTCCGAATCGACGGCCGGCTCGACGAGGCGCGGATCGGCGCGCTGGTCGACCAGATCGTGGCCAGGGTCGCGACGGCCTCAGGTGCCGCGGCGGCGGCCGGGTCGGGAAATGCCCTTACCGGCCTGGAGATCGACTACGATTGCCCGACCGCCAAGCTTGCGACCTATGCGCGCTTACTGGCCGGGCTGCGCAGCCGGTTGCCGCGCCCGCTGGCGCTGTCGATCACGGCGTTGCCGACCTGGCTCAATTCCCGTGCTCTGGAATCCCTTGCGCCGCCGGTGGACGAGATCGTCCTGCAGGTTCATGCCGTCGAGGACCCCCGGCGCGGCCTGTTCGATCCGGCGCGCGCCGAGGGCTGGATCCGGGAATTCGGTCGCCGCATGGGTCGGCCGTTCCGGGTCGCCCTGCCGGTCTATGACGTCCGCGTGAGCTGGCACTCCGACGGCCGTCTGGCGAGCGTCGAGGGCGAGGCGCCCTTGTTGAACGGCGCGCGTGATGGCGCCGTGCTGGGGGCCGCGCCGGAGACCATCCTGCGCTTCCTGAACCGGCTCTCGGTTGCTGCGCCGCAGGGGCTGGTCGGCATCGCCTGGTTCCGGCTGCCGACCGATGCCGATCGGCGCGCCTGGAGCCTCGCGACCTGGCGGGCGGTGATCGGCGGCGCATTGCCACCGCGCCAAATCGGCGCCTCGCTTGTGCCGACCGAACGAGCCGACCTCTGGTCCGTCGCCTTGTCCAATGACGGGGCGACCGATGCGCTGCTGCCGCGCCAGGTCCGGCTCGACAAGGCCTGTTCGCTGGCGGACGGCGCCAACGGGTTCCGGCTCAGGACGGCCGGCGCGAGCGGCGACCGGTCCCTGATCCTCGAAGCGGCAGGCGGAGGACGCCTGCGCGCTCATCGCACGCGTGTCATCGGTTGGGCTCGTTGCACCCAGCCTCGGAGCGAACTGGATGTCATCGAATAAGATCGTCGTCGGCGCCCTGCTGGCCGCCGCCTGCGTGAGCGTGGCGCTCGCCTGCGGGCCGAACTTTCCCTGGCAGTTGCTCGACAACCGCGACCAGACCGTCGCCGATCCGGTCGGTCTCGGTTTCAATTTCGAGGCCTCACGTCTGGTGGCCGCGCCCAAGGACAGGCTGCAGCTCGTCGAGCCGCACGATCCGACCTGGGGCTACGACGACAGGACGGCGCCGGAGGTCATCACGTCGGAGCGTGCCGAAGCGGAGTCCGATGCCTGGCAGGGGCTGATGACCGACGCCAACCTCGATGTCCAGGCGCGCTTGGCAAAGCTCGAGGCGGCCCGCCGCGCCGACGACGGCGAGGCGGTGCTGGTGGCCGGCCGGGGGCTGCCGGAGGCCGTGCTCGACTACATCGCCGGCGCCGTCGAGTTCCGCGCCTTCAACTTCGAGGACGCGCTGCGCTGGTTCGAGGCGATCGACCGCCTTCCGGTCGATCAGCGGCGCCTTCGCGAGGTCGCTTCCGCCTATATGCAGGGCAGGATCCACCAGCGACTGGGTGAGTTCGCGAAGGCGCGCGCCGCCTTCCAGGCAACGCGCCGCCTCGCCGAAGCGGGAGCGCCCGATCCGCAGGGCCTCGCCGTCGCCAGTCTCGGCGAGGAAGCGCTGGTCGACCTCGTCGAGGCCGGCCTGTCGAAACCCGAATGGGCCATTCCGCCGCTGACCGCCGATGAGGCCGCCCGGCAGAGGATGATCGCGGATGCCGTTCGGCTCTACGCCGAGCAGGCCAACCGCGGCTCGAAGATGGCCCTGCTGTCGTTGCGGGAAGTGGTGCGGTTGTTGCTCAAGGATGAAACCGAGCTGAAGCGCGCCGCTGCCGATCCGCTGATCCGTCGCCTGCTGGTTGCCTACGTGCTTGCACGCGACGGCGCGACTATCTGGGACGAAGGGCCTTACGGCAACGACAGCGAGTCGGTCGTCAGCATCGGCGCGGCGGTCGTCGCCCAGCCAGCGCCTCCACCCGGGCCGGATCTCGACCGCCTCGCCGCGCTCGCCTACCAGACCGGACGTTACGAGCTCGCCGAGAAGCTCACGGCGCAGGCCGCAGGGCCGCTCGGCTTATGGATCCGCGCGAAGCTGGCGTTGCGTCGAGACGATCGGGCAGCGGCGATCAAGGATTGGGTCGCCGCGTTCGCCGCACTCGAGCCGCCGAATGCCCAGCCGGCGATCGATCCAGACACGCAGACCCGGTTGCGCGGGGAAACCGCCGTCATGAAGATCAGCCAGGGCGAGTATCGCGACTCGCTCACCCTGCTGTTTCCGGCAGCCGCGACCTACTGGGGCGACGTCATCTACATCGCCGAACGCGTCCTCAGCGTCGACGAGCTCAAGACGTTCGTCGACGCGTTGCCGCCGGCGCGGCCGGCACCGCCGCCGAACGACGCCGAATGGGGTTACCGCGTGCAGCCGATCCCGCAGCTGCGCGAGCTGCTCGCCCGCCGGCTCATTCGTGTCGGGCGGATTGCCGAGGCGATACCCTATTTCGACACCTCGGCGGATCGCGAGTCCAATCGGCCGCGCAGCGACGACAACGCCACCCAGGAGGAAGCGCGCATTTATCTCGCGGCGGTCGAGGCGACGCGTCCAGGCTGGCCCTTCGACTGGCCGTGGCAATGGGTCGATCGAGCCGAAGCGCTGTTCAAGCTGTCCGTCCTGACCCGACAGCGCGGCATGCAGCTGATGGGCACGGAGGGGCCGCCCGACGAGGCCTCGATGGGCGGCTCGTTCCCGTCTGGCATCGGCCAGGCGAGCCCGAACGGCTACCGCGACACGCCGAGCAAGCTGCTCGGGCCCGACGAGGTTCGCCGCTTCGAGGCGAGCGCGCCCAAGCCCGAGACGCGTTACCATTATCGCGGCGTCGCCGCCGACCAGGCGCTGGCCGCGGCCGACTACCTGCCGCAACGCTCGCAGGCTTATGCCGCCACCCTGTGCTGGGCCGCCCGGCACGCCTTCGCCAGCGCCGATCCGGCCAAGGCCGAGGCGATCTATCGCCGCTATGTGGCGACCGGCGCCTACCAGCCGTGGACCAAGAACTTCGGCCGCGAGTGCGCCGAGCCGGACTTCGCCGCCGCCGGCACCTTCTGGCAGCGCCGCGTCGAGACCTGGGCCTCGCAAACGGTCGGTTCGGTGAAGCGGCATCCCGTCATCGTCGCCGGCGCGGTGATTGCGGTTGCCGCGCTGCTGGTGGTGCTGCTTCGGGTGCGGCGGGCCCGGCGCGTGACTGCGGGGTGACGCTCGAGTTCTCCTCCCCAAGCTGTGCTTGGGGAGGTGTCTGCGCAATCGTGGACGGAGGGGGCATGAATCACGGGAGGGGCCTATGAGCCCTCCGTCGCCGTATGACGGCGACACCTCCCCATCGAAGCTGAGGAGGAAGGTCCGAATGATTCCGATTTTGCCGCTTCGTATCGTCCCGTATGACGCTGGAATGAATCGGAGACTCTCCTGAAACCCGCCGCGCGCCGTGCGCCGCGGCTTGGCCGCGACGACTGGATCGCGGCGGGGCAGGCGGTGCTCTGTGAGGCCGGCATCGCGGGACTGCGCCTGTCGGCGCTGACGCGGCGGCTGCATGTCTCGACGGGGAGCTTCTATCACCACTTCCAGGATATGGAGGCCTATCTCGACGCCCTCGCGCGCCATTTCAGCCGCGGCGACGTCAAACGCATCCTCGAGCGCGCCGCCAACGGCGCCTCGGGGCCGCTGTCACGGATCCGCCGGCTGGCGGCGATCTCGCTCAACAGCACCATCTTCCAGCTCGATCGCGCCATGCGTATCTGGGCGACATCCGACCGGCGCGCCATGGCGAGCGTCAAGGCATCGGAGAAGCTGGTGCTGGCCTATCTCACTGACGCGTTCGCCGAGCTTGGTTTCGCGCCAGCCGATGCGGCGCTGCGCGCGCATCTGCTGCTGTCTGCCAACGTGGCGCTGATCGGCGCTTTCCGCCTCGAGGGCAATCGCGCCCTGTTCGACCAGAGCCTCGACCTGTTGACCCGCGATGCGCCGGCGCTTGCCGGTGCATCGCGCACATTTCCGCGCGCTACTCGGCGGCCTTCCGCGTAGCGTCGCCACCGCGGGGCAGCGCGCCGGCGGCGATCAGCGCGCGCTCCTTGGCGCGCGCGAGATCGTAGGTGCGATGCATCATGATGCGCTGGGCCGTCAGGCCGCCGCCGGCCTGCAGGGCCACCACGAACTGCCAGCCGCCATAGGCATCGGCGGTGAGGTCGCGGATCAGGTTGTAGACCCGCATGCGCGTCTCGACGTCGACGTCCTTCTTGGTGTGCAGGTACTTGCGCAGGTAGCTGCCCGACGGCTCGTGGCGCAGGTCCGATTCGAGCGGCAGGGTCAGCACCAGGCCGCCGCTGACATCGTGCAGATGGCGCACCGTCTGGTGATAGTTGGCGGCGTAGTAGTACTTGGCGGCGTTGATCGCCAGGATGTTGGGATGAACCATGCCTGACGGCGTGCGCTCGTAATGCCGGCAGGCATAGTCGAGGCTCATGCGCAGCATCTCGGCATAGGTGATCAGCTCGGCGATGGTGTTCATCACCGTCGGGTCCTTGTCCTTGCCCTGGTGCTCGGACACGAGCTGGGCCAGGCCGACGAACAGCTCCGACATGCGCACCGCCTCGATCAGGCCGCCGGTGCGTTCCCACAGGCCGAGCGACTGGGCGAGCCGGCTGGCGAGCTGCACTTCGCCGGCCAGGAACACGCGATCCCACGGCACGAACACGTCGTCGAACACCACGAAGCCTTCCGGCATGCTGTGATGGGCGCTCGCCGGATAGTCGAAGGCGTTGAGCTCCGCCGGTGCGAAGCTCCGGTTGATGATGCTGACGCCCTTGGTGTTGACCGGGATCGAGAACGAGACGGCGTAGTCCTTCTCGTCCTGGCGCATGCCCTTGGTCGGCATGACCACCAGCTCGTGCACTAGCGACGCGGCGGTGATGTGCAGCTTGGCGCCGCGCACCACGATGCCGTCCTTGTTGCGGTCGACGATGCGGACATAGAGGTCGGGATCGTCCTGCTCGTGGGCGCGGCGCTTGCGATCCCCCTTGGCGTCGGTGATCACCTCGGCGGCGCGCAGATCGTTGTCGCGGCAGTAGCGGTACATGCGCTCGATGTTGGCGGCGCATTGCGGATTGACCTGGGCGACATCGTCCTTGACGCTCATCAGCGCCATGTAGACGCCCGACACCGCGGTGCCGATCGAGGTGTTGCGTAGCATCTCGACGCGCGTCGCGAGATCGCCCTCGTTCATCGGGATCTGGTAGATGCGATGCGCGTCATCGCCGGCCTCGGTGCGATAGCGGCGCAGGGCGCCCAGATCGGGCGCGTCGTACTCGCAGTCGGCTGCGGTGAGCGCGATCGGCACCTTGAAGCGCGGATGCGTGGTGATGTCGTCGATGCGCTCGCCGTCCCAGTAGGTGACGCGGCCGTCGCGCAGGCTCTCGACATATTGCTGCGGTGTCTTCAGACCCATGCTGCCCTCCCGGACCAATGTGGCGCACTGCGCATGGCGCGTTCCGCCGGTCTTGGTGCAAACCGTAACTCTTGTTATGGTGAGAGGCAATGGGAGGAAGGACGATGCACGACGTTGCCATCACCGGCATGGGCATCATCTCCGCCATCGGTCTTTCGGTTGGCGAGTTTCATCGTCGCATCATGGAAGGAGCGTGCGGCATTGGCCCGGCGCCGTGGTCGCCGGCGCTGCCCGGCCAGCGCGCCTGGTGGGGTACCGTGGCAGGCTTCGTGCCGCGGGACTGGATGGACGACAAGATCGAGGACGGCACCGACCTGTTCGCCCAGTTCGCGCTCGCCGCCGCCGAGCAGGCGCTGCAACAGGCAGGAGTTGCGGCCTTCGATCCGCTGCGCACCGGCATCGTGCATGGCACCAGCATCGGCGGCTCGCGCGCGCTCATGAAGGCACAGCATCGCCTCGAGATGGAGGGGCCGCAGGCGATCCCACGCAAGACCGAGATCCAGATCTATCCCAACATGGCAGCGTCGCAGATCGCGATGCGCCATCGCCTGCACGGGCCTAGCCTCACCGTGACGACGGCCTGCGCCTCCTCGCTCGACGCCATCGGCACGGCGGCATGGCTGATCGAGAGCGGCCGCGCCGACGCGATCGTGGCAGGCGGCACCGAGGGCGGCATCAGCCTGGCCGGCGGCGGCGCCGACGGGGCATTCGTGCCGGCGACGTTCTACACCAGCACGCTTTACGGCATGACGGCGCCGTCGTCCGATTCGCGCCGCGCCATGCTGCCGTTCGACGTCAAGCGCTCGGGCATCGTGGTCGGCGAGGGCTCGGCTATGCTGATGCTGGAGCGCGGCGCGCATGCCCGCGCGCGCGGCGCGGAGATTCTGGGGTACGTGCGCGGCTACGGCACGCTGGCCGATGCCTTCCACCCGTCGGCGCCCGAACCGAGCGGCCAATGGGAGGCCCGCGCCATGGAGCTTGCGCTCGAGGACGCCGGCAGGACGGCGGACGACGTCGATGCCCTGATCGCCCATGCGACGGGAACGCCGAAGGGCGATACGGCCGAGATCCGCGCCATCAACCGGGTGCATGGCAAGCGCCGTACAGCGTTACCGGTGGCCGGCGTGAAGGGTCATGTCGGTCACAGCGGCGCTTCGTCCGGCGCCATGGGCGTGATCACGGGCCTGCTCGGCATGCGCGAGGATCGCTTCCTTCACATCGCCAACACCGACCAGCCTGATCCCGAAGCGGTGTTCGAGGTGGTGGTCGGGCAGCCCAAGCCGATGCGCTATGGTACCCTGCAGGTGAACGCCTTCGGCTTCGGCGGTCAGAACGCTTCGCTGATCGTCACGCGCGATTGAGGTTACCTTCTTTCGTATCGGAGTCGTGCCGCTCGGCGCGACCGGGTAGCGACTGGCATCGGCCGCTTTACCGCACTCGTACGGCGTGACCCTGCCAGTAGCGCTCGCGCAGCTCGCGGCGCAGCACCTTGCCCATGGCGTTGCGCGGCAGCGCGTCGAGGAAGTCGACCGAGCGCGGCATCTTGTAGCGCGCGATGCGTCCGTCGCAGAACGCCAGCAGCTCCTGCGGCGTGGCGCTGGCGCCCGGCTGAAGCACGACGCAGGCGCGAGGCGACTCGCCCCATCGATCGTCGGGCACGCCGACCACGGTGACCTCGAGAACTTGTGGATGCTCGGCCAGCACGCGCTCGATCTCGGCCGGATAGATGTTCTCGCCGCCGCTCAGGATCATGTCGTTCTTGCGATCGACAAGATGGAGATGGCCGTCGGCGTCGAGGTAGCCCATGTCGCCGCCGGTCTCCCACTTGCCGCGGCGCGTCGCCGCCGTGGCAGCCGAATTGCCGAAATACCCGAGGAAGGTGACCGGATTGGCGGCATGGACCTCGCCGACCTCGCCGGCCGGCAGCTCGTGGCCGTCGGCGTCGAGCACGGCGAGCTCGCAGCCGAAGGCGGCGCGGCCGACCGAGCGCTTGCCGCCGAGAAGCTCGTCGTGGCGGCAGAGGCTCACCCAGCCGGTCTCGGTCCAGCCATAGGCGTCGGCGATGCGCGCCTTGGGGAAAGCGCGCACCAGGGCGTCCAGCACGTCGGCAGCGAGCGGCGAGCCCGAGCTCAGGAGGCCGCGCAGGCTCCGGCCGGCGCCGCGATCGCCGCCGGCCGCGATCGCCTCGAGCAGCATCGAGATCATCTTGGGCACCAGGAACAACCAGGTGACGCCGAAGCGGCCCATCAGGGCAAGTGCATTGGCCGGCTCGAAATCGCGCATCAGGACGACGCGGCCGCCGGCCGCAAGGGTGATCAGCGCAATCGACGAGAACGACATGTGGAACACCGGCCCGGGGACCAGCACGACGTCGGTCGCGTTCAACCCGAGCTCCCAGCCCCACGAGGTGAGTCGCGCCAGCACGTTGAGATGGCTCATCATCGCGCCCTTGGGGAAGCCGGTGGTGCCCGAGGTGTAGAAGATGGTGGCCGGTGCGAGCGGGGTTACCGGGGGCAGGGCATCGGCGGCGCCGTGATTGCGCAGCTCGAGATGGCGGGCGCCGCCGATCTCGAAGATCGCCTCGGGCCGCAACGCCGGCAAGCGCGACAGCGCGGCGTCGATCACGTGGCGATAGTCGAGGCCGACGAAGGCACCGCGCGCCCGGCAGTTGCCCAGCACATAGGCGACGTCGTCCGGCACCGAGCGGTAGTTGAGCGGGACGGCCACCAGCCCGGCAAGCTGGCAGGCGAGATAGATCTCGAGATAGGCAGGGCTATTGCCGGCCAGCATGCCGACGGCATCGCCCGGCTGCAGGCCTGATTGGCGGAGCCCGCTGGCGAGACGCAGCGCAGCCTCGTACGTCTCGCGGTAGGTTTGCATACCGCCCTCGAACTCGATCGCCGGCGCGTCAGGCTGGCGGCGCACGACGACGCGGATCAGATCGACCAGGCGACCGACATTGACGGGCGGGATCGTCTCCTCCTTTTTCCGATCTGTACCGCGCGCCTTGCGTGGCTGTCATCCGGGACCGTTGTGATCTCGTCGGTGTCAGAAAGCGGCCTGCGGTGATCAATCCGACACGGTATGGGCGCAGATCGAAGCGGCACCATCTTCGGCATCTCCGCCGCGCTCTAAGGCGAGATCGCCGTTCAGGACGGGCCCGTCGAGCAATCGAACTTCCACACCTACAGTGCGGACCCGTGCGCGCTACAGAAATGGTCTGCCGCCGGCCTTGCGTCCGGCCTCCTCGACCAGCTGCCTGGTGTCCTCGGCATCGTCGTGCCCGCTGAGACGCGAGATCAGCAGATGAATGACGGGCATTCGATCGAGCCGCTACAGTGCAGACGCGAGGGAGGAGCAGCATGGCGGGACGATTGGTCAATGCGTTGGGCGCGGCGGCGAGAACGGCAGAGGCGTTTTCCGATCAGGCAACGCTGCGCCATATGCTGCGTTTCGAGGCGGCACTGACCGTCGCGGTCGCCCGCGCCAGGCTGATCCCGAAGAAGCATCTGGCGGTGATCGAGCAGGCCTGCAATCCCGACCTCTATGATCCGGTCGCCCTCGCCGAGACGGCGCGGCGCAATCTCACGCTCACCGTGGCGGTGGTGCGGGCGCTGACCGCCGAGGTGCGCAAGCGCGACGCCGGGGCGGCGGCGTCCGTGCATTGGGGGGCGACCAGCCAGGATCTCATCGACACCGCGATGGTGCTGCAGCTCGGCGAAGCCGTGCCGCCGCTCCTCGAGGACCTGCACGGCATCGTGACGGCTCTGGCCGGGCTGGCGCGCCGGCATCGCGCCACGCCGATGCTCGGCCGCACGCTGCTGCAGCCGGCGACGCCGCTGGCGCTCGGCCAGAAGATCGCCGGCTGGGCCTCCGACATCGATCGCGCGACGCGCCGGCTCGAAGAGAGCTTTGCCGAGACCCAGATCCTGCAGTTCGGCGGCGCGTCCGGCTCGCTCTCGGCGCTGGGCGAGAAGGCCGAGCCCGTGATGAAACTGCTGGCGAGTCGCCTTGGCCTCGCGTTGCCGCCGGCGCCGTGGTTTGCCCAGCGCGTCAGGGTCGCGGCCTTTGCGCAGGATGTGGCGCTGGTGGTCGGTGCGCTGGGCAAGGCGGCGCGCGACATCGCGCTCATGATGCAGTTCGAGGTCGCGGAGGCGAGCGAGCCGACGGGTGCCGGCCGTGGCGGCTCGTCGACGATGCCGCACAAGCGCAACCCGGTCGGCGCCGGCACGGTGCTCACCGCGGCGAGCCGGGCGCCGCAGCTTGCCGCCACGATCGTCGCCGGCCTGCCGCAGGAGCATGAGCGCGCGTTGGGCGGCTGGCAGGCGGAATGGCCGACGCTGGCTGCACTCGTGGAGTCGATGGGCTCGGCGGTCGAGGCGATGGCCGAGGTGGCGCCCGGCCTGGTGATCGACGTCGATCGTCTGGCCGCCAGCCTGGCGGCGACCAATGGTGCTGTCCTGGCCGAGCGCGCGACCTTCCTGCTGGCCGAGAAGATGGGCAAGGAACAGGCCGGCAAGATCGTCGAGGCGGCCCTGTCCAAGGGCGGCTCGTTCGTCGCGGCGCTGGGTCAGCTCGAGCGCGAGCTCGCCGACGAAAAAGCGATGCTCGGCCTGTCGCCGAAGTTCGTCGATCGCCTGCTGGCAGATATCAGGAAGCGGTGATCATACGCCGGGACCGCGCCACTCCGAGGGCGCTCTTCTCGTCGACCATAAATCCCGTGGACGCCACTGGAGTGGCGCGGTCCCAGCGAAGACTTAGCCCATCTCCAGATGGCACGCCGCCCGATGACCGTCGGCGATGGCGCGCAGCAGTGGTGGCTCGTCGCTGCAGCGGGCGAAGGCATGCGGGCAGCGGTCGCGGAAGCGGCAGCCCGACGGCGGCTCGCGGGCGTCCGGGACGTTGCCCTTGATCGGCAGGGGCGCGCGAGACTGGTCGGGATCGGGCACCGGCACGGCGGCGACCAGCGCCTGGGTGTAGGGATGGCGCGGCCGCCGCACGATCTCCTCGGTCGAGCCGTCCTCGACGATGGTCCCGAGATACATCACCAGTGTTCGATCGCAGAGGTACCGCACCAGCGCGAGATCGTGCGAGATGTAGATGGCGGTCAGCCCCATGTCGTCGCGCACCTCGCGCATCAGGGCGAGGATGCCGGCGCGCACGCTGACATCGAGCATCGACACCGGCTCGTCGGCGACCAGGAAGCGCGGCGCCAGCACCAGAGCGCGCGCCAGCACGACGCGCTGCAGCTGCCCGCCGCTCAGCTGGTGCGGGTACTTGTCGAGATAGCGATCCAGGTCGGGCAGGTGGACGCGGCGAAAGGCGGCGGCGATGCGGTCGGCATGCTCGGCCTCGGGGATGCCGGCATTGACCAGCGGCTCGGCGACCGCGCGGTAGATGGTGAAGCGCGGGTTCAGGGCATCGAACGGGTTCTGGAACACGAGCTGCGCCTGGCGCCGGAACTCGCTGAGCGCCGGGCCCTTCAAGCCGCCCAGCCCCGAGCCGTCGAAGGTGATCGACCCGGTGGTCGGCTCGACCAGCTTCAGCATCAGCCGGCCGAGCGTGGTCTTGCCGCAGCCAGATTCGCCCACGATCGCCACCGCGTCGCCGGCGCCGACCTCGAAGCTGACGCCGTCGAGGGCGCGCACGACCGGCCGCTCGCCACGCACCACCTCGCCGAGCGAGCGCGCAACCGGGAAGTGCTTTACGACGTCGCGTACGCTGACGAGCGCTGCCATGTCACGGGGTCCAGGGCGGAGGTGCGAAGGTGATCGGCTTCGCCGTCGCGCAGGCAGGCCGAGACGTGTGCCTGGTTGCTTCCGGCTCCGATGGAGGCCGGCTGCGTGCTGCAGCTGGCAAGCGCGAACGGGCAGCGGGGGGTGAAACGGCAGCCCGACGGCGGGTCGCCGAGATCGGGTGGGCTGCCGGCGATCGGCACCAGATCGAGCGCGTCCGACATCAGGTCGGGGAAGGCGTTGCGCAGGCCCATCGTGTAGGGATGGCGCGGTTGGCCCAGCACCTCGCGCACCGGCCCGCTCTCGATCACCTGGCCGGCATACATCACGACGACCTCGTCGCAGAGATAGGCGACGACGCTGATGTCGTGCGTGACCAGCACCATGGAGAGCTTCAGCCGCTGCTGCAGGGCGCGCAGCGTGTCGAGGATCTGGCGCTGCACGATGACGTCGAGGGCGGTCACCGGCTCGTCGGCCAGCAGCAGGCTGGGCTCCAGCGCCAGCGCCATGGCGATGGCGGCGCGCTGGCGCATGCCGCCGGAGAACTGGTGCGGATAGTCGCCGAGCCGGCTTTCGCTCAAGCCCACCAGGTTGAACAGCTCGGCCGCCCTGATGCGCGCCGCGGCCTTGCCGTAGCGCCCGCGCTTGGTCAGCACCTCGACGATCTGGGAGCCCACGGTATAGACCGGATCGAGCGAGCTCATTGCCGATTGCGGTACGTAGGCGATGTCGCGCCACAGCAGCGGCTTCGTCGTCGCCTCGTCGATCGGCTTGCCCTTGAAGGTCACGCGGCCGCCGGCGCGCCGGCCGTTCTCGGCCAGCACGCCCATGATGGCGCGCACCGCCGTCGTCTTGCCGCAGCCCGATTCGCCCACCAGGCCAACGATGCGGCCCTCGGGGATGGCGAAGGATGCGCCGTCGACGGCGCGCACCGTGCCGCCGGCGGTGCGATAGTGTATCTGCAAGCCGTCGACCTCGAGGATCATCGGCCGCGCAGCCTGGGCATGAAGACCTCCTCGTAGCCGCGGCTGATGAAGAAGCCGGCGACCACCACCAGGATGATGCAGATGCCGGGCGGCACGAACCAGGCGTACTGGCCGCGCGACAGCGCCTGCGAGGTGAAGGCGTCCTGCAGCATCATGCCCCACGACACGCTGGTCGGATCGCCGAAGCCCAGGAAGTTGACGCTGGCCTCGGTGATGATCGCCCAGCCGATGGCGATGGCGGCATAGACGAAGCTGAGCGGCAGGATGTTGGGGGCGATGTGCACGAACAGGATGCGGCGGTGGCTCGCCCCGGTGACGCGGGCGGCCTCGACATAGGCGCGCTCGCGCAGGCTCAGGACCTGGCTCCTGATCACGCGCGCCGAATTGGGCCACAAGAGCAGCGCCACGGCGAGCACGATGTTCGACGTGCTGGCGCCGAGGAAGCCGGTGAGCACGATGACGAACGGCAGGAAGGGCAGCGACAGCGCCATGTCGGCGATGCGCATCAGCACCGCATCGGTCGCGCCGCCGAAATAGCCGGCCAGCAGGCCGACCACGGTGCCGACCGTGGCGACGATCACCGCGGCCGACAGGCCGACGGCGAGCGCGCTCCTCGTGCCGTGCACCAGCTGGGCATAGATGTCGCGTCCGAGATTGGTCGTGCCCAGCGGGAACTCGCCGCTCGGGCCCAGGTTGGCGGCGACCTTGCCGGCCTGGGTGAACAGGATCTCCAGCGGATCGACCGGCGCCAGCTGGTCGGCCAGCAGCGCCACCACGGCGAACAGCAGGTAGATCAGCAGGCCGGCGAAGGCGAACGGATCCTTGAGCGGCATCGCCGCCATGCGGCGCAGCACGGGCAGGATCGACTGCCCGCGGCCGCGGTGCCGCGGCACGACCACGCTGGTCTCAGGCGCGTCGACCATGGCTCACCCGTGGATCCAGCACCATGTAGAGGAGATCGGCGACGAAGTTCATCATCGCCAGCACCAGGGCGATCATCAGGAAGGCGCCCTGGGCCAGCGGGTAGTCGTGCACCGACACGGCTTGCACGAGCAGCCTGCCGATGCCCGGCCAGCTGAACACCGTCTCGATCACGACGTTGCCGCCCATCGACAGGCCGACGCCCAGCGCGAAGGCGGTGACAACCGGCAGCAGCGCATTGCGCGCGGCATGGCCGATGACGATGCGCCATTCGGAGAGGCCCTTCATGCGCGCCATGGTGACGAACTCCTCGTGCATCACCTCGAGCATGTTGGAGCGCATCAGCAGGAGTGGCAGGCCCTGCAGGTACAAAGCGAGGGTGAGCATGGGCAGGGCGAGATGGTGCAGGTAGTCCCACGACAGCATGCGCTCCCAGATGCTGTTGTAGGCAAGACCGGGGCTGCTGGCGCCGCCCGAGGGAAACCAGCCGGCGTTGAACGACAGGAGCGCGAGCAGCACCATGCCGATCCAGAATTCCGGCGCGGCGCGGGTGGCCAGCACGGCCGGCACCGCCACGCGCTCGATCCAGGTGCCGCGCCGCCAGGCCAGCCAGGCGCCGGCCAGCACGCCGAAGATGTAGGCGATGATCAGCGAGGTCAGCGTCAGCACGATCGAGTTGGGCAGCACCTCGAGCAGGATGGTCGTCACCGGCCGGCGCTGGAAGAACGACAGGCCCATCTCGCCGGTCAGCAGGTTGCCGAGATAGATGAGGTATTGCATCCACATCGGCTTATCGAGCCCGAACTGCTCGAGCATCGCCTGCTGCTGGTCGGCGTTCAGGTTCTCGTTGATGAAGGCGGCGAGCGGCGTGCCCGGCATCAGCCGGAACATGAAGAACAGGATCGTGGTGACGGCAAGCAGCGCCAGCGCGTTGTGGGCGAAGCGCTCGAGGACGAGCTTCATGGGAGCGCGCACCCGCACTCTGTCATCCCGAGAAAGGCGCTTGCTCCGCAAGCGCCGCAAGCGAGGGATCTTTGGGGATCCGTAAAGGTCCCTCGCTGCGCTCGGGATGACAGCACGTCTTGCATCTTATTCCGTCGTCAGCTTTTCCGACTTGCCGACCGGGTAGTAGAGCTTGCCGGCGACGACTCGGTAGCCGGCGTCCTGCAGGATCTTCCTGGCGTCGGCGAGGCCGGTCTTGAAAGTGTCGACCGATGGGTCGTGCCAGAATTTCAGCACCGGCGAGACGTGGCTGTTGGCCGGGATCGCGTAGTCCTGCCAGGCCGCCGACACCATCAGGCGGCGGTCGATGGCGACCGACAGGGCACGGCGGAAGGCGACGTCGTCGAACGGCGGGCGGCGGTTGTTGAAGGCGACGTACTCGAAGCCGATATCGACCTCGCTCCTGATGGCGATATCCGGATTTTCCTTGGCGAACTTGACCAGCACCTCGGGGTCGCCGTTGAACATGCCGAGGAAATTGAGCTCGCCGCGCTTCAGCATGCCGAGCGTTGCCTCGGCATTCGGAACGATGCGCATGATCCAGCGCTCGATCTTGGGCGCCGAGAAATGCTCGGCGTTGCGCTCGGTCAGGATTTCCTCGGTCGGCAACCAGCGAACGAGCTTGAACGGGCCGGAACCGATCTTGGAGACCTCCTTGAGCTGCTCGGCCGTCTCCGGCTTGCCCTCGAGGTCCTTCAGCACCGGCTCCCAGATGTGCTTGGGAATGAGGTTGATCTTGGCCAGCGAGGCGGCGAGGAAGGTGGTGTTGGGCTGCTTCAGCTTGAAGCGCAGGCCGAGCTCGCCCACCTTCTCCATCTCGACGATGTCGGTGACGAACGGCTTGTACATCGGTGCCTTGGAGCCGGCCGGCGTCTGGAAGGAGAAGACCACGTCGTCGATCGTCACCGGCTTGCCGTCGTGCCATTTCATGCCGGCGCGCAGCTTGATCTCGACGGTCTTGTCGTCGACCCAGTTGACGGTCTCGGCCGCCCACGGCTGCGGCAGGCCGTCCGGCCCGATGCGCATGATGCGGTCCCAGATCAGGTCGGTGACCCAGCTGTCGACCGCGCCGCCGATATAGAGCGGGTTGGTGGCGTTGATCACCTCGTTGCTGTTGATGATCAGGTCCTTCTGTGCGCCCAGCGGCTCGATCTTCATGAAGGTCCAGACGTTGCGGATGCCGATGCCGCTCTGGTTGACGACCGTATCCTCCTTGAACACCGCCTTGTTGAAGGCCAGCGGATACTTCGGATGGACGAGGAATGCCTGCGGCTGATCACGGTTGATGATCTGCTGCATGGCATAGGCGGTCTTGCGTCGCTCCTCGGGATCGAGCTGGGTGCGCTGCTTCTCCGCCAGCTTGTCGTACTCCGGGTTGTTGTAGCCGATGAAGTTGTAGCCTTTCTCGGCATAGCTCGAATGGTACAGGCTGTAGAGAAACTCGTCGGGATCGCTGCGCTCGGGCCGGCCGACCATGCGCCACGTGGTGGTGTCCCATTTGTCGCGGCTGAACCAGATGAGCTGGGTCTGCTGCTGGCGTTGCAATGGCTTGACCTCGACGTCGAGCCCGAGCTGGCGCCATTGCTGGGCGATCAGCTGCGCCGCCTGGTAGTGCTGCGGCAGCGCCGCCTGCGGCCAGGTATAGAGGTTGATCTTGCGGACCTTCTCGGTCGGGCCCTGGGCCATGGCTGTCGTCGCGGCCGACAGGACGGCGAGCCCGGCGATCACAGCCGCCAGTATCCTCTTCGCCGGGAGCGCGCCACTCCGTTCATTCTCCTTCCCAGCTTCGCTGAAGAGGTGTCGCCGTCTTGCGGCGACGGAGGGGTCATGAGTCTCATGGCTCATGACCCCTCCGTCCGCGATTACGCGGACACCTCCCCAGCGATGCTGGGGAGGAGAATGAACGGAGTGGCGCGCTCCCGGCCAGCCAAAAAGCTTGTTCATGACGCCTCCTTGATTTTGGCGAGGCGCGCCTCGCGCGTGTATCGGTTCTCCGGTACGCGTAAGCCCAGATTTTCCCTGAGCGTGGTGCCTTCGTAGTCGGTGCGGAACACGCCGCGCCGCTGCAGCTCGGGCACGACCAGGCGGCAGAAATCCTCGAACGGCTTGGGATAGTGGTTGCACACGACGTTGAACCCGTCGGCCGCCTCCTCCTCGAGCCAGGCCTGCATCTCATCGGCCATGTACTCGGGCGTGCCGACCAGCACGCGATGGCCGGTGCCGGCCGCTGTGTGACGGGCGATCTGGCGCAAGGTCATGTTGTTCTCGCGCGCCGTCTTCACCACCAGTGCCTGGCGCGCCTTGGCGGCGTTGCTGGGCGGCAGCTCGGGCAACGGCCCGTCGAGCGGGTACCTGGAAAGATCGAGCCCGCCCGAGATGTGCGACAGCGACTGCAGCGCGACGTCATCGGGCATCAGCGATTGCAGGTACTCGTACGCCTCGCGCGCCTCGCTCATCGTGTGGCCGAGCACCGGCGTGAGGCCGGGCATGATCTTGATGTCGTCCGGCCCCCGGCCGTAGCGTGCCGCACGCTTCTTGATGTCGGCGTAGAACGCCTTGGCCTCGTCGATCCTGGTCTGGGCGGTGAACACCACGTCGGCGGTACGGGCGGCGAGCTCGCGCCCGGCCTCCGACGATCCGGCCTGCGCGATCACCGGCCAACCCTGTGGCGAGCGCGTGATGTTGAGCGGCCCCTTGACCTTGAAGTGCTTGCCGACGTGATCGAGAAAATGGACCTTGTCGCGGTCCATGTAGACGCCGCTCTGCTTGTCGCGCAGCAGGCCGCCATCCTCCCAGCTGTCCCACAGGCCGGTCACGACCTCGTAGAACTCGGCGGCGCGCTCGTAGCGGTCGGCGTGCGCCATGTGCTCGTCGAAGCCGAAGTTCTCCGACTCGTCCTCGATCTGCGAGGTCACCAGGTTCCAGCCGGCGCGGCCGCCGCTGATGTGATCGATCGAGGCGAAGCGGCGGGCGATATTGTAGGGCTCGTTGTAGGTCGTGGTCGCCGTCGCCACGAGGCCGATGCGGCTGGTCACCATTGCAAGGGCCGCGAGCGTCGCCGTCGGCTCGAGCTTGACCGTGCGCGAAAGCTTGGCCCGGGTGCGCTCGCCGCGCGCCAGGGCGCGGCTGCCGGACACGCCGACCGTGTCCTGGAAGAAGATGGTGTCGAACTTGGCCGCCTCGGCGACCTGGGTGATGTGGGCGTAGAGCTGGAAATCCATGTCGGCAGTGACCAGCGCGTCGGGATGGCGCCAGCCCGCCAGATGATTGCCCGGCACGCTGAAGAAGCCGCCGAGACGGAGCTGGCGCCCCTTTGAGAAATTCGGGCTAGTCATTGGACGCCGCCGCGCTGACCTGGACGCTGCTGCGGTTCTTGACGTGGATGTTCTCGGGAATCGGCACGCCGAGATTCTCGCGGAACGTCTTGCCCTCGTACTCGGTGCGGAAGATGCCCCGGCGCTGCAGCTCGGGGATGACCAGCGTGACCCACTCCTCG
Organism: Reyranella sp.; assembly: GCF_044224635.1. GTDB lineage: Bacteria > Pseudomonadota > Alphaproteobacteria > Reyranellales > Reyranellaceae > Reyranella. The sequence goes on along the minus strand of NZ_JBGAKA010000013.1, from coordinate 24,550 downwards.
AGCGGCTTGGGATAGTGCGGGAACAGGAGATTGAAGCCATCGCAGGCGCCGGCCTCGAGCCAGGCCTGCATGTCGTCGGCCAGCGACTTGGGCGTGCCGTACAGCACGCGATGGGCTTGGCTCATGGCGAGCACGCGGCCGATCTGGCGGATGGTCATGCCGCGCTTGCCCATGGCGATGATCATCTCCTGGCGAGCGCGTGCCGCGTTGCTGGGCTTCAGCTCGGGCAGCGGGCCGTCGGGGTCGCAGGCGAAGATGTCGACGCCGCCGGCCAGGCGTGCGACGCCGGCGATGCCGACGCCGTCATCGACCATGCCGCGCAGCTCCTCGTACCTCTCCTGCGCCTCGGACTCGGTGCGGCCGACGATCGGCATGATGCCGGGGAAGATGCGGATGTGGTCGGGCCCGCGATCGTACTTGTCCATGCGCGAGCGCATCTCGTTACAGAAGGCCTGGCCTTCCTTGATCGTCGTCTGGGCGGTGAAGACCATCTCGGCGGTGCGCGCGGCGAGCTCCATGCCGACGTCGGACGATCCGGCCTGCGCCACCACCGGCCGGCCCTGCGGCGAGCGCGCGACGTTGAGCGGCCCGCGCACCGTGAAGTGCTTACCCTTGTGCCGCAGGATGTGCATCTTGTCGTAGTCGAACCAGACGCCGCTTTCCTTGTCGCGCAGGAAGGCGTCGTCCTCCCAGCTGTCCCACAGGCCGATCACGACGTCGTGGAACTCAGCAGCGCGGTCGTAGCGCACGCCGTGCTCGAAATGGGCGTCGCGGCCGAAATTGACGGCTTCGTCCTCGGCCTGCGAGGTCACCAGGTTCCAGCCGGCGCGGCCGCCGCTGATGTGGTCGATGGTGAGGAAGCGCCGCGCGACGTTGTATGGCTCGTTGTAGGAGGTCGTGCAGGTCGACACGAGGCCGATGCGGCTGGTGACGGCGGCCAGGGCCGCGATGGCGCTCATCGGCTCGATGTGCGCCTGGCGGCCGTTCTTCACCCGGAACGGTTTGGCGCCATAAACGGCAGTGCTGCCCGGAATCGCGACACTGTCCTGGAAGAACATGCAGTCGAGCTTGCCGTGCTCGGCCATGCGCGCCATCTCGGCGAGCAGCCGCATGTCGAGGTCCGTCTCGCAGATCGCATCGGGATGGCGCCATCCCGTCGGATGGCAACCGGGAACACTGAAGAAGGCGCCAAAGCGCAACTGACGCTTGGCAATCGCCATGGACTCACCGTCATTGGATCTGACGGAAGCTTAGGCAACTCGCATGCCGAAAGGCAAGGCGAGGGGACTATCATCTCCCTCCCCAACGAAGTTGGGGAGGTGTCGCCGTCATACGGCGACGGAGGGGTCAAGGGCACAGGAGGGTTGCTCATGACCCCTCCGTCCGCGAAGACGCGGACACCTCCCCAGCGAAGCTGGGGAGGAGAATGAATCAATGCACCGGATCGAGCACCACCACCGGAATCTCGCGGTCGCCTGCCTTTTTCTGGTAGTCGATGTAAGGCGGCCAGAACACGGCGGCGTCCGTCCACAGGCGGGCACGCTCCTCGCCCTTGGCGGTGCGGGCCCTGGCCCGCATCTTGGCCGTGCCGACCTGGATCTCGACCTCGGGATTGGCGAGGAGGTTGCGGTACCAGCCCGGATGTTCCGGCGCGCCGCCCTTGGAGGCGACGATGTAGTAGCTGTCGCCGGTCTTGCCATAGAACAGCGGGAACAGGAATTTCTGCCCGCTCTTGCGGCCCGTGGTGATCAGCAGCAGGGAGGGCACGGTAATGGGCGCCGAATTGGGCGGCGTCAGCGTGTACATGTGCCCTTCCTTGCCGCCGCTGGAGAGATACTTGTCGACGTGATCGACCATCCATTTCGGCATGTTGGGGGCGAGTTTGGCTTCGCTCATGACTGTCTCCTCACGTGGGCAGCCGCGTCGACTGCCAGGTTACCATCTGCCAGCGCCCGTTGCGCTTGGCGTAGACATCGGTGAAGCGCACGCCGAAAGCCAGGGGCGATCCGTTGGCCGTGACCTTGATCTGGGCGATCCCGGTCAGCACCACGGCGTCGCCGAGATCCTGCGCCTTCACCTCGGACGGCTCGACACCGGTGTACACCGTGGCGCCCGACACCATCGCATCGATGAGGCTCCGCTTGGTGTCGAGGCGCGCCGAGGAATGCGCATAGATCAGGTCGTCGGCCAGCAAGGTCTCGAGTGTCGCGACATCCTTGGCCGCCATTGCCTGCATGCGCTTCCTGTCGAGGTCGATGATTGTCTGTCCGTTGTCAGCCATATCGGTCTCCCATTGCCCGGTTGCAAGGCCACGTCATTCGTAGTTGAGCTTCAGGCCGGGCGTTGGCCATTGCATCGTCCCGAGCCTGCCTGAATCGGACAGCGTGATGTAGGCGGTGCGCCGATCGGCGCCGCCGAAGCAGATGTTGGTCGGATAGATGTCCGGCATCTTGACCTCGCGGATGAGCGCGCCGGCGGGCGAGATCTCGCTGATCATGCCGGTGGTGAGCGTCGCCACCGTGATGTTGCCGTTCTCCAGCACCGCGAGGCTGTCGAAGCGGGCGGGCCCGGGCAAGCCCGCAATCACACGCCCACTGTGTGGTGCGTGGCCCGTGGGCTTGCGCAGCACACCGCGCCCTTCGACATCGAACGCCCAAAGCCGCGCACCTTCGGTATCGGCAACGTAGAGCGTCTTGCCGTCGGGCGACAGGCTGCAGCCGTTGGGGCTGAGCATCGGGTAGGCCAGCGCCACGATCTTCGATCCGTCGGGCAGCGCGTAGTAGACGCCGCCATGATCGCGATGCCGGGCATAGCGCTTGCCGAGATCGGTGAAGTAGAAGCCGCCCTGCTTGTCGAACACGAGATCGTTGGGGGCCGACAGGTTGTGACCGTCGCATGCGGTGTAGAGCGTGGTGGCGGCGCCGGTCGCGCGATCGAGACGCTGGATCGAGCCGAACTTGTAGTCCGGATGCGGACCCACGCCCATCGACACGCCCTCGACATAACGGCTGCCGCCGTTGTTGCAGAGATAAAGCGCGCCATCCGGGCCGACCGCCAAGCCATTCGGTCCGCCGCCGGTCGCCGAGAACAGCGACACCTTGCCGTCCGGCGTCACGCGCGAGCAGCGATTGTTGCGGATCTCGGTCAGGATCACCGAGCCGTCGGGCATTGCGACCGGCCCCTCGGGAAAGCCGAGTCCAGTCGCCAGGATGCCTACCTCTTCCATGCGTCTTCTCCCTTCAACCTCGTTGACGACGGATCATGCGCCGGCGGGACCCGTGGTCAATGTGCTAGAAGAGGCAAATGTCGAGGAACGATTTCGGCCTGGATCAGCTGGGCGCCGGCGAAGCGACGAACTTCTTCAGCGTGTCGCCGGCGGCACCGCTGGAGTGCCTGTCGGCGCGCTTCCGCCAGCATGCCTATGCCCCGCACACGCACGACTCGTTCGTCGTCGGCACGATCATTTCCGGTTGCGAGACCTTCATGATCGACGGCAGCCGCTGCTACGCCGGGCCGGGCGACCTTTGCCTGGTCAGCCCTGCCGTCGTGCACGACGGCCGGCCGGCGGCCGATGGCTATGCCTACCGGATCACCTACCCGACCACCGACTATCTGCTGGATGTGACGTCCGACGCTGCCGGCCGTCGATTGCCAGGGACACCGTCCTTTCCCGATCCGATCGTCCGAGATCCCGAGCTGGCGCGGGTATTCGCTGCCGGGCACCGCCTGGCCGAAGAGCGCGGCGAGTCTCTCGAGGCCGATGAGTTCCTGCTGCAGTTCTTCGTGCGGCTGCTGTTGCGGCACGGCCGCATCGCAGGTCCGGGCACCGCGGCGCCAGGCGAGCCCGGTCCTGTTTCGCGCGCCATGGACTACCTCGATGCGCATTTTGCCGAGATGGTCGATCTCGTCACCCTGGCCGGCATCGCCGGCATTCCGCGGACACGGCTGATCAGGGCATTCAATCGGCAGACGGGATTGACGCCGCATGCCTGGCTGACCGACCGGCGGGTCCGGCACGCCCGAGCGATGCTCGCCACGGGCGCGCCGCCTGCCGCGGTCGCCGCAGCGTGCGGGTTCTATGACCAAAGCCATCTCAACCGGGCCTTCAAGGCGCGCGTCGGCGTCGCCCCTGGGGCGTTCCAGGCCGGGCATCGGCGCAGCCGGGCTCACTGAGAGCGTGCGACGGCGTACGACAGATTTCGAGGCCGGCGCACGCTGTCAGCGACGAGTACCGTGACATCCGGAGCGCAGCGAGGGACCGTTGGGGCAGCATGAAAGGTCCCTCGCTTTCGGCGCTTGCGATGCCAAGCGCCCTCTTCGGGAGAACAGCAGTGTCGTCACGACTGGCGCCCTTGCCTTGTCGCAGCCCACGAGGCTCGCAGGCGTCACTTTTGTCCAAGCCGGCCGGCTCTCGATCGCTCAAATGGGAGCTTGAAAACCCTTCGAGCAGCCTTCCCATGCCCCCTCCGCACGAATCGACCATCCTCGCCGATTTCCGCGATGGCGTGGTCACGACCCTTCCGGCCATGGCAGCCGCGACGCCATTTGCCTTCCTGCTCGGTGCGCTGGCGACCGACAAGGGACTGTCGACCTTGGAGACCGGCCTGATGTCAGCCTTGGTCTTCGCCGGCAGCGCCCAGTTCATCGTGCTCGATACCTGGCAATCGCCCGCGCCGTGGCTGCTGATCGGGCTGGTGACGTTCGTCGTCAATTTCCGCCATGTTTTCATGAGCACCTCGGTCCTGAGGCACATGGGGGCCTTCTCGCCCGGCGCGCGCTGCATCTCCCTGTTCTTCCTGGCCGACGAGAATTGGGCGTTCGCGGAAGCCCGGGCCGCAAAAGGCCGACTGACAGCGGCGTACTATGCCGGGTTGTCGGGCTTCTTCTATCTCAATTGGGTGGCCTCCAGCGTGGCCGGCGCCTATGTCGGTCGCCTGATTCGTGATCCGCGCGCCTACGGTTTCGACTTTGCCTTCATCGCCATCTTCATTGGATTGATTGTCGGCTTCCGGTCGCGTCCCGGCTTCGTCGTCACCGTGATGGCGAGCGCCGGTGCGGCGACCCTGGTGCACCTGCTTCAACCAGGACCGTTGTCGATTGTCGCCGGTGCGGCGGCCGGTATCCTTGCCGCAGCCCTTGCGGTCGATCCGGCCGAGGCAACGCAATGAGCCCGGAGACCCTGGCTGCGATCGTCGCGATGTCGCTTGCGACCGTTGCCACCCGGTTCGCCGGCCTGATCGTGCCGGCGGGCTTCGCGCGACGCGGTCGCCTCAAGGCCGCATTCGAGGCGATGCCGGTGGCCGTCCTTGCCTCCATCATCGCACCGGCCGTGCTGGCGACCGGCTGGCCCGAGACCGTGGCGGCCTTGATCACGCTGATTGTCGCCTGGCGGTCGCCGCTGATCGCCGTCGTCGTCGTGGGAGTTGTCTCGGCCGGTGGCTTGCGCGCCCTTGCCCCCCTGTTGTGAGCGACCCTGTCGATGCCTTGAGCGAGCCGGTTGACGGGAGCGGTCACGCCTCTAACGTGTGCGCTCGCCGCCACCAGGAGGACATCCCATGGCGAAACGATCGGACACAGCCGGCAGGCGTGCCCGCGCCTGCCAGGCGCTGATGGACAAGGTGCATGCGATCACCGCGACGGAAGGCATCAATCCGTCGACCTTGCATGCCATCAAGCAGAAGCTCGTCGCCCTGGCCAATCGCGCGGAACTGTTTCCGCTGAACGACTTCGCCATGCCGATCGCCGAGAGCCGCACCCATCCTCTGCTGGTCGAGGACAACGACGGTCACGGCCTCTATCTGACGATCAGCCTGCCCGGCAAGGAAGCGGCGCCGCACGACCATGGCATCTGGTGCGCCAACGCCGTCATCTCGGGCCGCGAGCGGCACGATTTCTATCGGCGCATCGATGACGGCAGGCAGCCCGGGCGTGCCGAGGTCCTCAAGGTGGGCGAGGTGCTGGTGCAGCCGGGCAGCGGCATGGTGATGGCGGATCACGACATCCATGCCACCGAGGTGGTGAGCGAGCATCCCGCGATCGGCCTGGCGCTGTACGGCTATGCCCTGACGCGCTTTCCTTCTGTGAGCTGGTTCCTTCCCGAGTTCATGTCCGTGCGCACGACGGCGTCACGTCGCCATGCCGGTGTCACGCCGTGACCGAAGCCCGGAGCGTGTTCCGCGTCACCGTGCGCAACAGCGAGCGGACGATCGATTGCCCGTCCGACCGCACCATCCTGCAGGCAGCGATCGCCGCCGGCATCGACTACCCCTACGCCTGCGCCACGGGCAACTGTGCGACCTGCATCTCGAAGCTCGAGGCGGGCGAGGTCTCGTTGCTGCCGCGTGCCGATGCGGCGCTGGGCGAGGCGCAGCGCCAGGCCGGGTTGACGCTGGCCTGCCGCGCCCGGCCGCGGAGCGACGTGACGATCGGTTGGATGGCGCGGACCGGCGGTTGATCTCGGCACATTACGCAAGGAGCATCATGCAGATCGGTTTCAACCTGCCCAACTCCGGGCCCCTGTCGGGCGTCGACACGATGACGGAGATCGCGGCCGCAGGCGAGGCGATGGGTTTCGACTACCTGACCCTGACCGACCATGTGGTGCTGCCGAACCTCAAGGTCCCCGGCTATCCCTACTCGGAGAGCGGCGAGTTCTACGAGGCCGATCCGATCGAGCGGCACGAGCAGCTGATCGCCATGGCCTACATCGCCGCCAAGACGAGCCGCATCCGGCTGGTCGCCGCGGTGATGGTGGTGCCGCATCGACCGGCCGTCCTCGCCGCCAAGATGCTGGCCACGCTCGACATCCTGTCGGGCGGGCGGCTGGTCGTCGGCATCGGCGCCGGCTGGCTGAAGACCGAGTTCGACGCCGTGGTCCACACGCCGTTCGCCGAGCGCGGCGCGGTGACCGACGAGTACATCGACGCTTTCCGCGTGCTGTGGACGGAAGCCCAGCCGCGCTTCGCCGGCAAGTACACGAGCTTCGCCGGCATCGTGCTCGAGCCCAAGCCGGTGCAGCGTCCCTATCCGCCGATCTGGGTCGGCGGGGAGAGCGGCCCCTCGGTACGCCGCGCCGCCCGCATCGGTGATCTGTGGTATCCGATCGGCAGCAACAACCAGCACCTGCTCGATACGCTGCCGCGCCTCGAGGCGGGCATCGGCCGGCTGCGCAAGGCCACTGCCGCCGCCGGGCGCGATCCCGCTTCCGTGCAGGTCGGCTATCGCGTCAAGCGCTACGGCAGTGCGATACCGCCACTCGCGTCGGACGGCGGCCGGCGGCTGTTCTCGGGCAGCGAGGCTGACATCCTGGCCGACCTGCGTGCCCTGCGTGGCCTCGGCGTCAGCGCCATCGACATCGATTTTGGCCGCCCGAAGGCAGCCGAGATGATCGCCGAGATGCACCGATTCAAGGCGGCGGTCATCGACCGGATCTGACCTGCAGGACGTCGCTGACCCCTGCACACGTTGCCAGCTCTGCCGTCCGTCCGTACAGTCGGCTCGGCTCGCGGAGCGGTGTCGATGGAGCACAGGCTTGCGGCGGTTCTTGCCGCAGACATGGTCGGTTACAGCCGACTGATGGAGGTTGACGAGCGGGGCACGCTGGCCCGCCTGCGGGCCCATCGCATAGAGCTGATCGACCCTGCGATCGCCAAGAACCAGGGGCGCATCATCAAGACGACCGGCGACGGCCTGCTGGTCGAGTTCCAGAGCGTGACCGATGCCGTCAGATGTGCTGTCGAGGTCCAGGAGCGTATGCGGCGGCGCAACGCGGACGTTCCCGACGATCGACGTATCGATTTTCGCATCGGCATCAACCTTGGCGACATCATCTTCGAGGACGGCGACATCTACGGCGATGGCGTCAACATCGCCGCCCGGATCGAGCAGCTTGCCGATATCGGCGGGATCTGTGTCAGCGCCGCTGTTCACGGCCAGGTCGACGGTCGCCTCGACGTGGTCTTCGAGGATCTCGGCGAGAAGCTGCTGAAGAATATCAGCCGGCCGGTGCGACTTTATCGCGTCGTCACCGAAGGAGCCGTCCCGCAGAGCGCTGCCGGCTCACCGCTGGCCGATCGCAAGGCCGCGGTGACCAAGCCGTCGATCGCGGTGCTGCCGTTCGCCAACATGAGCGGCGATCCCGAGCAGGAGTTCTTCGCCGACGGCCTCACCGAGGACATCCTGACCGAGCTCAGCCGGCGTCGCGAGCTGTTCGTGATCTCGCGCACCTCGACCTTCGTCTACAAAGGCCAGGCAGCGAACCTGCGCGAGGTCGCCCGGAAGTTGGGTGCGCGCTATCTCGTCGAAGGCAGCGTTCGCAAGTCCGGCGACCGTTTGCGGATCACCGTCCAGCTGATTGACACGGCAAGCGACACCCACGTCTGGGCCGAGCGCTTCGACCGCAAGCTCGACGACGTGTTCGCCATTCAGGACGAGATCACCTCATCGATCGTCGCCACGCTACCCGGACGTCTCGAGGCAGCACAGCAGGATCGGCTCGCTCGCCTGAAGCCTTCCAGCCTGGCGGCCTACGAATGCGTGCTGGCCGCCAAGGTCCTGCATCATCGCAGCACGCGGGAAGACAATGTCGAGGCCCAGAAGCTCATCGGCCGGGCGCTGCAGCTCGACCCCGACTACGCGCATGCCCGTGCCTGGCGCGGCTGCATCCTCGGGCAGGCCTGGGGTTATGGCTGGTGCGAGGACAGGGAAGCGACGTTCGACGAGGTCGTGTTCGAGCTCGACAAGGCGATGGCTCTCGACGACAACGACGCCGACGTGCATCGCATCCTCGCGGCCGTCGCTATCACCCGCAACGACTTGACTCGCGCCCGGTTTCATCAGGATCGCGCTTTGGCCTTGAATCCGAACTACGACCTGGTCGTCGTCCAGATGGGCGAGCTGTTCACCTGGCTCGGCCGATCAGAGGAAGGGGTCGAGTGGATTCGCAGAGCGATGAAATTGAATCCGCATCATCCGGCGCGTTTCTGGAGCCATCTAGGCAAGGCCCATTTCGTTGGCCGACAATATGCCCAGGCGATCGAGGCTTTCATGCATCTTTCGGCGATGGACGCCCAACAGCATGCCTTCGTCGCGGCGTGCTACGGCTGGTTGGGTGATCGCACCGCGGCGGCGGCGCATGTCGCCCGCGTACGCGAGCTCGACCGCGAACTGGATCCGCCGAAATTGCTGGCAATGATGCATTATGCGAACGACGCCGACCTGCAGCATCTCCGCGATGGATTTGTGAAGGCGGGGATGTAGGAGCGAAGGCCTCGTAACGGACTGCTTCCCGAGGCATCAGTCCGCGCCTAGAGCGCGCGCGTCGACAACGGTGAGGCGGCGGCGGCCGATGTCGACAACTCCCGATTCGCGCCACATGGCGAGGAGCTTGCTCACGAACTCGCGCGACACGCCGAGCATTGGGGGCGAGAGCGCCCCTGAACAGTTCTTGCGTCTCGATGGCCGTCAGCGCGCCGCGAAAAGGGCGCAGACGAATGTTGTTCCGCGGTATCATCCGAGAGTCATGTCATGCGAAGCCTCGCCCGGAGAATTTAGCACGACAGGTTGCAAGAGTTCTGTGAAGGGGTTCACAATAGACTGTCCGAGAAAGGAGCAACCGGGCAATGGCCTCTTTGGGGTTGCCGCGCCGAGTCGCTTCCGTTGTCGAAGTGTCGGAAGGCACGGTTGACCGTGAGCTGCCGCATGTGCGGTCCAATCTGACCGGGATGTTGCCCTGATGGCAAAGCGTCCCCGCAGGCTCTCCGCCATCCTTCACGCCGACATCGCGGGCTATGTGCGCTTGATGGAGGGCGGCAACGAGCGGACGATCGACCGCCTTCAGGCCGTTCGGGCTGAGATCTGGCGGCCGTCGATCGAGGCGAGCGGCGGCTCGGTGGTGAATATCGAGGGCGACTCAGTGCTGGCCGAGTTCGGATCGCCGAGCGCTGCGGTGGCGACGGCAATCGACATCCAGGAGCGCATGGCGCTGTTCAACGGGATACTCGAGCGGGACCAGCGGCTGATGTTCCGCATCGGGTTGCATCTCGGCGAGGTCATCGTCGACGAGACGACAAGGAGCCTGTTTGGCGACGGCGTGAATATCGCGGCTCGTATCCAGACCATGGCCGAGCCGGGTGGTATCGCCGTGTCGCACGTCCTGCGCGAGGCGGCGGATCTGCGCGCCGAGTATGCGTTCATCGATAGCGGCGAGCATCGGGCAAAAAATGTCAGCCGGCCGCTGCGAATCTACCATGTCCGGCCGCGATCGGGCGCCTCGGTGCACGCCGCTGTCCTCGTGCCGCCGGCAGTCCGTATCGCGCGCTGGCCAGGGGAACTGGCCCGTGCCGCTCGACACGGCCTGAGCGCTCGGCTCACCATGCGCGGGCCGGCCTTGTGGGGCGCCGTGACCGGCGTCGCGCTTCTTTTCGCCGTTGGCGGCTACTTTGCCTATCAGGCCAATACGCCCGCGACCGTCTCCTCGGTCGCCCTGTCGCTGTCGGCGGAGCAGCTCGAACAGGCACTGGCCGAGCGCCGTAAGGCGGACGCCTTGGCCCTCGAGAAACGGCAGCTGGAGGGCGAAGCACGCCAGAAGGCCGCGGTTGGAGCCGAGGCCACGCGGCAGGCCGCGGCAGAGCTCGAACGCGCCCGCCAGGCGCGGCAGAAGGCCGAGGACGATCTGGCAAAGCTCCGGGCCGACCTCGAGCTTCGTCGCAAGTCCGACACCAGCCAGGGTGAGCAGGTGGAGACCGCGCCAAGTCTGGCGGCTGAGGAAGCCGCGCAGCGCAAGGCCGAGGACGAGGCCGCCGGCCTGCGCCAGGCCGAAGAGACGGCGAAGCAGAAAGCGGTGGCCGATGCGGAGATCGAGCGCCAGGCAGACGAGGCGCTGGCCAAGGCTCGGTCCGAGCGGCAGGAAGCAGAACGCGAGGCGCAGCGGAAAGCCGATGCGGAGCAGGTAGCGCTGCGGCGGGCCTCGGAAGAGGCGCCAGGCGCGACATTGGCCAGGCAGAAGGAAGAGGCGGAAGTCGCCGAAAGAGTGCTGAGCCTCGACCAGACCTCTCGTGCGCGCCTGCAGGCTGCGCTGACGTCGCTCGGCTTCGACACGCGCGGCAGCGATGGCGTCTTCGGGCCGCGCTCGCGCGAGATGATCGCGGCGTGGCAGAAGGCGCGTCGCCTCGGACCAACCGGCTTCTTGACCGCTCAGCAGCAGCGGACACTGCTGAGGGAAGGGGCGTCGGCGGTCGCGAAATACGACGAACAGAAAAATGCAGAGGAGGAGGCAAGGACGCCCTCGGTTGTCGCCGTGTCGCTATCGGTGCCACCCTCCGCACCCTTGGCGTCCCCTTCTCCCGCCGGCAATGCTGTCGCTGTCCTGGAGGGCGGTTCTTATCAAGGGGATGTTTATACCGGCCCCAGTGTCGCGCGGCTGCAGGTATCCCTTCAGATGGCGAACGGCCGCGGTGTCGGCGCGCTCGTGACTCCAGGTTGTAGCCAGAGCCGGTTCATCGTGTCGGTATCATCGTTGGGTGCAATCAACGGCGAGGTATACTTCAACTGCATCGTGACTAACGGGAGCATCGGGAACACCATCTTCGCCGGCGATTTCAAGATCACGGGTGAATACCAAGGCAAGGAGATTGCTCTCAATTTTCGTTCAGGACGGAGTTCGTTCAACGCCCGGTTGGCGGCCAAAGCTTCACCGGTCGTCGCCGCTACACCGATCGTCGCCGCTTTGCCGGTCGTCGCAGCGTTGCCGGCGGCCGCAACCCCTTCCGCGGCTTCATCCGACGGATTGTGGCGGGGTGCCTATACCTGCGGCGCTGCTTCGAATATCTCTCCGCCTTTCACGATACCACTCGAGCTCCGTGTTTCGAACGGCTCCGCGATCTGGAAGGGCACGCAGTCCTGGGCGATGCCCGTCGCCGGCACGTTGGAGATTCGTCTGGTCGTCAGTGGCAATTCCGTAAGTGTCACGCGCAGCTATGGCATAGGGCGGGCCCACCAGGGGACCTTGTCGGGCCACTATGACGGCGCAGGCATCAGCGCGGCGGGAAGAGAGCAGGGGGTCGGCACTCGCGAGTGCAGGCTGAGCCTGTCGCGGCCTTGAACGGCCGCACCCTCGCCACACTCGCGCGGCTCAGTTCAGCCGCGCCGCCTGCGCCATGACCTCGATCGCCTCGGGCTGGCGCGAGCGCACGCTGAGCGAGTCGGCGCCGCAATCCTCCCAGGCGCGATAGCGCTCCCTGATGCGGGCGGCCGGTCCGACCAGAGACTTGAGGTCGACCCATTCGTCGGGGACGGCGGCGATGGCCTCGTCCTTGCGGCCTGCCAGGTAGAGCTCCTGGATGCGCTGGGCGGCGTCGCCGAAGCCGCGGCGCACCATGATGTCGTTGTGGAAGTTCTTCGTCTTGTGGCCCATGCCGCCGACATAGAGCGCCACCTCGGGCTTGAGCCGCGCGAGCGCCGCCTTGACGTCGTTGTCGACCTCGACATGCACGGAGGCCTGGATCGCGAAATCCTTGAGGCTCTTGCCGTTGCCGGCTCGGCGGAAGCCCTCTTCGAGCCACGGCCGGAACTCCTCCATCGCGCCCGGCACGAAACCCATCGGCAGCCAGCCGTCGGCGATCTCGGCGGTGAGCTTGACGGTCGATTCGTTGCCCGTGGCCAGGTAGATCGGGATGTCGGGGTTCATGTGCAGGATCGACTTCAACGGCTTGGCCAGCCCGACCGAGCCGGGCCCAATATAGGGCAGTGCGATCTCGCGGCCGTCGTGGGTCACCGGCGCCTCGCGGGCGAAGATCTTGCGCATGATCGCCACGTAGTCGCGCATGCGCCAATAGGGCTTGCCCCACGGCTGGCCGTACCAGCCCTCGACGATCTGCGGACCGGACACGCCGAGCCCGGCGATGAAGCGGCTGCCACCCGCCATGGCGTCGACGGTCGCCGCCGACATGGCGGCGTTGGCCGGCGTGCGTGCGGCAAGCTGCATGATCCCGGTGCCGAGCTTGATGCGGCTGGTGTGCGCCGCCAGAAACGCCAGCGGCGTCACCGCGTCCGAGCCATAGGCCTCCGCCGTCCACACCGAATCGTAGCCGAGCTCCTCGGCGCGCTGCACCAGCTTCACCGGGATGTCGAGATGAGCGCGGGAGTAGCCGATGGCGAGGCCCAGTTTCATTGCGTTTTCTCCTGCGAATTCGTGAGCTCGTTGACGATGATCTTCTGGACCACCGACGGATGAAAGGAAAGGTCCCCCCGCTGCGCTCGGGATGACACCATTACTCAGAATGTCAGTAATAGTGTCATCCCGAGCGCAGCGAGGGAGCCTTGTCTTCGTCCGGGTGCGGATCACGAATCCTGCAGGAGATGGTCGCGCTGCGTCGTTCCGGCGTACTCACGCCTGAAACGGCCGCGGCGCTGCAACTCCGGCACGACGAGATCGACGAATTCCTCAATCGCACCAGGACAGTAGATCGGCGACAGCATGAAGCCGTCGCCCCCGACGGCGTCGAAATAGGCTTCGAGCTGGTCGGCGATGTCGGTCGGTGTGCCGACCATCTGCGGCAACCCGACGCTCTGGCCGTGGTTCTGCGCCACCTGGCGCAGGGTCAGCAGCTCGCCCGTCATGGTGCGATAGCGCGTCTGCATGCGCTGCAGCTTGGGCTCGGCGCGATGCGCCATGATCGTGTCGAGCGGCAGCTGCGACAGGTCGAAATCGAGATGGCCGGACAGGATTGCGAGCCCGCCTTCGAGGGGAACGAGCGCATTGTGCTCGGCCTGCCTGTCCTCGGCCTCGGCGCGCGAGCTGCCGATGATCGGCTGGATACCGAACAGGATCTTGCAGGCCGCGACCGGGCGGCCGGCTTCGGCGACGCCGCGCTTGATATCGTCGTAGTAGGCCTTGGCGCCGGCCAGGTTGGGCTGGATGGCGAAGATCGCGTCGGCGTGGCGGGCAGCGAAGGAACGTCCCTTGCCCGACGTGCCGGCCTGCAGGATGGCAGGTCCGCGCTGCGGCGAGGGCACGACATTGAGCGGCCCGCGCGACTTGAAGAAGCGGCCGACATGCTCGATGCGGTGCACCTTGTCGGGATCGGCGAAGACGCCCTTGGCGCGATCCATGACCAGCGCGTCCGCCTCCCAGCTGTCCCACAGCTTGCGGCAGACCTCGACGAATTCCTCGGCCCGGTCGTAGCGCTCGTCGACCGGCCGCAGCTCCTCGCCGAAATTGGCCGACTGGTTGTGGTTGAGCGTGGTCACGACGTTCCATGCCGCGCGACCGCGTGTCAGATGGTCGAGCGTCGCCCACAGCCGCGCCGCGTGGAACGGATGCTGATGGCTGACCGAGTAGGTGGCGCCGAGGCCGATCCGCTTCGTGACGGCGGCCATGAACGACAGCAGCGGGATCGGGTCGTGCTCGGGCGCCTGGGTGGCGTTGCGCAGGGCAGGGGCGAGCGAGCCGCGGTAGGTGTCGGACACGTAGTTGAGATCGGCGAAGAACAGCATGTCGAGCTTGCCGCGCTCGCAGACGCGGGCGATGTGCTGATAGAGGTCGGGCTGCATCCAATCGTGGCCGGCGGCGGCCGTTCGCGGATGCCGCCACATCGCCAGGCTGTGATAGGTCGGCCCATGCACCAGGAACTGCGCCAGGTGCATCATCGGCTTCGTCAAGGCGGTATCCTCCCGCGCGGGACGGTAACACGCAACCTCGTCTTCCTCCCCAGCTCCGCTGTGGTCGGCATTTTGGCTGCAAGCGGCCAAAAGCCTGAGGTGTCGCCGTCAACCAGCGACGGAGCTGTCATGACCCAATGGTGGCGCAAGGTTCTCCGTCACAACGCGGTCAATTGATCCAGATCAATCCTGACGCATTCGCGATTTGCCAATCTTGCGCGAACCAGGAGCGGGAGCGGCGGGTGACAACGAATCAAGCTTATTTTGTGGTGCTGGTCTGCGGCGCGTTTCTCGTGTTCGCCGCGAGCATGGCGCTCGCCTATGTGAAATACCGGCGCTGGATCAAGCAGCAGCCGGGCGCCGCGGAATAGCGGCGCGGCCGGCACTGGCGCTCACGTACGGATGAGCGCGGGGGAGACATCGACGACGCGGAACGGCCGTGCGACGCCATCGTGCTCGGTCACGGTGACGTACTCGCCGACCGTGAAATTGTGCTTGTCGAAGCGGAAGATCGGCTCGTCGTCGTCCTCGCCGGGCTCGTAGGAAAATGCCCAGCTGCCGTTGCGACGATGGATCAGCTGGCCATGCTCGTCGGGCGAGCGGCTCCAGAAGCGCCGGACGGTGCACGCCCCCTTGGCCTGGGGCCAGGCCGCGGAGTCGAGATGTCCCTTGGCGTCGAGCGGCGCCACGAATTCATAGCCATGGTCCGAGCTGCCGTTGGGAAAATCCGGCGTGCGGGCGAGTTCCAGTCGAATGCGCTTGAGGCTCATGAGCGTTCTCCAGAGACGACGACGTATCGCAGGCCGACGATCGTGCCGGCAGCGCCCCCTGCCTTGCGTTGATGCAGGTCAAGAAGGCGTTCGGACTGCCTCGCACTATACAGCAGGTATTGGATCGGGGCAGAGGTAACGGCGGACGAAGCAGCTCGATCCCTAGCCTCGCTCCTCGGCCTCGTCGTAGGCGATCTTGATCATCCACCAGCAGAACAGGACCGCGAACAGCGCCAGCGCCAGGCCGAAGCTCAGGATGCCGAAATCACGTGCGCTGCCGGCCATGAACAGGCCCACCAGGCCGAACAGGGCGGCCAGTATCCCCATGATCCAATGAGACATTTGCTTCTCCTCAATCGTCGTCGAACAGGATGCGTCCCGCCGCGCCGGCGGGATCGTCGTATTGGCCGTTGCGCAGCGCCCACAGGAAGGCGGCGAGTCCCGTGAGGCCGAGCAGCAAGGCTGCCGGTATCAGGATCAGCAGGCTGTCCATCACGTCACCGTCCGGCGCGGCCGGCCCGCGCTGAGCCGCAGGGCGTTGCCGATCACCAGAAGAGACGAAGAGGACATGGCGATGGCGGCGATCAGCGGCGTGACCTCGCCGGCGATCGCGAGCGGCACGGCCAGGAGATTGTAGAGCAGGGCGAGGATCAGATTCTGCCGGGCAAGCCGGCCCGACTGTCGCGCCGCCACCAGCGTGTCGACCACGGCGCGAAGCATGTCGCCCTGGAACACCGCGTCGGCAGCGTTCTGGGTCGCCTCGGCGGCGCTGGAAGGCGAGATCGAGGCGTGTGCGGTCGCCAGCGCCGGCGCATCGTTGAGGCCATCGCCCACCATCAGGACACGCCGGCCGTCGGCGGCGAGGTCGCGAAGGCGCTGCACCTTGCCGGCCGGCGGGGTTTCCGCCCGCCAATCCACCACGCCGCTGTCCCCGGCTGCCAGCGCCACGGCTGCGCGCCGGTCGCCGGAAAGCAGCTCGACCGTCAGTCCGAGCTCGCGCAGGGCGGAGATCGTTGCGGCCGCATCCGGCCGCAGGCGGTCGGCGAAGGCGAAGCGAACGGGCCGCCGTCCCGGTTCGGCGAGCCACATTTCGGAATGGCCGTCCTCGGTCGCCGCCTCGACGTCGCAAAAGGCCGCCGAGCCCAGTCGTATGGCGCCTTGCTGGAGCCCCAGACCGGCATGCTCGATCACCCCGGCGGCCGGTGCGGCGCCCCCCGCCGCGCGCACCAACGCCCTTGCCAGCGGATGGCGCGAGTTGGCAGCGATCGCTGCCGCCTTTTGCAGGGCATCCACCGGAACGATCCCGACCTGCTCGGGTCGGCCGAGGGTCAATGTCCCGGTCTTGTCGAGCACCACGTGATCGATCTCGGCAAAGCGCTCGAGCGCCGTGGGCGACAGCAGCAGGACCCCGGAACGCAGGAGGCGCGTGCTGGTGACGACCTGGACCACCGGCACAGCAAGCGCGAGCGCGCAGGGACAGGTGATGATCAGCACCGACGTGGCGATCAGCAGGGCACGATCCCAGGCGAGATCGCCGATCAGCATCCAGCCGATGAAGGTCAGCAGCGCCGCGGCGTGCACCACCGGCGCATAGGCCCGTGCCACCCGGTCGGCGAGGGCGACGAAGCGGGATCGCCCGTGCTCGGCTGCTTCGACCAGGCGGACGATCTCGGCCAGCAAGGTGCGATCGCCCGAGGCGGTGACCCGCACCCGGATCGGCACCCCGAGATTGACCATGCCGGCGAACACCGACGTACCCGGCTCGACGGACTGGGGCAGGCTTTCGCCGCTCACCAGGGCGGCGTCGAGCGCCGAACGGCCCTCGCTGACTACGCCGTCGGCCGCCAGCCGTTCTCCCGCCGCGACCAGCAACAGGTCGCCCGGCGCGAGGGCTTCGACCCGACGGGAGACGATCGTGCCGTCGGCATCGATCACCCGGGCGTTCACCTTGGAAAGTGCCAGCAGCGAACGGACGGCGTCACGTGCCCGGCCGCGGGCTTGCCGGTCGAGATAGCGGCCGATCAGCAGGAAGAAGAGCAGCGTGATCGCCGAATCGAAATAGGCATGCCGGCCGCCGATCCACGCCTCGTGCAGGCTGACGATGCAGGCGAGCGTCACGCCGATCGAGATCGGCACATCCATGTTGGTACGGCCGGCCTTGAGCGCCGCCACGGCCGAGGCGAAGAACGGCCGTCCGGCATAGGCCACGGCGGGCAGGGCGATCGCGGCCGACAGCCAATGGAACAGGGTGCGGGTGGCATCGCCCATCGAGCCGTCGTGGCCCGACCAGATCGCGACCGAGAGCAGCATCACGTTGGCGGCGGCGAAGCCCGCCACGCCGAGGCAGCGCAACAGCGCGCGTGCTTCGCCATCCTCGCCTGCCACGGCGGCGGTGGCGTCATAGGGCACGGGGCGGAAGCCAAGGGCGGCGACAAGGCCGACATGGGCGTTGGCGTCGGACGCCGACCCGCGCCAGCGCAACGCGAGCCGCCGCGTCGAGAGGTTTGCGCGCGCCTTCAGGACCGACTGGTTGCGCGCGAGCAGGCTCTCGATCAGCCAGACGCAGGCGGCGCAATCGAGGCCGTCGACCAGCAGCTCGAGCTCGCACTCGTCGCGGCCGCGCCTGCGCACGTGGCCCGTAAAGTCGGTCTCGGTCGGCTCGGGACGGCGGGCGCGGTTCTGCTCGAGGCGACGATAGAACGAGCCAAGCCCGGCGGCGCCGATGATGGCGTGGGCGCTGGCGCAGCCGCTACAGCAGAAGCGGGCCTCCGGGGCTCCACGCAGCGTCTCTCCGCAATGCGCGCAGGCGCGGCTCGCCGGAGCGCTCAGCACGGGTGCAAAGAGCGTGGACTCGTTCATTGCAGGAACATCCTGCGGGTCTGCGCGAAGCGCTGGCCGTCGTGGTCGATCACGACATCGAGATCCCAGTTCCCGCGCACCGGCAGGTCGACGGTCGCGGCGTAGCGGCCGTTCTCCACGGCAATCATGTCGATCACGAGGGGTGGCCGCTTCTCGACCGGTCGGACCAGCTCGGCATGAAGGCGCGCGTTGCCGAGCGGCCGGCCGTGCGCATCGACGACCGCGATCTCGAGACGGCTGTCTTGCGGTCGCCAACTTGCCGCGAGCTGCCAGCCCAGGGCATCGCGGTCGCCCTGCCGGGCAATGACCTCGTTGTAGTGAAGGCTGCGCTGGCGCGGCTGCGGCGTGTAGAGACCGGAGAACGAACCGACGGCCAGGCACACCATGATCGCGTTGACGGCAATCACCACGGCGAAACCGCCGACGAAAAGCCAGGGTACGTGACGATCGCGGGCGGTTGAAACGGTGGTCATGGCGTTCTCCCTAGCGATCCGGGCCGACGAAGACGGCGTCATGCGAGGCGCGCCGACGGCCGTCGGCGCCGATTACCGAGAATTCCAGGGCCCGCGAACCGGCCGGCGCCGCCGTCGGCGGCAGTGTGACGAAGATTCGGAACGTGCCGACGCTGTCGGCATGGACAAGCAGGCGCGGAGCCGCCGCATCGCCTTCGATCTCCGCGCCGACGAAGCCGAGCCGCGCGGCGGGCAGGCCGGCCACCGCCAACGTGAAACGCTGCTCGTCCTGGCGCTTGTTCAGGATCTTGACGGTATAGGAATTGCGGATGTCGCCGTTCGACAGTCGGACGAAGTTGGGGCTGCGGTCGCGCTGCACGGTGAGCTCGGTCTCGGTGCGCAGGAGGAAGGCGCCCAGCATGACCGCCGCGACGACGCCAAGCAGCAATCCATAGAGCAGGGTGCGCGGGCGCACGGGCTTCCACCGTGCGCCCGGGAGACCTTTCTCCTTTGCCTGCTGGCTGGCCAGCGTATCCCAGCGAATGAGCCCGGCGGGGCGGCCGACCTTTTCCATGGTCTGGGTGCAGGCATCGACGCACAGGCTGCAGCCGATGCATTCGATCTGCTGGCCGTCGCGGATGTCGATGCCGGTCGGGCAGACGGCGACGCACAGGCTGCAATCGACGCAGTCGCCGCGATTGTCCCAGCTCTGGCCGGCCTTGTGCTTGCCGCGCGGCTCACCGCGCCATTTCTGATAAGTGACGATCAGGCTCTGCTCGTCGAGCATCGCCGCCTGGAAGCGCGGCCACGGGCACATGTAGGTGCAGACCTGCTCGCGCGCCCAGCCGGCCAGGGTGTAGGTCGTGACCGTCAGCAGGCCGACGCAGAAATACACCTCGAGCGAGGCAGTGCCGCTGAACAGCTTGGCCAGCGTGCTCGGCGCGTCGACGAAGTAGAAGACCCAGGCGCCGCCCGTTGCCGCGGCGATGATCAGCCAGGATGCATGCTTCACGGTCTTGCGGATGGCTTTGCCTGCCGTCAGGGGCGCCCGATCGAGCCGCATGCGCTGGTTGCGGTCGCCCTCGATCAGGCGCTCGACCAGCATGAAAAGGTCGGTCCATACCGTCTGCGGACAGGTGAAGCCGCACCACACCCGGCCGAACAGGGATGTCGCCAGGAAAAGCCCAAACGCCGCGAGGATCAGGATACCGGTGACGAAATAGATCTCTTGCGGCCAGATGACGACATCGAAGAACCAGCCGCGCCGTCCGTCGAGATCGATCAGGATCGCCTGGCCGGGGACGCCGGGACCGCGATCCCAACGCAGCCAGGGCACGGCATAGTAGAGGCCGAGCAGCAGGACGAGCACGGACCATTTGATGCGCCGCCACTTGCCGCCGACGGCGCGCGGATAGACCTTGATGCGCGATACATAGAGCGGCAGCTCCGCCTTCTGCTGGCGCAGCGAGACCGCATCGTCATCGTGCAGGCGTACATCCATGACAGGCCCACCGAATGTCTAGCGTCCGCCGCCCAGCGCGTGGACGTAGATCGCCAGCATCTTCAGCGTCGCCTCGTCGAGACGTCCGCTCCAGGCGGGCATGCTGCCGTTGCGAGCATAGAAGATGGAGCGATAGACCGACTCGCGATCGCCGCCGTAGAGCCATAGGCCATCGGCCAGGTTGGGCGCGCCCAGCTCCTGGTTTCCCTTGCCGTCGGCCTGGTGGCAGGCCGCGCACTGCTCGCGGAAGATCGCCGCGCCTTCCGGCGTGGCCGTGCCCTTGCCCGACAGGCTCAGCACATAGTCGGTCACGGCAGCGACCTGCGCGCCGGTCAGCAGGCCGTCGACGCCGAAGCGCGGCATCAGGGATTGACGTGACTTGTCGTCGGCATTGCGGATGCCGTGCTCGATGGTGGCGTAGATCTGCTGCAGGCTGCCGCCCCACAGCCAGTCGTCGTCGACCAGGTTGGGGAAGCCGGTGCTGCCGGCGCCGCCCGCGCCATGGCATTGCAGGCAGTTGGTCTGGAAGGCCGAGCGCCCGCCCGCCAGCGCGAACTTGAACAGCTCGGGATCCTTGGCGACGTCGGCGAGCGGCGTCGTGCGGATGCGATCGACGAACATCGCACGGGCCTTGGTCTGGGCCGCGAGCTCGTGCGTGAGCTCGGCGCGGCTCGAATAAGCCAGCCAGCCAGTGGTGTGGCTGTTGACCCACGGCCACGATGGATAGAGCGCGCAGTAGACCACGGCGAACGCGATGGTCGCGTAGAAGGTGTAGACCCACCAGGTCGGCAGGGGCGTGTTGAGCTCCTTGACGCCGTCCCATTCGTGGCCGGTCGTGTCGCGGCCCGACAGCGAGTCCTTGTCGATCTTCGTCGGCATGTTGGTCTCCTACTCGTCGTCGAGCGGGATGCGGGAATCCTGCTCGAAGCGGCGGCGATTGGCCGGCCGCAAGGCCCATGACACGATTCCGGTGAAGACCAGGACCGCCCACACGGTCCAGACCGACGTGGCGATCTGATTGAACGACTCGAGACTCATCGTGATTTCTCCTATTGCCGCAGCCGCTCGGGCGGCAGGTCGGAAAAGCGCACCAGCGTGCCCAGCATCTGGAGGTAGGCGATCAGGGCATCCATCTCGGTGATCGATTCCGACTGGCTGTCGAACTTGCCGACGACGGCGCGCGGATAGCGCTCCAGCAAGGCCGTCGGATCGGCATCGGGGCTGGCCTGCGTCACCAGATCGGCGCGCGCGTTGGCGATCATCGCGTCGCTGTAGGGCACGCCGACGGCGCGCAGCGCCTCGAGATGACGGGCGACGTCCGCATAGTCGAGCCGGCGCGTCGACAGCGCGGGATAGGCCGGCATGATGCTTTCGGGCACGACGGCGCGCGGCGAGACGAGATGGGCGACGTGCCAGTCGTTGGAATAGCGGCCGCCGACCCGCGACAGGTCGGGACCGGTGCGTTTGGAACCCCACTGGAAGGGCTTGTCGAACATGCTCTCGGCGGCGAGGCTGTAGGGGCCGTAGCGCTCGACCTCGTCCTTGAACGGCCGGATCTGCTGGCTGTGGCAGGTGTAGCAGCCCTCGCGGATGTAGATGTTGCGGCCCAGCACCTCGAGCGGCGAGTAGGGCCTGACCCCGTCGACCCGCTCGATGGTCGATTCGATGGTGAACAGCGGAATGATCTGCACGATGCCGCCGATCGACACGGTGATCAGGGTCAGGACCACCATGAGGATGACGTTCTTCTCGATCGTCTCGTGACGCAGAAACACAGCTCGTCTCCTAGGCTGTCAGCGCGGTAGCCGGTTGGGCGGCGGAGACGGCCGCGGGCTTGCCGCGGATCGTGCGCCACATGTTGTAGGCCATGATCAGGCCGCCACTCAGGAAGAACACGCCGCCCAGCAGTCGGATCGCGTAGAACGGCTTCATCGCGGCGACCGTCTCGATGAACGAGTATTGCAGGAAGCCCAGCTCGTCGTAGGCGCGCCACATCAGGCCCTGCATGATGCCGCTCACCCACATTGCGGTGATGTAGAGGACGATGCCGATGGTGGCGATCCAGTAGTGCCAGCCCATCAGGCGTGTCGACCACATGCCGGGCCGGTTCCACAGGCGCGGCACGAGATAGTAGAGGGTGCCGAAGACGATGAAGGCGACCCAGCCCAGCGCGCCGGAATGGACATGGCCGATCGTCCAGTCGGTGTAGTGGCTGAGCGAGTTCACCGCCTTGATCGACATGACGGGACCCTCGAAGGTCGCCATGCCGTAGAAGCCGACGGCGGTCACCGAGAAGCGCAGGCCTGGATCGGTGCGCAGCTTGTCCCATGCGCCCGACAGGGTCATCAGGCCGTTGATCATGCCGCCCCAGCTCGGCATCCACAGCATCACCGAGAACACCATGCCGAGCGTCTGCGCCCAGTCGGGCAGGGACGTGTAGTGCAGGTGATGCGGCCCGGCCCAGATGTAGAGGAACACCAGCGACCAGAAATGGACGATCGACAGCCGGTAGGAATAGATCGGCCGGTTCGCCGCCTTGGGGATGTAATAGTACATCATGCCGAGAAAGGCGGCGGTCAGGAAGAAGCCGACCGCGTTGTGGCCATACCACCACTGGATCATCGCATCCTGCACGCCGGCCCAGGCGACGTAGCTCTTGCTGCCGACGATCGACACCGGCATCGCCAGATTGTTGACGATGTGCAGCATGGCGATGGTGATGATGAAGGCGAGGTAGAACCAGTTGGCGACGTAGATGTGCGGCTCCTCGCGCTTCAGCACGGTGCCGAGATAGGCGATCAGGTAGGCCACCCAGACCACGGTCAGCCACACATCGACGAACCATTCGGGCTCGGCGTACTCCTTGCTTTGGGTGACGCCCATCAGATAGCCGGCGGCGGCGGCGACGATGAAGAGCTGATAACCGAGCAGCACGAACCAGCCGAGCGGCGCGCCGCCGAACAGGCGGGCGCGGCAGGTGCGTTGCACGACATGGAAGGCAGTGCCGATCAGCGCCGTGCCGCCGAAGGCGAAGATGGCTGCCGAGGTGTGCAAGGGGCGCAGCCGGCCGAAGGTGAGATGCTCGCTGTCGAAGCTGAGCTGCGGCCACACCAGTTGGGCTGCGATCACGACGCCGGCCAGGAAGGCGACGACGCCCCAGAACATGGTAAGCACGACCGCGGCGCGAATGACGTCTTCGACGTATCGTGGTTGTGGCCGGGCAACGGCTATCGCGACGGCTTGGCTGGACATGCTTTCTCCGCACACTGGTTTGGTCACCATAGGAAGCGGCGGAGCGAGAGCCCTTGATTTGCGTCAAGGCCGCCGGTCTCCGGCGGGTTTGAATTCGCACGACCTGGGAGAAGACGACCATGAGCGAGACCGTTGCCGTGTTTGCCGGCCCGCCGCCGCGCATCAGGAGAGTTGCGATCGATCGGCCGTGGACATGGCTCGCGGCCGGCTGGAGCGACCTCTGGTCCGAGCCGGCCCTCAGCCTGTGCTTCGGCAGCCTGTCGGTCCTCGCCGGTTGGCTGGCCGTCGCCCTGCTGCTATGGGGCGACCTGCCCTATCTCGTGCTGCCGCTCAGCGCCGGCTTCTTCTTCATCGGTCCGTTCATGGCCGTCGGCCTGTACGAGATCAGCCGGCGAATCGAAGGCGGATTGGCCATTGACGCAAGCGCGATGTTTGGAGCGTGGCGCCGCAATCCCGATCAGATCGCCTTGATGGGTCTTCTGCTGCTGTTGCTCCACCTGGCCTGGATGCGGGTGGCGCAACTCCTGTTCGCCTTCTTCGGCTGGCAGACCGTGCCGTCATGGGATCGCTTCATGGATTTGGCCTGGTATTCGGCGCGCAGCCTGCCGTTCCTGGCGATCGGCATCGCCATCGGGGCGGTGCTGGCCGCCGTCGCGTTCGTCGTCGGGGCGTTCTCGATGCCCTACCTGCTCGACCGGCGCCAATCGAACCTGTTCGAGGCGATCGCGGCGTCGGTCGCCGCCGTGCGCCTGAACATACGGCCGATGCTGCTGTGGGCCGGACTGATCGTCGTGCTGGTGACCATGGCCATGGTGCCCGGGCTGCTCGGCCTGGTGATCGTGCTGCCGGTCATCGCCCATGCCACCTGGCACGCCTACCGCGACATCGTGCAGTTTGGTGAAGCGTGATCCTCATCCTCCTCCCCAGCGAAGCCTAACTTGAGCACAGATGTTGCGCTGCGAGATGGTAACCATCAGCGATAGCGTAGAAGCGTTCGAGTCCGTCGCGCATAGTGATGGGGCCATTTGATTTGTCACTTTGGTATCCGGTCCATCCGC
>NZ_JBGAKA010000071.1:0-35569 GCF_044224635.1 Reyranella sp. | reverse complement strand
CGCGGTCCAGGAGAGCTTGAGCGCGCGGCATGATCAGGGCTTGGGCAGCGTGCCGACCTCGCTGTCCCAGCGCGCGATCAGGCGCTTGCGCTCCGCCGACTTGCCGTACTTCGCCTGGTCGTAGTCGATCAGCTTCATGTCGGAGAATTTCGGCGCCTCGGGCGGCAGCGGCGTCGCCTTGTTCGACGGCACCTGGAACTGCTTGGCCTGGGCCTCGAGCTTCTGCGCCTCGGGGGAGAGCGCCCAGTCGTAGAATTTCCTGGCGTTGGCGAGATTGCGCGCGCCCTTGACGATGCTCATCGAGCCGATCTCGTAGCCGGTGCCCTCGCAGGGCGTCGCCGTCTTGACCGGGAAGCCGGCCAGCGCCTCGGTGACGCCGTCATGCACGAAGCTGATCGATACCGCTGTCTCGCCGCGCGCCACCGCCTTCATGGGCGCGGTGCCCGAGCGGGTGTAGGCGTTGATGTTGGCGTGCATCTTCTTGAGGTAGTCGAAGGCCTTTTCCTCCCCCATCAGCTGCACCAGGGTGGCGATGGCGACGTAGGCGGTGCCCGACGAGTTGGGATTGGCCATCTGGATCTCACCCTTGAACTCGGGCTTCAGCAGATCGGCCCAGCAGGCCGGCGCCTTGGCGCCCTTCTTGGCGAGCAGCTCGGAATTGAAGCCGAAGCCCAGGGCGCCGGCATAGATGCCGACCGTCTTGCCGCCCGAATCGGTATTCTGCTTGACCGCCCAGGGATGCAGCTCGCCGAGGCGCGGCGACTTGTAGACCTCGGTGAGGTTCTCCTCGGCGGCCTGCAGGTGCGGATCGCCCGTACCGCCGAACCAGACGTCGCCCTTGGGATTCTGCGCTTCGGCCTTGAGCTGGGCGATCGTCTCGCCCGAGCCCTTCTGCGTGATCGAGACCTTCGTCCCCGTGGTCTTCTGGAACTCGTTGGCGATCAGGGTGCACCATTCCACCTGCACCGAGCAGTAGACGTTCAGGACGCCCTGCGCCGCTCCGGGCGTGGCGAAGCCCAGAACCAGTGCGCCGAGACATGCCGCCGCGATCTTCATTGCGTTCTCCCGTGTGACGCTTTTGTTACATCCTCGCACGCGGCGGTGCTGGATGACCAGCGCCCGGCGTCGGATGTGCCGGGCGCGGATGACGTGCACCCGGCACGGCTACCAGCGTCCGATGCCGCCGATCACCAGGGTGGGCACGCCTTCGGTGTGGCTCCTGACCGTGAAGACCTGGCTGCCGGGCCGCCGGCCGTTGCGCACGTCGGTGACGTCGATGCCGGCCGCCTCGAGCCTCGCGTGGGCCTTGACGGTGTCGGGCACGCGCCAGCTCAGGCCCCACAGCTGATCGGGAGCGTCCGACATCCCGCGCTCGAGATCGTGGGCGATCTCGACCACGAGGTCGTCGCAGCGGAAGAACAGCAGGCGTGAGCCCCATTTGGGATTGCTGCGATCGAGGCGCAGGTCGAGCCCGAGCCGCCCGGCATAGAAGGCGATCGCCCGCTCGGGATTGGGCGTGCGGACGACGACGTGATCGAGCGCCGAGACCGCCGCCGCCTCGTCGACGATGGCGGGCGACGGCGCAGGCCGCGTACCGCGCTCGACCAGCGCGATCGGCACGCCGTGCGTTGCCGTCGTCGACAATTCGAGCATCCTGCCTCTCGTGGTCGGCACGGCCCGCCGCTCGAGCAGCTTGGCCGCCTTGTCGAGCGACGGCGTCGCGAACGCCATCGCCGACAGCGCCGCGCCGCCGCTGCCGAACGTTAGCCCGACATTGCCGGTCTGAAGGCGCCCGTCGACGGCGCGGCGGCCGAGGAGGGTTTCATAGGCCTGCTGGGAACCGGCGAGCGTGAGATGGTCGAGGCCTTGGATCATGAGTGGACTAGTTCGGCAACGACGATTCTGGCCAGCGCGGACAACCGCTCGAGAATGCCGTCGATGTCAATGTCGGCTCGCGGACTGACGACAACACGCGTCATCGACGTCTGAGCGACGCCGATTTCTCCTGTATTCGCCGGCGATGCTCTTCGAGCGTTATGCCCCCTCCTTGCGCAAGCGAAGCAAGCCCCTCGTCGACGAGCGGCTTCACCCAGGATCATCTGTGTCGAGCTGGATGTGTTCGGCGACGATGCTCGCCACGGCCTGCCCGACACTGTCGTAGTGTCCGGCCGCGACCTGCGTTTCGAGCCATTCCTGCTGCTCGCGAGGAAGGATGATCGTCATCGCATCAGCTTAGCCCAAATCGGCCGGCTACCCAATCCGCTTCAGCCCCGCCTTGTATTCGATGCCGCGCCGGACATAGTCCCCGGCGCTCTCGCGCATGCGCACGAGATTGTCTTCCGTCACCTCGCGAACCACCTTGGCCGGCGCGCCGAAGATCACTGAGCGGTCGGCAAAACGCTTGTTCTCGGTAACGACGGAGCCGGCGCCGATCAGGCATTCCTTGCCGATCACCGCGTTGTTCAGCACCACGGCGGCGATGCCGATCAAGGTGCCGTCGCCGATCGTGCAGCCATGCAGCATCGCCTGATGGCCCACGGTCACGCCCTTGCCGAGCGTCATCGGCAGGCCGAGGTCGGTGTGCAGCGAGCAGCCCTCCTGGACGTTGGATTCGTCGCCGATCACGATCGGCTCGTTGTCGCCGCGGATCACGGCGCCCGACATGACGCTGACCCGCTCGCCCAGCGTCACCGCCCCGATGATCGTCGCCTCCTCGGAGATGTAGCAGGAGGCGGGAATGACCGGAACGCGGTCGTCGAGCTGGTAGATGGCCATGATATGGAAGCTTCCTTTGTGCTTGGGCTGCTCAACTACACGAGTTGCGATCCGTCGTCTTGGTCGGCCCGGCGCGTCCGAGGTCGGACGGCGGCGAGCGCATCGACAATATCCTGGGCCTGCCGCGTGCGGCCGGCAAAGGCCGCCACGTCCTGGAGTCGGTTAGCTCTCGCGACGCAAGGACCGTGCAGTCGAGGGTGCCGAGACCGGAGGGAGCCGCATGGCTGGGCTGTACCGCACGCCGGAAGGTCCCCTTTCTCAATCCCGCCATCAATGCGTAAGCTCACGCCTGAAAGTCATCCGGTCACGAGGGGGAAACATGAGCGAAATCGATGGCGCTACACTGCTCGCCAGGAGCCTGAAGCAACAGGGCGTCGACCATCTGTTCGGGGTCGTCGGGTTTCCGATCACCGCGATCGCCGCCGCGGCGCAGAAGGAAGGCATCGCCTACCTCGGCATGCGCAACGAGCAGAGTGCCGCTTACGCGGCGGGAGCCTACGGCTATCTCACCGGCCGGCCCGGCGCTTGCGTCACCGTTACCGGCCCGGGCGTGGTGCATGGTCTGGCAGGTCTCGCCAATGCCCAGCAGAATTGCTGGCCCATGATCCTGATCGGTGGCGCCTCGGAGACCTATCGCGGCGGCATGGGCGCCTTCCAGGAAGAGCGCCAGGTGCTCATCGCCTCGCCGTTCTGCAAGTTCGCGCATGGCATCGAGACCGTGGCGCGCATCCCCTATTACGTCGAGCTGGCAACCCGGTATGCGATCAACGGGCGGCCCGGGGCCAGCTATCTCGACATGCCCGACGACATCATCCGGGGCACCTGCGAGCTCGACAAGGCGGTCCAGGTCGACCGCGTGCCCGAGCCGCCGCGCATGGTGGCGCCGCCGGAGAACGTCGAGGCGGCGCTGAACCTGCTCGAGAAGGCCCAGCGGCCGCTCGTCCTGGTCGGCAAGGGCATGGCCTGGGCGCACGCCGAGGACGAGGTCCGCGCCTTCATCGAGCGCACGCAGGTGCCGTTCGTGCGCTCGCCGATGGGCAAGGGCGTGCTGCCGGACGACCATCCGCTGTCGGCCGGCGCGGCGCGTACCCTGGCGCTCCAGCAGGCCGACGTGATCTTCCTGATGGGTGCGCGGTTCAACTGGATATTCCACTTCGGCCTGCCGCCGCGCTTCTCCAAGGACGTCAAGGTCATCCAGCTCGACATCTCGCCCGAGGAGATCGGCCACAACAAGTCGACGGAGGTGGCTCTGGTCGGTGACGGCAAGGCCATCATGGCGCAGGTCAACAAGGCCCTGGTCAACCGCCAGTGGTTCCATCCAAAGGACACGCCGTGGCGCATGGCGCTGTCCAAGAAATCGGCCGAGAATGCTGCGTCGATCAAGCCGCAGATCGACGACGATACGGCGCCGGCCGGCTACTACCGCGCGCTGCGCGATGTCGCTGCCTGGATGCCGAAGAACGCCGTGTTGAGCGCCGAGGGCGCCGGCACCATGGATATCGGCCTTACCCAATTGCCGAGCTTCAACGCCCGCTCGGTCCTCAATGCCGGCACCTACGGCACGATGGGCGTAGGGCTCGGCCAGGCCATCGCCGCCGCCGTGGCGGATCCCAGCCGGCCAGTCGTCCACCTCTCGGGCGACTCGGCGATCGGCTTCTCCGGCATGGAGATGGAGACGCTGGTCCGCTACAACCTGCCGGTGAAGATCGTGGTTCTCAACAACGGCGGCATCGGCCCCGGCATGCCGGAGATCCCGGAGAACCCGTTCTTCAACCTGAAGCCAAACGCGCTGATCTACGGCGCGCGCTACGACAAGGTCCTGGAAGCTTTCGGCGGCAAGGGATGGTTCGTCCACGATCCGAAGGACATCCGCAAGGCGCTCGACGAGGCGATGGCCTTCCCGGGACCTGCCCTGGTCAACATCGTGCTGTCGCAAGGCTCGACCCGCAAGGCGCAGCAGTTCGCCTGGCACAGCTGATCGGGCACAACTGACGGAGTGACACAACGAGGGCCGGGCCATTCCGGGCACGGCTCCATATCGGAGGGAACGCCATGGATCAGTCAATGCAGCCGGACGTCACGACCGCGACGCAGCCGGCCCTCAAGGGGATCAAGGTGCTCGACCTCACCCAGTTCGAGGCGGGCCCGTCCTGCACCGAGGCACTGGCCTGGCTCGGAGCCGACGTCGTCAAGGTGGAGGAGCCCAATCGCGGCGAGCCGGGGCGCTGGGGAATGACCGATCGCGCCGACGCCGATTCGACCTACTTCGTCTACTACAACCTCAACAAGCGCAGCATCACCTGCAACCTCAAGACCGAGGAGGGCAAGGCGCTGCTGCGGCGGATGATCGAGAAGGCCGACGTCCTGATGGAGAACATGGCGCCGGGCACCTTCGCGCGCCTGGGGTTCGACTGGCCGCGCCTGCACGCGCTCAACCCGCGGCTGATCTTCGCCCAGGTGAAAGGCTTCTCGCCGGAGAGTCCGCACGCCAGCTATCTGGCGTTCGACATGATTGCCCAGGCGATGGGTGGCACGATGGGCATCAACGGCCATCCCGACCAGCCGCCCGTCCGCCCGGGTTCGACGCTCGGCGATACCGGCACCGGGATGCTGGCCGCCTTGGGCATCGTCACGGCGCTCTACCAGCGCATGACGACGGGCCGCGGCCAGCACATCCAGATCGCCATGCGCGATGCAATGCTGAACTACTGCCGCACGCCGATGAGCCGCCAGGCCGCCATGGACACCCAGCTGCCGCGCGGCGGCAACACGGTGCCGGGGACGGCGCCGGGCGGTCTCTACAAGTGCGCGCCCGGCGGGCTCAACGACTGGGCCTACATCTTCGCCTCGCGCGGCAACGAGGATCACTGGCGCCGCCTGGTCAAGGCGATTGGCCGCGAGGACCTGCTCACCGACCCGCGCATGTCCGACCCCTCCACCCGCGGCGCGAACCGCGAGGCCGTGGACGAGGCCATCAACGCCTGGACGTCCAAGCATACCAAGCAGGAGGTGACCGAGATCGTCGCCGGCGCCGGCGTGCCCTGCGGGGCCGTCATGACTACCCTCGAGCTGATGCACGACCCCGACCTGCACGCGCGCGGCATGATGCAGACGATCGACCATCCGGTCCGCGGCCCGGTCATCGTGACGGGCTGGCCGCTCCGGATGTCGGATACCAAGGTCGCGCTCAAGCCGTCGCCTGTCCTCGGCGGGGATTGCGAGGCGATCTACGGCGAGTGGCTTGGCTGCTCGCCCGACGAGGTCAAGGACATGAAGAAGGCCAAGGTGATCTGAGGATCGCTGTCGCGGCAGCGGGACTCCGCCGCCGAAGGCCTGCGAAACGCTACAGTGACGAACGGCCCGCTTCAGCGGGCCGTTTTCGTTTGCGCACGCGACGGTGCCATCGCGCGAAGCTCGAGGCAGCGTCGTTGACGGCCTCGAGCGTCCTGCAACGAGGCCGGCCACGACGGTGGACCCTTCGAGGCGAAACCTCGTTCGGGGGCGTGACCGAGCTTTGGCGGGTTGCAGAACGCACGGTGCCGGGTCCTAATGGTCGGGAGAGCCGACCGGTTGGCCACCAGGGCCGGCCACAGGATCCGATCGACGAGGAAGGGCGCCAAGGTCGCGCCGTACAAACTGATTTGAGTGACACAACAATGGGCCGCACCGTTCTGGGTGACAGGCCCCTCATGGGAGTGATCGCCATGCAGGATCAGGTAATGCAGCAGGAGATCGCGGCCGGGACTGCGCCCGCGCTCAAGGGGATCAAGGTGCTCGACCTCACCCAGTTCGAGGCCGGGCCGTCCTGCACCGAGGCGTTGGCCTGGCTCGGCGCCGACGTCGTCAAGGTCGAGGAGCCTAGTCGCGGCGAGCCGGGCCGCTGGGGATCGAGCGATCGGCGCGACGCCGATTCGCACTATTTCATCTACTACAACCTCAACAAGCGCAGCGTCACCTGCAACCTCAAGAGCGAGGAGGGCAAGGCGCTGCTGCGGCGGATGATCGAGCAGGCCGACGTCGTGATCGAGAACATGGCGCCCGGCACGTTCGCCCGCCTGGGCTTCGACTGGCCGCGCCTGCACGCGCTCAATCCGCGGCTGATCTTCGCCCAGGTCAAGGGCTTCGCGCCGGAGAGCCCGCACGCCAACTATCTGTCGTTCGACATGATCGCCCAGGCAATGGGTGGCACGATGGGCGTGAACGGCCATCCCGACCAGCCACCGGTGCGGCCGGGCCCGACGATCGGCGATACCGGCACCGGCATGCTGTGCGCCATGGGCATCCTCGCCGCGCTCTACCAGCGCATGACGACCGGCCGCGGCCAGCACATCCAGATCGCCATGCGCGATGCGATGCTGAACTACTGCCGCACGCCGATGAGCCGCCAGGCCGGCATGACCGAGCAGCTGCCGCGCGGCGGCAACACGGTGCCCGGGACGGCGCCGGGCGGCCTTTACAAGTGCGCGCCCGGCGGCATCGACGACTGGTGCTACATCTACGCCTCGCGCGGCAACGAGGATCACTGGCGCCGCCTGGCGAAGGCGATCGGCCGCGAGGACCTGATCGGCGATCCGCGCATGAAGGACCCCGTGACCCGCGGCCAGCACCGCGAGATCATCGATGCGGCTCTCAACGAATGGACATCCAAGCGCACCAAGCAGGAGGTGACCGAGATCATCGCCGGCGTGGGTGTTCCGTGCGGCGCCGTCATGACCACGCTCGAGCTGCTGCACGACCCGGACCTGCACGCGCGCGGGATGATGCAGACGATCGACCATCCGCTGCGCGGGCCGATCACCGTGCCGGGCTGGCCGCTCAGGATGTCGGATACCAAGGTCGCGCTGAAATGCGCCCCGGTCCTCGGCGCCGATTGCGAGGCGATCTACGGCGAATGGCTCGGCTGCACGGCCGACGAGGTCAAGGAGATGAAGCAGGCCAAGGTGATCTGATAAGCGATGAGCTGGCGGTACGCGGCCAAATGGTTGGCGATCGGCGCCATCGCGGGAGTCGTGCTCGTGGCAGCCTGGGTGTCGCTCGATCTCCTGCTGGGCGTCTCGACGGTGGTGGCGGGCAGGGCAATCCTCCTCATCGGCATGACCACGGTGATCGGCCTGACCGTCGGAGCCGGGCAGATCGTCTGGCGCAGGTTTTGGAGTCGGTGGTGACAAAGGCTCCCGAGGGTTTCTGCTATCCGTGTACAGTGGACCTGATGGTAAATGCCTGACCGCAGGGCATATGGAGAAGCCATGCACCAACTACGATACGAAGAGCTGCATCCAGAGTTCGGCGCAAGCCTGCGCGGCGTCGACCTCGCCAAGCCGCTCACGCCCGACCTGATCCGGGAGATCGAGGCGGCGATCGATCGGTATTCGTTCGTCTGCTTCCCCGGTCAGTCGATGGATGACGACCGCCAGCTCGCCCTCACGCGCCAGTTCGGCAACCCCGAGCCGAGCCACACCAGTGTCGGCAAGATCGAGTATTTCGGCACTATCGGTAACGTTCAGCAGGACGGCACGGTGCTCGGCAACTCACACAAGAAGACCATCTTCCTCACCGGTAACAACATGTGGCACTCGGATGCCTCGTTCAAACCGGTGCCCGCCTTCCTCTCGATCATGTGCGCCTACGAGACGCCGGCCGAGGGCGGCACGACGATGTTCGTCTCCCTGCGCGCCGCCTACGATCGCCTCTCGCCGGAGCGCAAGGCCGAGCTTCATCCCCTGATCGCAATTCACGACTACGTCTATTCGCGCTCGAAGGTTGCCCCCGATGCCGTCTCGCCCGAGATGGCGGCCACGCTGCCGCCGGTGCGCCAGCGGCTGGTCCGGACCAATCCGGCGACGGGCGCCAGGAACCTCTTCCTCGGCTCGCATGTCCGGGAGATCGAGGGCATGAGCCAGGCCGCCGGCCGTGCCCTGATCGACGAGCTGACCGAGGCAGCGATCCAGGCCGAGCACATCTACGGCCACGCCTGGCAACCGGGCGACGTCGTCCTGTGGGACAACCGCTGCCTCCTCCATGCCGGAAGCGGCTACGATGCCGACCGCCACCGCCGCTACATGCGCCAGACCCGCGTCAGCGGAGCGTGCTCGACGTTGGAGGAGGTTGGTTAGCCAGCGGGGACATTGCCGCTCGGAGCGCTGCGCGAACCAAGGGAGCCATGCACAATGTACTGTCGGCCAAAGGCGGGAAGATGCGACGGCGAACGATCACCACTCTTCTCGGCGGAGCGGCGGTCGGCTGCGCTGTCCCGGCGGCGGCTCAGCAATCGCCCATGCCGGTGGTTGGCATCCTGTCTTCCTCGTCGGCCGAGGCCCCGGCTGGACGTATTGATGCAATAGAGGTCGCCTTGAGGCAGGCGGGCTACGTCGTTGGACAGACGGTCCGCATCGAGTATCGCTATGGCGACAACCGTCCGGAGCGGTTGCCGAGGCTTGCCGAGGAACTCGTCGCTCTTCCGGCCAATGTGATCATGACTTCTGGCGGGCCCGGACCGATCTTTGCGGCGAAGGCCGAAACGACAACGATCCCAATCGTGTTTGCCCCGCTGTCGGATCCCGTTCAGCTGGGCGTGGTCGCGAGCCTCAACCGGCCCGGCGGCAACATCACCGGGATTGCGGCGCTTACAATTGAGCTCGATCCCAAGAGGCTGGAACTGCTGAACGAGCTGGTGCCCGCCAAAGGACCGTTCGGCATCCTGTTCAATCCGGCCCGCCCTGATAGCCGCCAGCAGCTTGCGGCAATCGAGTCCGCAGCCAACTCTGTTGGCAGAGAACTGCATCTGGTGCCGTCGTCGGCGCCGCCAGACATCGAAGGTGCGCTCGGGTCGCTCGCCCGGCACTCCGTTGTCGGCGTGCTGGTGGCAGCCGACGCTTTCTTCGCTGGCCAGCACAAACGGATCGTGTCTGCGATGGCGACCCATGGATTGCCCGCGATCTATCAATGGCGCGAGTTCGTCGATGCTGGCGGGCTGGCGAGCTACGGCCCAAGCCTGTTCGAGTCCTATCGACAAGCGGGCATCCTTGCGGCGCGGATCCTGAAGGGCGAGAAGCCTGGCAATCTCCCGGTCCAGCAGCCGACCAAGTTCGAACTGGTCCTGAACGTGAAGATGGCGCGATCGCTCGGCTTGACGGTTCCTCTTGCGCTGCTTGGGCGCGCGGACGTGGTCGTCGAATAGAGCGGACGCGCTCTTTGGACCTTCCGTTTACGTAAAGGGCCATTGACGTTTACGTAAACGTCAACTACATCATCGCCATGTCTGGCGCCGTCCCGCCGGCCGCCGAAGCGGCCACTGCCCAAGCTTCGCGCGACACCCAGCGCACCTACACCATTGCCGAGCTCTCGCGCGAGTTCGGGGTTACGCCGCGCACCATCCGCTTCTACGAGGACGAGGGGCTGATCAAGCCGCGCCGGCAGGGGCTGATGCGGCTCTACAATCAGCATGACCGCACGCGGCTCGGCTGGATCCTGCGCGGCAAGCGGCTCGGCTTCCCGCTGGCCGAGATCCGCGCGCTGCTCGAGCTCTATTACATCGATCGCACCGGCAATCAGCAGATGCGCGAGCTGCTGCGGCGCAGCCGCATCCACATCGCCGAGCTGGAGCGCAAGCGGCGCGATCTCGATGCGCAGATCGACGAGTTCAAGGATGTCGAGGTTCACGTCGCCAAGGAGCTGCGGCGCCGCGGCATCGATCCGGACGTCGAGTAGAGCGCTGTCCGGAGACAGTTGTTGCAACAGGCCCATGCCGTCCGGCTGTAATCGGTCAAACGGCATGGGCTCCAGGAGGAAACAATGGCCGTCTACAAGGCACCGCTGAAGGACATCAACTTCGTGCTCAACGAAGTGCTCGACGTTTCCAGCCTGGCGACGCTGCCGGGCTACCAGGACGCCACGCCCGACACCATCCAGGCGATCCTCGAGGAGGCGGCCAAGCTCTGCGAGAACGTGCTGTTCCCGCTCAACCGCAGCGGCGACGAGGAAGGCTGCACCTATGAGAACGGCGTGGTGCGCACGCCCAAGGGCTTCAAGCACGCCTACGACATGTTCCGCGACGGCGGCTGGACGGCGGTGACCTGCGATCCCGAGTACGGCGGCCAGGGCTTGCCGGCCACCGTGGGCTTCGCCCTGCAGGAGATGTTCACCGCCTCCAACCAGGCCTTCGCCATGTATCCGGGCTTGAGCCACGGCGCCTACGAGGCGCTGTCGCGGCACGGTTCGGAGGCGTTGAAGAAGCTCTACCTGCCCAAGCTCACCGACGGCACCTGGACTGGCACCATGTGCCTGACCGAGCCCCATTGCGGCACCGACCTCGGCATGCTGCGCACCAGGGCCGAGCTGCAGGCCGACGGCAGCTACTCGATCACCGGCACCAAGATCTTCATCTCGGCCGGCGAGCACGATCTCTCGGAGAACATCCTCCACCTGGTGCTGGCGCGTCTGCCGGATGCGCCGGGCGGCACCAAGGGAATCTCGCTGTTCCTCGTGCCGAAGTTCCTGCCCAAGGCCGACGGCACGGTCGGAGAGCGCAACGGCATCCGCTGTGGCGCCATCGAGCACAAGATGGGCATCAAGGCCAACGCGACCTGCGTGATGAATCTGGACGGCGCCAAGGGCTGGCTGGTCGGCGAGCTCAACAGGGGCATGCCGGCGATGTTCGTGATGATGAACGCCGCCCGCCTCGGCGTCGGCATGCAGGGCCTCGGCATCGCCGAGACGTCGTACCAGAGCGCGGTTGCCTACGCGCGCGACCGCACCCAGGGCCGCTCGCTGACCGGCCCGAAGAATCCCAGTGGGCCGGCCGATCCGATCATCGTCCATCCCGACGTGCGGCGCATGCTGATGATCCAGAGATCGTTCACCGAGGCGGCCCGGGCGCTATCGCTGTGGGTCGGCATGCTGATCGACGAGGCGCACAGCCATCCCGACGCCGACAAGCGCACGGCGGCCGACGATCTCGTGCAGATGCTGACGCCGATCATCAAGGCGCACTTCACCGACATGGGCAGCGAGTGCGCCAACCTCGCCGTGCAAACCTATGGCGGCCACGGCTTCATCCGCGAGAACGGCGTCGAGCAGCTGGTACGCGACGCCCGCATCACCCAGCTCTACGAAGGCACCAACGGCATCCAGGCGCTCGACCTGATCGGCCGCAAGCTGCCGATGAAGGGCGGCCAGGCGGCGCAGCGCCTGCTCGGCGAGATGAGCGGCTTCGTCGCGGCGCACAAGGGCGACGACAAGATGAAGGAATTCGTCGAGCCGCTCGAGAAGGCGCTGGGCCGCGTGCAGGACGCCGCGCTGTTCGTCATGCAGCACGCCATGAAGGATCACGACGAGGCCGGCGCGGCGGCGACCGACCTGCTGCGCCTGATGGCGCTCACCGCCATGGCCTTCATGTGGAACCGCATCGTCGTCGCCGCCCAAAAGGGCCTGGCGAACGGGAACGACAACGCCTTCTACGAGGCCAAGCTGGCCACCGCGCGCTTCTACCTGGCGCGCGTGCTGCCGCAGACGACATCGCTCAACCACCAGATCAAGGCGGGCGCGGCAACCCTGATGGCGCTGCCGGCCGAAGCCTTCTGACGGTCAGGTGCGCGCGCGATCTCTTCTCCCCTCCAGCTTTGCTGGGGTGTCCGCGTCTTCGCGGACGGAGGGGTCATGAGTCACAGTCCCGCTGCTCATGACCCCGTCGCCGTAAGACGGCGACACCTCCCCAGCGAAGCTGGGGAGGAGAATGATCGTCGCGCAACCAAGGTCCCGGGCTCCACGGGAGAGGGAGGTCTCTCGGCGCGCGCCATGGCGCACCAGGCCGTTGGCGGCCGGCGACTGCGGCTCTCCCGCGTGCCGATCTTCGCCTCGCATTGGCTGCTGCCGCGCCTCGGCGCGTTCCTTGCCGCCCACCGGAGATCGAGCTGCAGGTCGAGGCCAGTCGGCGCATGGCCGACATGGAGGCGGGGCTGGTCGACGCGGCCCTGCGCTACGGCGACGGCAGCTGGTCCGACGTGTCCGCCGAGCGGATCATGAAGCTCCGCATGGTGCCGGTGGCGGCGCCCGCGCTGGCGCGGCGGCTGAAGCTTCGGCGGCCGGCGGACCTGACGGGCGCACCGCTGATCCGCGTCTCGCCGTTCGGCACGTCGTGGACGGAATGGGCGCGCGGCGCCGGTCTCGATCCCGCCCGCTTCGAGCCGAGGCCGAGCGAAGCCAAGGGCCTGCAGGTCGACGGCATGGGCGCCTCGGTGCGGGCGGCCGCGCACGGGCTCGGCGTCGCCCTGGTGTTCGATCCGCTGATCGACAGCGAGATCGCGTCGGGCGCGCTGGTGTGTGTCGGGCCTGACGTCCCGGCACGTGGCCGGATCTGGCTGGTGCGCCGACCGCGCGAACGCGGGCAGCCGGCCATCCGCGCGCTGCGCCGCTGGCTGTTCGCTCAAGTCGGAGGATGAGACGTGTACACTCTCGCCGCCTACGTCGGGGCGGCCTTCCTCGAGATCGCCGGGTGCTTCGCCTTCTGGGCATGGCTGCGGCTCGGCGCCTCGCCCTGGTGGACGGTGCCGGGCGTCCTGGCGCTGGTTGCTTTCGCCGCGCTGCTGACACGGGTCGAGGTCGCTGCCGCCGGCCGCGCCTATGCCGTCTATGGCGGCATTTACATCGTCGCTACTCTGGTCTGGCTGTGGCTGGTCGAAGGCACGCCGCCCGATCGCTGGGACGTCATCGGGGCCGCCGTGTGCCTGCTCGGCGCTGCCATCATCCTGTTCGCGCCGCATCGCGCGGTGGCGTGAAGCGCCGTGGCTGGGAGCGCGCCACTCCGATGGCGCTCATAGGATCCGTGATCGAAGAGAGATGAGCGCCATCGGAGTGGCGCGCTCCCAGCGGAAGAGATTGTTTCCTACGAGTGGCGCGCTCCCAGCCATGAATCACACTCAACTCGACTGACGTGCGATGCGTTTGTAGAAGCGCCCCGCGTCACCGATATCGACATCATGGACATCAAGCTTCCTGCGCGCGATGGCGTGATGCTGGCGGCGACGCTGTTGGCGCCCGCGCAGTCGAACGGATCGGCGCTGCTGCTGAACAGCGGCACCGGCATCCCGCGCCAGTTCTATGGCGCCTTCGCGCGGCATCTCGCCGAACGCGGATTCGCCGTGCTGACCTACGACTATCGCGGCATCGGCGAGTCAGAGGCGCCGCGGTCGGCGACCATGGAGCAGTGGGGTGCGATCGATCAGGCCTCGATGATCGACCACCTCGTGCGGCTTCACCCCGAAGAGTCTGTCGGACTGGTCGGCCATTCGCTGGGCGGGCAGGTCCTGGGGCTGGCCGACAACATCTCCCGCGTGCGGGCAGCCGTCCTGATCTGCAGCCAGACCGGTCATTGGCGGCATTGGCCGCGCGGGCGCCGCCGGCTGCGCATGCTGGCGCTGTGGTGGCTGCTGATTCCCGGGCTCACGGCGGCGACCGGCCGCTTTCCGGGCTCGTGGATCGGCACCGCCGATCTGCCGGCCGGCATTGCCCACAACTGGGCGCGCTGGGGCCGTTCGCGCCATTACGTTTGCGATGCGCGCGGCCGCGCCCTGCGTCCGCACAACGACGACGTCGATTGCCCCATCCGCTGGCTGAGCTTCTGCGACGATCCGCTGGCGCCGTTCGCCGCCGTCGAGGCGCTGCGTCCCTACTATCCGCGCGCCGCGGTCGAACGCCTGCACCTGGCGCCGCGCGATCTCGGCGTCGAGACGGTCGGCCATTTCGGCTTCTTCCGCAAGTCGATGCCGCGCAGTCCGTGGGACGAGATCGCGGGCTGGCTGGCGCAGGCCCTGACGGAACGCCGGCCCGTGACGCCGCCCCGGCTCGTCCCAGCCGGCGGCGAGCGCAGCGCGGTGTAGCGAAGCGATGCATTCTCGTCAGAACGCCTCGGCGAGGACCAGCTCGCCGGCCTGCCGGATACCGAGCAGTGCCGTATGGTCATCGGGTGGTCCTTGGCTGGCTCGGTGAATTGAAGGGCTCAGAAGTTGCGTTCGTCAATCGGGCTCGGGGTAGCAGTCCGGGAGCAAGGGCTCGGGAATGCCTTCCCCGGCCATTCCGATCGGTTGTTCCGGCCCGGCTGAATGTGCTCTAGGGTGCCGCTCCCAAACGAACCGACTGTCGAAGGAGTGTCATGTCCGCACCGCATGTTCTGGCAGAGGTCAAAGATGGCATCGGTTGGCTGACGCTCAACCGCCCGGAGTCGCTGAACGCGCTGTCGTTCGAGATGACCGACCTCCTGATCAAGCACACCGCCGAGTTCGAGAAGGATGCGCGGGTGCGCTGCGTGGTTATTCGCGGCGCCGGCACGCACTTCATGGCGGGCGGCGACATCAAGGGCTTTCACAAATCGCTCACCGAGAACAAGGCGGCGCATCTCGCGGGCTTCGAGATGCGCGTGGTGAAGGCGCACCAGACGATCTATCAGATCCGTCGCATGGGGAAGCCGGTGCTCGCCTCGGTGCAGGGCGCAGCGGCGGGGTTCGGTCTGTCGCTGATCCTGAACTGCGATCTCGCCATCGCCTCCGACGATTCGTTCTTCACCCTGGCCTACCGCCATATCGGCCTGTCGGCCGACGGCGGGGCGACGTATTTCCTGCCCCGCGTCGTCGGCGAGCGCAAGGCGCTCGAGATCGCGCTGCTGGGCGAACGCTTCACCGCTCAGGACGCCAAGGACAACAACATCCTGAACTGGATCGTGCCGCGGGAAAAGCTGGCGGCCGAGACCGAGGCGATGGCCCGCAAGCTCGCCGATGGGCCGACCTTCGCGCTCGGCGTCGCCAAGCGCCTGATCCGCAACTCGTTCGACAATTCCTGGGACGAGCATTCGCATCGCGAGGCCGAAGGGCTGGCGGCGTGCGCGGCGACCGAGGATCATGCCGAGGGACTCGCCGCCTTCCTGGAGAAGCGCAAGGCGTCGTTCAAAGGGAGGTAGCGATGCAGGACCGCCATATCGGCGACGTGCGCGTCACGCGCATCGAGGAGCAGATGGGGCCGGGCTTCCCGGCCAAGGATTTCTTCCCCGAGTTCAATCCCGACGCCTTCCAGGCCGAGCAGCACTGGCTGGCGCCGAGCTACTACCAGCCGGAGAGCGGCCGGCTGGTGACGTCGATCCATTCGTGGCTGCTGCGCACCGGCAAGCACACGATCCTGGTCGACGCCTGCAGCGGCAACCACAAGCCGCGCCCGGGCATGCCGCGTTTCGACATGCTGGACACCAAGTATCTCGACCGCCTGCGCGAGGCCGGCGTGCAGCCCGAGGAGATCGATTTCGTGATGTGCACCCATCTGCACGTCGATCACGTCGGCTGGAACACGCGGCTGGAGAACGGCAAGTGGGTGCCGACCTTCCCCAACGCCAAGTACGTGATGTCGCGCACCGACCACGAGCACTGGGCGGCGCTGGCCAGGAAGCCCGGCACCGAGACCTACCAGGTCAACACCTACAACGATTCGGTGCTGCCCATCGTCGAGGCGAAGAAGGCGGAGTTCGTCACCGGCACGCACGGCATGTGCGACTGCCTGACCCTGGTTCCGGCGCCCGGCCACACGCCCGGTCAGATGCGCGTCGACCTCGACTCGCGCGGCAAGCGGGCGATATTCGCCGGCGATGCGTTGCACAACCCGGTCCAGGTTCCGCTGTGGAAGTGGAACAGCCGCTTCTGCGAGGACCTCGACCTCGCGCGCAAGAGCCGCCACACGCTGCTGGCCGATTGCGTCGAGCAGGGCGCGCTCCTGATGCCGGCCCACTTCGCCCCGCCGCACGCCGCCTACGTCAAGGACAAGGGCGACCGCTTCGAGCTCGACTGGGACTGGGACAACGCCCGCGGGCGGTGAGCTCGTGACTTCCTCCCCGGCTGCGCTGGCTTTCTAGAGCGTGATCGTCTCGTGTGGAGCCGACCCGGTATCCATTCTGTCATCCTGAGCGCAGCGAAGGATCTTATCGCCAGGAGTTGTGAAGTGCTCCGGTTGCCAGCAGCGATGAGGTCCTTCGCTACGCTCAGAACGACAGAAGCCCGGAAGTCGGCCCAAGGGACGGCACTTCAGCCAAAGACACTCATGGTCTAATTCACGCGTCTCGAGGAGCAAGAGCGCCGGACGGGCGGGCATGTTCGGCCACCTCCCCACGCTTCGCGCAGGGAGGACGACAAGATGCGAGAATGCGACGGTAGGTGCGAGTGGCGCGCCCGTGGCAACGAGTCAGCCGTGCGCCTCGACGAGGGCCTCGGCGTTTCTGACGCCGATCAGCACCGTGGTGGCCTCGCTGGTCACCGGCTGGAGGAGCTGGGTGGCGGCGGCAACGTCGGCGGCGCCGGCCCAATGCATCGCGTGCTCCTGCTGCTCCTGCACGAAGGCGAGGCTGACGGCCACCTTGCCCATCAGGGTGGTGATGTCCTTGCCCGCCGCCGTGTCCTGCGCGCCGCTCATGATGTTG
This sequence comes from Reyranella sp., assembly GCF_044224635.1. Taxonomy (GTDB): domain Bacteria; phylum Pseudomonadota; class Alphaproteobacteria; order Reyranellales; family Reyranellaceae; genus Reyranella. The sequence continues at coordinate 18,348 of NZ_JBGAKA010000071.1, read as the reverse complement.
ACCAGCACCGAACCGACGAACTGGCCGGCCTGCAGCGTCGCCTTGATCTCGCCCGTCCAGTAGGCCAGCCCGCCGGCATCCGAGGAACGGTTGAACAGGTTGTTGTAGACCGAGTCGAGGAAGGCGCTGATCTGGGCGTCGGTCGCGGTGAACGGGCTGGCGAGGAAGGGATAGAGCGCCTTGGCCTCGGCGCTGATGCCGAACGAGCTGGCGATGTTGGCGAACAGCGCCGCCGCCCCCTGCGTCGGCAGGTTCTGCACGAACTGGCCGACCCAGAAGCCGTGCCCGCCGGCATCCGCGGCCCGGCCGAAGAACGCCGTATAGGTCGCCGCGATCTGCTCCGCGGCGGTGAGCCCCAGCAGGTCGAGGGTCGTCGAGGCGCCGGTGTTGACCGGCACGACGTGAACCGTGGCGGTGGCGTCCTGGAACTCTCCGCCATGGCTCGTGCGGTAGGTGAAGCTGTCGATGCCCTCGAAGCCCGCGGAGGGCGTGTAGGTGAAGCTGCCGTCGGCCGCGAGCTGCAGCACGCCGTGCGACGGCGCGCTGATCGTCGAGGCGGTGAGCGGCAGGGGTCCCTCGTCGTTGAACAGCACGCCCGTGGCGGCCGTGACGGTCAGCGCCTTGCCCTGCAGCACGACATAAGCGTCGCCATGGCCGGTCGGCGGAACCTCGCTGGCGCCGTTGATCGTGACGACGATGTTCCTGACCGTGCCGTCGATCGCGTGCACGGCGATGGTGTCGATGAGCGATTGGCCGGTGTTCAGCGCCTGGACGGCGGCGCTACCGTTGTCCAGCGCATAGGACCAGAGGCCGCCGGCGGTGACCGTGAGGCCGCCATACGCGCCGGCCAGCGTGCCGGCCTGGAAGCCCGTCTGGCCGCTGTCGGCATCGCTGAGGGTGAGTGCGCCGACCGCCGTCAGGACGCCATCCTCGCTCACCGTGCCAAACGCGATGCCGCCGATGACCGCCGGGTCGTTGACGCCGGTCACCGTCACGGTCGCGGATTGTGCCGTGGAGCCGCCTTTGCCGTCGCTCACCTCGTAGGTCACGACGATCTGGCGTTGCGCTCCCGCCGCCAGGTCCTGGAACGCCGCGTTCTTGGTGTCGACCAGGAGCGTGTTGCCGGACTGCGTGACGCCGGCGACCAGGCCCTTGAGGTTGACGGCCTGCAGGGGATCGCCGTCGAGGTCGACCGCGCCGCTCAGCAGGTTGACCGTGGCGATGCCGCTGTCCTCGGTTGCCGCTGCCGTCGGCGGAGCGCCGACCGAAGGCGGCGTGTTGACGGGCTCGTTGCCGTCGGTGGTGCCGTTGATGGTGATGACGACGTCGGCGGCCGTGTTGTCGAAGGCGCGCACCTGAGCGGTCTCCGTCAGGGTCTGGCCGGTTTTCAGCGCCTGCACCGCGGCCTTGCTGTTGTCGAGCTCGTAGGTCCAGAGGCCGGCATTGGCGTCGACCAGGCTGAAGGTGCCGTAGGTCAGGACCGTCGGTGCCTGGGCCTTGAGCCGGGCCTCGCTCGTGCCGTTGATGGTGTTGACGTCGACGTCGGCGATCGAGAGGAAGCCGTAGGCGGTCGTCACGCCGTCTTCGGTTACCGCACCCGTCGTCTTGCCGCCGATCACCGCGACGTCGTTGACGCCGGTCACCCAGATGGTCGCCTTCTGCGCCGCCGAGCCGCCGCGACCGTCGACCACGTCGTAGGTGACCGCGAAGTTGCGGCTGCCGCCGCTGTTGTAGCTCTCGTAGGCGGCATCGCTGCGATCGACATGCAGGGTGTTTCCGACCACGGTCATGCCCGCGCCCAGGCCGCCGACATTGGCGACGGAAAGCTTGTCGCCGTCGCTGTCGCTGGCGCCGGCCAGCAGGTCGACGATGGTGACGCCGCTGCCCTCGGTGCCGACATTGATCAGAGCGTTGGCGACCTTGGGCGAGGCGTCCGGTGCGGCGCCGATCACATGGTCGAGGATCTGCTGGCGATCGAAGGTGATGTCGCCGGTGAACTGGATCGTCTCCAGCCCGCGGGCACCGCCCAGGAAGTGGTCGGTGACGCGGATCGTCTCGCCACTGCCGATCAAGCCGACCAGAAGGTCGTTGCCGGCGCGCGTCAAGGTCGCCTCACCCTGGGCGACGCCGAGCAGGCTCAAGGTGTCGGTTTCGCCGAACCCGATGTCCGTGATCGTGTCGTTGCCATCGCCGACCATGAAGGTGTACGTGTCGCCGCCGGCGCCGCCCAGCAGCACATCGTTGCCGCCGCGGCCGCGAAAGACGTCGGCGCCTGCGCCGCCGATGAACGTGCTCGCGGCGGCATCGCCGTAGTACTCGATCCAGAAGCTCGAGGGCGTGCCGGAGCCGTCGGTCGCCAGCTCGAAGATCTCGAAGCCGCTGAACTTCCAGCCGAGAAACGGGCCGACCCCGCTCTGGCTGGCGAGATCGAGGAGGTTGCCTGCCCCGGATGCGTTGAAGATCAGCCGGTCGATGCCGGCTCCTCCTTCGGCGACGTTGGCGTTGCCGTTGGTCGAAGCCACCGCGAGCTTCAGCGTGTCGTCGCCGCCGCCGAGATCGACCGTCACGGTCCCTATTCTGACCTCGAGATACTGGGCCGTGCTGTCGCCCTTGAACGTCAGCTCGCCGAAGCCGGTCGCGAAATCGTCGCCGACGACGAAACGCTCGATGCCGGTGAAGGTGCTGTCCCGGAACATGCCGGCGTTGTTCGCCTGGTTCACGAGATCGAGCACGTTGCCTTTCTGATCGTACTGGAAGACCAGAGTGTCGGTACCGGTGCCGCCATCGATCTTCGCCCCCGTCAATTGCGGATTGACTCCGGCGAATGAGAAGAAGCCGATCACGTCGTCACCACCGAGGGCGTTGATGATGTCGCCCGCGGTTTCGGTGATGGCATCGCCGATCTCGTTGGCCGCGTCGCTGCCGGTGATCTTGTCGGCGTTCGGGGTGCCGAAGATGTTCTCGATGCTGGTGAGGTGCAGCGCGCCGCCGTAGGGGTTCTGGCCGGTGCCGGCGCCGAGATCGACGACCAGCTGTTGGACGAAGGGCGTCGGGAACCCGGGGCCGAGCTCGGCATTGAAGGACAGGGTGTCGGATCCCTCGCCGCCGTCGTAGGTGAGGTCGCCGGCGTGGAATTTGACGACGACGTCGTCGCCTCCTGCCATGGTCGCCACGTCGTTGCCCGTGCCCGCGACATCGCCCTCGGAGGCGTCCGAGCCCGCGATGACGGTATCGCCGGAACTCAGGTCGACCAGAGCCCGATAGGCGGCTGCCAGGTCAATGCCCGCCAGAGCGGCATGGAACAGGGTGGCGTCGATCGGAGCGAAGCCCGACGAGGTGACGACGACTTGCCCGGCGTCGTTGCGGAAGGTCAGGGAGGTTACTGTTCCACCAGAGACGGCCAGCCCGTTCGGGCCAACCTGGTACTCGAGATCATGGCCGCCGACCTCGAGCCATATCGTGTTCGAGCCGGCACGGCCGAGATACCCCGCGCCAGACGCGGCGACGATGTTGTAGCCGAGCTTCACTGATTGGTCGGCTGTGCTTTGCTGATGGCTTGGGATGGTTACCAAGGCCGCCTTGGCGTGGCCGCCCAGACTCGGCAGTGCATCGATGAACGTCGTATTGGCCGCCATTGCTGATATCCTTGCTGTGGAGACCGGTTCTCACTGACTTGTTGGATGCTGCCCGGAAATTGTCGCTTCCGTCGACAAGCAAAATGGCCAGCATCGAGGATGAAAAACCTCGAAAACGGTGAGGAGCCCCGTTCGGCACCCCGATCCTCTCCGCATCAAGGGTCCCGAGCCTCTGCGAGCATCTGATGTGCTTTGATGGCGAGATTGCGGCTGGCATTCGCCAGCTGACCGGCCGCCCGAGCGATCGAGGAAGCAGGATAGCCGCTGAAGCCGAGTAGCAAGCCTTGCCGCAGCTTCGCTCGGACGTACAGGCGAGAAAGGGGGCGCACGACGACGTCGTGATCCAGTGCGGCCCGGGCGATCGCGGTGTCGGACAACCCGTCGCGCAAGTACGCGACGAGGTGCATTCCCTGATCGGGTGGATCGATCTGCAGGAAATCACTGGCCTGCCGGCGGAGCGCATCGACCAGCCGGTCGCGCTGCCCGCGGTAGAGGTTGCGCATACGACGGATATGCGATGCGAGATGGCCGTCGGCGATGAAGGACGCGAGCACCTCTTGCTGAAGGCCGGGGGGCTGGCGGTCGGCGAGGTAGCGGGTCGCCACGAAGCGAGGAAGCAGCATCTCCGGCACGACCAGGTAGCCGACTCGCAGGCCGGGGAACAACCCCTTGTTGAGGGTGCCGACATAGAGCGTCCGTCCCTCGCCATCGAGCCCTTGCAGCGCTGCAAGCGGGTGCCCGCCGTATCGGAACTCGCTCGCATAGTCGTCCTCGACGATCCAGGCGTCGGCGCTACGGGCCCAGGCGATCAACTCGAGGCGCCGCGCCATCGACAGGACGACGCCCGTCGGGAACTGATGTGAGGGCGTGATGAAAGCGGCATGCGCTCGCGGCGCGGTTCTCATTGCCGCCGCGACGTCGAGACCCTGGCTGTCGACGGGGACGGGATGCAGGGTTACGCCGGCAGCCGTGAGCGCCTCGCGGGTCAACGGATAGCCGGGATCCTCGATCCAGGCCTCGCTGCCAGATGGCAGCAAGATGCGCGTGACGAGGTCCATGGCGTGCTGGGTGCCGCTGGTGACGATGATCTGCTCCGGATCGCAGCGCACGGCGCGATGGCTGGCGAGATAGGCCGCGAGGGCGCTGCGCAACTCGGGCGAACCACGCGGATCGCCGTAGCCGAGATGGCTGCGCGACAGGCTGCGCAGCGAACGTGCGCTGAGGCGCCGCCAGATGTCCATGGTGCGGGAGTCGACCAGCGTGCGGCCGAGATTGAACGGGCGTGCATCGTTCTGAAGCGTGACATCGACCTGGCCGGCGAGGCGTGGAATGCCGTGATCGGTGCGCCCGACCGCTGTGGGCGGCTTGGCAACGCGCCCCCGCGGTTTGCCGGGCAGATCGGTTGAGACGTAGGTGCCCGCGCCGACGCGGCCCGTCGTGTAGCCCTCGGCGAGAAGTTGCTCGTAGGCGGCGACGACGGCCGTGCGCGACAGGCTGAGCTGCTCTGCCAGGGAACGCGTCGCCGGGAGCCTGGCACCGGGAGGCAGTCGCTGATCGAGGATGGCGGCGCTCAGCGCGGCATAGACCTGCCGGAACAGCGGTATCGCTGAGCGACGATCAATCGAGAGAATAGGGAATGCGGAAATTGGTCCTTTCATCTAGTCAAGAATGGCTATTTCAAAGCAACCACTCAAGCAGGACAGTGGCGCCCATGAGTGGACCTACGGACATCAGACGCCAGGACCTGGCGATGGACGCCGAGCGCGTCGAGGCGTTGCTGAGGCGAGGCTTCTGCGGCCGTCTGGCGACGGTCGGCGCCGATGGGGCGCCCTATTGCACGACCATGCTCTACCTGTGGATGGACGGTGCCATCCACATGCATGGCACGAGGGCGAGGGGGCATCTTCGATCGAACATCGATCACGAGCCACGTGCCTGTTTCGTGATCGACGAGCCGGGCGAGGTCTTCGACTACGGCCGCTTCGAATGCGATTCGACCGTTTCCTACGCCAGCGTCGCCGCGTTCGGCCGGGTGACCGTCGTGGAAGCGGTGGAGGCCAAGCAGCGCTTCTTCGAGGCGTTGATGGCCAAGTACCGTACGGCAGGGCCGGAGCGGCCAGCAGGCTTCTTCCCGCGTCTCGACCAGATCACGCTCTATGCGCTTTCGATCGAGCGACTCACCGGCAAGGAGATCGTGCTGCCCGGGATCGCCGGTCGCTGGCCGGCAATCGACCGCAGCAAGACGCCTGACGCGCAGCCACCCGGCGGCGGCGCGTGGTCTGGCGAAGGGCGCTGGAGCACGCTCCGATAGGCTGGAACAGCCGAGCGGAAAGTGCCTCTTGCAACAACCTATACCCTTGAGCGCATTCTCGATTTGATGGAAGCGCTCTAGGCGGCGTGCGGCCGGATCGATTTAAGTTCCTTGGTTATCTTCCGACGTTGCTCCAACAGCTCGAAATCAGCCTGTAAACCGAGAAAGAAGCCCTCCGACACGCCGAGGTAGCGGGCGAGCCGGAGGTCGCTGTCGGCTGTGATGGCGCGCTTGCCCAGGACAATCTCGTTGATGCGGCGCGGGGGCACACCCAGAGCCCGGGCCAAGCCGTTTTGAGTGAGGCCCATCGGCTTCATGAAGTCTTCCGCCAGGATCTCGCCCGGATGGGGATTGTGAAGCATCGAGCCCCTAATGGTGGTAGTCGACGATTTCGACATCCTTCGGTCCTCCGGCGGTCCAGGCGAAGCAGATCCGCCACTGGTCATTTATCCTGATGCTGTGCTGTCCGGACCGATCGCCCTTGAGCGCTTCGAGACGATTGCCGGGCGGCACTCTCAGATCGTTCAGGTCGCGCGATCGGTTGAGCAGACGAAGCTTTCGCAAAGCCACGTTCTGGATACCGAACGGTAACCGCCGGCTTCTTTCGCCGCGCCATACTCGCGCAGTTTCCATATCGCGAAAGCTGACGATCATCAGCTATAACGTATGACGTTATGCATTCTTTCGCAAGGCACCTGGCCGCGCCGAGGGTCCGCGAGAGCTGTGGAACGTGCGTGTGCGCCGCGCCGGAGGGCGCGGCGCCCGTATCGCAGGCTGAAAGGCCGATCGCATCGTCTCTTGCCATGTATATGATTAGCATCCTATCTTTATTTCCATGCCGCCGCGCCCCAGCATCGATTTCGGCTTTCGCGTCGCCCGCATCGCGCGGCGCCTGCGCCAGGCGATCGATGGCGATCTGCGCCTGCTCGGCCTCACCGAGGCGACTTGGCGGCCGCTCGTCTACGTGCGCCGGCTGGGCGACGGCGTGCGGCAGAAGGAGTTGGCGACGGCGCTGTCGATCGAGGGGCCATCGCTCGTCCGCCTGCTCGACAACCTCGAGCGGCGCGGGCTGATCGAACGGCGCGAGGACGAGAGCGACCGCCGGGCGCGGGGCATTCATCTCACGCCGGTTGGCCGGGAACTGGCCAAGCGCGCCGCCAAGGTGGGCTACGAGATCCAGGCCCGGCTGCTGGCCAAGGTTCCGGCAGGGGAGCTCGAGGCCTGTCAGCGGGTCTTTGCCATCATCGACCGGGAATTGGAGGAACGGCAGGAAATCGCCGCGCCGGCCGCCGACTGAGTTGCGATCACCAAGCCATCAAGAAGGAGGAAGCGATGAACCAGATCGTGGTGAACGAGCCCAATCGCTGGCGCCTGGAGTCGCCGGGCGCCGCCGGCTGGCCGCGCAGCGCGCGGCCCGACGCGGCGAAGAAGTATTTCATGGTGTCGGCCGACGGCCACGCCAACGAGCCGGCCACGCTGTGGGTCGATCGTATCGACGCCAAGTATCGCGATCGCCTGCCGCGCGTGTACACCGACAAGGACGGCGTGCAATGGCGCGTCAGCGAAGGCCATCGGCCCGACCGGCTGCGGTTGTCGACGCTGGAAGGCGAGGACATGGCGCGCAACAAGGCGGGCGCCGATCCGCTGGGCCGGCTCGCCGATCACGACCTCGACGGCATCGACGTCGAGCTGATCTTCCCCAACAAGGGGCTGGCGATGTGGGCGACGCCCGATCCGGAGTTCGCCATGGCGCAATGCCGGGTGTGGAACGACTGGGCGTGGGAGCAGTTCGGCACGCACCAGGATCGCATGGTCCCGGCGGGCAGCATCGCCACCGCCGATCTCGAGGGCTCGATCGCCGAGGTCGAGCGGCTGGCCAGGCTCGGCTTCAAGTGCCTGACGCTGCCGTGCAAGCCGGTGTGGGGCGCTCACGACAGCGGCCACGTGAACTACAACCTGCCTCACTTCGATCCGCTGTGGGCGGTCATCCAGGACGCCAACCTGCCGATCACCTTCCATGTCTCGACCGGGCGCGACCCGCGCGCGGCGCGCGGCAACGGCGGCGCGGTCGTGAACTACGTCTCGCACTCGCTGTCGCCCACCATCGAGCCGGTCGCCAATCTGTGCGCCTCGGGCGTGCTCGAGCGATTCCCCAAGCTGCGCTTCGCCACCATCGAGGCCGGCATCGGCTGGGTGCCGTGGCTGCTCGATGCCATGGACGAGGCCTACAAGAAGCATCATTTCTGGGTGCGGCCCAAGCTCAAGCACCTGCCGAGCGACTATTTCCGGGCGCACGGTTTCGCGTCGTTCCAGGAGGACAAGGCCGGGCTCGATCTCGCCGAGTCGCACGGGCTCGACGGCAACTTCATGTGGGCCAACGACTACCCGCACCATGAAGGCACCTGGCCGCATTCGGCCGAGGCGATCGAGCGCACGATGGGCCAGCTCTCCGACGGGGCGCGCGCCAAGGTGCTGGGATTGAACTGCGCGCGCTTCCTCGGCATCGAGGTTCCGGCGCGCTACCGCGCCAACTGACGGAGCGACCATGAGCAAGCGTACGCTTCGCGGCAAGGTGGCGATCGTCGGCGTCGGCGAGACGCCGTACTACAAGCACGGTATGGCGCCGGTGTCGGAGTTCAAGCTCGCCCTGCAGGCCATCCTGGCGGCCTGCGAGGATGCCGGCATCGACCCGCGCCGCATCGACGGTTTTGCCTCCTACTCGAACGACCGCAACGAGCCGTCGCGGCTCGCTGCGGCGCTCGGCATCCCGGCGATGCGCTTCTCCAACATGAACTGGGGCGGCGGCGGTGGCGGCGGATCGGCCGCGGTCGGCAACGCCGCGGCGGCCGTGGCGTGCGGCATGGCCGATTGCGTCGTCGTGTTCCGCGCCCTGGCCCAAGGTCAGTTCCAGCGCTTTGGCGCCGCCCCGCCGGGCGGCGTCGCGGTCGGCGAGGCTGCCCTCAACGCGCCCTACGGCGTGATGTCGCCGGCGCAACGATACGCCATGCGCGCGATGCGCTTCCTGCACGAGAACGGCATCGAGCCGTCGGCCCAGCGGGCGATCGCGCTCGCCTCGTACCATCACGCGCAGAGCAATCCGCGCGCGGTGATGCATGGCCGGCCGCTCACCGCCGAGTCCTACGATGCGTCGCGCTGGATCGTCGAGCCGTGGCGCCTGTTCGATTGCTGCCAGGAGAACGACGGCGCCGCCGCGCTGATCATCGTGCCGGCCGAGACGGCGCGCGATCATCGCCACAAGCCCGCCTACCTGCTGGGCTCGGCGCAGGGCTCGGAGTACCGCAACGGTGCGCGCGGCCACAACGCGCCGCTCTATGCCACGTCGAGCTTCACCACCGTGGCGCCGCAGCTCTACGACATGGCCGGCATCAAGCCGGCCGACGTCGACGTCGTGCAGAGCTACGAGAACTTCACCGGCGGCGTGCTGATGAGCCTGGTCGAGCACGGCTTCTTCAGCGCCGGGCAGGCCAACGAGTTCCTGACGCCGGAGAACCTGATGGCGCCGACCGGCAAGCTGCCGCTCAACACGTCGGGCGGCAATCTCGCCGAGTGCTACATGCACGGCCTCGAGCTGCAGGTCGAGGCGGTCCGCCAGCTGCGCGGCCAGTCGACGGCACAGGTGGCCGACGCGGAGGTATCGATGGTGATTTCCGGCCCGATGGTGACACCGGTCTCGAGCATGATCCTGGGCGCGGAGGCCGTGCTGTGAGCTACCTGCCGAGCGGACTGCCGATCCCCGTTCCCGAGAATGACGGGCTCGACAAGCCCTACTGGGACGCCACCCGCAAGGGCGAGCTGATGGTGCAGCGCTGCAAGGCCTGCGGCACCTTCCAGTGGGGCCCTGAATGGATCTGTCACAAGTGCCTGTCGTTCGACATGGGCTGGCACAAGGTGTCGGGCAAGGGCCGCATCTACAGCTGGGAGCGGCCGTGGCATCCAGTCCATCCGGCGCTGAAGGGCCACGGCCCCTACATCGTCGTGCTGGTCGAGCTGCCGGATGCCGGCAACGTCCGCATGCTGGGCAACCTGCTGGGCGATCCCAAGCAGGAGGTCAAGATCGGCGCCGCGGTCGAAGCCGTGTTCGAGCCGCACGACGATGCCAAGCCGCCGTTCACCCTGGTGCAATGGAAGGTGGCGTAGCTACGCCCGATCAGGCCTAGCGAATCGACTTGTTTCGAACCTCTCCGCCGTAATCGCTGTCGAATTAACACATCATGCTGTCCTCCCTGCGCGAAGCGCGGGGAGGACAGCATGATGTGTGAATTCCACAGCCCGTACGACGGGGGAGGATCGAAGATGTGTCCGTGTCGTAGGCGATTACGCGAGAGAAATGTCAGGTGCACCAAACGCGCCTGCTTGGGCGAGCTCGGCGATGCGTTGCTCGTCGTAGCCGAGGACACGGGCCAGGATCGCATCGCGATGCTGGCCCAGCGTCGGCGCGGCGACGGGGGAGACGACCGGTGTGCCGTCGAGGCGCAGAGGCGCGGCGATGTTGGGGACGGTGCCGGCCGTGGGATGGGGGATGCGGCTCACCAGCGCGGAGTCCCGCATCTCCTCGGACGTCATCGCCTCGCCGAGGGTGCGCACGACACCGACAGGCACGCCCGCAACCTCCATGCGCTCCTTCCAATGTTGGCGCGTGTGATGGGCCAACGCCTCGTTCAAGATCGTCGCCAGCCGCTCCTGGTTTCTGACGCGGTCGGCATTGCTGGCGTAGTCGGGGGCCGCGAGCTCGGCGCTGCCAATCACCTCGACGGCGAGCTGGCGAAAGGTCTGGTCATTGGCGCAAGCGATGTAGAGCGGACCGTCGGCTGCCTGGAAGAGCCCCATCGGAGCCGTGTCGGGACTGTGATTGCCGAAGCGGGTCGGCTCTGCGCAGCCCGCAAGTTGGTACATGGCGTGGAAGCCCAGCATCGTGACGGCGGTATCGAACAACGAGACTTCGACGCGCTGGCCGCGCCCCGTGCGACTGCGCGCCGCCAATGCCGCCAGCACGGCGTTGCAGGCCATGAGGCTGGTCGAGATGTCCATGATCGCCGGGCCGGTCCGCACCGGTGGCGACCCGGGATAGCCGTTCAGGGACATGAAGCCGCTTTCCGCCTGGACCATCGGGTCGAAACCTGCCCGCTCGGCGAAGCGGCCATCACGCCGGAAGGCGGAGACGGTGCAATAGATCAACCGTGGAAGGTCGGCGCCGACCGTATCGTAGTCCAGGCCGAAGCGGCGCATGACGCCGGCACTGAAATTCTCCACCACGATGTCGGCGTTGGCGATCAGGGACTTGGCCACGCCGAGCCCGGCCTCGTTCCTGAGATCCAGGGCGAGCCCCTGCTTGTTGCGGTTGGTCCAGAGAAAGGGTGCACTTTGGCCTGGTGCCACTTGCGGTCCGACCCGGCGAAAGTCGTCACCGCGTGCGGCGTTCTCGATCTTGATGACCTCCGCGCCCAAGTCGCCCAGCAACTGGGTGCAGAAGGGGCCGGCGACGAAATGCGTGAAGTCGACGACGCGAATGCCAGCCAGCGCGGGCTCCATGTCCTGTTCCATCGTCATTGCGCCGTGATCTTGGCGCTTTCGACCACGCTCTTCCACTTGGGGATCTCGGCGGCGATCATGGCGCCGAACTCCTGCGGTGTGCTCGCCGTCGCGATGCAGCCATAGCCGACGAACTTCTTCTTCAGCTCGGGATCGCCCAGGACCTGGCGGATCGCGGTGTTGAGCTTGTCGATCACCGGCGCCGGCGTGCCGGCGGGCGCGAGGATGCCGAACCACACCGTGCTCTCGTAGCCGGGCAGCGAGTCGCCGATCGGCGGCGCACCCGGCATCAGCGGCGAAGGCGTGGCGGTCGACACGCCGAGCAGCTTGAGCTTGCCCGCCTTGACGGCGGCATCCTGCGTGTCCGACGAGGAGGTGAGCAGCATCTTCACCTCGCCATTCATGACCGCCAGGGTCGCGGGACCCTGGCCCTTGTAGGGCACGTGTACGAGCTTGATGCCGGCCTCCTTGCCGAACAGCTCGGTGGCGAGATGGCCGAGCGAACCGGCGCCCGCCGTGCCGTAGTCGAGGCCGCTGGGCTGCGCCTTGCCGTAGGCGATCAGCTCCTTGATCGTGCTGGCCGGCACGCTGGCATGCACAACCAGGGTCATGGGCGCGAGCGACACCAGCGAAACCGGGGCGAAGTCCTTCAGCGGATCGTAGCCGACATCCTTCTGGGTCAGCGGCACGATGGCGGCCGGCCCGTTGTTACCGAACACCAGCGTGTAGCCGTCGGGGGCGGCATGCGCGACCTGCGCGGTGCCGATGGCACCTGCAGCGCCTGCCTTGTTATCGATGATCACCGGCTGGCCCAGCGCCTTCGACAACGGCTCCTGCAGGGTGCGCGCCATGATGTCCGTCGTGCCGCCGGGCGCGTAGGGCACCACCAGCCGGATCGGCTTGTCGGGATATTGCGCCAGCGCGGCGACCGGCAACAGGCCGAGCGCCAGGGCGAGACCGGCGAGACCTCTACGTCTTGTGATCATTGTTTCCTCCTGAAGTGGTTTGTTGTTCGCTCCGGAAGAGGTCATCCCGGCGGCCGGATCGCGCGCTCGCGGTAGCGCTCGCGCAGGCTTTCGAGGTGGCCTGTCATTGCCGCCACGGCGGCGTCGGCGTCGCGCTGATGGAGGGCCTCGAGCAAACGGCGGCGCGACTTGATCGTGAGGTCGTTGCGCTCGCCGCCGGCGGCATGCGCGAAGTCGCGCATCAGCTCCATCAGCGCGCCCATCAGCATCACCATCACCGCGTTGCGCGTGGTCCGCGCCAGGAGATTGTGGAACTCTATATGGACGTCGATCTTGTCGTCGTAGCGACCGGCCGCGAGCAGCCGCTCGGCCTCGTCGACGTTGGCGGTGAGGCGGGCGAGATCCTGCTCGGTGGCACGGGCGCAGGCGATGCGCACCACGGTCGAGGCGAGCCACAATCTTGCTTCGGTCAATTCGTCGAGCGAGACGCTGCCGAGCTGGTAGAGGTTGCGGAAGCTGTCGCCGATCAGGTTGGGATCGCCCTGGCCGATAAAGGCGCCGCCGCGTGCACCGGCCTGCAGCGCGACGAGCCCGGTGCGCTCGAGGTTGCGCAGCGCCTCGCGCACCGCGCCGCGGCTGACGCCGAAGCTCTCGGCGAGCTCGCGCTCGGGCGGCAGCTTGTCGCCCGAGCGCAGCTCACCCGAGGCGATGCGGCCCTGGATCTGCGCCGACACCTGGTCCGACAGGCGGTGGCGGCGGATCGGGTCGAAGCCGGAACTCACGGCGCGCCGCCGCCGGCGCTGAGCGCGGCGAGGGCGTTGGCGCCGATGCGTTCGCGATAGGCCGCCTCGCCACCGGTCAGACGAGCATGATCCGTGAGATAGGCATCGAACGAGGCCTGGTCACGGCTCGCCGCGACATAGGCGGCGAGATGCTTCTCGTCCTGGGCGTAGAGGCCGGGACTGCAGCCGGGATGGGCGCCGAACGGCGTCACCACGACGGCATGCACGAAGGCCGACGGGATCTTGGTCAGCCGCGCCGATTGGCGCACGGTGCTCACCGGCACGATGCGGTCGACCGAGCAGATCACGTGCCTGGCTGCCTGCGCCATCAGCAGGTCGAAGTAGCCTGATCCGAAATACTGCACGTTGCCTTCCTCGTCGGCCTGCTGGCCGTGCAGCAAGACGATGTCGGGCTTGATCGCGGGCACCTCGAGGAGCGGCCGGCCGCCTTCCTGGATGCGCGCCTTGCGGTAGCCCTGCGGATTGACCTTCGGCAGGTCGGTGCCGAGGTCGGGGACCAACCCGTAGGGCAGGTCGCAGGCGCCGGCGCGCAGGCCGCCGGCGATGCCCGGCCCGTCCATCTCCAGCACTTTGAGCGCACCCGATTGGGCGGCGCGGCGGAAGTTGGGGGCGAGGCCGAGATGCTCGAAGCTGATGAAGACGCAAGCCGTCTCGCGCACGCAACCGGCCCCGATCAGCATGTCGGGTGCGATGCTGCCAGGCGCCGGCACCAGCGTGAGATCGCGCGCGCCGCGGCGCACCAAGCCGCGGATCAGCGCCATCGGCTGGCCATGGAAGATCCAGCCGCCGATGCCCACCGTCATGCCGTCCTCGACGGCCGACAGCGCAGTATCGAGGTCGACGATCTTTCCCTGTTTCGTGGTCGCCATGGCGTCAGCCCCGCAGCATGTGGCGGGCGATCACCAGCCGCTGGATCTGGTTGGTGCCCTCGAAGATCTGGTTGATCTTGGCATCGCGCATGTAGCGCTCGACCGGGAAGTCGCGCATGTAGCCGGCGCCGCCGAAGATCTGGACCGCGTCGGTGGTGACCTTCATGGCGGTGTCGCTGGCGAAGCACTTCACCATCGACGCCTTGGCCGAGAAGCCGTCCCAGTCCTCGCGGTCGGCCATGCGGGCGCAATCGTAGAGCATGCAGCGTGCCGCCTCGGTCTGCATCTGCATGTCGGCCAGCATGAACTGGATGCCCTGGAACTCGGCGATCGGCCGGCCGAACTGGTTGCGCTGGCGGGCGTAGGCGGTCGCCTGGTCGATCGCGCCCTGCGCCAGACCGCACGAGATCGCGCCGATGGTCGGCCGGTTGAGATCGAGGATGCGCATGCAGGTCCTGAAGGCCTGGCCCTCGGGACCGATCATGTTCTCGGCCGGCACGCGCAGGTCGTCGAAGAAGATCGGCACGTTGGGTACGCCGCGGATGCCCATCTTGCGGTCCTGCTTGCCGTACGAGAATCCCTTGGTCTTGGTGTCGACGATGAAGGCCGAGATGCCGTTGGCGCCTTTGCCCTCGCTGGTGCGCGCGAACACCATGATGAAATGCGCCACCGAGCCGAAGGTGATGTAGATCTTGCCGCCGTTCAGCACCCAGCTGTTGCCGTCCTTCACCGCGCGCGTCTTCATCGACGAGACGTCTGAGCCGGTGCCCGGCTCGGTGATGGCGACCGCCGTGAGGGTGCGGCCTTTGGCCGACAGGCCGAGATAGTGCCGCTTCTGCTCCTCGCTGCCGAAATTCAGGATCGGCAGGATGAGGCCGAAGGAATTGTTGGCGGCGAGCAGGGCGGCCGACTCCGAGACCTTGGCGATCTCCTCCTTGACCAGGCAGACCGAGGTCAAGTCGCCGCCCGGCCCGCCATATTCCTGCGGTACCCAGAGCTGCAGCAGCCCCATGTCGCCGAAGATCTCGACCAGCTCGTCGGGGAAGCGGTTGTTCTCGTCGATCTCAGACGCGATCGGCGTGACGTGCTTCTCCACCATCTTGCGCACCTGGTCGCGCAGCAGCAGGTGGTGTTCCTCGAAGTGATATTTGTTCATCGCGCGGCCTTTCGCTCGGCCCTGGGCCAGGGGAATTTGCGCGCCAGCACGCCGGTGGTGTCGACGGCGTGGCGCAGCACGAACAGCTCTTCCGCGTCGGGCGGGGTGGTGCGCTGGATCGTGTCGGGCACCAGAAGATCGAAGCCGGTGTTGTCGCGCACCTCCTCAAGCGTCACACCCTCGTGCAGCGAGCGGATGCGCATCGCCTTGCTGTCGGGTGCGAAGTCGAACACGCCGAGCGGCGTCACGGCGAGGCGCGGGCCGCCTTCGGGAAGGCCGAAATCGGTGCGCGAGCTGCCGCCCTGGAGATGGCCGGCGCCGCAGATGAAGTCGACCTTGGGCACGAAGGCGCCGCGGTCGTGGCGCGTCATCATGATGTAGAAGCGGCGCGACAGGCCGCAGAGGGCGCTGATGCCGACCGTGCCCGGCCCGCGCAGCCGCGGCCTGGCGTGGTCGCCGACGCAGACGGTGTTGATGTTGCCGAAGCGGTCGGTCTGCAGGGCGCCCAGGATGGCGAAGTCGAAGAAGTGCACCTGCCAGTCGATGAAGTCGATCATCTGCGGCAGGTCCATGACTGCCTGGGCGACGGCGATGTTCTCGGCATCGGCCGCCGGCCGGATCACGCCTTCGGTCGGGTTGGTCATGCCGCCCGGACCGGAGACCCACCAGAGATGCGGCGCGTGGCGCTGGCGCGCGAAGTTGCAGGCCGCGACCTGGATGTCCGAGTTGGTGCCGACGATGGCCTTCTCGCCGTCGGCCATGTCGCGGGCCAGGAGCACGGCCAGCATCTCGCCCAGGGCGAAGCCGGCGGTCGAGGCGGGCATCTTCTTCCTTCCCTTTTGGTCCATTAGTCCGGCTATTTAATGGTCCGACCAATATTCAGTCAAGGGTGGTTCGATCATCGCTGGGGCGCGCCACCTCCAGTGGCGAGCCTCCAGCGAGAGCCCCTCGGGAGAAGCTATCGCCCCTTCCAGTTGGGCTTGCGCTTCTCGGCGAAAGCCTTCGGTCCTTCGACCGTGTCTTCGCTGCGCGTCATGGCGACGAAGGCCGGATAGTGCAAATTGTGGGTGGCAACCTCGAGGGCCGAGACATCGAGCGAGCGCATGACCACCTGCTTGGTGGCGCGCACCGACATGGGCGAGCAGGCGAGGATCTCGTCAGCCCAGCGCCGTGCCTCTTTCATGAGGTCGGCCTGGGGCACCACGGCGGTGACGAAGCCGAGCTCGTAGCCCTCCCTGGCCGGCACGTGGCGGCCGGTAAGCATCATGCCCATCGCCTTCTTGAGCGGGATCATGCGCGACAGGCGCTGCATGCCGCCGGCGCCTGCCGCCAAGCCAACCCGCGGCTCGGGTAGCGCGAAGCGGGCATTGTCGGACGCTACGACGATATCGCAGGCGAGCGCGATCTCGAAGCCGCCACCCATCGCCACGCCGTTCACTGCCGCAATGACCGGTTTGTCGAGATCATAGCGGTTCGTCAGCCCGCCGAACCCCTTGGCCGGATGAACCGGGCGCTTGCCCGTCTTGGCCTGCAGTTCGGCGTGGTATTTCAGGTCGTTGCCGGCGCAGAACGCCTCGTTGCCGGCGCCGGTGATGATGGCGACCCAGAGGTCGGGATTGCTGTGGAACTCGTCGAAGGCAGCAACCAGCTCCTCGTTCGCCATGGGATGGCACGCATTGCGGACCTCCGGGCGATTGATGGTGACGATCATCAGGCGACCGTCGATCTCGACCTTGCTGTACTGGCCCATGGCGTATCCCCCTCGTGGTTCCGTGAACGACGATTTAGCTCAATTGGGTGGCCGACAAAACGGCCCTCAGCAACGTCCGCAGCCCCTGCGAAACGGTGTGCCGCGATCCATCGAATTGAGGCAGCAGCTACCATATATGGTGTGGCGCACGTGCAAGAACTCCGTCCGGAGGTTCACACAGAATGAGCACTGTTGCCGATGGGTCACACGTCTTCACCGAGTTGCCACGCCATGGCCCGATTTGTTGAAGTGCACAAAGGCTGGTGTGTATATAACGTCCAGTGTTGGCGAAGCAGTCCGCCGCCTGCGCTTGTGAGTTCAGTTATTCGAGGGGATTTACCCATGAAGAAGGCTTTGGTGGCCGCCGCCGCATTGATGGTTCTGCCGGTTGCGGCCCAGGCGCAGTCTCCGGCGCCGGGGGTGTATATCGGTGCGGAAGGCGGCCTGAACTGGCTGTTGAATTTCACGGCCAACACCAATCTCGCCCCCAACTTCGCGACGGTGAGCGTGACCCCGCAGACCGGCTGGGCGGTCGGTGGCGTGATCGGCTACGACTTTGTCGGTCCGCGAGTGGAAATCGAGGGTGTCTATCGCCAGAACGGCCTCAACATCGGCGTGCCCAACACGGCGATCAACAGCAAGGTCGGTCAGCTTGGCATCATGGCCAACCTGCTGTACGACTTCATGCCTGCCTCGGTGATCACGCCGTACATCGGCGCCGGCGCCGGCGTGGGCTTCGTCGACAGCAACCAGTCGCTGGGCAGCACGGTGTTCGCCTACCAGGGCATCATCGGCCTGGGTTGGAACGTCGACACCAACTTCCGCGTCAACCTGGACGGCCGGTACTACGGCACGTCGAACCCGACGATCAACGGCACCAGCTGGACCAACAACAACTTCAGCATCATGCTGGGCCTGCAGCTGAAGTTCGGTCCTGCGGCGCCGCCGCCCCCGCCGCCGCCGGCTGCTGCGGTTGCGCCGCCGTCCTACATGGTGTTCTTCGACTGGGACCGCTCGAACCTGTCGGCGCAGGCGCTGAACACGATCAAGCAGGCGGCCGCGGCGTTCAAGGCCAAGGGGAACGCGCGCATCACGGCGACCGGCCATACCGACACGTCGGGCCCCGAGGCCTACAACATGGCGCTGTCGCTGCGGCGCGCCAATGCGGTCAAGGACGCGCTGGTGCGCGAGGGCGTGCCGGCGACGGCGATCACGGTGATCGGCCGCGGCGAGCAGGGCCTGCTGGTGCAGACCGGCGACGGCGTGCGCGAGCCGCAGAACCGCCGCGTCGAGATCGTCATCCAGTAAG
>NZ_JBGAKA010000012.1:0-155784 GCF_044224635.1 Reyranella sp. | reverse complement strand
GCGACCAACAGCATGATCGCCCAGGGCATCGACGTCGTGACCTGCCACGTCGATTCGCCCAAGGTGGTGATCGAGACCGCCGAGCGCGCCGGCATCTTCACCTGCGGCTATCACTGCAACCAGTCCAAGCTGGCGCCCAAGGGCTACCTGACTGGCGCCGAGTGGAACTGGGAGAAGGTCTACACCGACTTCGTCGAGGCGATGAAGAAGGGCCAGGCGCCGGGCAACTTCGTGCGCGGCGGCCTCAAGGCCGGGTTCGTCCGTCCCTCGCCCTACGGCCCGGCCGTGTCGGCCGAGGCGCGCACCAAGGCCGACGCCGTGAAGGCCGAGATGCTGGGCGGCAACTTCGCGATCTTCAAGGATGGCCTGAAGGACAACAAGGGCAACACGGTGGTCCCCGCCGGCACCGCCTACAGCCAGACCGAGCCCAAGCTGGAAAGCATGAACTACCTGATCGAAGGCGTCGTCGGCTCGACGTCGTAAGCCGTCCCTGGCGGGAGTAGCGCGCGGCCATGGGGCTGGCCCTCGAGCGTATTGCCGTGCCGATTCTGGCGTTGCTGGCATCGGCCTTCCTGTTCGGCCTGCTGCTGGCGATCTATGCGCGCGTCGATCCGCTGGAGGCTTTCGCCCTGATGTACCAGGGCGCCTTCGGCACCTGGTTTTCCTGGCAGAACACCTTGACCCGGGCGGCGCCGTTGATCCTCACCGCCCTGTGCACGGCGCTGCCGGCCAGGCTCGGCCTGGTGATCATCGGCAATGAAGGCGCTGTCGTCCTGGGCGGCGTGGCCGGCGCGGCCATGGGCGTCGCGCTCGCCGGCGCGCCGCCCCTCGTGGTGCAGATCGGCATGAGCGCCGCCGGCATGGCGTTGGGCGGACTGTGGGTCGCCCTCGCCGGCGCGCTCCGCCAATGGCGCGGCGTCAACGAGACGATCTCGAGCCTGCTGCTGACCTACATCGCGATCGCCTTGATGAACCACTTCGTCGAGGGGCCGCTGCGCGATCCGCAAAGCCTCAACAAGCCGTCGACCGCGTCCATCGGCGACGCCAACATGATCGGTACTATCCCGGGCATGGACGTCCATTGGGGGCTGGTGTTCGGCATCATCGCCTGCCTGCTGGTCTACGCCTTCCTGCGCTTCACGACCTGGGGCTTCGCCATGGAGGTGATCGGCGGCAACGCCAAGACCGCCCGCATGATGGGCCTGAACGTCGGCCGTTACGTGCTGCTGGCCTGCGGCGTCGGCGGCGCGGCGGCGGGCATCGCCGGCACCGTCGAGGTCGCCGCCGTGCTCGGCAAGGCCAACGCCTCGCTCGCGGTCGGCTACGGCTATGCCGGCATCCTGGTATCCTTCCTCGCCCGCCATCATCCGCTGGCGATCATCCCGGTGGCGATCCTGCTGGGCGGCATCGGCGCCAGCGGCGGTCTGCTGCAACGGCGCCTCGATCTGCCTGACGCCGCCGTCGTCGTCCTGCAGGGCATCATCTTCGTCGCCATCCTGGCCAGCGAGACGCTCTATGGCCGGCTGCTGCCGCCCAGGCAGGAGAGCTGACGATGTCCGACGGCGGGCTGGGCATCTGGGGCGTGCCGCTGGCCATGCTGGCCGGCGCCATCCGCGTCAGCACCCCGTTCCTGTTCGTGAGCATCGGCGAATGCCTCACCGAGCGCTCTGGCCGCATCAATCTCGGGCTCGAGGGCACGCTGGTGATGGGCGCCATGAGCGCCTACGGCGTGGCGCTCGGGACCGATTCACCATGGCTCGGCGTGCTGGTGGCGGCCGGCGTCGGCCTGCTGCTGGGCGCGCTCCACGCCGCGATCTGCCAACTGCCGCGAGTCAACGACATCGCCACCGGCATCGGCCTGATGCTGTTCGCCACCGGCCTCGCCTTCTTTCTCGGCAAGCCCTTCATCCAGCCCAAGGCGCCCAATCTCGGCGCCATCGACTTCGGCTGGTGGAGCGATATCCCGCAGGTGCGCCAGGCGCTGCAGGTCAACTACCTGTTCATCCTCGGTGTCGTGCTCGCCTTCGCCCTGGCCTGGGCGCTGCGCAACACGCGCTGGGGCCTGATCGTCCGCCTGGCCGGCGAGAGCGTCGACGCGGCACTCGCCATCGGCGCCTCGGTCGGCCGGGTGCGGCTGATCGCGACCTCGATCGGCGGCGCCTTCGCCGGCGTCGGCGGCGCCTTCCTGTCGCTCTACTATCCGGGCAGCTGGAACGAGGGCCTGTCGAGCGGCCAGGGCCTGATGGCCGTGGCGCTGGTCATCTTCGCCCGCTGGGATCCGATCCGCTGCCTGTGGGCGTCCCTGCTGTTCGGCGCCGCCGGCGCCATCAGCCCGGCCCTGCAGTCGATCGGCGTGACCGAGGGCTACTACCTGTTCAGCGCCGCCCCCTATGTGCTTACGCTCGCCCTGATGATCGCCACTTGCTCGCCGGCACGCAGCCTGCGTGGCGCGCCGGGCGAGCTCGGCGCCGTCAAGTGATCCCCGGCGCCCCTTCATTCTCCTCCCCAGCTCTCGCGCGGCTCGCGAAGCGAACGCGCTCATCGCTGGGGAGGTGCCCCGTCATACGGGGCGGAGGGGTCATGGGCAGCGGGACTGGGGCTCATGACTCCTCCGTCGCCGAGGTCGGCGACACCTCCCAAGCTTCGCTGGGGAGGAGAATGAGGATGCAAATGCCCTGTGCCGCGAGGAGACTGCCGTGACCAAGTTCGTCAAATCGCATCCCTATGCCTGGCCGTGGAACGGCGATCTGCGGCCGGAGAATTCCGCCCTGATCGTCATCGACATGCAGACCGATTTCTGCGGCGTCGGCGGCTATGTCGACAAGATGGGCTACGACCTGTCGCTTACCCGCGCGCCGATCGAGCCGATCAAGCGACTGCTCGCCGCCGTGCGCAAGGCCGGCTGGCATGTTTTCCATACGCGCGAAGGCCATCGCCCCGATCTCGCCGACCTGCCGGCCAACAAGCGCTGGCGCTCGCAGCAGATCGGCGCCGGCATCGGCGATCCGGGCCCGTGCGGCCGTATCCTGGTGCGCGGCGAGCCAGGGTGGGAGATCATTCCCGAGCTTGCTCCTGCCCCCGGCGAACCGGTGATCGACAAGCCGGGCAAGGGCTCGTTCTGCGCCACCGACCTCGAGCTGATGCTGCGCACGCGCGGCATTGCCAACCTCGTGCTCACCGGCATCACCACCGACGTCTGCGTGCACACCACCATGCGCGAGGCCAACGACCGCGGCTTCGAATGCCTGATCCTGCACGACTGCACCGGCGCCACCGACAAGGGCAACCACCTGGCGGCGCTCAAGATGGTCGAGATGCAGGGCGGCGTGTTCGGCGCCGTGGCCGACTCGACGGCGGTGATCGAGGCGATTGCCTGAGGGGATGCAAATGTGCCGGAGCGATGACCCTTCTCCTCCCCAGCTTCGCTGGGGAGGTGTCGCCGTCTTCGGCGACGGAGGGGTCATGAGTCATGAGAGAGGCTTGAGACTGAGGCTCATGACCCCTCCGTCCGCGATTACGCGGACACCTCCCCAAGCTCCGCTTGGGGAGGAGAATGAGAGGGGCGCCGCATGAGCGTGATCGGCGCCCTGCACTTTCCCGAGCACCACGGCGCACCGTCGCTCGAGCTGGTCGGCTTCTCCAAGCGCTTCGGCGCCCTGGCCGCGCTCGACAACGTGTCGGTGAAGGTGAATGCCGGCGCCTTCCATGCGCTGCTGGGCGAGAACGGCGCCGGCAAGAGCACGCTCGTCAAGTGCGCCATGGGCTACTACGCCGCCGACGAGGGCCAGATCCTGCTCAATGGCCGCGAGGTCGAGATCAGCCATCCCAGGCAGGCGCATGAGATGGGCCTGGGCATGGTCTACCAGCACTTCACGCTGGTGCCGAACATGACCGTGCTGGAGAATTTCGTGCTGTCGCGCGGCAAGCTGCCGCCGGTGATCGACTGGCCCACCGAGCGGCGCCTGCTCGCCGACTACTTCTCGACAACGCCGTTTGCCGTGCCGCTCGACACGCCGGTCGCCGATCTGGCCGCGGGCCAGAAGCAGAAGGCGGAGATCCTGCGCCAGCTCTATCTCAAGCGGAACCTGCTGATCCTCGACGAGCCGACCTCGGTGCTGACGCCCGACGAAGCCGACGAGGTGCTGTCGACCCTGAAGAAGCTCACGCGGGACGGCGAGATCACGATCGTCACCATCACCCACAAGTTCCGGGAGGTGAACGCCTTCTGCGACACCGTGACGGTGCTGCGGCGCGGCCAGCTGGTCGCCACCAGGCCGACCGCGGAACTGGACAACGACATGATGGCCGAGATGATGGTCGGCCGCCGCGAGAACCGCGTCGTCGTCGAGCGCGAAGCACGGCCGCCCGGCAAGCCGGTGCTGCGCCTCGAGGGCCTGAGCGTCGCCGACCATGTCGGCCAGCTCGCAATCGAGGATCTGGCCCTCGACGTCCGAGCCGGCGAGATCGTCGGCGTGGCCGGCGTCTCGGGCAATGGCCAGCGCGAGCTGGTCGAGACGCTGGCCGGCCAGCGCCATGCCCAGGCCGGCCGCATGCTGGTGCATGGCGAGCCCTACACGGCAACCCGGTCCGAGATGGTGCGCCACAAGATCGCCTGCCTGCCCGAGGAGCCGCTGCGCAACGCCTGCGTCGCCGAGATGTCGGTGGCCGAGAACATGGCGCTGCGCTCGTTCGACCAGCCGCCCGCCTCGCCCGACGGCGTGCGCCTGCGGCGCCTGCCGATGCGCGACAATCGCGTGAAGACGCCCGGCCCCGACGCGCCGATCAAGGCCCTGTCGGGCGGCAACGTGCAGCGCGCCGTGCTGGCGCGCGAGCTGTCGAGCGAGGGCGACCTGATGATCGTCGCCAACCCCTGCTTCGGTCTCGATTTCGCGGCTGCCGCCGAGATCCGCACCCGCATCGTGCAGGCGCGCAACCGCGGGGCTGCCATCCTGCTGGTCAGCGAGGACCTCGACGAGGTCCTTCAGCTTTCCGATCGCATCGTCGTCATGTTCGACGGCAAGCTCGCCCTGCAGACCGATGCCGCCCGGGCCGACGTCGGCGCCATCGGCCGCGCCATGGCGGGGCATTGAGCCTCCTTCTCGGCTCCGCCGATTCGGAGCGGAAATCCGAGAGAAACCGAATACCGCAAGGAAGTCGAGAAGACGGTCGAGCCGTTCAAGGGACTGTTGCTCGGACTGTTCTTTGTCTCCGTCGGCCTGTCTCTCGATCTGTCGCTTCTGGCCGCGAAATCGGTTCTGATCCTAGCCTGATGCTTGGGTTGATGCTGCTGAACGGCAGCATCATTTTCTGCTTGAGCAGTCTTTTCGGCGTCAGAGGAAGGGGGCCGAGGTCGACGTAGCCGACAGCGCTGAGCCGTTGGCATCAACGCCACTATTCGCGATAGCTTGGATAAATCTCACGACGACGCTCTCTGCGGTCATTCAATATGAAGCGGTTGACCCGAACTTGTGAAGACCAGTGCTCTTGTACCGAAAAAATTGGTATGGACTGTTTCAATAATCGGAGCATTGATTGGCCTTACCGCATCCCAAGCAACAAGAAAATTCGCGCCGCTGCCTCCACTCTTGTCTTTGTGCTCCACAAAGACCTCCGCAGTAGCCAATGGACCCAGCGTCTTTCCCGCCGGATACTCGCGAATAAGCTCGCCATTGCCATCATGGTAGCGGATCGAGCGAAGTGTCAGTGAGCTCTTGGGGTCTGTGTTTCGGACAGAAAGCATCGCTGACAACAGCCATCTGTCTGGCTTCCCATCGGCACTGGCGTTGCCATGAAGCACCTCGGAATAGACGAGGATGTAGACAGTCTGGCCCCGCGTGAGTGACGGCAATTCCCCAGCGACACTGGTGCCTGCAAGAGGCAGGAAAAAGCACAGCGACAGGAGGCTGTAACCGATCACATTCATATGACCTACCGAAAAAGAGGCCCGCTCAAGGAGCGGGCCAAGACGACGACAGAGAGTCAGATCCATGCCCGAAGCGGGGGCAAGGGTAATCATGGACCTGGCATGCCAACGTTCGCGACGATGGCGCGCGAAACTACCATCGCGACTCGTGCTCTTGCCAGTGGTTTATTGTCTACTGAAGCATCGACTTTCCAATTTGCCTCGATTCCAGCAGTTGGATAGGTAGTAATACCTACTCGACTCCTCCGCGTGACACCTATGGCCTTGCGGGTGATCCAATAGCCGGCGCATCCTCGCACGGAAAGCATCACCGGCTTGGCGAAGGAGGAGAGCCATTGGCTGAGGCGATCGGCAGATTCGCTGCCGGGATTGCGGCATTGAGAAGGAATGCCGGCTGGTTGCACGAGCTGGCGCCAGCCCAGTACGCCCTGATCAGCGGCGCCTTCACGGTCGCCTACCTTGGACTCGAATGGCTCACGCGGGTTCATGAGCTCGAGTCTCTCGGGATCACATTGTGGAATCCAGCCAAAGCGCTGAGCTTGGGCCTGTTGTTGATCAAAGGCGTAGCCTATGCGCCGGTGCTGTTCGTGGCGGCGTTGCTTGTCGATCTGTTCGTGTATGGAGCGGCGAAGGGGCTCGCTTCCACGATTGCAACGAGCATGGTTGTGGCGCTCGGCTACGCGGTTGTCGCCATGGCCCTGACGCGAGGCCTGGGCTTCTCGATGATGCGCACCGACCTGCGGAACGTCATCGGGCTGCTTGTCACGGTGCCCGCTGGGACATTCGCGATCGCTTCCGTCTATTGCGGCCTTCTCGTGTTGTTTGGCGACCTTCCAGCGAGCCACTACTGGAAGGCGGTGCCGTATCTTTGGGTCGGGGACACTGTCGGCATCATCATAGTTCTGCCCGTCGCCATGGCCGCCTTCGGGTCGATGCGACGTCTGCTTGATACCAAACCCGGGGCACTACTGATCGACTCGGGCATCTTTCTGGCCGGCGTCTTGATTGCGCTATGGCTGATCTTCTCCGTCGAAGGAGCCAACGACTACCATTTCTTCTATCTGTTGTTCCTCCCAGTGAGCTGGATCGCGATGCGCACCGGGTTCGCGGGAGCGGCTGCCGCCGTTTGCCTTGTCCATCTGTTGCTGCTGGCCTTCATCAGCTGGGGCGGTTATCCGGCGAGCACCTTCATGAGCTACCAGTTCCTCGTGCTGGCACTCGCCTTCAACGGGCTGTTGCTCGGTGCTGTCGTCGACGAGCGCCGGCGATCGGATGAACTCTTGCGTGAGCAGCATGCGGAGGTCGCCCGCATGGCAAGGCACGCGACCGCCGGCGCGATGGGTGTTTCGTTGGCGCATCAGATCAGCCAGCCGCTGTCGAACGTCGCTATGTACCTTCACGTCGGGCGACAGCTGCTAGCCGGCAAGCCAGAGGAGCCCGAGCCCATCGCGGACGCGCTTGAAAAGGCGACCGGTCAGCTTCGGCGGGCGAAGGACATCCTCGAACGACTGCGGGATTTCGTATCGCGCGGCACGCTTATGGCGGCGCCGACCGATCTTGGCGCCGTGACGCGGAAGGTGGTGGCGCTGGCCGAGGATGACGCAAGAGCGCACGGCGTATCAGTGCGTCTCGATGCAGCTTCCGTACCGCCCGTTACCGTGGACGCCCTTCAACTCGAGCAGGCCCTCATCAACGTAATCGACAACGCCATCGACGCCGCGGCGGAATCCACCCGCGCACCAGGATCGGTCATGGTTCGTGTGACTGCCCTGGACAAGGGTGTGCGCATCGAAATCGAGGACAACGGCCCTGGCGTGTCCGAAGCGGTGGCCAAGCACCTGTTCGAACCGTTCGTTACAACCAAACAGGCCGGCATGGGGCTCGGATTGGCACTCTCTCGCGAGTTGGTTGGCGCGCATGGAGGCACGATCGCGTGGGAGACCTTGAGACAGGATGGCGGCGCACGGTTC
Source organism: Reyranella sp. (assembly GCF_044224635.1). GTDB lineage: Bacteria > Pseudomonadota > Alphaproteobacteria > Reyranellales > Reyranellaceae > Reyranella. The sequence goes on along the minus strand of NZ_JBGAKA010000012.1, from coordinate 147,891 downwards.
ACCATCGAGCTTCCTTTGAGTCCAGAGAGCACGCATGGGAAATAAAGGCGTCGTCTATGTGATCGACGACGAGGCCGATGTCTGCGAGGCTCTCAAGGTCCTGCTGCATACGGCCGGCCTAGAAGGGCGCACCTATGCGTCGGCCGAGGAGTTCCTTTCGGACGTAAAGCTGAGCAGGCCAATTTGCCTGCTGGTCGATGTGCGCCTGCCGGGGATGAGCGGGCTTGAGCTGGTACATCAGCTGCAAGCAGGGCCGATCCGTCCGGTCGTGGTCATGATTACCGGCCATGGCGATGTGCCACTGGCGGTCAAGGCCATGCGGGCCGGCGCCCTTCACTTCCTGGAGAAGCCGTTTGAGCCCGCAGAGCTTCTCCAAACGCTGGAAGAAGCGCTGCAGCGTGTCAGCCAGATGGCGGTAGAGGAAGCAACCTACGCAGCGATCGAGGAAAGCTATGGCTCGCTGACGCCTCGCGAACAGGAGGTGATGGCGCTTCTTGCAGAAGGGATGCCCACAAAGCTGCTAGCCACCAAGCTTGGGATCAGCACCCGGACAGCAGAGCATCATCGCGCGGCCGTGCTCAAAAAGATGGGAGCGCGGACGGTATCGCACCTCGCCCGCATGAGCACGAGTTTGCAGGCGCGGAATCCACCTACCAGATTCTAGGCAATCATCGCAATTTCGAGGCTGCGACAGCGGACGTACTCTCGCATCCAGGCTCCGATTCCCGCCAAGCATCGCCAGTGGCGTCCGTCGAATGGCCTATCGCTCCATCGGCCTCGCCCCACCCCGCATCGTCTGGCACGACGGCCCGATCAGCCTGGCAGCGTCATGGGCGTCGGCAGCCACAGAGCGCACACACCGATTCTCGCATTCGGTGCCCTGATGTCTACGAAGTGTCTTCTTGCCCGGCAAGTGCTTCAGACGAGTCACCCTCTTGGCAAGATGCTAGTCCGCGTCCCGCTGTCTTTCGAAGCGCCCGACAATGCTCCATCCCTCCGCGGCGGAACGGGCGCGGCGCTGATCGAGACACCAGGCCGACCGGCTACGCTACATGAGTGCGGCGTTAACCCACAGATGGGTAAGGATGCTCGCGACGTAGCCCAACCCGATGGCCCAGGCCCATCGAAGATGATTGATAAACGTGTAATGGTTGCGCACCAGTCCCATCAGCGCCACGCCCGCCGCCGTGCCAATGGACACCAGACTACCGCCAACGCCCGTGCTCAAGGTGACGAGCATCCACTGGCCGCTCGACATATCCGGGTTCATGGTCAGCACCGCGAACATCAGCGGGATGTTGTCGAACGCGGCGCCCAACACGCCGATCGCGATGTTGGCGACGGTAGGCCCCACGCCGCCATAGAGGTAGTCGGACAACTGAGCGAGATAGCCTGCGACGCCAAGCCCGGCGACGGCGAAGATGACGCCGAAGAAGAACAGTAGCGTGTCCCACTCCAGACGCCTGATCTCCCGGAACGAATCGAACGCCATGTCTCGGTCGTCGCGGCGTCGCCCGATCCGCTGGAGGATGTAGGCGTACATCTGAAGATATCCGAGCCCCAGCATCATCCCGAGAGCGGGCGGCAGGCTGAAAAAGCTCTTGAACGACACCGCGGTCGCGATGGTGACTGCGAACAGCCCGATCACGCCCAGCGCACCGGGCTTGAGCCTCCTGGTTTCGCTCGCTGGTTCCGGCTTTCCTCGCGGTACGCCCAAATGCATGAGCGTTGCCGGCACGACGAAGTTCACCAACGCCGGCAGGAAGAGATGGAAGAACTCCAGGAACTCGAGCTTGCCTTTCTGCCAGACCATCAGCGAGGTGATGTCGCCGAACGGCGAGATGACGCCGCCGGCATTGGCGGCCACCACGATGATGATGCAGCCCATGACGATGAACTGGTAGCTGCCGACCCCGATGGCCACCACCACGGCGCCCATGACGAGAGCCGTCGTCAGATTGTCGATGATGGGGCCGAAGACAAACGCAAGCCCACCGACCAGCCAAAAGAGCTGCCGATAGGAGAGCCTGTTGCTGATGAGCTTGGCCCTCAGCGCGGCAAAGACGCGCCGCTCCTGCATCGTGTTCACGTACGTGATCGCCACCACGAGGAACAGCATCAGCTCGCCATATTCGAGAATCACATGCTTGGCCTCAGCCTCGAGCGCGGCACTCTGCCCATTTGCGGCATAGACGATGCCGAGCAGTGCCCAGATGAGGCCCGCAGCCAGCATGACAGGCTTCGACTTGCGCAGCTGAATGACTTCCTCGACGGCGACGAATCCGTAGGCGACAAAGAAGATCAAGAGCGCCAGATAGCCGACCGGATGTCGCGTCAGGTCGATGCGCGCGGCCGTCTCCAGGGCATGGAGAGGCGCCGGCAGGAAAGTCAAGGGAACCAGTGTCAGGGCGGCCAACAGCCACAGCCGTCCAAATTGAACCATCTAGCTTCCTGCACCCCGGCAAAACATGGCGAGCGACCGCTCTCGTCCGCGCCGCCAGCGCGGCGCTCGATTGTGTGCCGGGAAGGAAGAACATGTAATGAGTATTACTTCCCAGCGACTATTGGCAGAAAGTACCTAGGAACACTGACCGAATGATCGAGAACGCATCCCTGTAAGAATCCGATCGAGATGGTGCGCCACAAGATCGCCTGCCTGCCCGAGGAGCCGCTGCGCAACGCCTGCGTCGCCGAGATGTCGGTGGCCGAGAACATGGCGCTGCGCTCGTTCGACCAGCCGCCCGCCTCGCCCGACGGCGTGCGCCTGCGGCGCCTGCCGATGCGCGACATGGCGCGCCGCCTGATCGAGGCCTATCGCGTGAAGACGCCCGGCCCCGACGCGCCGATCAAGGCCCTGTCGGGCGGCAACGTGCAGCGCGCCGTGCTGGCGCGCGAGCTGTCGGGCGAGGGTGAGGTCGTTCGGCTGATTGGCAGAGCTCGGGTCGCTCACAACGCTAGTCGCGCAGCTCCAACCGACGTTCGATCTGCTCGACACGCTCGACCAGTCTGTCGAAACGCACCCCAGCGTCCGCGTCGTCGACGCCGCGCTGCGCGAGCGCCTGCTCGATGCGACCGAGTCGACGCGTATGCTCGGACTGTGTCGCCTTGATGTCGGCAACGTCGCGGCTAATCGTCCTGAGAATTTCAAGCATCAGCTCGGACATGTCGGCAAGATAGGTTTTCGAATCCGGGCACGCAAGCGCTCGAGCCGACCAGAGACCATACGGAGCGCCCGCCAATTGGGCGGGACAGAACAGCCCGGCGGACCCGATCAGGGCCGGGGGCGGTTGCCAATCGGCTATCCGTGCCTATGGTGGCCGTAGCCCACAGAGGGGCGCCCCTTGCCGATGTCCATTATCGCGCACGCGTATCAGGCGTGCCGGATCAGCCAACTGTCCTCCATCAGATCGTGGAGGCGGTGCGATCGGCGTCGAACGGCCAGCCTGGCCCCAATCTTCCGGCGACCCTCACGCGATCCCGCTGAACGCTCGACTGGAGCGCTCCAATCCTTCATCCCGAATTGGCAGGCAGCGAGCCAACGGCGCCGCGCCTGTCCTCGCGCCTTGCATGGACCGACCGCAAAAACTCATCGCCGACCGCAACGGTCTCCGTCGATGGGCCGGTTGCGGTCGGCCAACCCCTTGATTCAAAAGGGTCCGAACGCACCGAACGCAACGAACGCAAAAATGCAGGGTTGTTCTTTTTGTCGAAAGGAGGAGCGCCTTTGCCGGTTACCTAGAGGTTTCTCTCAAAGACAACTCGCCGCGAAGACGGGAGCGCTTCGTCCCAGCTCCGCCGCGACGGTGAAGGATCGGGCTGGGGTTGTGCACGGCTTTCAGGCTATTCTGTCCCCACGCCACCTTAGCGGTGGTGAACGGCCCCTCTCGTCTCTAACAAAGGCTCTGCCATGGAGCCCATGAACAAGTCATCGAACGTCACGCGCCTTCCCGGTACCGAAGACATCCGGCTGCGCGAGCCCCCGCACAATTTCGAAGCCGAGCAGGCGCTGCTTGGCGCGATCCTCGTGAACAACGCCGCCTACCATCGGGTCGCCGAGTTCCTCAAGGGCGAGCACTTCGCCGATCCGCTGCACGGCAAGCTGTTCGATTCCCTGGCGCGCCTGATCGAGCGCGGCCAGATCGTGAGCGCGGTCACGCTCAAGACCTATGTCGAGAGCGACGAGACCATGAAGGAGGCCGGTGGAGCTGCCTACCTGGCCGGTCTCGCCGCGGCATCGGTCCACGTGATCGATGCCGGCGATTTCGGCCGCATGGTCCACGACCTCTTCCTGCTGCGTCAGTTGATCACGCTCGGCGAGGACGTCGTCAACGGCGCCTTCAAGCCGACGCTCGACGCAACGGCGCTGGAGCAGATCGAGGTCGCGGAAAAGAAGCTCTACGACCTGGCGAGCGCCGGCCAGACCGACGGCGGCTTCAAGCCGTTCCGGACCGCGCTGACCGAGGCCATGGTGGCGGCCGAGGCGGCCTACAGCCGCGCCGGGCAGCTCACCGGCGTGGCGACGGGGCTGTTCCAGCTCGACCAGCTGCTGGGCGGTCTGCACAAGTCGGATCTCATCATCCTGGCCGGCCGGCCGTCGATGGGAAAGACCGCGCTCGCCACCAACATGGCGTTCAACGCCGTCAAGGCCTACCGCGAGGAGCATGGGCCGGACGGCAGGCCGGTGGCGGTCGACGGCGCGGTGGTCGGCTTCTTCTCGCTCGAGATGTCGGCCGAGCAGCTCGCCAACCGCATTCTCTCCGAGCAGGCCGAGATCTCCTCCGAGAAGATCCGCAAGGGCGAGCTGATCAGCAGCGATTTCGACAAGGTCCTCGCCGTCAGCCAGCAGCTCGAGCATCTCAACCTCTTCATCGACGACACCCCTGCCCTGACGATTGCCGCCTTGCGCACGCGCGCCCGACGGCTGAAGCGGACGCGTGGTCTCGGCCTGCTGGTCGTCGATTACCTGCAGCTCCTCAACCCGTCGGGCCGCTCGCGCCAGGAGAACCGCGTCCAGGAGATCTCCGAGATCACCCGCGGGCTGAAGACCCTGGCCAAGGAGCTCGACGTGCCAGTGCTGGCCCTGTCGCAGCTCAGCCGCGCCGTCGAGCAGCGCGAGGACAAGCGGCCCCAGCTCGCCGACCTGCGCGAGTCCGGCTCGATCGAGCAGGACGCCGACGTCGTCATGTTCGTCTATCGCGAGGAGTATTATCTGACTCGCTCCGAGCCGACGCGCCGGGCCGAGGAGAGCGACCAGCGCTTCAACGAGCGCCACGATGCCTGGAAGCAGCGCTGCGAGCAGACCTACGGCAAGGCCGAGGTGATCGTCGCCAAGCAGCGTCACGGGCCGACCGGCATCGTGCGGCTGGCCTTCGAGGGCTCGATCACCAAGTTCGACAATCTGCCGGCCGACGAGGAGCGGCCGCTCGGGCCGGCGTTCTAGGCGCGGAGAATGGCTGCCCGAGACGACGACCCGGCGCGGCGGGCCGGCGCGATCCTGACGATCGACCTTGGCGCGATCGCCGCCAACTGGCGCGGCCTGCGCGACGCCGGCCGAGCCGACGGCCGGCCGATCGATTGCGCCGCCGTGCTGAAGGCCGACGCCTACGGCACCGGCGCCGCCATGGTCGGGCCGCGCCTGACGGCAGAAGGCTGCCGGCAGTTCTTCGTCGCCCATCTCGACGAGGGCATCGCGTTGCGCGCCGTGGTGCCGGATCACCCGATCTGCGTTCTCAACGGCCTGCTGCCCGGCACCGATGGCGACTTCGTCGAGCATCGCCTGACGCCGGCGCTCAATCACCTCGGCCAGCTCAATGCCTGGCGCGCCGCCGCGCAGCGCTTCAACCGGCCGCTCGATGCGATCATCCACATCGACACCGGCATGCATCGCCTGGGCTTCTCGCCCGACGAAGCGCAGGTCCTGGCCAACGAGCGCGGCCGCCTGCGCGGGCTGCGGCTGGCCCTGCTGATGAGCCATCTGGTGGCCTCGGAGGAGCAGGCCAATCCGGTCAATGGCGAGCAGCTGTCGCGTTTCCGCAACTTCATGCGCACCATGCCGGGCGCGCCGGCCTCGCTGGCCAACTCCTCCGGCATCTTCCTCGGTCCGGACTACCATTTCGACCTGCTGCGGCCGGGGGCCGCGCTCTACGGCATCAACCCGCTGCCCGGCCAGGCCAATCCCATGCTGCCGGTCGTGTCGCTGCATGCGCGCATCCTGCAGACCCGCCGAATTGACGCTTTTCAGACGGTTGGATACGGTGGCGCGTGGCGGTCGGCCCGGCCAAGCCGCATCGCCACGATTGCAATTGGCTATGCCGACGGCTACTTCCGCACGCTTATTCATCGAACGCACGTCTATCTTGCCGGACATCGCGTGCCGGTGATCGGGCGCATCTCGATGGACCTGGTGACGATCGACGTGACGGACATCCCCGAGAACGAATGCCAGCTCGGCGCCACCGTCGAGGTGCTGGGCCGCCACGTGACGGCGGAGGATCTCGCCGACCATGCGCGCACCAACGCCTATGAAGTGATGACCGCCCTCGGCCGGCGCTATGCGCGCCTCTACGTCGATCGCCCGGAGACCGCCTCGTGACCCTGCCGATCGTGACCCAGCTCGGGCGCATGACGCTGGCCTTCCTGGCGGCGGCCGGCGCGGTCACCGCTTTCGCCTTCCACGCCGTGCGGCAAGGCCTGCGCCCGCCCTGGTACCGCCAGCAGATCCTGCGGCAGGTCATGGAGATCGGCTACTACTCGCTGCCCGTGGTCGGCCTGACGGCGATCTTCACCGGCATGGTGCTGGCGTTGCAGAGCTACACCGGGTTCGCCCGCTTCTCGGCCGAAAGCGCCATCCCCAACGTGGTCGTGGTGTCGCTGACGCGCGAGCTCGGGCCCGTGCTGGCTGGCCTCATGGTGGCCGGCCGCGTCGGCGCCGCCATGGCGGCCGAGATCGGCACCATGCGGGTCACCGAGCAGATCGATGCGCTCACGACCCTGTCGACCGACCCGTTCCGCTATCTCGTGGTGCCGCGCCTGATCGCCGGCATCATCACCCTGCCGATCCTGGTGCTGATCGCCGACATCATCGGCGTGCTCGGCGGCTTCCTGGTCGGCGTCTACAAGCTCGACTTCAACGACGTCGCCTACCTGCGCAACACGATCGAGTTCCTCGAGTTCCAGGACGTGCTCTCCGGCCTGGTGAAGGCCGCGGTGTTCGGCTTCCTGATCACCCTGATGGGCTGCTACCACGGCTACACGTCGCGCGGCGGGGCACAGGGTGTCGGCATGGCGACGACGAACGCGGTGGTCTCGGCGTCGATCCTGATCCTGACCTTCAACTACTTCATCACCGAAGCGTTCTTCGCGCTGTGACCGGCCCGGCTAAAATCCTGCTGCGCGGCATCACCAAGTCGTTCGGCACGAAGAAGGTGCTGCAGGGCATCGAGCTTGCGGTCGCGCCGCGCGAATCATTCGTCGTGATCGGCGGATCGGGCACCGGCAAGTCGGTGCTGATCAAATGCATCCTCGGCCTGATGCAGCCCGATTCCGGCTCGATCCATGTCGACGACGAAGAGACCACCCGACTGGTCAATCACGAACGCGAACGGGTCATGCGCAAGTTCGGCATGCTGTTCCAGGGCGGCGCGCTGTTCGACTCGCTGCGTGTCTGGGAAAATGTCGCCTTCGGCCCGATCCAGAGCGACGGCATGGCGCCGCACAAGGCGCGCGACGTGGCGATGGCCAAGCTGGGCGCGGTCGGCCTGGGACCCGACATCGGCGAGCTCTACCCGTCCGAGCTGAGCGGCGGCATGCAGAAGCGCGTGGCGCTGGCGCGCGCCATCGCACGCGAGCCCGACATCATCTTCTTCGACGAGCCGACCACCGGGCTCGATCCGATCATGGCCGACGTGATCAACGACCTGATCGTGAAATGCGTGAGCGATCTCGGCGCGACCGCCGTCTCGATCACCCACGACATGGCGTCGGCCCGCAAGATCGGCCATCGGATCGGCATGCTGCACGAGGGCCGGCTGATCTGGCAGGGCCCGGTCGGCGAGATCGACCGCTCGGGCGACCCGCGCGTCGACCAGTTCATCCACGGCCGCGCCGAGGGCCCGATCCAGATGCAGGTCCGGAAGCTGTGAGGGTGGCGCAGCGGGCCGCTCCTCTCATGCTCCTCCCCAGCTTCGCTGGGGAGGTGTCGCCGTCACACGGCGCCGGAGGGGTCATGAGCCTCAGTCCCGCTGCCCATGATGCCCCCTCCGTCGGCGAAGACGCCGACACCTCTCCAGCAAAGCTGGCGAGGAGGATGACCATCGCGCAGGACCGGCTCTGATGGCCCGCCCGCTCAAGCGCTTCGCCTGCCAGTCGTGCGGCGCCATCACCAGCAAGTGGAGCGGCCGCTGCGAATCGTGCGGCGAATGGAACACCATCGTCGAGGAAACGGCGGCCGCGCCCGGGCCGGCCGGCGGCGGCCCGGGGCGTCATAGGGGCCGCCTGCTCGAGTTCGCCACCCTCAAGGGATCGACGCCGCAGCCGGCGCGCTATCGCAGCGGCATCGCCGAGTTCGACCGGGTGTGCGGCGGCGGCCTGGTGGTCGGCTCGGCGCTGCTGATCGGCGGCGATCCGGGCATCGGCAAGTCGACCCTGCTGCTCCAGGTCGCGGCCGCCCTGGCGCGCCAGCACACCGCCTGCGCCTACATCTCGGGCGAAGAGGCGCTCGACCAGGTCCGGCTGCGCGGCGAGCGGCTGGGCGTGAGCGATGCCCCGGTGCATCTCACCGCCGCCACCTCGGTGCGCGATATCATCGCCTCGCTCGAACGGCCGGACGCCCCCAGGGTCGCGGTGATCGATTCGATCCAGACCATGTGGCTCGACACGGTCGAAAGCACGCCCGGAACCGTCACCCAGGTGCGTGCCTCGGCGCAGGCCCTGGTCGAGCTCGCCAAGCGCCGCGGCATCGCCATCCTGCTGGTCGGCCACGTCACCAAGGACGGCGCCATCGCCGGCCCGCGCGTGCTCGAGCACATGGTCGACACGGTGCTCTATTTCGAGGGCGAGCGCGGCCACCAGTTCCGCATCCTGCGCACGGTCAAGAACCGCTTCGGCCCGACCGACGAGATCGGCGTGTTCGAGATGTCCGATCGCGGCCTCGCCGACGTCGCCAACCCGTCGGCCCTGTTCCTCGGCGAGCGGCGCGGCCAGGTCTCCGGCGCCTGCGTCTTCGCCGGCATCGAGGGCACGCGTCCGCTGCTGGTCGAGATCCAGGCGCTGGTCGCCCCCTCCTCGTTCGGCACGCCGCGCCACGCCGTGGTCGGCTGGGATTCCAACCGGCTGGCCATGGTGCTGGCCGTCCTCGAAGCGCGCTGCGCCGCGGCTGTCGGGGCCAACGACGTCTACCTCAACGTTGCAGGGGGGCTGCGGATCAGCGAGCCGGCCGCCGACCTGGCGGTCGCCGCGTCGGTCGTCTCCTCGCTCGCCGACGAGCCGGTGCCGGCCGACATGGTGGTGTTCGGCGAGATCGGCCTGGGCGGCGAGGTGCGGCCGGTCGGCCAGCGCGAGGCGCGGCTGCGCGAAGCCGCCAAGCTCGGCTTCCGCAGCGCCCTGGTGCCGCGCGCGCGGGCCGGCAGCGGATCGACGCCGCGCGCGCCGGAGGGCATCACCATTGACGAAATCGACCATCTATCGGACCTTGTGGCGCGTTTCCAACCGGCCGACCGGCGCCAGAGGCGACCGGAGCGCGAAGGCTTGGCGGATCGGCGGCGCAACTAGGCCTCGGAGCGTGTGGAGACGATGGAGCAGCTAGGGATCACTGTTTTCGACGTCGCGGTCGCCGCCGTCGCCGTGTTCGGCGCCCTGGTCGGCATGTCGAGCGGCTTCGCCCACTCCATCCTGTTCATCGCCTCCTGGATCGCCGCCGGCTGGGTCGCGCTGAACTACGCCAAGCTGGTGCAGCCGGAGGTCGAGAAGCTCGTCGGCAGCACCGAGCTCGCCTACTTCATCTCCATGCTGGTGGTGTTCGTCGCCGGGCTCATCGTGCTGGTCATGGCCACCAACGCCCTGTCACGCGCCGTCCGGGCCAGCCCGCTGGGCAGGCCTGACCGCATCCTGGGCGCCGGCTTCGGCGTGCTGTGCGCCTGGGTCGCCCTCGGCGCGGCCTACCTGTTCTACAGCTACCTCGGGCCGCGCCAGCTGCCGCCCGCTGTCGAGGCCGGCGCCACCTTCCCGATGATCAAGGAGATGGCGGGTTTCATCGAGCCTTACCTGCCGCCCGGTTTCCGGACCCGCCTGCAGGGGCGCGGCGAAGGCCTGGTGTCCCCGCCGTCCCCGGCGGCGCCCACCGGTGCGGAGCCCAAGGAACAGGACGCTAAGCCGCAGTGACTTATCCTTGATGGCGCAGGCGGTGGACACCAGCTATAACCCCGCCGTGTCCAGTGTCCCCCAACGCCTAGACCACGACCTCGACAAGTTTCACGAGGAGTGTGCGTTATTCGGCATTTTCGGGACGTCCGATGCCGCCGCCCACACCGCGCTCGGCCTGCATGCCCTGCAGCATCGCGGCCAGGAGGCGTCGGGCATCGTCACCTTCGACGGCCGGCATTTCCACAATCACCGCGCCGCCGGCCTGGTCGGCGACATCTTCGGCGACCAGTCGACCATCGCCAAGCTCAAGGGCTACTCGGCGATCGGCCACAACCGCTATGCCACGACCGGCGGCTCCTCGGACCGCAACATCCAGCCGATCTTCGCCGATTTCGATTTCGGCGGCTTGGCGCTGGCCCACAACGGCAACCTCACCAACGCCTACCTGCTGCGCAAGGAGCTGGTGCGGATAGGCTGCCTGTTCCAGTCGACCACCGACACCGAGGTCATCAACCACCTGATCGCCCGCTCGAATTACTCGACCGTGGTGGACCGGCTGATCGACGCGCTCGGCCGGGTCAAGGGCGCCTACTCCCTGCTGCTGCTCACCAACGAAGCCCTGCTCGGCGTGCGCGACCCGATGGGCGTGCGCCCGCTGGTGATCGGCCGGCTCGAGGATGCTTGGATCCTGACCTCGGAGAGCTGCGCCCTCGATATTCTCGGCGCGCGCTTCGTGCGCGACGTCGAGCCGGGCGAGATCGTCATCGTCGACGGCACCGGCGTGCGCTCGATCAAGCCGTTCACCAAGGAGAAGAAGCGCTTCTGCGTGTTCGAGCATATCTATTTTGCCCGGCCTGATTCGCGGGTCGAGGGGATCGGCGTCTACGACGCGCGCAAGCGCATCGGCATGCAGCTCGCCAAGGAGAGCCCGGTGCCGGCCGACGTGGTGGTGCCGGTTCCCGATTCGGGCGTGCCGGCAGCGATCGGCTATGCCCGCGAGTCCGGCCTGCCGTTCGAGCTCGGCATCATCCGCAATCACTATGTCGGGCGCACCTTCATCGAGCCGGCCGACCACATCCGCCATCTCGGCGTGCGCCTGAAGCACAACGCCAACCGCGCCCACATCGAGGGCAAGCGCGTGATCCTGGTCGACGATTCGATCGTGCGCGGCACGACGTCGATGAAGATCGTCGAGATGGTGCGCAATGCCGGCGCCCGCGAGGTGCACATGCGCATCGCCGCGCCGCCGACCACCAACCCGTGCTTCTACGGCATCGACACGCCGGAACGCCAGAAGCTCCTGGCCTCGCGCTACGACGTTGCCGGCATGGCGAAGTTCATCGGCGTCGATTCGCTGGCCTTCCTGTCGATCGACGGCCTCTACAAGGCGATGGGCCTGCCGGGACGCGACCCCGCCAACCCGACCTTCTGCGACGCCTGCTTCACCGGCGACTACCCGATCGCGCTCGACGACGTGCTGGGCGTCGAGGATCGCCAGCTTTCGCTGCTCGTCGAAGAATCGGTCTGAGCCGGCGCATGTCTACAGCCGGTGCCGGCCGTCTGGCCGGACGCATTGCCCTGGTGACGGGCGCCTCGCGCGGTCTCGGCGCCGCGGCGGCGCTGTCTTACGCGCGCGAAGGCGCGCACTGCATCGTGGTGGCGCGCACCGTCGGCGGCCTCGAGGCGCTGGACGACAGGATCAAGGCGATCGGCGGCTCGGCGACGCTGGTGCCGCTCGACGTCACCGACGGGCCGGGCATCGATCGCCTGGGCGCTGCGGTCTATGAGCGTTTCGGCCATCTCGACGTGCTGCTGGGCAATGCCGGCATCCTGGGCACCCTGTCGCCGCTCGGCCATATCGAGCCGCAGATCTTCGACCAGGTGATCGCCGTCAACCTGACCGCGAACTGGCGCCTGATCCGTTCGCTCGATCCGTTGCTGCGCCGCTCCGACGCCGGGCGCGCCATCTTCGTGACGTCCGACGTCGGGCGCCGCGCGGTGCCCTACTGGGGCGCCTACGCCGCCAGCAAGGCCGCGCTCGACACGCTGGCGGGCATCTATGCCGCCGAGGTCGCGCACACGGCAGTGCGGGTCAACCTGTTCGATCCCGGCCCGATGCGCACGACGATGCGCAGCCAGGCCTATCCCGGCGAGGACGAAGCCGAGCAAACGCCGCCCGAAGCCCACGCCGAAGCGCTGATCCGGCTGGCGCTTCCCAGCTGCACGATGAACGGCCAATGCGTGGCGGGCGACGCAGCGCCTGCAGGGTCAACGGACCCGGGCCGGCGCCACTGAGTCGCGTGGCGCGGCGCCGACGCGGCTGTTGATCTGCTCGATCGCCCTGTCGATGCACAGCTTGAGCGCCGCCGCCACCTTCCAGCGTTCCACATCAGGGTCGTCCGGCGTGCCTGCCGAGTCGAGCGCTCCCTCCAGGCAGGACTTGAACGCCGCGCCCTCCGTTCTGTCGCCCGAGCGGTCGAGCGCGCGCACGACCCGGCCGATGAAGATCGGATCGGGACTGCCGTTGGACGCCCACGACAGGTAGCTCGACGAGGCGCCGAGAGCGACCAGGAGATGGATCGGCACGGCCGGCTCGGGACCATGGCCGACGCGATCGAGATAGGCTACGGCGATGCTGAGGCGCGGCGCCGCATCGCCCGGGCTGAGGTCGGCGGCGCGCAGATATTTCTCGACGGCACCGTCGAACTCGCCCTTGGCGCGCAGCACGTCGCCCCATTCGATGAACAGGCTGGCCGATGGCGGCCCGTTGGCGGCCGCGGTGGCGTAGCGGTTGGCCGCATCGCTCAGCATCTCGAGCTCGCCAGGCTGACCGATCGCCACGGTGACCAAAGGCAGTTGCGTGCGGCGATGCGCAACCAGCAGCCATTGCCGGTAGATCAGATGGCCCTCGAGGCGACGAACCAGGGCATCGAGGGCTCGGTCGCGGCGCTGCGGCATCTCGCTGAGCTTCTCCACCGCCTGGGCGAACGTCGATTCGGCGAGGTAGAGCTGCCATTGCAAGGGCGAGGCGCGATCGTCCGTCCACGCCATGCCGGGCGTGGTGTCGTGAATCGACACGCCCTTGCGGATGTAGGCGTCGATCAGGATGGCGAGCGCAGTCGGCGAGCTCGGCATGCGGCCCAGCGTGTCGTTGAACCGGCCGATCGCCTGGTCGAGCTCGCCGAGCTGTTGCGCACGGTCGATCCCGGCCAGCGCCGCCGCGCGCGCGAGATGGACCAGGCCGAAGACATACGGCACCCACGGCAGGTCAGCCGCTCGCCCGCTCTCGAGCGTGCGGGCAATCAGCGCCTGTGTCCGCTCGAAGGCGCAGCGCTCGCGGCGATTGCGGATGCGCCGTTCCTCGCGACCCACGTCCGAGGGACCGAGTGACTGTGCCGTGTCGAGACCGTTGCAGGCCTTCTCCTCGGCGCGAAAGACGTAGAGCGCCGCGACCTTGGGATCACGCAGCGTCATCACGCCGAGGGCGAGGCATTCCAGGACTTCGTCCACGCCCGAGGGAATGTTGGCCGCCTCGCAGGTTGCCCGCGCCCCCGGCTCGCCGACCAGGCCGACCGATCCCACGAAGCCCGGCGGCTCGCGGCGCACGGCAAGCGAGGCCCGGATGGTTGGCCGGGCGAAGCCGAACAGGGCGGCAACCTCGCGGATGCTGGCGCGCAAGGTAAGCGGTGCTCCCGGCACCTGGAGGTCGATCGGATTGGTCGACTGATCGACATAGAGCCGCTGCCATTCGGCGACGCCGGCGCTCTGGATGAGATTGAGCGAGGCCGCGATCTGCTCCGCGGCGAGATCGGGCGTCGGCGCCGTCCTGAGATCGGGCAGCTGCACGACCACCGGCTCGACGATCATTCCCTCCTTGGAGACCTCGCGCAACACCAGAACGGCTACGATGCCGACGGCCACGACGACCGCCAGCGAGACGGTCACCTTGCGGATCTGCTCCAGCCACTTCGACAGCATCTCCATGATTGCAAAGGCCGATCGTGGCGTCCTGGCCGGCGGCACCGCGGCCCTCGGCTCGTCTTCGCCTCGAGAAGCTCCGCTCGGAGCTGCATCGCTTGCCATCGGTGCCCTCGTGCGCGCTGCGCAGCCTCCTTGTCGCGGCCTTTCCGGGATCAGGCGTGCGGCGATCCTCCCGCCGATGCGGACCTCGAGATGGCGCCGTTCTTTCGCGTGCGCCTGTCGGCCCTTTCGAGGAGGCTCGCGATGACGCTGGAGATCGCGGGAACCGCGCCCTGGGGTTTCAGCAGAGGCGCCTGGGGAAGCGCATCGACGCGCCGGCGACCGAGCGGTGTCAGCCGCAGCCCGCCCGGCCCCTCCTCGACCAGGGCTACAGCGCGCAGCCTCGCCACGATCAGTGGGTCGATCATGACGGATCCGTGCGCGACGCGGCGCAGCTCGATCTCCTCGGGAAGGCTGAGGGAGCGGGGCATGGGACCCTCCTCTCCCTCAATACGATCATCGCGATCGGCACCGTGCAAGATAGGAGGAGCGGACTCCAGATATGCGTGCATGCACAGGCTTGACGAGCCGCTGCCGGCGACATCGGGGCAGCCAGGACGACCGACTGGATGCCCCTGAGGGGATCTACTCAGGATGACGGAGAAGCGGCCCTGCGGGACGCTCTCACGGTACCGCCTCCCGCCTGAGGCGACCATGCTCCAGGCGGCAGCGGACGATGCGCCCTCCTCAGGCCGTCTTGGCCTTGAGTTCGTCGAGCTGCATCCTTGCGCCGGCGATCATGCACGACAGGTCGGACGTCAACATCACCATGTCGAACCCCCGCTTCACCGCGCCCGCAGCAAATGCCGCACTGGCGCAGTGCATGACGCACTTGATGCCGGCCTTGTGCGCCGCCGCCAGGATCTTGTCGCACGTGGCGATGTGGAGCGGATCCGGGTTGTCGCCCCGAGGGGCGAGTCCCAGGGCGAAAGACAGGTCGGCCGGCCCGATGTAGACCGCGTCGAGGCCGGGCGTTGCGCAGATGGCATCGAGGTTGGCGAGGCCTTCCTTCGTCTCGATCATGGCCATCACGACGATCTCGCCGTTGGCATTCGCCACATAGTCTCCACCGCCGTAGTGCACGGCGCGCACCGGCCCGTTCGAACGCATGCCGACGGGCGGATAGCGGCAGGCAGCGACGGCCATTGCAGCTTCCGCAGCGGTATTCACCAGAGGCACGATGATGCCGTAGGCACCGAGGTCCAAGGCCTTCATGATGGCCGCCGGCTCGTTCCAGGCGACGCGTACGACTGGAACCGTGTCGGTCTGCGAGATCGCCTGCAGCATCGGCGCGACGTCTTTCATTTCAGCGGTGCCATGCTGCAGATCGACGCACAAGGCATCGAAGCCCTGGCGGGCCATGACCTCTGCGGTAAAGCCGTGCGATACCGACAGCCAGCCCAGGGTCACGCACTTCCCGTCACGCCACATCTGCTTGATCTTGTTCGGTCGCACGGCCGTACCTCCAGTTTTCGTTCTCGATCCCACGATCGGGTTGATTGCTATCAAACGCAAACAGCCGGTCGAATCAAGGGCCGCCAGGGTGGCATGGGCGATCGGGCTTTAGGCCGACCAGGGTCGGCAGCCTACTTGCAGGTCACCGTAACGCTGAACTCGCGGCCTGCGGCCCCGGCCCGCCCGGCAGCCGTCAGCACGCCGTTCACGACCTTGCCGGACATGATCGCGGTGAAGCGCTGGTTGACGTGGGTTTGCTGGCCGACGCCGTCGTAGGTCAGCGATACGTTGCCGCTGCCGTCGATCCGGCCGCTCACGACATTTCGCTGGGTACGGTCGGCCTGCGATACCCAACTGTCGCTGACCTCGCCATTGCGAATGGTCATGCTTGCGTTCCAGCAGTTCGGCGGAAAGCCCTGATAGGCGGCCCGGCACCATTGCGACCGAAAGGTACCTTCGCACAGCCGCGCAGCAGCCTGACCCGCGGACTGAGCCTGGGCGAGCTGCTTCTTCTGTTCCTCGTCGTAGCGCGCGACTGCCGGGGCCGCCTCGCGCATCAGGGCGGCCTGCTGGTCCTTGGTGAGGAACCCCGTCGCAGCGCGCCCGGTTTTCTTCTGCCATTCGGCGATCATCTCGCGCGAGCGCGGGCCGAACACGCCGTCGGTCGATCCGGTCGCGTGGCCGAGCGCGGCCAGCGCAACCTGGATGTGCTGGCGATCGGCCGCGGTCAGCCGCAGCGCCGATTCAGCCGCCTCGGCGCCCTTGCGGTCCGCCTCCTCCGCCTGCAGGCGCGCCGCCGCCTCGGCGTCGGCCCGGGCCTTCGCTTCCGCTTCGGCCTTCACCTTTGCTTCTGCATCGGCGGCTGCCTGCACGTCCGCCCGGCTCCTGGCGTCTTCGGCCGCCTGGCGCCGCGCGGCCTCCTCCGCTGCGGCCTTCTCCCGCACCTCCTGCTCGATCCGCGCGCGCAGAGCGGCTTCTTCATCGGCCCTGCGGCGGGCCTCTGCCTCGGCGCGCAAGCGGGCCGCCTCGTCCGTGGCCATGCGCTGTTCGCGCCGCGCCTGCTCGAGTTCCTGCTCCGCGCGATCCTGCGCCGGCGGAACCTGCACCGCGGCAACAGAGGAAGATGGAGGAGCATCGGACGGCGGCGCAGAAGCGGGTGGCACGGCCGCCGTGCGGGAGACGAGGCCAAACCCACCCGCAGCCGCCAGCACCAGCGCAAACGCAGCTGCCGCCGCGACCTTCGCTCTGGCAGCCGGCTTTCGCGAGGACACATCGCGCGCAGACGATTGAATCGCCGAAGCTTTAGCCGCCGACGATGTCGTACTCGACATCTTCATGGTCGCAGGAGCCGGGGTGACCGAGGCATTGCCCCTCAGCATGCCGCGCCATGCGGCCACGGATTGCGGACGGTCGGCCGTGCGTACGGCAAGACCGGCATCGATGCCCGCCAGAAGGTCGCCAGGATAGGCCCGTCCGGAAAGAGCGAGCGGCACATATGCGTCCTGCAGCAGCCTATCGATGGCGTTGGCGGGCGGGCTGCCGGTGATCGCGTGGTAGAGGCTGGCTGCCAGGCTGTAGATGTCAGTCCACGGGCCTTGAGTCCCCGAGGTGAACTGCTCGACCGGAGCATAGCCGGGCGTGAACACCGCCGTCAGGGCCTGCGACCGACCGGCGATGGCCGCGCGCGAGGCACCGAAATCGATCAGCGTTGGCCGGCCCTCGCGATCGATCAGGATGTTGGCCGGCTTGATGTCACGGTGCAGGAAGCCGGCCGCATGAACTTCCTCCAGGCCGTCGAGCAGTGGCGCCAGGATGCGTCCGATCGCGGCGGCGTCGAGCGGACCCATACGCGCGATGCGGTCGTGCAGCGTTTCGCCCTCGACCAGCTCCATCACCAGATAGGCCGTGCCGTTCGCCCGAAGGTAGTCGTGCACCTTGACGATGCCGGGGGCGCGATGCAGCGCGGCGAGCGTGCGCCCTTCTTCCACGAAGCGGTCCAATCCCCAGGCCAGATCCTCAGCGGCGGTTCTCGAACGCGGCACGACGGTGACGCCGTCCTTGCGCACGGCGAGCGCTGTCGGAAGGTATTCCTTGATCGCGACGCCACGACCGAGCTCGGAATCGACCGCGCGGTAGGTGATGCCAAACCCGCCCTGCCCCAACACCGCGACAATGCGATAGCGCCCTATATTCAGGCCGGGACGCAGGGTCACCAGGTCGTCGTCGAATCCTTCCGCTTCGCCGTCGCCACGTCCCTCAGCCATCTGTAGACTTCTCCGGTCGGGCTACCGAAAAGAGTGTCATTGACGAACGACCGAACCACCGAAGTCAATGCCCCGATGCCGCGCGATCCGCCTCGATGGCGCCGCAATCTGCGGCATCAGCTGAACAATCCGGACGGGCGCTGATGCGCGTGCGAACTTGCGAAGATGATGCGCACCGGCCTGCTCCGGCGGAGCGGCTGGCGCTTGCCTTGTGGCCGCCGAAGTCAGTAGGCTCGTGAACTGCACTTGGGGGAGATGTACCATGCGTTACACGATCCTGACCCTGGCTCTCGTTGCGCTGCTGGCGACTGCGGGGGCGACCACCATGGCCGTTCCCGATGCCTGTGCCCAGGCTACCTGCCGCAGCAAGTGTACCGACGACGAGCAGGCCTGCCTGCAACGCACCGGCAACAAGGGACAATGCGGCAGTCGTGCCCAGGACTGTCTCGCGAAGTGCAAGTGAAGGGCTTCGATTGACCGCTGCCGCATATCAACCGTCTTCCAGGTTCGCAACTGATCAAGAGGGTGTCCGGTTCCCAGTGTGGTGAGGCGGGTCGGACCAGCGCCGTCGATATTCACAGCCAGACATCCATCCATTGTTCAGGATTGTCCCATGCGGCGCGGACTGACAATTGGCGTTGCTCTCGCACTATTCGGGTCATCCGCTGCAGGGCTGACCTACGCCCAGCAACGGCCCGCATCTCCAGGCGCCACTCCGGCTCCGGCCACGCCGAAGAATGCAAAGGACGATGAGTCGGCGGCCAAGCGCACGCTCGAGCGCGCCGGCTACAGGGACATCAGGGAATTGCGACCGAGCACAGACGGTGGATGGATCGGCAACGCATCGAGGAATGGCATCGACGTAAAGGTCAGGATCGATGCCCGAGGCTACATCATAGAACGCTGAGCCAGGACAGACCGGCTTGAGCATGCACACTGTCCACCGCCGGTCGACACAATCATCTCATCAATCCGCCGCCTCTTTTCCAGATTGTCGCTTCATGGTTCTGCCTACGGGCACATGTCCCGGTTTCCCGGAGGTCTGGAGATGACGCCAAAGGAGTATCTGGATCGCTACACCTATCTCGCGATTCCCAGCCCGCTCAACGGTACACGCCTGAACTGCGGGCTTACCGGTTACGGTTCGGGCTGGAATTTCCGCAATGGCAAGTCCGGCGCCGGCGCCGCTATCCAGCACGAGTACGCGGTGTTCCGCGAAGCGCTACGCAAGGCGCACCACGGCAACGCCCATACACCCTGCGGCCCCGTATTCTATTTTTCGGACAAGCCGCTTGCGCAGATCCGCCCCACCGAGGACTTCTATGCAGACAGTCTCGTACGCGCCTACGTCGGCAAGGGCAGCCCCGACGAAATCACCGACGCCCTGCGGCTGGCACTCGCTGTAGGCCGGATCGGCACCGGGAGCGACGTCAACGGCAGGCTGCCGGCGCGCATGACGGTCGAGCAGTACGCTCGCGACTTCATGACGCTGGACTGCAACTGCCTGGTCGGCAATTTCTACGGGGCGAATCCCGATGCCCACATCTCGGTCTATGCGTCGCCCTCCCGTCGCCGCACCGACATAAACGACGTTCGGCAGGGTGACGCCATCGTCACGCATTGCCCGCAAGCTCCCTACGAGCATGTCGGGCTGATCGAGGAGTGGCAACCCAGCGGCTCGAGCGTGCGGGTCAAGATCTGCGAATGGGGATGGTACGGTGGTGAGGACATGCACTACAGGGAGAGCACTCACACAGTCACCCAGGGTCCAATCAGCTCACTTGGCATCGGCTGGGCGACCCCGAGCAATGCCCAAAAAGGCGTCACCACATTCCGCTACGTTTTCGCGCCACAGACAAGCAACGTGCCGTGGGGCTGGTCATAAGCATTTCGGACAGCAAGCACGCGCGGCTCGAACAGAGAAGGATCACCCGCGGGATGATGGGCCTGTTCGGCGTGTGAAAGCCCCGCTCTCGCGTGAGAGGCAACAACGGTGCGGCAAGGCTCGATCGTTCGATCACCCACCGGCGGCCGTTCGAGGGTTGATTTCGGCCATCGGGGCTAATCTTGGTCTTCCGGTTACGCCTTGGCTTGCATCGTGTGTTCGCCTGTTCATTTCATCAATGTGATTCTCGCCCCGCCTGCATTCGAAACTGCGTTATGGTCCGGGACAGGGAAGCAGCGCAGACTTGGGAGACATGGCGGTGAGTCGTAGCGAGCGTTGGGGACGGACATGTCGCGCCGTCGTGGAAACAGTCATTGTTCTCGCACTATCCTTTCTTGTATCCGAGCTGGTCGCCCGCTACCTCTTCGGTCTCTCGCCGCTGGAATACACGAGGCCGCCCCATCCCCTGTTGGTCATTGGCGACCAGATGGCGCCGGCGAAGCTGTCGGATCTGGATACGGCACCGGGTGGACCGGCCTCCCTGGGCTACCGGCCTGACGGCCTGGCGTTTCAGGTAGACCCCGAGGCGCCGGCGCCAGCGAGCATGACGACGCTGTCGGACTTCTTGTTCGACCACAAGCTCTCGCGCTACTCCGCCGACGACGTGGACCGACTGCTTTGCAATGACCCGGACGCCTCCGGGCTGCTGGTACTCGGCGCGTCCGCGGCGCAGGGGTTCTCGGCGACGAGCAAGTTGCTGACCTGGCATGCCGTGCTGGAAGATTCCCTGCGTCGAAAGTTCGGGAAGCCCAACCTCTATGTCTTCAATGCCGCCATGGGTGGTTATGGCAGCTTCCAGGACAAGCTCGTCTATCATCTCGCCGCTGCCCCGCGCGTGCCGGTGCCGATTGTGTTCTACAACGGCGGCAACGACCTGCAGGTCATCTCGAGCGGCAGAGCGGGAGACCCGGCATTCCTGGGAACATGGTACGGCACCGTCTACGGCAACCGGCTGCTCCTCTGGCTGGCCGAGAACAGCGCCATTCTGAATACCGTGCTCCAAAAGAGCTTCGGCAATTCGTTCATCGATTTTCTCGCCCGCCTGGAGCAGGACGATGCGCTATTCGAGCGCCGAGCCAATGCGGCGATCACCCTCTATCTCGAATCGATGAGCGAGGTTCTCGCGGTTTGCGAGGCCGAGCACCGCCCCTGTTGGGTGGCAATTCAACCAATCCGGTCCTTGACCAGCACCCGCACCGGAGGCAATACGCCCGACGTGATCTCTGCGCGCCGTGTGCGTCAGATCTATGCCCTTTTCGAGCAGCGCCTGTCGAACCATCGGTATCGCGATCGTTTCATCGATCTTACCGGACTATTCGACGATGGCGATCGCGAGGGCTACTTTACCGACACGGTGCACGTAACCGACAAGGGTCAGCCCTTGATTGCCGACGCCCTGGCAACCCGGATCGCGCCGGCGTTGGCGGCGCCTTTGCCGAAGGGCCGATCGGTCGATCGATGTGCGGCGCTGGTCCAGCCCCAAATGCTGGCCAGCGTGCCGCTCGACCGGGTGTCGGCAGACCGTTCGGACACGCTGGTGTCGTACGCCGATGGCGCCCTGCGGCTGCGGATCGGCCCGCGTCAATGGGATTGGGGTGCCCATGTCTCCTTCACCCTCGATCCCGCGTGGTCCGACCGTAACCTGGTGGTTCGCGTCAAGCTCGAGGTGACCAAGGGTGACACGGCCGTCGCCGTCGCCGATGCCAAGACCGGAAGAGAGATAAGCCCCGAACGCCCCTTCAAAGCCGGTGATGGGGAGCGAACGGTCTATCTGCCAATTCGAGGTCATCCCACGACAATCTTCGTGCTCTTCAAGAAAACACTGCCGGATGGGCTGGAGAATATCGCGACGGTGCGCGAGATCAGCGTGTTGGCAAAGTAATAAACCTTGTGAGCGCCTAGGAAGGGATTCGTGTGTTCGGGCATCGGCACCAGCACGGTTGGGCACCTGCGCCGAGGGTGGTCCCGCCAAGAGCCTGTGCTGGCCACACGAGCCGGCGTTGATCCGCACGGGCATCGCGTGTATTTGAGACGAGGGGGAGCCTGCCAACGAAGGGGAAGGGACAATGGCGAACCAATCCGAATTCGATCAGATCTACATGGTCGGCGACAGCTTGTCCGACAATGGAGGGATTTTCCAACTCAGCAGCCAGTTGCTGTCGCTTGCCACGGCCGGCGGTATCAACACCCAAGGGCTACACGCCCTTCCCCTCAGCCCTTATGCGGGCAGGTTTTCCAACGGGCCAGTGATGGCCGAATACACCGCGGAGCTTCTCGGCGCGGAACTCTTCAATTTTTCCTTCGGCGGCGCACAGGCACTTGGCACGCTGACGTTCGGAGCTGTCGCCGCTCCCGCCATTCCGGCACAGGCCCTGGCTGCGATTGCCGCGCTTCCGCCCGCCCAGCAAGCGCAGATCAATGCGGTGTTGAACAAGAACATCAACCTTGCTGGCCAGATGGCCGATTTCGTCGCGGCAACTTCGGCAAATGAGCCGTCGGATCATTCGGCCCTGGTATGCCTGATGGGGCTCAACGACCTGCAAGCACTCGCCGGATCCGCCAATCCGAACAATCCGCAAGCCGCGATTGCTGCGGCGACGCAAGTGGCTGCGGGAATAGTTCAGGCCTACCTCGACGCCGCCCACACTGCCTTCGACCAAGGGATCGGCACGGCCATTTTCGTAACGCTGCCGGCGGTCAGTTTCTTCCCGATGGGTAAAGCGCTTGCTCCCATACTTCAGACAATCGGCGATACTGCCGTCGCCAACATCAATCAGGGGATCCAGGCCGATGCGGCGCAACTGCGCTCGGAAGGCCACGATGTCCGCGTGGTCGATCTTGCAGCATACACAGCCCAAATCAGTGCAAATCCCTCAGCGTTCGGATTCCAGAATCTCGCCCAACCGACCCTGCTCGGTGTGACTTTCGATGTCAGCCCCAACCCCGCAGCCCCTCCGCCCGATCAGACGGCCTTTATCGACGCTATTCACGCAACCGCGAAGCTGCACGATCTGATGGGGCAGTTCGTAGCCACGTCGCTGGGCCAGACCGCCGTCACTGCACATGACGATTCCTATATCGTGAAGCAAGGTCAGGTGCTGGCGCCGACGCTGCCGCAGGCCACGGGCGTGCTGGCCAACGACTTCAACACCACCACCGCCTCGCTGCTCGACGGTCCCGATCACGGCACGCTGCAGCTCGTCGGCAACGGCACGTTCACCTACACGCCGGCGGCGGGCTTCCAGGGCGTCGATAGCTTCACCTACCAAGCCGGCAATGCCGGCCCGACGATGGACCAGGCGACCGTGACGATCCATGTCGTGCCGCTGTCGGCCGGTCCGACGTCGACGACGCTGAACCTGATTGGATTGACGGCGGATGAGCAGATAGCGGCGACCTACGCCGCCTTCTTCGGTCGCGCCCCCGATGCCGGCGGGCACGGATTCTGGGTCGACCAGTTCGAGGCCAATCTACCCACACAGGGCGCCTCGGCGCTGTTCGCCAATATCGCGAGCTCGTTCGGGATCAGCGCCGAGGCCAAGTCGCTCTATCCCTTCCTGGCCAGCCCGTTCACGGCGAGCGATGCCCAGATCAGCGCCTTTCTCGACTCGGTCTACAACAACCTGTTCAACCGCTCGTCGGACGCCGGCGGGCTCGCCTACTGGACCGCTCAAACCAAGGCGACGCTGCAGGCCGGCCAGTTCGTGGGCTCGGTGCTGATCAACATCATGAGCGGTGCGCAGGACACGGCGGCCGGCCAGGACATCACGACCCTGATGGACAAGGTCGCGGTGGGCCTCGCCTACGTACACGAGCAGCAGGAGCACGGCACGGTGTGGGGAGCAATCGATGGCGTGGTGGCGACAGTCCTGCTGGATGGCGTGACCAACGGCGCGCAGACTGTCCTGACGGGCGTCAAGAATGCCGATGTTCTGATCACGGCGCACGCCTAGCCCCTCTTCGCCGCCGACTCTGGACGCAGCTGCCTTGGGTTCCGGTTGGGATGCGTCGGCTCCGCTACCCACTGCGTGAAGCACCGGGGTGTCACCAGGGTCGGCTACGGCCGAAAGTTTTGCAGAAGGTGGCCGCCTCCTTCGGGAAGTGGCCCCTGGTGGGGGTGACGTGCACGGATGGCAGCCCACCGCGGACCGCCGGTGAGGTTCGGATGCACGTCGTGGCGCCGCGTCACTTCCGCCACCGCTCCCGACGCCAAGCTTTCCTCGACGATCTGCGCCTTCTGTGACGCCGACCACCGTCGACGTCGTTCAGGTCCCGACAAAACTGCTACCGTCGTCATGTGCGCCCGTTAACTCCATAACTAACGGGCCTCATCTCTCACGCGCGACGCTCCACACCAAGGCGGCCTCCGCCGGACGAGTACCCAGCGGTCACGTTCAAGGACGAGGCGCACGCGCTGCCGACGGCTTGGCGACCGCGACGCAGTTCAACGTGACTTTAGCTACCTCTAATTTTCCAAGACGCTGCGAATCTTAGAGGCAAACTCCTCCAAGCTAAACGGTTTCGCGATGAAATTGACATCGGCGTCAAGGATGCCGTTGTGAATGATGGCATTGCGGGTGAAGCCTGTTGTGAAAAGCACCTTCAAGTCCGGCCGCCTTCGCAACGCTTCATCCGCGAGCACGCGACCGTTCATGTCTGGCATGACTATATCGGTGAAAAGCATCACAACTTCCGGTCGGGCTTCGAGTACGCGAAGTGCGTCCGCCGCGCCGGGCGCATGAAGCACGCTGTAACCAAGGTCCCTTGCGGATTGAACAGTGAGCCGCCGGACGTGCTCGTCATCTTCAACAACGAGCAATGTTTCGTGTGCGCTGCCTCTTGGGATCGTGCGTTCCTGTTCTTTACCAGCGACGGGCGCTTCCTTCATCGCTCCGGTGAAACGAGGCAGATAGAGTTTTACTGTGGTACCATGCCCCAACTCAGAATAGATTTTGGCATGCCCACCAGATTGGCGAGCGAACCCGTACACTTGTGAAAGTCCAAGGCCAGTGCCTTTGCCGTCCTTCGTTGTAAAAAATGGGTCGAACGCCTTTACTATTGTTTGGGCGGACATTCCCGTTCCGGTGTCAGTCACCGCAATATACACATATTGGCCGGGCGGAACGTCAACGTGATCTGCCGCGTATCTATCGTCAAGATGTGCGTTTGCAGTTTCTATGGTCAACTTTCCGCCGTCTGGCATCGCATCTCGGGCATTGACCACAAGATTCAAGATTGCGTTTTCTAGCTGGCTTGAATCGGCCTTTGTCCGCCAAAGGCCGCCCGCCAGTATCGTCTCAAAGCGAATGTCATCGCCAGCGGTGCGACGCAAAAGTTCGGACATTTCGAAAACCAATTTGTTTGCATCGATCGCTTGCGGCGAATGCGGATGCTGACGCGCGAAAGCGAGCAAGCGGCTGGTCAGCGTGGCGGCTCGTTGCGCTCCGTCCAACGCTCCATCAATAAATTGACTGACATTCGTTTCGCCGCGTTCCATGCGCCGCCTGAGAAGATTGAGACTACCCATAATGACGGTCAGCATGTTGTTGAAGTCGTGCGCCAAGCCGCCTGTTAGTTGACCGACAGCTTCCATCTTTTGCGACTGACGCAATTGCTCGGCGAGGCGTTCGCGTTCAGCGGCTTCTTCCACAAGGCGACGGTTGGCAGTCACCATGGCGAAATGGCTGCGGCGCGCCTCGGTGAAGCCAAGAAACCCCAAAATCATAACGACTACGGCGGCTGCCCCGATACCCGCTTGAAGGGCGTGGTCAGACCACACCGCAGCCGATTTTCGTTCTTCTGATAGCCGGGATTCCTCGGCTTGCATCTGACCTACGATTTCACGCGCACGGTCCATCGCCACTTTGCCAGCATCAGTGCGTAAGCGGGCGAGAACTTGTTCTGTCTGCCCGGCGCGGCGAAGCTCGATTAGCGCGCGCAATTCGTCGAGCCTCTGAGTCACCGCGTCGCGTAGCGTAGCAATTGCCGTTTGTTGACTTGGGTTGTCACCCGTCAGCTTTCGGATCGATTCGATCTCGCTTATCACATTCGGTGCAGCGCGATTGTACGGCTCCAAATAGTTTTCGTCGCCTGTGACAAGATAGCCGCGTTCGCCAGTCTCGCTATCCAACAAGAGCACCAGGACGTGCGACAGGCGAGCCTGTACGTTAGCCGTATGGCGAACCCATTCTTGGTCGTTGGTTTGCTTGTAGGCCAAATAGCCAGCGACCGCCACGATAACGGCTAGGATCACGAATGCGGCAGCCAGCACCTTTAGGGTGCGCGAAAACGGCTCGCTCCTGTGATCGGCGGATTTCGTTTCGGGGCGTGATAGCATTCCGCTCGACCCTCCGTCAGCCCCGCATAGTGCGGTATTCTCAGGTAGTTGACTAGTTCTACTGTATTAATAGAACGTTGAGCGATTTCAGAAAATTATCGAGATCTCTTAAGATTTTGCAAGAGATAAACATGAGGGAGAACATTGACCATCGGTTCGAGGTGTATTGCGAGGAGATCAGCGAGGCGTTGGACCACGCCGATCGACGAGCGCCTGCGCGGTGGTATCTGAACGGTTTGATCCGTCCGGGCGAGCGCAAGAGCGTCGAACCGATGGCCGCCCGGTTGTGCCTGGACAATGTGGCGTTCGGCACGCCGACAGCCCTCCCTTCCTTGTGTTGCTTCAATGTGATAACCATGTGCCGTGCCGCAGCCGCGTGACCCAACCCTCGATGTGCTACTGGACCTTGAGGGCCAGGTTCTCGTGGTGGACTCGGACGGCGGGCACTGGGTCCGGTTCGTCGTGACCCGGGTGCCGGTGTCGCCGGAGAAGCCGCATGGCATCGACTACTCGCTCACGCTGCATGGGCCGGATGGCGAGCGGCTGGTCGGGTTCGACAATGCCCATTCGGTCGGTCAGGGGAAGCGCGGCGAGCCGCAAGACCACCGCCACCGGCTGCGAACGATCAGGGCTTACGAGTACCGAGATGCGGCGACCTTGCTCGCTGACTTTTGGACAACGGTGGACGCCGTGTTGCGCGAGAGAGGAGTGATCCCATGACCACGCTAAAGGTCGGCATCGCCAGCTACCAGGAGATGAAAGCTCGCACCCTGGCCATGGCACGCGGCGAGCGTCGGATCGCGGCCAACGAGCCGAAGGTCTGGTTCACCTCGACCGAGTCGTTCGCCAAGGTCCTCTCCGCCGGTAATCGCGAGCTGCTGCGCGTCATCGCCGAGAAAGCGCCCGGCTCGCTCGACGAGCTGGCCCGCATCACCGGCAAGGCCAAGTCCAACCTCTCGCGCACGCTGCGCACAATGGAAGGCTATGGCCTGGTCCGTCTCGAACGGGGCGAACGGGGCCGCATCACACCGAAGGTGATGCACGACCGGGTGGAACTCGACCTGCCGCTCACGCTGTCGCGCAAGGCAAGCTGAGCCATGACCGCGTCGGTAGACAGCGCGTCGTGGCGTAGAAATCGGCCGTTCCGCTCGGGTGAGCCTCGCGCGACCCTGAGCCAATGTCACAGCTTTGCGCTGCCCTGTATCTGCGCGTCTCGACGGCGCGGCAAGCAGAGCACGATGTCTCCATCCCTGACCAGAAACGGCAGGGCGAGGCCTATTGTGCCTCGCGCGGCTATCAGCTCGTCGAGACCTATGTGGAGCCGGGTGCGTCCGCGACCAACGACTGCCGGCCAGAGTTCCAGCGCATGATCGAGGCCGGGACGAGCAAGCCCGCGCCCTTCGATATCGTCATCGTCCACAGCTTCTCGCGCTTCTTCCGCGATCACTTCGAGCTCGAGTACTCGATCGCCGCCAGGAGCGTGCCGGCCGTCGCGCTAAGCACATCGCCGAGCTGAACAAGCGAGCAGCCGGGGCCGATATGCGCCTGAAGCGGCTTTACGACGCGATCGAGGCTGGGGTTGCCGACCTCGACGACCCGGCGCTGAAAGACCGCATCGCAAGCCTGAAAGCGATCCGCGACCAGGCACAGGCCGATGCCCAGCGCGCGGCCGCGATGTCGGAGTCATTGGCCTACCAGACCATCACGCCACGAATGATCCAGAAGTTTGCCAGGACGGCGCGGGAACGGATCGGGATCGAGGGCGGCGGCTATCGCCGTGACCATCTCCGGGCGCTGGCCCAGCGCGTCGAGGTCGCGGACCGCGAGGTCCGCATCATCGGCTCGAAAAGCAATCTGCTTCAGACTCTCACCGCCGCGGCCGGCGTAAAGCCGGCTACTTCCGGCGTTCGCAGTTCTGTTCTGAAATGGCGGAGAGGAAGCACTTCTAATCCGCGTCTAGATGCGTCTCACTCCGTCTCAATCTCTCCATAAAATCTCGATTTTACGGGCTTCCATTGTCTCACTACCTCTCGTTGTGTATCGTTAGATCGCACGCAGACTTGTGCACTGTCTTGTGCACTGGCGAGGAGAGCGATCAAATGGCAAGAAAGCTAAGCGCGCTGGCAGTTTCAGCGATTAGGACCCCGGGCCTCCATTCCGTTGGGGACGGCCTCTACATCAAGGTCCTGCCGAACAGCCGAAGCTGGGTTTTTCGCTACATGAGCGGCGGCACTGCATACAAAATGGGCCTCGGTCCCTACCCCACCGTCACCCTCGCTCAAGCCCGCGAAAAAGCCGCCGATGCACAGCGCCTCCGGGCACGGGGGCAAGACCCCCTTGCAGCGAAGAGGGACGGCACCCCCATCGCAATGACATTCAAGCGTGCCGCTGAGGACTACATCGATGCCAAGAAAGCCGGCTGGCGCAACGGCAAGAGCGCTGCACAGTGGGCGTCGAGCCTCAAGCCGGCCTACTCGAAATTCGGCAACCTCCCTATTGCCAGCGTCAAAGCGTCGCACATTGTCGCCGTCCTCCGGCCGATTTGGACGCGGACGCCGGAAAGCGCTGCCCGGCTTCGCGGCCGGATCGAAAACGTCTTGGACTATGGCATCGCACACGGTCTCCGCGACGACGCGAATCCTGCCCGCCTCCGCATCCTGCGCCATCTGCTGCCCCAACAGCGTCGAGAGAAAGCGCACTTCGCCGCGATGCCACATGCTGAGGTCGCCGAATTCATGCGTGCGCTCAAGGGCGAACAGGGCGTCGGGGCGATCGCGTTGCGCTTCGTGATCCTGACCGCCGCACGCTCCGGCGAGGTGCGCGGCATGACATGGGACGAAGTCGACCTCAGCGAAAAGCTGTGGACCGTCCCCGCCGATCGCATGAAGGGAAGTCGAATTCACCGCGTGCCCCTCAGCGAGGCAGCCCTCGCCATCTTGCGCCCTCTGAAGGAGCTTGAGCGCGGCCCCCTCGTGTTCGAGGGCATGAAGCGCGGCGTGCCCATGAGCGACATGACCTTGACGGCCACCCTGCGACGCATGAACAG
This sequence comes from Reyranella sp., assembly GCF_044224635.1. Taxonomy (GTDB): domain Bacteria; phylum Pseudomonadota; class Alphaproteobacteria; order Reyranellales; family Reyranellaceae; genus Reyranella. The sequence goes on along the minus strand of NZ_JBGAKA010000012.1, from coordinate 118,465 downwards.
CGGCGTCACGGCTCACGGATTTCGTTCGAGCTTTAGGGATTGGTGCAGCGATACCGGACAGGATCGCGAGCTAGCTGAAGCTGCGCTCGCTCACCTATCTGGCGATGCGGTCGAGCGAGCCTATGCGCGCAGCGATATGTTCGATCGTCGCCGAATTTTAATGGACGACTGGGCCGCCTATTGCAGCGTCGCCATCGATGAGTAACGGCGGTTTTCGTCCGTTAGAATGTAGTTGCGTGTCGTTCTATTTCTCTAAATAGTGCTGGTCCAGAGGTTGGCTTTTCCACGGCTTCGGTCCCCTCACAAAACGCGAAGCCACCGCATACGTAAATTCGATTCCTGCGGTCCTGCCGATAGCGCCTTTCGGGTAACGAGACGCTCCGGTTCAATTCCTTCCCATTGAATTGACCGCTTCTGCGGGCAGGTGACCTATGCCTACACGAAATCGGCACGAGCGGCGCACTGCGCGTCGCGTCGAACGCCTCGACCTTGTTGTCGGCGCGTGGAATGACATCCCAACCACTTGCGCCTACGCCGGCCTTAACCGCTCCGGACTCTACCGAATCATGGACCAGCTGGACGTCCGCAAGTTCGGCCGCCGCACGCTGATCAGTCGCGAGTCGGTTGAGCGCTACATGAACAGCCTGCCTCGCATCGGGGCGCGAGGCCACCGGCCGATGCGCTTGGCGCTAAGCGAGGCGTCGTGAATACGAAGAAAAGTCGAAGCCGTGGCGCGGCTTCGACTAATCGGGCTCTCAACCAAACACTCTGTGCGAAGCCTCACACTATCGCCCCTGACGCGAATGGCGCAACCCCACGTTGCTTGGCCGTCTGCCCCCATGCGCGCCTGAACTGGTCGCTTCGCAAGAAGGAAGCGCCGTACCTCTTCTACGGCTACTGGCGCACCAAGGATCGGCGCGAGGTCGTGTTTAACAGGGCCTATCGGCCAATCTTCTACCGCGCGATTGGCTCCTACGTCTTCCACTGGGCCGACCCGGAGGAGTGGTTCGACGTCAAGTCGACGGTGTTCCTCTTCGATGATCGAAATCCGCCTTGGGTGTGTCCGGCGACGCGGCAGCGCGTCAGGCGCATCATGGTCAATTTCATTCTTGGGCGGGGACTGCCTCGGCCGCAGCGGAGGGTGTCATGAGTGCCCCGTTCGATTCTTCTCAAGCGCCCACCCTGCCCGATCCGGCCGCCCTAAATCGCGCCGCTGCCCTCGCGACATGCTCGCCCGAAGAGGCACGGCGCTTCCTGAAAGCCCTCGACCCTGACGCTCGATGCTTCACCTTCCAGACCTTCGATGACAATGCCGAGCGCAAGGACCCACGACTTGCGCACGTCTACCACGAATCGCTTGAGAGTTCGTCGCTCGCTTATTTCAACGACGCGAGTCGAGGCGCGGGCGCGTTCGTGACGATCAACGAAACCAACCTCCGAGGGCGCCACGCCGCCGACATTGTCCGCGTGCGCGCCGTCTTCGTCGACCTCGACGGGGCACCGCTCGAACCGGTTCGGGTGTTCGACAAGAAGCCTCACATCATCGTCGAGTCGTCACCCGGACGGTGGCACGCTTACTGGCTGGTCAAAGACTTGCCGCTCGATCAGTTCGAAGCGGTGCAGCGCGCCCTTGCCGAGCGTTTCAATGGCGACCGCGCCGTCCACGACCTGCCGCGCGTGATGCGGCTGCCGGGATTCTTCCATCGCAAGCGCGAGCCCTTCCGTACGCGGATTGTCGAGATCAATGACCACCCGCCCTTCGACGGGGCAGAGTTCGAACGTGCGGCACCTCAGGTGCGGGCTAGCGGCGAGCCGCAGGCTGACCCAGCCCGAGTCGCTCGTGCGCTCGAAATCATCCCGAACGACGAGAACGTCGATTGGGAGAAGTGGAATCGGGTCGCGATGGCGACATGGGGCGCGACCGGCGGCAGTGACGAGGGGTTCGACGCCTTCGACCTCTGGTCTCAGAAGTCGTCGACCTACAACGCCCGAGACACCCGCGAGCGATGGGAGGCCATCTCTAGGTCACCACCGAGCGAGATCGGGGCGGGCACGCTGTTTCACATGGCAAGCCGCATCGATCCGAACTGGGAGCGCGACGGCGTCACGTTCGATGACTTCCACGCCTACATGCCGCAGCACGTCTATCTCTTCGCCCCAACGGGCGACCCGTGGCCGGCGGCAAGCATCAACGCGCGGCTTCCGCCCGTCCGTCTCTGCAACGCTGACGGCTCGCCCCTTCTTGGCGAAAATGGGAAACAGGTGAAGCTCGCCGCTAGCAAATGGCTCGACCAAAACCAAGCCGTCGAACAGATGACCTGGCACCCCGGCGAGCCGCAGTTGATCAAAGACCGCTTGCTGATTGACGGCGGGGTGATCGAACGCCGGGGCGTGACGAGCTTCAATCGCTACAAGCCGCCGACGATCCGGCATGGCAATCCGCGTGAGGCTCAGCGTTGGGTCGACCTCGTCCAAAAGGTTTTTCCTCAGCATGCTGACCACATCATTCGGTGGCTGGCGCATCGCGTTCAGAAGCCCGGCGACAAGATCAACCACGCACTGTACCTCGCCGGAAATCCAGGCATCGGCAAGGACACGATACTTGAACCAGCGATAGAAGCCGTCGGGCCCTGGAACTTCAAGGATGAAAAGCCGTCAAGTCTGCTTGAGCCGTTCAACCCGTTCGCCGCTGCCGTCATCCTGCGGATTAGTGAGGCGCACGACCTTGGGGATCAGACCCGCTTTCAATTCTACGAATCGACCAAAGTTTACATGGCTTCGCCGCCTGCCACGCTCACGGTCAACGACAAGTACTTGCGCAAGTTCAGCGTCTTGAACTGCTGCGGCGTAGTCATCACGAGCAATTACAAGGACGCAATCTATCTGCCGGCAGACGATCGGCGTCACTACGTCGCGTGGAGCGAGCTGACTGCGGCCGACTTCAACGAAGCCTATTGGAACGGGCTGTATGCCTACTATCACAATGGCGGCTTCGGCCACGTTGCCGCATACTTGGCACAGCTCGATATTTCTTCCTTCAACCCCAAGGCGCCGCCACCCAAGACAGAGGCATTCTGGGATGTCGTCGACGCGAACCGCTCCCCTGAGGGTGCGGAGCTAGACAACCTGCTCGACTGCGTCGGGCGAAACGAGCGAGGCGAACCGTGCCGCCCGGAAGCTCTGACGATCGAAGACCTTATCGCGAACTCGATCGGCAGTTTTTTCGAATGGCTCAAGGATCGGAGGAACCGGCTCGCAATTCCGCGGCGACTCAAAGACTGCGGCTACGTCCGCGTACGCAATCCGGATGCCACCAGCGGACTGTACGTGGTCAATGGCGCTCGGCAAGCCATCTACGTCAAACGAGAGCTTTCCGAAAGCGCTCGCCTCGCTGCCGCAAGTGCTCATGCTTCAGGACAGCGCACGGCTACTGCAAGTGAGCGCACGGCTGCAGCTTGCGGGTGAGGCGCTCGGGCCGGCTCTAGCCGTGACCGCCGCTAGGCCGGGAAATCTTGGATTTGAGCGGGCTTCGGCGCAGGCGGCACCGGTTGTGGCAGAGAAACTGCAACCCGCTGCAGATGTCTGCTAGGCGCCGCATCGAGGGATTGTTCGTCGCAGGGGGTGAACTACGGTCGGAAACTGCCGTTCGCTGCACTGGATGCACTGGATGCACTGATTTTCTATTGCTCTCTAAATCCTCTTCTCGTCTCTCTGAATCTGACTTTCTTCATCATTGTTGCAATAGGGGATGAAGGGGGAAAAAGAAGAGCAATAGAAAATCAGTGCATCCAGTGCATCCAGTGCACGGCGACGACATGCATCCCTCGCGTCCAACCGCGCCGGACTTCGATACCTTCCGCACCCTCCGTGCGGCAGACAACTGTAGATGGCGCAGTTCGAATTCTATACACTCTATCCAATCGCACCCTGATTTGCGCCAATTCACCTGACTTTCAACGAGCGTAGATCATCCGAGTGCACAAATTCGTGCGCAAGGCCCCTCCCCTTCCGGGCTTCCGCATCACGTTTCCGCGGTTGCCGAGAGTACCGATGCCCCAAGTCGTCCGCTGCTCCATCTGTCGCCACCCAAAGCGGCACCTTCTGGAAGTCGGCCTGACCTATGGCGTTCCGCACCGGGCTCTCGCCGCGCGCTACGAATGCAGCCCCGACGCTCTGCAGCGGCACGCGCAGAACCACTTGTCCGCCGCGACCCGAGCCGCGATCCTCGCGAACCGCAAGCCGACCGACGTGGATCTTTCTGCACTTCGCACGAGCGAAGCCGAAGGTCTGCTCGGCCAGCTGATCTCGCAGCGCGCGCGACTTCAGCAGCATGCCGACTTCGCGCTGTCGGTCGGCAACACTGCCGGGGCTGTTGCCGCCGAGCGCACGATCCTCAGCAACTTGGAGACGGTCGGCAAGTTGCTCGGCACGCTCGCTCAGCATCACACGGTCACCCACACGAGCGTGCTGGTCAGCGCCGATTACTTGAAGCTCAGGCAGGTCTTGATCACGGCTCTCCGCCCGTTCCCCGACGCTGCCCGTGCAGTCGGTACCGCGCTCGCTGCCCTCGAAAGCGAAGCCGCGGCCGACATCACTGCCCGCGCGACAGTCGCCGCCCCAACGCCCACCGCACCGCTGGTGATCGAACACGTCCCGGAGGCCGCGCAATGACGTCGATGGCGTCCGACCTTGCGCGCGCACTCGATCGTGGGCGTTGGTTCGCCGATGCGAGCTATCAGCCGGACGCGTGGCAGCAACGAGCCGCGACGTCGTCGAGCAAGCGCCAGCTTTGGAACGTGCATCGGCAGGGCGGCAAGTCGCTGACGGCTGGCGTCAAGGCGATCGCTCACGCGTGCGAGGAGCCGGGGGCACCCGTCCTCGTGATTGCCCCTGCAATGAGGCAGGCAGCAGAGACTATCCGCACGGTCGCCGCCCTTCACTCGCGCGTCAGCGGGTTGCCTTCGATCGTGAACCAAAGTGTTCATCGCGTCGAACTGTCGACCGGCTCGCGCATAATCAGCCTACCTTCATCGGAAGGCACGATCCGTGGCTTCAGCAAGGTTGCGCTGCTGATCCTCGACGAAGCGTCACGCATTCCCGATGAGATCATCGCCGCATGCAGGCCAATGTTGGCGGTGAGCGATGGTGAAATGGTCGCTCTCTCAACGCCCCGCGGGATGGTCGGGTGGTTCTATGAGCAATGGGCGAACGGGGGCGATGGCTGGGAGCGCGTGCGCGTGCCGGTAACGGAATGCCCTCGGATCAGTGCGGAGTTCCTTGAGGAGGAGAAGCGGCTGCTGGGGCCGTCCGTCTTCAATCAGGAATACCTGTGCGAGTTCGTGGCCGACGATTCGCAAGTCTTCCCCAATGAAGTCATCGCCGCAGCGTTCACGAGCGAGGTTACGCCCCTATGGCCGCAATAGCTCCGCTCCCTCCGCATCATCGCGAGCTTGTCACCGAACAGTGGTGCCTAAGCGTCGACCTGGGGCAGGCACAAGACCCCACGGCCATCGCTGTGCTTCAGCATCGCGTGGTCAAGCACGTCCGCTTCGATGGCAAGGTCTTTGCCGCTGGCGAGGTCGTGGACGTCAGGCACCTACAGCGGCTCCCGCTCGGCTTCAGCTATCCGGCTCAGGTTGCGGAGCTGCAGAAACTCCTGGCTCGTCATCCGCTGAATTCGGGCTGCACGCTAGTCGCCGACGAAACCGGAGTCGGGCGCCCCGTCTGTGATTTGCTGAATGATTCTGGGCTCAAGCCTGTGCGCGTCTCGATCACGACCGGTGAGAGCTTCAGCCCGAACCGCGGCGGATGGCACGTCGCAAAGAGCCTGTTGATATCGACCTTGGACGCGGCCTTGCATTCGGGCTCCCTTCGCGTTGCTGCCGAGCTTACGGAAGCCGGCCCACTCGCCGAAGAATTGAAGGACCTGCGCCGCAAAGTTTCCGCAGCGGGTCGTTACCAATTCGAGGCACGCGTCGGAGCCCATGACGATATCGTGTTGGCTCTCGCCATTGGGTTGTGGACGTGCGTCGGGCTGCCCAAGCGAAAGCCGGGGATGTCCGGTCGCGCCGTTGGGAAACTGCCTCCGGGGCAAGAGCCGTCGCCCTTGTCCGGCCGCTGGACATCACTCCGGAATGGACCCTCGCCATGACCACGCATCCTATGCCACCGATGCCCACGTCGAAGAACGACGCCCTCGCGCTGCCGCAGCAGCTGGCCGCCGAGCTTGCCGCCCTCGACCACCTGTTGTCGTACGAATTGCGCTACGCCGCCCTTCATGGCGCGTCGGGCACCCCAGGCATTCGTGCGCGCTTCCTTTCGAAGCTCGACGCCCTGCGCCGCGCGCACGGCCATTCCGACCTGATGATTTCCAACATCGGCCGCGAGATCGAACAGCAATGCAGCCGCTTCCTCGTCGCCGTGATGGTCGGCGAGCGCTTCAAAAGCTTTCCCAAGACAGTTTGAACAAGGAGTCCCCGATGCCCTCTCTCGCTTTCCCTCGCCGCAGCCACAGCCCGTCGCCGATGCCGACCATCGGCATCCGCCAGATGATGGACCGCCAGCCCGCCGGCAACAGTGCCCTCGCGGCGGCCCTGACCCGCCTCGCCGATGCATACGCGAGCGCATCCGAGGCGCACCACCGGATCATGGGCGACCTGACGACGACCCCTGCGGCCCGCACGGTGCGCTCGGCGCGGCACGCGAAGGCCACGCTCGGCCCTGCCGTCGAGGCATTGCAACAGGCTCGCACGCTCGCCGCCGCGACTCGCGCCGACCTGATGAAGAACGCGGCGAAGGTCTTCTCCTACAGCGACGCCGCCGATGCCCTGCTGGCCGGGGAGATTCGTCGGCATTTCGCGACGCTGGCGTCGCCGGAGCGCCTTGCCGCCGTCAGGACTGCGATCGAGGCGAAAGATGCCACGACGCTGCGGGCGATCGGTGCCGGTCCGGCCTATCTCAGCGGCTTGCCGGCCGAGATGCACGAGCACGCGCGCGCCGTGCTGATCGAAGCCGACCCTGCGGCGAAGGGCGTGCCCGATGCGCTGCGGTCCCTCGGTGAGCAGGAGGCGTTTGCGGTCCTCATCGAAGAGACGGTGTTGCAGTCGATGGCTGACCTCGTCGACTTCGTCGAGGCCGACAGCCTCGAGCAGATGGCGCAGGCGGCGGTGGCGGCTTAGGGGGGAGGCCGCTTCAGTTCGTCCACCTCTCCGCGCGTTGCAGTCCGCTTATTCACGCGGCATCATCCCTCGGGGCGGAAATGCTGGTAGCGCTGCAAGCGCGAATCGCGCCCAAGACGTGCGGGAGGTTGGGCGCGCCCCGGGCCGGGGTGCTCTGGGACCTGCTCTGGGAGAGGCGCAATGGAAGCAATGTTTCAGGGAAGTGCGTTGCTTGTTTGGTGGGTGATCTTCTTGGTCGCCTCGCTGATGCTCGCGTACCAGACCGGTCGTGTTAGGGAGACGACGCGCAGGATAGAGGCCATTCGAAAGAAGCGATCCGAAGTTCAGGTCAGATTCGAATCGCTTCGGGAAATGGGCGCTCCAACCGAGATACAGGCGCGGCTTCAGGAAACTATCCGCAAAGTGGACGTCGAACTTGCGGATATAAACCGACAATTTCGCCACATCAAGATCGGTTACCGTGCCGTCGTTGCCGTATACGGACTCCTCGCTGGAACTCTGGTGGGATGGACAGCATACGACCGGTTGATTCGCCACAACCAGCAATCCTTGATTGATCTGCTTATCGCCCCCGCCCTCGCTCAAGTTTCCCCCCAAGGGGCGCCAGAGCTTGCCGCGCTGTTAATTAAAGTGGTGTTCGTGACAATTGTTCTAGCGTTCTTCTTTGCCTTAGCCATCTTGGTGTTCATGAAGGACAAGGATGAGAATCGCCGAGCCCTCGAGACCGCCGACAACATTGTGAAGATGTTTGGGGGATTTCTAATCGGCGTAGGCAGCTCGTTCTTCGGGATCAAGTAGTCTCTCTCGTACGGGCTCAACCGGCTAAGGCAAAGACCGAGACCGCTGGGGCTTGTCTGTGCACTCTCTTGTGCACTGACCGCGACGTCTTCTTAAAAATCCCAGTGAAATTGGGATTTTATGGGCAGATAATGGCGGGCCACGTCAGATGAAAATGAGTACTACATTTACCCCATAGCACTCTAATCTATCCAATGGGAGCTGGGTGCGCTTTGGAAGAATTTGCCTATCGGAGTGTGGAATCCGAGGGAAGTCGGCCACCCCCGGGGTTGCAGCAGGGGAGAGCCGATGCCAGCCGAGAGAGTGCCGATGCGTTGTGTCAGGGAGATATTGCGGCTCAAGGCCGAAGGACTGAGCGAGCGGGCGATCGCGCGCAGCACGCGCTTGGCCCGCAGCACGGTAGGCGACTATCCGAGCGCGCGTCCAACCGCACACCATGCTGAAGATGCTGGACAAGAGCATTTTCGCCCATTTGCTGTTCGACCGGATGCGCAGCCGCGCAAAGCACGACTTGAGCGGCTCATTCGTGCCCTCTCGCCAAGTGATCGTCCGCCATGCTCCGGTCGGCAGGCTGAACGCAAGGTCTTTGACCCTGACCGGCTGATGTTCGGCGTCGCGGCGCAGGCACGTGGTCGGCCGCCCACACCGTGGTGTTCGACAGAATGCCGGCGACATAGGGCAGGCCAAGCGTCGTGATGGCGGTGCGCAGATCGCTATGGGTCCATATCCCGCATCCATCAGCACAGCTCCACGCGGCAGGCCCGCCGCGTTGGCGGCCCGGATCTGATCGAGCGCGATCTCGACCTTGGTCTGAAAGCCGATCTCTTCCGGCACACCAGCCTTGTTGCGGCGAGCCGCGTCATTGGCCCAAGCCTGCGGAAGATACAGCCGGGAGGCCACCGGCAGGCTCGCGTCGGCATTGGCCAGCGACAGCGACACCGCGACTTGGCAGTTGTCCTGCTTGCCCAGCTGGCCGCAATACTGCCGAGCCACCCCCACCGAATGTTTGCCCTTCTTGGGGAAGCCCGTGTCGTCGATGATCCAGGCCTCGATCGGCCTGTGCCGCTCGATCGCAGGCAGAACCGTCTGCCGGACCTTCGCCAGCACTCTCTCGTCCGACCACCGACCTTCGCCGGCAAAATGCAACAGCGACTGATGCTGGGCCGCCGTCCGATGCGGCGCCGTCACTGCCGCCATCGGCTCCACGCTCTTGCGCTCGCCGGGCGTCAACAGCCCAGCGCAATAATCACGCAGTGGCTAAGCCCGATCGGCATGGCCGATCACACTCACAGGCCCTTCGACATAAGCCGAAAACCGACCTTCGCTGCTTCTCGTTCAAAGACCCATCCCAGCCCTCGTTCGCTGAAAATGAATCTTCCAAAAAATACCTCAGCTCCTAAACCGCTACCCTGTGGCTTTCTGACTCAGTAAGACTAGCGCCGATCAGGCCGGCGAAGCCCATGCCCTATCGCGTTCCTCCCATCTCGTCGAATCGGTCGCTCATTCGGCGACGGCCTTGAGTTCGGCTGGTTCCGGTCCGCTCGTAACGTCGTCGTCCGCCGCCCTGCGCGGCAGTCGCCAGCCCTTCACCAGCCCGTAGACCGCCGGAATCACGATCAGCGTCAGGACCGTCGAGGACACCATGCCGCCGATCATCGGTACCGCGATCCGCTGCATCACCTCTGAGCCAGCGCCCGCGCTCCACAGGATCGGAACCAAGCCCGCCATGATGGCAACGACCGTCATCATCTTCGGCCGCACACGCTCGACGGCACCAAGCATGATCGCCTCGTAAAGGGCGGCGCGCGTGAAGGCTCGACCTTGTCGGGTCCGCTCCGATTTGACCTCCGCCATCGCCTGCTGAAGATAGATCAGCATGATAACGCCGGTCTCGGCGGCGACGCCTGCGAGCGCGATAAAGCCGACCGCCACTGCTACGGACATGTTGAAGCCGAGCCACCACATCAGCCAGATTCCGCCGACCAAAGCGAAGGGCAGCGAAAGCATGACGATGAGTGTTTCAGTGAGCGCTCGAAAATTGAGATAAAGCAGCAGGAAGATGACGAGCAACGTCACCGGCACGACGATCTTCAGCCGTGCCTCGGCGCGCTGCAGGTACTCGAACTGACCGCTCCACGAGACGTAGGTGCCGGGCGGCAGCTTCACCTCATTCGCCACGGCTCGCTGCGCCTCGGCGACATAGCCGCCGAGGTCGCGGCCGGTGATGTCGACGAAGACATAAACCGCGAGCTTGCCGTTCTCGGTCCGGATCGAGGTCGCTCCACGTGTGAGCTCCACCTTGGCAACCTCGCCGAGCGGCACCGTGCCGCCGCCCGGCAACGGCACCTGCACGTCGTGAGCGATTGCCTGCGGATCGCTCCGGAAGTCGCGCGGATATCGAATCGCGACTCCGTAGCGCTCACGACCTTCGACCGTGGTCGTCACGGTCTCTGCGCCGAGCGCGCTCGCGATCACCCGTTGAACGTCGGCAATGGCCAAATTATAGCGGCCAAGCACATCCCGATCCGGCACGATGTCGAGATAGTAACCGCCGATCACCCGCTCCGCGTAGGCGCTCGAAGTCCCCGCTACGGACCGCAGCACCCGCTCGATCTCGCGGGCGGTCTGCTCCATCTGCGCCAGATCCTGGCCGAACACCTTGACGCCGACCGGCGTTCGGATGCCGGTCGCGAGCATATCGATCCGAGCGCGGATCGGCATGGTCCAGGCGTTTGAGACGCCAGGGAACTGCAGCGCCTGGTCCAGCTCCGCTTTTAGACTGTCGATCGTGACCTGCGGCCGCCATTCGCTCTTCGGCTTCAGATTGATGATGGTCTCGAACATCTCGATCGGCGCCGGATCGGTCGCGGTGAGCGCGCGCCCCGCTTTGCCGTAAACCGAGACGACCTCCGGAAAGCTCTTGATGATCCTATCCTGCATTTGCAGGAGTTCGGCCGCCTTGGTGACGGAAATCCCCGGCAATGTTGTCGGCATATACATCAGCGTTCCCTCATCGAGGCTCGGCATGAACTCGGAGCCGAGCTGCCGCGCTGGCCAGACGGTGACGCCCAGCACGACGAGGGCGATGAGGATGGTCAGGATTTTCGCTTTGAGAACACCACGGATTATCGGCCTGTAGATCCAGATCAGGAAGCGGTTGATCGGGTTCCGGTGCTCGGCAACGATCCGCCCGCGCACAAAGACGACCATCAAGGCCGGCACCAGCGTCACCGAAAGGAGTGCCGCCGCCGCCATGGCGAATGTCTTGGTGAAGGCAAGCGGACCAAACATCCGCCCTTCCTGCGATTCCAGCGTGAAGATGGGCAGGAACGAGACGGTGATGACCAGCAGGCTGAAGAACAGTGCGGGGCCGACCTCGCTCGCCGCCTCGATCAGGGTCTCGACACGCGGCTTGTCAGGCGGAGCGCGCTCCAAATGCTTGTGAGCGTTCTCGATCATGACGATCGCGGCGTCGATCATAGCACCGACGGCGATGGCGATGCCGCCGAGGCTCATGATGTTGGACCCGAGTCCGATGACTTTCATCGCCGCGAACGCCATCAGGATGCCGACCGGCAGCATCAAGATGGCGACGAGCGCGCTACGCACATGTAGCAGGAACACGACGCAGACCAGGGCAACGATGATGCTCTCCTCGATCAGCGTGCCCATCAGCGTTTCGATCGCCCGGTCGATCAGCTCGGATCGGTCGTAGACCGGCACGAGCTCGACGCCCTTGGGCAGGCTCGACCCAATCTCCATGAGCCGCGCCTTGACGTTCTCGATCACGCTCAGCGCGTTGGCACCGAAGCGCTGCAGCACGATGCCGCTCGCCACCTCGCCTTCACCGTTCAGCTCGGTGATGCCGCGCCGCTCGTCCGGTCCGACCTCGACACGGGCAACATCCTTCACCCGCAGGGGTACGCCCCGGTCGGTCTTCAGCACCACGTTCTCGATGTCGGCAACGCCGCGAAGATAGCCGCGGCCGCGTATCATAAACTCAAATTCGGAGAGCTCGACAGTGCGTCCACCGACGTCGGCATTGCTCCCCTTGACGGCCTCGCGCACTCTATCGAGCGAAATGCCTAGCGCACGCAACCGATTCGGATCAACCACGATCGAATATCGCTTCACGAAGCCCCCGACGCTGGCGACCTCGGCGACGCCCTCTGCTTTGGACGCGCCGAAGCGGATCACCCAATCCTGCAGCGAGCGGAGCTCGGCGAGTGTCATCTCCTTGGCGACAACGGCGTACTGGTAGACCCAGCCGACGCCGGTGGCATCCGGTCCAAGAGTCGGCGTCACGCCAGCTGGCAGGCGCTGCGCGGCCGCATTGAGGTATTCCAGCACTCGGCTTCTCGCCCAATAGGGATCGGTGCCGTCCTCGAAGATCACATAGACGAAGGAGACGCCGAAGAAGGAGAAGCCGCGCACCACCTTCGATTTCGGCACCGTCAGCATGGACGTCGTGAGGGGATAGGTGACCTGGTCCTCCACGACCTGCGGCGCTTGACCAGGATAGTCGGTATAGACGATCACCTGCACGTCGGAGAGATCGGGGATGGCGTCGAGCGGTAGCGTCTTCAGCGCATAGGCACCGGCCGCGACAGCGAAGATCGTGCCGACGAAGACGAGCACGAGATTGCGGGCGGACCATCCAATGAGACGGGCGATCATGGCTGCGCCTCCGGAGTTGCCAGGCTGCGCAGCGCGGCCTTCAGATTGCTCTCAGCGTCGATCAAGAAGTTCGCCGCCACGACGACGCGGTCGCCCGCGGCAATCCCTTCGCGGATTTCGGTGAAACCACCGCCGCGGAGTCCGACTTTGACCACACGCGGTTCAAATTTGCCTTCCCCCCGATCAAGGATCACTACCTGCCGAGTGCCTGTGTCTATGATGGCGTCGTCCGGAACGGCGACCACCGGCAGCACGCCGCCGGTGCCGATCTCCACATCGGCATACATGTTAGGAAGCAGCACGCCGCCGGGCTTCGCGATCTCGATGCGTACCCTTGTGGCCCGCGTCGCCTCGCCCACTTGCGGATAGATCAGCGACACGTGCCCTTCGAACCTGCGCCCAGGCAGGCTTCGCACCTGAATCGTCGCCGGAGCGCCAAGTCGGACGACACCGAGGTCAAACTCCGGCACATCCGCAAGCACCCAGATATTCGAGATGTCGGCAATACGGAAAAGCACCTCCCCGGGGGCGGCTTTCATGCCGTCGACGACATTGCGCTCGAGCACAATGCCATCGCGTGGTGCGTGCCACGTCACCGATAGTGGGACCTTGCGCGTCCGCTCGATCTCGCCAATCACCCGAGATGACAGCCCTAGGTTTTCGAGGCGCTGGCGGGCACCGCCGACTGCGCCGTCGCGGCCGCCGATATTGAGGTCGGTGAGAAACTGAGCGCCCGCTGCGGCGATGTCAGGTGAATAGAGCCGGAGGAGCACCTGACCCTTTGTCACCTGGTCGCCTGTCGTCACGTTCGCCACCTCGTTGACGAAGGCGTCGCTCCGCGTTGCGACCACCGAGATGCGACGCTCGTCGAGCTGAACCGTTCCCGGCACCCGCACTAGCCGGCCGACGGCGCGCCGCTCGACCAGCTCCGACCGGACGCCGGTGCGCTGCAGCCTGCCGGGGGACACCTTCACGACCGAGCCGCCGTCGTCCTCTCCCTCGTAGACGGGGATATAGTCCATCCCCATGGAATCCTTTTTCGGCGTGGGCGAGGTGTCGGGCAGGCCCATTGGGTTGCGGTAATAGAGGATGCGCCGCGCGCCTGCCGGGACGGTCGCCTCAGCCCTGGCCGGCGGTTTGACCTCGAAACTTACGTCCTCGCTGGTGCGAACGGCGCGGAAAGCCCGACCGTCCTCGGTCTGGCGCGGGGTCGCCGAATAGAAGGGCTTGCCGTCGGGATCCTGATAGTAGATCACCATACCGGTGCCGGCTGGCTCAACAGCCGCAAGCGTAGGTTCGACACCGAACCATGCGCCGACGCCAGGCGCGGGAAGACCCCGGACACCTGCCCAATTGCCTCCGATCCCCGCCGCCACAACGGCGGCCAAGGCGAGGCCTGTGAGGACAATCCGTTTCATGGCACGGCCCTCAGGATCAACTTGTTCTGAAGCGTGCCCGTCTCACCTTGAATCTTGGCCCCCAGCGAGAGCTGCCAGCCGCCCTCCATCGTCAGGTTAGTTTTGAAACGGTAGATGCCGGGTTCGGTCGACGGCAGGGCCTCGATCGGAGCGGTCATGGTCGGCATGCCGTCAGGCGCCATATCGATCCGCATGGCGAAGATGACCGCGTCCGGAACCGCCTTGCCCGTCCGCTTGTCGACGAGCCGGACAGAGATCATCGCACCGTCGCCTTGCTTTAGATTCGCCTGAACGAGACGAAATTCATAGTCGGCAATGTCGGCGCGCGCCGTCGAGAGAGCCGATACGGAGAGCGCGGCGGCGAGCGCCGCCATTACGGCGCGCTTGGTATGAAAGGTCGTCATGGTTTGGACATCCCAGATGCATCGGAGCACCGTGCACACGGCCCGGCGTTGCGCGGCCTATGGCCACGCGCTCTTAACCGCCCGAGCCTCGCTGGAGCGGCGCGAGCCGGCGTGCAAACGCCGGCGATGTTCTAGGTTCGCGGAGGTCGGGCGGGAGGCTCTACCGCGAGCGCGTCACCCGCGACGTCGCTGCCAGGGCGGATAACCTCACTCTGCTCCCAATGAACGTAAGCCACACCCGAAAGCAGCGGCGTGATTGAGAAGCACTTCGCCATACACGTTGTCGTCAACGGGCAGGCCTTCTGGCAGTCTGGAATGGTGGGTTTCTCGGGCGGGCAGCACGGCATGTCGTCCGGCATTCCGGACATTGTCGATGCAGCCGCTATCATCGACACGCTCATCGTGACGAACGGGCCGGCAATAAGCCCCACGATCGCAAGGATCGGAAGCACCGTGCGGAGCCACACGCCGACTTTCATAAGTTGGACAATGCCATAGGAGCACTTCTATGGGAAGCTGCGCGCTGGAGGCGGATTGCCACAAGCTTCCAGCGTCGGAAATAGTGCCGGATGGTCAACCTGTCCAATGTTCCAAGAGGATTCGCACGCCGATCAGAAAGCGAGCCACGCTTGCGGCTTCTGCCGCAATTTAACCCATCCTTGCCACCGAGAAGGCTTGAATCACGTAACCGCCGCATCGTCGACCGGCTGCGTCGTCTCGGGCGTACAAGTTACGGAAAGAGGCCCTCGGCATGGAGCATGAAGCCTTTCCGGCGCCTCAAACGAACTTGCATGAAGAGAAATCCGGTCAACGTGCACTGCGGCAAGCCGTCGAAGGCCTATCGCCGGGACAACGCGCAGCGAACCGGCTGTTGAGCTCAAGGAGAAATCATTGAAGGAGGCAGCAGCGGAAAGCGGCATGTCTGTTGCGGCATTGACCGTCGTAGTCGGCAGCTTGGCGGTGGCGGCCATCAACGTCACCGAGGCCTTGCAGCATTCCTGTGACGTATTCTTCTATGAGGCAGCAAAGCGCGCCGGTGTCGGCCAGATCGTCCAAGCTGCGGCGAAACTAGGTTTTGGCAAGCTCACGGATGTCGGGTTGCCCGAAGAATCGCCTGGCTTTCTGCCGACGCCCGGCTGGACGCTGGCACGTACGGGCAGGCCATGGACGATCGGCAACACCTACAATCTCGGCATCGGCCAAGGGGACATGCTGGCGACGCCGCTACAGCTTGCGGTCATGGCGGCGCGCATCGGCAACGGTGGCTACGAAGTCAAGCCGCATCTGACTGCAGCCACTACCGGGGCGCGCGCTCCGGTCAGGTCGCTGCCGGTGCAGTCGACTCCAGCGACCCCAAGCCTGTCCTTCCGCGTGGAAAATCTGCGTGCGATCCGAAACGGCATGGATCTGGTGGTCAATAGCCCGAGCGGCACAGCCTTCGCATCGCGCATCGTGGAACAAGGCATGGCGATGGCCGGCAAAACCGGTACGTCGCAGGTCAAACGGATGACCGAGGCCGAGCGAGACCGCAAAGTGTCACAGGAACAGTTGCCCTGGCATTTGCGTCATCATGCCCTATTCTGCGCGTACGCGCCGGTCGCCAGTCCGCGCTACGCCTGCGCTGTGGTCGTGGAGCACGGGATGGGCGGCTCGCGCACCGCTGCACCTATCGTTCGCGACATCCTGCTTCAAGTGCAGAAAGTCGATCCATCTCGCCGCGCCCGGTAATCGCGGTGAATTCGATACTCGACGCGACGGCTGAAACACCCGCAATGGCTGGTACGATCGTCGGGGAACACTAGCATCGCTTCGACACGCGTCGTAAGATCACAGCCCCGTGATGGGATAGGGCTTGCAGTCCGGAAATAAATCCCCATCCTGTGGCATATGATTCGCTTTTGGCTGCGACGGACATTCACCTCGATTCTGGGGCTGGTGTTTGCTGCGAGCATGAGCGTTTCAGCAGTCCAGGCGACGGATATGGCAGTCAGGATGACCATGGCGTCGGCCATGGGCGTTGCCGCCAACGACGTCAAATGCCCGGACTGCGACCACGGCAGCCGCGACATGAAGGCAATGGACTGCCGCCTTGCCCTCTGCGGCACTTCAGGCGTTGCGACCCTGGCGTTGACACCTGTCGTCGCCGTCCGGATCGACGGGCTCGACTTGCCGGTTCAGGCCCAGCCGCTGCTCGTCGGCTGGGCGCATGCGCCTGATCCTTACCCACCCAGACCCAGCACTCTCGGCTGAACCTGGTCGCCGCAGCGCGGCTGACCAGGCAAGTGGTGCGTGCACGTGCACGATGGCGGCTGGCTGAGTTCGTTCAGATTCTCCGTTGTCTGGCGCCACGGTGCACCTCCATCGACGATGGTTGCGGAGGGATCGAGCTGTGGGTACCGATCATATCGGATTGTTGAAGCGGCGCGCGTTGCTCTCGGCGAGCGCCGGGGCGGCCTTGCTGGGCGTGGTGCGCCCGGGCCCGGCGCGGGCGAACCAAAGCCATCGGATCGTCGCCGCTCCGGGGCAGGCGTCGCTGACCGGGCCGCGGCGGCGCGCGACCGACGTCTGGGCCTACGGCGGCAGCGTGCCGGGGCCTACGCTGCACCTCCGCCAGGGTGAGCCGGCCTCGATCGTCGTCGAGAACCGCCTCGACGATGACACCACGGTTCACTGGCACGGCATCCGATTGCCGATCGGCATGGACGGCGTGCCCGGCATCTCACAGCCGCCGATCCGCCCCGGCGAGAGCTTCGTCTACGAGTTCACGCCACCCGACGCCGGCACCTTCTGGTACCACCCGCACGCCAACGCGCTGCAGCAGCTCGGTCGGGGATTGGCCGGCGCGCTGATCGTCGAGGAACGCTCGCCAGTGGCCGTCGACCGCGAACTCCTCTGGACGATCATGGACTGGCGGCTCAAGTCCGATGGGCAGATCGCCGCCGGATTCGGCAACCGGATGGAAGCGGCCATGGCCGGGCGCATCGGCAACACCGTCACCATCAACGGTGTCGTACCGCCCGATGAACGGGTTCGCGCGGGCGAACGCGTGCGCCTCCGCCTGCTCAATGCCGCGCTCGCGCGTATCATGGCGCTGCGTTTCGAAGGTCACCGCCCGGTCGTCGTGGCCGTCGACGGCCAGCCTTGCGATCCGCATGAACCGAAGGACGGCCGCCTGCTGCTCGGGCCGGCGATGCGAATCGACATCGTGCTCGACATGCAGGGCGACCCTGGCCGGCGCTACCGCGTGGTCGACGATTACGACGAGGACCTCGAGTACTCGTTGGTCCATCTCGCCTACGACGCGGCGGCGCCAGTGCGCCCGCATCCTCTCGAAGCGCCGATCCGTCTGCCGCGCAATCCGCTGCCCGAGCCCGATCTCGGGGCCGCGGAGCGTCGCGAGCTCGTGCTGCAGGGTGGCATGATGGGCGGCGGCGGAATGATGGGGATGGGCCGCGCCGCCTGGGCGATCAACGGCGCCTCGATGACCGGCGACGGGCATGCCGGCATGCCGCCGCTGACGACGCTCATGTTGGGCCGCAGCTACGTGCTCGGCCTGCGCAACGACACCGCATGGCCGCATCCCATCCACCTGCACGGACACAGCTTCCGCGTGCTCAGCCGCAATGGGGTGCCCGTTCCCTTCAATCAATGGGCCGACACCGTGTTCGTCGAGCCCAGGCAAACCGTCGACGTGGCGTTCGTCGCCGACAACCCCGGCGACTGGATGGTGCATTGCCACGTCACCGACCACCAGACGGCCGGCCTGATGGCGGTCCTGCGCGTCGGCAAGGGGGGAAAAGGATGATGGGAGGAACGTATATGCGGCTGGCCTCGTCTTCCCTTGTCGCCTTCCTCGCCGCCGTGAGCCTGGCCCAGGCGGCCGACGGCGACACCAAGCGCGGCGCGCAGCTTTATCGGAGCTGCGTCGCCTGCCATTCGCTCGAACCGGGCGTCCACCTGAGCGGACCGAGCCTGGCGGGGCTGTGGGACAGGCCGGCCGGGAAGACCACGGGCTTCGCGCGCTACTCGAAGGGGCTGAAATCGGCCGACTTCACGTGGACCGCCGAAATGCTCTTCGCCTGGGTCGCCGATCCGCAGGTCGTGGTGCCGGACACCTACATGAGTTTCCGCGGCATCGAGGACGAGCAGCAACGCGCCGACATCGTCGCCTTCCTGAAGCTCGCCATGGCGCCGGAACGCGACAAGCGAGTCGTTGAGCAGGGTCTCCTGCCGGCCGCCTTTGCCCGCGGACCACGATCCCGGCCCCTTGCATCGGCGCCCGACCAAGCCCGCGTAACGGCCGTCCGCCACTGCGGCGACAGCTATTTCATCTCCACGGCCGACGGCGCCACCACGCCGTTTTGGGAGATGAATGTGCGCCTGAAACTCGACACGCGCGCCACCGGCCCGGCGCCGGGCAAGCCGGTCGTCACCGGCGCCGGCATGCAGGGCGACCGCGTCTCGGTGATCTTCGCCAGCGTCGAGGAGATCAAACGATTCGTCGAGGAAGAATGCTGAACGGAATGAGGCACCCAGGGAAAGGAACCCAGTCCATGCGTCGTATTCTGCTTCTTGCTCTCGCCTCCATCCTGATGACCGGCGCCGCCGCGGTACGTGCCGAGGAGACCCGCAAGGCGATCCTGTACAAGAACCCGCAATGTGGCTGCTGCGAAGGCTATGCCGGCTATCTGCGCGGCAATGGCTTCGAAGTCGCCGTCAAGCCGACCCACGACCACGCCACGATCAGCAAGAATGCGGGCGTGCCGGAGCGGCTTCAAGGCTGCCATTCGATGTTCATCGACGGTTACGTGATCGACGGTCACGTCCCGGTCGACATCGTGCTTCGGCTGCTGGCGGAGCGCCCGCAGATCGCGGGCATCACGTTGCCCGGCATGCCGGCCGGCTCGCCTGGTATGGTGGGCACGAAGACCGTCCCGTTCGTCGTCTACGCCCTGCCCAAGGGCGGCGGCGCGCCGACCGTCTACGCGAAGGAATGATCGAGCGACGAACCATCGATGGAGCCATGTGCAATGCCCCAGATAGCCGATGTCGCCATGAGGGCCGTGCTCCTGCCGCTGTTGCTGGCTGCACTGCCAGCGGCTGCAGCCACTGCCGAGCCGAACTTCGCCCTCGTCGATCCGCCTAAGGCGCTGCCCGACGTCAGGTTCATGGATGGCGAGGGCCGCAACGCCGCGCTCACGGATTTCCGCGGCAAGGTCGTGCTACTCAATGTCTGGGCGACATGGTGCCTGCCCTGCCGCAGGGAAATGCCGACCTTCGATCGGCTGCAGGGCGCGCTCGGCGGTGCGGACTTCCAGGTCATCGCCCTGTCGGCCGACCGGAAGGGACTGGACGTCATGCGCAAGTTCTACGGCGAGATCGGCATCAAGAACCTCGCCATGCACATCGACAGCAGCGGCAAGGCGGCGCGCGAACTCGGCGCCGTCGGCGTGCCGACCACGTTGCTGATCGACCGCGCGGGCCGCGAGATCGGTCGGCTCGTCGGCCCCGCCGAATGGGATACGCCGGAGATGATCGCCTTCATCCGCCGGCGCATCGACCAGCAGCACGACAGACCGTAACGGACCGACAACTGGAGGAAAGATCATGCCACTCAGGATCAACGACGAAGCGCCCGACTTCACGGCCGAGACGACGCACGGCCGGATCACCTTCCACGACTGGATCGGCGAAGGCTGGGCGATCCTGTTCTCGCATCCCAAGGACTTCACGCCGGTATGCACGACCGAGCTGGGCTACATGGCGGGCCTGAAGAGGGAATTCGACAAGCGCAACTGCAAGATCGTCGGACTGAGTGTCGATCCCGTCGACGACCACAGCAGATGGGCGAAGGACATCGAGGAGACCCAGGGCCACGCTGTGAACTACCCGATGATTGGCGATCCCGAACTGAAGGTCGCCAAGCTCTACGACATGCTGCCGGCGGAGGCCGGCGCGACGTCACAGGGCCGCACGCCGGCCCAGAATGCGACCGTGCGCACGGTGTTCCTGGTCGGCCCCGACAAGAAGATCAGGATGTCGCTGACCTATCCGATGAGCACCGGCCGCAACTTCGACGAGGTGCTGCGGGTGCTGGACTCGATCCAGCTGACGGCGAAGCACCAGGTGGCGACACCGGTGAACTGGAAGCCGGGTGAGGACGTGATCATCGTTCCCACGGTTTCCGACGAGGACGCCCGGAAGAAGTTCCCCGGCGGATGGAAGGCACCCAAGCCATATCTGCGGATCGTGCCGCAGCCGCGCGCATGACGGCTGCGAATCCCGAAAGGAGTCCCGCCCATGACTGAGTCGAATCCCACCCGCAATCCCGACACCTCGCTGACCCGCGACATACTCGACATCGCGCGTCACTACCTTGGCGGCCGACGGGGCATCATTGTCGTCGGCGTCGTCGCCGTGGCCGCCGGCCTGGCCTTCAACTGGAGCTGGCTGGTGGCGGCCGGCATCCTGCCGGTGCTGCTGACGGCGCTGCCCTGCGTGGCCATGTGCGCGCTGGGCCTCTGCATGCACCGCATGGGCGGACGTTCCTGTTCGACGGACACGTCCGCACCACCGACATCACGAGGCAGCGGGGCGGACGAGACGCCGGTCCCGGCGCGTGAAATCCCGCCCGTCATCTCGACCGCAAGCGGCGCCAGCGATCCGCAGACCGCTTTCGTCGAGGCGGCGATGGTGGGCGGGCGACTGAAATCCAACAGGAAAGGAGACTGACCGATGCGTAGATCCATGTTTGCCGTGGCCGTGGCGCTCTCCGTGCCGTCGGCGCTTCAGGCGCACGATGACACCACGAGTCCCCGCAAGGAGGGAGGCTCCATGATGGGCGGCTCGGGGATGATGAACATGATGGGGCAGATGGGCGAAATGATGGACCACTGCAACCGCATGATGCAGGGCGCCTCCGGCAAGCCCAACGAGCAATGGCGCAACAGCACCCAGCCGTCGGGCGACCAGACAAAAGAGAAGCAATAGTGCGGCATCGATCCGCCGCGCCAACCGCGCGGCGGATCCTGTCTCCACATGCCAGGAGTGAAAATGCGCTCGATCATCGGCTGGATCCTCGTCTTCGTCACGGCGGCGGTGCTCACAGCGACCGCGCGCTTCTTCGCTCGAAGAACTTCAGGCGAAGCTTCTTCAAGACGAGAAATATTTCCAGCCCGTCGACAAGCCGGCGCCGGAGTTCACGTTGCAGGACGTGGGCGGGAAGGTCTACCGGCTCGCCGATTTCCGCGGCAAGGTCGTCATCCTGAATTTCATCTACGCCGGCTGCCCCGACGTCTGCCCGCTGCACGCCGACCGGATCGCCGAGATCCAGGCGATGGTCAATCGCACGCCGATGAAGGGCATGGTCCAGTTCATCAGCGTCTCCACCGATCCCGAGCACGACACGCCCGAAATCCTGCGCCCCAATGGGTCGGCACATGGATTGGACGACGCCAACTGGGTGTTCCTGACGACGATGCCGGGTCAGCCGCCCGATCTGACCAGGAAACTCGTAGAGGCATATGGCCACAAATTCACCCGGGCCGAAAGCGGGCAGCTCACGCACGGCGTCGTCACCCACGTGATCGACAAGGAAGGGCGGTGGCGGGCGAACTTCCACGGTCTGGAGTTCGCATCCGTCAACCTGACGCTTTTGGTCAACGCCCTGACCAATGACATCGAGCGCTCGCACCATCAGGCAAGAAAAGGCCTGTGGGAAAGGCTCCGCGAATTCTTCTGACGCCGGGAGAGACGACATGAATGCAGATTCTCGCAACGTCCTTTCACGGCGACGATCGTGGCTCGTGCCGCCGCTGCTCATAGTGGGCGCCGTCATCGCGTGGTTTGCGTTGGATCCGGGATTCCGTGGCGTCGGTTCGAACGCGACGACCGAGATGGCGTCCGACGCATTCGAGCAGCGGGTGCGCGACTATTTGCTCAAGCACCCCGAAGTGATCATGGAAGCCGTCCAGCGCCTTGAGACGCGCCGGCGGGCTGCGGAAGACGGCGAGGCGCAGGCAGTGCTGAAGTCGCGGGCCGACGAGGTGTTCCGCGACCCGGCCAGCCCAGTCGGCGGCAATCCGGCCGGCGATGTCACGATGGTCGAGTTCTTCGACTACAACTGCCCCTATTGTCGCAAGGTCGCGAGCGCCGTGCAGGAAACGGTGACCGGCGACGCCAAGCTACGCGTCGTCTACATGGAGTTCCCGATCCTCGGCCCGAATTCGGTGTTTGCCGCCAAGGCCGCGCTGGCGGCCCATCGGCAGGGCCGTTATATCGCCTTCCACGAGGCGCTCATGCAGGCGCGCGGCGCGGCCGACGAAGCGGGCGTCCTTCGCATCGCAGCCGAGGTCGGACTGGACGTGACCCGCCTCAAGGCCGACATGGCGGATGCCGAGATCCAGTCGGCGATCGATCGCAACCTGAAGCTGGCCCAGGCACTGCGCATTGCCGGCACACCGGGCTTTGTGATCGGAGAGCACATTCTACGCGGTGCGACCGATGCAGCGACGTTGCGGAGCCTCGTCGACAAGGCACGCGCCGAACCGCCGCTATGATCCAGATCTCCGACATCGGGGTGCCGACCGCGTTCGCGGCGGGGGTCATCTCGTTCCTGTCGCCCTGTGTCCTGCCGCTCGTTCCAGGCTACCTCTCCTACGTTGCCGGCTCGTCGGTCGACGCCTCGCCCAATGGTGTCATGGCGCGACGATGGCCGGCAGTGGGCCTGAGCATGTGCTTCGTGCTCGGTTTCTCGACCGTATTCCTCATCCTGGGTGCCAGCGCGACCGCGCTCGGCCAGCTCCTCCTTTCTTACCGGCAAGAACTGAACGTCGTCAGCGGTTCGATCGTCGTCTTCTTCGGGCTCTTCATGCTCGGCCTGGCGAACTTCCCCCGGCTGCAGCGGGAGTTCCGCGTGCACCCCGCCGTTGCCGGCGGCAAACCGGCTTCCGCCTACGTGCTCGGCCTCGCCTTTGCCTTCGGATGGACGCCGTGCATCGGGCCGATATTGGGCGCCGTGCTGACGGTTAGCGCTGCATCGGCGACAGTCGCGGGCGGTGTCTCGTTGCTCGCTGTCTACTCTCTTGGCCTTGGTGTGCCCTTCGTCCTGGCAGCACTGTTCACCGATGAACTGGCCGCACGGCTCAAGGCGATGGGCCGGCTTGGGCGCGTCCTGCAGATCCTGGCAGGCGGCCTCATGGTGCTTATGGGAATCGCGATGATCACCGGCCAGCTCACGGTCATCGCTTATTGGCTGCTCGATGTCTTTCCGATACTTGCTAACATCGGCTAGCCGACAGTCGGAGGGCTCGGTACGGGTGTTGCGTTGTGGCGTGGTCCGAGTAGGACGCGGTCAAATTGCGCTTCTCGCTGGCGGCCGAACGCGAGCCGCCGCCTTTCAGTGGCGCGGGGGTGACGGCAATGTCGACACTGGTGGCGAGCAGCGATCTCGATTGGGGGTGGATCGGGTGTCGCCACAAGTGAGCGCGGAAAGTGTGAGCCTGGATTGAAACATGGCCGTTCGCAGTCGGCCCTTCATGCAACGAGGATGGTCGATGAAAACTGGATGGTGCGCGACGGCGTGCCGGGTTGTGACGCGCAGTCCGCTGGCAACACTCTCGACCGAAGCCTCGGCAAGCTCGGCCTCGATCTCCGAGACCAGCCGCGCATTGCGCGCCAGGCCGAACAGATAGTCGACGCCGTGGGCCTCGCACCACGCCATCAGGGCTTCGCGAGCGAAGCCGGAATCGGCCCGCAGGACGATCCGCACCCCGGGCCAGCGGGCACGGATCTGGCCGACGATCCGCTCGACCTCCTCGCGCGCCCCGGCCGAGCCGTCGATATTGGCCGGCCTCAGCTTCGCCGCCACAAGATGGCGGCCACAGAACACGTACAGCGGCAGGTAGCAGTAGCCGCCATAGTAGCCGTGGAAGAACCGGCCCTCCTGCTCGCCGTGCACCGGGTCGTCCGTAGCGTCGAGATCCAGCACGATCTCCGACGGCGCTGTCGCATGGGCCTCCAGGAACAGCTCGACGAACAGCCGCTCGATCGCCGCACCGTCATGACCAATCTTGTGGTACCGCGAAGGCTCTGCCCGGCTCAGCTCCAGCCGGTTCAGCGTGCTCTTGCCTGCCAGCGCCGCGCAGCTCGACCGCCGGGCTTCGAGCTTGCCGCCCAGCGCCGCCAACACCGGGTCATGGCGGAGCTGATCGTGGTCGACAAGGTCCTCGTAGCCCAGCGCAATGCCGTAGACCCGTTGACCGACCAGCGTCGCAATCTCATGCTCGATCAGCGCCGGATCACGGTGGTCGGCAAAGCAGCTCGCAAACCGATCGATCAACCCGATCGCTCGAGCCGTCCGACCCAGCAGCAGCGCCCCCGCGTCCGACGTCATCCGACCGCCGTCGAATGACGCCTCAACTCGCCGCCTTTCCACAGCTTCAAATCCAAACAGGTCCGCAATACACTCTGTCGGCATCGGGGCTCTTTCCTCTTCCGCTGAAAGTCGTTCTCGCAAAACAACTTTCTCAGAGGCCGGACTCCGATGCACCTCTTACCCGTGAGAGTTCCGGGCTAGCGGTCGGAGCGCGATCGAGCGGCAAAGAATCTGCGAGTGGTGCGCGAATAGATGGCCCAACAGTCGATCGACGTTCGGTAAACCTGTCGTCAGGCAATGGCCCTTTTGAGGCCGCGTATCTTAGCAGGACCCGAGCGTGCGGATCTCCATCTTGGCAGGACATTTGATGTCGAGGCCGAATACGTTGACGCAGACTGTTATGTCCATCGAGCAAATCGCTTGCAGCGGGGCAGGCCATACGTTGCCTGTGGCCGACGCCCTCGTGGTGTCTTCGGACCACGCCCGATTGCCTGTGATGATGCTCCGTCAGTCCGATGGAAAAATGCGCCGCGCCGGTTCGAGCGCTGCACGACCGCAGCCAATCCACCCCGTCGCTGAGCGCGGAGGACTGCACGGCGCACCGGGACTCTCGGCTGTCGGGGAACGGCGCATGACCGCGAAGAGAAGAAGGACGTTCCGTGCTATAGAGGAGAGACGACGATGGTCAAGAAGATCAGAGTCATCCCACCATCCCACCGATTAGGACGGCTCCTCTAATCAGGCTCGACTAGGAGACCGTGGGGAACAATCCCGGTGGCGGCACCTCGGAGCCTGGTGCGACGATCCAAACGATCGTTGCCACGGAAGGGAGTCTGCCATGGAATTGTATGCTGGACTGGACGTCGGCCTGCAAGAAACTAGGGCTGAAACCCAATAAATTGGTTGCGATTAGAATCGGTTGTTGATTCTCTGCTGTCAAACGGAGCAGCAGATGCGTAGCAACCTATTCTGGCTCGACGACGATCAGTGGCGGCGGATCGAACCACACTTGCCGACCGACGTACGGGGCAAGGAGCGAGCGGATGATCGACGTGTCATCAGCGGTATCCTGCATGTGCTGCGAAGTGGCTGTCGCTGGAAGGATTGTCCGCCGGAGTACGGCCCGCATACGACGATCTACAATCGCTTCACGCGCTGGGCTCGGCGAGGCGTCTGGGAGAATTTGTTTCGCGAACTTGCGGGGCGCGGTCGATCAACCGCCACCCAGATGATCGACTCGACGCACATCAAGACGCATCGCTCTGCTGCGGGCGCAAAAGGGGGGAGCAGACACAGGCGATCGGTCGCTCTCGTGGAGGGCGCAACACGAAGATCCATGCACTCGCAGATGCTAAAGGCCGCCTTCTTTCCATCCTCCTGACCGGCGGCCAAGCGCACGACTGTCCACCAGCTCAGCGCCTGATCCGACGCACAAAGGCCGCCAAGAAGCTGCTCGCCGACAAGGCCTATGACAGCGCCGAGTTGCGGCAATGGCTGACCGAGCGCGGCACCAAGCCGGTCATCCCCAATACCTCAAACCGCAAACAGCCCTTCAGCTTCAGTAAAAAGACCTACAGGCAGCGACATCTCATCGAGAATGCCTTCTGCCGCCTCAAAGACTTCCGACGCGTCTTCACCCGATACGACAGACTCGCTCGAAACTTCCTCGCCTCCGTCTGCCTCGCTGCTGCTATCGTATGGTGGATTTAATGAGTCTCAGCCCTAGTCTTTGCGTTGTGGACCAGGACGGCAAGAACGTCCGCGAACCGAAGGTTCCGACCGAACCGGAAGCGATCCGCTCGGCACTGGCGGGCTTCGCCGATGACCTGCAGCGGATAGGCTTGTAAGCGTCGTCGATTGGACTTTGGCTCTATCGTGAGCTGCACCCGGCCGGTCTTCCGGTGATCGTCGTGGAAGCGCGACATATGCATGTGTCTCTGTCGGCCATGCGCAACAAGACCGACCGTAACGATGCCCGCGGCATTGCTCAGATGATGCGGCTGGGTTGGTTCCGGGCGGTGCATGTCAAGAACATCGAGGCGCAGAGGCTGCGCACGCTGCTGTCCAACCGCAAGCTGTTGAAGCGCAAGCTCATCGACATGGAGAATCACATTCGAGGAGCGCTCAGGACCTATGGATTGTTGATCGGCCCGGTCGGTCGAGCGGGCTTCGAAGCGCGGGTGCGCGAGCTGGTCGAGCGTACCGACATCGTCTTTACGACAATGATCGAGACCATGCTGGACGTGCGCCGGGCCGTCTGGGAGGGCTTCAATCGACTGCACAAGATCCTTCTGCGGGTCGTGCAACATGATGTCGTTTGTCGACGTCTCATGACCGTGCCGGGCGTTGGTCCCGTTACCGCGCTGTCGTTCAAGGTTGGCGTCGATGATCCGCTGCGCTTCACCAGATCACGAACGGTTGGGGCGCACTTCGGTTTGACGCCCAGGCGACATCAATCCGGTACATCCATCGACTTCGAAGGGCACATAACCAAGCAGGGTGATGGTACTGTCCGCGAAGCTCTCTGCGAGGCCGCTGCAAGCTTGCTGCTGCGGGTGAAGCGCTACTCTGCCTTGCGGGCCTGGGGGCTCCGGGTCGCAAAGCGGACGAGCATGCTTTGCGCGATCGTGGCCGTCGCTCGCAAGCTGGCGGGCATCCTGCACCGTATGTGGATCGACGGCACGGAGTTCCAAGTGGGCTTCGGTGCGAAGGTGATCGAGAAGGTCAAGTTGAAGCCGGCGTAGCGATGTCGTGTCGGGCATGGCCGGTCATCTTGTAGTTGGAGTTGCCGAGAACTTGCACGAGAGGAGATGAGATCGAGACCCGCGCGCGCGGTGAGTGTCCCCTGGCGGGGCCGCGAAACAGGGAATGTCCGCTATCTTGCCGGCTGCCATCCCTCGAGGATGAGAGCGCTATGACTGCTTGGACCACCTTGTTACGACTGTTGAAGAGCATGCGACGGCCCTGTGCTGATCGCGAAGGAACGCATGGACCCCGCCTGGAGATTGCAAACCGCATGCGTGTTGACGGACGGACTCTGGCCGCTGTTCACGCAGTGAGAAAGGTAGGTGACGATGGAAGGTAGATCGAAGAAAAGCGAACGAGCATCTTGACTTGAGTGGCCTGATTAGGACTGCGGCCCGTAATCGGTGTGCACCGTATGGCACCGGCGAAAGGCAATTGTCGGGTGCGCCTGCTGTTAACGTCGCTGCGGTGAAGCAGCAACGCAGGAGGCGAGCGATGGAATTCTTCTCGGGTCTCGATGTGTCTATGGAGCGGACAGCGATCTGCGTGGTCGACGACAAGGGCGAGGTGCAGATGCAGACGGAGGTGGTGACCGATCCGGACGCGATCGCGGCAGCCCTCAAGCCGTTCTTGCCGCGGCTACGGCGCGCGGGTCATGAGGCCGGATCGCTGTCGCCCTGGCTGCAGCCCGAGCTCGTCAAGCGCGGTCTGCCGGCGGTCTGTCTGGAGACCGGGCACGTGCGCGCGGCCATGTCAGCGCAGCGCAACAAGACCGATGCGACGGATGCGTTGGCGTTGGCGCATATCGTGCGAACCGGCTGGTTCCGGCAGGCCCATATCAAGGCGGAGAGCTGCTACCGGCTGCGGCTTCTGCTGACGCAACGGCGCAATCTCAAACGCAAGGTGTTGGATCTCGAGAACACCATCCGGCACTCGCTGAAGGCCTTCGGCATCCGCATCAAGGGCACAGGGCGCACTGGCTTCGACGCGGCGGTGCGCGAGGCGGTGGCCGACGATGCGCTGACCAGCGAACTGATGGACGCCATGCTGGCGGCACGGGCGATGCTGTGGAAGCAATACCGCCGGCTGCACGACTTGGTGGTGAAGTTCGTCGCGCGGCACGAGCTCTGTCGGCGCTTCATGGCGATCCCAGGCGTGGGTCCGGTGACGGCGTTGAGCTTCGTGACGGCGATCGACGATCCGTCGCGCTTCCGTCGCTCACGTGACGTGGCGGCGTACTTCGGGCTGACCTCGCGACGCTGGCAATCCGGCACATCGATCGACGTCCAGGGTCGCATCAGCAAGGCCGGCGATGGGGATGTTCGGCGAGCGTTGTACGAGGCGGCGTCGGCATTGATGACGCGCTTCAAGGGTCGCGACAAGGTGCAGACGTGGGGCTTGGCGCTGGCCAGGCGCAGCTGCCACCGCAAGGCGACGGTGGCCGTGGCGCGCAAGCTGGCCGTGATCATGCACGCCATGTGGACGGATGGAACCTGCTACGTTGGCGATGCGGCGGCCAGCACCAGCGAAAACCAAGCACGCGCCGCCCGGAAGGATGGCAAGCTGCTGGGAGCCCAAGCATGAGCGCGCGACCGGGACCTTTGATGCTGCGGTCCGTCATCCCGACGGCCGCCAACTGAACAATGGAGCTCCGCTGCGGCGGATGAGGACTGGTGCAGACCAAGGACGACGGGACGCACGTTATCTTATGGGATGGCCTGCCCCTGACGCTCCAAGATAGGTTTTCAGGGTTCACAAGCGTGGGAAAGGATGAGCTATGGAGGCCAAGGTAATCGGAATTGATCTCGGCAAGAACGTCTGCAGCTTGGTTGCGCTCGATGCGGCCGGACAGGTCGTCCTTCGTCGTCGTATGCGTCCTGGTTCGCTCGCGGCCTTTCTCCAAAGACTGCCCGCGTGCGTTATTGGCATGGAGGCATGCTGTGGAGCACATCATCTGGGACGGCAGATGGTGGCGTTAGGTCATGACGTGCGCTTAATGCCTCCAGAATACGTCAAAGCGTATGTCAAATCGCAAAAGAATGACGACCGAGACGCGGAGGGCATCGCTGAAGCAGCGACGCGGCCTACTATGAGATTTGTTCCTTTGAAGACGGAAGAGCAACTCGATGTCCAGTCCCTGCACCGCAGCCGTGCTCGGCTGGTTGCCGCACGAACTGCATTGATCAATCAGCTCCGGGCTCTGCTTCTCGAGCGCGGTGTGACCATCGCGAAAGGTCGCACCAAGCTTGAAGTATGGTTGCGAACGGAGCTTCCGAACATCGTCGCGGTGTCGGCCCGAATGCAGCGATTCGTCGGGGATCTGGTAGCCGAGATGCGTGAACTCGACGCACGTATCGGCGCCTTCGACCGCGAATTTAAGGCAATGACCAGGTCGGATGAGGCCACGCAGCGTCTCCAATCCATTCCTGGAATCGGTGTGCTGAACGGTACGGCAATTGTTGCCGCCGTGGGCGATGCGGCGGCTTTTGAACGCGGGCGAGACTTCGCTGCATGGCTCGGGCTTGCGCCGCGTCAAGTAACGACAGGTGGCAATCCCCGGTTAGTTGGAATCACAAAGCGAGGAAACCGCTATTTGCGCGTGCTGCTTATCCACGGCGCCCGCTCGGCGCTGCCAGGTTTGGCAGCGAGCAGCACACTGCTGGGAGCATGGTTGCGCGGTCTCCTTGCAAGAGCAAAGCGTAATGTCGTTGTCGTCGCCCTGGCCAATAAGTTGGCTCGAATTGTCTGGGCCGTGCTGGCGCGCGGCAGACCGTTTGCTGCCGACCCTGTCGCGGCATGACGAATCTCTAGCGGTCGGGGCGGTTATGTAAAGACGATCGAGCTGCAAAGGATCTGCGAGTGGTACGCGAATAGATGGCCCAACAGTCGATCGACGTTCGGCAAACCTGTCGTCAGGCAATGGCCCTTTCGAGGCCGTGTATCTTAGCAGGAACCGAGCGTGCGAATCTCCATCTTGGCAGGACATTTGATGTCGAGGCCGAATACGTTGACGCAGACTGTTACATCCATCTCAGCAAACCTCTTGCAGCGGGGCAGGCCATACGTTGCCTGTGGCCGCACAGCTTGCGGTGTCGGACCACGCTCGACTGCCTGTGATGATGCCCCGTCAATCCGATGGAAAAATGCGCCGCGACGGTTCGAGCGCTGCACGACCGCAGCCATCCCACCCCGTCGCTGAGCGCGGAGGACTGCACGGCGCACCGGAACTCTCAACCGTCGTGGAACGGCGCATTGCCGCGAAGCGAAGAAGGACGTTGCGTGCTATAGAGGAGAGACGACGATGGCGAAGAAGATCAGACTCATCCCACCGATTAGGACGGCAAGATAAAGCGAGATTCCTCGCTCCCGGAACTTCGTTCCTAAGTGTTTGTCTGCACGTTGTTTTATCGCTCCGCTCATGATGACCTCGATAACCCGGCGAGGTGCGGTTGCGGCGCTTGAACCGGTTTTCCTTTTGATTCCAATGCAGCGAGCGCCGTCGCCGCGAGGTGCGTCCTTGTGAGCCTACGCTGGCGCAAGCTTTTCTACGCCATGGCCCGACGACCGCATGTAGCCTCTTGCCGGCCGTGCTCGCAGTTCCAATCGTCACTTCATGGCACGCGGCGACGACGACTTCCGCATCCGACCGGGTAAGGTCCGTGATCGCGGCGGCGCGCGGGCGCCAGTGCGTCGTATCCGTCGAGTGCGGCCTCGCGCCACGAGCTTTATCGGCGAAGTACATCAAGCAATCCGCCGCGCAGGCGGCGACCTCAACCGGCCGGGCGGGTCCGGCACGGCAAGTGGCCGGTTCAACGCGCGCGGCCGGGGCGCCTCCGTGGCGCTCGGCCTCAAGGGGCGCAGCGCCTGGAGCCGGGACGGGAGCGGCGCCCGCACCCGGGCGCGGCGGGTTGCCGCGAAGGCGCGCGTCGTGAAGCTCAACCCGCAACGCGGCGCGGCACGCGGGCGGCAGTTCGTCAGCGCCAAGGCGGTCGACGCGCACGTGCGCTATCTCCAGCGCGACGGCGTCACGAAGGACGGAGAGAAGGGCCAGCTCTATTCGGCCGAGCGCGACTTGGAGGACGGCCGCGCTTTTCTAGAGCGCGGCCGCGAGGACCGTCACCAGTTCCGCTTCATCGTGTCGGCCGAGGAAGGCGTCCAGCTGTCGGACCCGCGGGCGAGCACGCGCGATCTGATGAGGCAGATGGAAGCCGACCTTGGCACCCGGCTCGACTGGATCGCGGTCGATCACCACAACACCGGCCACCCGCACACCCACATCATCGTCCGCGGCGTGACCGACGACGGCAAGACCCTCAATATCGCCGGCGACTACATCGCCCACGGCATCCGCGAGCGGGCGAGTGAGGTCGTCACCCTGGAGCTGGGCCGGCAGACCGAGCAGGAAGTGTCGCGCAGCCTGGAACGGGAGGTCGACGCCGAGCGCTTCACCCGGCTCGACCGCATGCTGATTGCCGAGCAGCAGAGCCGCAGCGAGTTCGCCGACCTCCGCCCCGACAGGGACATGCTCGACACGATGCGGCAGAACCGGGCGCTGCTGATCCAGCGGGCGCGCAAGCTGGAGCGCATGCGGCTTGCCACAGAGGTCGAGGTCGGCCGCTGGACCGTCTCGCCCAGGGCTGAGCCCACCTTGCGGGAACTGGGCGAGCGCGGCGATATCATCAAGACCCTGCACCGGGCGCTGGAGCGGGAAGGCCTGGCCGACGCACGCCCCTTCACGAGCTACATGCTGCACCAGGAAGAAACGACCGAGCGCATCGTCGGCCGCGTGCTCGATAAGGGTCTGGGCGGCGACGAGATGGCCGATCGCGTGCGCCTGGTGATCGACGGCGCGGACGGGCGCGTCCATCATCTGGAGGTGGACGCCGGCCGCGCCGAGGAGATCGGCCGGGGCATGATCGTGACCGCCGGCTCCGGCCAAGCCGGCCCGCGCGCGGCGGACCGCAACATCGTGGAGGTGGCCGGCCAAGACGGCCTCTATCGCCCGTCAGTGCACCTGGAGCGGGCCAGGGCCGGCATCGGCCGCATCGGCGGCGATCCCGAGGCGTTCGTCCGTTCCCATGTGCGCCGGCTGGAGGCGTTGCGGCGCGCCGGGCATGCCGTACGGCTCGACGCCGATCACTGGCGCGTCCCGACTGATCTGGTCGAACGGGGGCAGGCCTATGACTTGGCGCGGCACCGCGGGAACATTCGGATCGGCATCCTGTCACCCACCGGCCTCGGTCACCAGATCGGCCATGAGGGTGCAACCTGGCTGGACCGCGAGCTTGCTTCCCGCGAGCGTACCGTCCTGGCGGATGAAGGGTTCGGCCGCGAGGTGAAGGCGGCCCTGGAGAAGCGCAAGCAGTCGCTGGTCGACATGGGCTATGCCACTGACCATGGCGATGGCCGTGTCATTGCACCGAAAGACCTGATCCGGCGGCTTGAGGTCATCGACATCGAACGCGCCGGCAGGGCACTTGCCGCGGAGCGTGGGCGGGACTGGCAGCCGGCCGTCCCCGGCAACTACGTCACTGGCCAGCTGGTCGGCTCGACGCAGCTTGCCAGCGGCCGGTTCGCCATGATCGATGATGGCCTGGGCTTCAGCCTCGTGCCGTGGCGGCCGGCGCTTGAGCAACAGCTCGGTCGACACATCTCCGGCGTCGCCATGCCCGGCGGTGACGTGGACTGGTCGTTCGGGCGGAAGCGCGGGCTGGGGTTGTGAGCCTTGATCTGCTTGCAGGCAGGAGGCCGGACCGGCGGCAGCCCGTCAAGGCCGCAGCCGCTTCGCGGTGGCGCGTGCCGCGCCAGCCTTGACCGCCTGTCGCCGGCCCGCCAGGGACTTGGCAAGCAGTTAAGGCGGAGTGGGGAGCGGTCCGCTCCTTTCTGATCCCAGTGGCTGGTCAAAGCGAGCGGCTCATGGTAGGTTACATGTAACCCAGATGGAGGAAGATCATGGCCCCGGCAGCGAAGCCCAAGCCCTCCCGTGTCAAGGTGCGGGAACATCGAAAGCGCTTACGCTCGCAAGGCTTGCGTCCGATCCAGATTTGGGTGCCGGACGTGCGGGCGCCGTCTTTCCGATCGCAAGCGCATCGCCAATCGCTCGCCGTCGCGAGAAGCGCCCGCGCCGCCGAAGATCAGGCGTTCATCGACGCGGTGTCGGACTGGGGCGATGAATGAGGCGTGGCGATATCTGGACCGTCGCAGGCGGCAAGGGCTATGCGGGCAAGCCGCGGCCCGTCGTCATCGTGCAGGATGACAGCTTCAACGCCACCGCTTCCGTCACCGTCTGCGCTTTCACCACGGACAAGACCGAAGCGCCGCTGTTCCGGCTGCCCGTGGAACCGAACGAGCGCAACGGCCTGCGCGCGGCCTGTCGCCTCATGGCGGACAAGATCACCACCGTCCCGAAGGGTAGAGTCGGCGCACAGATCGGCCGCCTGGACGAGGAGGACATCTTGCGGCTCAATCGGGCCATTGTCGTCTTCCTCGGGCTCGCCGTCTCTCCACGGACCAAGCAAGAGGCATAGGTCCATGAAGGAGCACCGCCTAGTGCCTGCCGACCTGACGCCGGCACCGCCGGGAGCCGTCCTGTCCTTGTTTCATTATCCCAGACTACGCGTCGGGCTGTGGCGTAGAGACGGACGATTGTCTCTGCCTGCCGCCTCCATGACTTTGGCGAAATGCCTCACTCTGCGCGTCCTCCTCGGCCTTCGGCATCTGAACAGCTCCGCCAGCTGCTCGGCGAGCCGTGGCCATTCCCGGGCCGTCCGCCCAAGCACGACCTTTCGAGCTGGACCGTCACCGACGACTGGCCGCAGGACGTTCCGGTCACCGAGGCCGAGATCGACGTCTTCGAACGCTGGTTCGGCGACCTGTTCGACGAGCTGTTCGGGCCACAATCATGATCTGATCAGGAGACACCTGCCATGACCGTGCCGCTGCGCGCCGCCCTCTACCTGCGCGTCTCGACGGCGCGGCAGGCCGAGCATGATGTCTCCATCCCCGACCAGAAGCGCCAGGGCGAGGCGTACTGCCAGTCTCGCGGCTATCGGTTGGTCGAGACCTTCGTGGAGCCGGGCGCATCGGCGATGAACGATCGCCGCCCCGAGTTCCAGCGGATGATCGAGGCGGGCACGTCGAAGCCCGCGCCCTTCGACATCGTCGTGGTCCACAGCTTCTCGCGCTTCTTCCGCGATCACTTCGAGCTCGAGTTCTACGTTCGCAAGCTGGCCAAGAACGGGGTGCGGCTCGTCTCCATCACCCAGGAGATGGGCGACGATCCCATGCACGTCATGATGCGGCAGATCATGGCGCTGTTCGACGAATATCAATCCAAGGAGAACGCCAAGCACGTCATCCGTGCCCTGAAGGAGAATGCCCGCCAGGGCTTCTGGAACGGGGCGCTGCCGCCCATCGGCTATCGCACCGTTGCCGCCGAGACACGCGGGGCGAAGGTCAAGAAGAAGCTGGAGATCGACCCACTGCACGCCGAGACGGTGCGGCTGGTCTACCGCCTTGCCCTTCAGGGCGACGGCACATCGGGCCAGATGGGCATCAAGAACATCGTTTCCTACCTCAACCGCAATCGCATCTTCACCCGCGACGGCGGACGCTGGGGGATCGCTCAGGTCCACCGCATCCTGACCCGCCTGACCTATGTGGGCGAGCATCACTTCAACAGGCGATCGAAGTCCAAAGAGTGGAAGCCGGCCAGCGAAGTAGTAACGGTTCCGGTGCCGCCGATCATCGATCGGCAGACGTTCGATGCGGTCCAGGCGCTGCTCAAGGCCCGCAACCCGAAGGTCATGCCCGCCCGCGTGATCAGCGGCCCGACCATGCTTACCGGGCTCATCCATTGCGCCAGGTGCGGCGGCGCCATGACCATCCGCACCGGCAAGAGCGGCCGCTATCGCTACTACGCGTGCTCGACCAGGGCGCGGCAGGGCCCGACCGGCTGCGGGGGCATGGCCATCCCGATGGAGAAACTGGACGACCTGGTCGCCAGCCATCTGAAGGACCGCTTGCTTCAGCCCAAGCGGCTGGAAACCATCCTTGCCGGCGTTCTCGACCGCAGGGAGGAGCGTGCCGATCGCCGCCGCGAGCATATTGCCGAATTGAACAAGCGGGCCACGGAGGCGGACCTGCGTCTCAAGCGCCTCTATGACGCCATCGAGACGGGAGTGGCCGGGCTCGACGATCCGGCGCTCAAGGATCGCATCGAGGCCCTGAAGGCCGTTCGCGATCAGGCGAAGACCGACGCCGCACGCGCGCAGGCCATGCTTCAGAACTCAGGCCAGCAGGCGGTGACGCCGCAGACGTTGCACAAGTTCGCCCGCACAGCGCGGGAGCGTATCCAGGTTGAAGGCGGCGGCTATCGCCGGGACCATCTGCGCGCGCTCGCCCAGCGTGTCGAGGTGGATATCGGCGAGGTCCGGATCATGGGATCGAAGTCCCGGCTGCTCCAGACCCTGGTGGCGCACGGCAGTGTAAATGCAGTGCCCACTCAAGGACTGAAATGGCGGAGAGGAAGGGATTCGAACCCTCGATACGGGTTATCCCCGTATAACGGTTTAGCAAACCGCCGCCTTC
This sequence comes from Reyranella sp., assembly GCF_044224635.1. Taxonomy (GTDB): domain Bacteria; phylum Pseudomonadota; class Alphaproteobacteria; order Reyranellales; family Reyranellaceae; genus Reyranella. The sequence goes on along the minus strand of NZ_JBGAKA010000012.1, from coordinate 82,281 downwards.
GACCGCTCGGCCACCTCTCCGCAGCCCGCTAAGACCCCGGCGGTCGTGTTTCACGACGGATGCGCGGCGTTTCTAGCCGGGGCAGCCCTGCGTGTCAAACATAGTGTCAATTTTCCATGGAAAATCAGGCCCTTGGCCGATCGGCCTGAACTGTGCCACGGTACCGGAATGAGCGCCTCGCCGAGTTCGATCGACATGCTGCAGCGCCTGGTGGCGTTCGACACCACTTCGCGCAATTCCAACCTGGAGTTGATCCACTGGATCGCCGACTATCTCGCGGAGCATGGCGTTGCGAGCACCCTTGTGCCGAACGCCGAGGGGACCAAGGCCAACCTGTTCGCCTCGATCGGGCCCAACTCCGAGGGCGGCATCGTCCTGTCGGGCCATACCGACGTCGTGCCTGTCGATGGCCAGCCCTGGACGTCCGATCCCTGGCAGCTGACGGCACGGGACGACGGCAACCTCTATGGCCGCGGCACCTGCGACATGAAGGGCTTCATCGCCGCCTGCCTCGCCAACCTGCCGGCCTTCCAGCGCGCCCGCCTCAAGGTGCCGATGCATTTCGCCTTCAGCTACGACGAGGAGATCGGCTGCCTCGGCGCCCACGCGCTTGCCGAGCGGCTGGTCGGCGAGGTGCCGCGTCCGCAAGCCGTGATCGTGGGCGAGCCCACCATGATGAGCGTGGTCAACGCCCAGAATGCCGGCGGCGGCCTCATCGCCACCTTCAAGGGCTTCGAGGCGCATTCCTCGATGACCCATCTCGGCGTCAGCGCCATCCATTTCGCCGGCGAGTTCATCCATTGGCTGAACGGGCTGCAGGTCGAGCTGGCGGCGCGCAAGCGCAGCGACATCGACACCGTGCCGGGCCACACCACGATCAATGTCGGCATCATCACCGGCGGCACCGCGGCCAACATCCTGGCGCGCGATTGCACGCTGAACTGGGGCTATCGCACCCTGCCCGGCGATGATCCGTGGGAGGTGCAGCGCCGCGCCGAGCGGTACATCGCGGAGCTGCTGCTGCCCAAGATGAAGGCGCGCCACCCGGAAGCGGACATCACGCTCAGGCGCCGCTCCTTCGTGCCGGGGCTGTTGCCGCAGGAGAACGAGGAAGCCGCGCGACTGGCGCTGCAGTGGACCGGCGGCAACCGGACCTACGCCGTGCCTTACGGCACCGAAGCCGGCATCTTCCGCCGCCACGGCATCCCGACGGTGATCTGCGGACCGGGCGACATCGCCCAGGCCCATCAGCCCAACGAGTTCGTCGCCCGCGCCCAGATGGATGCCTGCGACGCCTTCCTGGGGCGCCTGATCGGCTGGGCAGAGCGCCCGTGAGCGTGCTGGCGCATCGCCGCCGCTTCCTGAGGTTTCTCGCCGGCAGCCCCCTGCTCGCCGGCCCGATGGCGGTGCTGGCCCAGGAGCAGCGTCTGCCCGATCCCTCGATGTGGGCGCCGCGCACGCTCGACAAGCTGATCCGCACGCCCAACGAAGCGCTGAACGTCTTCGACTTCGAGCCGGTGATGAAGGAGAAGGTGCCGCCGGCCCATTTCGGCTACATGACCACCGGCACCGGCGACGAGGTGACCTTGCGCGCCAATCGCGAAGGCTTCCTGAAGTTCCAGCTGCTGCCGCGCCGCATGGTCGATGTCCAGAAGGTCGACCTCGGCATGGAGCTGTTCGGGCGCACCTGGCGCAGCCCTGTCGTGATCGCACCGACCGGCTCGAACCGCGCTTTCCATCCCGACGGCGAGCTCGCCGTGGCGCGCGCCGCGCGCCGCGGCGACCATCTCGAGATGCTGTCGACCGTGGCCACGACGTCGATCGAGGATGCCATCGAGGCGCGCGGCGCCCCGGTCTGGTTCCAGCTCTATCCCACCAACAACTGGGAGATCGCCAAGGCGCTGGCGACACGCGCCGAGCAGGCCGGCGCCGACACGATCGTCGTCACCACCGACGTGATCGCCTTCCAGATGTGGGAGACGTTCCGCCGGATGGCGCGCTCCGATTCCCGGTCGTGCGCCGAGTGCCATGGCCTCAGCGTGGCGGACTTCGTGCGGCGCAAGCCGAGCTTCGACGGCCTGAATCCGTCCGGCATCACCGGCACGCACGTCGACAACCTGACCTGGGGCTTCGTCAAGCGCCTGCGCGACACGGTCAAGACGCGGCTGGTGCTGAAAGGCCTGGTGACCGCCGAGGATGCCCTGTTCGCGATCGATGCCGGTGTCGACGCCATCGTTGTTTCCAACCACGGCGGCCGCTCGGAGGACAATGGCCGGTCGACCATCGACGCCCTGCCCGAGATCCTCGAAGCGGTCGACGGCCGCATTCCCGTGCTGATCGATTCGGGCTTCCGTCGCGGTACCGACATCGTCAAGGCGCTGGCCCTCGGCGCCCGCGCCGTATGCGTGGGCCGGCCTTACCTCTGGGGCCTCGGCGCGTTCGGGCAGGCCGGCGTGGAAAGGGTGCTGAATCTCCTCCACCAGGAGACTCGCAACGTCATGATGCAGCTCGGCGCGACATCGCTGAAGCAGCTCGTGCCCGCCATGGTGCGCCGGGCAACGTAGGTTTCATTTTCCTCGCCGGGAGCGCGCCACCTCGTGGCGCGCTCCCGGCTATGCGATGGCCTCAGCCATCCATGCGCCGGCCAGTCTCGAACAGGAACCACACGCGCTTCTCGGTCTCGTCGATCCAGTTCTCGATCAGGCTCGCGGTGGCGATGTCGCCGTGCTCGTCGCACAGCTCGTGGAGCGTCCGCATGTGCTTGTTGAGCTCGATGTTGTCGCCGCGCAGCTCGGCCAGCATGTCGTGCGGGGTCACGTAGTCGGCGTCGTTGTCGAGCACGCGCTGCAGCCGCTTGATATGGCCGATCGAGCGGATGGTCGTGCCGCCGAGCTTGCGCACCCGCTCGGCGATGGCATCGGTCATGGCGTCGATCTGCGTCGCCTGCTCGTCGAGCAGCAAATGGTAGTCGCGGAAGTGCGGGCCCGACACGTGCCAATGGAAGTTCTTGGTCTTGAGGTAGAGCGCATAGACGTCAGCCAGCAGGATGTTGAGGCCGCCCGCCAGCTCCTTGGTGGCATTGGCGCCGAGATCGGACGGCGTAGCGAGGTTGGCGGTCTTGCGGGACTTCGCGTCGTTGCTCATGAACGGACTCTCCTGGCGGTGTACGAACAAATCTAGCCGGCCTCCCCGACAGGGTGAACCGGTCGCGCGCTACAAGGCGGCACACAGGCTGCGCTCCGTCCGAAGCACGGATTCCTGACGGAAGCGCTGGCGATAGAGGTCGATGATCTCGGCGATCTTCGCCACGTAGGTCGGCGAATCGAACACCACGACGTGCAGGCGCTTGGAGCGCTCGGACACAGCCCTTCCAGACGAGCCGCGGTACTGTCCCCTGACGTCCATGACGCTGAGCCCGTCAGGAAAGCGCGGCGTCACCTCGGTGGCGAGAAAGTCCTCCCACTCGTCATCGCTTACCTCGCCGCCCTCGGGCTTGCCACGGCCGAAATAGAGCTCGACGGACAGGGCCGGCTTGAGCGGCGCGACGCAAACCGTCGCCGGGCCGCCCTGCGCCAAGGCATCGCCGCTTGCCCCGGCGATGGCGAGGGCCGCCATCGCCGCCGGCAAAGAGCGTCTGCCAAACGCCATCAATTCAGGTACGGAACCGCCATGCCCCTGGTCACGGCCGGACGGGCGTTGACGGTATCGAACCAGCGTTTGACGTTGGGAAAATCGGCCAGGTTGACGGTGTGCCATTCGTGCCGGGCCGCCCACGGGAAGATGGCCATGTCGGCAATGGTGTAGTCGGCGCCGGCGGCGAAAGCGTTCACGGCGAGCTGCTTGTCGAGAACGCCGTACAACCGCTTGGCTTCATCGACATAACGCTTGATGCCGTACTCGATCTTGGTCGGTGCCGCGCGCAGGAAGTGATGCGCCTGGCCGAACATCGGCCCCACGCCACCCATCTGCCACATCAGCCATTGCAGCGCGTCGTACTTCTTCACGGGGTCCGTGGGCAGGAACTTGCCGGTCTTGTCGGCGAGGTAGATCAGGATCGCACCCGACTCGAACAGGCTGTACGGCTTTCCGCCCGGACCGTCGGGATCGACGATCGCGGGAATGCGGTTGTTGGGGCTGATGCGCAGAAACTCCGGCTTGAACTGCTCGCCCTTGGAAATGTCGATCTTGTGCACGCTGTAGGGCAGCCCGCATTCCTCGAGCATGATGGAGACCTTGCGGCCGTTGGGCGTGCCCCACGTATGCAATTCGATCATTGTCTTCTTCTCCCCCTTTGATCTTCGAAACGTCGGCGCCGCTCAGGTCCAGCTGTCGTCCGACCCTCCATCGTCGACCGAAGCCGTATCGTAGTCGTCCTGATACTGTTGGTCCTGCTGGAACTGATCGTCAGTCTGGTGCTGGCTGTCGGCCTGGTACTGATTGTCCGCCGATGTCGTATCGGACCAAGCCTGCTGCTGCTGCGGGATCGAATCCGGCGGCAGCAATGGCGACGGCTGCGCCGTCTGGGCCTGGCCGAACGGGCTGGCACTGTTGTTCAGCAACCCGCGGATGCCCTCGAACAGCAGCGCACCGCCCGCGACTCCGGCCGCCGTCATCATGGCCGTGCGCAGGAAGCCGCCGCCGCCGCCCCCTGCTTGCGGCGACAACGCGGCCTGCAGCGGCGAGCGAGTCTGCGGTGCGGGTGGTGCCATGGGTGCGGGCGGCGTCGTCGGAACCGAGGTTCGCGGCGCTGTCGCCGAGGCTCCCCAAGGACCGAGCTTCGGCGCACTGCCCAGGAAGCCCGGTGCTGCTGCGGCCGGCGGCGCCTCCTTGGCACTCGCCTCGAGCTCGGCGATACGATCCTGCGCTGCCTTGAGCGCATGCTCCTGCACGAGCACGGCCTGAACCAGGAGATAGCCGGCAGCCGGCTGGCGGGCCATGAAATCCTTGATCAACGCTTCCGCTTCCAGGTCGCGCGGTTGCGATTCGAACGGCTGCAGGCGACCGAACAGACCGGCGATCAGCTCACGTTCCTGTGCTTGCATGACATCCCTCTCACCCCAGTTGCGGGCACCTCAACGTGGTTGTCCAGGCGCCGAGCGTCAAGGGTCGGCGAGAGCCCCTGAACGCCGTGTTCAGGGCACTATCGGGCCTTGCCAAGACAGATCGTTGACAGTGCTGCAGCGACACAAAAGGAAAGGTTCCTCGCGGCGCTCGGGATGACATCCGTACTGTGACGCCAGTAGTGCTGCCATCCCGAGCGCGCCGAGGGACCTTTGATTTCATCATCCCATCGCCTGACGATGGTTGCTGGCGAAACCAGCGTCGGAAGCAGGTCGCCCTTCCAGTCGGTCAGCGCACCACGGCGGCGGTCTGGCCGAACAGGACGCGGCGTTGCTCTTCGGTGTTGATGCCGGGGGTCTGGCGCAACTCGGCGCCGACCGCCTTGCCCCTGATGACGGCGGGCCGCTGGCCCATCGATTCCTCGAACCATTTCTTGAGGTTCGGGAAGTCGTCCAAGTTCTGCTTGAAGTTCTCCCATCGCACAACCCACGGCCAGATCGCCATGTCGGCGATCGAACAATCGCCTGCAACGAACGGCCGGTCGACCAGCCGCTTGTTCAGGACGCCGAACAGCCGGTTGACCTCGTTGGTATAGCGGCTCTGACCATAGCTCAGAGCTTCCGGGGCATTGAACTGCGGCGCATAGACATTGAAGTGCGTCGCCTGCCCCGCCATCGGGCCCAGTCCGCCCATCTGCCAGTTGACCCACTGCAGCACCTCGTACTTGCCGCGCAGGTCCTTGGGCATGAAGCGGCCGGACTTCTCGGCCAGGTATTGCAGAATGGCGCCAGACTCGAACACCGACACCGGCGCTCCGCCACCCGGCGGATCGTGATCGACGATCGCCGGCATTCGGTTGTTGGGACTGATGCTCAGGAAGTCCGCCTTGAATTGCTCGCCGGTGCCGATGTTCACCGGAACCAACTTGTACGGCAGGCCGCACTCCTCCAGCATGATGGAGATCTTCCAGCCGTTCGGCGTCGGCCAGTAGTAAAGGTCGATCATGATGCGTGTCTCCGGGAGCGATTGCGTTGGCAGGACCCTAGCGCAGTGGGGCAACGGGGCGAAGGCAAGAAGCCCTTCCCGCGCGTCTCGACCGCCGAGGCTTGACCGATCGGCTGTTCGCCACTAGCCCGACGGATGGCAAGACTTTCCACGCGGGAGGACACCACGCCATGGCTATCTCACTCTACGACCTCAGCGTCCCCAGCTACCTGCAGATCACCGGCGCCGTCGAAGGCTTCCTGGCCCGCGCGGCCACTCACTTCAAGGACAACAACATCGACGTCGGCACCGTGGTCGACCATCGCCTGTTTTCAGACATGCTGCCGTTCCGCTTCCAGATCGTGGCGGTAGCGCACCATTCGATCGGTGCGATCCGCGGCATCAAGGCAGGTCTGTTCGGGCCGCCGGCGCCGCTGGGCGAGCTCGACTTTGCCGGCCTGCAGAAGATGGTCACGGAGGCGCGCGACGAGCTGCAGAAGATCAAGCCCGACGAGGTCAATGCCTGCGAGGGCAAGGATGTCGTGTTCCAGATCCGAGACACCAAGATCCCGTTCACCGCCGAGGGCTTCATCCAGTCGTTCTCGATGCCGAATTTCTTTTTCCATGCCACGACCGCCTACGACATCCTGCGCATTAAGGGCGTGCCTCTGGGCAAGCGCGATTTCCTCGGCAGGATGCGCCTGAAGAGCTGACGCCATGCCGCCGCGCCATATCGGCATCGTCGCCTGCTCGGCCGAAGGTGCGGCGCTGTGCTATCGCACCATCTGCGTCGAAGGGGCGAGCCTGCTCGGGGCACACGCCCATCCGGAGATCTCGATGCACACCCCGTCGCTCGCCGAATACGTGCGGGCGATCGAGCGCCACGACTGGCCGGCCGTGAGCGATTCGCCGCTGCCGAGCCTCGATTCGACTCGCCTGCTCGCCCGCGCCGCCCTGCGGCGCGCGGTCAAGGCCTGACGGCGGCGGAGCGCGGCGTGCTCCCAGCCCTCACATCGGCGGCGTCAGGCCGTCCTTGCCGACCAGCAGTCGGGTTGCCGACAGGCTGCCGTCGGCGGCCTTGGCGGCACCCAGGAAAACCTTGGCGCCGACCTTGGCGTCGGCGCGGTCGCCCGGGGCGAAGGTGACGATCGGCGTGCCCGGCTTCACCTTGATGGTCTGCGAGCCGTCCTTGTAGGTGAGGGTCAACGTCTGGCCGTCGCCGGTTGACGCCGCCGTCGACACCGTGGCGTTGGTCATGAGGCTCTCGGGCTGCAGGTCCCACGGATAATGGCCCTCGTTGCTGCCGCGCGCCGCTTCGGGAAAGACCAGGACCTCAAGGGCGTTCAGCGAACCGTCCGGTCCCTTCAACGACGCAACGCCGACGAAGCTGCCCTGCTTGATGTCGGCCAGGGTGAGCGGACTGACCAGCAGGACGGCCCAGTTGTCGGCGAGCTTGACGGGCACCGACGCGCCCTCCCGGGTTGCGATGGTCGCGGTCTTGCCGTCGATCGCAGCAATCGCGCCACGCAGGCGAGTTGGCGGGCTCGCCGGGGGTGTCTGGGCCTCGGCCGCGGAGACGGCAGCACAGCCCAGCAGCGCGGCCGCCGCGCCGGCCAACAGCGGGCGGCGGCTCGTCATCGAACGACGAATAGTCATGAGGTCCTCCATGCAGGCAGGCCGGGAACCTGCCATGGAGGACCTGAATTGACTGCTTACGATTGCGTGAGCGGTCCGCGACCTACTTCGCCAGCTTCAGTGATGGCCGCCTGACTGGCTTCGGTGGCTCATCGCTTTCGTCGCTGTAGTAGCCCTGATAGCGGGAATAGTAGTCGCTGTGATCGCCGTAGCCGTAGCGCGCATGCTTGGCGAGATTGACCCGGTTGATGACGATACCGACATGGCTGGTCACCGCCAGCAAGGCGCTGATCGCCGCCTTGACCACTTCGCGCGGCGTCTTGGCCCACTGCACCACGAACACGGTGTAGTCGGCGAGACGGGCAATGATGCGGGCATCCGACACGGCCATGACCGGCGGACCATCGAGGATCACCAGATCGTAGCGATCGGCGAACGTCGCCAGCGCCGATCTCATGGCATGCGATTCGAGAATTTCCGGCGCGTTGGGCGTATTGGGACGCGCGCAGATGTAGTCGACGCCCGACAAATCATGACGCCGGATGCATTCGTCGAGCGAGCGCAGGCCCATCAGATATTCATCGATTGTACCGCCTCGATCGCGCAGGCCGAGCGCCGCCGACATGCTCGCCTGACGCAGGTCGAGATCGACGATCAGCACACGGCGCGATGCGTTCATCTTGGTCAGCAGCCCACCCAGCGACGCGACGAAGGTGGTCTTGCCCTCGCTCGGCGTCGACGAGGTGATGGCAACCACCTTGGGCGGCCGGTCGAGACTGCCCAACGTGATGGCGGTAAAGACCGCACGAACGGCCTCCGCCGCCGGCGACGTGGTGTTGTCCAGCACCTGGCCGACGACGCTGGCCCGGGCACCGGAGGCTCCCTTGACCTCCGGGATCATGCCGAGAACGTTGACGCCGGTGGCCTCCTCGATCTGCGCCGCCGAACGGAACACGCGGTCCAGCTTTTCGGCCGCCACGGCGCCCGCCATCCCGAGCATGCAGCCGATGATGAAGGCGGTCAGCAGGCCGGTCTTGTAGTTGGGCGAGGACGGCGTGTAGGACGGCGAGGCGTAGGACAGGATGCGGGCATCGGCGCGCTGGATGTCCTGCTGCTGGCGCAATTCCTTGTATCGGGTCAGGAAGCTCTCGTAGAGCGTCCGGTTGGATTGGGCTTCGCGCTCGAGCTGCTTCTGCTCGGCCTCGTACTGGGTCGCCGTTCCGGAGACGACGGAGGCCTTGTCCACCATCTCCTTGAGCTCCTCCTCCTCGGCCTTGGCGGCATCGAGCTCCGCCCTCACCGCCAGGGTGATGCGCTGGGTCTCGCTCAGGAAGCGGGCGCGCACCGCATTCAGCTCATTGCGGACCTGGACCAGGCGCGGGTGATTCTCGCCGAGCTGAGCGCCGAGCTCGGCCAGCTTGCGGCTGAGCTCGACATCCTGGATGCGCAGCGCCGCGAGCGTCGTGTTGCCCGCGACCTCGGCGATGTTGGCCAGCTCGCTGGGATTGAGGCTCGCCTTGCTCAAGGCGACCAGCCGAGCTTCCTTCTCGACGCGGCGGCCACGCGCCTGCGTGTACCTGGTGTTGAGGTCGGACAAGGTTTGGGTCGAGACATTACCCTCGGGGCTGCCCGCCAGCCCCTTGTCGCGGCGATAGGCCGCCACGGCCTCCTCGGCCGCCTGCAGGTTGCGGCGCAACTCGGCGAGGCGCTGCTCCAGCCAATCGGTCGCCTTCTTGTTCGCCTCGTTCTTGCTGTCGATCTGGTCGGACAGGTAGGCGTCGGCGATGGCATTGGCGATCTTGGCAGACATTGTCCCGTCCGGGCTCTCGACGGTCACGACGATGACGAAGGTACGGCCAAGCAGGGTCACGCTGAGGTGGCCTGACACCGCGCCGATTGCCGCCAGGCGACGGGGATCGTTCTCCTCGGTGGGAGCCGAAGTCTTGGCCGACTCTTCGGGCTCGGAGGAATTGGACGTGATCGGCGCCAGCAGCTTCGCGATGCCGGTGCTCCACAGTTCCCGCAACGGCGCGAGCGAGCGGTCGATGAATCCCGGCGGCTTGGTGCCATTGAAGTCCGGCAGATTGGCCAGCCCAAGCTTGTCGACGACGCGGGCGATCAGAAAATCCGACTTGATGACCTCGAGCTCGCTCTGGATCGCCCCCATGTTGAGCGTGTCGACGCCCGACAGGGCCGCTTCGGTGCTGACCACCTTGAAGGTGCGCGTATCCAGCATGATCCGGGCCGACGCCTTGTAGAGCGGCGTCTGCTGGGCAATCATCACGGCCATCAGCGCGACCGCGATCAGGCCGCAGCCGACGATCATCGCCTTGCGGCGGTTGAGCAGGTGCAGCCACGACCACAGCTCGGCGGACGCATCGTTGGCGCGTACCGTTACCGGCGCAGGCGCCAGATTGCCGCCATCGGCAACTGGCGCGACTCGGCTTAGCACTGACTCATCCACGCTCTGGTCAGCCCTTGAAAACGATCTCATCCCAACCCCACGACAACGAAAAGTCTTCGCTCCACTCTCCTGCGGTCAGCAAAAACGGCTTCCCAGGGCCACTCTTGCAAGCCGCAACTTCCGAACGGGCAGTCCCACACCGCCCGTCGCGGTCACGCTACGCAACGACTCTATCAAAGATCCCTTAAAACCACCTTTCGGGCACCCGGATGATGTCTCCCGGCCCGACTGGACTGTCCTCAGTCACCGTCTCCTCCGACCCGATGGTCGTATTGAAACGCTGGATTGTCATCCGCGTTTTCGAGGCACGGCGGGTGTAGCCGCCCGCTATGGCGACAGCTTGGACGACGTTGATTCCCGATACGAACGCAAAGGCGCCCGGCCGAACGACCTCGCCGACCACATAAAAAGGCCGCCGGGTCATCAATTCGACGCTGAGGCGCGGAGTCAGCAGGACACCGTCGGCCTTGTAGCGGTTGCGCAGCGTGTCCTCGATCTCAGGCGTGGTCATGCCGACCACCTGGGTCCGACCGGCCAGACGAGGGGAAATCGCTCCCACCGAATCGACCTCGTACTCACCCGACAACTCGGTATCGGAGAGCACGACGACGCGCAGCTTGTCGCCCGGAGCGACCCGGTATTCGCCCATCCTTATCGTCTGGGTCATCTGCGATGGCTGTTGAAGAGTCTGGGTCGTCATCGGAGGCTGCGGATCGCAAGCCGCCAACCCGAGACCGACCGCTATCGACATCAGGCCGCCGATCGCTCTGCGAAATACACTGAGGATGCCGGTGCTGCTCATATCGCCGTCAGTGCCTCGCCACCAGCCGAATGGAGAAAATGTTGCGGGTGTACGCTGGCCCACCGGCAGCCACGTCGGTCGACCACCCCGATGCATATTCGTACAGCGGCCCGATCTGGATCTGCGGGCGGATGGAGTACAGCAGGCCGATCGATCCCCTGAAGAAATAATCGGTTCGCGGGTTCACGTTGGCCACGCCGAAGGCCGGCGTGAACTCGGCAATGTTGTAGGCGACGCCGCCCACTGCCTGCCACGGACCATTGATTTGATAGGTAAAATCGACGCCGATCGTGGTCGAGATGTAGTTCTGATAGTTGATCAGCGCCGACTCGTTGATGCTCCTCATGATCGCCGGACGCAGGGTCAGCGGTTCGTAGCCGTTCCAGACCCCTCTCAAACCAAAGATCATCGAATTGGTCGACGTGCCGTCCGCCGGATAGCTCAGCGTCTGGTAGCCGACAAAGCCTTCGAGCTGCGTCTTCGGACTGAGGACCGCCGTTGCCCCCAGATTCATGAACCAGCCGTTCGAATCGCGCTGCTGCCCAACCGTGTTGGTCGGACTTTCATAGCGCCGCTGGTTGATCCCCGGCTGGAGCCACACCGAAATGCCTTCCGACACCTCGTATCCCAGGCGGACCCGTTCCTCGAACTCGGTGCGATTGCGACTCTGGGCTGGCAGGCCCAGCGACGCGATGTTGCTGTATTCGTAGTACCAATACTTCGTCGCCGTCGCGGTCAGCTGGTAGAAGAACCGATTGAACCTCTGATAGAGCGAAACCTCCGCGGCCAGCGAATCGGCGACGGTCGGCGCCTGGGAGAAGGTCACGTTGGGCGTTCCCAGCGCCTCGGTGGCACGTTGAAACGCAACGAGGCCGGTCAGGTAGAAGTCGTTCCTGATATCGAGCCGGCCATCGAGCCGGATGTTGTAGTTCTGGAAATTCTGGGTCGGCGCCGCCGCATAGAATCCGAAGCCACCGCCGGCCAGCAATCGCAGATAGTGGTTGAGCCATTCCGATCGCAACTCGAGTTGCGGCCGAATGACCGTGAATGCCGATCCGATCGCCGGCGCCGGCGTAGCGAAAACGTTGTCATCGAAGCCGACAAGAAGATCGACCTGGGGGTACAAGGTGAAGGCGCCAAGCGACATGCCGAGCTCGGAAGGCGATCTTTGCCCGAGGGCACCCACCGGTGAGCCCGGCAAATTCAACAGATCCACGATCGGCGTTTGCTCGTGGACAAACTCGATCGCGGGCGCGTCGGTCACCTGGGCTTGCGCTCCCGTCGCAGCACAGGACAGCAGCACCCAACCCAGGACCGGCGACCATGCAAGTCGCGAGCGGGCTGCTCTAATCATCGGGGGACTGGCGGACCATCCAGCCAAGGGCCCAAGGGCAGGCTGGTAGAAATTCCGCCTCAACCCGCATACGTTACTGGTTGCTGACATAGGTGGTCGGCGGCAGGACCGCCGGCGGCAGCGGCGAAGTGATCGGTGTAGACGATGGCGTGCCGGTAATCGTGGCTGGTGCGGTGCCGCCACTCGGCGCAATGGCGACAAGAATCGGCGACGACTCCGGCGCGGCCGGACCGGCCGTCAGGACGTTGATGATCTGCTGGATGACAGTCGGGTTGACGTTGCCGCCCAGCAACTGACCGATCAGCTGGTTCATCACGCTGGTATCGCCGCTGCTCAACGCGACGATCTGGGTCGACGTCAGCTCGGTCGGAATCAATGGGATATTCGGCACCTCGGTCAACATCGTCCCAGGAACCGCCTCGTCCAACGCATCGGAAGCGGGCGGCAGCGGCAGAACATTCTGCAGCGGGATCGCTCCCTGCAGCGGACCAGCTCCCTGGAGAGGCCCTGCACCCTGCAACGGGCCGGCATCCTGCAGCGGACCTGCTCCTTGCAGCGGCCCGGCGTCCTGCAGGGGACCCGCCCCCTGCATCGGGGAGTTGCCCTGGGCGAGTTGCTGGCCCTCTTCCGTCTGACCGGCCGTCGCCGTCAGCCATGACTGCGCGTCCGTGATGCCAACCCAAATGAGGGTCGATGCCACGGCGCTGACGAAGGTCAGGAGGAACCCTTGCAAGAGCAGCGAAATGTTGATCATCGGTACCCAGCCCCACCATCGTGACTGCCGCCGGTGCGGCTCAGGTCACTTCGTCCTGACGACTCGGACCCCGCTCAAGGCTGTCCGGCCGTTTTTCGCCTAGCCTACCATACAAAGTATCGAATCCCCTCGACCATGCCAAGACTTCGATTTTGCGTCGGACGATGCGATGATCCACGACTCTTTGTCGGCCTCGTCGGAGCTGCTTCCCACGGCTGCTCCGCAAAACCTGGCTAGCGTTCCCACAGCGATAATTATAGTCGCTAAAACTGCAGGCGCAACGCAATAATTGAGACAACATTGCGACCGCGTTCTGCCCTTCGATCCGACCGCTGTCGCTGGCGCCATGCGGATGTCGAAAACACGGCGTCTATGGTCTCGGCTGCTGGGCGTCGGCAATTGCTTCGAGGGCGGCGGCAAAGCCTGCGACATCTCCGCACACAACATGCCAATAGTCTGCGCGGCCTTCCCGGGCGATCAGGTCGACGTCCGAGTCGGCGCTGCCGACGAACAGGATCGGGCGTCCTGAGGCGACGCAGGCGTAAATCTTCGACGGCATCACGAAACCGACGAAGGCATCCCTCAGAGTCACGAGATGAGCGGCAGGGGCCAGCAGAAGTCCCGCAAGGCGCTCCAGCGGCACCGGAGCCGATTTGTGGATGGGCAGACCTCGCCCACTGAGGCGCATCGCGACCTCATCCGCCCCTCCTCCCGTGGCGCTGAGCCACAAGTGCACCCGGCCCGACCCCTGCCGGTGATGCCGCTCGTATCCGGCGACGACCGTCTCGACCTCATGCGCCACGCCGTAGTTCCCCGAGTAGAGCAGCACGACGGTGCCTGCCAGAGGCTGCGGCAGGGGCTCCGCATGCTCCTGTCCCGTGAACATGACCGGCGAGCCATCGCGCACCAGGGTCATGCGCCGTTCCGGCACGCCCGTCTCTTGCAGGCGGCGGCGCTGGTCGAGACCCAGCACCTCGAATCCGTCGACCCGCCGGCGCCAGAAGTTCGTGAGAGACAGCAGGATCCCGAGCGCCCATGAGGGCCTGTCTCGCGCGGCGATCAGGCACTCCGGATGGAAGTCCGTGATCCGATAGACCAGCCTGCCCCGCCACAGGAAGCGCAACGGCGCCAGCAAGTGGATCAGGAACGGCGGCGAACCGGTGAAAAGAATGCCATCCGCCGCCCGCAGGCTCCGAAAGCCGGCTGCGACCAGCCGCACGTTGGTCCAGATCGTCCACAGCAGACGCCGCAGCAACGAGGTTCGCGGCACGGACGTCGCTGAGAGCCGCAGCTCCGTGAGTCGCCCCTGCCCTCTGGCACCGCTGCGAGTCGCGCTGCCCGAGGAGGCAAGGCCGATCAGCGTCACATCGTGGCCTTGCTCGGCGAGCGCCTGCGCGCGCATCTGCATGTACTGGCCAACGGCGCCAAAATCGGGCGGCAGCCAGTCGGCGATGATCACGATTTTCGGCTCCTCCACCGGATCGAAGGGGCTCTTCGCCAGCAAATCCATCATGCGGCGGCCGCAGCCGACTTTCCGCCGAGCAGGGATGCGTAAAGCGCCGCCATGCGGCGGGCGATTGCCGGCCAGCTGTACGATCCGATCACGCGAGCACGCCCGGCCTCGCCCATCATCCGACAGCGCTGCGGATCCGCCAGCATCTCCCTGAGCGCTGCGGCGATTGCCGTCGGCGTCGCATCGACCACCCGGCCGGCGCCGGTGTCACGCACCACCTCGGCCATTCCGACCCCCGACGTCGCCAGCACGGGTACACCACGGCGCAGGGCCTCGAAGGCAGCCAGGCCAAAATTCTCCGACAGCGAGGTCATGGCGAAGAGCTGCGCCGCCGCGAACAGCGCCTCCTTGTCGACGCCATCGACATGCCGCGCGACAATCGCGACGCGATCCGCCACGCCCAGCTCGCGCGCCTGGGCGGCAAGCCGCGCGGCTTGACCATCGGCGTCGCCACCCGCCAGGACGACGCGGGCTTGCGGCGCCTCGGGCAGTGCCGCGACGAGCCGGTCCAGCCCCTTCTCCCAGCTGATCCGGCCGAGCGCCAGCACGACGGGGCCGGCCGCAACAGCGTCGGCGATATCCGCGGCAGGCGTCGCCGCCGAAGGCGCCGGCGGATCGTCGACGCCATGCGGGATCATGGCGAGCCGCCGCAGAGGCCAGCCGAAGCTCGCGACATGCTCGGCCTCGACCGACGAGGTGACGTGAATGGCCGCCGCCCGTTCGAGGTTGCCGCGCTCGATCAGCTCGATCCAGGCCGTCTTCACCCAGCGATTCTTTCGCCGGATCAACTCGGGGACCAGCATGCCGCGAGGCGACATGACGTAGGGGACCCCGTGGCGGCGGGCCGCCCGCGCGCCCGCCCAGATCGGCCACAGGTAGATCGCGTGCAGGTGCACGAGATCGAAACCCGCCACCGTGGCCGCGAGGGCCTTCCCCATGGCGGGCGACCAATAGAGTCGCCGGAGATTGCGGCTCGGGAAGTAGGTGACCTTCACGCCTTCGAGATCGACCGTCTCGAGCAACGGTACATCGCTGTCGGACGGACCATCGACGCTGGTCGTGAAGACGTGGACGTCGTGTCCCTCGCCGGCCAACCCCCGGCACAGCGCGTGGACGGAGCGAATCGGTCCGCCGTAGCGGACTGCCGGCAGATAGGTCGGAACGACATGGAGCAGCCGCAACGGCCCGTCTCTCAATGCTGCGACGGCGCGATCATGACACGGAGGCGGCCCTGGCACGCGCTTCGGCGGCCCGCGTGTCGAGCCAGCGGACGACGATCGGAAGCCCGAACCTGGCGATCAGGCTGAACACCAGGAAGAACATGAACATGCCGCCCAGGACCTTGGGCAACGACACCTCGACGCCGTCACGGGCCATGCTGAAGACGAACCCCATGACGATGCCTTCGCGCACCATCAGGGGCAGGTTCGAGGACATGAAGAAGCGCGTGACCAAACCGAGCATGACACCGAGGAACACGATGCCGAACAGCATGCCCGGAAAACCGAAATCGGCGAAGTTCTCGCCCATATAGCCGACGCTGATCGACGTGCCCACGCGGGCATGCTCGGCTGGGTCGCTGCGGGCCAGGCGCATATAGACGTCCGAGTCGAGGAGTTGGGGCTTGTCGGGAAACAGGAAGCGCGGCTGGAAGACGTGACCGAAAGCCTCGCTCCATTGCCGGTAAGGCTCGGGCTCCGGCGACGATTCCTGCACCCCGATCACGGCGCCGAAAATGTCGACATAGGCCAAGCGAATGAGCAGCGTATAGGCGGCATCGCTCCAGTTGATGCCGTCGGCCGATGTCACCTTCTCGCCGAGATAGGCCATGCGTTCGCTGAGCGGGACCTTGATCTCCTGCGATTCCTCGGACTGGCTGGCATAGACGCGATAGTCGTTCTTGACCGACGTCCAGAACAGGGCCAGCACGAGAAGCAGCGACACCCAGACGACCGCGGCGATGCTGGACATCGTCGTCCACCGGATGCGCGCCGCGATCGCCGCGACCGCAACGTAGATGAACACGCCGCGAAAATCCGAGAAGAAGCCGGTGAAGCCGACCAGGATCTCGAAGAACACCGCCCCCAGCATGAACTTCATGCCTTGGCCGGTGCTAAAGGTGTAAGTGCAGAGAACGAACAGCGCCACGACCTTGAGGCGCGACGCGACGTCCATCGCCTGGAACAGCGCCGGTACCAGCCGGCCGGCGAAGGCGAAGACCAGGCTGACCACGATCGCTCCGAAATAGACGATGATCAGATCGGTCGGCCGCCACCTCTCGTGCGCGACGGCAGCGGCATAGGTGGCCGGGCGAAGCCCGCTCAATGTGACGCGAAAGGCGACGGCCATCGCCACCAGGCTCGCCAGCATGTACCAATAGGCTCGCGTGACATTGATCCCGTGGATGCCGGCACCCAGCGATTCGCCATCGATCTGGACCTGCAGAACGCGGGCGAAGACCTGCATCCACTGCCAGAGAAACAGATAGGCAGCGGCGGCCGGCATGGTTGGCGTGCCGATGATGCGAAGCAGCAGCCACGGCGTCACGGCACCCCCGGCATATGCCAGCGAATCCATCATGAGCGGGGCAAGCAGCAGATTCACGACCCCGAACACCATCGCAACGCGACGCAGCAGGTCGTAATCCAGCCGCGTGACGCCGGCGGACTTGGCTAAGGTGATCGTGGACATAGGCTGACGCCGGCCGAGCCTCGCATGAACGGCACCTACTCTGCCCGCGCCCGGCCGGCAAGGGCCAACGCCGCCTCGACGATGCCGTCGGCCGCGCGCGCCGGCGAGTAGGTCGCCATGCGTTCGGCCAGATGACGTCGCGTCGCCGCGCGATCGAGGGCCAGAACGCTTTCGAGCGCCCGCGCGCAACCGGCAAGGTCGCCGTCGGCGAAAGTGGCGCCCGTGACGCCGTTCTCGACCAGGTCGGGCGCACAGCCGATCGCCTCCGACACCGCGGCGGGCACGCCGCAGGCCATGGCCTCGTTGACGACCAGCCCCCAGGTCTCCGACGAGTTCGACGGCAGGACGATGACATCGGCGGCGCTGTACACAGCCGGCAGCTGGCTCTGGTTCACGAAGCCGAGGAAGGTGGTCGCGACCTGCGTCGCGGCCGCGACGCGCCGGAGCTCCGGCTCGAGCTCTCCCGATCCGGCGAACACCACCTCGACGGGGCCGATCCGGCGGCCCACCATATCGGCCGCGCGCAGGACGTCGACCGGCCGCTTGCGCGCCATCAGCTTGCCGACGAACAGGATTCTCGGCACGTGCTGTCGTGCTCGCTCGTCGGCCGGCCCGCCGCGACGTGCCGCCTCGCTGGCGGCGGCGAACAGGTCGTTGTCGATGCAGTGCGGCGAGAAGAACAGGCGTTTTTCCGGCACGCCATAATGCATCAGGTATTCGCGATTCCTTCGGCCCACATAGAGGAACCCGTCGAAGCGACGCAGCACCTGCGCGAAGACCAGCCGCTTGGCCAGCCTGACCCACGGCTTCTGGTGACCGCCGAGCTGGGAGTCGCCGCGAACCAGCACCGTCACGCCCGCCTTCCGTCCCGCCAGGATGCCCTGCCAGTACGAGCGCAGGGCCCAGCCCGGCACGACGAGGGCGTCGAAGCGGCCTTCTGCGATCTCACGGCCGATGGCCGGCGTGTCACAGCCGTTGAAGCGGTCGGTCGAGGGATGCCGCGCGACGTTCTGAAGAAACTTGCTCTCGTAGCCGCCGAGAAGATCGATGTCCCAGTCGAACGCCACGCCGAAGCCGGCATCGGCCTGACCAGCCGCCGGTTGCCGGTAGGCGAAGAAGACCTGCAGGTCGCAGCGCTTGGCCAGCGCGCGAAAGATCGGCGCGTAGTACTGGATCGGATGGCTCAGCAGGAAGCCGATGCGGGGAACCGCCATGTCATGCCGCCCTGTCAGGCGGCCAGGGCATTCGCATATTGAAGAAATACCCGTCATCCCGACCGGAGCCGCGCGCAGCATGGTTTCTCCTCCCCAGCTTCGCTGGGGAGGTGTCGGCGTAATCGCCGACGGAGGGGTCATGAGCAGCGGGATTGTGGCTCATGACCCCTCCGTCGCCGAAGACGGCGACACCTCCCCAGCGAAGCTGGGGAGGAGAAACCATGCTGCGGACGGCTTCGCTCGGGATGACGCGATCATTGTCCATATGCGAATGCCCTGGTCAGGCGGCGATATCACGGCTGCCACCTCACGCTGCCCTGGCGACCCTGCTTCGAGCGTAGGCTCGGTCGAGGGCGTCCACCATCAGCCGCGTCGACTCGCGCGCGGTGTAGGATTCGAAGGCACTCCAGTCGACGGCGTCCGGATCGTAGGCCCTGTCCTCCAGCAGCGATCGCAGACCCTCGGCTGTCGCCGCGGCCGTCGGCAACTGCGTCTCGGTGACGGTCAGCACCGTTCCGGCGCGTGCCCGGCGCACCATGTCCACCGCGGTGCTGGCCTCGTGCAGCATGCCGAAGATCGGCCGGCGCGACAGGATGCCCTGGAAGACCTTCGACGGCGTGTAATGCGGCTCCGTCGACCCCAGCACCAGGATGCCGTCGCTGTTGATCTGGTGATTGAGAGCATCGACATAGCCGATGCGATGCGGATGCTCGTTGATCATCTGCGCGACGCCGAGCCGTTCGGCGCGCGGCAGGACCTGGTGGCCCTTGGGATCGTCGGGCGCCGTCCCGGTGCCGACGAAATGCGCGCAGATCCGTTCGGCGAGACGCGGCGCCTTGTCCCGCAACACACCGAGGCTCGACAGGAACGTGTCGAGCACGGTGAGGCCGCGCGGCAGCAGTGCGCCGGCATAGACCAGGTTGATCCGCCCGTCGCCCTGCTTGAACAGGAAGGGCGGCCGATGAAGGCTGCGCACGATCTCGAACTCCTCCGGCGAGCCGCCCATCGGCATGGCCGCCACCACGGCGGTCCTGGCGACCTCCGGATTGCGATCGAGCATGCCTTGCACGTAGCCCAGCGACATGCCGGTCACCAGCGAGATGCCCCGGACCGCCCACGGCTCGAGCATATTGCCAAGATGGTGAGCGCCCCAGGCGCGGCTGAAGACCTTCTCCACGCCCGGCCAGCGATGTACCCAGGGATCGATATAGTCGATGCCGAAGGGGATGCCGAAGCGACGGTGAATGAGCCGCCCGACGCACGCCAGGAAGTTGGACGGGATGGTGATGATGACGAAGTCGATCTGGCCCGAGCGGGCGAGGTCGGCGAGCACGCGGTAGGTACCCATGAAGGCCCGCACGCCGATATCGCCCACCAGCCGGATCGGCTTGTTGGAATAGGTCGGCGCATGGATGACGCGCAAGCCCTTCGGCACCAGGAGCGCGAGGTCCGGGTCGGGCCGTTCCTCGTACATCGCCGGATCGCCGGTGACGATGATCGGCTCCCAACCGAGCTCGGGCAGGTACTGCGACCACAGGCGCGCGCGCTGGCCGCCGACCAAATTGCTGGGGGGAAAGTGCCCCGTCACCAAGGCGATGCGTTTCATCAGGCTGTCCCCAGGCGGGTGCGGACCCGCTCATAGAGAGCGAGATACTGCGCCACCACGGCGCGCGGCGAGAAGCACTCCTCGGCGCGGCGGCGGCAGGCCGCCCGGTCGAGCGCGCCGACGCGTTCGACCGCCGCACACCCTTCTTCGATGGATTGCACCAGGAATCCATCGATGCCCGGTCGCACGATTTCCGGCAGGGCTCCGCGCGGACAGGAGATGACCGGCGTGCCACAGGCCAGCGACTCGGCGAAGACGATGCCGAACGGCTCGTCCCACTGGATCGGCACGACCATCGCCAGGGCCTGACGCAGCAAGGCGTTCTTCTGCACGTCGTCGACCGGCCCGACATACTCGATGCCGTCACGGCCGATGCAGGGCGCGATCCGGTCGCTCCAGTAGGCGCCCTCCTCCCCGCTCGTGGCATGATTGCCGGCGATGATCAGGCGCCGCCCGGTACGGCGCGCCATCTCGATCGCCCAATCCGCCCCCTTGATCGTCTCGACACGGCTCAGGAACACCAGCGGCGCATCGGCGGGTACGCTCGGGTTGAACTGCAGAGCCTCGGTGTCGGTGAAGTTGGGAATGCCGTGCCACTCGCCGCCGGCCGGCCGCCCGCGGCGGGCGATGTACTCGCTGCAGCCGGTGAACGTCACCACGCCCGGCCTGGCCAGCCGCAGCGCCATGCGGATCGTCCGCATCGTGGGATAGCGCTGGTAGGACATGATGATCGGGATTCGGCCGCGCAAGTGCGGCGTGAGATAGGCGAGACGCGCGAAACTGTGGATGACGTGCGGCCGGAAGCTTCTCACCGCCTTCGACAGCGTCCACGTGTTGATCACGGTGTCGGGCGTCGACTGGGAGATCAGCCCCCGCCACGGGAAGACCCTGTCTGCCGGGCATTCCGAGCCGGGCCTGGCGATCAGGGCGATCTCGTGTCCGGCAGCCTGCAGGTGACGCACCAGTGCATCGACGATGCGCTCGATACCCCCGTAGGTTTTCGGCGGCACCTCGATCTCCGGATCGACGGTAAAGAGAAGCCGCATCAGCGTCTGGCCTCGCTGCAAGCAGCACGAACGCAATTGACAGAAAACATTGTCATCCCGGCCGAAGCCGAGCGCAGCGCGGCGCAGTGGAGGGACCTTTCTTGTTGCAACGTCGGTAAGAAAGGTCCCTCGACTGCGCCACCCTTCGGGCGGCTCCGCTCGGGATGACGTAGAAAAAAGTCGTGGTCGACAGTCCTGCGGATGCAAGGGCGCTGGTTCGCCATCAGTGCCGCCTCGCCGTGCCGGCCGGGGCAGCCTCGAAGGCATTGGCGACGGCGTCGAGCAGCAACCGCTGCTCGACCTCCCAGTTGTAACGCTCGCGGCCCAGCCGCCAGGCCGTCGCCATTGCTTCCTCGAGAGCGCCTTCCGTGCCGCATATGAGGTCCAGAGCGGATGCCATGGCCGCAGGGTCAGCCAACGAGACGACGGTGGCTGCGCGGCCGAGATCGGGCGCCAGGGCGCGCTGCGCCGGCGTGTCGCTCAGCATTGTCGGGACGCCGGCCAGCAGGTAGCTGAAGATCTTGTTGGTGAGGCAGTAATTGCGGCTCTCGCTGATATCGGTCTCCAACGACAGGCCGAGATCGTAGTCGGCCGCGAGCCTGACCATCTCGCCAGGGGGAGCCAACGGCAGGAGCCTCACGCGGTCGGCAATGCCGAGCTCGCCGGCCAGCTTCATCAGCGTATCGCCGTGTCGCCATCGGTTGCTGCCGCGAATGTCGAGCGTGACGCGGCACCTGGTGAGAGCCATTGCCCGCACGAACGCCTGCAGGCCGCGATCAAGGCCGATCGTTTGGGAGAACCAGTATGCCTTGAATTCGGCGGACGCCCGTTCGCGCGGCCTGGGCTGCCGCGGCGCCATGGCCAGCGGAAAGACGTTCAGGATCGTGGTGGGGCTGAGGCCATAGCGCTCGGCATAGGCGCGCCCAATCAGCGGGGATGCCGCGGTGCTGTAGGCGCAGTGCGGCAGGGTCGCCTGCTCGACCGCAGTCACCATTTTCATGCGAAAGTCCTCGCCGGCCCCTCCGACGCCTTCGCCTGAATGAAAGTCTTCGGCGTCGAAACCGAGCAGCGCGCCATGCCGACGCGCGGCGTCAGCCGCCGCCGGCAGGGCCGCGACATAGTGGGCGACGTAGAGGTCGGCCTCGACGGCGCGGACAGAGCGCATCATGGCGCCGACCGGCGCGCCTCCCGCCGCGCGACACGCCAGCCCGACCGGAACCCTTCCGCCCATGGTCCGCGCGATCAGGGCGCTCGCCGCGGAGCGCAAATTCAGGCCGCGTTGGCGGGCAATGCGGACGACGCGCCACGACGCGCGCGCCACCAGCTCGTCGTCGAATGCCCGGACCGACTCGGAAAAGTCGGTTACGACGGTGGTCACGTCGTAGCCGGCCGAATGCAGTGCATCCGCCTCCTTGAAGAGCCGCGGGTTCGAGGCGAGATTGCCGGGGCTCACGATGCATACCCTTCGCGGCTCGGGCACCGATCAATCCCGCAGCTTTTCGCCGCCAGAGGCCGGCTCGGGCATGGGCTGGAAGTGCAGCGGCGCGCTCAGCCGCATCGCGTGCGTACCCTGGCCCAGGCTCTGGTTGAAGTCGAACGGAATGCCATCGGGACTGCACAGCTCGACGGTGAACCGGACCGCGTTGTCGACGCGATGATCGCCATGGTACTTGTTATAGTTGGTCATCAAGTCGAAGCAGTACTGGCCCGATGCCAGGAAATACGGCGCAAGACCAAGCGTGCACACATAGCGGCCGGCCACGCTCGGCAGCGAGATCGCGCTGAAGATGCTCGAGGAATAATAGGCGATCGGCAGATTGTGCTCGTCACGCAGCACCACGTCGAGGGACATGCCGGGCATGCCGGTGGTCTCGATCGCGACACGAAGCCTGAGCGGCGTACCGGGCTCGTAACGGTCGGTCGGAAGGCCGTCCGCATTGAGAAGCGACGCCTCGAGCAAGGTGGCATTGGTGCCGCGGCCCCAATCTCGCTCGACACTCATGCGGCTCAGCGACTCGGCATAGTGAGCGACGGCATCCTGGATCGCCCCGTCGAACGACAGGGTGCCGCCACGGAACACCAGAGCCCGGCGCGTGAGCGCGCTGACCGCCGCCATGTTGTGGCTGACGAACAGCACGGTGCGGCCGGCATTGGCGACCTTGGACATCCGGTTGAGGCAACGCGCCTGGAACTCCGCATCGCCGACGGCCAGCACCTCGTCGACGAACAGGACCTCGGTCTCGAGATGGGCGGCGACGGCGAAGGCCAGTCGCGCATACATGCCGACCGAGTAGCGCTTGACCGGCGTGTCGAGGAATTTCTCGATGCCCGAGAAATCGACGATCTCGTCCATGCGCGCCCGCACCTCGCGCTGGCTCATGCCGAGAATGGCACCGTTCAGGAAGATGTTCTCCCGGCCGGTGAGCTCCGGGTGGAACCCGGTGCCCACCTCGAGCAGGCTGGCGACCCGTCCGGTGATCTCGACCCGCCCCTGCGTCGGCTCGACGATGCGCGACAGGATCTTCAGCAGCGTCGTCTTGCCGGCGCCGTTGTGGCCGATCACGCCGATGACCTCGCCCCGCCGGATGGTGAAGTTGACGTCGCGCAGGGCCCAGAATTCCTCGATGACGTCGCCTTCGATCACGCTCTGGCCGCGCATCAGGTCGAGGCCTTTGCGCCATATGTTGCGGGCGCCGCGCATGACGACCTCGCCGAAGATGCCCTCGCGGTGGACGCGGTGGCCGATCAGGTAACGTTTGCCGAGCCCTTCGGCGCGGATGACGGTGTCCGGCATGGTCAGATCAGGTCGGCAAAGCTGCGCTCGGTGCGACGGAAGCTCCGCGTACCCCACCACAGCATGACAGCGATGACAGCCAGGCTGAGCACGAAGCCCGGCAGGTATATCGGGCTGTCGCCGCCCAGGACGCACCAGCGGAAGCCGTCGATGATGCCGACCAGCGGGTTGAGATTGTAGAGGAGCTTCCAGTCGTCGGGCACCAGGGTGGCCGAGAAGCCGACCGGCGAGACGTACAGCCCGACCTGGATGACGAAAGGAACGACGAAGCGGAAGTCGCGGAACTTCACGATCATGGCCGCCAGCCACATCGCCGGACCAAGGGCGGCCAGCAGCGTGAGCACGACGAACACCGGCAGCAGCAGAATCTGCCAACCCGGGATCACCGCGTACCACAGCATCAGGCCGGCAAGGATCACCAGGCTGACGAGGAAATCGATCAGCGCGACCACCATGGTCGCCAGCGGGATGACCATGCGGGGAAAGTAGACCTTGCTGACCAGCTGGCCGTTGCCGATGACGCTGGCGGCGGCGTCGCCCAGCACCGATGAGAACAGGGTCCACGGCAGCAGGCCCGCAAACACCATGACGGCATAGGGCGCCCCGGCCTCGCTCGGCAGCTTGGCGATCCGGCCGAACACCACGGTGAACACGACCATGGTGAGGAACGGCCGCAGGAACGCCCAGGCGATGCCGATCACCGTCTGCTTGTAGCGCACGGCAACGTCGCGCCAGGCGAGGATGAAGAACAACTCGCGATAGCGCCACAGGTCGAGCCAATACTGGCGGTCGGCGCCACCCGCCTCGAGGACCAGCCGCCGGACCGAATCGGCTTGGGACGTGCTCATGCTACCCCCTCATACGACGCGGCTGCGCCAGAAGGCGAGCAAGGAGTAGGCCCGCGGCCTTAGCAAAATGCGGCCGGCGGTACGGTTCAATTACCGCCGGGTCGACCCTGCCCTGCTCGAGCAGGCGCAGGATGGCCTCGACAAGGGCGGCCTGGTCGTTGGGATCAACGACGACACCCACCCGGCCATCGGGGATCGCATCGTCGCTGCCGCCCCCGGCTCCGCCGACGACGCGCAGGCCACAGGCCGCCGCCTCGAGATAGACGATGCCGAACCCCTCGTCCGAGCTCGGCATCACGAACAGATCGGCGAGGCGATAGAGATCGGGCAGCTCGTCCTCCGGCGCGTAACCCAGGAAACGCACGGCTTGCCGGTCGCCCGTCAACTCGGCGGCGCGCTGCTCCAGCCGCGCACGATCGTCGCCATCGCCGGCCACGACATGGACGAGATCGGGAAAATGGCGTCGCAGGATCGGCATAGCTGCAAAGATCTGCTCGTGGCCCTTGTAGCGTTCGGTCGAGGAGATGCGGCCGACCGTGAGCAAGACCGGCCCGGGCCCCAGGCGCAGACGCTTCCGCAGCGCCTCGCACGGAGGGCCTGGCGTGAATCGGTCGTCGACCGTGTTGGGCAGGACCCGCACCCGCTCGGGTGCGAGGTCGACCCAGTCGAGCAACAGCCGCCGCGTCGCACGGCTTACCGTGCTCACCATGTCGGCCGCCTCGATCGCCCGGCGCACCATGTCGCGGCGGTCGGTCCACACCTCGGCGCCATGCGCCTGGAGCCAATAGTGCGCGCCTGTCAGGCGCGCCACCAGGCGCGCAAACGGCGCCATGAACACATGCCCGCAGAAGACCACGTCGACCGGCCGGCAGCGCCAGGCAACGCCGAGCGATGCCAGGCAGAACCGCAGTCGATCGAGCACTGCCGGGAACTGGCGGATGCCGGTCGGCAACGTCAGCCCCTCGGCGCTGCCGTGCCGGGGCAGCACGAAGATCTCCGCACCGTCGGCCGCCAATGCCTCGAACAGATCGCGATTGTAGCGGGCGATGCCACCCCGCATGCCGTAGGCATCGGTGACCAGGGCCAGGATACGGGTCGTCATTCCCATCTCATGCCGGCACCGGCGCGGCCCAACCATGTCGCCAGACGCGCAAGGCCCAGGTCCGCGAGGCCACGGAAAAGTCGACGCCCTGCCCTGCGGATGCCTCGGTGGCCTCGCACAGCCAACGCCCGACCGGCGTGGCGAATCCGGTCTTCGGCCTGTTCTGGATAGCGGCGGGCAGCGGCGGGACCGGCACCGAGGCCACCGCCTTCTTGGCATCGAGGCGCGCCAGAACATTGCCCGCCGGCAGGCTGGCGAGAAAGACCGGATCGACGTAAGGCACGCGTATCTCGACGCCGTGCGCCATGCCGGCCCAGTCGGCGTCGCGCAGCAGCTGATTGCGCATGTAGAGCGTCGTCTCGAGCGCAGCGACCTTGTCGAAGGCGTCGAGCAATCGACCCGCCTGTAGCTCGGCGGCGATGACGCCGAGCGGCGCCAGCCGTCGCAAGCCCTCGCGCAGCAGGGTCGGTTCGAGGAGATCCTCGAGCTCCCAGGGCATGTAGACGCTGCGGCGCAGCAGGTAGGCGCCCGCCCAGCTGCCGCCATACTCGAGTATCCCGGCCATCTTGGGATGCAGCCCGAGACCTTTGGCGAGCCGGGTCGACAGGCCATGGCGGGCCAGCACGCCGAGGCCGGGCAGCCAGGAGAAAGGCTGAACCCAGCGCACGCTGCGGGGCACGTCGACGAACGACGGATAGCCGCCGAAGCACTCGTCGGCTCCCAGCCCGCTCAGGGCGACCTTGATGCCGACCTCGCGGGCGGCCTTGGCGACGAACCAGGTGTTGATGCCGTCGATGGTCGGCAGATCCATGGCGTCGAAGATCGCCGGCAGGTCGTGCTCGAATTCCGCCCGGTCTATGGTCCGCACGATGTGACGGGCGCCGTAGCGCCTGGCCATTCCCGCGGCCAACGGCACCTCGTCGTGAGCCAGCCCCTCGAACTCGCTGAACCCCAGCGTCACGGCAGAGACATCGCGCGCGCCGAGCTCGGCCATCGTCCCCAGCAAGGCGCCGGAATCGAGGCCGGCGGAAAGAAAGACCGCGACCGGCACGTCGGCCACCAGATGGTGACGAACCGAATCGTGCACCGCCTCGGCGAGCTGCCGGCGCGGATCGGCATCAGCGCTCTCGCCCTTGGCGGCGCGTGCCGCAAGCGCCGAGGCGACGTCGTAGTAGCGCCGCGGGGCCCCGGGCCCGCACGCATCGACAGTGAGTGTCGTGCCGGCCGGCAACGCCTGGATGCCACGCCATACGGTGAAGGGCTCGGGCACGCTGCCGAACAGGTGGAAGCCCACGATGCCCGCCGGGTCGGGCTGGCATTTGAGCTGGCCGCCGGCCAGCAGCGCCTTGGCCTGCGAGGCGAAGCGCAGCGTCCAGCCGTCGTCGGCCCAGTACAGCGGCTTGATGCCCAGCGGATCGCGCGCCAGCAGCAGGATGCGCTTCTCGGCATCCCACAGGCCGAACGCGAACATGCCGCGCAGCTTGCCGACCATCTCGACGCCGCAATCGGCATAGAGTTGCAGCATGACCTCGGTATCCGAACCGCCGCGAAAGGCGTAGCCCTTCGACTGCAGCTCGGCGCGCAGCTCGCGATAGTTATAGATCTCGCCGTTGAAGGTGATGCTGAATCGGCCGCAGGCGCTGTGCATCGGCTGGGCGCCGCTGTCGCTGAGATCGATGATGGCGAGGCGACGATGGGCAAACCCCATGCGGCCGTCGTCGCTCAGCCACAGGCCGCTGCCGTCCGGCCCGCGCGCTGCCATGCGGTCGTTCATCCGCAGGAGCTCCCCGCGATCGACCGGCGAGGCAGTTCCCGGATAGGCGTGGACGCCGGCTATTCCGCACATAGCCGTCGAAGCGCGTCAGGGAACATGGCGGGGCATTCGCACATTGGCGCGCCTTTCACTCTCCTCCCCAGCTTCGCTGGGGAGGTGTCGCCGTCATCGGCGACGGAGGGGTCATGAGCAGTGGGACTGAGGCCCATGACCCCTCCGCCCCGTATGACGGGGCACCTCCCCAGCAAAGCTGGGGAGGAGAATGAAAGAGCGCCCACATGCGAATGCCCTGGGGAACATGGGTGGTCAGCGCGCACCGGTTCCGTGAAAAACCACGGCGAAGGTACGCAGGACGATCACGAGATCGAGCCACAGCGAGCAATGCTTCAGATAATAGAGATCGTACTCCAGTTTCGACCGCATCTCGTCAGCCTCATGGGCATAGCCTTGGTTGATCTGGGCCCAGCCGGTCACGCCTGGCCGAACGATGCCACGCAGGGCAAAGTGCTCGATATCGCGCACGTAGCGTTCCTCGAGCGTCGCCGCTTCCGGCCGCGGGCCGACCCAGCTCATGTCGCCGATGAAGACGTTGATCAGCTGCGGCAATTCGTCGAGCCGGCTGCGCCGCAGGAAGGCGCCGACCCTGGTGATGCGCTTGTCCGCCGCTGTCGTGAAGCTCGGCCCGCCGGCCCCATGATACATGGTGCGGAACTTGATCATCCG
This sequence comes from Reyranella sp., assembly GCF_044224635.1. Taxonomy (GTDB): domain Bacteria; phylum Pseudomonadota; class Alphaproteobacteria; order Reyranellales; family Reyranellaceae; genus Reyranella. The sequence goes on along the minus strand of NZ_JBGAKA010000012.1, from coordinate 53,916 downwards.
GAACGGCCTGCTGCGCCGGCCGATGCGGGTCTGCACGAAGAAGATCGGGCCAGGACTGTCGACCCGTACGGCAACCGCCACGACCACCATCACCGGCAGCAGGATCGGCAGGGACAGCACAGTCAGGAGCAGCTCGACGAGGCGGCGGATGACGAGATACTGCCGCGACGGCAGCAGCGCCCCGAATTCATTGGGCGTCAACCCGCCGAGCGGCGTGCGTCCGGTCAGCGACTCGAGGATGTAGCGCCGATCGAGCACCGGTACGCCGGCGAGCGCGGCGTCGGCCAGGGCCGCCAGCTGCCCCTTCTCCAGCTCGCCGCCCAGGTCGGCCACGATGGCATCAATGCCGAGGCGCTGCTGGTGCGCCTGGTCGAAGTCAAGCCAGCGGCAGGTTGCCAGCTTCGGCATGACGGCGATCGAGCTCTTCGGAATGACGGCATAAGCCCGTACCAGGTAGCGCGCCCGGAGCTGGGATACGCCCACCATCCACAACAGGGTCAGGAGACCGGAGCCGAAGAACTGCACGCGCGAATAGTCCAGCCTCAGCAGCAGCAGTGCGGCAGCCAGCAATGCGTAGGTAAGAACGGCCACTGGCGCCACGTAGCCGAAATTGCCCTGCAGGGGACCACGCGGGAAGGCGTCGAGCCGACGTGCACAGTACCAGACGAACGAATAGGCGAGCGCCGTTGTGATGATGGTGAGCTCGGCACCCTGCACACCGCGCGAAAACGGCTGACCGACGGCATAGATCGGGATCGGCAGCACGACGCAGAACAAGAAGCCGACGACGGCGTCGACCCATGTCTCGATGAAGCGCTGCGGCGCCGAGCGCATGGTGGACATGCCTGCAGGCACATGCCCTGCCGTAGGGCTGCGCGACTGGGCAGACAGCGCGCCGGAGAAACCGGCACCGCTCAATCGTCGCTCCCCACGGCCGTCAACTGGCGCAGTCATCGATGAAAGCGTCCGTCATGCCTCTCCTAAAGGCAATTTCCAAACCCACCGTATGCCTCCCAAGGCATACATTTGCACCCGAACTGATCATAATTCAGTGCATCTTGTCAGGTAAATTGCCTTTGCCTTCCATTCTGACTTGCAAAGGCCCTTGACCAGCCGATCGCCAACATGGCGCTGACGGCGAACTCTATGGCCGGCATCTGGAGGCTGAAATCGATGAAAGAGTGAAGAATCGGCACGACCGGCATCGCAAAGGCAGCGACGGAAAGATAACGCAGCCCACGCGGCGCCCTCAGGGCACCGCGTAGACACACCGCCAGGGGTAGAAGCACGAGGGCAAAGACCACGAGCCCACCGGGGATACCGAGCTCGACCAGGATCTCGAGCGGGGTCGAATGGGCGAGGTCGTTGGCCAGGGTGAGCGCCGGCGGCTGAAGCACCGTGTAGATGTCGGCGAAACTCCCCAGTCCCCAGCCCAGCCAGGGCGATTCGCCGAGCGCGTGCAGCGAGGCCAGCCAGATGTCGAGGCGATTACCTCCCTCGTGCGTCTTCATCGACTTGGAGATCAGCGCGCCGCTGGCGAACAGGCCGACCACAAGGACCAGTACAAGCGCCGCCAGAAACATCCGCATCAGCTCCGGCCGTGAGCGCCAGCGACCACGCATCAGCAGGCCAACAGCAAGGCCGACACCCACCAGCGTGGAAACGAAGCCGGCCCGCGACGCCGATATCAGGATTCCGCTCAGCAGGAACAGGCAGATCGCGAGCAGGGTCAGGCGAAACCCCGTGATCGAGGCGATTACCCCCTCCACTTCCTCGTAGCCGTGCGGCACGAGGCGAGGCCGCCGGCGAGGCGCGAAGATCAAGGCGACTGCCGCCACGATGCCCATTCCAAGATAGGCGGCGAACGAATTGCTGTTCACGAAGGTGCCGGACATCACACAGGCATCGGTCAAGGAGGAGTAGCCGCCGTCCTTCTTGAGGTAGCTGCCGACGTAGCACGAGTTGGTCGTGACCTGCATCGTGATACCGTAGATCATGACGAGCACGGCACTGCCGATGAAGAACATCAGGAACAGCCGCGGGCGGAAGGTGCGTCGGCCAAGCGCACGAACCATCAGGAAGATGGCGCCGCACGCCATGGCCTTGAGCAGGCTGTTGCGTTCCAGGTCGATGGCCAACGACGGCACGAACGAGGTCGTCCCACCGAGCAGGCGGGCCGCCCTTTCGTAGAACCAGGCTGCCGCGGTCGCCGGCATCCAGCTGGTCATCTGCAGCAGCACGATCATGATGAACAAACCGAACAGGGCGAGCAGAATCCACAAGGGCCTGCGCTCGACCTCGGCAACCTCGAATCCCGACCGCGTCCCCAAGCCCGCCGCCATGGCAAGTCCCAGCCCTCCGATGACGACGACGATCGGCGCCCACGCCCAGTCGCGATTGGCGCCCATCGGTATGGACGAGAAGGCGATCACGCCAAACAGTACCGCCATGACCAGCCAGTCGCAGGCTTGCCGCGCCATCGCCAGCACCGACAGACGGCGTCTGTCGGTCTCCTCGATGTCGCTGCTCATTTCTTCTTCGCGTTCATGATGAGCTTCTGGAGCTCGTCCCAAGCGTTCTGATCGTCAGCCAGGGCGTGGCGCAGGAAAAGCTCGTCGATCGGCGAGTGGATGGCGTCGGCAAACCAGCGGCGGTCGCTGCTCAGGCGCCAGGTCGCAGCGACATGAGAGACGATCCGCTCGCGTTCCTCCGGCGTGAAGAATCGCCAATTGTCGAGGATGAGTTGGAGCCGGGGCGGCCACAGGGTGTTGAGCATGGGCGCCGTCTCGATCGACATCAGAAGCGCAGCAACGACCTTTGCCGACGCGCCGTAGAGAGCCTGGCGAACTGACGCGAGCTGGGCCCAGGCGATGCCGCGCGCCGGATCGTTGGTGAGGCCGAATTCGAGGTCCGATTCGGCCTTCTTCAGCCATGCCGTGCGTTGCTCGCTGCTCACCGGCAGGTTCGCCGCCAAGGCCGCGCCGGCCAGCAACTCTGCCCGCTTGAGGCGCCGGCCAGCCACCGGGTCGGCTTCGACCGCCCGATCCAGCGCCTGCAGTGCCGCCAGCACGGCCGGCAACTTCAGGGGTTGCCGCGTGCGCAATTCGAACACTACCGAGTCGGCCTTTTGCGCCTCCAGGGCGCCTGCGGCCACCGGCCATGCCAGGTACAGCAGGGCGGCGCTGCCGGCTCCGAGGATGGCCCGCAGGATCCACGCCATCGGAACTGACGGGAGAGCGTCACCGGCGGCTCTCCCGGCCCAGGATGGTCGTGCGATCATTGCCCCATTTTACTCAAACAGTACGTAAGAACACGGTTCATCGGTGGCTCCGCCAGTGCTGCCCTGCCTGGCCGACTCGCTATCCGCCGACGACACGCAGCCAGGCCGAGCTCGGGAAATGCTTGCCTTTCCTGCCAGCCAGGCCGTCTGTCTGATCATTGGGCTGATACTTCGGCACCAGGCCTTGCAACCTGTCTGCGGCGGCGTAGTGGATCATGCTGAGGCAAACTTCCAGGCGATACCGCTCATTGCCGGTCAAGAAGGCATAAAGAAGCGTGCTTTCCTGCGGGAAGAAGAGATCGTTGCCGAGGGCGTCGCGCGTGTAGTCGTAGGGAAAGTAGATGTCGTGAAAATGCACCCAGACGCCGTTGCCGAGCCTCGGCAGCACTTCATGGACCAGATAGTTCACCTCGCTGCCCGGCTTTACGGCATGCGTGGAATCGATGAACAGGAAGTCGCCGGGCTCGAGTGCCGCGAGTTGCCGATGATCGACGAGCTGGGCCGGCTGGGCGACCAGACGAATCACGCCCCTCCCTTCCACCTCCTTGAGGTAGGAGCTTGGATAGGGTTCGACGCAGATGATCTCCGGCTTGTGGCCGACCGCTTCGGCCGCCATCACCATGACGGCCGTGCTGACCCCGCATCCGATCTGAATGATGCGGCCGGGTTTGTTGGCGGCGATGAAGGCGAACAGGATTTCCGCTTCGATCTCGCCGTAGCCGCCGTCACCGCCGCCGCCGACGATCGCTTCGGCATGGATGGAATGCTGGCTGAGGTGCTCGCTGTGCGGCGCCAGCCATTCGCCGAGCAGCGACAATTGGGCATCGATGTCGCGATGGGCGATGCCGTACATGCTGCGCGGCTTGCGCCAGTCGGTGCGGCGCGCCAGGTCATCGAGGTCGGGAACACAGGAATAGAAGTGCGCCGGAAGAAGATTGATGCCGGCACGCTGCAGCACGCGGAACGAACGATGCCAGCCGCTCTTGGCCAGCGTCCTGAGGGCCCGGGCGTTCACGTCGTTCCATCCTTGCGGCTGAATTGCTCCAGCCCCGATCTGCCCTTTGGCGTGATGCCGTAAACGCCGCGCTCGATACGCTCGAACCAGCCGTAGTAGTCGGACTGCAGGATTTTTGTCGCGTTCGGCACATCGGCGGCGGCCCGCATTGCCTTGGGCGCCATCGGGCCATTGGTGGCCAGCAACCCGGCACAGCGCAGCGCCTCCTGGCGGTACGCCGTCATCAACGGGATCCGCGTCGTCGAGCCGCCGAGGTTCGGATCACCGACCCGCCGCGCATGCTCGCCCAGCAAGCGGCCCTTCTTGTGCTTGTTCAGGCGCGGCTGGTAGGGCGCGGGATCGAGCACGATCTCCGCCCGCCCGGTGTCGACCACCAGCAAGCCCAGCCCCAGCCGCCGGCACAGCTTCCGGACAGGCTTCATCGGCTTGGGCCATTTGCCGACCGCGAGATAGACCCGCTCCGACAAGGCCAGCCGGTCGACTCCCTGGAAAACGAGCGAAAGGCTGAAGGCCCGCTTCAGCTCCACGACCACCGGCGGCTCGTCGCCGCGCACGGCGACCACGTCACAGCCGCGCACCTCGCCCTTGACGACGTAACCCTGTCCTTCGAGAAGTGCCTTGACCGGCGCATAGAGGTCGCTCTCCAACGTCATGTGTGGACAGTGTAGCACGCCTCGATGTCGGACGGCGTCGGGCATGGGGGAGCCAATGACGAGGGAACTGCTGGACCAGGGCGCTGCCGCCATTGCCGAGGCCGTGCGCTCGGGCAGGACCACGGCGCGCGACGTCGCCGAAGCCGCGATCGCCCGCGTCGAGGCGCGCAACCAGGCTTTGACCGCCATCGTCGATTTCGACCCGGCGGAAGCCCGCAGTGCCGCCGACGCCGTCGACGCGCGCCGCCGACAGGGCTTCGACGGCCCGATCCTGGGCGTGCCCTACACGGTGAAGGACACGACCTGGGTCCAGGGACGCCGCGTCACCAACGGCTCGCTGCTGTGGAAGGATTTCAAGCCGCCGCGCGACGCCGTGGCCGTCGAGCGATTGAAGCAGGCGGGCGGCGTCTTCCTCGGGATGACCAACACGCCGGAGATGGCCGCCAAGGGTCACACCGAGAACAAGGTCTACGGACCGAGCCGGCACCCGCTCAGCCCGTCCCTGACGCCCGGCGGGTCATCGGGCGGCGCCGCAGCAGCGCTGGCGGCGGGCTTCACGCCGATTGCGCTCGGCACGGACGGCGGTGGCTCGGGGCGGCGTCCCGCCTCGCATTGCGGTGTCGTCGGCTTCAAGACATCGGCCGGCGCCATCCCCGCGCCGTTCGGATTTGGTGGGGCGTACGGCCCGCTCTACGGCGTCACCGCGCCGATGGGCCGCAGCGTCGCCGACACAAAGGTCGCCTTCGAGGTCATGGCCGGGCCCGATCGACGCGATCCGCATTCCGTCGCCCTGCTCAACACCGCTCCGCCCGCCAACCCGCGAATCGCGGTCAGCCCACGGCTCGGTCTCGACGTTGCGGTGGACGCCGATGTCATGGCCGCGTTCGAGGCGGCCGTAGCAAAGTTGCGCGCCGCCGGATGGCGGATCGAAGCGGCCGACATCACATGGCCGGCCGATACGTCAGAGACCGCTTTCACGGCGGTCAATGCGGCAGCGAGCGCGCTGCTCTATGGCGAGCACCACGCCAGGGACAAGGATCTGTTCGGCGACAACGTCGCCGCCCTGATCGAGCGCGGCCATGCGGTTCGCGGAACCGAGGTGGTTGCCGCCCTTCGTTTCGCCGATGCCTGCGCCCGCAGCGTCGCCCAGTTCTTCACCGACTACGATTACCTGCTGACCCCGACAACCGCCTGCGTGTCGTGGCCGGTCGAGCAGGTCTATCCGCCGACCATCGAGAACAGGACGGTCGGCCCGCGCGGGCACGCCGCCTTCACGCCGCTGTTCAACCTGGCCCTCGTGCCGGCGATCTCGGTGCCGTGCGGCACCGGCCGCGATGGCCTGCCGGTCGGCCTCCAGATCGTCGCGCCGCGCCTGCACGACCGGCCACTGCTGGCAATGGCGCAGCGGGCCGAGACGGCGCTGGGCGCATGACGAACACCGTGGGCAGCGCAAGCCCGCACGCCACTTTTCTCCGTCATCCCGAGCGAAGCCGCCCGAAAGGCGGCGCAGCCGAGGGACCTTTCTTATCGACGTCGCTACAAGAAAGGTCCCTCCGCTACGCCGCGCTGCGCTCGGCTCCGGTCGGGATGACGGTCTTTTTTGTAGAGCGCGATAGCCGTAACCCGGCAGGGGAGCAGCGGTGAGCGGAATCGATCGCCTGGGCTTCGGCTGTGTCGCCCTTGCCGGCCTGGCCAGTCCCCGCCGGGCGCGCGACCTGCTGGAGGGTGTTCTCGAGCTCGGCATCCGCCACTTCGATACGGCACCGGTCTACGGACGCGGCTACTCCGAGCGACTGCTGGGCGACTTTCTGCGCGGCAAGCGGCAGCAGGTGAGCATCGCCACCAAGTTCGGCCTCCCGGCCGGGCAGGCGCCGCGCTTGCCGATTGAGCTCGCCATGGGTCTCAATGCCCTGCGCCGCCGTTTGCGGTCCAGACCCACACCGGCGGCCGCGCGGCCTGCAAGTGATCCACCATCCGCCGCCGACGCAGAGCCACCGCCCCGCCGCATCGGGCGGGCCGAGGTCGAGGCATCGTTCGACGCCAGCCGGCGTGCGCTCGGCATCGACACCATCGATCTCTACCTGCTGCACGAGGCGCTGCCGTCCTCTCTCGAGCCGGCCGCCGTCGACTTCCTGCTGAAGTTGCGGGAAGCCGGCAAGGTCGGCCGGCTCGGCGTGGCGGCGCGCGGCAGCCGCACCCTTGCGCTCACCCCGAGCGAGCTCGCCGACTGGGACGTGCTGCAGTACGAGTACGGGCCGGCCTGGCCGCAGCATGCCGAGCTGCCTGACCGGTTTCCGTCGATGACCCACATTTTCCATAGCTGCCTGCGCGGCGTGGCCCGCGACGGCAACGCGGCGGCGCGCACCCTGGCGGCCTGTGTCTCGGCCAATCCCAGGGGCCGTGTCCTGTTCTCCTCGGCGAACCTGGCGCATATCCGCGACAATGTCGGGGCTCTTCGGGCATAACCCGGCGAAGCATGCCGTTCATCGACGCCAACACACAGTCGTCCGACGGCGATCGGGCGGCGTTCGATGTGACCATTGTCGGCGCGGGCGCAGCGGGCATCCTGCTCGCCGTCCTGCTGGCGCGCCATGGCCGGCGTGTCATGGTGATCGAGAGCGGCCACTTCGAGCCGGACGACGAGAGGCAGAGCCTCAACGAGATCGAGCAGACCGCCAAGCCCATGTCGAATGCGGTGTGGAACCGCAAACGCGCGATCGGCGGCACGACGACGGCCTGGGGTGGCCAGTCCCTGCCCTTCGGCCGCCTCGATTTCGAGACGCGCGACTGGGTCGAGCATAGCAGCTGGCCGATCTCCGTCGACACGCTGCAGCCCTACTACGACATCGCCAACCGCTTCATGGGTGTCGATGAGCGCAACTACGATTCGGACATTCTCGGGCTGCTCGATCGCCGCGATCCGGGGTTCGATCCTGCGCTGCTGCACTATCACTATTCCAAGTGGGCACGGCAGCCGAACTTCTACAAGCTTCACCGGCAGGCCCTCGAGCGCGACGTCACCGTGCTCTACAACGCCCATCTGCTGCGCATCGATCTGGCAACCAGCGGCCGCGTCCAGGCGATCGAGATCGGCGACTTCCACGGCCGGCGCCAGACCATGCCGGTCAACAGCTTGGTGCTGGCGTGCGGCGGCATCGAGGCCAACCGAATCCTGCTGCTCAACGATCATCAGATGCCGGGCGGCCTGGGCAGCGCCTCGGGTTGGCTCGGCAAGGCGTTCATGGAACATCCCTGCCTCGATGCCGGTTACGTCGAGTCAGCCGACATGCGGACGCTTCAAGAGGTGTTCGGCACCCGCGTGCGCGGCGGACGCCGGTTCTCCGTGCGCCTCAGCGCCGGCGCCGACTGGCAGCGCACGAACCGGCTGCTCAACATCTCGGCCAGCCTGATGTGGCTCTACGATGGTGACGAAATCGGACCGCTCTCCGAGCTAAGGTCGTTCGTACGGCAGCCGCGGATGGAGGGCGCCGTGAAGATGGTGAGCAGCAGCCGACAGCTTGCCGCGGGCCTGTGGGCGCTCGCGCGCACTGGATTGATCTACAAGCCGGGCGCTGCCGCCAAGCTTTCCCTGATGTGCGAGCAGCAGCCCTCGCGCGACAGCTACATCGCCCTCGGCGAGGAGCGGGACCGCTTCGGCGCGCGCAAGGCGCGCCTGCATTGGCGCATCGGGCACCTGACCTGGGACACCGTCCTGGCCTTCTGTCGGATCCTCGACGACGAAATCCAAAGACTTGGTCTCGGCCGCGTGCGACTGTTCGAGGCTTTGCAAGCCGATGCGACCGATTTCGAGAGCCATTTGAGCGACGTCAACCACCACATGGGCGGTGCGCGGATGAGCGCGTCGCCAAGCGACGGTGTCGTCGACGATCAGCTGCAGGTCTGGGGAGTCCCCAACCTCCACGTCTGCAGTGCCGCCGTGTTCCCGACATCATCGCATTCCAATCCGACGCTGACGCTGCTTGCCCTGGCGGCGCGATTGGTCGATCGCTTGGTAAAGGCAGAGCGGCCAGCAGAACTGACATGATGCGCAGACGAGCCAAGCTCTCCGCCGCGGCAGCCCGCCGGATCGCCCTCGCCGCCCAAGGCTTCGCCGCCGACCGGCCCGACGGCCCTGTCAATGCAGGCCATGTCAGGCGCACCATCGACCGGCTGGGGCTGCTGCAGATCGATTCGGTGAACGTGCTGGCGCGCGCGCACTACCTGCCGCTGTTCTCGCGCCTGGGCAACTACGAGTCGGATCATCTCGACCGTCTGGCCTGGGGGCGCAAGAGTCAGCGCGGCCTGTTCGAGTTCTGGGCTCACGAAGCCTCGCTGCTGCCGCTCGACAGCCAGCCCCTGCTGCGCTGGCGCATGCAACGGGCGGCCGAGAATGCCGGCGACGGCAAGGGCAAGCTGCACCAGTTCCGCCGCGAGAAGGCCGCCTATATCGACGAGGTCCTGCGCGAGATCGCCGATCGCGGCCCGATCGCCGCATCGGAGCTGTCGAATGGCGGTGCCGGCCGCGGCGCGTGGTGGGGCTGGAGCGACGGCAAGCTCGCCGTCGAATGGCTGTTCTTCGCCGGCCAAGTAACCACGGCGACGCGCCGCGGCACGTTTGAGCGGGTCTACGATCTCACCGAACGCGTGCTGCCGGAGCGTGTGCGCGCCCTGCCGACCCCGTCGGCCGAGGAAGCCCAGCGAGAGCTCCTGCGCCTGTCGGCCCGCGCCCTGGGCGTGGCGACCGAATTCGACCTGCGCGACTACTATCGCCTCGGGGTCGCCGACACCAAGGCACGCCTGGCCGAGCTGGTCGAGGCCGGCGACCTCCTGCCGGCCGACGTCGAGGGCTGGACCTACCCGGCGTACCTCGATCCCGCAGCGCGTCAGCCGAGGCGCGTGGAGGCCCGCGCCCTGCTGGCGCCGTTCGATCCGCTGATCTGGGAGCGTGACCGAACCGAGCGCATCTTCGATTTCTTCTATCGCATCGAGATCTACACGCCGCAGGCCAAGCGCAAGCACGGCTACTACGTGCTGCCCTTCCTGCTGGGCGACCGGCTGGTCGGCCGGGTCGACCTCAAGGCTGATCGGGCGACCTCGACATTGGTGGTCCCAGCGCTGCATCTCGAGGCCGGGCAGGAGGCCCGCGCCGTTGCCGGACCGTTGCGCGAGGAGCTGCGCCTGATGGCCGACTGGCTCGGCCTCGAAAACGTATCCCTGCCCCGCGCCGGTGCGCTGGCGAAGGCCATGGCGACGATGCGATAAGGCGGCGAAACAAACCAACAAGTGGATGGCGTAGGGCGATGAACGATCTGGTGCTGAAGAACGGAAGAGTGGTCGACCCGTCGCAGGCGCTCGACAAGGTGACCGATATCGCCTTCGCCAAGGGCAAGGTTTCGGCGATCGGCGGCGGGCTGAGCGGCGCCACCGAGCGCGACATCAGCGGCAAGATCGTGGCGCCCGGGCTGATCGACCTGCACACCCATGTCTATTGGGGCGGCACCTCGCTCGGCGTCGAGGCCGAGCTGGTCGCACGCACCGGCGGCGTCACCACCTTCATCGATGCCGGCAGCGCCGGGCCGGGCAACTTCCACGGCTTCCGCAAGCACGTGATCGAGCCCTCCGCCGTCCGCATCCTGCCCTATCTCAACGTGTCCTTTCCCGGGATCTTCGCCTTCTCCAAGGCGGTCATGGTCGGCGAGAACAGCGACATGCGCCTGATCGACCCGCGCGAGGCGGTGCGCGTGGCGCGCGAGCACAAGGACCTGGTGCTCGGCATCAAGGTGCGCGTCGGCCGCTCGGCGAGCGGCGATTCCGGCGTCAAGCCGCTCGACATCGCCCTCGACGTCGCCGAGGAGGTCGGCCTGCCGGTGATGGCCCATCTCGATGCGCCGCCGCCGTCGCGCCGCGAGGTCGTCGATCAGCTGCGGCCGGGCGACATTCTCACCCATTGCTTCCGCCCCTTCCCCAATGCGCCGGTGCGCGCCGACGGCAAGGTGCGCGACGAGATCCTGGCCGCCCGCGCGCGCGGCGTGATCTTCGACATCGGCCATGGCGGCGGCTCGTTCGGCTTCGGCACGACGCGCGGCATGCTGGCGGCCGGGTTCCTGCCCGACGTCATCTCCTCCGACGTGCACGTGATCTCAATCGAGGGACCAGCGTTCGACCTGCTGACCACGATGTCGAAGTTCCTGTGCCTCGGCGTCGATTTGCCGACGGTGATCAAGCTCGCCACTGTCAATGCCGCCGCGGCGATCAAGCGCCCCGATCTCGGCACCCTGAAGGTCGGCAGCGTCGGCGAGGCGACCGTGATCGACCAGGTGAGCGGCACCTTCGACTATGCCGATTCGATCGGCGAGCACATGATGGGTGACAAGCGCCTGTTGTCGGCCGGTGTCGTGCTGGCCGGCCAATGGTGGCATCCGACATGACCAACGGCATTTGCCTACGGACAAAAATCCCGTCATCCCGAGCGGAGCCGTCCGAAGGGCGGCGCAGTCGAGGGACCTTTCTTGCTGATTCTGCAGTAAGGGCCTGTGACCAAACAATCGATCCAAAATCGCTGTCATCCCGAGCGCAGCGAGGGACCTTTATCGCTGCCTCAAAGGTCCCTCGCTGCGCTCGGGATGACAGTAGTGTCGTCGCAAACGAAGCGCTTATTTCGCTACAGGTCCCAAGCGAGGTCCCTCCACTACGCCTCGCTGCGCGCGGCTCCGGTCGGGATGACGGAAATTCTCTCACATACGAATGCCCTGCGACATGACCGGCAAGCGCGACAAACCCGTCCCGCCCGAGGCGATATCGCCCGAGTCGAGCTCACCGGTCTGCTACATCGACGAGGCGGACGATAGCTACATGGGCTTCGCCTCGAAGGCGGAGATTGCCGCCTTCCTCGCCGAGCTGGCCGAGGCCGAACGCCTGGGTCAGCCGGCCGACGAGATGCTACGCCGCATGCTGCCGCGGATACGCGACGATCATCTTCACCGGGAGCTCTCGGCCAGACTCAAGCCGCAACCAGGTACGTGACGGCAAACAGGTTCGCCGGATCGGTCCAGGTGCGGGCAATGGCGAAACTGGCGCTTGCGGCGAGCGCAGCGATGCCGGCGCTGTCGAATTTGTAGGACCATTCCGTGTGGATCCGCTCGCCCGCCGAGAAGCTGAAGCGCCGGCCAGCCACCGTCACAACCTGCGGACGTAGGCTGCGCAGGTAAATTTCGATGCGCCCTTCGAGGGCGTTGTAGAAGGCGTCGTGGGCGAAGCCGGCCAGATCGAAATCGGCGCCCAGCTCGCGATTCATGCGGTGCAGCAGATTGAGCGAGAACTGCGCCGTGACTTCCGCGGAGTCGTTGTAGGCGTCGTGCAGACGGCGCGGATCCTTCTTCAGGTCGACGCCGAGCACCAGGGCACCCTTGTCACCCAGCAGTGCGCGGGCGCGGCGCAGGAACGCCGTCGCCTCCCCGGGCGTCAGGTTGCCGATGGTCGAGCCCGGGAAGAAGCCGAGCCGCCGCGCGCCATTCACCTCCTCGGGCAGTTCGCTCAACGCCATGTAATCGGCGCAGACCGGACGCACATCGAGGCTGGGATAGTCCCGCCGCAAGGCAGCCGCCGTGCCGTCGAGATGGCGGCGCGAGACGTCGATCGGCACATAGACCGAGAGATCGACCAGGGCGTCGAGCAACAGGCGCGACTTGACGCTCGAACCGCTGCCGTACTCGATCAGCGCGCAGCCGGGTCCCGCGAGCGCCGCGATCTCCGGCGCACACGACTCGAGAATGCTGGTCTCGGTGCGCGTGAGGTAATACTCGGGCAGCTCGCAGATCTGGTCGAACAGCTCCGAGCCGCGCTCGTCGTACAGGAACCTGGCAGGAATGGCGCGCGGATGGCGCGACAGTCCCGCGAGCACCGCGTCCGCGAATTCACTCCGATCGACGGCCTCGAGCCGATCGATCGCCAATGCCGAAACGTTCATCGCAAATCCTCTGCCAGACGAAGGCCGCCGAACATCCAGCGCGCATCCGCGGGAAAGAAATTCCGGTAGGTCGGCCTCACGTGACCGGGGGGCGTGAAGGCGCAGCCGCCGCGCAACACCATCTGGTTAGCCATGAACTTGCCATTGTACTCGCCGATGGCGCCCGCCGGTTCGCGGTAGCCCGGGTAGGCGATATAGGGACTGGCGGTCCATTCCCAAACCTGCCCGACGCCGCTCGTCGAGCCGGCGGCAATTTCCCACTCCTGCTCCCGCGGCAGGCGCTTGCCCGCCCACTTGGCGAAGGCCGCCGCCTCGAAGGCGCTGACGTGGCAGACCGGCTCGGCAGGATCGACAGGCTTCATGCCGGCCAGCGTGAAGACGTGCCAGTCCTGGCCGTCCCTCCGCCAGTAGAGCGGCGCCTCCCAGCCCCGCTGATTGACGCAGTCCCAACCGGCTGACAGCCAAAGTTCCGGGCGTCGGTAGCCAGCATCGTCGATGAAGGCCAGATAGTCGCCGCAGGTCACCGGCCTTGCCGCCAGGGCGAACGGCTCCAGCCACACGCGATGCCGCGGTCCCTCGTTGTCGAAGGCAAAGCCCGGACCTCCATGGCCGATCTCCTGCAGCCCGCCGGCGAATTCTCGCCAACCCAGCGCACCGTCCTGAGGCGAAAGCGCCGGCGCCGCCGCGCTATAGCTCGGATGCGAGGGATTGAGCGACAACAGGTGCTTGGCATCCATCAGCACCAATTCCTGGTGCTGCTGCTCGTGATGGAGGCCGAGTTCCACCAGCGGCTCGATGCGGTTGTCGCCGGCGTGCAGCAGCTTGACCATCTCCTCGGAGACATAGCGGCGATAGGCCAGGATCTCCTCGACGCCGGGTCGCGTGATCATGCCGCGCTGCGGTCGCGGATGTCGCGGGCCGACCGCCTCGTAGTAGGAATTGAACAGATACTCGTAGGCTGGATCGAACGCCTGATAGCGCGGCGCAAACGGCTTCAGCACGAAGGTTTCGAAGAACCACGTCGTATGTGCGAGATGCCACTTGGTCGGGCTGGCGTCGGGCATCGATTGAACCGTCTGGTCCTCGGGCGACAGGGGATCCGCCAGACGTTCGGTATGGTCGCGTACGGTCATGAACCGTTCTGGACCAGGAGACTCGACTACCCGCTTGCTCAGCGTCTGCTGGTCCGACACGTCACCTCCGCACCGCCTGCAACGCACGACACAGTACCCGGTTGCAATGATACAGTCGCGCGCTCACTCTACATCGTCCCCCTGCGCCATTCAGGAATTCAAGTGCCGATTTGCGAGATCGATCCTTGGCGCACTCAATATTTTGAGAGTGCCATCTGTCCGGCCGACGTTTTCATACCGACTGAGGACAGTGACGGCTGGCTGTGGAATCCGGGTCATCGTTGGGTCTATGACAAGCTTAGCGTGGCTACCAGCCAAAAAATGGCAGCAGCCCCCCACGGCGTTCCGCCGCCGAGCTACCCCGTGTTTTCCAAACCGATCTACAACCTGAAAGGCATGGGCGTCGGCAGCCGCGTGCTCGCCTCCCCGGCCGACTATACCGAGGCCTACCGGCCCGGCCACATGTGGTCGACGCTGCTCGAAGGCGATCACGTCAGCAGCGACGTCGCGGTCGTCGATGGCGATCCGCGCTGGTGGCGTCACGCCCGGGGCATTGCCAGCGGCGAGGGCACGTTCGACTACTGGGAGGTCCATGCCGACGCGGTGCCCGCCGTCGAAGACTGGTGCGGCCGCTGGTGTCGCGAGCACCTGCGCGGCTACACCGGCATGCTGAACCTCGAGACCATCGGAGCGCGCATCATCGAAGCCCACCTGCGCTTCGCCGACCAGTGGCCCGACCTGTACGGTAGCGGGTGGGTCGAGGCCTTGATCGACCTGTACGCGCGCAAGGTGTGGCAGTTCGACGATTCGGCCCGTCGTACTGGCTACAGCGTCGTGCTCTTCGTGCCGCATCGCGAACAGTATCGCCATCCGCCGCTCGAGCTGCAGCAGGCGGTGCGCCGCGTGCCGGACGTCTCCAGCCTGCAGATCACTTTCCACGAGGACCTGCCGCCCGGCCGCCATGCGATGCCACCGGGCGGCTTTCGCGTCGCCATCGTCAATTGCTGGACGCTGGCTGCCGGCAGTGCCGCGCGCGACATGCTGCGCGCTCATTTCGCGGTAATCTGAGCGCGCGTGCGGCCCGTAAGAAGTAGTCGGGTCCATAGTAGGGCATTCGCATATAAGAAGTCCCGTCATCCCGACCGGAGCCGCGCGTAGCGCGGCGTAGTGGAGGGACCTTTCTTGTTGCAGCTTCGCCAAGAAAGGTCCCTCGATCGCGCCGCCCTTCGGGCGGCTCCGCTCGGGATGACGGAATCTTTGTTGCTATTCGAATGCCGGAGGGTCGACAGGAGCCATCATGAAAGCTGTCCCCATCGGTTATGCCGCCGCGCTGCTCACGATCGTCGTGCTGGACGCGCTGTGGCTCGGCGTCGTGGCGCGCGACTTCTATTATGCTCGCCTCGGCTCGTTGTTGCTCGAAAGACCCAACTGGGTGCCGGCCGCGGCGTTCTACCTGATCCACACGCTCGGCATCGTCGTGTTCGTCCTGCCGGCCGCCGGCTCGTGGTCCGGCGCGGTTCTGTTTGGCGCGCTGTTCGGCTTCTGCGTCTACGCCGCCTACGATTTCACCAATCTCGCAACCGTGCGCGGCTGGCCGTGGGCGGTCAGCCTGGTCGATCTCGCCTGGGGTGCCGTCGCGACGGCAGCGGCTGCCGCCGCGGCCTTCCTTGCCGTCCGCGCGATCGCGGCCTGATCAGCCGGCATACTCCGGATGGCGCCGCACGAAGGCGACGACGAAGCTGCACGCCGGAACGATCTTCAGGCCACGCCGGCGCGTGTCGTCGAGCGCGGCGCGCACCAGCCGGCCGCCGATTCCCTTGCCCTCATCTTCCGGCGGCACCTCGGTGTGGGTGAAGATCGCGCTGTCGCCCTGCTGGCGATACACGGCGACGGCGAGGCCATGGTCCGTTGCCAGCTCGTAGCGGTGTTCCGCCTCGTTGTGCTTCACCATGCCCTCACCTCGCAGATCGCTCATCGGTCGACCTCCCAGAACATCGGATAGGAGGACTGGATCAGGCCCTTGAGGTCCGTGCGATAGCCCGCCGGGATGGTGAACTGCCCCCACATCAGCGAGGGCACCATCTCGTAGGCCACCACCTGGATGTCCGCCGCGATCTTGCGACGCTCCTCCAGGGTGGCGGCGCGCGTAAACGCCTTCATCAGCTCAGGGACCCGGTTGTCGCAGGACCAACCCGGAAAGTCATTGCAGGTTGCAGCGACATAGAAATGGGTCAGCGGCGAGTACATGTCGGTGCCGTTGGAGTAGACCGGAAACATCGACCAGCCCTCCTTCTTGGCACGGCGGGCGAGAACGGTCGGCCAGTCGCGCGGTTGCTGCTCGACCGTGAAACCGACGTCGCGCATGTTCTGGACCAGCACCCGCGACGCCGTCTGGCTGATCGAGCCCGCCACCTCGAGGATGATCACCGGCTCGCCCTTGTAGCCCGAGGCCTTGAGCTCGGCCTTGGCCGCCGCGAGGTCGACCTTGGCGATGCCGGCGCCGGCATCGGTCGAGAGCGGCGTGCCGCACATCCAGAACGAAGGGCACGTCTTGCTGCGATAGCGCTCCGGCACGCCGATCGCCGTCAGGGTCGCGTCCTGGTCGACCAGCTTCCACATCACCTTTCGTACCGCCGGGTTGTCGAAGGGCGGTGCCGCGTGATTGAGCCGGAAATTGCCCTGGAACTGATGGATGCCGCCCAGCCCCATCAGCTTGACCGACTTGTCCTTCTCGAGCACCGGCAGCATGTCGAACGGCAGGTACTGCATGTAGTCGATCTCGCCCGCCATCAGTGCGTTGGCGCCGGTCGACTGGTCGGGCATGACGCGCAGCGTGAGCTGGTCGATCTTGACGTTCTTGCCGCCGGCCAGGAAATCGGGCGCTTCCTTGCGCGCCACGTAGGCCGGATTGCGTTCCAGCACCATGGCGTTGCCTGGCCGCCACTGGTCCTTGAGGAAACGGAACGGGCCGGAGCCGATCGGCTCGGCGATGCGCTGATCGGCCGGCGTCGCCGCGAGCCGCGCCGGCATCATCACCGGCAGCGGCGCATTGGGTTTGCCCAGAACCTCGAGCAGCAACGGAAAGGGCTGCTTCAGCACGAGCTTGAAGGTCCTGGCGTCGACGGCATCGAGCGAGGCCGTGTCGGCCATCAGCATCTTGCCCAGCGGATCGCGCACCGACCAGCGCTTGAGCGAGGCGACGCAATCCTCGGCCGTGACCGCCGCGCCGTCGTGCCACTTGAGGCCATCGCGCAGCACAAAGCTCCAGGTGAGCTTGTCGGGGCTGCTGTCATAGCTCCCGACCATCTGCGGCTTGATCTCTCCCTTCTCGTTCATGGCGAACAGCATGTCGAAGACATGCAGGCCGAACGTGCGCGTGATGGTCGCCGTGATGACGTGCGGGTCGAGGATGGTGACTTCCGATTCGAGCACCACCGTCAGCGCCTTCGCCGCGCGCGCCTCGCGCGGACGAATCAACGACGCGGTCGCCAACGCCGCACTGCCAGCCACGACCGCCCGGCGTCCCACAAGCCTATGCATGCACACCCTCCTACTCCTGTCGGCACCGTAGCGGGGATCGTCGACAATGAGAACGGCCATCGCCGGCAATGAGAATGGCGGATCGTTCTGTTTCCCGCCGCGGGCCTCGGCTATACAAACCCGCTTCGCACAGGGGGAAATGGCCATGGAGCTTTTCGATCTTTCCGGCCGCGTGGCGGTCGTCACCGGCGGCAATGGTGGCATCGGCCTCGGCATGGCGCTGGGCATGGCCGGAGCCGGTGCGACGATCGTCGTCGCGGCTCGCGATGCGGAAAAGAACAAGACAGCTGTAGCTCAGATCCAGGCCAAGGGCGCCAAGGCGACCGCCATCCCGGTCGACGTGCTGAAGGAAGAGTCCTGCCGCGCGCTGATCACCGAGACGATGAAGACTTACGGCCGGCTCGACATCCTGGTGAACAATGCCGGCATGAGCATCCGCAAGCAGCCCGAGCAGTACACGCTGGCTGAATGGCACACCGTGATGGACAGCAACCTCACCAGCGCCTTCGTGTGCAGCCACGCCGCCTATCCCGAGATGAAGAAGGGCGGCGCCGGCAAGATCATCAATATCGGCTCGATGATGTCGATCTTCGGCGCGCCTTTCGCGACAGCCTATGCCGCGAGCAAGGGCGGCATGGTGCAGATGACAAAGTCGATGGCCACCGCCTGGGCCAAGGACAACATCCAGGTCAATGCCATCCTGCCGGGCTGGATCGACACCGCGCTCACCAAGCGGGCGCGCGAGCAGGTCGAAGGCCTGCACGACAACGTGCTGCGCCGCACGCCCGCCGGCCGCTGGGGTGTGCCGAACGACTTCGCCGGGATCGCTGTGTTTCTTTCGGCGCCGGCATCGGATTTCGTCACTGGCGCGGCGATCACCGTCGACGGAGGCTACTCGGTGCTCGCCTAGCGACGCCGCCAATTCCGCACCAACCGATCACTCGAGAATATCGCTCTCCCGAACCGGGCAACCCGCTCCGGCGGCACCGACGCATGAGTCTGCTCGACAAGCTCGCCGGCGTCGGTGAAGCGGCAGTTGATCATCGGCACGACGAACTTGCCGCTGTTGTTGTCGAGGTAGAGCACGACCTGCCAGCGCTTGCCTGGCACCCTGCCAACGCGACATGGCCCTCTCCCCGTCGCCCGACGGCGCATTATCAGCCACCGTCGATCGTCGGTCGCTCCTGCCCCCTCAGGCGAAGAGCCGTGCGGCCGTGACCCACAATCCGCCTGCCGCGATTGCCGGACCGTAAGGCAGCCGTCTCCGCAGTCCGGCATCCTCGGCCATCCGGGGACCGACCCTCACGCCCGCGAGAACCGCGACCGCCACTGCACCGCCCACCAACGCGACGACCATCAGGAACGCGACGACGTGCGCGGGCCCGGCAAACAATCCCGCAGCGGCCAGCAGCTTCACGTCGCCACCTCCGAGCACACCGGCGGCAAAGGCAGCAGCGCCAACAACAAGAAGAACAAGCGCGGCCGCCGCCGCAAGTGCGATCTCCGCGACCGACGTTCGACCGCCGACGTAACCGCCCGCCGCCCAGACGGCGAACGCAGCGATGATCATCAAGGGAAAGACGTCGGCGATCTTCAGGGTTTGCCAATCCCGCCACGCGGCGAGCAACAGCACGACGGCGTACGCGACCAGGCAGGGCACCTGCAGGATGTCGGCGCGCGACATCACCAACCAACAAAAAAGGGCGGCCCTTTCAGGCCGCCCTCGCTTCTTGCGCACACGCAACGATCAGTTGCCGATGACACTCGAAAGCTTGCCACCCACCGAACGCATCGAGGCGATCGCCGCAACGGCGATCAACGAAACGATCAGCGTGAACTCGACGACGGCAGCGCCCTGCTGGTTTTTCATCATTCGGCGAAAAAGGGACAACATGTTCGCTCCAATAGTCGGTCGGGCGCGGCCCACACGGACCCAAGCACCAATAATAGTAGAGACGGTACTTAAGGTGGAATCTCAGGTCAACCAGAATTGGGAAAAATCTTGAAGATCTTCATCTAAGCCATTGATTTTAATTATCTTATCAATGGCAAAACAAAGGCTGGTATGATCTTTGGCACACTACCACTGCATGTCGCTAGCCCGGATTATCGCCCGCCCGAAAGCCGTCGACGACGCGCGCGGCGGCCGTCCAGAAGCACAGCAGCGCCAGGGTCGCGGCGAGCCAGGGAAAGGCGGACGGGAAGAGGCAGAACAGGACAAAGGCCAAGATGGTCTCGCTGCCCTCGATGATCCCGGCGGAGAAGAAGAAAGATTTGCGGCCGCGCTTGCCGTCGTCGACCTCGCCGCGTTGCTGCGCCAGCACGGCGCGCGCAAGAAAGGAGGACGCCGTACAGATGAACGAGGCCAGCAGCACGGACGCCCACACGGCATTGTGCTGATCGGCAAGTGCGAATCCCACGGGTACGGCGGCGTAGAACGCCATGTCGCACACGATGTCGAGATAACCCCCGAACGGCTGGACGCCGCGGTGCCGTGCCACGGCGCCGTCGAGGCCATCAACCACGCGATTGATCACGATCGCAAGCAGGGCCGCACCATAGGAGCCGTAGGCCACCAGGGGCACACTCAGCAGCCCGATGGCCAGTCCGCCGAGCGTCAGCGCATTGGCCGACGCCCCGCGCGCCGCCAGCCAGGCGCCGGTGCGATCGAGCGGCGGATCCACCAGGCGCCGCAGCAGCGGGTCGAACATTGCGATCGAGCGCGCGATCAGTCGGGTCGCGACACTCCCGAGTCGACGGCGCGCAAGGTCACCACCTCGTTCAGCGCCGCGGCCTGGCGATCCTGCCGTGCCTGGCGTCGATAGGAGAGCCCACTGAACGGTATGAGCAAGGCGTAGGCGAGGCCGAGCAGCGACATGCCGATCCACGGCGAGCTTGCCAACACGCCCATGACCAGCGCCGCGCCGAGCAGCAGCGGCAGCACGAGATGGCGCGGCACCCTTCCCTTCTTGAAGGAGAAGGTCGGCAGCCGGCTCACCATGAGGCCGCCGACCACGATCAGCACGGTACCGACGACCGCAGGGTGTCGCGGCCAGGCGGCCTCGATCTCGAAGCTCACCATGAGCGGGATCAGCGCCAGCAGCGCGCCTGCCGGCGCCGGAACACCGGTGAAGAAGGAGCCCGTCCAAGCCGGCGGCGGCGTATCGGACAGGAGCGCGGTGTTGAAGCGCGCCAAGCGCAACGCCGAGCAGATCGGGAACATCAGGGTGATCACCCAGCCCAGCGACCCCGCGCCCTGCATCGAGGCAAGATAGAGAACCAGTGCGGGCGACACGCCGAAGCAGAGGAAATCCGACAGCGAATCGAGCTCGGCGCCGAACCGGCTGGTCACACCGAGACGGCGCGCGACTCGGCCGTCCAGCGCATCGAAGATCGCAGCCACGATGATGGCGATGACGGCGAGACGCAGCTGGCCCTGCAAGGCAAAGCGGATCGCGGTCAACCCCGAGCACAGCGCCGCCAAAGTCAGCACGTTGGGGATCAGACGGTTGATCGAAAAGCCTCGCAACCGTCCGCGGGAACGAAAGTCCCTGTCCATGGAAGGCTCTCCTGGAATTCGATCGCTGCTAGAACTCGATCGCCTGGCGGGGAACGCTCGCGACCGGATCGAGTTCCGCAATCACGGTCTCGCCGCCGATCATGCGCTGGCCCGCCGCCACCAGCAATCGTGCGCCGCCCGGCAGGTAGAGGTCGGTGCGACTGCCGAAGCGGATATGGCCGAAGCGCTCGCCGGCTGCCACAATCTGGCCGGGCTTGATGTAGCAGACGATGCGGCGCGCCACCCAGCCGGCGATCTGCACGCAGCCGACCAGCCGGCCGTCCGCGCGACGCAGCGTGATCGCCATGCGTTCGTTGTCGTCGCTCGCCTTGTCGGCCGAGGCGTTGAGGAACAGACCCGGTCGATAGGCCACCACGTCGACCATGCCGCTACAGGGCGCCCGGTTGATGTGAACGTCGAACACGCTCAGGAAGATCGAGACCCGGGTCAGCGGCCGGTCGCCCAGGCCCAGTTCGGCCGGCGGCACGGCGTCGACGATCATCTGCACCAGCCCGTCGGCCGGCGCGATCAGGATGCCGTCATCCTGCGGCACGCAACGCGATGGATCGCGAAAGAAATAGATCGACCACAGCGTGAGCAGCAGCAACGGCCAGAACAGCCAGGCGACGCCGGTCAAGGCCGCAATCAGGGTCGCGGCCGCGAACACGGCGACGAAACGCCAGCCGTCCTCGAGGATCGGCACCAGAAAATTCGCCAGCATGCAGACGGTCTTCCCTTCGTCGCCGCGGGTCAGTTCACCTTCGGCAGGGTGAATACCTGGCCGGGATAGATCAGGTCCGGATTGCGAATCTGACCCTGATTCGCCCCGAAAATGACGGTGTGGTGGTAGCCGGCGCCATAGTGGCGGCGCGCGATGTTCCATAGATTGTCGCCGCGCACCACGATCAGGCGTCGCGTGTCTCCCGACGTGGTTGCCGCAGCCACGCGCTCGAAGGACAACTCGAGACGCGCCACCGGCTTGCCATCGCCGGCGAGCCGATCGACGCGAAGCTGGTGCTTGCCCGCCTCGACGAGATCGGACGGCGTCAACCGCCATCGTCCATCCGGCCCTGCCGTGCCCTCGGCCACCAGCTTGTCATCGACATACGCCCGCACGGCCGCGCCGGGCGCGGCGTCGCCCGAGATCGTGACCTTGCCGCGCTCGTCGTAATCTATCGTCGACACGCCGAGATCGCCCGACTTCGGCACCCCGGCCGCCGACGGCGGCTGCACCAGCTTGGTCGCGCCGCCGGGCGGCACGATCATGACCAGCGTCTCCTCCTTGACGGCGGGCTTCGCCGCCCCCGCCGATGGCAGTGCCGGCACGACCGCGACGACGACCTGCTCCGAGGTCACCGGCGCACGACCCTCGATATGCTGCAGCACGCGCAGCTCGTGCTGACCGACGCCAAGCGGCGGATCCTGGGCGATGATCACCCATTCGCCGCGCGAGTCGGCCTCGGAGCGCGCAATCTCCTTGCCGCCGTTCAACAGCACGATCTTCGCTCCCGGCGCTCCGCGGCCGGCGATGACCGCGCGGCCATCGGTGCCGATGCGGGCGATGTCGAAGGTCGGCGGCCCGAGCGGTCTTGGGGACTCAGCCTGCGAAGGTCTGGCAGCAACGGTCGCGCTAGCCGGCGCTGCCGGCGCGGGCGCTGATGATGCAGCTGCCGACGAGGACGGCTCGGCAGGCGATGCCGGCGCTCCTGACGGTGATTGAGGGGTCGCTGCCTGGGCGCCCGTCGTCGACGGCAGCGCCGTCGATGCCGCGCCTGTCGGCGGCGGCGACGCAGGGGCCGAGGCCGGCGCCGACGGCGCCGTCGCGACCGCAGGCTTGGCTGCGCGATCGAGCGTGGCCTGATCGTCGAGCTTGGCGCGCCAGCCCACCCCCAGCGCGGCAGCGACGACCGCACCGATCGCAACCAGCGTGATTAGCGTCCGTGACATCACCCTCCCAGTGGTGCGACCCAGCACCCCATTTGGCGTCGCGACCAGTCTATGCGAAATGATACCATGTCATTGCGATCCGGAAAGCTGTCGGTTCGACTGTAAAAAGTAGCCTCGGTGTCAGTTCCGCCCCTCTCCTCCGTCTGCGTTTTTTGTGGTTCCCGCTTCGGGTCTGATCCCGAGGCCCGGGATATTGCCGTCCGGCTGGGCGAAAGCCTGGCCCGACTTGGCATAACGCTGGTCTATGGCGGTGGCGGGGTCGGTCTGATGGGCTTGGTGGCCAACGCCGCCCTGGCCGGCGGCGGCAGGGTGGTGGGCATCATCCCGGATTTTCTCCTGCAGCGTGAAGCGGGCCACCCGGCCCTGTCCAAGACCATCGTCGTCCGCAACATGCACGAGCGAAAGCTCCAGATGTTCGAGCGTTCCGAGGCCTTTGTCGTTCTGCCGGGCGGCATCGGCACCTTGGAGGAGTTGTTCGAGGTCCTGTCGTGGCGCACGCTTGGGCTGCATACCAAGCCGATCGTGATCATCGACCAGGGCGGTTATTGGGCCCCCCTTGCCATCCTGCTGCGATCGATCGTCGATCGAGGCTTTGCCGAAGCGAGCCACCTCGACCATCTGGCCTTCATCCAGGACCTCGATCAGCTTCTGCCGACCATCGCCGCGATGCCGCGCTCGGCCGGCCTCGAAAAGCGGCTGGATCGAGTCTGACGCGGTCGAACGGCTGTAATTGCCTTTGCCTCACGGCGATGCAACAAGACTGGCCATAATCAGCAATTGATCAACTCAGCCGAACCGAAGCGGCACACGGAGGTGCAAGTATGTCAGATCTCGAAATCGTCTGGACGAAGGTCGATGAAGCGCCCGGGCTTGCGACGTTTTCCCTGCTGCCGATCGTCGAGGCCTTCGTCGCGACGGCTGGCGTGAAGATGAAGCTGAAGGACATTTCGCTGACCGGCCGCATCATCGCCAACTTCCCGGACAAGCTGAAGCCCGAGCAAAGGATCAACGACGAGCTCGCCGAGCTCGGCAAGCTTGCGATGCGCCCCGAGGCCAACATCATCAAGCTGCCCAATATCTCTGCGTCGATCCCGCAGCTCAAGGCCGCGATCAAGGAGCTGCAGGGCAAGGGTTACGACGTGCCGAACTATCCGGACAGCGACGCGACGCCGGCGGACAAGGAGATTCGCGCCCGCTACGGCAAGGTGCTCGGCAGCGCCGTCAATCCGGTGCTGCGCGAGGGCAATTCCGACCGCCGCGCCGCCGGCGCCGTCAAGCAGTACGCACGCAAGCATCCGCACAAGATGGGTCCCTGGACCAAGGACTCGAAGACGCGCGTGGCCTACATGTCGGGCAACGACTTCTACGGTTCGGAGGTCGCGACGACCGTCGCGGCACCGACCAATGCCCGCATCGAGCTGGTCGCCGGCGACGGCACGACCACGGTGCTGAAGGCCAAGACGCCGCTCAAGGCCGGCGAGATCATCGATTGCTCGGTGATGAGCGCCAAGGCATTGCGCGCCTTCTTCGCCGCGCAGATCGACGCCGCGAAGAAGGACGACGTCCTGTTCTCGCTGCACGTCAAGACGACCATGATGAAGATCTCCGATCCCATCCTGTTCGGTCATTGCGTTTCGGTGTTCTTCGCCGACGTGTTCGAGAAGCATGGCGCCACGCTGAAGAAGCTCGGCGTCGATCCGGACAACGGCGTGGGCGACATGATGACCCGCATCGAGACGCTGCCGGAGGCCGAGAAGGCGGCGATCAAGGCCGACATCCAGGCGACCTATGCCAAGCGGCCGGGCCTCGCCATGGTCAACTCCGACAAGGGCATCACCAACCTGCACGTGCCGAGCGACGTGATCGTCGACGCATCGATGCCGGCGATGATCCGCGAGTCGGGCAAGATGTGGGGCCCTGATGGCAAGCTGAAGGACGTGATCGCCGCGATCCCCGATCGTTGCTACTCGACGCTGTTCCAGGCCGTCATCGAGGACTGCAAGGCCAACGGCGCCTTCGATCCGAAGACGATGGGATCGGTGCCGAACGTCGGCCTGATGGCGCAGCAGGCCGAGGAGTATGGCTCGCACGACAAGACGTTCGAGGTCGCCACCGCTGGAACGGTGCGCGTGGTCGCCGACGACGGCACCGTCCTGATGTCGCAGAAGGTCGAGGCCGGCGACGTCTTCCGCATGTGCCAGGTCAAGGACGAGCCGATCCAGGACTGGGTCAAGCTCGGCGTGCGGCGCGCGCGCCTGACCAATACCCCGGCGGTGTTCTGGCTCGACGCCAAGCGCGCGCACGACGCGCAGCTGATCGCCAAGGTCGAGAAGTACCTCAAGAACGAGGATACCAAGGGCCTCGACATCCGCATCCTGGCGCCGGTCGAGGCGATGAAGCTCTCGCTCGAGCGCATCCGCAAGGGGCTCGACACGATCTCCGTCACCGGCAACGTGCTGCGCGACTACCTGACCGATCTGTTCCCGATCATGGAGCTCGGCACGTCGGCCAAGATGCTGTCGATCGTTCCGTTGCTGCAGGGCGGCGGTCTGTTCGAGACCGGCGCCGGCGGCTCGGCGCCCAAGCATGTCGAGCAGTTCCAGCACGAAGGGTATCTGCGCTGGGATTCGCTGGGCGAGTTCCTGGCGCTCGGCGCTTCGCTGGAACATCTGGCGCAGACGACCGGAAGCGAGGACGTGAAGGTCCTGGCCGAGACGCTCGACGAGGCCAACGGCAAGATCCTCGAGAACAACCGTTCGCCGGCACGCAAGGTCGGCGAAATCGACAATCGTGGCAGCCATTTCTACCTGGCACTGTATTGGGCACAGGCGCTGGCCAGGCGAGACAACAGCACGGCCCTGTCGGCCCGCTTCAAGCCTCTGGCGGAGACGCTGGCGGCCAACGAAGCGAAGATCGATTCCGAGCTGATCGCCGCGCAGGGCAAGCCGGTCGATACTGGTGGCTATTATCTGCCCGATCAGGCCAAGACATCGGCCGGGATGCGGCCGAGCGCGACGTTGAACGCGGCACTCGCTGCTCTTTGACGCCGCGTCAGGTAGAACCCCCTTTCCTCCCCACGCTTTGCGTGGGGAGGTGTCGCCGTCATACGGCGACGGAGGGGTCGAAAGCCCCACTGAAGCTCCTGACCCCTCCGTCTCGGATTACCGAGACACCTCCCCAGCGGAGCTGGGGAGGAAACTGAAGAGGCCGCGAGCGTCAAGAATCGCGAGGCTCGAAGGAGAGCACGATGCCGAAGATCAAGGTGAAGAATCCGGTCGTCGAGATGGACGGCGACGAGATGACCCGCATCATCTGGAAGTTCATCAAGGACAGGCTGATCCTTCCCTACCTCGACATCGACCTGAAGTACTACGACCTGGGAGTCGAGCATCGCGACCAGACCCGCGACCAGGTGACCGTCGATTCGGCCAAGGCGACGCAGCAATACGGCGTCGCCGTGAAGTGCGCCACCATCACGCCCGACGAAGCGCGCGTGAAGGAGTTCAACCTCAAGGAGATGTGGCGGTCGCCCAACGGCACCATCCGCAACATCATCGGCGGCACCATTTTCCGCGAGCCGATCGTGTGCAAGAACGTGCCGCGCCTGGTGCCGGGATGGACCAAGCCGATCGTGATCGGCCGTCACGCCTTCGGCGACCAGTATCGCGCCACCGATTTCGTCGTGCCGGGCAAGGGCAAGCTCACCATCACCTTCGAGGGCGCCGACGGCAAGAAGATCGAGCACAACGTCTACGACTTCCCGGGCGCCGGCGTGGCGCTCGCGATGTACAACACCGACGAGTCGATCATCGGCTTCGCCCGCAGCTCGTTCAATTACGGCCTGATGCGCGGCTGGCCGGTCTATCTGTCGACCAAGAACACCATCCTCAAGCGCTACGACGGCCGCTTCAAGGACCTCTTCCAGGAGGTGTTCGACAAGGAATTCGCCGACAAGTTCAAGGCCAGGAACATCACCTACGAACATCGCCTGATCGACGACATGGTCGCCTCGGCGCTGAAGTGGGAAGGCGCCTTCATCTGGGCATGCAAGAACTACGACGGCGACGTGCAGTCCGACACGGTGGCCCAGGGCTTCGGCTCGCTCGGCCTGATGACCTCCGTGCTGTTGACGCCGGACGGCAAGACGGTCGAGGCGGAAGCTGCGCACGGCACGGTGACCCGCCATTACCGCGAGCACCAGAAGGGCCGGCCGACCTCGACCAACCCGATCGCCTCGATCTTCGCCTGGACCCAGGGCCTGCATTATCGCGGCACCTTCGACGGCACGCCTGATGTGGTGAAGTTCGCCGAGGCGCTCGAGAAGGTCTGCGTCGAGACGGTTGAGAGTGGCAAGATGACCAAGGATCTGGCGATCCTGATCGACAAGAACCATCCGTTCCAGAACACCGAGGACTTCCTCGCGACCCTCGACGGCAACCTCAAGGCCAAGATGGCGGCGTGGTGATCGCCCCTTGATCATCGGAGGCGCCGACGGCTGCCGCACCGGCTGGGTGATCTGCCGGCGCGACGACCGCGGCGCGCTCGACATTCGAGTCGTGAAGACCCTCGCAGAAGCCTGCGAGGGTCTTTCCATTTTGGCCGTCGACATGCCGATCGGCTTCGTCGACGTACCGCGCCCGCCGCGCGCCTGCGAGGCCGAGGCGCGCAAGCTGCTGCCCGGCAAGGCGAGCTCGGTCTTCCCGACACCGTGCCGACCGGCGCTTGCCTGCACCACGCACGCCGAAGCCAATGCCACCAGCCGCAAGCTCGGCATCGGCATCAACCAGCAGACCTTTCATCTCTTCCCCAAGATGCGCGAGGTCGACGGGCTGTTGCGCTCGCGACCGCGGCTGAAGCGCATCGTCTACGAGGCCCATCCCGAGCTTGCCTTCGCGCGCATGAACGGCGGCCGGCCCGTGCTCAGCAAGAAACGCCAGCCCGACGGCTATGCCGAGCGCTGCCGGCTGCTGACCGAGCACGGCTTCCCCTGCCCGGCCGATCGCCTGTCCGGCGCCGCGCGCGACGACATCCTCGACGCCATAGCCGTCTGCCGCACGGCCCTGCTCATCGCCCAGAGCGCCGCCACCCGCCTCGGCCCGGCCCGCGCCCGCGACAGCTGCGGCCTGCCGATGAACATCTGGTATTGAGGATGTCTGCTCTTCTCTCGCCTCCCCGCAATCGGGCAAGGCATTCTCGTATGGGCGCGCCCTTCACTCTCCTCCCCAGCTTTGCTGGGGAGGTGCCCCGTCATACGGGGCGGAGGGGTCATGAGCCTCAGTCCCGCTGCTCATGACTCCTCCGTCGCCGAAGACGGCGACACCTCCCCAAGCTACGCTTGGGGAGGAATAGAAGACGGGAGACAGATCCATCGTCGCTACCGCGCCCTCACGAACGGCAGACGAACAGCGGCACATCAACCGGCTGCTGCTGTTCTTCGCCGTCGTCTACGTTGTCGAAGGCATCGGTCAGGCGCGCGTCGGAATCATCTACCAGCCGCTCAATCACTATCTGAAAGGGCTCAATTGGACGCCGCTCCAGGTCGCGGCCTACATCGCCGTCCTCAATCTTCCGTGGATCATCAAGCCCGTCTT
Source organism: Reyranella sp. (assembly GCF_044224635.1). Lineage (GTDB taxonomy): Bacteria > Pseudomonadota > Alphaproteobacteria > Reyranellales > Reyranellaceae > Reyranella. Next base: position 25,232 of record NZ_JBGAKA010000012.1, on the reverse strand, counting down.
CGGGCTCGTTGCTGCGTCTCGACGACCCGCCGGTGGAGGCGCCTATTCCGGCTTGATACCCGCAGCCTGCAGCACCGGACCCCAGATGCCGGCCTGCACTGCCAGCCAGTCGGCCAGCTCCTTGGGCGTGCCGCCCATGGCGACGAAGCCGCGCTTGCGTAGCTCCTCGCGCATCTCCGGCGTGGCGACGCCGGCGTTCAGCGCCTCGTTCAGCCTGGCAACGATGGGAGCCGGCGTGCCGGGCGGCGCGATCAGCGTGTAGACGATGGTGCCGTCGACGTCGCCGAAGCCCTGCTCCTTGAAGGTCTTGATGTCGGGCGCCAGGGCGGCGCGCTCCGGCGCGGCCATGCCGTAGGCCTTGAGCTTGCCGCTCTGGATGTGCGGCCATACGCTGGTCAGGCTCGACATGCCAAGCTTGATGTGGCCGCCCAGCAGGTCGGTGACCAGCGGACCGGTGCCGCGAAAGGGAACGTGCGTCAGCCTGATCTTGTTCAGGAGCGCGTAGCGCTCGGTCGACAGGTGCATCGGCGTGCTGACGCCGGCGGTTCCGTACTGCACCTCACCAGGCGCTTTGCGCGCCGCCTCGGTGATCGCCGCGAGATCGGCCCACGGCGCATCGGCGGCGCCGACGAACACCGATTCCTGCTTGGCGACGAACCCCACCGGCACGAAGGCGGCCGGGTCGTAGCCGAGCTTGGCGACCAGAAAAGGGTAGAGCATCTGGTTGTTGCTGCTGAACAGCACGGTATGCCCGTCGGGCGGCTGCTTGGCTGCGAACTCGTGCGCGAGATTGCCGCCGGCGCCGCCCTTGTTGTCGATGATCACCGGCTGGCCGAGCGCTTTCTGCATCGGCTCCTGGATGGCGCGGGCCAGCGCGTCCGTGCCGCCTCCGGGTGGAAACGGCACGACCACCTTCACCGGCTGCGACGGGAAGGTCTGCGCGCGGGTCGCCCCGCCCGCCAAGGGGGCGGCGAGCGAAGCGAGAATGAGCGTGCGTCGCCTCATCGGTCGGTCGACGCGCGAATGGCGGCGGCGCCGCCGCCGGTGTCGATCTTCTGCCCGGTGTCGGTGAGCTTGCCGTCGTCGTTCTTGAACACCTGGATGTTCTTCTGGATCATGTTCTGTACCGCGACGGTCTTGCCGTCCTTGGAGAACGAAGCGCCCTGCGACCAGGCGCCGATCGGCGCCTCGCTGGTCTTGGTGAGCTTGCCGTCGTCGAGCCGATAGAGCACGACCATGCCGTTGGGCTTGTGCTGCGGCGCGTCCTTGGGCCGCGTCGACCCGCCATGGGCCACGCCGGCGACCCATTTGCCGTCGTTCGACATCATCGCACCCTCGAGATTCTCGTGGCCGATATCCACCGTGCCGACGATCTTGGGCGCGTCGCCCGAGATATCGATCACGGTGAACACGCCGTTGCCCTTGGGATCGCCCAGGCTGGCCACCACGGCATACTTGCCGTCGGGCGTGATCGACACGGCATAGGGCCTGGGCGCGACGTCGAGCGTGGCCTTCTCGGCCAGCGAGTCGCCGCCGAGCTTCAGCACGGCGACCTTGGCATCGCCGTTGCGGGTCGCCACGCCGGTCGCGCCGTCGGGCGACACCGCGACATGGCTCAACAGGGCCGCCGCCGGAACCAGGTCGACCGTCTTCAGCACGGTCACCTTCTTGCCATCGATGCCCAGAATGGAAACCGAGCCGGCCATGCGGTTGGACACGTAGGCGCGCTTGCCGTCCTTGGTGATCGACACGCCGGCCGCGCCCGCTCCGGTGTTGAGCGTGTCGACGACCTTTCGGTCCTTGAGATCGATCACGCTCACCCGGTTGTCGGGCTTGGTCTTGGTCTTGTCGGCAGGATCGATGATGGTCGACGAGGCGACCAGCGCCAGCGATTCGTCCGGCGTAAGGGCGACCGACGTCGGTGGCCCGACGACGCTGCCGGGCACGTTGGCAATGGTGCCGACCACCTTCACCGGGACGACACCGAGATCGAGGATGGTGATGGAGTCGGGTTGCGGATCGGCAACGTTGCCGGTGACGCCGTTCTCCTGCTTGACCTTGTGATCGTTCGACGAGACAGCGAGCTGCGCCTGGGCCGACGCAGCCGCAACACTCAACGCAATGCAGGCTCCAATCGTGACGGTTGTTCGCATGGTAGTCCTCCCCGGCTAGCTCCGTTGATGGGAGCGTTCGAGCCGTGAAGGGACCCTAGCGCACTTTGTCAGACCATGCCCAGCGCATGCTTGTAGGTGTCGAGCAGGGTCTCCTGCTCGGCGCGGTCTGCCGCGTCCATGGCCCGAAGCGACACGATCTTGCGCATCGTCTTGACGTCGTAGCCGACGCCCTTGGCCTCGCTGTAGACGTCCTTGATATCGCCGCCGATCGCCTTGCGCTCCTCCTCGAGCTTCTCGATGCGCTCGACGAAGCTCTTCAACCGGTCGGCCGAGATCGGCCCGGCCTTGACTTTCTTGGAAACGGCGCTTCCATCCGGCATGTCCACACTCCTTGATCCTGTCGCGCGGACCATAGAAGCGGCGGCCATGTCCACTCAATGACGGCGCCGCGATTAATGATGGGGATAACGGGGACTGCGGGCCGAAGGGCGCGGCATCACCCGTGATTGGGGTGCGACTTCGCGAAAGCCTTCTTCTGCTCGCCGCTGGCCTCCTTCTGGTACCTCGCCTTCCAGTCGTCGTAGGGCATGCCGTAGACGATCTCGCGGGCCTTGGGATCGGCAATCTCGATACCGCGCGTGCCGGCCTCCTCGCGGTACCAGCGCGACAGGCAGTTGCGGCAGAAGCCGGCCAAGTTCATCAGGTCGATGTTCTGCACATCCGTGCGCTGCTGCAGATGCGCCACCAGCCGGCGAAAGGCGGCGGCTTCGAGTTCGGTGCGGGTCTTGTCATCCATGACGGCCTCCTGAGAACGCGCAATCGGAATTCTGTTCGGGGATATAGGCTGCGGCCGGCGGATACGCCAGCCGGCTTGTCCTGGTCTCACGGCTGTCGGCTCCAGGCCACGACCTGGACAACGCCATCGACGGTGACGGTTCGAAAGCCGATACCGTAGGCCGCCTCCAGCACCGCCGGCCGCAATGCCGCCGACGGACCCCCATCGGCCACCACCCTGCCGCCCGCCAGCACCACGACACGGTCGGCGAAGCGGGCGGCAAGGCCGAGATCGTGCAGGCTGACGATCACAACGGCGCCGCGCCCGGCCTCCGCGCGCAGGACGGCCATGGCGTCGAGAGCGTAGCCGGGATCCAGGCTTGCCACCGGCTCGTCGGCCAGCACGACATCGGCCTCCGTGGCGAGGATCCGTGCCAGCATCACGCGCGCCCGCTCGCCCTGCGACAGCGTATCGACCGGCCGCGCAGCCAGCGCGACGGCATCGACGCGCCTCAGCGCCTGCTCGACGGCATCGCCATCGGCTCCGCTCGACGGCCTGCCCAGGTCCGCGCCGTGCGGAAGCCTGCCCAGGCGCACCAGGTCGCGTCCGAGCAGCGGCCAATAGGCATGCGCACCCTGGGCCAGATAGGCGATGCGTCGAGCGCGCAGGCCCAAGGCGATGGCCGACAGCGGCGCACCGTCGAGCTCGATGCCGCCGGCGGCGGGTGTATCGAGGCCGGCGAGATGGCGCAGCAGCGTGGTCTTGCCGGCCCCGTTGGGGCCGACGATTGCCGTCAGTTCGCCGCCGGCAAAAGCGATCTCGACGCCCGTCAGGACGGGCCGGCTGCCGTGGTGGCAAGCGAGACCGCGCGTCGACAGGCAGCTCATGCGGCGAGCCATGCCGCGCGCGAGCGGCGCACGACGTGGACGAGGAACGGTGCGCCGACCAGCGATGTGAAGACGCCGAGCTGCAGCTCGTAGGCGGTGGGCAGGAGGCGCACGAGAATGTCGGCCGCAAGCACCAGGGCGGCACCGACCAAGGTGGCGGGCCAAAGTGTCGCGCCCGGCCTGTATCCCACCCGGGCGCGCACGAGATGGGGAGCGATCAGGCCGACGAAGCCGATGACGCCCGCCACCGACGTGGCGGCCCCGACCATCAGGCCGACTCCCGCGGTCAGGCGCAGGCCGAGGGCCTTGGTATCGGCCCCCAGGCTGCGCGCCGTTTCCTCGCCGAGCGACAGGGCATCGAGCCACCGCCCTGCCCCCAGCACGATGGCACCGCCGCCGATCATGAACGGCGCCGAGACCGCCAAGTAGCGCAGGTCGCGATCGGCGATCGACCCGGCCAGCCACAGCGAGATTTCCTGGAAAGCGAACGGGTTGGGTGACGATGCCAGCACGAGCGAGATCAGGGCGGCGGCAATGGCGTTGATGGCGACGCCCGTCAGCAGCAGGGACACCGTTCCGGTGCCGGCGCGCACCGCCGCCGCCAGAAGACCGACGGCGACGATCGCGCCGAGGATCCCGGCCAGCGGCAAGGCAAGCGACACGATGGCGGCGAGGCCGCCGTAGAACGCGCAGACCGCGGCGAAGCTCGCACAGGCGGAGACGCCGATTACGCCTGGCTCGGCCAGCGGGTTGCGCAGCCAGCCCTGCAGGATGGCGCCGCTCAGCCCGAGTGACCCGCCGATCAGCAATCCAAGGCTCGCCCGCGGCACACGCAGCTGCCAGACGATGGTCCAACCGACCTCGTCGCCGAGCCGCCACGGCCACGGCACCGGACCGACGGCCAGCGAAGCACCGAACAGCAGCAGGACCAGGGCAAGCAGCCCGCCTCTCATCGCCGTGCCTCGGCCAGGAGGCGGATCGCGTGGAAATTCTCCGGTCCGGCGCAGATCGCGTATTTCGTCGGCACGGAGACCACATGGGCCTTGCCGGCCAAGCTCCGGAGAGCGGCGTGATCGACGAACTCGGTGGCGCGGGCCGGGTCCAGATTGGCCTCGGCATCGATCACCAGCAAATCCGGCCGGCCGGCGAGAACCGTCTCCAGCGACCAGCGTCCGTAAGCCGGAATGCCGAGCTCGGCGGCGAGGTTGCGAAAGCCTGCGAGGTGCAGCAGCTCGCCCATCAGGCTGCCCTTGCCGGTCGTGGCGCCGTTGGCTTGCAGGACGGCTGCCAGTGCGACCGGACGCGACTGCGAAGCCAGTCCGGATCGTTGCCGGCGCATGTCGGCCACCACGGCCCGGCCGACCTCGAGGCGGCCAAGGGCGGCGGCAATCTGGCCGAACAGTGTCTCCGCTTCCGCGAGCGATGCCGCCCAGGGGACTTCCAGAACGGCGACGCCCGCCCGGCGCACGAGATCCTTGAGGCCGGACTGCGCCACCGCATCGAAGATCACCAGATCAGGGCGCAGGGCGAGGATCGCCTCGACGCTGGGACGAACCGGGGCGATGGCGCGCGCCTGATCCACCAGGACCGACAGCCGCGGGTCGTGCGACAGCATGCTGACGCCGGCAAGCTGACCGGGCGCGGCGAGACGCAAGGCAATCTGATCGAGACAGAGGTTGACCGTGACGACCCGCTGCGGCGCCTGCGTCGATCCCGGTGCAGACGCCGTCAGCGGGAGGACCAGGCCGAGCAGCAGACGCAGCCACAGGACCAGGGTCTTCCGCAGATGTGGACGCCGCTTCATGGGAAGACGCGCCAGCCGGTCAGTTGGCGATCCTGCCGATCCCAGTCGACCAGGACGATCGCCGACTCGACCGATGCGTGACAATGGCGCACGATGCCCCCGACCGCGGCGATCGACCTGGCTGCGGTGAAGTCCAGGACGTCGCGGCCGGTGCGGTTGCAGACCAGGACGGGTCTGCCGGTCGTCGCGGATGCGCGCTCCCATTCGCCGTCCGGGCCGTGGAGCCCCGGCGCCCAAGCGGCCGAGGAAAGGAGGAGGTCGACGTCGCCTGCCGCCGTCTCGGCGACCAGACGCTCGGAGTACATGTCGGCACAGATGAAGAGCCCGATGCGACCGAGCCCGGCGAGTTCCACGACCGCGGGCCTGTCCCCCGCGGCCGACCAGGATTCTGAGCCCACTCTCAGGACGTTGATCTTGCGATGGCGTCCCACCAAGCGGCCATCGGGCGCGAACACCGTGATGCTGTTGAACAAGCCGCCGCCCAATGCCTCCGCCTCGGGCGTCCCGAGCGCCAGGAACATCGACTCCTGCCGCGCCAGCACGCCTGCCCAGGCGAACAGCGCCGGCTGCCCGCGTGCAATCCAGTCCGTGCCGATGACGTCGCGGAACCCGTAGCCGCTCACCGCCAGTTCCGGTGTGACGGCGAACCGCGCGCCGAGGGCGGCCGCGCGGCGCACCGCCCGTTCGATCTCCGACTTGTTCCGCTCGACCTCACCCGGCCAGGATGCCAGATGGAGCAACGCCAGCGTGACCGCCATCAGAATTTCGCCTTCACGCCGAAAAAGGCCTGGAAGTACGGCGCCTGGAAGCCTTCCGGCTCCTCGTATATCTGGTTGAGCACGTTCTCCGCACGGGCATAGAGCTGGACGTTGCTGCGGATGTCGTAGGCTGCCGTGAAGCGGACCAGCGTGTAGGCCGACGGCTGGATGATGGCGCCGGTGACGGCGTCGAAATCGTAGCGATTGCTGACCTGGCTCACCCCGAACCCCAGCCGCACATCGTCCCACGGACGCACCTCGCCGCGGATGTTGAACGAATCCTGCGGCCGACGGACCAGCGGCTGATTGGCATCGACGTTGCGCGCGATGGTGAACGTGTACTCGAAGTTGAAGTCGAGCCAGCGGAACGGCCTGATCTGGACGAAAGTCTCGAACCCCTCGCTCTGCGCATTGGCGACGTTGGCCAGCGAGGTGAAGGGCGGCGGGCACTGGATGAGGTTGCTGAAGGTGTTGAAGAAATAGGTGATCCCCGCGGTGAGCTTTCGATCGAACACCCCCTGCTCCACGCCGAATTCGTAGCCACGGCTGTATTCCGGCTGCAGGCTGAGGTTGCCGGCACAGAAGAAGCCGGTGCCGTAGAGCTCGAAGAGCGAGGGCGCCTTGAAGGCCGTGCCGTACGAGCCCTTGATCTTGGTGTCGGTCGGCTGGAACAGGTAGGACGCCCCCGCGCGCCATGTCGACACCGTGCCGTACGTGTCGTTGACGTCGACGCGGCCCGCGAGGTTGAGGTTCAGCGTGTCGAAGAACGTGCCGCGCAACTGCCCGTAGAATCCAGTCTGCGCCATGGTGCCCCAGCCCTGGCTGCCATCGACATTGTTGTAGGCCCACGTCCGATCGAAGTCGATGCCGGCAATAACGTCGATCTGCTCGCTGAGGCTGACCAGGTTCTTCCAATCGGCCTGCAGACGCCGACCGTTGTAGTAGGCGTCCTGCGCGAAGGGGAAGGGATTCTGAAAGCTCGGGAAATCCTGGTCGTGGCGATAGATGCTCGAATAGGAGATGCCGACGGTCGGCCTCCAGCGGCCGCTGAGATAGCTGCCGTCCAGCTCCACGCGATTGAAGAGCTGCTGGGTGAAGCCGGTCGCATTGGGATCTTCCAGCCCGACCTGGTCGTACCGGACCTGGGTGTCGATGTAGCGCGTGAACCAGGTGAGATTGGTCGTGTCGGTGAGCTCGACGCCCAGGCGCGAAGCCAGGGTGATATTGCGATAGGGATCGACGTCGACGTAGCCGCCGGGCGGCCAGAAGCGGGCCGGCACCGGCGAATCGTTCGGCGAGAAGGTGCCGGCGAAGGTCAGGTTGTAGTTGAAGCGACCCTCGCTGCCCCGCACATAGGCACCGCTGTTGCTCTGCAGCCGGGTACCGAGCTCGGTGAAGGCCGCGCCGTTGATCGGCCCCTTGCCCGCCTTGGTCACCATGTTGATGACGCCGCCGATCGCCTGCGAGCCGTACATCGTGCTCATCGGGCCGCGCACGACCTCGACGCGGTCGAGATTCTCGGTCAGGAAGTGTGCGAAATCGACGGCACCGTTGGACGACGAAGGATCGCTCACGTTGACGCCGTCGATAAGCACGAGCACGTGGTTGGCGTTCGAGCCGCGCACGAAGACCGCGGTCTGGGTACCCGGTCCGCCCGATTGCTGCACCGACACGCCCGGCACGGATCGCAGCACGTCGGCCACGGTGCGCAGCTGGCGCTTCTGCATGTCGTCATTGGTGATGACGGTGACGCTCCCGGTGACCTTGGCCGGATCGGTGGGAAAGCGATCTGCCGTGATCACCACGTCGGGAGCCATCCCGACCGGCTCGGTCTGGGCCAGGGCGGACAGTGGCGCAAACAACAGGAGGACGGACAGACAAAGACGAATCGATCGCATCGAACGATCTCCCAGGCCAGACACGCAAGGCGCGTCACCGCTCGGTTGACCGTCCCGTTGGAACATCCCGTCCATCGGAAGAGCGACGCTATCGCCGGCAGGTCTTCTGGCTTGCGGATCGTCGCTCCTGCCCGCCTTCCCGGACCGAAATCCAGTGGCTCGATAGGCTTTCGCTCGCCGCTCACAGCTGCGGGTACAGCCGCCGATTGGCCCGAACGCGGGCACCACGGCGTTCCCTCTTCGCTTCCGTTAAGGAGGACCGTCGATGGATCAAGCTTGCCGAAACAGCCCGATGCGTCAAGGGACCTGCGGCCAGACTGCCGGTCCGGGGCAGGCCATTCGCAAATCAGCCCGCCCTTCTGCCTCCTCCCCGCACGCCGGGAGCGAGACAGAAGGGCGGGCTGATTTGCGAATTCCGTGTGGTGCGGGAGCCTATGAAGCTGGCTTCAACCCGGCGTCAGCAGAGCCGACAGTGCCATGCCCCGACCATCGATGCCGCCGGGCCGGCGACCCACCTCCGGATGCAGTATGCAGTATCAGTCGCTGCCGTCGGCCTTGATGCCGAGCTGCGTGATCAGCCGGCCCAGCCGCTGGTTCTCGTTCTTCGCCCAAGCCTTCATTTCGGCCACCGTCATCGGCTGAGGCTGGATGCAGGCGGCTGCCAGACGGCTGCGGACCTGCGGATCGGCCAGCGCCTTGGCAAACGCGCCGTTGAGCCGCTCGACGATCGGGTCCGGCAGCCCCTTGGGCCCGAGCAGCGGGATTGCCGACTGCACCTCGAGGCCGCCGTAGCCCTGCTCCCGGAAGGTCGCCACGCCGGGCAGCTCAGGCAGGCGCGCACCTCCTGACACCGCGATCGCCCGGAGCGCGCCGGAGCGGATGTGACCCAGCACCAGTGGTGCGCTGATAAGCCCCAGTTGGATGCGTTCGCCCAGCAGGTCCTGCACGCCGGGCGGCAGCCCTTTGTAGGGCACGGACGCCAGCTCGACCTTCTTGTCGAGGCGGACCTGCTCGAGCACGAGATGCGAGGGCGTCCCATTGCCGGGATTGAGATAGTTGAGCGCCTGCGGGTTCTGCCGCGCATAAGCCACCAACTCGTCGATGGTGCGGATCGGCAGGGATTTGGCGACGCACAGCACCGCGGCCGATACGCCGACCATGGCGATCGGCGTAAAGTCCTCGACGACGTCGAACGGCACCTTCATCAGGAACGGCAGAGCGTAGTAGGCCGACACCGTGAGCTCCACGGTGTAGCCGTCCTTCGGCGCCGCAACGACGATCTGGCCCGCCACAACCCCATTGCCGCCCGGCCGCGGGTCGACGACGATCGGCTGGCCGAGGTCGGCGGCCAGCACATCGGAAAGGCTCCGGATGGCGACATCGATGATGCCGCCCGCCGGCCCGGGCAGAACGACCCGGATCGGCTTCGAGGGATAGGCGTCGGCTGCGGCGGCCCGCCCAAGCAGCGGCAGCGTCGCCGCGCCGGCCAAGAGGCCGCGGCGCGACATGGGTAAACGCGGGGTGTAAGGCATCGTATCCTCTCTCGGTGCGTCCTGGCTTCAACCATGTCGAGGAAGCGGAAAGACGGCGGCATCCCTCTCAGCTCAGGCTGCCGGGGTGGTCCTGCCAGATCGACGGCTCGAGCCTGAGATGCGTGCTCGCCGGAAACACGCTCGTCCAGTGACGCGCACATGCCGCACTCGTCGTGAACCACATGCCGGGCAGGCGACGGGCATGGTCAAGGAACTGCTCCAGCATGTGCAGGCGGCTTGGCCAGCCGATGCCGTGCGGATGCAAAGTCATGCTGAATTGACGGCCTCGCTTGTACTGGGCATCGAGCTCCGCCTTGCAGTTGCGGAACAGCCCACTGGGGTTCTCCAGCCCCGTGCCTTTCTCGGGGAACATCAGGAAGAACTGATCGTCGAAATGGTAGTAGTACGGCAGCGCCAGAATGGCGCGGCGGCTGGCGAAGTCGGTCACCCAGTAATGCGGCGCGTCGTCGGCGAGCCCGTTGCCGAAGTAGGCGTAGCCTGCGTCGATCAGCAGATCCATCGTGGCGCCGCTGATGCTGCCGCCGGCATACTTGTCGCCGGGACGCGGCAGCGAAAACCAACCCGCCGGCCGTTCACCGGTGATGGCGCTCAGGATTTCCGTCGTGCGCCGCACACGCGCCTGCTCCTCGTCGCGCTCGAGCTTGCTCAGGTCCTCATGCTTGAAGCCGTGCGCGGCGATCTCGTGACCCTTGGCGTGCAAGGCGCGGATCTTGTCGGCATATATTTCTGCGATCACGGCCGGGACCGCGAAGGTCGCCGGGATCGAATGGCGCTGCAGGGTCTCGCACAGTGACTCGAGCCCGCCATGCATGCCGAAATAGGCGTCGGGCTTGGCGATATCGGGCGCCGTGATGCCATCGGGCCCGCACGGCGGGCTGAGATCGACCACGACCCGGAAGCAGCAACGCTGCCCATCCGGCCAGCCGATCTCCGAATCGAGCAGGCTCTTCTCGTCGCTGATCGTGTAGCGTTCCTTCCACGGCATGACCCGCCCTCCCCCGTCAGTGCACGCGCGTGTTCGACAACCGCGGCGGATTGGTCTCCAGGCAATGCCGCGCCACCTGCTCGCAGGTCGGGAACCACACCCCGGGCAGGCTCTTCATCCGGGTGATCAGCCGATCGAGCATGGCGATGCGCAGGGCACGGCCCGAGACGAAGGGATGCAGGCAGACATTCAGATAGCCGCCCTGCTGGTACTCGCGCTCGAAGGCTGCCCACCAGATGTCGAACACGTGGTCGGGGTCCATCATGCGCTGCGCCTCGTTCTCGCTGTTCAGCCAGGTGAAGCTGAAGAACATGGCGTCATCGATGGCGAGATGGAACGGCAGGTTGAGCAGCGGCCGCGATCCGTCGGCGTCGCTGACGTAGTGCGGCCGGTGATCGGGCGTGTCGTGCGAGTTGTAGATGAAGCCATTGTCGCTGAGGAGGCTGCGGGTATGCCAGCTGCGCGTGCCGACCGGACGGCGGCCGGTCAGCTTCTCGATCGCCGACGACGCCTTCTCGAGGTGATCGCGCTCGAGCGCGGCGTCATCGGGCACCCGGTGCTCCCACATGTGGTCGCCGATCTCGTGGCCGCTCTTCGACGCCGCCTTCACGGCCTGCGGATAGAGCTCGCAGATGCGGCCCGGCGTGAAGATCGTCGCCTTGATGCCGTGGCCGTTGAACAGCTCGATCAGGCGCCAGATGCCGACCCGGCCGCCGAACTCGCCCTTGGCGAGCTGCATCGGCGGCTCGTTGAGCACGCGCCGCAGCAGCATGGCGTCGAAGTCGGCGGTGAAGTTCACCGCGACGCGCGCTCCGTTGGGCCACGTGATCTTGTCGATCACCTGGTGGCGGGCAGCGTAGTCGGCCGCCTTGGCGCCGAGACGGCTGAGTTCCTGATCGAGATGATCCGCGGCCATGATTCAACGACCTCCTGCGACGGCGAGCGTCGTTCCGGTGATGTAGTTGGCCTCGTCTGAGGCGAGATAGAGCACGGCATTGGCAATATCGGCGGGCATTCCCAGCCGGCGCAACGGCGTCGCACGGGTCGGCCCGTATTCCAACCCTTCGAGCGCCTGGAAGCTCTCGCGGTTCTTTTCGGTCTCGATCGGCCCCGGCGCCACCGCGTTCGCGGTCACGCCGTATTCGGCCATCTCGAGCGCCACGTTGCGGGTGAAGCCGTGGATGGCGGCCTTGGCCGCCGCGTAGGCGGAATTACCAGTGTAATACGCCATCCAGGGCGTGCCCTCACGCGAGCCGGAGGACAGATTGACGATTCGTCCGGCGCGGCGCTCGCGCATATGCCGGGTCGCCTCGCGCGTGCACAGGAAGGCCGAGCGCAGGTTGAGGCGCATGACGAAGTCCCAATCCTCGACCTTGGCTTCCCAGATACGGCCGGACAGCCCGCCGCCGACGTCGTTCACGAGGATGTCGATGTGCCCGTGCGCGGCGAGGATGGCGGCAAAGAGGTCCTTGACCGGCGCCTCCTCGGTGACGTCGGCAACGGTCGCCTGCACCGGGCGCCCACTCTGCCTGATCAGCCGCTCTGTTTCGGCGAGGCCCTTCGCATCGATATCGGCAATGGCAAGCGCCGCGCCCTCCTCCGAGAGTCTCAGCGCGATCGCCCGACCGAGGCCTGCCGCCGCCCCTGTCACGATGGCGACCTTGCCGGCCACCCGACCGCTTGCACCTTTCGCCACGACGCCCTCCCTGCTGCCCCGTATCGTACCCCCTCACCCCAAGGCGAGCGCAAGCGCCGCGTCGATGGCCGGCGCGAGCCGGCGGCCCCAGGCGCGCGCGTCGTCGGGCGTGCGGATCAGGTCCTGACGCACCTCGAGCGAGCAATGCGGCAGCGCACGCGAGCGCGCATGGGCCGTCAGCGTGTATTCGTACGAAGCGCGCGCCGAGTAGGGCTCGTTGTCGCCGACAATGAGAGCAGCGTCGCGGCGCAGCTCGGCGAGCAAGGGTTCCGGCAGGCGCGCATCGTCGTTCCACAGCACGCCGACGTGCCATGGCCGCTCGGAGCCGTTCATCTGCGGCGTGAAGCTGTGCATCACCAGCATGCCAACCTTGCGTCCGCCGGCGGTCATCAGATCGAGCTGACGATCGACCTCGCGGTGATACGGCCAGAAGCAGGCCTCGGCGCGCGCCTGCACCTGCTCGTCGGTCAGGCCGCGATTGGCAGGCACCGGCGTGCCGTCGCTCACCTCGGGCGTCGACCCTTCGCCGCCCGGCCAGCGGTTGCAATCGATGACCAGGCGCGAATAGCCCGACGCGACGAGCGGTGCATCCAGCACCTTCGACAGCTCGATCGCCGCATCCAGGCCGCCGATATCCCAACCGATGTGACGCGAGAGCTCCTCTTCGGATATGCCCAGCGTTCCCAGCGCCTGCGGCACCGCCTTGCTGGCATGATCGCAGAGCAGCAGCAGAGGTGCCCTGCCGCCGGCATTGTGGACGGAAAAAGCAGGCGGATCGTGCGGCCCGAGCAATGGTTGCATCGCGCCCCTATAGTGTGAAGATTGCGCAAATGAAAGATGCCGATGCCCGCGCCCTGCTGCGCGATCTGTTCGACGCCGCCCTGGCCGCAGCCCGCCCCGCCACCTGCCTGACACCCTACATCGGCGCGCTGCATCCGCCGCGGGGCCGCACGATCGTGATCGGCGCCGGCAAGGCGAGCGCGGCGATGGCGCAGGCCGTCGAGGAGCAGTGGCCGCATGCCGTCGAAGGTCTCGTCGTCACGCGCTACGGCTATGGCGAAGCTTGCCGGCGGATCGAGATCGTCGAGGCGGCTCACCCCGTGCCCGACGAGAAGGGCCGCGCCGCCGCCGGCCGCATCCTGCAACGCGTCGAAGGGTTGAGTCCGGAAGATCTCGTCCTCTGCCTGATCTCGGGCGGCGCATCGGCCCTGCTCGCCTTGCCCGCGCCGGGACTCACGCTGGCGGACAAGCAGGCGGTCAATCGGGCGCTGCTCAAATCGGGCGCCAACATCGTCGAGATGAACACGGTGCGAAAGCACCTCTCGGCGATCAAGGGCGGACGCCTCGCCATCGCCGCGCAGCCGGCGCGCGTTCTGTCGTGGTTGATCTCCGATGTGCCGAACGACGACCCCGGGGTGATCGGCTCCGGCCCGACGGTGCCAGATCGGACGACTTTCGCCGACGCGCTGACTGTGCTTGCGAAGTACGCCATCGATCCGCCGGCGTCGGTGCTCGCTCATCTGGAAAAGGGAGCAGCAGGACAAATCGAGGAAACGCCCAAGCCCGGCGACCCCCGCCTCGCGCGGACCGAGACCATCATCGTGGCGACGCCGCGCCGCTCGCTGGAGGCTGCCGCATCGATCGCCCTCGACCGCGGCCTCGATGCTGTGATCCTGGGCGACAATCTCGAAGGAGAAGCACGCGAGCTGGGAGCGCTGCACGCGCGCCAGGCGATCGAGCGCGCGCTTCGCGGCGGCAAGCCGTCAGTGATCCTGTCCGGCGGCGAGACCACCGTCACCGTGCGCGGCAAAGGGCGCGGCGGCCGCAACGTCGAGTACCTGCTGGCCCAGGCAATCGCCGCCGGCGGCTCGCCGCATCTCTGGGGCCTCGCCGCCGACACCGACGGTGTGGACGGCGCCGAGGATATCGCCGGCGCCATCTTCATGCCGGACACGCTGGCTCGAGCCCGCAAGCTCGGGCACGACCCGCAGGCGATGCTCGACAACAATGACGGTCATTCGTTCTTCGAGATGCTGGGCGACAGCCTCGTCACGGGACCGACCCGCACCAACGTCAACGACTTCAGGGCGACGTTGATCGTGCCTTGATCGACTTTGCTGAGCGAAGGGACCTTCCAATCATGTCCCTCCCCAAGCTGCGCTTGGGGAGGAGAACGAGAAATTGGGGAGGAGAATAGGAGCACGCTCTGGCAATCAGTCGTATCCTTGGGCCATGACCACCTACCCCGGATCCTGCCACTGCGGTGCCATCACCATCGCCCTCACCTCGGAGAAGAAGCCCCAGGAGCTGCGGGTCGGGCGGTGCGGCTGCAGCTTCTGTCGCCGCCACGGCGCGCGGACCATGGGTGATCCGGTCGGCTCGGTCGAGTTCCGAGCCGCGCCGCAGCGCTTGCTGCGCTACCGCTTTGGGCTCGGCATCACTGACTACCTGCTGTGCGCCCGGTGCGGGGCCTATGTCGGCGCCGTGATGCCCGACGATGGCGGGCCAATCGGCATCGTCAATGTCAATTCCCTAGAAATTCGCGATACGTTCGATCCGGCGCCCCCGCTGCATCACTACGACGGCGAGGACGAGGCGCGACGGCGCTCCCGGCGCCGAAAGTTCTGGATGAAGGCGTCCGTCATCGCCTAACGTCAAGCTTATGGCTGTTCTCGGAGTGATCGCCGACGACTTCACCGGCGCAACCGACATTGCGGGCATGCTGGTCAGGGGCGGCATGCGCACCATCCAGACGATCGGCGTGCCGGCGGCCGGCACGATTCCCGACGACGTCGATGCCGTCGTGGTCGCGCTCAAGACACGCTCGATCGCCGCAAAGGATGCCATCGCCCAGTCGCTCGAAGCCCTCGCCGTCCTGCAGGCGGCGGGCTGCCAGCGCTTCTTCTTCAAATATTGCTCGACCTTCGATTCGACCGATGCCGGAAATATCGGACCGGTGGGCGACGCCCTGCTCGATGCCTTGAACGGCAGGCAGGCGATCTACTGCCCGGCCTTCCCCGAGAACGGCCGCACGATCTTCTTCGGCCATCTTTTCGTCGGCAGCGTGCTGCTCTCCGATTCGCACATGCGCCACCATCCGCTCACGCCGATGACCGACGCCAGCCTGGTGCGCGTGCTGGCGCGCCAGACGCCGCACAAGGTCGGGCTCGTGGCCCTGAAGCAGGTGCAGTCTGGATCGGCCACCCTGCGCGCGGCGCTCGACGGCCTCGCCGCCGATTCGGTGCGGCATGTCGTGGTCGATGCCATCGCCGATACCGATCTCGGCATCATCGGCGAGGCGGTCGGCGACGATCTGCTGGTCACCGGCGGCTCGGGCGTGGCGCTCGGCCTGCCCGCAGCCTATCGCCGGCGCGGCCTGCTGGCCCACAAGGCCAACGCCGACACGCTGCCCAGGGTCGCGGGCGCGGCCGCGGTGCTGGCCGGCTCCTGCTCGGCCGCGACCCTGGACCAGATCGCCGCCTTCGGCGGCCCGCACCTTCACCTCGATACCGACGCCATCTGCCGCGGCGAACCGGTCGGCGAGAAGGCCTTGGCCTGGGCCAGGGACAAGCTCGGCAACGGCCCGATCCTGCTCTCGGCCAGCGACAAACCCGACGCGGTCAAGGCCCTGCAGGCCAAGTACGGCATCGAAAAGTCGAGCCAGGCGATCGAGAAGACCATGGCTGCCCTGGCCAGGGGCCTCATCGCCGCCGGCGTCGGCCGGCTCGTGGTGGCCGGCGGCGAGACCTCGGGCGCCGTCGTCGGCGCGCTCGACGTGACGGCGCTGCGCATCGGCCCGGAGATCGATCCCGGCGTGCCATGGACGGCGTCGGTCGGCGCCAGGCCGCTGCTGCTCGCGCTGAAATCCGGCAATTTCGGTGCCGTCGATTTCTTCACCAAGGCGTTCAAAGTCGCATGAGCACCACCGAGTCGAAGATGCGCGACGCCATCTGCACGCTGGGCGCCAAGCTCGCCGCGCGTGGCCTGTGTCCCGGCACCTCGGGCAACATCAGCGCGCGCGTCGCCGACGGCTGGCTGATGACGCCGACCAATTCATCGCTGGGCGAGCTCGAGCCCAGGCAGCTCTCCAAGCTCGATCTGTCGGGCAAGCATGTCGGCGGCGATCCGCCGACCAAGGAGGCGCTGCTGCATCGCTCGGTCTACGACGTGCGGCCCAAGGATGGCGCCATCGTCCACCTGCATTGCACGCACGCAGTGGCGATCTCGTGCCTCGACCCAAGCTGCCATCACAATGCCGAAACGACGCTGCCGCCGATCACGCCCTACTTTGTGATGCGTGTCGGCAAGCTGCCGCTGGTGCCTTACTTCAAGCCGGGCGATCCCAAGCTCGCCGATGCAATCCGCGATTATGCCAAGGGACATCGCGCGGTGCTGCTGGCCAATCACGGCCCGGTCGTCGCCGGCACGTCTCTGTCGGCGGCCTCCGCGTCGATCGAGGAACTCGAGGAAACCGCCAAGCTCCACCTGTTGCTGCAGGGCTTCAAGGTCCGCCTCCTGAGCGACATGCAGGTGCGCGAGGTCGAAGAAGCCTTTCCCTCCTGACCCAGGGCGTTTGTCTATGAAAGAAATACTGTCATCCCGAGCGGCACCGCCCGAAGGGCGGTGCAGTCGAGGGACCTTTCTTGCTGGTGCAACAAGAAAGGTTCCTCCACTACACCTCGCTACGCTCGGCTCCAGTCGGGATGACGGTTTTTTTGTTGTATTCGAATATCCCGCCTCCTGACCGGACAGAACGCCATGCCCAAGCTCGCCGCCAATCTCTCCTGGATCTACCAGGAGGTGCCGTTCCTGCAACGCTTCGCCGCCGCCGCCGCGCACGGCTTCAAGGCCGTCGAGATCCTGTTCCCCTACGAGGCGCCGGCGGCCGACATCGCCGCCGAGCTCAAGAAGCACAAGCTCACCCAGGCGCTGTTCAATCTGCCGCCGGGCGACGCCAGCAAGGGCGAGCGCGGCCTCGCCGCCCTGCCCGGCCGCGAGGCCGAGTTCGCGGCGGCCCTCACGACGGCGCTCGACTATGCCAAGGTCCTGGAGTGCCGCACGCTGCACATCATGTCGGGCATGATCGCACCCGGCGCCGACACCAAGGCGATGCATCGCACCTTCATCGCCAATCTCAAGATGGCGTGCGACAAGACCGCCAAGAGCGGGCTCACGCTGGTGCTCGAGCCGATCAACCATCGCGACATTCCCGGCTACTTCACCAACACCACGGACCAAGTGAGGCGGATCATCGACGAGGTCGGCGCGCCGCATCTGCGCCTGCAGCTCGACCTTTATCACATGCAGGTCACGGAGGGTGACCTCACCAAGCGCACGGAGAAGCTGTTCCCGATCACGGCGCACGTCCAGATCGCCGGCAATCCGGACCGCAACGAGCCGGACGTCGGCGAAGCCAACCATCTCTACCTGCTCGATGTTCTCGACCGGCTGGGCTACCAGGGCTATGTCGGCCTGGAGTACAAGCCGAAGACCACGACGGGCGCCGGTCTCGGCTGGGCCAGGAAATACGGCATCGAGGCCTGAGGCATGACGGACAAGAACACGCCGGTCGTCGCGTTCGTCGGCCTGGGCTCGATGGGGCTCGGCATGGCGAAGAACCTGCTGAAGAGCGGCCACAAGGTGATCGGCGTCGATCCCAGTGCGGTGGCGCGCGAGGCCTTCGTGGCCGCCGGTGGCGTCGTGGCGACGTCGCCGGCCGAGGCGGCCGCCTCGGCCGATGCGGTGGTCGTGGCCGTCGTCAACGCCCAGCAGGTTGAGGCCGTGCTGTTCGGCGACGGCGGCGCCGTCTCGACCTTGCGCAAGGACGGTGTGGTCATGCAATGCGCCACCGTGCCGGCGGCTTTTGCGAAGACGCTCGGCGAACGCCTGGCCAGGTCCGATCACGCGCTGCTCGACGCGCCGATGTCGGGCGGACGCGCACGGGCCGAGTCGGGCGAGCTCACCTTCATGGCCTCGGGAACGGCCAACGCGTTTGCCGCCGCCGAGTCGATCCTGGCCGCGACCTCGGCCAAGGTCTTCCGGCTGGGCGATGCTCCGGGCATCGGCTCGCTGGTGAAGACGGTGAACCAGCTCCTCGCCGGGGTACACATCGCTTCCGCCGCCGAAGCCATGGCGCTCGCCGCCAAGGCCGGCGCCGATACGCGCGCCGTCTACGAGGTGATCTCGGCAAGCGCCGGCAACTCGTGGATGTTCGGCAACCGCGTGCCGCACATGCTGGACGACGACTACTCGCCGCTCTCCGCCATCGAGATCTTCGTCAAGGACCTCGGCCTGGTGCTGGGGACCGGCCACGAGTTGCGCCTGCCGCTGCCGATGGCGGCGGCGGCGCATCAGCTCTTCCTCGCTGCTGCCGGCGCCGGCTGGGGGCGACTCGACGACGCAGCTGTCGTCAAGGTCTACGAGCAGGCCGGTGACTTCAAAGTGTCGTCGCCGAAGAAGTAGACTATGGGCATGCGCCGTCAGCGATTCGCCAAGATCGTCGCCACGCTCGGTCCGGCCTCATCGACTGTTGAACGGCTGCGTGAGCTGTTCGAGGCCGGCGCCGACGTGTTCCGCCTCAATTTCAGCCACGGCACGCAGGACGATCACCGCCAGCGCGTCGAGCTGCTGCGTGGCCTGGAGCAGGAATACAATCACCCGATCGCCATTCTGATGGACCTGCAGGGACCGAAGTTGCGGCTGGGGTCCTTCGCCAAGGGCCCGCTGGAGCTGAAGAAGGGCCAGAAGCTGCGCTTCGACATGGACAAGGCCCCCGGCACGGCCAAGCGCATCCCCCTGCCCCATCCCGAGATCTTCGCCGCCGCCAAGCCGGACGGGCTCCTGTTGATCGACGACGGCAAGGTGCGGCTGCGCATCGCGGCGCATACCGAGGACACGATCGATACCGTGGTCGAGGTCGCCGGCCCAATCAGCGACCGCAAGGGCGTCAACCTACCCAACCTGGTCGTGCCGCTGTCGCCGATGACGCCGAAGGATCGCAAGGATCTCGACTACGGCCTGTCGCTCGGCGTCGACTGGGTGGCGCTCTCCTTCGTCCAACACGCGCACGACATCGCCGAGCTGAAGAAGCTCGTCGCCGGGCGCGCCGCGGTGATGGCAAAGCTCGAGAAGCCGGCAGCCATCGAGCATCTCGACGAGATCATCGAGCAGAGCGACGGCATCATGGTGGCGCGCGGCGATCTCGGCGTAGAGATGCCGCCGGAAGCCGTGCCGCCGCTGCAGAAGCGCATCCTCGCCGCGTGCCGCGCCGCCGGCCGGCCGGCGATCGTGGCGACGCAGATGCTCGATTCGATGGTCCATTCGCCGACGCCGACGCGCGCCGAAGCCTCAGACGTGGCGACGGCAGTCTATGACGGCGCCGATGCCGTCATGCTCTCGGCCGAGTCCGCTTCAGGTGATTATCCTGTCGAGGCGGTTACCATCATGGACCGCATCCTAAAGAGCGTCGAAGCCGATCCTCTTTATCGCCGGCTGATGGATGCAAGCCGGCGCGAGCCGGAAGCCACCACGGCCGATGCGATCAGCGCCGCCGCGCGGCAGTGCGCGCACACCCTCGCTGCCGCCGCCATTGTCACCTACACGTCCACCGGCTCGACGACGCTGCGCGCCGCGCGGGAGCGGCCCGACGTGCGCATTCTCTGCCTGACACCGAGCCTCGACACCGCCCGGCGCATGACCCTCACCTGGGGCGTCCATCCGATTCATGGCGAGGACGCCCAGAATTTTGCCGACATGGTCCAGCGCGCCGTGCGCGTGGCCCGCAAGGAAGGGATGGCCAAGGTCGGCGAGCGGCTGGTCATAACGGCCGGGGTGCCGTTCGGGACACCAGGCGCCACAAATATTCTTAGAATCGCCTACGTATGACCCTGAAATCTGCAGGGATGGGGGCGATGGTCCACCCGTAACGAGTTCAGTGCATATCGTGAGGCGAAGGTGGATACCACGACCGACAAGGCTGCAGCCGTCGCTCGACGCTATCGTCGGCCGACACTGACCTGGATCGATTTCCTGGTGATTGGCGCCATAGTTCTGACGTTTTCCGTCGTCCTTGGCACGACCATCACCCGCAACAAGGCGTCCGCGCAGCATCAGCGCACGACCGTCCCGGAATTCAGCTCCGAGATCGGCCTGGTCCCGAGCGATGCAAACCTGATCAAGGCAAGAATAAGGCTGGCCTCCGGTGGTCCTTGGGGCTGATCGCGCAACAGCTCGCAAAGGAACGAGAGAAAGGTCCCTCGCTACGCTCGGGATGACAAAGAGGATGTCATCCCGAGCGTAGCGAGGGACCTTTGCTTTTGCGGTTCATGCCGTTGGGGGCGCGCGACTCCAGTTGCGCGTCTTCGCCGGGATCAAAGAAGACCGCGCCACTGAAGTGGCGCGCCTCCAGCGATGCGTCACCCCTTCGGGCGCTTGTCGATGACGCGGCGGGCTTTGCCCATGGAGCGCTCGATCGTGCCGATGGCGGCGATCTCGATCTCGGCGCTGAGGCCGCACATGCCCTTGAGGCGACGTGACAGGTCGACGGTCGCGCGGGCCCTCTCGTCTGCCGACAAGGCGATACGCGACTCGACGCGCACCAGCAGATCATCGAGCGCGCCGGACCGGCTGAGCTCGATCACGTAGTGGCCGCTCAAGGCCGAGTCGCGCAGGATCTGCTCCTCGACCTGGCTCGGAAACAGATTGACGCCGCGCACGATCAGCATGTCGTCGCTGCGGCCGGTGATCTTGGCCATGCGCCGCATGACCGCCGCGGAGCCGGGCAGCAGGCGCGTCAGGTCGCGCGTGCGATAGCGGATGACCGGCAGGGCTTCCTTGGTGAGCGAGGTCAGGACGAGCTCTCCAGCCTCGCCATCGGCGACCGGCTCGCCCGAGTCAGGGTCGACGATCTCGGGATAGAAATGATCCTCCCAGATCGTCGGACCGTCCTTGGTCGCAGCGAACTCGCAGGCAACGCCCGGCCCCATCACCTCGCTCAGCCCGTAGAGATCGATGGCGTCGATGCCGAGCCGCCCCTCGATCTCGGTGCGCATGCCTTCCGTCCACGGCTCGGCGCCGAAGAAGCCGACGCGGATCGCCGTCTTGCGCGGATCGATGCCTTGCCGGTCGAACTCGTCGGCCAGCGCCATCATGTAGGACGGCGTCAGCATCAGGACCTGGGCGCCGAACTCGCGGATCAGCTGGATCTGGCGTTCGCCGAAACCGCCCGACATCGGCACCACCGTGCAGCCGAGCCGCTCGGCGCCGTAGTGCGCACCCAGGCCGCCGGTGAACAGGCCGTAGCCGTAGGCGTTGTGCACGATGTCGCCAGGCCGCGCGCCGCCGACAGAAAGCGAGCGCGCCATCAGGTCGCCCCACAGGGCGATGTCGCCCGCCGTGTAGCCGACCACCGTCGGCCGGCCCGTCGTGCCGCTCGAGGCGTGAACGCGCACGCATTTCTCCCGCGGCACGGCGAACATGCCGAACGGATAGGCCTCGCGCAGGTCGGCCTTCACGGTGAACGGAAAGCGGGCAAGGTCGGCAAGCTGATGCAGGTCGTCGGGATGGATGCCGGCCGCCCGGCACTTGGCACGATACGGCGCCTGGTTGGCGTAGGCGTGCGCCAGCGCCTGCTTCAGCCGCTCGAGCTGCAGGGCACGCAATGCATCGAGCGACAGGCCGAGCTCATCGAAGCGCGGCGCCGTCATGCCGGCTTCCCTGGGCTCCGCGCCCCTCGGGGCCCCTGCTCATAGGCGCTCACTTTTGCCATCGACTTCGCCCTTTTGCTGGGAGCGCGCCACTCCGATGGCGCTCATAGGATGTGCAATCAACAAGAAGAGCGCCATCGGAGTGGCGCGCTCCCGGCGCATGACGCTTTTTTTCGGCAAAGCCAGCGCCTATGGGGCCCCTGCTCCCCCTTGACCTTTGTCGAAGCCGAAGCGGCGATAGGCATAGCCCAGGCCGATCAGGGCCGCGCCGAGCCCCAGGAAGGAGAAGACGCGCAACAGGCCCTGCAGGCCTGCCATGTCGATCAGGAACACTTTCAACACCACGATACAAACCAGCGCCATGCCGGCGTGACGCAGCATTGCCGCGCCGCGCCGGAATCCCCAGGCCAGCAAGGCGACGCCGAACAGCAGCCAGACGATGGAATAGGTGTAGAGCTCGAGCCCCTCCGCTCCCAGTCCGCTGCGCTCGAAGCCGGGATCGAAGAGATGCCGGACCTCGAGCGATGCGTAGACGAAGGCCAGGATCGACGCCGTCCCGCCGGCCAGGGCAGCCACGTGCTTGTTCGGCTCGATGTCGACCCAGCGCGCCGCCAGGGCGGCCATCACGGCGGGCAGCGCATAGGCCAGCAGCAGCCCGTTCAGGATCGGCAACCGGCCGACCCCCGCATTCTCGAAGACCGGGTTGGCGATCAGGACCTGGACCACGAGGACTGTCAGCGCCGCCAGGGCGCCGCTCAGCCGCCATGCCCACAGCGCCACCA
The DNA here is from genome assembly GCF_044224635.1 of Reyranella sp. GTDB lineage: Bacteria > Pseudomonadota > Alphaproteobacteria > Reyranellales > Reyranellaceae > Reyranella. The sequence continues at coordinate 2,276 of NZ_JBGAKA010000012.1, read as the reverse complement.
CATCGTGCTTGAGGCGCGCGATCCAGAGCGTGGTCAGCGCGAAGCCGCCCCACACCAGAACGTAGAAGGTGCGCTCCATGAAGTCGGCGCCGGGGCTGGTCATCGAGCCCGGCTGGAAGACGCTGCGCACCTCCAGCGTCGCCAGCACGAAGGCCAGCAGGGCGATGGCCGCCTCGGTGGCGCGCACCAGAAGCGGATCGCCCGTCGGCCGCAACGCCCGCAGCCCGACCCAGAGCGCGGCAATCGTCAGGCCATAGCCCCACAGGATCCAGTTGAAGATCGGCGTGACCCCGAGCGGATAGCTCAGGATCATCGGATTGACCACGAACCGCACCACGACAACGGCGAGCAGCAGCCAGCACAGCTGGCGCATCGCATGCAGGTCGAGCCGTTTGGCGATCACGGCCACCGCCGCAAACTCGACCGCATACGCCACTGTGATCCATTCGCGCTGCAGCTCGAGGGCGATGGCGGCGGCGATGAAGAAGACGACGCCGATCGCGAGATAGCCCAGCGCCTCGGTGCCGCCCGGCATCGACTCGCGCCAGCGCGTCAGGCGCTCGGCGCCGACCAGGAACGGAACGGCGAGGCCGATGCTGATCAGGCCCCACGGTATGCCGGGCACGCTGTTGCGCAGGACGTACCAGCACAGCAGGAAATACACGAAGACGGTGCCGACCGACAGCGCCGCCCAGAAGCCCGGGCGGCCGGCGTTCCACATAAGGGCGAAGGCCGCGGCGGCATAGAAGCCGCCGAACATGACCGCCGCCCAGGTGAAGCGATCGACGTCCCAGTTGGGCCCGCTGCCGAGCGTCGTCGACCACCACAGGAACAGCCCGGCCAGCGACAGGAGCGGCGCCAGGCCGGCTATGTACTGGTAACGCGGCACCCAGCGGCCGAGGACGTACAGGCCGACGCCGTGCGCGGCCAGCGCGATCCACCCCGCTGTCTGAGTCCACTCGTCGCGAACCACGATCGCGACCAGCAAGGCGCCGGTGACAACGAGCGCCGACCAGACCAGGCCGACGACGTCGATCGGCGGGTTCTCGCTTTCGCTGATCCGCCGCCAGGTCGCCCACACGAACGACCCGGCCACGCCGACCAGGAACAGACAGGCCCAGTGCAGGCCGCCTGGCTCGGAGGCGATCCACAGCATCGCCCAGATGGCCGTGCCGGCCAGCACGCCCCAGCCGAGCGGCCACCAGCCGCGCAGGCGAATGACCGCGAGCGTGCCGACCGCGATCGCCAGCAGATAGCCGAACAGCGCGGGTATGTTGGGCGAATTGCTGCCGATGATCGCCGGGCTCACGAAGCCGCCGACGAAGGCCAGGCCGGCAACGAAGGGACCGTGACGCAGCGACAGGCCGATCGCGAAGGCGGTCAGCGCGATGGCGCCGCCGCCCCCGGCCGCCTTCGAGACCATCTCGTAGAGGGTGACGGCGGAGAACAGCGCGCCGTACAAGGCCGCGACACCGGCGGCCGCCAGGGCCTGGGCGATGCGATCGTCACGCGACCTGACGCGTTCGGCGATACCCACCAGGGCGAAGCCGAACACGGCCGCCAGGATCACCCGCACTTCCTCGGAGAGATAGCCCTCCTCGATCGAGTAGCGGACGAGGAAGATTCCGGCGAGCGCCAGCGTGATCGCGCCCACCCAGACGAAGGCGCGTGCGCCCAACCGCTGCTCCCAACCGACGCGCGGCGGCACCATTGCAGCCTCGACGAGGGGCGGCAGAGGCTCGCCGGGCAGCTCCGGCGCCGGCTCGAACGGCGGCGCGGGTGGTGCCGCTCCGTCGGCCGCGGCCTTGGGTGCGGATGCGGCGGCTTCGACCGGCGGTGCCGACGGCTCGAAAGGGGGTGCAGGTGCGGCCACCGCTGGTTCCGCCTGTGGCGGCGGCGCCAGCGACGCCGGGCCCTGCTCGGCGAAAGCCGGCGGCAACGGCGCCTCGCCGCTCGCCAGCTGACGCTTCAGCGCCGCGAATTCCGCCACCAGTTGCTCGTTCTGCCGACGCAACGTCCCTGTGCGCACGACGGCAACGATCGCAAGGATCGGCGTGCCGATGGCCCAGACGATCCCCAGCAGGATCAAAAGGACTTCGTCCACCGGCTAGTCCTGGCCCAGCCAGGGGACACAACACGCCTGGCGCGCGCAACACCCCCACCTCATCCTGAGAGCCTGTGACTTTTTCGACGCCTGTGCTGTCGACTGCAGGATGAAGAAAGAAAGGTCCCTCGCTGCGCTCGGGATGACAACAATGGTGTCATCCCGAGCGCAG
>NZ_JBGAKA010000011.1:64165-158040 GCF_044224635.1 Reyranella sp. | reverse complement strand
ATTCGGCGACCCTGCAGGCCCTGGTCGGTGGTGGCCTGCGCCCCCGGCCCGGCGAGGTGTCGCTCGCCCACCATGGCGTGCTCTTCCTCGATGAGCTGCCGGAGTTCAACCGCGCCGCCCTGGAGGCCCTGCGCCAGCCGCTCGAGACCGGCCGGGTGACAGTGGCGCGCGCCAACGCCCACGTCACCTACCCGGCGCGCTTCCAGCTGATCGCGGCGATGAATCCGTGCCGCTGCGGCCATCTCATGGAGGCGAGCCGCGCCTGCGGCCGCGCCCCGCGCTGTGGCCTCGACTACCAGGGCAAGCTCTCCGGTCCGCTGCTCGACCGCATCGACCTCACCGTCGACGTGCCGCCGGTTGCGGCGTCCGATCTCGCCCTGCCGCCGCCCACCGAGACTTCGGCCGAGGTCGCCCAGCGAGTCGCCGCCGCCCGCGCCGTCCAGCGTGAGCGCCTCGCCGCGCTCGACCGCAAGGGCAAGCTCGTCACCATCGAGTCCGATCAGACAGCCGGTCTGCTATCCGAGCGGGCACGTCACTGGTCGAAGCCGCGCTGCAACGCCGATACCGACGGCGCGCTGCTGGCGGCGATCGCCGAGCCCGACGCCGACGGCCGCGCCCTGCTGGCCCGTGCCGCCGACCGCCTCGGCCTGTCGGCCCGTGCCTGGCATCGCACGCTCCGGGTCGCCCGCACCCTCGCCGATCTCGACGGCTCCGACGCGGTGCGCCGCCTGCACATCGCCGAGGCGCTGAGCTACCGGCGCAGCGAGCCGCGCCAGGCGGTGGCGGCGTAGGTCGTCGCCGACTATTTCTGGCTGGCGCCCAGCGGCGGCCTGCCCTCGAGGTATTGCGTCGCCATGTGCGCGCCCTGCTTGGGCAGGAAGGCGATGAAGCGCGCGCCCTCGGGGCTCACCACCGTGAAGGCATGCGGCGTGCGCGCCGGTACCGAGATCGTCTGGTTCTTGCCGACGAGAACGCGTTCGTCGCCGATGCGCACGTCGAGCGTGCCCTCGACGACCACGATCACCTCGTCGACCTCCTCGTGGAAGTGCAGCGGCGCGCCGGCGCCCTCCTCAAGGACGGCCATGCTGGAGCTGACCGAGACGCCCTGTGCCTCGCCGGCCAGGATGTAGTTGCGATAACCCGGACGCCAGGGAATCTCGCGCGCCTCGTCGTTCTTCACCACTGGCATGTCGGCCTCCCATGGCTTGCGACCGCACCTACCTTCCCACTTGGCGTCGGTCGGCGCCAGCGTCCTGGGTGTAGTCCAGACGATATTCGCCGCGCGCAGCCACAGCGACCCGAGCAACCCGGCCCCCTGTGCTGGCACTGCCCGCGGCCGAGCGACGCCAGGGAGCGCCAAGCGGGTCTCCCTTATCCTCAAAATCCACAGGGCGGTCACATGGGAGTTGCGCTCGTCCCGAACTAAGAAGTCGCCTTCTTGTCGCTTCAGCAGGTATGAAATGGCCAACACGGGACACGCCTACGACGATCGCGATCCGCGCGGGCTCAAGCCTATTCCGCGTCTGATCTTCTCCTCGCGCTGGCTGCAGCTGCCGCTCTATCTCGGGTTGATCGTGGCGCAGGTCGTTTATGTCTACCTGTTCCTCAAGGAGCTGCTGCATCTGGTGATGCATACCGCGACCGTCACCGAGCTGCAGGCCATGCTGATCGTGCTGGGCCTGATCGACGTGGTGATGATCTCCAACCTGCTGATCATGGTGATCGTCGGCGGCTACGAGACCTTCGTGTCGCGCATGGAGCTAAACCGCCATCCCGACCAGCCCGAGTGGCTGAGCCACGTCAATGCCAGCGTGCTCAAGATCAAGCTGGCGATGGCGATCATCGGCATCTCGTCGATCCACTTGCTGCGCACCTTCATCGAAGCGGGAAGCCTCGGTACGCAGAACTCGGCCTACACCGAAGCCGGCATCATGTGGCAGACCATCATTCATACGGTGTTCATCCTGTCGGCCATCGGCATCGCCATCGTCGACCGGTTGTCCCAGCCGCCGATGGCGGGACACGCTGCCGAGCACTGAAGACAGCCGCGTCGCGGGCGCCAGGGACGGCCCGGCGAGGCGCGTCCTCTGCCCGTGACCAGCACTTGACCTGCCGCCCGGCTGGACTCGGCCGGGCGGACATCGCGCTCCAGTTCCCGGGACCTGGCGAGCAGCCCTCCGCGGGTCCCCGGCGATCGAACCGCTCAAGAGTCGACCGCCGGGGAGGTGCTTACGCGGCCTTGGCCAGCTCCCGAATGATGTGCACACCGCCCGTCGTGTCGACGCAGGCGGCAGCGGCTTCGGTGCCCTTCACTCGGAAATGCTCGTGGAAGAACTTGCGATGCTCCTCGTGGTCGTGGAAGTCGCGCGGCGTCAGCACGGCGGAGATGACCGGCACCTCCATCTCGAGCTGCACGGTCATCAGGCCATTGATGACGGCCTCGGCCACGAACTCGTGGCGGTAGATGCCGCCATTGACCACGAAACCGCAGGCCACGATCGCGGAGTAGCGTCCGGTTCTTGCCAGCAGCTTGGCGTGCAAGGGCAGCTCGAAGGCACCCGGCACCTCGAACAGGTCGATGCGACCGGCGTCCACGCCGCGCCGCTCCATCTCACTCAGAAAGGCCTCGCGGCCCTGGTCGACGATCTCGCGATGCCAACACGATTGCACGAAGGCAAATCGCTGTCCCCCTGCGGGGGGTCGCTGGATTTGCGTGTCTTCGATGATGCTGTTCGTCTTCTGATTCATGGGATCCTCACACGACGTTTGAGGCTAGAATCAGGGTGCACGAGCACAGGACCTCGTTGCCCCCACGACAAGCGTGGCGACATCGGTGTCGCGCGTCGCGCTCTCTTCCATCCGGACTGTTACCGTCGGCCCCGGAATTGCACCGGATCTGCTGACCCCATTCCTCGCGGAACGGGCGCTCGCGGGCTGATGCGACGAATCGCAATCACCGCCGGTGGGGACTTCCACCCCGCCCTGAGAACGCCTGCTCCGGGCCAATCCCGGAGCACCTCGACGATTCACCACGCGCGCCTCTCATGCAAGCCGGTTGGCGCATGGCTGAAATCGAATTGGCGCGCTCCCAGCGGAAGAGTCTGTATTCTTGTTGGGTGGGGCGCTCCCACACATCTTCATGGGCAGACGACGGATTGAGCGGGGATGGGCGTTGAGGCATGACTTGGAAAAGACCGGAGGATCCCGTCGTGCGCAGGCTTCTACGGCATGGACGACCAGGCGGGGGCGCCACCGTGCAATGGCTCGCCAGCGTGGTGCGTCCCTAGGCCGGTCAACCGGCAGGATGGCCCGGCAGCAATGACTCTGGAGCGCGTTTGTCGATGAACTGGGACCACCTTCGCGTCTTCCTGACGGTCGCCAGGTCAGGCCAGATTCTGTCGGCCGCGCGGCACCTCAAGCTCGACCACGCGACGGTCAGCCGGCGGCTCGCAGCGCTCGAAGGGGAGCTGGGGGCACGGCTGGTCGACCGGACTCCGGCAGGCTGCGTGCTGACCCAGGCGGGCCAGCAGCTCTTCCAGACCGCCGAGCGCATGGAATCCGAGATGCTGCACGTCCAGTCGTCGCTCGGCGACTCGGACGACGCGGTGAGCGGGGTCACGAGGATCGGGGCGCCGGATGGATTCGGCATCTATTTCCTGGCGCCCCAGCTTGCGCCGCTGGTCGATCGGTATCCCGCTCTCACCATCCGCCTGGTCCCTCTGCCGAGGAACTTCTCGGTATCCAAGCGCGAGGTCGACATCGCCATCACCCTGGATCGTCCGCAGGACGGCCGGCTGATCTGCCAGAAGGTCGTCGACTACCGGCTTCGCCTCTATGCGAGCAGCGCCTATCTGGCGCGCAAGCCGATGTTGCGCACGCCGGATGACCTGCAGGCGCATACGCTCGTGACGACCCTGTCGGACATCCTGTGGAGCCCGACGATCGACTTCTTCGGAAGTCAGACCATCTTCTGGCGGTCGCGCTTCGAATGCGCCAACCTCGTCGGTCAATTCGAAGCCGTGAAGTGCGGCATCGGTGTCGCCGTGCTGCCGGATTTCGTCGCCAGCCCGGTGCCTGATCTGCAGATCGTCCTTCCGGAAATGTCCTTCATGCGGACGTACTGGATGGTTTCCCATCCCGATTCGCAGCGCATCAAGCGTATATCGATCGTGCGCAGCGCGATCATCGAGAAGGCGAGGCAGATGCGTCGGCTGTTCGCCGGCGGGACGACAGCTCGCGGTTCGGTGAAGTGAACGTCTCTTGTGGGCCTGGAGGGTCGTCAGCGCGACTCGCCCGATGCCTGCAGCCTTTCGCGGCGGACGATGATCGTTGGGTCGGTCTCGCGATCCCAGGTGTCGGGCGTGATCCCGGTTTCTCTCAGCACCGCTTTTTGCACCTTCTGCGTCGGCGTCTTCGGCAGCTCGGGCATGACACGCACGTACCTGGGCACCATGAAATAGGGCAGCCGATCCTGGAGGAAGCGAACCAGCTCGGCCGGCACCACGATCTTGCCGGGCGCCGGCGTCACCACGACCAGGATCTCCTCTTCGCTCAGAGCGCCCGGCACACCGACCGCGGCGACCTCCTTGACCGCAGGAAACTCGCAGACTGCCGTCTCGACCTCGAAGGAGGAGATGTTCTCGCCGCGCCGGCGGATGGCGTCCTTGATCCTGTCGACAAAGTAGAAATCACCGTTGTCGTCGCACCGGAAGGCATCGCCGGTGTGGAACCAGCCATTGCGCCACGTGCGGGCAGTCGCCTCGGGGTGATTGTGATAGCCATGCGAGATCGTCCATGGCCTGTCCGCGCGGACGATCAGCTCGCCGATCTGGCCGGCCGGCACCTCGCAGTCGTTCTCGTCGACGATGCGGACTTGCAGGCCGGGTCTGACCTTGCCGCAGCTTCTCGGGTTGGCCGGGTTGATGCCGGAACCGGTGGGCACCGGCATCTCCGTCATGTTGTAGATGGTGAAGATGTCGACGCCGAAGCGCTGCGAAAATCCATGATTGTCCTCGGCGAGTGGAATGACGAGGGCCGACTTCAGGGTGTGCGCGCAGTCTGCGGCAGACGGCGGTTGCTTCAGCAGGAACTGCGCCATCACCCCGAGAAGCTGGGTGGTCGTGGAACGGGTTCGCCGGACAGTCTCCCAAAACGCGTCAGTGCGAAAGCTCTCCACCAAGGCTACCGACCCGCCGAGCATCAGCATGGCATAGACCCAGGCGGTGCCGCTGACATGAAACAACGGCAGGTTCACCAGAAACCGGTCGTGTTCGCCCAGTGCCGGATGCGATTCGCCGATCGCGAACAGGTGGACATAGGACGACAGCACGCCTTTCGACGGCCCCGTGGTGCCCGATGTGTAGATGATCGATTGGGTGTCCCAAGGCTTGATCCTGCGCTCCAGGGGCGGCGGCGTCTCGACCGTTGAGGTGAGGACGGCTTGCGGCAGCACGCGAAGCCCGTCGACGGCATGCACGCCTTCGCCCACGGCGACGACCTGCTCGAGCTTTGCCTTATCGATTGCAGCGAGGCGCGGCAGCAGCTCTGCGTGCGCCACCATCAGCCGGGCGCCCGAGTTGGCGACGACCTGCTCCAGCAGGCGGCCGCGATAGGCGGTATTGATCGGCACATAGATGGCGCCGAGGTAGTTGAGGGCGAACCACACGATCAGCGCGTCGATGCCGTTGGGCAGCCACGACAGCACGTAGTCGGACTGCGACACGCCGAGCGCCCTGAACGCGTTGGCCGTTCGGACGACCTCGTCGTGCAGCACGCCGAACGTCCACTCCGTGCCGTTCTGCTCGACCAGAAAGACATCCCGGCGTTTCTCGTGTGCCCGGCGTTCGAGGACGTAGCGCAGGACGCAGGCCTCGGCGGGCGGGAGGGATGAGGCTGACGCCTTGTCACGGGCCATTTCTCGTCAATCCATTCTGCTGTCTCGTGTCGGCCGGCGGGCCGCCCCTCGGTCTGCGCTTCGTCCCGTAAGAGGCTCGATCGGCGATGCAACGCCAATTAGCGCGGAACGCTTGTGAGATTTTGACTCGACCTGGGCGTTCCCGCGAACTGGATTTCCGGCACAGCCCATACGAGATTTTTCACATTTCAGCGGAGGCGGCACCGCTCCGACACTCCGGCAGCCGCCGTCTTTGCTGGCGGCCGAGCCGAGGAAGGAAACATGGATTTCGGTCTGTTCAATCTGATGGGCTACCGCACCGAAGGGGCCACGACGCACGAGATCCTGCAGGACGCGGTCGACAAGACGAAGATCGCCGATCAGGGTGGCATGGGCATCTCGTGGTTCGCCGAGCACCACTTCTCCAATTACGGCGTTTGCGGTTCGCCTTTGACGATGGCCGCGGCCTGCGCGCCGCAGACCAGGAGGATCAAGCTGGCATCCGGCATTCTCGTCATGCCGCTCTATTCTCCGGTGCGCGTTGCGGAAGAGATCGCGATGGTCGACTCCCTTTCCGAGGGGCGACTCATCGTCGGCGTCGGGACCGGCTACCAGCCCTTCGAGTTCGACAGGTTCGGCGTCGACCTGGACGAATCGAAAGTCCTGTTCGAGGAGTACATGGAGGTGATCGAGCAGGGCCTGACGCAGGAATTCATCGAGCTCGAGGGCAAGCACTTCACGCTGCCGCGGACACATATCGGCGCACGCCCGTATCGCGGCAAGCCGCCGATCTGGGTGGCCGGCCATTCGCCCGAGGTCCACAAATGGGCAGCACAGAGGAACTATCCGATGATCGTGATCGGCCGCTTCGAGCCGAGCGAGCGGGTAGCTGCGCAACGCCCCTATTTCGAGCAGCTCCTGATCAGCGCGGGGCACGACGCGAGGATGTTGCAGTGGGGCCTGCTGCGTCATTGCTGTGTCACTGAAAGCAAGCAGGAGGCACTCGAGTTCGCCGAGAATGCCCGCTGGCAGCTGCGCGTCGCCAGCTCGCTGCGTCGCCGCAGGGAAGTGCAGGTCGGCCATGTGATCATGGGGGACGAGCCGATGCCCAACGAGGCATCGATCGACGATATCCTGGCGACGCAGATGGTGGGCGGCGTGCAGCATTGCATCGAGCGGGGGATCGAGGAGATCCGGAGGACCGGGGCGTGCCATATCGCCCTGTTCTTCCAGATCGGCGATTTCAGCTTCGCCAAGTCGACCAGGTCGCTGGAGCTGTTCGTCACCAAGGTGATTCCGGGGATCGAGAAGGAGCTCGGTCCGCTCGGCAAGGTGAATGCCGTCGGCCCGGCCGCATCGGCTGGTCGCGCATCGGAGGCATTGCAGGCGGCGCGATGACAGTCGCCCGGCAAAGGCAAAGATCAGGAGGAGGAGACGTGATGAACGATGCTACGAACGGCCCGGCGCGCCGGTCGCGCCGGAGTTGGCTGCTGTTGACCCTGGGGATGCTCGCCGCGGGACCGGCGGCCGCCCAGGAGCCGATCAAGATCGGCTGGCTTCCCGCGCTGACAGGGCCGCTGTCGTCATCGTCGATCGCCGAGGACAAGGGCGTGCAGTTCGCCGTCGACGAGATCAACGCCGCTGGCGGCATCAACGGCCGCAAGGTGCAGCTCGTGACCCGCGACACCGAAGGCATTCCCACGAAGGCCGTCAATTTTGCCCAGCAGCTGGTGCTGGCGGAGAAGGTCCAGTTCGTGATCGGGCCCGTGAATTCCGGCGAATCGCTGGCGACCCTGCCGGTCATCAGCAAGGCCGGCATTCCCAACATCATCGTCAGCGCGGTCGATGACCTGATTGGCGCAGACAAGTTTCCGCGCGCTTTCCGGACGATCAACACGAACGAACAATGGATCGATGCGTCTCTTGACTATCTGTTGAACGGCCTGAAGCGCCGCAAGATCGCGATCATCGGCGAGACCTCCGGCTACTCGGTGGCGAGCGTGAAGTCGATCAACGGCAAGCTGGCGGCTGTCGGCATAACCCCGGTGTCGAGCGCCGTGGTCGACGCCAACAAGACAGATCTCACCGACGAGATCACCAAGGCCCGCCAAGCCGGTGCAGACGTCATCCTCACCTGGACCGGCGCGGTCGGCGTGCATGCGCGGGTGCTGAACGCGCGCGGCAACATCGGATGGGACGTGCCGGTCGTGGCGCAGGTCGGCATTCTGGCGTGGCCGGTCAAGAACCTGGTCAACAAGGCGTCCTATCTCGACAACGTGTTCGCTGCGGGCTACGCGGGCACCACCTACAACGCCCAGGGCGAGCTGCCGCCGGCGACGGCAGCCTTCATGAAGGCAATGGGCACGCGCCTCGGCGAACCGGGCAAGATCGAATACACGATGTGGCAGGTCGCGCTGGGCTACGATTGCGTCAAGGTCATCGAGCACGCGATCCGCAAGGCGGGCTCGACGGACGGCGCCGCCATCCAGAAGGCGCTGGAGGAGACCAAGGATCTCAAGGGCGTGTTCGCGACCTATAGCTGGAGCGCAAAGGACCGCAACGGCGTACCCAACCTCGATATCGTCATGAACCTGGCGAACTCGTACCGGGACGGCAACTTCAAGGTGGCGCCGCGCTAGCCGGCGCTCGGGTGAGGTTGGCCGGACACTCTCCGGCCCGCGGGAAGCTCATTGCCGCCGCCATCTTCGGGCGGGTATCCGCGCGCCGGCGAGACGGCGTGGCCGGCAAGGCAATCGGCCTGGACCGCCTGTCGGATCATCTGCCGTCGCATCGTTGCACCGGTTCGACGTTTCCGGGCAGCCTGCCGGGCGCAGCTCGATTGGGAGTGAAATGCTGAACGTAATCCTTCCGGGATTGGCCATCGGTGCGTTGTATGCAGCGACGGGCATTGCCTACAACATCATGTTCTCGACTTCCAAGGTGCTGAGCATCAGCACCGGCCATCTGTGCATGCTGGGCGGCATCTTCGGAGCGTTCTTCATCGGGCAGCTTGGCTTGCCGATCGTGGTCGGTTTGACCGGCGCCGTGCTGGTCGGGATGGCCTTCGGCTACCTGACCGAGATCGTGGCGATCCGGCGCGTGCTCGCGCGGTCCGACGAGCATCTCTGGCTGCTCAGCACGCTTGGCCTGGCGACCATCCTGCAGCAGGCGATCGGCCTGTGGTGGGGCACCGAGCCGCGGCCGTTTCCGCGCGTGGTCCCGCAGGATTTCTCGAGCGGCCTGTGGGATCAGAAATACTGGCTGCCGATCGCAGCGCTTCTCGTCGTCGCCGTCGGCATGGAGCTGTTCGTGCGCAAGACCATGCTCGGCAAGATATTCGTCGCAGTGTCGGAGGACGCTTTCGCCGCCCGTGCCCGCGGCATTGCCACCGATCGCATCCGCGCGTTGTCCTATGCCCTGGCCGGTGCGGTTGGCGCGTTCGCGGGCTTTGCGGCCGGGCAGCTCACTTACGCCTATTTTGCGGTCGGGCTCATCCTCACCCTGAACGGCTTCATCGCGCTCGCCGTGGGCGGCCTCGGCAGCACGATCGGCGCGGTGATCGGCGGCTTGGCGCTGGGCCTGCTGACCAGCGCCGCCACCGCGCTGGTTGGCGGCCAGTATGTCAACACGGTTGCGATCGGGCTGCTGATGCTGGTGCTACTGATGAAGCCGGAAGGCATCTTCGGCGCCAGCAAGGCGCGGCCGGTATGAGTGCCGGTCCTGCGAGGGCCGTCGTGACCGTGCTCGGCCTGCTCGTCGTCTTCACGTTGCCCCTGTGGACGCCCAACCTGTACCTCGTCCATGTCGCGACGTTGATTGCCGGCTATTGGGTGCTGATTGCCGGGCTCAACCTCGTGGTCGGTTACGCCGGCGCGCTCTCCATCGGCCATGTCGGGCTGCTCTCGATCGGCGCCTATGCCTTCGCCATCCTGGCCGGAACCCATGGCCTGGCTCCGTTGTTGACGCTGCTCGTGGCGGGTGTGCTGGGCGCCGGCAGCGGCTTCCTGCTGGGGCTGCCGTCGCTACGCCTTCCCGGCTTCTATTTCGCCATGTCGACGATCGCGCTCGCCATGATCGTCGGCGAATGGAGCCTCGCCCTGGACGGCTTGACGGGCGGCGGCACCGGCTTGCCTGTTCCAGGCTTCCCGGCCCCATTCGACACGCCGTCCGGCTTCTACTGGCTGGTCGCGGCGATCTCCGGGATCGTCACGTGGATGACGTGGAACGTGGCGCGTTTCATGTGGGGGCGGGCGCTGATATCGATGCGCGACAGCGACGTGGCGGCCGCCTCGATGGGAGTGCCGATCGCCCGCATGAAGCTCATCGTCTTTACCTTCAGCGGCTTCACCGCCGGGCTGGCGGGCGCCCTGTTCGCGTCGCTGCAAAGCTACATCACGCCGGAGACGTTCGTCTTCGAGCTGGGTCTGTTCTTCTTTGTTTGCATCATCATCGGCGGCCGCGGCGGCATCCTGGGGCCCTTCCTGGGAACCGTCGTGCTGACTGCGCTGCCCGAGCTGGTCGGCCCTCTCGCCAAGCTCGGCAACCTGTTCTACGGCTTCCTTCTCCTCATCGTCGTCCTTCTCACGCCGGAAGGGATCGGCGATCTGGTGCGCAGGAGCTACGAGCGCCTGCAGCAGAGGCCCGCCAAGAAGCTGCCGCAACCCGACCTGGCGCGCCTCGCCGCGGCGATGGCGCGCAAGAGGGCGGGCTGATGGCGCTCTCCGTCGCGGCTGTGACCAAGACCTTCGGCGGGTTGACGGCCCTCAAGGACGTTTCTCTGACGCTCGAGCCGGCGGAAATCCATGGCCTGATCGGGCCGAACGGCAGCGGCAAGACGACCCTGCTCAATCTGCTGTCAGGCTATGTCGCGCCAACCCAAGGCGACATCGCGATCGACGGGAATCTGCTGACGAAAAGTCCGGTGCAGGCACGGCCTGGAGTTGGCGTCGCGCGCACTTTCCAGAAGCCGCGAATCCTCGGCACGCTGACGGTCCTCGACAATGCCATGCTGGGCGGGTGGCGGGATACGCGCGCGGGCTTCGTGGAGACGGCCCTCGCCCTCGCCCGGCCGCGACGCGAGGAGCGCGAGCTCAGGGCCTATGCCTGCGAGATCCTGGAAGGAGTGGGCCTCGGCCATCTGGCGTTGCAGCGCGCCGATCGTCTGGATCATGCCGAGCAGCGCCTGCTCGAGATCGCCCGCAGTCTGGTGATGCGACCGCGCTTCGTCCTGCTCGATGAACCGGCGGGTGGGCTGACCAACACCGAGATCGACCATCTCGGTGCCATCGTCTCGGCCATGCGCGACACCGGCATGGGCGTGTTGCTGGTCGAGCATCACACGGATTTCGTGTTCAAGGTCAGCAGCAGGGTGACGACGCTGCATTTCGGCCAGGTCATTGCGCACGGTAGCCCGGACGAGGTTCGCGGCCACAGCGAGGTGATCCGGGTCTATCTCGGGGGCGAAACGCCGTGACCGTTGCCTGGAAGCGCCCCGCCGAGAAGCTGCTCGAAGTGGTCGGGCTCACGGTTGCCTATGGCCAGGCCGAGGTCGTGCACGAAGTATCGCTGGAGGTGAGACGGGGCGAGTTCGTCGTCCTGCTCGGCCGCAATGGTGCCGGCAAGACCACGATCCTGCACGCCATATCAGGTCTGATCCCCAAGGTGTCCGGCTCGGTCAATTTGTCGAGCAAGGACATCACCAGGGCCGTGCCGCGCAACATCGTGCGCGACGGCGTCATCCAGGTTCTGGAAGGTCACCGGGTCTTCACCCACCTCTCGATCGAGGACAATCTCCTGATCGGCACCTATGCCAAGGCATCCTCGGGCGACCGATCGAAACTGCCGAGGATCTACGAGCTCTTTCCCGAGCTCGCCGATCGCAAGCGCAGCCTGGCGTCCGGCCTGAGCGGCGGCCAGCAGCAGATTCTGGCGGTCGCGCAGGGCATCATCGGCGATCCGCAGTTGCTGATCCTCGACGAGCCGTCGGGCGGGCTGGCACCCATCGTGGTCGATCGGATTCTCGCCGTCGCGAGCAAGCTGTGTGCCGAGGGAGTCGCCGTGCTCCTGGTCGAGCAGCTGGTCGAGAAGGCGATGCGTCACGCCGACTACTGCTACCTGATCGAGACGGGACGCGTGGTCGGCCAGGGTCCGGTCTCCGAGGTCAGGGACGCGGAGATGTTGCGCCAGGTCTTCCTCGGTGGTGCGTCGCACGATCAGGCCGCCCGGCGGTAATGCATATCGGCCGCCGCCCGGCGATCAGGTCTCGATTTCGGGCTCAACTCGCTGGGCAGGACACTACCGCCGTCACGGATCGATCAGCACGCCCGGGTTCATCATGCCCTTGGGATCGAGCTCGCGCTTGGCGCCGCGCAGGGCGCGGGCGAACAGCTCGGGCCGCTGCTTGTCGTAGAACGGCCGATGGAAGCGGCCGACGGCGTGATGGTGCGTGGTCGTGCCACCATGCTCGACTGTCGCCGCCGTGCAGGTCGACAGCACCTCCATGAACTGCTCGAGCTGGCGGCGCTTGTCGAGGATGCCGCCGAAGGTGAAATAGAGGCACGGCCCGTCGGGATAGACGTGGGTGAAGCGGCAGGTCACCGTGCCGTCGCGCCCGGTCACGCGCTTGATCGCGTCGCGCGTGATCTTGGTTATCTTCTGGTGGAAGTCGCGGAAGCGTTCCCAGGTCATCGAGGTCTCGAAGGTCGAGGACAGGATGCCGCGCGCCACCGCATGCTCGCCATAATGCGGCGCCCTGATGAAGCGGTTGCGCCAGGCGCCGGCGGCGCCGGAGCGATGGGCATTCTCGTCGTCGGCACCGGCGTCGGCGACGCCACCATGCGCGGCGCAGATTTCCAGCGCCCGCTTCATCCAGGCATGGAGCGGGTGATCGGCCGATTCGAAGGCCAGCACCAGCACCGCTTCCTCGCTGCTCCACGGCATGCCGGGCAGCGCCTCGCGCGCCTCGAGCAGGCGGCAGTTGGCGGGATAGAGGTTGGCCTGGGTGATGTCGCGCACCGCATCGGCGCCGGCGAAGAAATCCTTGAAGCGCACCGAGGCGGAGGCGCGGAACGTCGGCTTCTTGCGCAGGCGCACCCAGGCTTCGGTGATGATGCCCAGGATGCCCTCCGAGCCGATGAACAGGCGATCGGGGCTCGGACCGGCGCCGGAGCCCGGCAGGCGGCGCGTCTCGAGCGTCCCGGCCGGCGTCACCACCCGGGTGCTTTCGACGAAATCGTCGATGTGGGTGTAGAGCGTGGCGTAATGGCCGCCCGAGCGCGTGGCGATCCAGCCGCCCAGGGTCGAGCAGCGATAGGCCTGCATGTAATGGCGCATGGTGAATGGCGAGTCGCGCAGCTGGTCCTCGATCGCCGGCCCGTAGATGCCGCCCTGGATGCGTGCCGCCTGGCTCACCGGATCGACCTCGAGCACCTTGTCCATGTGGCGGGTCGAGATTGTGACGACCTTGTCGGCGGCCGCCGGCGCCTCGATGCCCTTCACCACCGACGAGCCGCCGCCATAGGGGATCGCCGTCGCGCCGATCGAGGAGCACCAGTCGAGCACGCGCACGACGTCCTGCTCGGTCTCCGGGAAGGCGATGGCGTCGGGCGGGTTGGGCACCGAGCGCATGAACATCCGCGTGGTGTCGAAGCCCGCCTTGCCGTAGCTGTGCTCGAGTCGCGTCAAGTGGTCGGTATGCACCAGCGATTGCAGCCCCGCCGGCACGGTGACGCGCGGGGCGCGCAGCGTGATCTCGTCGGCCTTGGGCGGCGGCGTCACGTCGAAGCCGTCGAGGCCGTAGCGCTGGGCGATCTCGGCCTCCCACGGCCCGATCTCGTCGGCCGACAGATCCTCGTCGGCATAACCCCAGGCATAAAACTTCTTCTGCCGCCGCATGTGCTTCTCCCCATTCCTTGTCGTCCTGAGCGGCGCGAAGGACCTCATTGCCTCGCGCCGCGGGTGAATGCCAATGATCCTTCGATCAGATCTCGATCCGTATCGTAACCGCTCGCGATGAGATGCTTCGCTTCGCTCAGCATGACAGTCGGCCGCGAGCGGAGCTCTCCTTACGCCGCAAACGCGACCGGCCGCGCACTGCCCTTGATCTGGGTGCGATGCATGATGCGCCGCGCCGTGCCGTCGAACGGGTCGCGGCGGTGCATGGTCGAGCGGTTGTCCCACATCACGAGGTCGCCCAGCCGCCAGACATGCTCGTAGACGAAGCGGTGCTCGGTCGCGTGCGTCCACAGCGCCTCGAGCACCGCGTCGGACTCTGCGCGCGAATAGCCTTCGACGTAGGAGTTGCGGCGGCGGCCGAGATAGAGCGTGGCGCGGCCATTGGCAGGATGCTTCAGGATCGCCGGATGCCACGCACCCGGCGCGGCCATCGGATCGTCGGTCGGCGTCACGCCTTTGCGCAGATAGCCGCCGGCATTGTAGGTGCCGTCGTGCTTGATGCGGCGCCCTTCGATCCTGGTGCGCAGGTCGGCCGGCAGGGCATCGCACGCCGCCTGCATGCCGCAGAACCAGGTGTTGCCGCCGCTCGGCGGGATCTCGAGCGAATAGAGCATCGAGGCGTCGGGCGGCCAATCGAGGTAGCTCATGTCGGTGTGCCACACCGCCTCGCCGGCGCCGAGCGCGCCGATCGGATCCCCGTTGGCGTCGAGCACGTTGGAGACGACGTAGATATCGGGATAACCCGGCGGGCTGATGCGGCCGCGCTCCTGGTTGGGCGGCGGATCGAGATCGCCGAAGCGCCGGCTGAAGGCCAGCAGGTCGTCGTCGCTGAGCTGCTGGCCGCGCAACAGGATCATCGAATGATCCGCCCAGGCGCGCAGGATCGCCGCGAAGTCCGGCTCGCTCAATCGCCGCAGATCGACGCCGGAGACCTCCGCCCCGACCGCTGGCGATGCCGCACGCACCGTCACCGTCATGCCGTTCCCCCTCCTCGATCTCACTCCTTCTCCTCCCCAGCGAAGCTGGGGAGGTGTCGCCGTCTTTCGGCGACGGAGGGGTCATGAGCCATGACTCCATGACCCCTCCGCCCCGATGACGGGGCACCTCCCCAGCGAAGCTGGGGAGGAGAATGACGCGATGATCGACCTGCTGCGCAGCGCGATCAAGCGCCCAGCGCGGTGCCCACCCAGGCGGCAAGCTTGTCGCCGACGACCGGCGCCAGGGGGCCGCTGAAACCCGGGTCGCCCGGTCCCGTCACGGACTTGAGATTGTGGCTGACACCGGCGGCGACCAGCGCCTCGCCGCCGGCGCTGCGCGCGCCGAGCGCATCGATCAGCGGCTGGATATCGTCCATCGGCACGATCTGCTGGTCGGCCCCGCCATGCACCAGCAGGCAGCCGAGCGGGCTCGCCGCCAGGGCCGTTGCCGGGTCGAACGCCATCGCGCCTTGCAGGAACGGACCGATATAGGCGGGGAACAATGTCTGCAGCTCGGCCGGCAGGCCGGTCGGCGGGCGGCCGTTGGTCCGGATCGCGCCCAGCACGCGGTCGACGCCGGCGGCCAGGTTGGGTGCTCCGCGCTGCAGCTGCCGCCGCAGGATCTCGCCATAGGGACGGCCCGGCGTCGCGGCCAGCACGATGCAGTGCGGCTTGTTCGCGCTGATGGTCGGTGCTGCCGCCAAGACCAGCAGGCCGCCCTCGCTGTGACCGAGCAGGCCGGTGGCATAGCGCTTGATCTCGTCGTGCTTCAGCAGCTCGGCATGGGCGGCGTGGACGTCGCCCACGAACCTGTCCCAGGCGCAGAATCTCTCCTGATCGGCCGGCGCAGCTGGCATTTGCGTCGAGGCGCCGATGCCGCGCTTGTCGTAGCGCAGCGTGCCGATGCCGGCCTGCGCCAGGCGCTCGGCGATCAGGCGCAGCGTGTCGATGCGGGCAGGGACCAGCGGGTTGTTGCCATTGCGGTCGGTGGGGCCGCTGCCGGCCACCAGCACGAGGCCGGGGACACGCTGCAGCTCGGTCCACGCCGGCAGCAGCAGCGTGCCGGCCAGCATCGTGCCGTCGTCGGCGGCGAAGCGGACCGCCCGCTGCCGCGTGCCCTGGGCGTAGTAGCCCTTCCACGGGCTTTGCGCCGCCGCCGCCGCCGGCAGCGCCAGGCCGGTGGCGAGCAGGGCGCGGCGGGCAATCATCGGCGCTCGCTTCATTTCCGGTCGCCCCGTTCTCGATGCCTCGATCCCGATCGCCTCATTCTCGATCGGAAGGGCGCGGCATGTTGCCCATGCGATGGCTCATCTGCCGACCGCCGAAGATATGGACATGGAAATGGAAGACGAGCTGGCCGCCGTTCGGCCCATGGTTGGCAACGATGCGATAGCCCCCCTGCTCGAGCCCGAGATCGTGCGCGACCCTGGCCACCGCGCGCCAGAAGCCCGTGACCAGCTCGGCCGGCGCGGCGGCGCAGAAATCGGCCTGGGAGACGTACTCACCCTTGGGAATCGCCAGCACGTGGACCGGCGCCAGCGGGTTGATGTCGTGGAAGGCGAGCGCGAAGTCGTCCTCGTAGACCTTCCGGCAGGGCAGCTCGCCGCGCAGGATGCGCGCGAAGACGTTGTTGCGATCGTATGAGGGCATGATGGGGGCGGACATGACGGGCTCCAGCTCGGGCTGAGCCACGTTCCCGCAGCCTGCACAGCCGCGCAATGCGGCTGTGTTCGGTCAGTTGTGGCGGGCAGCCTTCTCGGCGATGCCCGAGAGTCCTTCGCGGCGCGCCAGCTCGTCCCACACCATGCCCGGCTTGACGCCTGTCGCCGCCCACAGCGTGAGCAGGTGATAGAGCACGTCGGCACTCTCGCCGACCAGCTTGCCCTTGTCGCCGCGCACGCCCTCGATCAGCGCCTCGACGGCTTCCTCGCCGAGCTTCTTGGCGATCTGCTGCCGGCCGCGGCTGAACAGACGTGCTGTGTAGGAGGTGTTCGGATCGGCGCCCTTGCGACTGTCGATCACCGAATACAGGCGATCGAGCACATGCTCATCGACAGCTGCGCCGCCGGCTTTGGGCGCCTTCTTCTTGGCTTTCTTCTTCTTCGCCATGGGAGGGGGTCTCTCGGCACCTCCAACTGGGAGGCAGTCGACATTTTACTTCAATTTCCGGCGCCATGCGAGATTTGTCGAATCGGAACGCCGGCGCGCGCCAGTCGTTCCTTCGCCTGCGCAATCGTGTATTCGCCGAAATGGAAGATCGACGCGGCAAGCACCGCCGAGGCGCCGCCTTGCAGGACTCCGTCGACCAGATGATCGAGCGTGCCGACGCCGCCCGAGGCGACCACCGGCACCGGCACCGCGTCGGACACGGCGCGCGTCAGCGCGAGATCGAAGCCCTGCTTGGTGCCGTCGCGATCCATCGAGGTCAGCAGGATCTCGCCGGCGCCCGAGGCGGTCATGCGTCGCGCCCACTGAACGGCGTCGAGGCCGGTGCCCTGGCGGCCGCCATGGGTGAAGACCTCCCACTTGCCGGGCGCGGTCTGGCGGGCGTCGATCGCCACCACGATGCACTGGTCGCCGTACTTCTCCGCCGCCTCACGCACAAACTCGGGCCGCGCCACGGCGGCCGAGTTGATCGACACCTTGTCGGCGCCCGCCAGCAGCAGGCGGCGGATATGCTCGACCTGGCGCACGCCGCCGCCCACGGTCAGCGGCATGAAGCACTGCTCGGCGGTGCGTGCGACGACGTCGAAGATGGTGTCGCGGTTCTCATGGCTCGCCGTGATGTCGAGGAAGGTGAGCTCGTCGGCGCCGGCGTCGTCGTACAGGCGGGCCTGCTCGACCGGGTCGCCGGCATCACGCAGATCGACGAACTGGACGCCCTTGACGACACGGCCGTCCTTCACGTCGAGACAGGGAATGATGCGGACCTTGAGCATGAGCGAGGCGGCGGCAGGGCTGGGCTGGAGTTTTCGGGGCCGGGACCTTATGCGGCAGCGCCCGGTTTGTCGACTTGCGGGGGAGGCTCGCCAGTTCCCTCATCGACTTCGCCGGGGAGGTCCTGTCTTCCGGGGCGGAGAGGGAGGAAAATGAGAGCGCGCACCTTCATCCTCCTCCCTAGCGAAGCTGGGGAGGTGTCGGCGTAATCGCCGACGGAGGGGTCAGAGGCAACGCGACCGTGGCTCATGACCCCTCCGTCGCCGTATGACGGCGACACCTCCCCACGCAAAGCGTAGGGAGGAAAATGAGAGCGCGCACCTTCATGCTCCTGTCCAGCCCGCTGGCGAGGGGCAATCGCCAAGTCGGAGCCCCACGATGTCACCCGCACCCGGCATTCCCGTCATCGACATCGCCGCGCTGCTGGTCGGCACGCCGGCCGGTGAGCAGGCGGTGGCGCAGGCGATCGGGCGGGCCTGCCGCGACATCGGCTTCTTCTATGTGACCAGCCACGGCATCCCGCCGGCGCTGATCGCGGAGATGTTCCGGCAATCGGCGGCGTTCTTCGCCGCGCCGCGCGCGATCCAGGATCCCGTGCGCTATTCCGGCCCGGCCGGCAATCGCGGCCATATCCCGCTCGGCGGCGAGACGCTCGAGCCCGGCACGCTGCCCGACCGCAAGGAGTGCTACAACATCGGCCTTGATCTCGCTGAGGACGATCCCGACCTTCTCGCCGGCAAGCCGTTTCGCCATAGCAATCCATGGCCGGACCTGCCGGGCTTTCGCGAGACCATGCTCGATTATTTCGGCCGCATGCACCGGCTGGGCCGCGACATCCATCGCGCCTTCGCGATTGATCTCGGCCTCGACCGGCTGTTCTTCGAGGACAAGCTCGACCGGCCGATGGCGATCCTGCGGCTGCTGCACTACCCCGGAGACGGAGCCGCGCTGCCGGCCGGCCAGATGGGGGCGGGCGAGCACACCGACTACGGCAACCTCACCCTGCTCGCCGTCGACGAGGTGAAGGGCCTCGTCGTGCGCACGCGATCGGGCGCCTGGATCGACGCGCCGCATGTGCCGGGCGCGCTGATCTGCAACATCGGCGACTGCCTGATGCGCTGGACCAATGACACCTACGTCTCGACGCCGCATCGCGTGACGAGCCCGCACGGGCGCGACCGCTACTCGGTGGTGTTCTTCCTCGATCCCAATCCCGATGCCGTCGTCGCCTGCATTCCGAGCTGCGTGCGCGATGGCGTGGCGCACTACCCGCCGATTGTCGCCGCCGAGTACCTGCTGTCGCGCCTGGTGCCGACTTACGAAAAGACCAACTGACTACGCGGCCAACGGATGCGAAAGCGCCCTGCGGGGTCGCGACTACTCGCCTTTCAGGACGCGGATGGCATCGGGCACCGTGACCCGGCCGTCATAGAGCGCGCGGCCGACGATGGCGCCGATGATGCCGTACTCCTCGGCCGGCCGCAGCTCGCGCAGATCATCGAGCGAGCTCACGCCCCCCGAGGCGATCACCGGCGTGGTGAGATGCTGGGCGAGCGTGATCGTGGCATCGACATTCACGCCACCCATGGCGCCGTCGCGATCGATGTCGGTGTAGATGATCGCCGCCACGCCGGCGTCCTCGAAGCGCAGCGCCAGGTCGAGCGCGCGCACCGTGCTCTGCTTGGTCCAGCCGTCGACGGCGACGATGCCGTCGCGTGCATCGATGCCGACCGCGACCTGGCCCGGCCATTGCCGGCAGGCCGCCTTGACCAGGCCCGGCTCCTTGACCGCGATCGTGCCCAGGATGACGCGCTTCACGCCGGCGTCGATCCATTGCGAGATGCTCTCGATGCTGCGGATGCCGCCGCCCAGCTGGGCTGGCACCTTGACCTCGGCGAGAATGCTTTCGACCGCCGCGCGGTTGACCGGATGGCCTTCGACCGCGCCGTTCAGGTCGACCAGGTGCAGCCATTCGCAGCCGGCATTGGCGAACGCCTTGGCCTGGGCCGCCGGGCTGTCGTTGAACACCGTGGCGCGCGCCATGTCGCCGCGGAGCAGGCGCACGCATTTGCCGTCCTTGAGATCGATGGCGGGGAACAGAAGCATCGCGGCGGGGGTGTAGCGCGACAGTCGGGCGATGTCACCAGAGGCGACAGTGCGCGGTTGCCGCTCCTCAATTCTCGTCATCCTGAGCGCAGCGAAGGATCTCATCGCCGGAAGTATCACAGCACACCTGCGGCAAATGGTGATGAGGTCATTCGCTGCGCTCAGGACGACAAAAAAGCGCCCTGCGGCCGCTCCTTGGGGCGCGGATCAGCGCGCGGCTCGCGTGGCCTCGAGCTTGCCGAGGAGGACCCGGATCGCCGTCTCGAGCTGCGCGTCGCCGCCTGCGAAGGTCGCGTGCGGCGGATTCTCGACCACGATGTCGGGCTCGACGCCCTGGTTCTCGACGAGCAGCTCGCCGCTGCCCATCGCGTGCATCGGATATTGCGCGGTGCGCGCATTGCCGAAGTCGGACAGGCGGGTGTGGTTGTCGTTCAGCCAGACGCCGGCGCCGGCCGTTCGCATGCCGATCACGGTCCCGAGGTTGAGCTTCTTGATGCCGGTGGCGAAGGCCTCGCCATCGGAGTAGGTCCGTTCGTCGACCAGGACGGCGAGGTGGCCGCGGAAACTCTGCTGCATGTTGACGTCGTTGCGCTTGCCGTAGCGCGGCTGCCAGAAGGCCCAGGCCCGGCGCAGCAGCTTTTCGATGATCCAGCTGTCGATGTTGCCGCCGTTGTTGCGCCGCACATCGATGATCAGCGCCTCGCGGTCGAGCTGGGCGTAGAACTCGCGAGCGAACACCGCGATATCATCGGGCCCCATGGCGCGCAGGTGCAGATAGCCGATGCGCCCGCCGCCCGCCGCCTCGACCACCGCTCGCCGCCCTTCCTCCCAGTCGCCGTAGCGGAGCTGGCTGTTCCGCGCGGCGTCGACCACCTTGACCACGGTCTTGAGCTCGCGCTCGGGGACGGCGCCGCCCGACCCGCTCGCGCTGCTGCGCTTCAGGGTGAGCAGCACCTGCTCGCCGGCCTGCCCGGCCAGCAGCTCGGCGATGTCGCTCGCCTCGCTCACCTGGCGGCCGTTGACCGCGACGATCAGGTCGCCCTCGCGGGCATCGACACCGGGTTGCGCCAGCGGGCTGCGCTCGTTCGGCAGCTCGGCGTAGCTGCGATAGATATGCCCGATGCGCACGCCACCGGGCTCGGTCGTCAGCACGGCGCCCAGGAAACCGGGCCTGCCGCCGTCTTCCGCTGTGCGCAGCTCGCCCGGCCGGATCTGCGAATGCAGCGCGCCGAGCTCGCCCATCATCTGCGCCAGCACGTCGTTCAGCTCCTCGCGATCGCTGACGCGCTCGACCAGCGGCCGGTACTTCTCGCGGATCTTCAGCCAGTCCACGCCGCGCATGGTGCGGTCGTAGAAATAGTCGCGGTGCAGGCGCCAGGCGTTGGCGAACATCTGACGCCATTCGGCCTTGGGGTCGATCGTGATCGTCCAGTCGCTGGCCCGGACCAGGTTCGCGTTGACCGCGTCGAGCAGCCGGGCGACCTCGCCCGATGTCCGTCCGAGCTCGCCCCGGACCTTGCCGATCTCGGTCGGTGCGCCGGCCAGCCGGTCGGGCGGCCGCGGACCCGCCGGCATGATGTACATGTCGCCGACCCGGCCCTGCGCCGCCCAGCGTCGCAGGAACAGCTTCTTGCCGTCGGACGAGAGAGCGAACTGCCGCACGTCGGCCAGGAAATCCTGGGGCTGCTCGTTGCGCTCGATCTTCAACGTCTTGAGTGTCCGCCGGCCTTCGCCGCCGGTAATCTCGTCGAGGAAGTAGAGCAGCTTCCCGTCGGTCCGCAGGTCGCGATAGTTGCCGGACCCCAGCGGCACCTCATGGAGCCGGTCGGCAAGACCTGCCCAGTCCACGGCGGGCAGCTTGGAGGATCTGGTCTCGCTGCTGGCGGCATCGCCGCGCCGTCGATCGGGCGCCGGTTCCGGCAGGGCAAGCTCGTCGCGCGGCTGGAAGGGAAAGCGCAGATCGGGTTGCAGGGCGAGCGCGTAGATCTTAGTGCGGCGATCGAAGTAGGGCCCCATGTTGCGATCGCCCCAGGGGCTGAGATTGAGGCTTCTGAACTCGCGGTCGGAGAGGAAATAGAGCCACTTGCCGTCGGGCGTGAAGGCCGGCGAATGCGACACGAAGCGGTCGCTGGTCAGCCGCGCCCGCGTCCCGGTTGCCGTCTCGTAGAGGTGAAGCTGCGCACGGTCGAGCCGCGAGTCGGCGCGCACGAACGCCAGGTAACGGCTGTCGGATGACCAGGTGACGTCCTTGAGGTCGGTGGCCTGGGCGGTATCGATCAACCGGTTCTCGCCGCGCTCGACGTCGAGCAGGGAGAGCTTGCCGTCGAGCGTGGCATGCGCGAGCTGCTTGCCGTCGGGCGACAGCCAGAGGCCCCAGCGATGGCCTGCATCGTCCGTCGTGAGCTGCTTCCTGTCGGCGCTGCCGTCGGCGGCAAAGCGCCAGATCTGCGGCGCCCCGGGAGCGTCGCTCGCCGGATTGCCGTCCTCGACGATCGCGTACACCCAGCGACCGTCCGGGCTGATCTCGGTCTCGCTGGCTCGCGTCATGGGCATGGTGGCGATGTCGACGCGGCGCAACGGCCCTACGCCCATCAGCGCGATGCGGCCGCGTGCCGTCACGGCCACGCGCTCGCCGTCGGGTGAGAAGTTGGCGACTTCGAAATAATCGAGTGGCTTCCTCAGAAGGCGCCGGCGCTCCTGGTCGAAATCCGACGGCAGGTCGATCGCGAGCTTGGCGCTGGCGCCGGTGGCGATGTCGTAGACGTGGAAATCGGCGCCGAGCTGGTAGGCGATGCGGCCGCGATCGAGGGTGGCGCTGCGGATGTCGAACTGCTCGCCCTGCGTCAGCTGGCGCAGATCGCTGCCCTCGAGCGTCATCGACCACAGATTGTCGTGGCCGGAACGGTCGGAGATGAAATAGAGCCGGTCGCCCCACGGCATCGGCCGCCGGTCGTTGACGCGGTTCTTGTCCTCGGCGCTCGCCATCGGCCGGGCTTCCGTGGCCCCGTCGAGGTCGAAGCGCCACAGCCGCGACAGCAGGCCGCCGCGATAGGCGCGGACGTTGTCGCCTGATGTGAAAATCCCGAAGCGGGTGAAATAGAGCGTGCGGCCGTCGGGCGACACGGCGGCGTCGCTGACGTCTGCCAACGGCAAGGTGTTGCGACGAAGCGTTGCCGGGTTGACCGAAACCACGACGAGTTGCGGCGAGGGACCGGTCGAGCGCTGGGTGACGTATAGAACGTCGCCCTCCGCCGTCCAGCCGACCGGCACCGCGCTGCCGCCGTCGAAGCTCACCCGCCGCGGCAGCCCGCCGGCCAGCGACATGACATAGACCTCGCGCGGCCCGTGATAGGAGGCGGCGAAGGCGATCGACTTGCCGTCGGGCGAGGCGACGGTGTTGGTCTCCTGCGCGGCATGCGTGGTCAACCGGCTTGCCCGGCCACCCGCCAGCGGCACGCTCCAGAGATCGCCCTCGGCGGTGAACAGGGCCAAGTCTCCCGCCAGCGCGGGATGCCTGTAGTAGCCTTCCGCATCGACGTCGGGCGAGGCGACGACAAACCCCAGCATGCCGGCGGCGACGGCGACGGCAATTCGGCGCAGGACCAAGTTCCACCCCCCAGATCTCGATGGCGCCCATCGAGTGCATGCAGCACGGCAACATACCGTCGCGAGCAAGCCTCGCAAAGTGCAACTGGACCATCATACGTCCTGAAGGCACGGCCTTGTCCCAATCGTGCCGATCTCGTGACGCGATCGTGCAGTCGGACTGTCATCGAAAGGAAAGGTCCCTCGCTTCCGGCGCTTGCTCTGCAAGCGCCTTTCTCGGGATGACAGCGGGGGAGTCATCTCCAAAGGTGATGTCATCCCGAGCGCAGCGAGGGACCTTTGATCTGTTCAATCGATGGTCGGTAATCCTCACTTCTTGTCATCCTGAGCGCAGCGAAGGATCTCATCGCCAGAAGTCTCGAAGCACACTTGTGGAAGCGGCGATGAGATCCTTCGCTTACGGCACTTGCTTCGCAAGTGCCTTACTCAGGATGACAGAGGAGACTTCCCTGGGAGTTCCTCAGCCCGACGTCGCGCCGTTCAAATGACAAGCGCTGATGTGGCCTGCGGACACTTCCTTCAGGGGCGGGCGCTCGGATTTGCAGCGCGGCATCGCGTGCGGGCAGCGCGGATGGAAGGCGCAGCCGGAGGGCGGATCGATCGGCGAGGGCAGCTCGCCCGCGATCGGCCTGTAGGTGCGCCGCGCAGCCTCGAGCTTGGGCACCTCGGCGAGCAGCGCCTGGGTGTAGGGATGGTTGGGCCGCAGGAACAGCTCGTCGGCCGGCGCGATCTCGACCAGCCGGCCGAGATACATGATGGCGACGCGGTCGGAGAGATGCTCGACGACGGCGAGATTGTGCGAGATGAAGAGATAGGTGAGGCCGAGCCGCTCGCGCAGCTCCATGAACAGGTTCAGCACCTGGGCCTGGATCGAGACGTCGAGCGCCGCCACCGCCTCGTCGCAAACGATGAAGGCGGGCCTGACGGCGAGCGCGCGGGCGATGCCGATACGCTGGCGCTGGCCGCCCGAGAACTGGTGCGGGTAGCGATTGGCGTAGGCGCCGTCGAGCCCGACCTGCAGCAGGATGTCGGCGACGTATTGGGCCTGCCCCGCGCGCCCGACCAGCCCATGCACGCGCGGCGCTTCGCCGACGATCTCCGACACGCGCAGCCGCGGATTGAGCGAGGCGTAGGGGTCCTGGAAGATCATCTGCACGGCGAGCTGCCAGGCGCGGCGCTGCTCGGCCGCCATCGCGCCGACGTCGTTGCCGCGCCACGCCATGACGCCGGCGCTCTGCGCCAGGATGCCGGCGACGATGCGGCCCAGGGTGCTCTTGCCGCAGCCCGATTCGCCCACCAGCCCGACGACCTCGCCCTCGGCGATGTCGAGGTCGATGTCGGACACGGCCTGCACGACCGTCTCGCGCAGGCCCGCGCCGAACGTGTTGGCGATCTTGCCGGCGAGATCGACGCGCTGGACGAAGCGCTTGGTGATGCCGCGCAGCGACAGGATAGGTTGGTCGGTCATCGTCAGGCCGCGGCCCGCCAGCAGCGCGCATACTGGTCGCCGCGATGCGGCTCCAGCGCCGGCATCTCGTTGCACTTGTCGATGGCGATCGGGCAGCGCGCTTTGAAGGCGCAGCCGGCCGGCAGCTTGAGCAGCGACGGCGTCATGCCGGGGATCTGCGCCAGGCGATGGCCGCGCGTGTTCTGCGACGGCACCGAGCCGATCAGGCCCTTGGTGTAGGGATGCATCGGCCGCTCGACGACGTCGGCGGTGCGCCCGGTCTCGACGATGCGGCCGGCATACATCACGGCGATGCGGTCGGCGAGACCCGCCACCACGGCGAGATCGTGGGTGATCCAGATCAGTGCCGTGCTGCTTTCGCGGCACAGTCGCTGCATCTCGAACAGGATCTGGCCCTGGATGGTGACGTCGAGCGCGGTCGTGGGCTCGTCGGCGACGATCAGCTTGGGCCGATGCAGCAGCGCGATGGCGATCGCCACGCGCTGGCGCATGCCGCCGGAGAACTGGTGCGGATAGGCGCGCAGCCGCTCGTCGGGCGACGGGATGCCGACCTGCACCAGGGCGGCGCGGGCGCGCTGCCGCGCCTCGCTGTCGCTCACCTTCACGTGCGCCTGCACCGTCTCGATCATCTGGGTGTCGATGCGCAGGACCGGATTGAGGGTCATCATCGGGTCCTGGAAGATCATGGCGATCTCCGAGCCGCGGATGGCGCGCAGCCGCCGCGGGCTGGCCGAGGTGAGTTCCTCGTCGTCGAAGCGGATCGAGCTGCCTTCGACGATGCGGCCCGGCGGATCGATCAGGCCCAGCACCGAGAAGCCGGTCACCGTCTTGCCCGAGCCCGATTCGCCCACGAGCCCCAGGATCTCGCCCGGCGCCACGTCGAAATCGACCCCATCGACGGCGCGCGCCACGCCTTCCTTGGTGAAGAAGTGGGTGCGCAGGTTGCGGACGCAGAGGCCGGAACTCATGGTTCCTCCCCCGTCATCGGGCAGGGCATTCGCATGTGAGCGCGCCTTTCACTTTCCTCCCCAGCTTCGCTGGGGAGGTGCCCCGTCATACGGGGCGGAGGGGTCATGGGCCCCAGTCCCGCTGCTCATGACCCCTCCGTCGCCGAGGACGGCGACACCTCCCCAACAGAGTTGGGGAGGAAAATGAGAGAAGATGAAACGGGGTGCCTCGTCATCGCAGATTCCGCGGATTGAGCACGTCGCGCAGGTGGTCGCCGGCGAGGTTGATGCCGATGATGGCGATGGCGAGCGCGACGCCCGGGAAGAAGCTGATCCAGTAGCGGCCCGACAGCAGGAACTCGAAGCCGTTGGAGATCAGCATGCCGAGCGACGGCTGGGTCACCGGCACGCCGACGCCCAGGAAGGAGAGCGTCGCCTCGAGCGCGATGGCGCGGGCCAGCGTGATGGTGGCGATGACGATCAGTGAAGGCATGCAGTTGGGAAGCATGTGGCGGAACACGATGCGGCCCGGCGGCAGGGCGAGGCAGGTTGCCGCCTCGACATACTCCTTGTTGCGCTCGACCAGCGCCGCCCCGCGCGCCGCCCGCGCGAAATAGGCCCATTGCACCAGGATCAGCGAGATCAGCACCTTGTCGATACCCTTGCCCATGACGCTGAGCAGGATCAGCGCCACCAGGATGGCCGGGAACGACAGCATGATGTCGACGATGCGCATCAGCACCGCGTCGGTCCTGCCGCCGGCATAGGCCGCGACCAGGCCGACCACGACGCCGATCGCCAGCGCGGCCAGCACCGACACGACGCCGACGGACAGGCTGATGCGCATGCCGTAGAAGATCGCCGACAGCATGTCGCGCGCCTGCCCGTCGGTGCCGAGCCAGTAGACCATCTTGCCGTCGCTTGCCTCGGTGCCGGGCGGCACCTTGGCGTCGAGCAGGTCGAGGCCGGCGATGTCGAACGGGTTCTGCGGCGAGATCCACGGCGCGAAGATCGCCACGAAGGCCGACAGCACCACCAGGACGAGGCCGAAGACGGCCAGCCGGCTTTCGCAGAAATCCGAGACGACGCGCTGGAACGGCGTCTGCGGCCGTGCGGCGGCGACCGGTTCGAGTGCAATGGTCATGGGGCGATGATCATGTGGCGCGGCTCTCCAGGCGGACGCGCGGGTCGAGCACCGAGTAGAGGAGATCGACCACCAGGTTGAGGATCACGAAGAAGAACACGATGACCACCAGGTAGGCGACGACGACCGGCCGATCGAGCAGCAGGATCGAATCGATCAGGAGCTTGCCCATGCCGGGCCACGAGAACACGGTCTCCGTCACCACGGCGAAGGCCACGGTCTGGCCGAACTCGAGCCCGCTCACCGTGGCGATCGGGATCATGATGTTCTTCAGCACATGGACGCCGACGATGCGAGGCTCGCCCAGACCCTTGGCGCGCGCGAACTTGATGTAGTCCATCGGCAGCACCTCGCGCGCGGTGGCGCGTGCCAGGCGCACGATCAGCGCGCCCTTGTAGAAGGACAGGGTGAGCGCCGGCAGCAGCAGGTGCAGCAGCCCGTCGCCGGTCAGGAACGACACCTTGATGCCCAGCAGGTCGACGGTGGTGCCGCGACCCGACGCCGGCAGCCGCGGCCAGCCCGGGATCATGTCGGGCAGCATCACCGCGAACAGCATGATCAGCATCAGCCCGACCCAGAAATTGGGCAGCGAGAAGCCCAGGATCGAGCCCGTCATGATCGCCTTGCTGCCTGGCGCGTTGGGCCGCAGCCCGGCATAGACTCCCATCGGCAGGCCGATGCCGAGCGACAGGATTAGCGAGGCCACGGCGAGCTCCATGGTCGCCGGCATGCGCTCGAAGATCAGCCCCATCGCCGACTGGCCGGCGAGGAAGCTCTTGCCGAAATTGCCGCGTACCGCATCGCCGACGAACACCAGGTACTGGCGCCAGATCGGCTGGTCGAGGCCAAGGCTGGCACGCACGGCGTCGCGCTCCATCTCGTTGGCGTCGGGGCTGATCATCATCGCCACCGGGTCGCCGATCAGGTAGATGCCGGCGAACACCAGCACCGACATCACCGCCATGACGAGCCCGGCCTGCATCAGCCGCCGGATGATGTAGACGAGCATGGATGCGCACCCCCTTCAGATTCCTCCCCAGCGAAGCTGGGGAGGTGTCGTCGTCATACGACGACGGAGGGGTCGGGAGCATCGCGACCGTGGCCCTTGACCCCTCCGTCCGCGATGACGCGGACACCTTCCCAACTTCGTTGGGGAGGAGGATTGACCCTACTTCACCGGCTTCACGTTGACCGCCAGCGTCGTCTGGTCGGCGCGGCCGACATAGGTGAGGCCCTTGCGCATCGCCCACACCGAGACCTCGAAGTGAATCGGCAACAGGCCGTGGTCCTGCTGGATCACGATCCTGCTGGCCTGACGCAGCAGCTCCTCGCGCTTGGCGTCGTCGACCGTGCGCAGCGCCTCGGTGAGCTTGGCGTCGAGCTCGGGGTTGGAGTAGCGCGCGCTGTTGGTGGTGCCCATGCCCTTGGCCTTGTCGGGCGTGGCGACCAGCGACTGCATGGCATTGCCGACCTCGCCGGTGACGGCGCCCCAGCCCGCCATGTAGGCGCTGTACTTGAAGCTGTCGCGATTCTTGAAGAACACCGGTGGCGCCGGCGCGTCGACGTCGGTCTTGACGCCGATCCGGCTCCACATGGCGGCGATCGCCTGCGCCACCTTGAGGTCGTTGATGTAGCGGCCGTTGGGCGCGCCCAGCGTGATGGTGAAGCCGTTGGGATAGCCGGCCTCGGCCAGCAGCTTCTTGGCCGAAACGGAATCGAACTTGTCGATCGGCGTGTCCTTGGACGTGCCGCCCATCGGGTAGGGCAGGAAATCGCCGGCCGGCAGGGCCACGCCTTCCATGATCTTGTCGACGATGCCCTTGCGGTCGATCGCCAGGCTGAGCGCCTGGCGGACGCGCTTGTCCATCAGCGGGTTCTTGCCGTTGGTGTCGGGAATGGCGATCGGCGGATCGCCGTGCTGGTCGAGATGGACGTAGATCACGCGGTTGGACACGGCCTGCGCCAAGGTGATCTTGGGATCGGTCTTGAGCTTGGCGAGGTCGGCCGTCGGCGGATCCTCGATCAGGTCGACGTCGCCCGACAGCAATGCCGCAACGCGCGCGGTGTTGTTGCTGAGCGGCCGCAGGGTGAGCTTCTGCCACGCCGGCTTGTCGCCCCAGTAATTGTCGTTGCGCTCGTAGACCAGGCGGCTGCCGCGTTGCCATTCGACGAACTTGAACGGCCCGGTGCCGACCAGCCCGTTTCCGGCATTGAGCTCGGCCGAGGTCTTGCCCTCGGGCGCCGCGCCGGCTGCCGCCTTGTGCGACAGGATCGGCAGCGCCGCGACGTTGAGCGGAATGAGCGGCGCCGGCCCGTCGGTGTGGATGCGCACCGTCAGCGGATCGACGATCTCGAAGCTCTTCATCTGCCGCGTGTAGACCGTGTAGGGCCCCGGGCTGTTGGGGACCTTCGGCACGCGCTGGAACGTGAACACCACATCCTCGGCGGTGAAGTCCGAGCCGTCGTGGAATTTTACGCCCGGCCGCAGCTTGAACTCCCAAGTCGTGTCGCCGACCGGCTTCCACGACAGCGCCAGGCCCGGCCTGGGCTTCAGGTTCTCGTCCTGCATGACCAGCGCGTCGAAGACGTGGACGGCGGCCTGCAGATTCGGATTGAGCGCGTGGTATTGCGGGTCGAGCGAGCTCGGCTCGGTCTTCAACCCGATCTTCAGTTCCTGCGCCGAGACGGTCACGCTGCTGAACGCCGTCGTAGCGGCCAGGATCGCGGCGATCCTGCCGATCACTGCCATGTGTCCCTCCTGATCCCTGACTCCCCGGGGACTTATGACAAGGTCGGCCGGCGCGGGCTAGTCTCCGGAGGGGCCGTCGGGATGCGGAGAGCCGCTGAGATGCCGAAGAAGCAGAGTGCGGGAATTGTCGCTTACCGGATGCGTTCCGAGGCGCCGGAGCTCTTCCTCGTGCATCCGGGCGGGCCTTTCTGGGCCAGGAAGGACGACGGGGCGTGGTCGATCCCGAAAGGTGAATTTGTCGAGGGCGAGGAAAAGCTGCAGGCAGCGAGACGCGAGTTCACCGAGGAGACTGGTCTCAGTCTCGACGGGACGTTCAGGGAGCTCGCGCCAATCAAGCAGCCGGGCGGAAAGCTGATCCACGCCTGGGCGATCGAGCAGGATCTCGACGCGTCCGCGATCAGGAGCAACCTGTTCACCCTGGAATGGCCGCCGCGATCCGGCCGGCGCCAGGAGTTTCCGGAGGTCGACCGCGCGGCCTGGTTCGCCTGGCCGCTGGCGCTGCGCAAGGTGCTGAAGGGACAACGGCCGATCTTGATCCAGGTCCTGGGCAGGCTCGGGGTCGCCGAGGAAGCAGTCGCGAGCGAACTAACGGAATTGGCGGCGCCTTCTGGCTAGAGTCGTGATGATCTCTGGTTGAAGTACCGAAGAATGCCCTCACCCTGAGGAGCCACGCGTAGCGTGGCGTCTCGAAGGGTGGGCCAAAGCACGCCTGTTGCCGACCCTTCGAGACGCGGCCTGCGGCCGCTCCTCAGGGTGAGGTCTTTGGTGCTTGAACTTGAGAAGATCACGCACTAGGGCGGTTCACCGAATTGCGTCAGGCGGCAGTCCGCATGCCGAGCCGCCCATCCAAAAGCGGTCCGAATCGCCGCAGTGCGCCGTTAATATGGTTGGACCACTACGGATCGCACAGGATGGAGGCGTATGCGCTGCGCTCCGGCCGACCCAGCTGGGCCCGGCCGCTGTTGCCGGGCAAACGCCGCGACAGGAGAGGCAAGGAATGAGTCATTCGCTGACCAAACCGGACCACGACGTCATCGTCATCGGCGCCGGCATCTCCGGCCTCTATCAACTCCACTGCCTGCGCCGGCTC
Organism: Reyranella sp.; assembly: GCF_044224635.1. Classification (GTDB taxonomy): domain Bacteria; phylum Pseudomonadota; class Alphaproteobacteria; order Reyranellales; family Reyranellaceae; genus Reyranella. Next base: position 127,170 of record NZ_JBGAKA010000011.1, on the reverse strand, counting down.
GGGCTCGACGTGCATGTCTTCGAGGCGGGCACGGGGGTCGGCGGCACCTGGTACTGGAACCGCTATCCCGGCGCGCGCTTCGATTCGGAAAGCTGGTCCTATGGCTACTCGTTCTCGCGGGAGCTGCTCGACGAGTGGCATTGGACGGAGCATTTCTCGCCCCAGCCCGAGACGCTGCGCTACCTGAACCACGTCGCCGACAAGTTCGACCTGCGCCGCGACATCACCTTCAACGCCCGTGTCGCCGCCGCGCACTATCACGAAGCGACGCGCAGCTGGCAGATCACGCTGGAGGATGGCAGCCGGCACAGCGCGCGCTTCCTGATCACCGCCGTGGGCCCGCTTTCCGCGCCGACCATGCCCCGGATCGACGGTGTCGAGTCCTTCACGGGCCAGTCGTTCCACACGGCGCGCTGGCCCAAGGAGCCGGTCAGCTTCGAGGGCAAGCGCGTCGCCGTCATCGGCACCGGCGCGACGGGCGTGCAGACCATCCAGGAGGTGGCCAAGACCGCGGGCACGCTCACCATCTTCCAGCGCACGCCCAATTGGTGTGCGCCGCTGCACAACGCCAGGATCGGCACCGAGGAGATGGAGCGGATCCGGGCGCGGTATCCCGAGATCTTCGCCCGCTGCCAGGAGACCTTCGCCTGTTTCGTGCACACGCCCAACCCGCGCGGCACGTTCGAGGTGACTGACGAGGAACGCGAGGCGTTCTGGGAGAAGCTTTACGCCGAGCCGGGCTTCGGCATCTGGCAGGGCAACTTCCGCGACATACTCGTCGATCGCAGGGCCAATGCCCTGCTGAGCGACTTCGTGGCGCGCAAGATTCGCCAGCGCGTCAAGGACCAGCGGGTCGCCGACAGGCTGATCCCCAGGAACCACGGCTTCGGCACGCGGCGCGTGCCGCTCGAGACGCGGTACTACGAGGTCTACAATCAGCCCAACGTGACGCTGGTCGACATCAGCGAGACGCCGATCCAGCGCATCACCCCGGCCGGTCTCGCGACCAGCGACGCCGAGCACGAGTTCGACATCATCATCTACGCCACCGGCTTCGACGCCATCACCGGCAGCTTCGACCGCATCGACATCCGCGGCGTCGATGGCCTCCCGCTGAAGGAAAGGTGGAAGGAAGGGCCGCGGACCTACCTCGGCGTCCAGGTCGAGGGCTTTCCCAACATGTTCATGGTGATGGGCCCGCACACCGCGCTGGGCAACATCCCGCGCAGCATCGAATACAACGTCGAATGGGTGACCGGTATCATTCGCTACATGAGCGAGCACGGCCTGACGCGCGTCGAATGCCGCCCGGAAGGCGTCAAGTCCTGGACCGATCACGTCAAGGGACTGGGCGAAGGCTTGCTGTCCAACGAGGTCGATTCGTGGATGACCGGCATCAACCGCAACGTCGAAGGCAAGCAGACCCGGATCATCGCCCGCTACAGCGGCAGCGCACCGGCTTACCGCGCCCGTTGCGACGAGGTCGCCGCGAATGACTATCGAGAGATGAGCCTGACCTGAAGGCTTCAGGCGTGGTGGTCGGGAAGGTGCACGCCGACCAGTTCCTTGTTCATCAGATAAGCAGCATTCGCAGCGCCGCCGGTTGATGCTCGGGCACCATCGATGATGGCCAGGATGAAAGTGTCTCTGGTCAGGTTTCCTTGCTGCAGGTCGCTCACCCAATAGTGGGATCCAAGGTTACGGTGCCGCCGCTTTCGAAAAATTCGGTCATTGGACCCGCTCAGACCTGTGAGAGGAGGGATCGAATCCCTTCCGAGAAACTTTCTTTCTGGAAGTCGCCAACACTACTCTTGTAGCGAGCACGCCTCATCATCGGCATGCGGCATTTTATGGCCATCGATGCTGAAATTTGCGCTGGCTCCGAGCGTCCTGCGCGAAAGGGAAGCCGCCCGTCGCGCTCGTGAGTCGGGGGCCGGAGGGATCGTGGCGCCCGCTCGACGGGTGCTCGCTCGAGCGGCTACTCTCCGCGCCTATCCAGAGGATCCCATGACCCGCTACACGCCCGACCTGTTCGCCGCCGACCATGCCGACCTGACGATGATCCGCCGCGATATCCATCGTCATCCCGAGACCGCCTTCGAGGAGCAGCGGACGTCGCAGATCGTTGCCGAGAAGCTCGCCTCGTGGGGCATCGAGGTGCATCGCGGCCTGGCGAAGACCGGCGTCGTCGGCACGCTGAAGGGCAAGCGGCCGGGGCAGAAGACGATCGGGCTGCGCGCCGATATGGATGCGCTGCACCTGCAGGAGAAGAACGAGTTCGACCACGCCTCGGTGCATGCCAACAAGATGCATGCCTGCGGCCATGACGGGCACACCACCATGCTGCTGGGCGCGGCCAAGCATCTCGCCGCGTCGCCCGATTTCGCCGGCACCGTGCATTTCATCTTCCAGCCGGCCGAGGAGGGCGAGGGCGGCGCGCGGGTGATGATCGAGGAAGGGCTGTTCGACGTCTTCAACTGCGACGCCGTCTACGGCATGCACAACATGCCGGGCCTGCGCAAAGGCAACTTCGCCATCTGTGCCGGCCCGATGCTGGCGGCATCCGACAGCTGGCAGGTGACCTTCAAGGGCACCGGCGGGCACGGCGCCATGCCGCACATGGGCACCGATCCGACGCAGCCCGCGGCACAATTCATCCTCGCCGTCCAGGGCATCGTCGGCCGCAACGTGCCGCCGACCCAGCCCGCCGTGCTGAGCGTCGGCCACATCCACGCCGGCACGTTCGGCTCGCCCAACGTCATCCCCTCGGAGGTGCTGGTGCGCGGCACGGCGCGCAGCTACACGCCCGAGGTGCGCGCCCTGCTCGAGCGCCGTCTCGGCGAGGTCGCCGCCGGCATCGCCCAGGCCTGCGCCTGCGAGGCCGAGTACAAGTACTTCAAGCGCTATCCGCCGCTGATCAACTCGGTCGAGCAGACCACGCTTGCGGTCGAGGCGGCGGCGCTGACGGTCGGCCGCGACAGGGTCGATCCCAACACGCCGCGCATCACCGGCGCCGAGGATTTCGCCTTCATGCTGGAGAAGAAGCCCGGCGCCTACATCATGATCGGCAACGGCGGTGCCGAGGAAGGCGGCTGCCACTACGTCCACTCGCCGCTCTACGATTTCAACGACGAGATCCTGACGACCGGCGCGGCCTACTGGGTCAATCTCGTGCAGCTCGAGCTGGGCGACGCCGCCTGAGCGCGGCAGGGCGCGTGCGAGCCGACTGAAGCAGCCGATGCGGCCGGCGACCCTGTGCGGCCTGGTGATGGCTGCGGCGGTTGCGTCGGTCGTCGATCCGGCCGAGGCGCAGGAGGCGGCCACGCAACGCCAGAACCTGGTCGGCAAGGTGCACGACAAGAACCGCGCTGCCAGGAAGCGCCGGGAATTCTCGCTGTCCGACGAATCGACCCGCCTGCACAATCGCTATGCCAAGGCGCAGCGGGAGATCGAGGACGCGACCGGGATCACCTTCTCCATGGAAGCCTCGCTGACCAGCCAGTGGGGCACGCCGAATGGCGGATTCGGGTCGTTCCAGACGATGTTCACACCGGCGGTGAACTGGGCGGTGTTCAACCTTCCGCAAGTCGGCGCCGGCTCCTTCCAGTTTCACTTCCTGTCGGCCAACTACCTGTCGGCCACCGATGCCACGGCGCTCGGCAACGCCATCAATATCATCAGCCCGATCAACAACCAGCCGACCGCCAACAACCAGTTCATGCAGCTGACCTACACGCACAGCTTTCCGGGCAACTGGCTCGCCCTCACGGTCGGCCAGTTCCCGTTCTCGAATTTCGGCTGGTCACGCCGGACATCCAGCTCTACCTGCAGCCCGCGTTGGCGCCGTCGTCCGACCTCTCGGCGGTGTTCACGATCCGCGTGACGCAGCTGTTTTAGGACGCGGTCGCGGGGAGCACGCCACTCAAGCTGGAGTAATCTTCCGCCGACGAAGCGCTCATGTGCCGGGAGCGCGCCACTCCGTGGCGCTCTTCTCATTCTCCTCCCCAGCGAAGCTGGGGAGGTGTCGCATCATACGCGACGGAGGGGTCATGAGCCTCAGTCGCGTTGCTCATGACCCCTCCGTCCGCGATTACGCGGACACCTCCCCAGCGAAGCTGGGGAGGAGAATGAGCTACAGATCGAAGGTCCAGTCGGCACCAAAGCTGTCGCCACTCCAGGCGTCATGCAGAGGCGCGAGGGCAGGAGCATCGTGGAAGAGTGGCGCGTCGAGCAGGCCGAGGGCCGAATCGGCCAGCGCCAGGGTATCGGCCAGCGTGCCCAGCTCGACGACCGGGTCTTCGACGACCGGCAGCGTGATGTCCTGCAGCGGGGCATGGGCGGCGATGTGAGTCTCGCCCGGCGCGCCGAACAGGCGGTCGAGCGGCGCGCCATAGGGCACCGCGTCGACGCCAGCCTCGGCCCACAGCGACGGACGCTCCTGGCAAATCGGCACGTCGCGACGGTCGAACTCGACCAGATCGCGGCCGACGATCATGGGTTCTTCGCTCATCTCGAGGAAGAACTATAGGCGTCAAGCCTCTGTAAATAAAGCTACTTGATCCCGGGCCGTGGAACGTTGACGTACTGGGCGTGGGCCTCGCGGCATTCGGCCTGCAGGCTGCGATAGCGCCGCTCGGCATCCTGCACGCTTTCGAGCTCGAGCAGGACGTCGAGGGCGGCGCCGGGCGAGCCGGAAGACAGCAGGCGCGTACGCGACGCCGCAAGCTCGAGCCAGGTGCGCCGTGCCCGCTCGGTCCGGTGGTCGAGATCGGCCAGGTATTTCTGCTCCGGCGTCATCGCCATGACGCGAGCGTGGGCCGGCCGCGCGTGCCCTGCAAGGACCTCGTGCGCGGCTTGCCTCGGCTCTGCGGGGCGGGCGTGCAAAATCCCCGGTGGCGGCGGGGCTGGGTCTGTGTGTAAAGCTCCGCGTCCTGTTGGCCCGGAAGTGGGGGAAACGATGAACGGTGCGGAGAGTCTGGTTCGGACCTTGGTGAAGGGGGGCGTCGAGGTCTGCTTCGCCAATCCCGGCACGTCGGAGATGCATTTCGTCGGTGCGCTCGACCGTGTCGAGGGCATGCGCTGCGTGCTCGGCCTGTTCGAGGGCGTGTGCAGCGGCGCCGCCGACGGCTACTACCGCATGACCGACAAGCCGGCCTCGACCCTCCTGCATCTCGGACCCGGCCTCGCCAATGCGGCGGCCAACCTGCACAACGCCAAGAAGGCGGGCTCCGGCATCGTCAACATCGTGGGCGAGCACGCGCTCTATCACATCCAGTACGACACCCCGCTCACCGCCGATATCGAAGGCATCGCCCGACCGTTCTCGCACTGGGTCAAGACCTCGCCGACCGCCAAGACCGTGGCGACCGACGGCGCCGCCGCCATCCAGGCGTCGCGCGTCGCGCCGGGCCAGATCGCCACCCTGATCCTGCCGGCCGACACGGCCTGGACCGAGGCCGACGGCATCGCCGAGACGCCCGAGACGCCGCAGCCGCAAAAGCCCGCCAACGAGGCGGTGGTCGCCGCCGCCAAGGCGCTGAAGAACGGTCAGTCGGCCATGCTGTTCATCGGCGGCCGCGCGCTGCGCGCCCGCGGCCTCGAGCTCGCCGGCAAGATCGCGGCCAAGACCGGCTGCAAGGTGCAGGCGGCCGGCGGCACCGCGCGCATCGAACGTGGCGCCGGCCGCGTGCCGGTGCTGCGCCTGCACTTCGTGGTCGAGACGGCACTCGAGATGCTGAAGGGCACCCAGCACATGGTGCTGTGCGGCGCCAAGGCGCCGGCCGCCTTCTTCGCCTACCCCGGCAAGCCGTCGGTGCTGGTGCCGGACGGCTGCGAGGTGACGGCGCTCTGCCCGGTCGACGGCGATCCGCTGGGCGCGCTCGAGGCGCTCGCCGCCGAGCTCGATGCGATGAACGCCAAGCCGGCCAACATCGCCGAGGCCAAGCGGCCGGACCGGCCGACCGGCAAGTTCACCCTGGACGGTCTCGGCGCAGCGCTCGGCGCGACCCTGCCGGAGGGCGCCATCGTGGTCGACGAATCGGTCACCACGGGCCGCGGCTTCTTCCCCTACAGCGCCGGCGCGCCGCCGCACGACTGGCTGAACAACATGGGCGGCTCGATCGGCTTCGGGGCGCCGGTTGCGGTCGGCGCCGCGGTCGCCTGCCCCGATCGCAAGGTCATCGCCATGATCGGCGACGGCAGCGCGATGTACACCATCCAGTCGCTGTGGACGATGGCGCGCGAGAACCTCGACATCTGCGTGATGATCTTCTCCAACCGCTCCTACAAGATCCTGTACAGCCAGCTCGCCGACGTCGGCGCCGCCAATCCCGGGCCGCGCGCCATCGACATGCTGACGCTCGACCGCCCGACCCTCGATTTCGGCGGTCTGGCCAGGAGCATGGGTGTGCCGGCCGCCAAGGCGACCGATCTCGAGGAGCTCACCAAGCAGCTCACCTACGCCATGTCGCAGAAGGGCCCGTACCTGATCGACGTGGTGATGTAGGGGGCGCGGCGGACTCATCGCATTCTCCTCCCCCGTCTTACGGGGGAGGAGAATTATTGTTCAGGAACCGTCATGGAAGAGACCCGTCGGCGCACGCTGCACGGTCGTCGGCGCGGCAAGAAGCTGCGCCTCGGGCAGCGGTCGCTGCTCGATACGCTGTTGCCGCGGCTCACGCTGGCCGTGCCGCCGCCGCCGGGCCGGATCGATCTCGCCGCAGCCTTCGGCGGTCGCCTGCTGCCCGACGGCGTGTGGCTTGAGGTCGGCTTCGGCGCCGGGGAGCATCTGGTCTGGCAGGCCGAGCAGCATCCCGAGGCCGGCCTGATCGGCTGCGAGCCGTACCTGAACGGCGTCGCCAAGTGCCTCGCCCACATCGAGCGCGCCGGTATCGGCAACATCCGGCTGTTCACCGACGATGCGCGGCTGGTCATGGCCGGCCTGCCCGCTCGCTCGCTCACCCGCGTCTTCGTGCTGTTTCCCGACCCGTGGCCCAAGACGCGTCATCACAAGCGCCGTTTCGTCCAGCGCGAAACGCTCGACCGGCTCGCCGAGCTGATGGTCCCTGCGGGTGAGTTACGACTGGCAACCGATGATCCGAGCTACTTGCCCTGGATGGTCGAGCACGCGGTCACCCATCCTGCCTTCGAATGGCTCGCCGAGTGCCCCAGCGACTGGCGCGACCGGCCAGCCGACTGGCCAGCCACGCGCTACGAAAGGAAGAAGCTGGCGGGGCGCCCGACGTTTTTGCGCTTTCGCCGATTCGGCTGAAACCGGCGTCGGGAACCGGGACGCGGTACGACCGTCACCATCTACCTGCCGCGCGCCGCCACCCTCGGCGAGCCCGATGCCGCGTCGGCAGGCTCGCTCCTGCCGTCCGGTCACGAGGAGATATCCCCTTCATGTCCGGCTACAGCCGCGACATCATCGTGCATGACGGCCGTCTCGATCCCGGCGCCAGGCCGGTCGCCAGGCCCTTCCGCAAGGCTGAGCTGGCCCGTGCCGTCCGCGACGCCCTCGACGGCGTCAGCGCCTGAGCGCTGTCCGTCCCCCGCGCGCCGCCGCTGCCCTACGCTTCGTCGACCAGCTCGAAAGCGGGGAGTCTCGACGCCGCGCTGGGCGAACGCCTCCGGCCAAGCCTCTGACGATCTTGGGCGCGGCATTGCCTGTGCCACCCGGAAGGCGGCAAAGGTGCTTGCCGCGGCAAGCGTTGGTGCGTTCTGATGGGACATGGCACGTTCTCGTATCGGCCTTGCGCTTGGCAGCGGGTCGGCCCGCGGCTGGGCCCATATCGGCGTCATCGACGCGCTGACCGAGGCCGGCATCGCGCCCGACGTTGTCTGCGGCTCCTCGATGGGTGCCTTGGTCGGGGCGGCACATGTCGCCGGCCGGCTCGGCCCTCTCAAGGCGTGGGCTGAAGGCGCGACCTGGCGCAGGATTGCCGGCCTGACCGATCTTCGCTTCACCGGCGGCGGCCTGGTCAGCGGCCGCCAGATCGTGTCGTTTCTCCGCGATCTCGATATCAGCGCGCCGATCGAGAGCTATGCCATTCAATATGCCGCCGTGGCCACCGAGCTCGCGACGGGTCGCGAGATCTGGCTGCAGTCGGGCCTGATCCACGAGGCGGTGCGCGCCTCGATCGCGCTGCCCGGAATCTTCAGCCCGGTGCTGGCCAACGGCAAATGGCTGCTCGACGGCGGGCTTTCCAATCCCGTCCCGGTGTCGGTATGCCGCGCGCTGGGGGCCGATGTGATCATCGCGGTCAATCTGAACGGCGAGCTGCTCGGCCGCCGCTTCACCGAGCCCGAACCGCCCGAGACGCCGCGCCCTTCGCTGGTCTCGAGCGAGGCCTTGCGGCGCGTGCTGGGCCAGTTCCCGCTGCCTGGCCGGCGCCCTGCGGCCAACGGCGAGACGCCGTCACCCGGCGTCGCGCCACCGGGCTACTTCGACGTGCTGGCGAGCGCCATCAACATCATGCAGGACCACATCACCCGCACGCGGCTCGCCGGCGAGCCGCCGCACGTCATGCTGGTGCCCCGCTTGCGCACCATCGGCCTGATGGAGTTCAACCGTGCCGCCGAGGCGATCGCCGAAGGCCGGGCCTGCGTCGAGCAGGCGTTGCCCGCCCTGAAGCGCTATCTGTGAAAGGCGATATGAAAGCGGCGGGAAGAGCCTCGCCGCCTGCGGGACCACTACTAATAGCGCCCCGATGGTTGACCCCAAAAAGCCGACGGATTCTCTTGCGATCCCGCCGGACTGAGACTATATCCGCGCCATCCTCATCGGGTTCGCGGGACGAACCAAAGAAAAAAGAGTGGGCCAAAAACCCGCTCTTTTCATTTGTAGGCGTTCCCTCTGCCCAAACGTCGAGAAACAGGACCGCTTGACCGACTTGCTGCGTCGCATTGAAGAGATCGTCGCCCCGACCGTCGCCGGCATGGGCTACGAGCTGGTGCGCGTTGCGATGAGCCGCGGCGGCACGCTGCAGATCATGATCGAGCCGGCGGATGGCCGGCCGATGGATGTCGAGGGTTGCGCCACCCTGTCGCGCGCCCTGTCGGCGGTGCTCGATGTCGAGGACCCGATTCCCGGCTCGTATACCCTGGAAGTGAGCTCGCCCGGCATCGACCGGCCGCTGACGCGACCCAAGGACTATGTCCGGTGGTCCGGCCATGTGGCGCGGCTCGAGACCGCCGAACCGATCGACGGCCGGCGCCGCTTCAAAGGGACGCTGCTTGGCCTCGCCGACGACCTGGTGAAGCTCCGGCTCGACGACGGCAAGGAAGCCGCCGTGCCGCTCGCCAGCGTCACCAAGGCCAAGCTCGAGCTGACCGACGCCCTGATCGAGGAACATCGGCGCGCCCAGGAAGGCGCTGCCCAGGCACATTAGAAGAATCGCAAGAGAGGAAGACTGACATGGCAACGACCGCCGATATCCCGCGTCTGGAGATGCTTCAGGTCGCCGACATGGTCGCGCGCGAGAAAGGCATCGAGCGCGAGGAGGTGCTCGAGGCGATGGAGCAGGCAATCCAGAAGTCGGGCCGCGCCAAGTATGGGCTGGAGCACGACATCCGCGCCGAGATCGACCGCAAGACCGGCGAGATCAGGCTGCTGCGCTACATGCAGGTCGCCGACCCGATCGAGAACGAGAACACCCAGGTCGCGCTCGCCGAGGCGCAGCGCCGCAATCCGGAAGCCCAGGTCGGCGACTTCCTGACCGACGAGCTGCCGCCGATCGATTTCGGCCGCGTCGCCGCCCAGACCGCCAAGCAGGTCATCACCCAGCGCATGCGCGAGAGCGAGCGCAAGCGGCAATATGAGGAGTTCAAGGACCGCGTCGGCGAGATCGTCTCGGGCGTGGTCAAGCGCGTCGACTACGGCAACGTGACGGTCGACCTGCAGCGCGCCGAAGGCGTGATCCGCCGCGACGAGTCAATCCCGCGCGAATCGCTGCGCGTCAACGACCGCGTGCGCGCCTACATCTTCGACGTCCGCGAGGAGCCGCGCGGCCCGCAGATCTTCCTGTCGCGCAGCCATCCCCAGTTCATGGCCAAGCTGTTCACCCAGGAAGTGCCGGAGATCTACGACGGCATCATCGAGATCAAGGCGGTGGCGCGCGATCCGGGGAGCCGCGCCAAGATCGCGGTGCTGAGCCACGACAGCTCGATCGATCCGATCGGCGCCTGCGTCGGCATGCGCGGCAGCCGCGTCCAGGCCGTGGTGCAGGAGCTGCAGGGCGAGAAGGTCGACATCATCCCGTGGTCGGCCGACACCGCCAACTTCATCGTCAATGCGCTCGCCCCGGCCGAGGTCAGCAAGGTGCTGATGGACGAGGAGAAGAACAAGACCGAGGTCGTGGTGCCCGACGATCAGCTGAGCCTCGCCATCGGCCGGCGCGGCCAGAACGTCAAGCTCGCCTCTCAGCTCACCGGCTGGGAGATCGACATCATGACCGAGGCCGAGGAGAGCGAGCGTCGCCAGAAGGAGACGCGCGAGCGCACCGAGCTGTTCAAGGCGAGCCTTGATGTCGATGACGTCATCGCCCATCTGCTGGTGGCCGAGGGCTATGGCGCGGTCGAGGATGTCGCGGAGGCCGCGATCGAGGACCTTGCCGGCGTCGAGGGCTTCGACGAGGAGATCGCCACCGAGCTGCAGCGTCGGGCGCGCGAGTATATCGACCGGCGTGACGCCGAGCTGGCGGCCCGCCTGGAGGAGCTCGGCATGGACGAGGATCTGCGGTCGACCGAAGGCCTCAGCCTGCCGATGCTGGTGGCACTGGGCGAGCAGGGCGTGAAGACGCGCGACGACTTGGCCGATCTCGCTTCCGACGAGCTGCGGGAGATCGTCGGCGAAGGCGCGATGGACAACGACACCGCCAACGCCATCATCATGAAGGCGCGCGAGCACTGGTTCGCCGCCGAGGACACCCCGCCCGCCGAAGGGGCCAAGGCATAAGGAGAGGCCGCCGTTCTTGGTTAGCAGCACCGCCATCCTGTCCCAACCCGACGCCGCGGCGTCCGCTGTCGCCGGCGAGCCCCGCCTGCGTGCGCCCGTGCCCGCCTGCCCCCTGCGGACCTGCATCGCCACCGGCGAGCAGGCCGCGCCGGAGCGCATGATCCGGTTCGTTGTCGGACCGGACGGGGATGTCGTGCCCGACCTGGGGCGACGCCTGCCGGGCCGCGGCATGTGGGTGCAGGCGAAGCGAGCCGCGGTCGAGCGGGCGGTGGCGCGCAAGCTGTTTTCCAAGGCGGCGCGCGCGGCCGTGAAGGCTGCCGACGACCTGCCGGAGCGCGTCGAGCGCCTGCTGCTCGAGCGCGCCCTGGCCGATCTCGGCCGGGCGCGTCGCGCTGGCCGGGCGGCGGCGGGTTTCGTCAAGGTCGAGCAGATGATCGGCCGCGGTCGTGCCGGCCTGCTGGTGGTGGCCAGCGAGGCCGACGGCGATGGGCTGGGCAAGCTCGCTGCCAGCGGCCTGCCGATCGCACGGCTGGGTGACGCGGCGTCGCTCGGCCGCTTGTTCGGTCGCGAGCAGACGATTTACGTGGCGATCGCCCGCGACGATGCGGGCGGCGCATTCATTGGACGGATCGAGGCCGGAGCGGCGCGCTGGTGCGGCTATCGGCAGAACAGCAGCAGTTGACGCGCCGGTATGGACCAAGGACAACACCCGACATGACGGAACAGAAAGAAACGACCAAGCCGACCAAGCCGCTCAGCCTTTCGACGGCGGCGCGCCCCGGTGCGGCGGCGTCCAAGGGCAGCAGCGACGCCACTCAGGTGCGCCAGAAATTCTCGCATGGGCGCACGCGGGCGGTGACGGTCGAGGTCAAGAAGCCGGTCAAGCGTCCGACCGCCGGCGCGGCGCCCGCCCCTGCGCCGGCTCCTGCTCCCGCGCCGGCGCCCGCACCGGCGGCTGTGACGCAGCAGGCTGCCGGGCGCACGCTGAGGATAGGCGGCGGCGGCACTCCCGCGCGCTCGACCGTGACCTTGCGTCCCGGCGGCGACCGGTCGGGTCCGGGTGGTCGCGGCATCGTGCTGAAGACCCTTACCGAGGAAGAGAAGGAGGCGCGGGCGCGCGCTCTTGTCGATGCCAACCGCGATGCTGAGCTGGCACGCCAGCGCGCCGCCCAGGAAGCCGCCCGTCGTGCGGCCGAGGAGGAGGTGCGCCGCAAGGCCGAGGAGGAGCACAAGAAGCGGCTGGCCGAGGAGGAGGCGCGCAAGCGGGCCGAGGAGGAGGCCAAGCGCAAGGCCGACGCCCTGGTCCAGAAGCGGCTCGATCAGGCTGCCACCGCGCCCGCTCAGGTTCCCGTCGCGCCTCAGGGACAGCCGGGCCAGCCCGCGGTCGCCCGCCAGGGGCAGCCGGGCGAAAGGCCTCCTGCGCCGACGCAGGCCGCTCCGTCCGCGGTGCCCGCTCAGCAGCCGATCCGGCGTCCGGGCGGCCCGGGACCGTCGCAGGCGCAGCCTGCCGGCGGTGCCTTGCGCCGGCCGCCGATGCGTCCGGCATCGCCCGCCGTCAACAAGCGCCTGCCGCAGCCGCCGGGCGCGCGCCGCGAGGCGCCCAAGCGCCGCTCCGACAAGGTCGATGTCGGCCGCGCGGTCGAGGGCGAGAATGATTTCCGCAGCCGGTCGGCGGCGCAGATGCGCCGTCGCCTCGAGCGCGACCGGCGCCGCGAGCACGCCAACGACGTCCAGCAGCAGAAGGTCTATCGCGAGGTCACCATTCCCGAGACGATCACCGTCCAGGAGCTGGCGTCGCGCATGTCCGAACGCGGCGCCGACGTCATCAAGACCCTGATGCGCATGGGCGTGATGGCGACGATCAACCAGGCGATCGATCCCGACACCGCCGAGCTGGTGGTGACCGAGATGGGCCATCGGCCCAAGCGCGTGACCGAAGGCGACGTCGAGACCGGCCTGACCGAGAACGTCGATGCGCCGGAGACCCTGCTGGCGCGGCCGCCGGTCGTCACCATCATGGGCCACGTCGACCACGGCAAGACCTCGCTGCTCGACGCGTTGCGCGCCACCGACGTGGCGGCCCATGAAGCGGGTGGCATCACCCAGCATATCGGCGCCTACCAGGTCACGCTGCCGTCGAGCCAGAAGATCACCTTCCTCGACACGCCGGGCCACGAGGCCTTCACCGCCATGCGCGCGCGCGGCGCCAAGGTGACCGACATCGTCGTGCTGGTGGTCGCCGCCGACGACGGTGTCATGCCGCAGACCAAGGAAGCGATCGCCCATGCCAAGGCGGCGGGCGTGCCGATGATCATCGCCATCAACAAGATGGACAAGGCCGGCGCCGATCCGAATCGCGTCCGCACCGAGCTGCTGCAGGACGAGATCCAGGTCGAGCAGCTGGGCGGCGAGGTCCAGTCAATCGAGGTGTCGGCGACCAAGAAGACCAACCTCGACAAGCTCGAGGAGGCGATCCTGCTGCAGGCCGAGCTGCTCGATCTCAAGGCCAATCCGGATCGCCTGGCCGACGGCGTCGTGGTCGAGGCCCAGCTCGATCCCGGCCGCGGCTCGGTCGCCACCGTGCTGGTCCAGCGCGGGACCCTGAAGGTCGGCGACGTGCTGGTCGCCGGCGCCGTTTGGGGCCGCGTGCGGCGCCTGATCGACGATCACGGCGATGCCGTGCAGAACGCCGGTCCTGCAGTGCCCGTGGAGATCCTCGGCCTCGACGGCACGCCGCAGGCGGGCGACGAGTTTCATGTCGTCGAGAGCGAGGCGCGGGCCCGCGAGATCGCCGACTTCCGCTCGCGCCGCGACCGCCAGGCCCAGCTTGCCCGCGCGGCGGGCGGACGCGGCACCCTCGAGGAGATGCTGAAGGGCATCCGCGAAGGCACCGCCAAGGAATTGCCGGTCCTGATCAAGGCCGACGTGCAGGGCTCGGCCGAGGCGCTGGCCGGCGCGTTGCAGCGGCTGTCGACGGAGAAGGTCGCGACCCGTGTCGTCTACAGCGGCGTCGGCGGCATCAGCGAGGCCGATCTGACGCTGGCCAGGGCATCGGGCGCGCTGATCATCGGCTTCAACGTGCGCGCCAATCCGCAGGCCCGCGAGATCGCCAAGCGCGACAAGATCGACATCCGCTACTACAGCATCATCTACAAGGTCACCGAGGACATTCAGGGCCTGATGGTCGGTCTGCTCGACCCGACCTACAAGGAGACCTTCCTCGGCAACGCCCAGATCCGCGAGGTCTTCCGCATCACCAAGGTCGGCAACGTGGCCGGCTGCATGGTCACCGAAGGCCAGGTCAAACGCGGCGCCAAGGTCCGCCTGCTGCGCGACAACGTGGTGATCCATGAAGGCACGCTGAAGACCTTGCGGCGCTTCAAGGACGAGGTCCGCGAGGTCCAGCACGGTTTCGAATGCGGCATGGCGTTCGAGAACTACGACGACATCAAGGTCGGCGACGTGATCGAGTGCTTCGAGGTCGAGGAAGTCCGCCCGACCTTGTAGTCAGGAATCCTCCCCAGCTTCGCTGGGGAGGTGTCCGCGTCTTCGCGGAGGGAGGGGTCATGAGTCATGGGACTCATGACCCCTCCGTCGCCGTAAGACGGCGACACCTCCCCTTCGCGGAAGCCGCGAAGGGGAGGAGATCGAAGGAGACCCCCATGTCCCGACGTCGCCAGTCCGAGCGTGAAAAGGGCGGCCACAGCCAGCGCCAGCTGCGCGTCGGCGAGGAGCTGCGCCATCTGCTGGCCGAGCTGCTGGAGCGCGGCGAGATGCGCGATCCGGACCTGCGCGGCGCGTCGATCACGGTGACCTCGGTCGATGTCAGCCCCGACCTGCGCAACGCCACCGCCTTCGTGATGCCGCTGGGCGGCCAGCACGAGGACCGGCTGCTCGCCGCCATGCGCCGCGCCGCGCCGTGGTTCCGTGCCCGGGTCGGCGAGCGCGCCGGCCTGCGCTACGCGCCGGAAATCCGCTTCGAGATCGACCGCACCTTCGACGAGGCCGACCGCATCGGCGCGCTGCTGCGCCGGCCCGACGTGGCGCGCGACATCGAGGAGTCCGGTCGCGACATCGAGTCGGCCGATCGCGACGCCAAGGACGGCTGATCGCGGTAAACGGCAATTGGCAGTACCCGTCGCGCGGAAGGAGTCCGCCTGACCTTGTAGTCAAGTTTCCTCCCCAGCGCGGACCCCGCGCTGGGGAGGTGTCCGCGTCTTCGCGGACGGAGGGGTCATGAGCATCAGCACTGTTGCTCATGACCCCTCCGCCCGCTTCGCGGGCACCTCCGCCCGCTTCGCGTCGGGAGGAGAAGAGGAGGGTCGGCGAGCGCGCCGGCCGGGTCACGACCTCAGGGGCGATTGAGGTAGTACTCGTCGCGCGGAAAGAAATCGGTATTGGGCGAGGCGGCGGGCACCGTCCTGCCGTCGTTGAGCGGCTCGATCTTCTTGTCCTCGAACCATTTGATCAGCTCGGCCCGGTCGATGCGCGCGCCGGTGAGGTGCAGGACGATCTCGGGGCGCGCCAGCAGCTCGAGAATGCGCTGCCGGTCGTAGGGGATCGGCTGGTCGCTGCCGAGCAATGCCGGATGGATCATCGTCACGTAGGGGAACACCGAGCGGAACGTCTCGACCGTGCGCGCGGTCGGCGCCCACTGCACGTAGAGGCCGCCGGGGGCCAGCCTGGCGCGCACCTGCCGGAAGAATTCCTGGGAGTTCAGCAGGCCCGACAATGCCGTCTTGGGCAGGATGGCGTCGGCCTCGATGACGTCGTACCGGCCGTCGTCGAGCGCCAGCGCATGACGGCCGTCGGCCACCACGATCTCGAATTTCGGATTGGCCAGCAGGCCGTCGACGCCGGAACGGCCGCCGGCGTCGCGATAGCGC
This sequence comes from Reyranella sp., assembly GCF_044224635.1. GTDB lineage: Bacteria > Pseudomonadota > Alphaproteobacteria > Reyranellales > Reyranellaceae > Reyranella. The sequence continues at coordinate 111,330 of NZ_JBGAKA010000011.1, read as the reverse complement.
CGCAACGTGTCGATCACCGGCGCCACGATCTCGATGACGCGGACCCGATCGGTGTTCGGATGCAGGCCGGCCGCATAGGGTGTCCCGCCGGTGCCCGAGCCGATCACCAGCACGCGCCGCGGCTCGGGATGGGCGAGCGGGCCGATGGCGCCCAGGAAGACATGCACGGTGTCGAACGGCAGGCGGCTCTGCGAATGGCCCTGGATATAGAGGCGTCCGCTCTGCGCGTCGGACATCTTGAGCAGGGCGAGACCTGTCTTGTCCTCGGAGACGATCGCCGTCTCGCCGGTGAGGCCGTGCAGGCGTCGCCAGAATGCCTCGCCGCCGGGAAACAGCAGCAGGCCGAGGATCAGCAGGCCGGTCGGCGCCAACGGCCAGCCCAGCCGCCGGCTCGTCGTGATCTGCAGCACGGCGAAGGCAAGGCCGATGGCGACCAGCAGCTTCAACGTCCCCGCGGTGCCGACCAGGTCGAGCAGAGCCAGGCCCGCCGCCAGGCTGCCGGCGCTGTTGCCGAGGATATTGGCGAGCTGGACCAGGCCGACCCGGCGGCCGAGCTGGGCAAGATCGACCTGCACCGCCTTCTGCACGACCGGGAAGGAGAAGCCCATGATGAACGAGGCGGGCAGCACGACGACCGCGACCAGCAGGACGATCAGGCCGATGTCGGCGGCATCGCCCTGCACGATGTCGCGGTCGACGAAGGTCGCGGGCAGCAGGCCGGCGCCGATCGCCAGGTAGACGAACCACGCGCCGGCCAGCGCCAGCGCCGTCGCCAATCCCTGCATCAGGAAGAAGAAGCGTCGCGGGTCGGCAATGCGATCGATGTGCCGCGTGCCGACCAGCAGCCCGGCGGCATCGCCCAGCAGGAAGACGGCGAGGACCAGGGAGAAGCTGTAGCCGTTGGATTGCAGCAGCACGCCGATCAGGCGGTACCAGACGATCTGCAGCGCCACGATCAGGAAGCCGCTGATGAAGACCAGCAGCGACCAGCGCCAGACGACGCTGCCGCTGGCATCGTCGGCGCTGCGGGCCGCCTTGGCCGAGCCGCGCGGCGACGACAGGTCGAGGCCGATCGCAAGCATCAGACCGCCCGCCGCGACGATCAGGTTGAGCGCCGCGCCGACATGGATCGTCCTGTCGAACCCCAGGCTGCCGATCAGCAGCCAGCCGCCGCTGAAGGCGCCGACGGCGGCGCCCAGCGTGTTGAGCCCGTACAGCCAACCGATCAGGCGGGCCGAGCCGTCGATCCGGGTGACCACTGCCTTCGACAGGAAAGGCAGCGAGCATCCCATGAGAAAGGTCGGCCACAGCAGGCCGGCGAACACGACGGCGAAGATCACCAGGCGCGAGGAGGAGATCGGCAGCAGCTCGCGATAGATGACGTCGTAGTAGAGCCACGGGCTCAGCACAGCGAACACCGCGATGCCGACCTCGCACAGCGCGAAGGCGAGCAGGGCGGCGCGGCGCGACATCCGGTCGGCCCAGAAGCCCGCCGCCAGGCTGCCGATGCCGAGACCGAGCAGGAAGGCGCCGACCACCAGGGCCGCCGCGATCGTGTCGGCCCCGGCGAACAGGCCGAGCAGCCGGTGCCAGGCCGTCTGGTAGATCAGCGCGGCGGCACCCGACAGGAAGAACAGCCCGAACAGCACCGACCGCCGGATACGATCTGCCTTGCTGCCTTGCGCGCGCCGGTCAGTCCCGTCTCGCGCACTCCCACTCACCACGGCCATGTCCAGCAACGTCGCACACCGACTGAACGGCGTCACGTCATTGCAACATCGCATCGAAATCTGCCCGGAGAGAAAGGTGGCCAACCGAGGCACGAGTTTGCGCGCCATCGTAAGCGAGGACGCAGTGGCACGCAGGGCAAAGGGTGAGAAGGTCGATGGCTGGGTGATCCTCGACAAGCCGGTCGGGCTGGGATCGACGCCGGCGGTCGGCAAGGTGCGTCGCCTGTACGGCGCCCGAAAGGCCGGTCATGGCGGCACGCTCGATCCGCTGGCGAGCGGCGTGCTGCCGATCGCCCTTGGCGAGGCGACCAAGACCGTGCCCTTCGTCATGGACGGCGCCAAGGAGTACCGCTTCACCCTGCGCTTCGGCCAGGCACGCTCCACCGAGGACGCCGAAGGCGAGGTCACCGCAGTGAGCGACGTGCGCCCGACCGACGAGGCCATCCGGGCCGCCTTGCCCACCTTCGTAGGCGACATCGAACAGGTCCCGCCGACCTTCTCGGCTCTCAAGATCGAGGGCCAGCGCGCCTACGACCTGGCCCGCCGCGGCGAGGCGGTCGATCTAGCGCCCCGTCGCGTGCGCATCGACCGGCTGGAGCTGCTGGCCCGGCCCGACCCGGATCACGCAGATTTCGTGGTCGCGTGCGGCAAGGGCACCTATATCCGGTCATTGGGGCGCGACCTTGCGGTCGCGCTGGGCACGCTTGGGCATCTCTCGGCCCTGCGTCGGACCGCCGCCGGACCGTTCCGGGAGGCGGCGGCCATTTCGCTTTCCAAACTGGAGGCCCTCGGGCATATTCCCGCGCTTCTCGGGGCCCTGGCTCCCGTCGCGACCGCGCTGGACGACATCCCGGCGCTGGCCCTGACGGAAGCCCAAGCGGATCGGTTGCGCCACGGCCAACCCGTTCTCTTGACCCGGGACGCACCGCCCTCTGGCACGCTCAGTCGCGCCGAGACGGGCAGCAGGCTGGTGGCGCTGGTCGAGAGTGACGGCGCCTCCCTCAAGCCGGTGCGCGTGTTCAACCTTTAAGTCTATGGAGAGTCCCGATGTCGATCACAGCCGTCCGCAAGGCGGAGCTGATCAAGTCCTATGCCCAGGCCGAGGGTGACACCGGTTCGCCGGAAGTCCAGGTCGCGATCCTGAGCGAACGGATTTCCAACCTTACCGAGCACTTCAAGGGCCACGCGAAGGATCATCATTCGCGTCGCGGCCTGCTCAAGCTGGTTGGCCAGCGTCGGCGCCTGCTGGACTATCTCAAGGCCAAGGACAACAAGCGCTACGATTCGTTGATCGAGCGCCTGGGTCTCAGGCGTTGAACCAAGGCCCCGCCTCCCTCGACACGAGGGAGCGGGGCCTTTTCGCGTCGCATCGCCGGTCCCCGTCGCGTTCGGCCGGCCGAGGCGACTTCGCAGTAACCGGGAGGGCAGGGGCGAGAGCAAAGGCCCGGCCCGGTCCTGCTGGCGCAAGGGCGCCGGTGGGCGGCAGCCGCCATACGGGGGTGGACGGCCGTGCAGGAAAGGAAAGATGGATATGAGTGATATGTTTCAGGTGTTCCGCAAGGAAGTGGAATGGGCCGGCCGCAAGCTGGTGCTGGAGACGGGCAAGATTGCCCGGCAGGCCGATGGCGCCGTGCTGGCGACCTATGGCGGCACGACGGTGCTGGCCACCGTGGTGTTCGAGAAGCGCCCCAAGCCCGGCCTCGATTTCTTCCCGCTGACGGTGAACTACCAGGAGAAGGCGTTCGCCGCCGGCAAGATCCCTGGCGGCTTCTTCAAGCGCGAGGGCCGGCCTTCCGAGAAGGAAGTCCTCACCTCGCGTCTGATCGACCGGCCGATCCGGCCGCTGTTCCACGAGAGCTTCCGTAACGAGACGCTGGTCGTCATCACCACGCTGGCGCACGACATGGAGAACGATCCCGACATCGTGTCGTTGGTCGCCACCTCGGCCGCGCTGACGATCAGCGGTGTTCCGTTCATGGGCCCGATCGGTGCGGCGCGCGTCGCCTACATCGACGGCAAGTACGTCATCAACCCGACGCTCGAGGAGACCGAGAAGAGCGTCCTCGACCTCGTCGTCGCCGGCACCACCGAAGGCGTGCTGATGGTCGAGTCCGAGGCCAAGGAGCTCTCGGAAGAGGTCATGCTGACCGGCGTGATGGAGGGTCATCGCTCGTTCCAGCCGGTGATCGAGGCGATCATCCAGCTCGCCGAGCATTGCGCCAAGGAGCCGCTGCCGCTCACCGATCCGTCGGAAGCTTCCGGGACGGTGGCCGCGACGCTGAAGGCCGAGATGAGGGCTAAGCTCACTGAGGCCTATGCCGAGACCCAGAAGCTCGCCCGCCAGACCAAGGTCGGCGAGGTCAAGTCCGAGGCCAAGAAGCTGTTCGAGGGCAAGGACGCCGAGCTCGCCGCGTTCGGCGAGCAGTTCGGCAATCTCGAGGCCGATGTGGTGCGCACCGCCATCCTCGACACCGGCAAGCGCATCGACGGTCGCGACACGCGGACGGTGCGGCCGATCGTGGCCGAGGTCGGCCTGCTGCCGCGCGCCCACGGCTCGTCGCTGTTCACCCGCGGCGAGACCCAGGCGCTGGTCGTGGCGACGCTCGGCACCGGCCAGGACGAGCAGATCATCGATGCGCTCGAGGGCGAGTACCGCGAGCACTTCATGATGCACTACAACATGCCTCCCTACGCCGTCGGCGAGGTGCGCCGCATGGGCTCGCCGGGCCGTCGCGAGATCGGTCACGGCAAGCTCGCCTGGCGCGCCATCCGTCCGCTGCTGCCGTCCAAGGACAAGTTCCCCTACACGATCCGCGTCGTGTCGGAGATCACCGAGAGCAACGGCTCGTCGTCGATGGCCTCGGTGTGCGGCGGCTCGCTGTCGCTGATGGATGCCGGCGTGCCGCTCGAGCGGCCGGTGGCGGGCATCGCCATGGGCCTGATCAAGGAGGGCGAGCGCTACGCCGTGTTGTCCGACATCCTGGGCGACGAGGATCATCTCGGCGACATGGACTTCAAGGTCGCCGGCTCCGAGCGTGGCATCACCGCGCTGCAGATGGACATCAAGATCACCTCGATCACCGAGGAGATCATGAAGGTCGCCCTGGCGCAGGCGCGCGACGGCCGCCTGCACATCCTGGGCGAGATGGCCAAGGGCCTGGGCGGCGCGCGCGAGGGCGTCAGCCAGAACGCGCCGCGCATCACCCAGTTCACCATCCCCAAGGACAAGATCCGCGAGGTGATCGGCACCGGCGGCAAGGTGATCCGCGAGATCACCGAGACCACCGGCACCAAGATCGACATCGAGGACGACGGCACGATCAAGGTCGCGGCGGTCGACGCCAAGGCCGGCCAGGCCGCCATCGACTGGATCAAGGGCATCGTCGCCGAGCCGGAAGTCGGCGTGATCTACAACGGCAAGGTCGTGAAGACCGTCGAGTTCGGCGCCTTCGTGAACTTCCTGGGCGCGCGCGATGGCCTGGTGCACATCTCCGAGCTGGCGCCGCGCCGCGTCGCCAAGGTGACCGACGTCATCAAGGAAGGCGACCAGGTCAAGGTCAAGGTGCTGGGAGTCGACGACCGCGGCAAGGTCCGCCTCAGCATGAAGGCGGTCGACCAGGCGACCGGCGAGGACATCTCGAACAAGCCGCGCGAGGAGCAGGCCGCGCCAGCTCCGGCGGCGGGCGAGTAGCACATCGACCGGAAACAAGAACGGTGGCCTTCGGGCCGCCGTTTTCGTTTGGCGCAGAGCGAGATGGTTCGTCGCCCACGCCCCTCTCCGACTCCCGGTAAATCGCAGGCATTCGCATATCGACGCGCCCTCATTTCTCCTCCCCAGCTTCGCTGGGGAGGTGCCCCGTCATACGGGGCGGAGGGGTCATGAGCCTCAGTCCCGGGGCTCATGACCCCTCCGTCGCCGAAGACGGCGACACCTCCCCAAGCTACGCTTGGGGAGGAGAGTGAGAGAGCGCCCATATGCGAACGCCCTGCCCGTAATCGGAGGAGGAGTTTGAAATGCATCCACTGCGTGGCCGATGACGGGGAGGCGAACGAGGCGGGGTCGCGCCATGCTGCTTGCGGCCTGACCCGACGGGCACCACCTCCCTGGCATGACGTCATCCATCGCTTCCCGCCGTCTCCTGCTCGCCGCCGCCGGTGCGAGCTTGCTGCCGCTCGGCGCCAACGCCGCGGGCCTCCTCGCCACGCCCGGCCAGACCGAAGGGCCATTCTATCCGACGGCCTTCCCCGCCGACATGGACAACGACCTCGTCCAGGTGCGCGGGCAGGCGGCGCGGGCGATGGGCACGGTGCTGCACCTCGAAGGCCGCGTGCTCGATCTCGACGGCAAGCCGATCCAGGGCGCCCTGATGGAGATCTGGCAGTGCGATGCGCAGGGCCTCTACGACCATCCGCGCCAGCCCGGCCGCGAGCGGCGCGATTCAGCTTTCCAGGGCTACGGACGGATGCTGGTCTCGGGCGACGGACGATACAGCTTCCGAACCCTGAAGCCGGTCGCTTATGCCGGCCGCTCGCCGCACATCCATGTCAAGGTTGCGACCTCAGCCGGCCGCCTGCTGACCAGCCAGTTCTACATCGCCGGCGATACGGGGAACGACCGCGACGGCGTATTCCGCGGCATCCGCGACCCGCGTCAGCGCGCCCTGGTGGAGATGAAGCTGGCGCCCGCCCCGGGCGTCGAGACCGGCGCCTTCGCCACCACGATGGACATCATTCTCTAAACCCACCCGCCGCCGTCATCTGTTTGACACGGCGGCAATTCACTTCGTATGCTTCCGATAGTGAGACGACGTCTCACATCGTGAGACGACAAGAGCAATGGCCATTCCGGGTGAGATCCAGTCCGTTCAGCGCGCCGTTTCGGTGCTGCGGGCGTTCGGCTCGGCCGACGAATGGTCGACCGCCTCTCTCGGCCGCGAGCTCGGGCTGCACAAGAGCGTCGTGCATCGCCTCTTGGTGACGCTGGCCAGCGGCGGGTTGCTGCGGCAGGACGAGCGCACGGGACGGTTCCGGCTGGCGCCGGCGATGGTCTCGCTGGGCCGCCGCGCCGAGCAATCCTACGACGTGCTGGCGATAGCCCGCCCCGTGCTGCAGCAGCTGGTCGAAGCGAGCCAGGAAACGGTCAGCCTGTGCGTGCTGCAGGACGATCACGGCGTCTGCCTCGCCAATGTCGACAGCCCGCAGTCGATGCGATTCACCATCCGGCCGGGCGAGAGCTTCCCGCTGAACGCGGGCTGCGTCGGCAAGGTCATCCTGGCGTTCCAGCCGCAACGCTTCATCGAATCGCTGCTGTCGGCCGGGCCACTGCCGCGCTTCACCGACCGGACGCTGGTGGCGGCTGCGACGCTTGGCGGCGAGCTCGCCCGCATCCGCGCGCAGGGCTACGGCTTCAGCGACGCCGAGATCACGCCGGGCGCCCGCTCGGTCGGCGCCCCGGTCTACAACGCCGATGGCGACGTGCAGTACAGCCTGGTCATCTCGGCGCCGTCCCTGCGGCTCACGGACGACCGCGTTCCGCAGTTCGTCAACATGGTCTGTCGCGGCGCCGCCGCGCTGTCGCGTGCGTTGGGCCATGCCGCGCCGGCGCCCGCACACCAGCCCTCGGTCCGAACCGATTCATGACCCGCCGGAGCCTCGCCGCCGCCACGGCCTTCCTCGCTCCGCCTGGCCTCTGGATCGGGCTCTTGTTCGTCCTGCCGATGGCGACCATCGTGCTGCTGAGCTTCTGGCGTGTCGTCGACTACGACATCGTCGCCGACTTCACGCTCGCCAATTACCAGAAGCTGTTCAGGCCGCTCTATCTCGACGTCTTCTGGCGGACCATCAAGGTATCGCTGCTGGTGACCGCGATCTCGCTGCTGATCGGCTATCCAGTCGCCTACTACCTCGCGCGCAAGACCCGTCGTTTCCGGGTGACCCTGCTTGTCCTCGTGATCCTGCCGCTGTGGACCAGCTACCTGGTCCGCACCTACGCCTGGATGCTGATCCTCGGCACCAAGGGCGCGGTCAACCAGGCGCTGCAGGCGGTCGGCCTGACCAGCGAGCCGATCTCGTGGTTGCTCTACAGCGACTTCGCGGTCACCTTGGCGCTGGTCCACATCTACGTGCCCTATCTCATCCTGCCGCTCTACTCGGTGCTGGAGAAGCTCGACCCCAGCCTGTTCGAGGCGGCCAAGGATCTCGGCGGCGGCCGCTGGCGCACCTTCTGGCATGTGACCTTGCCGCTCAGCCTGCCCGGCGTGGCGACCGGCTGCCTGTTCGTCTTCATCCCGTCGATGGGCTCGTTCGTCACGCCCGAGCTGCTGGGCGGCACGCGCAGCATCCTGATCGGCAGCATCGTCGCCCAGCAGTTCGGCGTCGCCTTCGAATATCCGCTGGGTTCGGCGATGGCGCTCGCCATCATGGGCATCATCCTGCTCGCCGCCGTTGCCCTGTTGCGCGCCGGGCGGCCGGCGGGGGTTGCCTGATGGTGGCGCGGCGCCTCCCCACGACGCCGCTGTTCGCGCTGTGGACAGCGCTCGTGCTGCTGTTCCTGTTCGCGCCGCTCGTGCTGGTCGTGCTGTTCTCCTTCAACACCTCCGAGATCAGCATCTTCCCGATCCGCGGCTTCACCCTGGAATGGTACGGCCGCCTCGCCGCCAACACGACCTTCCGCGCGGCTCTGGCCAACAGCTTCATCGTGGCCGGTGCGACGGTGATCCTGGCGACCGCGCTCGGCGTCGCGATGGCGACCGGCGTCCATCGCTACGCGGCGCGCTGGCGCACGGTGCTGCGCTCGGCGTCGAGCCTGCCGATGATGGTGCCGCATCTCATCCTCGGCATCGCCCTGCTGAGCTTCTTCAACATCGTGCAGGCCGACCTGTCGCTGCTGACGGTCATCGCCGGCCATTCGATCGTGGCATTCCCTTACGTCTTCCTGATCATCTCGGCGCGTCTGGTCGGCTTCGATCCATCGGTCGAGGAGGCGGCGCGCGATCTTGGCGCCGGCACCCTGACGATCTTCCTCGAGATCACCCTGCCGCTGCTGGCGCCGGCGATCCTCGCCGCGGCGCTGATCTCCTTCACGCTGTCCTTCGACGAGGTCGTGGTCACCTTCTTCACGACCGGCACCGAGAACACCCTGCCGATGATGATCTGGTCGATGCTGCGCTTCGGCATCACCCCCGAGATCAACGCCATCGCCACGCTGACCATCGTCGTCAGCTGCGTCATGGCGGGGCTGGCGGAAATCGCCATACGGCGCGCGCGGACGACCGCCGAGACAAGACAGTGAACAATCTCGACACGACAGGAGACCGACCATGACCGAGAGACTCGACCTCAATCTGCTGCTTCCCGCCGGCATGTCCAGGCGCGGCGCGCTGCGCGCGCTCGGCGCGGCGGGGCTCGGTGCAGCGGCGATGGCCGGCGGTGCCGGCCGCGCCTTCGCCCAGGAGCGCAGCCTGAACTATTTCACCTGGTCGGCGTGGGGCGAGGGGCCGTTCGTCGAGGACGCCAAGAAGAAGGTCTCGATCGATCTCAAGCCGACCTTCTACAGCAGCTCGGACGAGATGGTCGCCAAGTTGCGCGGCGGCGGCACCAAGCTCTACGACATGATCGTGCCGGTGCAGAACTACATCGCACCCGCGGCCAAGGCGGGGCTGATCGAGCCGCTCGACCCGGCAAGCCTGCCCAACGCCAAGACGGTGTTTTCCGAGTTCGCCGCCATGCCGCAATGGACGGTCGACGGCAAGCTTTACGGCGTACCGTTCGTGTGGGGCGCCAATGCCATCGCCTTCAACAAGAAGGAGACGGGGGACGTCGATTCGCTGAACGTCCTGTTCGACCCCAAGTACAAGGGCCGCCTCGCCATGCGCGACGAGCCCGAGGACTCGCTCGGCGTCGGCGCGCTCAAGCTCGGCATCAAGCAGCCCTATGCCATGGAGGAGAAGGAGCTGCAGGAGGTGAAGAAGCTCCTGATCTCGCAGAAGCCGCTGCTGCGCGCCTACTGGAAGAACGTCGCCGACGTGCAGAACATGCTGGCCTCGGGCGAGGTGGTCGCAGCCTGGACGTTCCTCGCCGTGATCGCGCCGCTGCGCAAGGCGGGCGTCGATGCCGGCTGGGTATGGCCCAAGGAAGGCGCCATCGGCTGGAGCGAGGCGATCACGCCGGTCAAGGGCACCTCGAAGCTGAAGCTGGTGCAGGAATACGCCAACTTCACCCTCAGTCCCGAGTACGGCGAGTTCATGGCCCGCACGACGCGCTACGCGCCGGCCTCCAAGGCGGCCGTCGACCGCCTCGAGCCGGCACTGGTCACCGACCTCGGCATCGATCCAAAGAACGTCTCGCGGCTCGCCTTCAAGGAGATTCCCAAGGACAAGTCGCGCTGGAACGAGATCTGGAACGAAGTGAAGGCGGCATGAGGCCGCGATGACGGCGAGCAGCGTCGAAATGCCCGACGTGCGGCTACGCGGCGTGGTCAAGCGCTTCGGCCGCTTCGAGGCGGTGGCGGGGGTCGACCTCGACGTCGCGCGCGGGCAATTCGTGACGCTGCTCGGGCCGTCGGGCTGCGGCAAGACGACGACGCTCCGCATCATCGGCGGCTTCGAGCAGGCCGATGACGGCGAGGTGGCGGTGGCCGGCGAGCCCGTCGTCAAGGACGAATCGGGGCGTCACACCCGCATGGTGTTCCAGAGCTATGCGCTGTTCCCGCACATGACGGTGGCCCGCAACGTCGCGTTCGGGCTGCGCATGGATGGCCTCGCCAAGGCCGAGATCGGCCCGCGCGTCGAGGCGATGCTCGGCAATCTCGGCCTCGCCGACCAGGCGCAGAAATATCCGCGCCAGCTCTCCGGCGGCCAGCAGCAGCGCGTGGCGCTCGCCCGCGCGCTGGTCACGCGGCCGCGCGTCCTGCTGCTCGACGAGCCGCTGGGCGCGCTCGATCTCAAGATGCGCAAGCGCATGCAGGGCGAGCTCAAGGCGCTGCAGCGCGACGTCGGCATCACCTTCATTTACGTGACGCATGACCAGGAAGAGGCGATGAACCTGTCCGACGTCATCGTGGTCATGGAAAAAGGCCGGGTTGCCCAGGTCGGAACCCCGGAGGAGATCTACCGCCGCCCGGCCAGCGCCTACGTCGCCGACTTCGTCGGCGAGACCAATCTGCTGCCGGGGCGCGTCGCCGCGGCGGCGTCAGGCGGGCTGCGCGTGTCGACGGCGCTGGGCGAGCTCACTGTCAGGGGCAAGCCGGCGCCGGCCGGCAGCGCCGTCATGATTGCCGTGCGGCCCGAAGCCATCGTTCTTGGTCCGTCGATCCCGGCTGGCCAGGCGCGCGGTAGCGGTGTCGTGCGGTCGCGATCTTTTCTCGGCGCGCTGACGCGGCTGGCGATCGAGTCCCGCGGCACGACGCTGACCGTCGACAGCCCCGGCCTCGCGGGCGCCGGCGTGGGCGACACCATCGAGTTCGGCTGGCGCGACGAGGATTTGCTGGCGCTGCCGGAAAACGCATCTTCGACAAGGGAAACGACATGACGTTCACGATCGTCGGCCGGTGCAAGAGGACCGGCCATCGCGGCATCGCGATTGCGACCAGCTCGCCGGCCATCGGCACCCGGTGCTCCTTCGTCTCGCACGCCGGGGCGGTCGCCTTCCAGGCCGTCGCCGAGCCGCGGCTCGGCGTGTTCAGCCTGCGCCTGCTCGAGCAGGGCTACAGCCCGCGCAAGGTCGTCGCCGAGGTGACGTCGAGCGACGACTGGCCGGGCAAGCGCCAGATCGGCATCGTCGACGTCGACGGCCGCTCCGCCGCCTTCACCGGTGACGCCAACATGCCCTGGGCGGGCCACATCACGGGCGAGAATTTCGTCGCCATGGGCAATGTGCTGGCCGGCCCGCAGGTGGCCGAGGCGATCGCCGAGGTTTTCAACGAGCGCGAATCGGATGCGCTGGAAGTGCGCCTGCTGCGCGCCATCGAGGCGGGGCGCGACGCCGGCGGCCAGGAGGAAGGCCAGACCTCGGCCGGCCTGCTGACGTTCGGCGAGCAGATCGTCCCGCGCTGCGACCTGCGCGTCGACATTTCCGACGAGCCGGTGAAGGAGCTGCGGCGCATCTTCGACTGGTACGCGCCGCTGCTCCCCTACTTCGAGGAGCGCAACCGCAATCCCAACGTGCCGCGCTTCAAGGACTATTTCGCGCAGCTCGGCCACGCGCGCGAGTATGGCAAGCCCGTCCCGGTGACCCGCGGCGGCAGCACGAAATTCCCGTATCGGCCGTGACCGTCATGCCTGACGCCTCGATACAGCGTGGCCCCGCCGGCAACCGCATCGGCGTCGATGTCGGCGGCACCTTCACCGATCTCGTCGTCGAGCAGCCCGGCGGCAGCATCGACGTCTTCAAGGTGCCGTCGGTGCCGAGCGATCCCAGCCAGGGCGTGCTCGACGCAGTTGCCGCCGCGGCCAGCGGGCTCGGCACGACCGTGCCCGACCTGCTGGCCGGCTGCGGCTGGTTCGTGCACGGCTCGACCATCGCCACCAACACCGTGCTGGAACGCAAGGGCGCCAAGGTCGGCATGCTGACGACCGCGGGGTTCCGCGACAGCGTCGAGATCCGCCGCAGCATCCGCGAGAACCCGTGGCATCATCGGGTGCCCTATGCCGAGCCGCTGGTGCCGCGCCATCTCCGCCTCGGCGTCCGGGGGCGCCTGGACGCGCAAGGCAACGAGCTTGCGCCGCTCTCGTCGGACGATGTCCGCGATGCCGTCGAGACGTTCGCGCAGCGCGGCGTCGAGACCGTCGCCATCTGCTTCATCAACGCCTATGCCAATGGCCGGCACGAGGAGGCGGCGGCGGAGATCGTGCGCAGCGTGGCGCCGCACATGGCGATCTCCCTGTCGTCGCGCCTGGCGCCGATCGTCGGCGAGTACGAGCGCGGCTCGACGACGGTCGTGGACGCCTATATCCGGCGCCGCGTCATCGCCTACCTCGAAGCCCTGGGTGAGCGGCTGCGCGACCTGGGATTCGGCGGCGAGGTGGCGCTGATCCAGAGCAACGGCGGCGCCATCGGCCTCAGCCGCGTGGCGCGGGCGCCGTCCATGCTCTGCCTGTCGGGCCCGGCCGCCGGCATCGGCGCCATGCGCTACTACGGCCGGCTGTGCGGCAGCGACAACCTGATCACCATGGAGATCGGCGGCACCAGCTGCGACGTCAGCATGCTGCAGTCCGGCCGGGCCCAGCTGATCGATGGCTTCGGCATCGGCGGCCATCATGTCGGCCTGTCGGCGATCGACATCCATACGGTCGGTGCGGGCGGCGGAACGATCGCCCGGGTCGACGAGGCCGGCCTGCTGCGCTGCGGGCCGCAAGGGGCGGGCGCCGCGCCGGGACCGGCTGCCTATGGGCGCGGCGGCAGCGACGCCACCACGACCGATGCGCTGGTCGTGCTCGGCCGCATGCGGGCCGGACCGATCGGCGACGGCTCTGTCGTGATCGACCCGGTGCGCGCGCGTGCCGCCTGCGCCGAGCGCGTCGCCGGCCCGCTCGGTCTCGACGTCGAGGAGGCGGCGATCGGCATCGTGCAGCTGCTCGAGCAGAACCTGCTGCACGCCGTCGAGGAGATCAGCGTCAAGCGCGGTCTCAATCCGGCGCGCTACACGCTGATCGCCGCCGGGGGCGCGGGTCCGATGCACGGCGCGACGGTCGGCCGAGTGTTGGGTTGCCGGCGCGTCTACGTGCCCCGCCACGCCGGCGCATTCTGCGCGCTCGGCATGCTCGACAGCGACATCCGGCACGATCTCTATCGCGTCTTCGATGCGCCGCTGGGCGACGAGGCGATGGCCGCCCTGCCCGCGTCGTTCGCCGAGCTCGCCGCGACGGCACTCGAGGAGGTCGGCGCCGAGGCGGCGGCGTCGCCGCCGACGCTGCGCCGCGTGCTTGACCTCGTCTACAAGGGCCAGATGCGCTCGGTGCAGGTCGACTACGATCCTGCCCATGACGATATCGCCAGCCTCAAGGGACGGTTCGAAGCGGAGCACCGGCGGCTCTATGGCCACATCAAGCCGATCACCCCGATCCGGATCGCGGCGCTGCGCGTGGTGGCGACCGTGCCGGCCTCGGCCCTCGCCGTGCCCGAGCGCGCCGAGGCGGCCGGCACGCCGCGCGCCGCCGAGACGCGCCGCGTCTTCATCGACAGGAATGCCGGCTGGGCCGACGTTCCGGTCTATCGGGGGGCCGACCTCGGCGCCGGCCATGCTCTCGATGGACCGCTGGTCATCGAGGAGCAGACGATGACCCTCTATGCCGGCCCTGCCGACCATGTCAGTGTCGATCGTGCGGGCAACTTCGTGATCGAGTTGAGGTGACCCATGGACAAGCGCATCGTCGATCCCGTTCTCCTGGCGCTGACGCAAAACCGCCTCGACCATATCTGCCGTCAGATGGGCTGGGTGATGCAGCAGACGGCGCTGAGCCCGATATTCAGCCAGGCGCACGACTTCACCTGCTTCATCACCGGCCGTGACGGCCACATCATCAGCCAGGCCGAAGGCCTGCCCGCACACGCCGCCGGCGGCGGCTTTGCGGTGCGCGCCCTGATCGCGGCTTTCGGCGACGACATCTCCGACGGCGACGTCTTCCTGATGAACGACCCTTATGTCGGTGGCGGCAACCATCTGCCCGACTGGGTGATCGCCACGCCGGTCTTCGTCGCCGGTCGCCTCGTCGCCTTCGCCTGCGATCGCGCCCATCAGTCCGACATCGGCGGCGGCGCGCCCGGCACCTACAACGGCGAGGCCACCGAGATCTTTCACGAGGGCATCCGCCTGCCGCCGATCCGCGTGGTCGCGAAGAACGAGGTGCGGCGCGACGTCTGGCAATTGCTGCTGCTCAACAGCCGCACGCCCGAGCTGCTCGACGGCGACCTGCAGGCGATGATCGGGGCGACGCGAGTCGGCGGCGATCGCATCGTGACCCTTGGCAACGAGCTCGGCACGACGGTGATCGCCGACATCTTCGATGCCGTGCTCGACCATGCCGACGCCCGCTTCCGCCAGGTCGTCGCCGCGCTGCCCGACGGCGTCTACGAGGGCGACGAGCATACCGACAACGACTGCTTCGCGCCGGGTCGCTTCAACATCCACGTCAAGCTGACCATTGCCGGCGACAGGCTGACGATCGACTACACCGGAACCGACCCGCAGATGCGCGGCTTCAAGAACAGCCCGCTCGCCAACACCTATTCGCTGACCTATGTCGGCCTCGCGTCCTTCATGGGCGAGGATATTCCGATCAACGAGGGCACGTTCCGCTCGGCCGAGCTCATCCTGCCGCCGGGAACGCTGGTCAATCCGACTGCGCCTGCGCCGCAGACGATGAGCACCATGTACATGGGCCACGAGATCGTTCACGCGATCTGGAAGGCCCTGGCCAAGGCGGACCCCCGGCGCGCCTGCGCCGGCTGGGGCAAGACCGTGCATGGCATCAGCACGGGCCATAACCCGGCTGGCGAGCCCTATGTGCTCTATCACTGGAACGCCCTGTCGGGCGCCGGCGCGGTGGCCGAGCGCGACGGCTTCCACCAGGTCGGGTTGCTGGGCGCGTTGGGCGGCCTGACGGTGCCGAACGTCGAGGCCTACGAGCGGCTCTACCCGATCCGCATCCATCGCCACGAAATCCGCTGCGACAGCGCCGGTCCCGGCGAGCGGCGCGGCGGCGGCGGTATCGAGTACGAGGCCGAAGTCTACGGCGACGTCGTGCAATCGTTCCGCAGCGAGGGCCTGACCTATGCGGCAGCCTACGGCGTCAACGGCGGCGGCGAGGGCGCCGGCGCCGACATGACCATCGCCAGCGCCGGCCAGCTCGTGAACGACCTGCCCGCCTACGGCAAGCGTTCCCTCAAGGACCCCGTCTTCAAGGTGCGATCGTCAGGCGGCGGCGGCTGGGGCGATCCGCGACGGCGCGATCCCGCTGCCGTGGCGCGCGACGTGCTCGATGGCGTCGTCAGCGTTGCCGCCGCGCGCGAGATCTACGGAGTGGCGGTCGATGCCGCCACGGGCGCCGTCGACGCGGTGGCGACCGCGCGGCTGCGCCTGGCGGAGGCCGCCGAGTGAAGCGGGGCCCCCCTGCATGAAGGCCCATCTTTTCTGTCATCCTGAGCGCAGCGAAGGATCTCATCGCCTTTAGTGGCACAGCACACTCACGGCAAGCGGCGATGAGGTCCTTCGCCAGGCTCAGGACGACATGAAGGTTTCGGTCTCCGCAGTTCGTACTGCTCACGCGCTTCGTGGCGCGCAGGAACGACGAGGCAGTCACGGCGTCAGCGTGTTGAACGGCCGGCGGTGGGCGAGAGGGACGCTGAAGCTGCCGTTGAAAATGTAGAACTCGTTCGCGACGTTCTTTTCTTTGCATTCGGCATCGAGAGCAGGATCGGACTTCCCAGGCGTCGGGAAGCGCACGTTGGTCATCACGGTCTGCACGAGCTGGGCATTCTGCTTGGCGTCGCTGCCGGCGGCGCGCAGCTTGACGAGGGCTTCCTCGATTTCCACGTGCACGATCATGTAGGTGAACGTAACCGTCTCGGGGTCCTGGCCCAAGCAATAGAAGACCAGGGTGCGGTCGGCGGCGTAGACCTTGGCCACTTCCAGGGCCGACCGGAAACTCAACGGCGTCAGCGGTTCAGCCGCGGCGAGGCCGGGCAACAGGCAGGAGGCGACCAGGGTCGAGATGAGGGCGCGCATGGGACGCGAGCCTATCACGCGTCGTCCTATTCGCCCCAGACCTCGCGGAAGACGCGGACCCAGTTACCGCCAATGATCTTGAGCACATCGGCCTCGCGGTAGCCGCGCTCGAGCAGGCGGCGCGTGAGGTTTGGCAGACCCTCCGGTGTCTCGATGCCTGACGGAAAATAATACGGCGGCGGCGGATAGCTCTTCGGGCTCCACCGGCCGCTGTCGACCAGGCGCTGGTAGAGCGCTGCCGCCGCGTCGTCGCTGGCGATCGGATGCTGGCCGGTGAAGTAGTCGATGCCGAGCGCCACGTGATCGATGCCGACCAGGCTAACCATGTGATCGATGTGGGCGATGAACTGGTCGAGCGTCGGCCGGGGGCCGCTCGCGACGAAGGCGGGATATCCCACAGCGCCGACCAGCCCGCCGGTCGCCGCCACCGCCTTGATCTGCTCGTCGGTGATGTTGCGCGGCGACGGATGAACGCTGAAGGCCCCGGCGTGGGAGAACACGGTCGGGCGTCTCGAAGCCTCGATCGCGTCCATCGTGGTGCGATAGCCGGTGTGCGAGCAATCGACGACGATGCGTGCCTCGTTCAGCCGCTTGACCACGTCGTGGCCGAAGCGGCTGAGGCCGGCATCGCCCGGTTCCTTGCAGCCGTCGCCGACGCGGTTCCTGACGTTGTAGGTCAGCTGGACCATGCCGATGCCCAGGCTCTTGTAGGCGTCGATCAGGTCGACGTCGTCCTCGATCGGATCAGTGCCCTGGAAATGCAGGATGATGCCGAGGCGACGGTCACGCTTGGCCGCGTCGATGTCGGCTGCACACCGGACCAGGGCGAGATCGCCGGTATTGCGGATCAGCTTGATCCAGCGGCCGATCGTGCGCAGCGCGGTTTCCGCATTCTCCGAGCCGCCGACCGTCGGCGCCACCGCGGTCGCACCGCCGCGGCGATAGAGCTGGAGATGGCGTGATTCCATCAGCAGCGGACAGACCGCATCGATGACGATCGCCGAGTCGTGCAACGAATTGGCGTCAACAGTCATAGGGTCGGCCTCCGGCTTTCACGTTCCACTCCTAGGCGCCGCTCGGTGTGGCGGTGCCGTGAGCGTTGGCGTAGTCGACCGGCGCGATGCGCTGCAGCAGCCTCCGAGCGCGAGCCCCAAGCCGCGCACACGGGGCCACCACCCCGTCGACCTCGTCGGAGGTCGCGCTGGTGCAGCCATGGAGTCCAGGATACACAGCTAAATCTTCTCCAAGTTGTCGAAGAGACTAACTGTGACTCGTTCGCGAAGGCGGTTAAGCGCAAATGACATAGGGACCGGATTGCGAAACACAAGGTGACTCTCGATAGTGTCTACAACCTCCCATTTGAGATAGGCCGCTACCTTCGGAAGGTGTTGGAAGATGAGTTCCATCCGGTTGAGGTGAAGGAGCAGATAGTCTGGCTTTCCGTTTGCCCGTAGCTCACCCCGGAAGTCGGATAGCTGCTCCGCTACTTCGCCGTAAGTCTTCCGAAACTGGACGTCTTTGCACTCCAAAGCGAGAACTCTTCTGTAGGTTGGGTTCCAAGCTAGAACGTCGATATCGCCGAAGTCTCGATCAAATCTCTGGTGCAGTAGTTTGGTGATTTGGATGTCTACCTCGGTCTTCCATCCGAGCTCGTTCAATCTACGTGCTACATCTTCAGCGAACTGCCGCCCACGTGTGTCGGCAATTCTTCCTGCCCACTTCCGCATGCCGAGAGATAATTGATAGTTCGGGAAACTCCCTCTATGAAAGTTGCTCACGGAATAGGCGAAGGCCTCCCGCACTATGGCGGGCGACATGATAATCGTCGGATTCTCTTTATGATCGATCTGCAGCAGCGGCCTTCGAAGGATCGTTAGGCGCCTACGAAACCGCCAAGGGAAACGATCTCGGTCATCGTATCCAGATGGAGTAGCTTTCCATAAAGGACGAGTTTCAAGCGTCAGCGCGTTAACGATCCGTCTAGCAATTTCCTCGTCAAGCTCGCCGATGTCCGTCTTCACCGTGAGAAGGCTGCTTCGAGGCAACATCACGACGGCTCGCTTCGATCGAACTGCGATGTCTTCGACGAACTCGACGAAGGTCCGCATATGATCGATGGTTACGCCGAATTCTTCTTCGAACGCCGATAGGAACTCCGGCTCGAAAGCATCTGCGAGCGAGGCGACGACTTTGCGCTTCTCGAGATTCTTGGGGTACTCTTTGATCGCGTCGTCCAAGCGCAGGTCGGCCGCAGCAAGTAAGAACGGTTCCACGACCTCGTTCACAAAGTCCCAGTTCGCATGCACGTCACCTAGAGGTGTGACCCTGAGGCGAGGTTCCATCACATCCCAGCGGATCGCGTCGGACCACCCGCCAATGTTGAAGAGGTTGGCCGCCCGAGTCATCAGTCGAGCGAGATCGAGGACTCCCGGATATCGCCCCCTGGTAAGAGGACATTCGCAGATCGCGAACTCCGCCAATATCCGGCATGATTGGAATACAGCGTTCAGCCTGAATTCGTAACGCGAGATCGTTTCGCGAGCCGCGGCCTCGTCGTTGTGCAATGCGACGACAGCAGCTGTAGTGCGGTGCCAGTGAGCACGGTCAACGGCGGCCGCCTCGTGATTCCGCAATATCATGTTCAAGAGGGAGCTTCGTTCGAACTGCCGAAGATCCGTTGCCAGGTCATCCTGAAGTGCCGATACAAGCTTGTTCAAGAACTGGGTCGTCTCGGATTTCCCCAGAATCCACGCGCCGTCCGCGCGGGTTCGGACTTTCCAACCCAGACCCAACTTCGACGCAGCGTCGTCTAGCTGATCAATGACGGTAACCCGTTCTGTTAACGATCCTTGTACGTAGTCCCGCAGAGTTGGATTGGTGAAGACATGCTGTTGTCGTGCCAATGGGCTACGCACGATCCGATCAACGACCGCTTCGCGCTGGAGCGCCTCGAACTCTCGACCGGCAAGCTTTGCGGCTCCCTCGACCAGGGCAGCGACAAGCGCGCGCTCAGCTCTGTTGTCTGAACTCAAGTGGGCAAGTTCGTACCTACGCGAAGCGTGCACCAAGATTCGCCGCCGTTCGCGATCGATAGTGACTCTGAGCTCAGCAACGGCTTCGTCGTACTCAAGCGGTACTTCATCATGGCCAATATTTGAAAGGTCGCCCTCGTAGATTGTGCGCCACAGCAACGCCCCGGCTGGAAGGTTATGGAAAACATCTTCGAGCACAGGTGCCGCACGGGCCAACCAAACCGTCGACGTCTGCCAGCGTGGGTAACCCATAGAGTCCCGTACGTTCTCAGGCACTTCGACGTCGCACCACCACGCGCGGATCGATGTTTCAAAAACACCCGCGCGTTGCTCTTCGCTTGCGTAGAGCGGCTTCGTCTTATCCTCTTCGAAGAACGAGTGACCCTCCCGCCGCACTTTCACCCAACGGCCTGTTAGGTCTCGCTGCATGTGGGCATCCCACAGTCTTGCAACCAGCTCTCGCAGTTCAAGGAGGTTGTTTTGGTTGACCATGAGAAACGTGCTGGCGCTGGATTCCACGAAGTCATCTGGAAGCTCGCCGTGCGGTACGAGATGACCATTCAGCGTCCTGGCCCAAGCAACGAGATTTAGAAGACCATTGATGTTGTGAAGCTGCAGCCCCTGACGTTCGAGTTCGTCTCGAGCATCGAGAATTCGCCACAGTGAGAGCGGCTTGAAGTCGGGCGTCGAGCTTAACGTGCAGAGGTCCGGCGCGCTGATCATCTCTATCCGCCAGTCTGCTCGATCAACATTGTTGAGCGCGTAACTAACTCCGCGGCCGAAACCGCACCCCACGATCAGCGTCGTTCCTTGTTGGAAGTCTGGGTCAGCTTTCGCAAGGCATTCCGCATGGTTGATGAACCTATCGACGTCATCTGCCACCGCCATCGAATCAGGATTCGATCCTGCAAAACTGTCAGTCTCGAACCCTGCAAGATTGTCCATTACGAAAAGAAGATTGAGCAATCGACCTCGGTCCACCTTTGACGTCACGCCGGCGAAGTAGCCGTTCTCCGTCATTCGAAACTCGAGATCGGCGCCACGAGGACCGCCCAAGAGGTTGACATCGCGAAACAGGTCCGAATAGTCCCTAGCGAGTGCGGCGAGCATCGCTGGTCGCAGCCCAGAACGATCCATCATCTCCACCACGAAGCGTCGAATGGCGAGCGATATGGCAGTGGGCAGGACGAGGAAAAATTCGTGCTTCCGACGAGCAACTGGGTAGCGCTCCAGAAACGTGTGGCCGATGCTTTGCGCAAGAAGTCCACGGCGCTCTTCGAAATTGAAGAAAAAGTTAGCGAGATGGTCTACATCGATGCCGGCACTCTTGAGATCTATCTCGGTAAACCAAACACGCGAGCCTAGTCCGTCAACATCCATCAGGAGTGTCCGCGGAATCGCCTTGGCGGGCGTTTCGCCACCGGACTGATAACGGGAGAGTTCCGCTCGTTCACAGGCTAAGTCTGAAAGACTTAACAGGGCGTAAATGCTGTCCCGCCATTCATCGTAGGGGCTACATTGGGGCATTCCCTCGATCAGTCCGACGACGCGTTCAAGATAAAATCTGGCCGATTCCCATACCCCTTCGATAATTCGAAAGGGAGTAAGCGATGTTGTCAGGCCGCGGCGCGATCGAGCGGTTTCGGCTTGACGTAGGCGAAGGGCAAGAGGTCGTCGATGCGGCTCATGGGATGTCTTGCGACGATCCTGGTGAGCACGTCGGACAAGTATGCGTAGGGATCGACGTCGATGAGCTTGCAGGTTGCAACGAGCGAGGCGATTACGGCCCAGTGCTGGCCGCCGCCATCGGACCCGGCGAACAGGTGGTTCTTTCTTCCGAGAGTGATCGGCCGGATGGTGCGCTCGACGACGTTGTTGTCGAGCTCGATGCGGCCATCGTCGAGGAAGCGGCAGAGGCCTTGCCAGCGCGACAGCGCGTAGCGGATCGCCTCGGCCAGCTTGGACTTGCCCGACACCAGGCCGAGCTGGCGCTCGAGCCAGGGCTTGAGCGCCTCGAGGATCGGCTTGCTGCGCAGTTGGCGCATGCGGCGGCGCTGCTCGGCCGACTGCCCGCGGCACGCGGTCTCGACGGCATAGAGCGGGGCGATACGGGCGAGCGCCTCGCTGGCGATCGGCGCGGGCGTGTCGGAGGCCTGCAGGTCGTAGAAATGCCGTCGCACGTGCGCCCAGCAGAAAGCGAGCTCCACCGTACCGGCCGATGCCAGCTCGCGATAGGCGCCGTAGCCATCGACCTGCAGCGTGCCCCTGAACCCGGCGAGATGCTGGCCCGGGCGTGCATGCTTGCGATCCGGCGCATAGACGTAGACGACCGCCGGCGGATCGCTGCCGCACCACGGTCGATCGTCGCGCGCATAGGTCCACAGTTGGCCCGTCTTGGTGCGACCGCGCCCGGGGTCGAGCACCGGCACCGTCGTCTCGTCGGCGAACAGCTTGGTCGAGCTGCGAAGCTTCTCGAGCAGCCGGTCGTACACCGCCGTCAGCACGAAGGCGCTGCGTCCAACCCAATCCGCCAGGGTCGAGCGGTCTATCAGCACGCCCTGGCGGGCCCACATCTGCGCCTGGCGATAAAGCGGCAGGTGGTCGGCGTACTTGGCGACCAGCACCTGCGCCACCAGCGTCTCGGTCGGCAGGCCGTTCTCGATCAGCCGCTCCGGCGCCGGCGCCTGGGCGACCTCGCCCTGGCAGCTCCGGCAGGCGTACTTGGGCCGACGCGTCACGATCACCTTGAACTGCGCGGGCACCCGGTCCAGCCGTTGCGATACGTCCTCGCCGATGCAGACCTTCAACCCGCCACAGCAGGCGCACTGCTTGTCGGCGACGTCGACCACCACCTCCTCGCGCGGCAGGTGCTCGGGCAGGCTGCCGCGGTTGATCTTGCGGCGCTGCCCCGACCTCGGCGACGCCGCAGGCTGGCTCTTGTCCTGGACCGCCTCGGCGGCCGACGCGGCCTGCTCGACCTCCTCCAGCGCCAGCTGCAGCTGGTCGGGATCGAGCTGCTCGGAGCGCTGCCCGAAGCGATGCCGCTGCAGCGCCTTGATGATCGCCGTCAGCCGCTCGATCTCCTGGTCGCGTGCCTCGACCATTGCCGCGAGTCGTTGCCGCTCCGCCTGCAGCTCCTCGATGTCGGGGGGAAGTGGCTCGTTCACGGCCCGAGTACACCACATCTTGGGGTTGTTGTCGCTCGGCGAACACAAGGTGAGTCAACTTGTCGCTGCCCTGCCTCCACCGAAGCGACGCCACTTCGGCTTCGCACAGGCAGGTCACGACACCGCGCTCGGCGTGCGCACGCGCACCGGTCTCACCCGAGTCCAATCGAGACCCTCGAGCAATGCCGACAACTGCGACGCCGAGAGCCGCATCACCCCGTCACCGATCGACGGCCAGCGGAACGAGCCCTGCTCGAGCCGCTTACTCAGCAGCACCACGCCGCTGCCGTCCCATAGCAGCAGCTTCAGCCGATCGGCCCGCTTGCTGCGGAACACATGGATCACCCCGCTGAACGGATCGCTCGAGAGGCGATCGCGAACCAGCGCCGCCAGGCCATCCATGCCCTTGCGAAAATCGATCGGCTGCGTCGCCACCAGCACCCGCACCGCTCCCGACGGGACGATCACGACACCGCCTTCGCCGCTTGCAGCACCTCCCGCAGCGTCGCCCCGTCGATGCCGGGCGCCACACGGATCGTCATCCCGCTAAGCTCGATCTCGATCGCCGACCGTGCCACCAGCACCGCCGCGAAGCCCAGCTCCTCGTGCCCTGCTGGCCGCTCGATTCCCGACCGCCGACGCCACCCGTACAGCTGCTGCGCCGTCAACCCGTGACGCTGCGCTACCGCGCTTACAGACGCCTCGCCAGACATGGTCTCCCCGACGATCCGCGCCTTCTCCGCAGCGCTCCACGACCGGCGACGTCTGCCGCCCTGGACCAACTCCAACCGGGCCTCCGGCTCCGACTTCGACGCAAGCTCTGTGTCCGACATTTTTCCACTCCGCTCGTTGCCTCGGAGCCGACGATGAACAATCACAAGCCGTCTATGAAGATGCGGTCAGAACACCGCTTACGAAAGGGACCGCGCGGCGACCGAATCAGGCTGACGAATACATCCTCGGCCGGATCTTCCATTCGACCACACGGACCTTCTCCAATTGCGGTGAAGCTGTCATTGACAAGCTTGCTTGTGGGCTTCCGGTCCGACTCACCCGTCGCGAGTGCGAGGTGCGCCAGCACCTCTAGCCGGGTGCCATTCGTCATGAGTTCTGGAATGGTGAGTAGCGAGCCGAATGTGGCCGCCGTCCGCAGGGGATCGAAGCTCCTCAAGTTCGTTACTGTTGCTTCATTTGTCGCTGCTAACTTTGCGAGTCCCATATCACCGAGGAACGCGAGTTGAAACTGCCCTAGAAGGGCTCGGAGGTCTGGGAATTCCCCTTCCGAGGAGGCCATTTGGTCACCAGTTCACTCGATTGCCATTTCGCGTTTGGGAACATATAGTGAACAAGATCTAGCATTGCAAGTACTACCATGGGTGAGTCTACGAGCCTTTGGCGCAACAGTGATCTTGGCAGTTTCGAGCGAGCAAAGTTAAGTTATCGGCACTCGATCCGCGCTAGATCCGACGCGCAGTTGGCGATGACAGTATGGCGGCCCACTCCAAGGTGCCCCAGCGATCACGCCGTAGCGGGGGGAGGCATACGGCTGTAGCGCGATGGATTGGATTCGAATGAACATAGAGCGATACAGTGAGGCGCATCAGATCGAACTTGGACGATCCTTGCTTGGGCGGCGCAAGATATATCTCGATGCCTGTTTCTGGATCGTACTTCGAGACGTCGAGCTCGGGAGGCGAACCGGCACCGTCGAGCGCAAGCTTCTACATTTCCTTCGGCGGGGTGTTTTTGCCGGGAAGTTAATCTGCCCAATAAGTGTGAGCATGTTCTCTGAGTTGATGAAGCAGCCCTATACGTCAACGCGCCGGCGAGCGACGGCACAGCTGATTGACGAACTGAGCTTAGGCGTGAGCATGGTCGATTCTCGGTTGTTGCTGAGTACCGAGATCAAACTGTTTCTACAGAACATGAAGGCTGAGGATGCACTCCATACAATGCAGGAACTCATTTGGACCAAGGTAGCTCATATCCTGGGCGTTCAGTATTCTTTGATCCCCAGTGCGGTTCTAGGTGGTGAACCTCCGAAAGACATGTTCGACTATGTGTGGCAGCACTCACTTGTTGCATTGGTAGATGCAGTCGGAGATGCCAAGATGCCGCACAATGATTACAGCCGGCTGAGCAATGAAACGAATGCGCAAAACCGGCAGTATCGAGACGAGCTCAAGAGCTTCAAGATAACCTATGACATTGAATTGCGAGGACTGATCGAGTTGGTGGGAGCCATCGCTGCAGACGTTCTTGTGCACTTTGCTTCAAGAGAGGTGGGAGAGATCCCGGTACCTATACCGCAACAGCGCGCTGAGTCCGTGAACGCCTGTAAGAACATTCTTTACTACTCAATGAAGAAGGCCGAGTACCGCAGCGCCTTGAGAACACTGCATGTGCAGGCCTCGCTCTATGCTGCCATGCGCTGGGACAAGGAGCGAAAGTTCAAGCCGAACGACTTTTACGACTTCGAACATGCGACTGCGGCACTAACCTATTGCGATGCCTTTCTCACGGAATCGCCGCTCCATATTCTTGTGACACGACCGCAGATCGACTTGGAACAGGTCAATGGTTGCAGGGTCATTTCTGACCTCGACTTAGCAGTCGAGTTTGTGCGCACAGTTGCCCGGGAGCCATTCTAGCCAAGTTTGGCCCTAGTCTTATCCACACTAGCGTGCGCTGAGCAAGATGAAGCCGGTTACCATCCCGCAGTCTCGAACTGAGCGTCCTCGCCGCGATGATGGATACCGTTGTGGGGCAGGGAGCGGGGCAGCGGGACGGAGCGATACCCTCATGCTCGGGACAGGGCGTCTCTAGTGCCAGTCTCTCGGCCCTACCGCCCGCCCGCCGCCTCGATCAGCGCGGCGACCTCACGCTGGCCGCGGCGGCGGGCGTGCTGCAGCGGGGTGACGCCGTCACGGTCGGCGATGCTGGGATCGGCGCCGGCGCCCAGGACCAGCCTGGCGACCTCGACATGGCGCGGCCCGCCGTCGCCCAGGATCACGATCTCGAGCAGGCAGGTCCAACCGAGATTGTTGATGTGGTTGATGTCGATCCTGGTGGTCACCAGGAAGGCCACCGTGTCGACGTGGGCGCGCTCGCAGGCGGGGATCAGCGCGTTGCCGCCGAAGCGGTTGCGGATCGAGAAGTCGGGCCCCTTGGGCAGCATCTGGCGCAGCATCGTGGTGCGGCCGAGGGCGCCGGCGAGCAGCCAGGGCGTGTCGCGGTTGGCGGCCTGGGCGTTGATGTCGGCGCCGGCCGCGATGAGCCGCGTCGCCGCATCGAGGTTGTCGTTCCGGACGGCGAGCAGGAGCGCCGTCTGGCCCGCCGCGTCGGTCGCCTGGAGCGACGCGCCTGCGGCGATCAAGCGATCGAGCGAGGCGATGTCGCCGCGCGCGACGGCGTCGACCATTGCCTGGCCTGTCGCCTGCGGCTGGGCCGCGGCGGTCATCGGCAGCACCAGCGCGGCAGCGAGCAGCGCTGCAGGCCACGGCCAGCGCCCCCACATGGCCGCCTACCCGGTCGCACGTGGCGGGCCGGCATCCTCGGCCGTCGGACCGACGCGCATGCGCTCGACGCCGGCCGAGGCCAGCGCGCGCTGACAGGCCGCGCAGGGTCGCGACGTCGCGTAGACCACCGCGCCCTTGAGGACCTGCCGGCCAAGGCGCTTTTGCGCCTCCCACAGCGCCACGCGCTCGGCGTGGGCGTCGGGTTGCGGTCGCTGTTGACGCGGCTCGGTCCGTAGCCGGCGATGATTCCGGCGACGACCATCACCGCGCCGTAGGGCTGATCGCCGCGGGCCACCGCTTCGTCCTTCATGCGAAACGCCTCGGCCACGAAGAAGCGATCGGGTTCGGCGACTGCCGGCGCTTGCGCCCATGCCGCCGCCTTGCTCGCCCCCAGCACGGCGCCGGCGGCAGCAAGCAGGGTCCGGCGGCGGGGAGAGCGCGCGCTTTTCACTCCCCTCCCCAGCGAAGCTGGGGAGGTGCCCCCGTAGTCGGGGGCGGAGGGTCATGAGCCTCAGTCCCGCTGCCCATGACCCCTCCGTCGCCGTAAGACGGCGACACCTCCCCAGCGAAGCTGGGGAGAGGAATGAGAGAACGCTCAAATGCGAATGCCCTGGGGTGAGCGCATGCGACGGCGACGGTCTACTCGGTGCCGTTCTGTCCGTTCGCCCCGGCGTGCGGCATGCCGATGGCGTGGTAGCCGGCGTCGACGTAGTGCACCGTGCCGGTGACGCCGGCGCTCAGGTCGGACAGCAGGTAGAGGCCAGCGCCCCCGACGTCGGTGAGCTCGATGTTGCGGCGGAGCGGCGAGGCCTCGCGCGACACGCGGTAGACGTAGCGCGCGCTGCCGATCACCGCGCCGGCCAGGGTGCGCATCGGGCCGGCCGAGATCGCATTGACGCGCACGCCCTGCGGGCCGACATCGGCCGCGAGGTAGCGCACGCTCGCCTCGAGGGCGGCCTTGGCGACGCCCATCACGTTGTACGACGGCATGACGCGCACGGCGCCTTCGTAGGTCAGCGTGATCAGGCTGCCGCCTTCGGTCATCAGCGGCAGGGCGCGACGGGTGATCTCGGTGAAGGAATAGCAGGAGATGGTGAGGCTGCGTTGGAAGTTGGTCTTGGTCGTGTCGACGTAGCGGCCCTTCAGCTCCTCCTTGTCGGAGAAGGCGATGGCATGGACCACGAAGTCGAGCCGGCCCCATTCCTGGCGCAGGCGCGCGAACAGCCGGTCGAGGCTTTCCTCGTTCTCGACGTCGGCTTCCTCGACGATCTTCGAGCCGAGCTTCTCGACCATCGGCAGCACGCGCTTGCCGAAGGCGGCGCCCTGGTAAGTGAAGGCCATCTCGGCGCCGGCGGCGTGCAGCGCCTTGGCGATACCCCAGGCGATCGAATGGTCGTTGGCAACGCCCATCACCAGGCCGCGCTTGCCGGCCATCAGCTTCGGAACCTCGGGCAGCTCGACCGCGCGCGACGGCGTATGGGTGGCAGCGCGCGCGTCGGCGGAACCGCCGCCGGAGGCATCGGGGGCGGCGGCCGCGAGGGGACGATTGTCGGGCATGGTCCCCCTCAGTGGTCGTAGCGCGAGAACACCAGGCAGGCGTTGGTGCCGCCGAAGCCGAAGCTGTTCGACATCACGGTCTGCAGGCCGCCATTGTCGATGCGTTGCCGCGCGATCGGGTAGTCGCCGGCGGCGGGATCGAGGTTCTCGATGTTGGCCGAGGCGGCGACGAAATCCTCCTTCAGCATCAGGAGCGAGTAGATCGCCTCGTGCGCCCCGGTGGCGCCCTGGCTGTGCCCGGTCAACGACTTGGTCGAGCTGACGGTCGGCAGCCGGTCGTTGCCGAAGGCGGCGCGGATGGCGTCGAGCTCGACGATGTCGCCGACCGGCGTCGCCGTGCCGTGGGTGTTGACGTAGTCGACCGGGGCATTGCGCCGCGCTGCCCCCGGGAAGCCGTCGAGTGCGAGCTTCATGCAGCGCACCGCGCCTTCGCCGGACGGCGCCACCATGTCGGCGCCGTCGGAGGTGGCGCCGTAGCCGATGACCTCGGCATAGATTTTAGCGCCGCGCGCGCGCGCCACCTCGAGCTCCTCCAGCACCAGCATGCCGCCACCGCCGGAGATCACGAAGCCGTCGCGATCCTTGTCATAGGCGCGGCTCGCCCGCTCGGGGGTGTCGTTGTACTTCGACGACATGGCGCCCATGGCGTCGAACAGCACTGACAGCGTCCAGTCGAGCTCCTCGCCGCCGCCGGCGAACATGCGGTCGGCCTTGCCGAGCTGGATGCATTCGACGGCGTTGCCGATGCAATGCGCCGAGGTCGAGCAGGCCGAGCTGATCGAATAGGACAGGCCCTTGATCTTGTAGGCGGTCGCGAGGTTGGCCGAGACCGTGCTCGACATGGCGCGCGGCACCATGAAGGGGCCGACCCGCTTGGGTCCCTTCTCCTTGGCGATGATCGCCGACTGGACGATGGCGCCGGTGGTCGGGCCGCCCGAGCCGGCGACGAGGCCGGTGCGCTCGTGCGAGACCTCGGCCGCGCCGAGCCCGGCGTCGGCGATCGCCTCCTTCATGGCGAGCCAGGCGTAGGCCGCGCCGTCGCCCATGAAGCGACGCAGCCGGCGGTCGACCAGCTCATCGACGTTGATCTTGAGCGTGCCGGCAACCTGGCTGCGGAAGCCCAGCTCCCTGTATTGCGGCACGAACTCGATGCCGGACTTGCCTTCCTTCAGGGAGCGCGTGACCTCGGCGGCATTATTGCCGATCGAGGAGACTACCCCCAGGCCGGTGACGACGACTCGCTTCATGATGTCAGCTCGCTGCCGGAAGCGCTGCCCCGTCCTGGATCAGGCCGACCTTCAGGCCGCTGACCTCGAAGACCTGCTTGTCGTCGGCGTGAACGAAACCGTCGGCGATGCCCAGGACGAGCTTGCGGAGAATGACGCGCTTGAGATGGACGTGATAGGTGAGCTTGCGCACGGTCGGCACGATCATGCCGGAGAACTTGACCTCGCCGACGCCCAGCGCACGGCCGCGGCCTGGCGCCTTCTTCCAACCCAGGAAGAAGCCGAGGAGCTGCCACAGCGCATCGAGCGGCAGGCAGCCGGGCATCACCGGATCGCCCTTGAAGTGACAGCCGAAGAACCAGAGGTCGGGCTTGATGTCGAGCTCGGCGACGACCTCGCCCTTGCCGAACATGCCGCCTGTGTCCTGGATCTTGAGGATGCGGTCGAACATCAGCATGGGCGGCAACGGCAGCTGAGCATTGCCCGGCCCGAACAGGCGCCCCTTGGCGCACTCGATCAGGTCTTCGAAGGTATAGCTATGCTTCTGCTCGCTCACACGTACCGTCCCCACGGGGCAACCGACTCTGGAATCTCTATGACAATAGGGATGCCGGACGCCGAGCGCAAACCGGTGCGGCCGGCGGCGGGTGGCCTTTTCACAGGCCCTCCTGCACTCTACATAGGGACTGACCAATGTCTGACACCAGCCCCGACTTTCCCAGCCGCCTGCGAGCCGTCGGCTTGCGGCCGACCCGCCAGCGGGTCGCTTTGGCGCGCCTCCTGTTCGAGGGCGGCCATCGCCATGTAACTGCAGAGAGTCTGCACGCCGAGGTCCGGTCGGCGCAAATGCCGGTGTCGCTTGCCACCGTCTACAACGCGTTGAACCAGTTTCGCGACGCCGGATTGCTGCGCGAGGTGGTGGTTGCGCCGGGGCGGTCGTATTTCGACACCAATATCGGCCACCATCATCATTTCTACGTCGAGTCGGATGGCGAGCTGCACGATTTCCCGTCGGACAAGGTGACCATCAGCGGCCTGCCGGCGCCGCCCAAGGGCACGCGCCTGTCACGAGTCGATGTCATCGTCCGGGTCCGCCGCTGAGCGCCTCCTTCGCCCGGTGTCTTGCGAATCGTTCGCATAGTTTAGAAGCATTCTAAAGAGCTTGACGTCCGCAGCAGGGCTACCCATACTTTGATCAGTGGACCGGTCGAGGGGCCGGCCGCACGGAATGAAGGGAGAAAAGCGATGGCGAATCTCAAAGGTTCGAAGACCGAGGATAATCTGAAGGCTGCATTCGCTGGCGAGAGCCAGGCGAATCGTCGGTATCTCTATTTCGCCCAGAAGGCGGACGTCGAGGGTTTCAACGATGTCGCCGTCGTGTTCCGCTCGACCGCCGAGGGCGAGACCGGCCATGCGCACGGCCATCTCGAGTTCCTCGAGGAGAGCGGCGACCCCGCAACCGGTCTGCCGATCGGCGGCACGTCGTCCAACCTGAAGGCGGCGATCGCCGGCGAGACGCACGAGTACACCGACATGTACCCGGGCATGGCGCGTACCGCGCGCGAAGAGGGCTTCGGCGAGATCGCCGACTGGTTCGAGACCCTGGCGAAGGCCGAAAAGAGCCACGCCGGCCGCTTCCAGAAGGCGCTCGACACGCTGGCCTGATCCGGCGGAGGCTGATCGACGGATCTCATGAACACCTCCCCAGCTCTGCTGGGGAGGTGTGGGCGCATCTGCCATGTCCCTTCCCGTAATCGCAGGGCATTCGCGTATGGACAAAGATTCCGTCATCCCGAGCGAAGCCGCCTGATTCGGCGCTGTCTACAGCGCCTTGGCGGCGCAGTCGCGGGACCTTTCTTGCTGTCGCTGCAACAAGAAAGGTCCCTCCGCTACGCCGCGCTGCGCGCGGCTCCGGTCGGGATGACGGCTTTTTTTCGTATGTGAATGCCCTGTCGGTAATCGGGGGAGGGAATGCGTCCACGCCGTAGCCTGCCCGACCTCGACCCAAGACCACGACTCCAACCAAGCGAACTCCCATGCGCGAAGGCAGCCTCGAAGCCCCCGTTCGTCATGCCCTGGACTGGCACAATCCCTGGTTCTGGGACGAGAAGGCGCTCGAGAAGGAGATGGAGCGCGTCTTCGACATCTGCCACGGCTGTCGCCGCTGCTTCAATCTGTGCGATTCCTTCCCGCGCCTGTTCGACCTGATCGACAACGGACCGACCGGCGAGCTCGACGGCGTCGACAGGGCGCGTTTCGCCGATGTCGAGGAAGCCTGCACGCTCTGCGACATGTGCTTCATGACCAAGTGTCCCTACGTGCCGCCGCACGAATGGGCGCTCGATTTCCCCCATCTGATGCTGCGCCATCGCGCCGTTCACGCGCGCAAGAAGGGTATCGATTTCGTCGATGCCCGCCTCGCCGACACCGACCAGACCGGCCGGCTGGGCAGCCTCGCCGCCGCCGCCGCCAACTGGGCGACCGACGAGAGCAACACGCTGACGCGGCGTGGCCTGCAGCGCCTGGCCGGCATCCATCATGGCGCACGCCTGCCGCGCTACGCCGGCGAGACGTTCGAGAGGCGGGCGGCGCGCGAAGGCGCCTTGCTCAACGAGGCGGCACCGGCCTACGGCAAGCGCAAGGCTGTGCTCTATGCGACCTGCTTCGTGAACTTCAACAACACCGGTATCGGCGCCGCGGCGCGCGGCGTGCTGAGCCGCAACGGCGTCGAGACCGAGGTGGTCCATCCCGCCTGCTGCGGCATGCCCAAGCTCGAGCTGGGCGATCTCGAAGGCGTCGAGGATGCCGCGCACAAGGTGACCGCGGCGCTGCTTCAGTGGGTCGACAAGGGCTACGACGTGATCGCGCTGACGCCGTCCTGCGCGCTGATGCTGAAGTTCGAATGGCCGCTGCTGCTGCCGCGGAATCCCGACGTGGAGCGACTGTCGCGGGCGACCTTCGACATCTCCGAGTACGTCGTCGACATCGCCAGGAAGGAAGGGCTGGCGCCCGGCCTGCAGCCGCTCGACGGCGGCGTCAGCGTCCATCTCGCCTGCCATGCGCGCGCCCAGAACATGGGCGCCAAGGCTGCCGAGATGCTGCGCCTGGTGCCGCAGACGCGGGTCGCCGTGATCGAGCGCTGCAGCGGCCATGGCGGCATCTGGGGCGCCCGCACGGAGAATTTCGAGACGGCGGTCAAGATCGGCAAGCCGGCCGCCCAGGCGGCGCTGAAGAACGACACCAGCTTCGTCGCCTCCGAGTGTCCGCTGGCCGCTGATCACCTGATGCAGGTGATAGAGATCGCCGCGGGAGACGAGAAGCCCAAGCCGTCGCGCGCCAGCCATCCGATCGAGCTGATGGCGCGCGCCTACGGCCTGATGGAGGAGCAGCCATGACACCACGCGCCATCGAGGCGTCGGTCATCCTGCCGATGGCCGACTATGCCAAGCAGCGCGCCGAGCGCCGCCGCCGCATCACCGAGCTGAAGCGCAACCGGCGGCTCGAAACAGGGCCGTTCGCGACGTTCTACTTCGAATCGTACGACACGATGCTGCATCAGGTGCACGAGATGCTGTTCATCGAGAAGGGCGGGGCGGAGCAGATCCCGGGCGAGCTCGCGGCCTACAATCCGCTGATCCCGCAGGGCAGCGAGCTGGTCGCCACCGTCATGTTCGAGATCGACGACCCGGTCCGCCGCGCCCGCGTGCTCGCCACCCTGGGTGGCGTCGAGCATGGCGCCTTCATCCGTATCGGCGGCGAGAAGATCCGCGGCGTCGCCGAGAGCGACCAGGAACGCTCGCGCGAGGACGGCAAGACCTCGTCGGTCCACTTCCTGCGCTTTCCCTTCACGCCAGCCCAGATCGCGGCCTTCCGCAACAGCAAGGACGACGTCGTCGTCGGCTTCGATCATCCGAACTACGGCCACATGGCGGTGATGCCGCAAGCCGTGCGCCAGACCCTGGCGCAGGATTTCGCGTAGGCCTGTTCTCCTCCCCAAGCGAAGCTTGGGGAGGAGAAGGAGAAGAGTCCGACCGCCGCGTGGCCAGTTGCTGCCTGTCGCGTGAATCGCCTATTGTGAAGCGCGTTCGTTGGTATCCAAGGCGTCGAGCCGCTGCTTGCTTGCTTTCGGAGTTTGCCAATGCCCAAGCTTCTTCCTCCCAACACCAATCCGGCTTTCGAGGCGGCGGTGCGCCGCATGCTCGGGACTGCGGCGGCGCAGAAGAAGGTGGTGGTGAAGAAGGCCAAGCCGAAGAAGAACGGCTCGCGGACCTAGCCAGGCGAGCCTGACCAGGCAGGGGCGAGGCTTCAGCGCCGAGCGGCGCTGAGAGTGTAGGTCATCGGCAGCACCAGGATGATCGGGTCACCCGGCATGTCGCCCGGCACGGGTGGAAACGGGCTGGCCCTGCGGATCGTCTCCGCCTCGGCGGCGTCGATGGCCGGCCAGCCGCTCGACGTGCCGACCCTGACCTCGAGCACATGCCCGGTGCGGGCGATGGTGACGCGCATCACCACGCGGCCTTCCTGGCGGTTGCTGGCGGCAACGGCGGGATAGACGCGATACTGAGCGATCTGGCGGGCGACCCGCGAGAGGTAGTCGTTGCGTTGCCGCCCCTGACCCATCAGGACGTCGCCTGGCTGCGGCCCGGGGATCGGTGACGGCATGGTCGCCGGCGCCTGTGCCGGCGGCGGCCGGTAGGGCGCCGGCGGGGCCGGCCTGGGGGGCGCCGGCGCCGTGCGCTGGACTGCCGCCGCCGGCGGGCGCGGCGTCGCCGGGCGGGCGAATTCCTGCGAACTCGGAGCCGGCGGCGGTGACGGCGGCGGCGGAATCGAGAACTCGAAGCGCGGCAGCGTGGTCACCGGCTCGGGCTCGGGCGGTGTCACCGAGGGTGGCTCCGGCTGAGGCGGCTCTGGAGCGGGTGCGGGCGTTGGCGACGGCGCCAGCGCCTGCTGCGGCTCTGGAGCGGGTGCCGGGGTTGGCGCTGGTGCAGGAACCTGTTGCGCCTCGCCCTCCTTGGGCGGCTCGTTCGACGGCTGCGGGCTTGCCGCTTCGGACTCGGCCGGCGGCCCGGGTTTCTCGGGCGCCTGCAGGCCGACATTCGATGGCGACGAATCGAACATCACCATGATCGGCTCGTCCTGCGATTCGTGCGGTCGTTGCGGCGCGAACCACCAGAGGACGGCGGCAACCGCCGCATGCAGCACGATCGCCAGCGCCAGTGCGCCCGGTGGCATCGAGCGCGGCCGCTGGGAGACGAGGCTGATGCTGGTGTCGGCCACGGCGCCCCGCCCCCTCAACGCGGATCGGTGCGCCGGTAATTGAGCGGAACAGTGAAGATGTGACGGTCGCCGCGAATGTCGGCCGGGAGCGGCGGATAGGGTGAGGCTTGGCGGGCGATCTCGATCATGGCCGAATCGACGGATGCGCAGCCGCTCGACTTGGCGACGCTGACGTCGAGCAACCGACCATCACGGGCAATGGTGAACCGGCCGACCACCTCGCCGCCACCGATGTCGGGGCAGATCTTCGGCTGGAATTGGTACTGAGCCATTCTGCGCACGACCGACCAGAAATAATCCTCCTGCGCCTTGCGCTCGCCGTAGGCTTGCGCCGGGTTGACGAAGGTCGGGGACGTCGAGCGCGACGCCTGCTGCGAATTGGGCGCTGGCTGCTGCGGCGGGTTCGACAACGGCGAGGAGAAGAGCTGCTGCCGTTGCGGCGGCGCCTGGGTTGGCGCTTGCTGCCGTTGCGGCGGTGCCTGCTGTGCCTGCTGCGGCGGCGGGGCAGGCTTGGCCGCTGGTGCCGGCGGCGTTGCCTGCGGTGCCGGCTTGGGCGCTGGTGGCGGCGGTGGCGGATGGGGTGCCGGGATCTCGCGTGCGGTCACCGGCGGTGGCGGTGCGTCGAGCGGCGGCAGGGCGCTTTCCAGGGTCGGCGCCGGCGGCACGGACGGCAACGGCGGCGCGGGCGGCAGCGGTGGCGTCGGCGGCAGCGCGAGCGCCGCCTGCTGCTGCTCCTTGGGCGGCTCGGGCTTGGTCTCGGGTTCGGCCGGCTTCTCGGGCTCGGCCGGCTTCGGAGGCTCTGCTGTCTTCTCCGAGTCAGGCTCTTGCTCCGCCGTCGGCTTGCTCTCCGGCTCGGGCTTGACGATCTCGGGCCTGACGATCTCAGGTTGCTCGGCCTTGGGAGGCTCAGGCTGCCCCGGCTCCGGCCTGGCCGGCTCCTGCTTTTGCGCCTCGGCCTTGGCCTCCGTGTCGGCGGCCTTCGGCGTGGCCGGGCTGGCGCTGTTCGGCTGCAGGGTCGGCGTCGTCCTTGGATCGGGCGGCTGGGCGCCGAGCTGCGTCCTCGGATCGAGGGTGACGCCGATCGGCGCCGATAGCGCACTGAAACGCGGCGGTGTCGGCTGGGACTCCGGCGGTGCGGTGGGAGGCGCGGGCGGTGGTGGCGGCGGGATGACGGCCGCTTCCTGCACGGGCGGCGGTTCGGGTGCGGCGGGAACTTGCGCCGGCGGGGTTGGCGGAGCGGGGTCCTGCTCCATCGTGATCTCGACCGGGTCATCCGTCCGGTCGACGTGGCTGAGTGGCGAGAGCCACCACAGCGCCAGCGCCGCGGCGCCATGCAGCACGGCCGCCAGCACCAGGGCGGTGGGCGACATGTGGTCGGAGCGCGCGTAGCTGAGACTGACTGCGTGGGCCACGGTGACCCCGTTTTACGACCCGGCCGGTACGGCCGCCAGAGCACATTCCCCGCGCCTGCAATCAGCCGAAAGGAACATGCCCGCTGCTGGAAGTGCCCCCTGCGGGGCTAGTTGATCGGCTCGGATTTGTAGACGCCCCACATGGAAGTCCGCTGGATCCAGCCGGTGACGTTCGACACCCTGACCCGGCACCAGTCGCCGGTGCAGGACCGGATCTCGCCCATCACTTCCGGCTCCAGCCTGGCGACGATTTCGGCCGAGACGGCGGGGGTTTTGTGCACGCTGGCTGCCTTTGACGAGACGATGAAGCTGCGCTTGCCGCTCAGCAGGCTCTGATGGACCCAGCCGCTGGCCCCCTGCCAATCGCGAATCTTGCGATAGTTTTCGTACTCGGCGACGATTTCGACCGGCAAGGCCTTGCGCCTGAACACCCATTCGATCGGATAGCGCGTGCCGGGCCCGGCCCGGACATTGACCTCGTCCGAGCGCAGCGAGGCGAAGCGCGGGATCGGCAGGCCCGATCCCTTGCGCTGGGTGGTGGCCTTGTCGCCCGAGCGGGAGATGGTTTGAGACGTCGCGATGCCGGGCAGTGACAAGGCGATCACGGCCGCGAATGTCGCCCAAAGTGTCAGGGTGGGTCGAATTCCCATCACCTGCTCTATACCTCAATTCTTCGTAACGATCGACAAGCAGCTGATAACGCGTGCTTTTCGGTCGCGACCTGCAATCGGCCGCGGTTGCTGGACAAGGCACTTGGGGAATTGCTAATCGGGATTCCCGCCGCCAGCCGCACGGTACAGATCGTCCATGCCGTCCAGTTCCAAGAAGAAGCCGCTGGTGATTGTCACCCGGAAGCTGCCCGACGCGATCGAGACGCGGCTGATGGAGCTGTTCGACACCCGCCTCAATGCCGACGACAAGCCGCTGGCCTTCGGCGAGCTGGTCGAGGCGGTCAGGACCGCCGACGTGCTGGTGCCCACCGTCACCGACCGCATCGACAGCCGCGTCTTGTCGCAGGCCGGCCCGCGGCTCAAGCTGATCGCCTCGTTCGGCACCGGTGTCGACCATATCGACCTCGACACGGCGCGTCAGCGCGGCATCACCGTCACCAACACGCCGGGCGTGCTGACCGAGGACACCGCCGACATGACCATGGCGCTGGTGCTGGCGACGGCCCGGCGCATGGGCGAGGGCGAGCGCCTGGTGCGGGCCGGCAAATGGACCGGCTGGAGCCCGACGGCGATGCTGGGCGGCCGCCTGCTCGGCAAGCGCATGGGCATCGTCGGCATGGGCCGCATCGGCCAGGCGCTGGCGCGGCGCGCCCGCGGCTTCGGGCTCGCCATCCACTATCACAACCGCAAGCGCCTGCATGAGGACATCGAGCGTGAGCTCGAGGCGACCTACTGGGAGAGCCTCGACCAGATGCTGGCGCGCATGGACATCGTGTCGGTCAACTGCCCGCATACGCCGGCGACTTTCCATCTGTTGTCGGCGCGCCGGCTGAAGCTGATGAAGGCCAGCGCCATCATCGTCAACACCGCGCGCGGCGAGGTGATCGACGAGAACGCCCTGGTGCGCATGCTGAAGGCGGGCGAGCTGTCGGGCGCCGGTCTCGACGTCTACGAGCACGAGCCGCAGGTCAACCCCAAGCTGGTCGAGCTCGACAACGTCGTGCTGCTGCCGCACATGGGCTCGGCCACGCTCGAGGGCCGCATCGACATGGGCGAGAAGGTCCTGATCAACATCAAGACCTTCGCCGACGGCCACAAGCCGCCCGACCGCGTGCTCGCGACGATGTTCTGAGCCGTCCCGGGCGCAAGTGCCTCCAGTCGACGATCGTCGGCCGGGGGTAGTGTCCTTAGGGCACTACCCGGCCGGGATCACGTTTGCCGCGGGAGGCTCATTTCGGTAGTGTTGCGGGCGTGCGGGGAGCCGCTGCATGGCACTACAATCGAGGCTGTTCGCGGGCGATCCGAAGCTGGAGGCGGCGGCGCTGTCCGATCCGGCGCACATCTTGCCCGGTTCGCGCGGCCCGCATGTCGGGAAGATCCAGATAGCGCTCAATCGTCTCGACAACGCGAAGATCGCCGCGCCGGAGCTCGAGGCGACCCTGTACGGCAAGTCGACCACCGATGCGGTGCTGGGCTTCAAGAAAAAGCGTTCCATCATCAACTTCAGCTATCAGTCGAGTGCCGACAACATCGTCGGCAAGATGACCATGGCGACGCTCGATCGAGAGGTGGCTCTTGCCGAGAAGGTCACGACAAATCCCATCATCGTACCGCTCGACCCGCCGCCGAGCCCGATAAGACCCAACCTCTTCGTCGCGGCACGGGGGCGGGGCCTCACAAACCTCGCTTTTGCGCCGGCGGCATCGGGCTTCGCCGCCTTCAGTCTGCTCGACGACGGGCCGAGTTTTCTGACGAGGCAGATCGAGATCGACGAGGGCGACACCGCGACTTTCCAGATCATCGGAGGCAAGGGCGAGCGGGTATTTGTCGAGAATGTTCGCGTCGGACTTTTCGTCGATCCCGACGATCCGTTTCGCCTACGGGCGGTTCTCGACGTCACCCTCGGTTCCCAGACGTTCCGCGTCAAAGGAGTGGGATCAGGGGCGACCCGAATCGTCGTGACCAAGCGCGGAGGCATCTTCACCAGTCCCAGCACCGTGTCGATCGGGCTCGTGGTCAATGAGTTGACGGTCGAGAAGCTTTGGCGACCCAAGCTGGACGCAATTCGCATCCCGCCGCGCCAGCGAACGACAATCATGCGGGACAATGTGCTGAGCGTTGATATCGGGGCGGAGAAGTTTTCCTTCGATGGCTCGGTCGATCCGAAACCGCAGATCCAGCCGAGCGATCTCCGGTACATCCAGGCCATGAGCGCTTTTCGAGTCGCGGGGCGCTAAAGGCCTGTCGCAAAACAAGTGCTTTAGATTCCGCTACTGGCACGTGGTGCGCGGGACAAAGGCCCTGTCATCCGGAGGAAGGCACTTGCGAAGCAAGTGCCGTAAGCGAGGGACCTTTCCTGCTGCCTTAAAGGTCCCTCGCTGCGCTCGGGATGACAACCTTGCTGACTGCGGTCACTTCGTGAAATGGAGTACCTATCTTGTGACAGGCCCTAAGAACGGGTTCTTGACTAGCCATCGTCGCTGGTAACGCGCTCGTTCCCAGCCAGATCACGATCGCCGAGGAAGCTGCGCCTCGGCGCGCGACGTGGTCAATCTCGTCATCGCGGATCGCGCCTCTTCGACCGTTGGACACATCGCGAACCCTTAAATTTGTGCGGCGGATCGGTCGAGTCCACTCGATTGCACGCCAGCGTGGCTGCAGGCGTGAGCCAGTTCGGCTGGTCCGGCTGCCTGCCCGAGCGGTGTCGTGATAGCTCGGTCGCGAAACGCCGCGCAAACCAAAGGACATGATCGTGCTCGCCAACGCCGCAGCTGCCGCACCGTGTCATCGCTTCCGATCCAGAGCGCGTGCAATCAATTGCACAAGCCCGTGGCGGCAAGCGCGATCCGCTCCGGCTGGCCTGCCTGCCGACTCGTTTGGTGTTGTGATAGCCGGGTCGGCCAGACTTTGATCGAACCGCGGGACACGACCGTGATTGCCAGCGCCGACGCGACCCAACCTGCCGCTGACGCCGGACCTTGCCGGTGGGTCACGGCCAGGGCGTTGATTTCAAAGGTCCCTGACGGACGGACGCACGATCCGGCTCCGACTCTGCGCGGCGCGGCGCGCAGAGGGGGACGGGAATGCCTGCAAGCAAGATAACGAACGCGATTGCCTGTTCCGCTGCTTCAAATTCCCTGATCTGGTGCGAGCAATTCCCTGCTCATTTTTTTGCTTTCCCTGTTCGAATTCCCTGTTCGAATTCCCTGTTCGGCGACGGGCAAAGGACCGACGCGAGATGCCAAGGCGTTGGAAAGGCGGACGTTTTCATGTGTCAAGGCCTCGTGGCCGGACCCTCGTCTCGTACTTCTCCTGCAACCTGTACGTGAATTCACGAGAGAGGGAGTCATGCGCAGGGAGCGCGCCACTCCGATCGCGCTCATGGGAAGTTTCATCAAGAAGAAGAGCGCCATCGGAGTGGCGCGCTCCCTGCAGAAGAGTCCCCTTTCGGCGACGGTTCCGGCGGTAATGATTGCGCCCGGCCCTCGCCCGCGCCGGCGCGGCCTACAGATCGCCTTCGACCATCTCGCGGGCGCGGTTGTCGATCAGGATGTCGCGCGTCGAGCGGCCGACCTGGGCGCCGATCAGGATGGTGAGCGAGGTCCAGTACATCCACACCATGATGGCGGCGATGCCGGCGGCGGCGCCGAACGCCGAGGTGAGCTGCGTGACCTCGAAGTAGAAGACCAGGGCGCGGTTGCCGGCGGCGAACAGCAGGGCATTCACCGCGCCGCCGATCAGCGCGTAGCGCCATGGCACGTCGACGGTCGGCAGCCACTTGTAGACCAGCGTGAAGAAGGCCGACAGCAGACCATAGTGCACGAACACCGACGTCGCCGGGCCGATCCACTCGCCGAGCACGGGAAAGGCCGCGAGGGCACCGGCATAGGCGGAGATCAGCACGCTGGTCAGGATGACGGCGATCAGCAGCACGCCCAGCACGATCATCAGGGCGATCGCCAGCAGGCGCGATTTGAGGCTGGCCAGCACCGGATGAAGGTGGCGCGTCTTGCGGTCGCGCCAGATCGCGTCGATGCCGTCGTCGAGCTCGACGAATACCCGGGTGCCGGTATAGATCAGCACGCCGGCGCCGATCAGGGCGGCGATGCCGCCGCCCTCGAACAGGTTCTCCGACGCGAACCGGCGGATCATGGCGAGCTGGTCGGGCGCGACGATGGCACCCAGCGCCTCGAACACCGCCTCCTGCGCCATCAGGCGGCCGACGAACGGCTCGGCGATGGCGATGGCGAAGATCATGATCGGGCCGAGCGCGAACATGGTGTAGAAGGCCATCGCCGCCGCCGACGTCGCCAGCCGGTTGTCGAAGTAGCCGTATCCGGCCGAGAGCGCGATGCGCCACAGCTTGCCGATCATCGTCGACGAGAATGTCATGGGTCAGCGCAGGTGGGCGATGGCGTTGGCGTAATAGGCGAGCACCGGCCGGTCGGCCGCGACCACGGCGTAGAGCCCGTCGCTCTCCGCCACCAGGCGGCGCAGGGCCAGCATGCGCAGGCCGACATGGAAGGCGTAGTCGCGATCGCCGCGCGGCACGTAGATCTTGGCGCCGCGTTCCTCGAAATGGCCCATCAGCCGGGCGGCGCGCGCCTTGAGCTCGAGCTCGTCGATCGGCTGCTCGGCCTCGAGCAGCACCGTGGCGATCAGCGACACCGGCAGCACCGGCACCAGGCGGGCAATCTCGCCCATCACGTCGTGCGCCAGCCGGCCGATGATCTCGAAGCGCTGCTCCTTGTCGAGGCCGCGCAGGTCGCCGCCCAGCGGGGCGGCGTTCCTGGCGAGCCAGTCGCGCGCCGAGACCAGGCCGCCGAAATTGACGCAGGCATAGCCGAAGCGGAACCAGCGGCCGCGCAGCATCAGGCCGAGCTGGCCCAGCCAGAAGCCCATGGTCGTCGAAAGCACGAACCAGGTGCTGCGCCGCCGCGCCTCGCGGTCGAGCGAGCGCAGCAGGGTGCGGTCCTCGAGCACGCGGTCGTAGTTCAGCGCCACCGGCACGAAGACGATGTCGTTGCCGCCCTTGGGATCGAACGATTTCAGCATGTAGTCGAACAGGCCGAGCTTGGGCTCGCGCAGCCTGCCGTCGCGCGTGAGCCCGCCCTCGGGATACATCGCCTGGGCGACGCCGGCCTCGGTCGCCATGTGGACGTAGCGCTCGAGCACGCGGCGGTAGACCGGGCTGTTGGAGTTGCGGCGCACGAAGTAGGCGCCCATGGCGCGGATCAGCTGCTGCAGCGGCCAGATGCGCGCCCATTCGCCCACCGCGTAGCTCAGCGCCGTGCGCTCGGCTGCCAGGAAGGCGACCAGCACGTAGTCCATGTTGCTGCGATGGTTCATGACGAACACCACCGTGGTGTTCGGCGCCACGCCGGCCAGGGTGCGCTGGTCGGCGAAGCCCAGCCGCACGCGGTAGAGGAAGCGGGCGACGGCGCGGGCGATCGAGTAGCCGACGCGGAAATAGATGTAGGCGTTGAAGGTCGGCACGATCTCGCGGGCGTAGCGCTGGACCTCGGCCATCGCCGCCTCGCGCGGCAGGTTGCCGGCGCGGGCGTGCTCGTTGGCGGCGGCGACGACCTGCGGGTCGTAGACCAGACGGTCGATCAGCACCTGGCGGCGCGTCAGCTGGAACGGCTTGATCTCGATGTCGAGCCGCTGGTTGACCCGCTCGATCAGGCGGTTGAGCCGGCGGCGCAGGAACCAGCGGCCGCTCGGGATCAGCAGCCGGTCGAGCAGCGACCACAGCGCGAAGGCGGCGAGCGCCGCCAGCAGCCACAGCGGAACGGCGACCGGCTCGCCCATCGACCGGTGGCCGCGGCTCAGTATTGCCGCAAGCCGACGCCGGCCAAGACCAGCAGGATGCCGGCCACGGTGAGGACCACGATGGTGCCGATCGCGCCCAGGAATCGTCCCATCGGGATGACGTCGAGCATGCCGCCGGCATGAAGTGCGCGGGCGATCAGCAGGACGAGCGACAGGAGGGCGGTGACCACGAAGCCATAGAAGTCGGCCGCCAGGTAGATCAGCACCAGGCAGAGCGGCGCGAACTCGACCAGGTTGGCGTGGGCCCGGATCGCCGACAGCATCTCCGGATCGCCGCCGTCGCCGAGAAAGATCTTCTTCCGCCCGCGCAGCCGGCCGACATGCAGCGACAAGGCGACGGTCAACAATCCGAGCAAGCCTGCGCATACGAAGAACACCGGCATCCAGAGATCTCCCCCCGCCTGTTGGGAGGCATTGTATGGCGAACTTGGTGACCGACGATAGCAGGAGCTGCTCATTCTCCTCCCCAGCGAAGCTGGGGAGGTGTCGGCGTCTTCGCCGACGGAGGGGTCATGAGCAGCGGGACTGGGGCCTCTGACCCCTCCGTCTCGGATTACCGAGACCACCTCCCCAGCTTCGCTGGGGAGGAAAATGGAACAGCCCCTACACCGTCGGCTGCGCCGTCGCGTAGCCGAACTCGGCGTCCAGCGCGGCGATCTCTTTCCGGAAGGCCAGGCGCAGCGCGCTCTTGTCGCTTTCGTCGAGCCACGATGCCTCGACCGAGGCGAGGCTGAAGCGGCGGGCCATGTCGGGGCCCCAGCCGATCGACTCGAACAGGGTGGTGAAGCCGTGGCCGAGGTTGGTCTCGAACATCGCCGGATCGTCGGTGTTGATGGTGACGTTCAAGCCCGCCTCGACCATGCGGCGAATGCGCTGCGGGCGATGCGGCCGGTTGTGCACCAGGCTGGTCCAGGCGCAGGGCGTGAAATAGAGGCCGTCGCGCC
Source organism: Reyranella sp. (assembly GCF_044224635.1). Classification (GTDB taxonomy): domain Bacteria; phylum Pseudomonadota; class Alphaproteobacteria; order Reyranellales; family Reyranellaceae; genus Reyranella. The sequence goes on along the minus strand of NZ_JBGAKA010000011.1, from coordinate 68,242 downwards.
GCGCCTCGGCCATCACGAAGTCGGAGGCCAGCATGTTGTAGCCGTGGTCGATGCGGTCGCAATGGAGCACGTCGCGGCAGATCAGGTAGTTGGTCGGCGGCGCCTCGACAAGCGTCTGGTTGTCCTCGCAGCAATGGGCGGTGCGGTGCAGCCCGGCGCGGCGCGCCAGCGCATAGGCCTCGGCGAAGGTCGCCGGCGGGCCGGCGCGCTCGGCGCCGTCGAGGCCGATGCCGACGACCTGGTCGCGGCGATGGGCGATCGCCGTCTCGACGATCTCGACTGCCTGGGAAGGCGTGTTGGTCGAGCGGTCGATGCAGCAGATCAGAAGGCTCGACACGCCGAACTGCTTCTCGGCCGCCTCGATACCGCGCACCATGCCGTCGACCATCGACGGATAGTCGATGCCGTTGGGATAGAAATAGTCGGGATTGAAGAAGAACTCGACGTGCCGGAGATTGCCGTCGCGCGCCGCGTCCTCGACATACTCGTAGACGGCGCGCTCGAAATCCTCGGGCGTGCGCAGCACCAGGGCGGTGAGCCGCAGCACGTCGAGGAAGCCGTAGAAATCGGGCCACTGGTAGAGCTTGTCAGCCGGCCGCGGCAGGGCGAGCCCGGCGCGCGCCGCCAGCTCGGCCACCGTGGTGGCGCGCAAGGTGCCGGCGAGATGGCAATGCAGCTCGGCCTTGGGAATGCGCCGCAGGTAATCGTCGGCAACCGCCTTCGCCATCGTCGCCTCTTACTTCCTGTCGATGTTGTAGAGCAGCATGGCGGGCGATCTCAGCACGCCCTCCAGATTGTTGCGCCACGCCGACGGCGTGGTGAACTGCGCCAGCGGCAGATAGAGGACCTGCTCGTACGACCGTGCCTGGATCTCGCTGGCGATCGCCTTTTGCGCCGCCGCGTCGGGCGCGGTGGCGAACTTCAGGCGCAGCTCGTCGGTCTTGAGATCGTTGGGCCAGCCCCAGGCCGAGGCGGGCGGGCCGCTCGCCACCAGGAACGGGTTGCTGAGCGGATTGCCCTGGTCGGGCACGGTGTTGGTGGTGTGCGCCAGGTTCCAGCCGCCTTCGCTCACCGGCCTGGTGTTGAGGCGCCGCGTCGCGAAGGTCTGGAAATCCATCGCCTGCATGTCGACCTTGAAGCCGAGATCGACCAGCACCTGGCGGGTGACGTTGCCCAGCGCGGCGATGCCGGGCGCGTTGGCGACGTGCAGCATGACGATCGGCTTGGAAAAGTCGACGCCGGCCTCGGCGAGCATCGCCTTGGCGGCGGCCATGTCGCGCGTCGGGATGCCGTCCTTGCTCTCGTAGGGCATACCGCAGCCGAACACGGCGGCGCAGTCGGTGGCGAAGCTCGGATCGCCGGCGACGACGGCGGCATAGAGCGATCGGTCGATCGCCCGGGCGATCGCCTGGCGCACCTTAAGATTGTCGAACGGCGGCTGCAGGTGGTTCATGCGCATGATCGCCTGGAAGCCGAGCTTGCTCACGACCTCGGCCTTGGCGGCCGAGGCCTTGCCGCCAGATTGGGAGTCGAACAGCGGCAGCAGGTCGGCCGGCACGCGTTCGAGGTAATCGACCTCGCCCCTGATCAGCGCGCTCACCTGGGTCTGCGCGTCGGGCAGGCCCAGCATCTCGACCCGGTCGAGCTTCGCGATCTTGCCGCCCGAGGCCCAGTTGGGCGGCTCGCGGCGCGGCGTGTAGTCGGTGAACTTCTCCAGCACGATCTTGACGCCGGGCTCGTGCAGGTCGGCGCGGAACCGGTAGGGGCCGGAGCCGATGATCTCCTTGACCTGCTCGTTGCCCGGCGTCCTGGCGATGCGTTCGGGCATCATGAAGGGTACCGGCGCGCCCACCTTGCCGAGGCTCTCGAGCACCATTCCGTAGGGCTCCTTCAGCACCAGCTTGATGGTCGAGGCGTCGGTCGCCTCGAGCGCGGCCAGGAACCGGGTGAGCGTCTGGCCCATGCTGTCGCGCGACGCCCAGCGGCGGATCGAGGCGACGCAGTCGGCCGCCGTCACCGGCTGGCCGTCGTGCCACTTGAGGCCGGGCCGCAGGACGAAGAGGTAGGTGAGCTTGTCCAGGCTCACCGTGTAGCTCTCGACCATCTGCGGCTTGGGCGTGAACGTGTCGTCGACCGCGAACAACGTGTCGTAGATCAGGTAGCCGAGATCGCGTGTCGTGAACGACGTCGTGAAGTGCGGATCGAGGATGCGCGACAGCGTCTCGGGGGCGACGCGCAGGATCGATTGGGAAAAAGCCGGCAGGGTCTCCAGAGCGCTACTTCCCATCGCGATCGAAATGGCCAGGAGTCCTGTCCGCCACGTCCTTCGCATTGCCATGTTGCTGCTCCTTCGTTCCCGCTGCCGGCGGCAAGGCCCATGCCATGATATCGGTCACGATATCGGCCGCGACCCCGTGCGTCGACCGTGTCGAAGCGCAGCCGTCAGATCGAAGGAGCCGATGCCGCCAACGCGGTGTGGACCGCTGCATTGCCGATGGGCGCGGGCGAAGCGTCCCGGCGAAGGGCTTCATAGCGCTCCAGCGCCGGCATGCGCTCCTGGTCGATGAGGCGCTCCAGGATCGGCAGGTCGCTTTCACCGAACGAGGACAAGGTCGAACCTTCTGCCCGCGTGACGGCGAAAAGATCCGCCTGTGCCGCGGCGATGGCTCGCAGGAGCATGGACCGGCCGTGACCCTCGAAGGTGAGCGCCTGGATGGTCGAGATCTCGGACCTTCCCGGCAATCGGCAGGAAGACTGGAAACGCTCGACCAACCGTTCGGTCTGGCGCCGTGTCAGCGGGCGGCCGGCGATGGCGAGCAACAGGTTGTTGCCGGCTGCACCGCAGTCGCGGCCAGGCCTGTCCGCGAGGCAGGCAAAAGCGACCTGCTGGGCGCCCAGAAGGCGGTCGGCGAATCCGGGGTTGGTCGCAGAGACCAGCTCCTTGAGCGAGCTCAACGCTTGCCGGTCACGAGGCAAGGCCGGCAACGTCCATCGTGGCTTGAGCTGCAGAATCAGCCAGCGTTCGAACCCGTCCAGCCTGCCGGCAATGCCCTTTTCCAGCGAACGGATCGAGGGGACGCTCTGCGTCCCATCGGCCGGACAGGGCGGTGTCCCCTCGCAGAAGGTAGGCCGGACGAGAACGATCTCGCGGCGGATCGTCAGCACGCCGTTGCGTCGGGCCTCCTCGATCGCGTGATGCAGCTCCTGCAGGATGAAGTCGAGACGCTGCTCGTCGGTGAGCGAATCGGCCGCAGCGGGCACGAAGCCGAGAGCCAAGCGCAGCCGGGGAAAGGGAAGGCGCCACCGCCCGCAGCGTTGGGCCGTGCGATAGAGATCGTGCGCCGCAAGCGCGAGCAGCCCCTCGCACCCGGCTTCCAGGACGCGTGCATGGTCGTCGGCAGGACGATCACCGGCGAGACGCGCCAACGCATCGAACCGGGTTCCGCTCGCGACCGCCGAGGCGAGGACGCGATGACGGCCGAGGAGGTCATGCGCGTCCTGTGGCAGAAGGAGCCGGTGGCCGGCGTCGGGACGCGGCAAGGCAACCTGGAGCGGCACGAATGCGTCGTCGAGCGCCTGTGCCGCGGCGGTGACCGTGGCTTCGAATGCCGTCGCCAGTCCCTCCAGCTCCGACGCAGCCGCCCTGGCGAAGAAGTAGTGCTCGTCGCCGAACGACAGGTTCCACAAGGGTCTCGCCAGGGCGGAAAGGCGACTTGTCAGCGATGCGGTGACGAGATCGATCACCAGGTTGGCAAGTCTCGGGCCGAGCGCCTGGTTGAGCAGACCGAATGCCTGCAGATCGATCGCCGCCGCAAACAGGGGCACATGAGGTCGCTGCTGCAACATCGCGCGACGTGCATCGGCATGGTGCAAAGAGTTCAGCACGGCAGACCCAGGCGGCGCGAAAGATCGGCGCTCAGGGTCTTGTTGGCGCGCTCCGGTCCAGAGGAGAGGATTTCGGCAGGGCGGCCCAGAGCGTCTGGCGAGGCCAGGAACTCGAGGAACGCCCGCACCAGAGGGTCGCGCAGCGGATCGCCGTCCGCCTCGCCCTCGCGTCGGGCGATCCGTGTGAGGATC
>NZ_JBGAKA010000011.1:0-64154 GCF_044224635.1 Reyranella sp. | reverse complement strand
CACCGCTCGAGCAGCTTGCCGAGAGCGGCGCAGTGCGGCCTGCCTTTGGCGTGGATGGACTGCACGCGGACGGCCTCCTCGTCCAGGAAGGCCATCTCCAGCAGCTCGCTCGCCTGGCCGGCAAGCGCTGCAGGCAATCGGTACGCCGTGCAGACCCGCAGGTCACGCAGCGGCAACAGCATGTCGAGCATGGTGACGGCGAGTATGTCGGCACCGCCGTTGCAGGCGAGCGCATAGCGAGTGGCAACGAGATCGAACCAGCCATGGCGCGGCCGGCCCTGCCAGGGATTCTCGCGATTGTGCGCTTCGACGACGTGGCCGAAGGCCTGCTCTTCCTCCGTGACGAACGGGCCGGCACCGTGGCGAAAAGCGACAGCCCGCAAGAGTCCGACGGTGACGAGGCGCGCCGGCGTGTCCAGCGACTCGAGCAGGGCGCGCGTCGGTGCGGCCGTCGTGCGACGGCGCGTTACGTGCGGGAAGAAGCCGTGATCGCGATCGATGAGCGTGCCATGCGAACCTTCGCACATCACAGGCATTCCCCGACCGAGCGCGTTCTCGAGATAGCGGCGGCTGTCCTCGATGACGACCAGCTCGCGGAACATTGTTGCGATGGCGGAAACATCATCGGCCGAGACGGGTCCGGCCTTCAGGGTATCGAGGAAACCGCGCAGCGTGGCGCAGGGTCGTTGGGCGACGATTTCCTCGGCCTGGGCAATCTTGTGCTCGGCGATATGCGCAATCCTGCGCTTAAGGCCGGTGCCGGCCCGGCAGTCCATGACGGTGAGCGAGAGCGAAGGATCAGTGTCGGCATCGAGCACCGTCTCGCCGATGCCGAGTCCCGTGCTGCCGCGGCGACTTTCGCCGGCAGCGATCTCGCGCATCTGGCCGACGATCGCATGGTGCGGCAGCGCGATCCTGGCCGCCGGATCGACGGAGAGCCTCAGCAGCGGCGAGCCACCCAATCGCCTCTCGAGATCACGCGCCTCGCGCAGCAGACTGGCCGGCTTGAGCACGAAGTCCGGCCCGAGCTGGGTGCGGGTGGTCGGCGACTGATGGCTGGCGAAGCAGCTCGCGGCGTGCTCTCCCTGCTCGGTGACGACGTGATGGACCGAATTGGGGCCGCCGCTGTGGCGATAGACCATGTCGATGCCGAGCCTGTGGCAAAGCAGATCGGCAATCGCCCCCTTGCCGCCGTCACCGTAGCCGAGGTCGGTGACGATCAGGGCGAGTGGTGCGGCCGAACCCATCGATCAGATCCGGACGTGTCGCCGGATGGCTCGCAGCAGGTTGCGAAAGCATGGCTCGGTCGTCGACCCGGAATAGCCGGAGAAGTCGGAGTAGTGCAGGCCGTTGAACTCGGTCGGGATCTCGACCAAGTCGACCGCGTCGATCGCGAGCGGCACGAGATTGCCCTTGTGCAGACCGACCCGCCATTCGCTCTTGCACCATCGGCTCTTGAAGCTCTCATGCGAGAAGCAGGCGACGATCGCCTTGGCGGCCTTCAACCGGCTATCGATGATATCGGCGAACTCTTCGCCGGCGCTCAGCGATTCGATATCGAAGAATACGGAGTAACCCAGCTTGACCAAGGCATCTCGGATCGGAAGAACGGCAGACCTGCGGACGCTGGCATAGGACAGGAACAGGTCCGGGACTTCCGGTTCCGCAGTCTCGGCGGTGGCCGGCGGACGATACGCCTTCTGATCCGGCGGCTTCTGGCCCTGCGTTTGGTCTGGGTGGTTGCGGGCCAGAATGTCGGCAACGAGCTCGGTCAGGGATTCGGTGTTGCCCGGTTCGGGCAGGCTCACCTGATCCGGCGTCGCAAGAACCTTCTGCGCGCGCTTCAGGTCTTCCTCTTGTCCGGCCTCGTAGGCAGCGGGACCACCCATTTCGTCACTCCGGATGCCGTGATCCAGCGCGATGTCGCCAAGGCCATGCTCGCAAATGGCTTGAGCAACCGCAACCAGGGGCGCATGCCGGCGGCAGGTGACGAAAACCGGCCGTTCTGGCGCTCAGGCGATGGCGCTCCACACGGTCCAGCGGTCGCGCTCGACGATCGGGCCATTGGCCGGCAGCCGTGCCTCGACATAGCCGATCAGCGTCTCGAGCTCGCGGTCGTCGAGATCGTGCAGGAGCGATCGCCCGGTACGCCCCGCCAGATCCTGGCGCAGGAGATCGCGCGCCGAGTAGGTCTTGCGCACCTCCCACAGCGGGCGGCTTTCGATCACGCGGAAGCCCGTCGCGTCGAGGGCGGCGCGTACCGCGGCATCGGTCGGCCGGCGCGCGTTCTCGACCGCGCGCAGGCGCGGGAAGCATTCGAAGAAATAGCCCCGCAAATGCTCGGCACTGCCGGGCAAGCCGACGTCCTTCGGGGTGCGGTCCTGGACGATCAAGATTCCGCCGGAAACCAGCACGCGACGGGCCTCGGCGAAGCATGCCTCGTAGCCCGGCAGATGGTGGATCAGCGCCCGCTCGAACACGATGTCGGCGCTGTGCGCCGGCAGCCCGGTGGCCGTCGCCTCGCCGCGATGAAAGGAGAGGTCGGACAGTCCAGCCGCCTGCTCGCGTGCCGCTGCGACCATCTGCTCGGAGAAGTCGATGCCGACCACGCTGACCGCGCCGAGCTCGTGCCAGCCCAGCGAATAGATCCCGCCGCCGCAGCCGACATCGACCACCCGCTTGCCCACCGGATCGACGATGCCGCGCATGGCATCGCTCCAACCCGACGATGCGTGCCGCCCGGTGTAGGTCGTGCGATTGGCCTCGGCGTGAAAGTCGATCGTCATGGCTCTTGTTTACACCTCCCCAACTTCGTCGGGGAGGCTTATCTGATCGTCCTTTCCAGCGCCGCCACGAACCGATCGAGCTCCTCCTCGGTATTGTAGACATGGACCGACGCCCGCATGACGTTGACCAAGCCGCGCCCCTTCAAATCCAGGCGCGAGGAGAACTGTGTCGAGACGGTGACGTTGATCGCCTGGGCGCGCAGCCTGTCGCGCAGGGCGACGTGGTCGGCGCCGGCAACGGCGAAGGTCACGATCGCGCCCTTGAGCTCGCCCAGGTCGGTGAGGGTGACGCCCTTCACCGACGCCAGCCGGCGGCGCAGGCCGTCGGCCAGTGCGCGCAGCCTGGCCCAGATCGGCTCCATGCCGAGTTCATTGGCCTGGTCGGCGGCAACCTTGAGGCCGATCACGCCGGCGAAGTAGCGCTCCCAGTTCTCGAACCGGCGGGCATCGTCGCGCACCGTGTAGGCATTGTCGTCGGTCCACTTGGCGGCGTGGTTGTCGAGGAAGATCGGCTCGATATGCGCGGTCGTTGCCTGCCTTGCATAGAGGAAGCCGGTGCCACGCGGCCCGCGCAGATACTTGCGGCCGGTCATCGACAGGAAATCGCAGCCGATCCTGTCGACGTCGACCGGCAGCTGGCCGACCGACTGGCAGGCGTCGAGCAGGTAGAGCACACCGGCCTGCTTGGTGATCCGGCCGATCGCCTCGGCCGGCTGGACCAGGCCGCCCTGGGTCGGCACGTGCGAGATCGAGACCAGCCTGGTGCGCTTGTCGATCGCCCGCTCGAGGGCGCCGAGGTCGATCTGGCCGTGATTGTCGTCCGGCACCACGACGATCTCCGCGCCGGTCTTCCGCGCCACCTGCAGGTAGGAGATGTAGTTGGAGGAGTATTCGCTGACGCAGGTCAGGATGCGATCGCCCGGCTTGAAGTCGAGCGAGTAGAAGGCGAGGTCCCAGGCGCGGGTGGCGTTCTCGACGAAGGCGATCTCGTCCGGCGCGGCGCCGATCAGCCGGGCGATCGCGGGATAGAAGCCTTCGAGATCGGCATGGGCCTTGGCCGCCGCCTCGTAGCCGCCGATCTCGGCCTCGAGCCGGAGGTGATCAAGCGTGGCGTCGAGCGTGCGCTTGCTGGGCAGCGCCGATCCCGCGGCGTTGAGGTGCAGCACATGAGCGCAGCCGGGCGTTTCGGCGCGCAGTCGGGCGAGATCGAGGCTCACGTCAGTTGGTCCCTTGCTGTATGATGCGATGCATGTCGCTGTCCGGCGCGGTGCTCCGTTTCGTCCTGCCTAAAGCGGTGCCCGAGCCCGAGCAACTGAGCATTGCTCATGCCGGCGATGTCCTGCCCGTCACCTTCGTGCGCAGCCGCCGCGCGCGCCGCGCGTCGCTCAGGGTCGACGCTGCCCGGCGGCGCATCGTGCTGACGGCGCCGCTGCGCATGGCCCGCGGTACCGCGATCGACTTCGCGCACGCGCAGGCCGGCTGGATCGCCGCACGTCTCGAGCGGCTGCCGATGCCACGGCCCTTCGTCGACGGGGCCGAGCTGCCGCTGTTCGGGGCGCCGCATCGCATCTGCTATCGCGGCGATATGCGCGGCACGGTGTGGCGCGAAGGGGACGAGATCCATGTCGCCGGGCAGCCCGAGCACCTGCCGCGCCGCCTGCGCGACTGGCTGACTGCCGAGCTGCGCCGCCACCTGGTGCCGCTGGTGCACGAGAAGGCGGCCAAGGCGGACCGCCGGGTCAAGCGCATCAGCTTGCGCGACAGCCGCTCGCGCTGGGGGAGCTGCGGCCCCGACGCCACCTTGTCGTTCTCGTGGCGCCTGGTCTTCGCACCACCCGACGTGATCGACTATCTCGCCGCGCACGAGGTGGCGCACCTCGTCCATCTCAACCACAGCCCGCGCTTCTGGGCGGTGGCCCGCACCCTGTGCGACGGCCCGATCGAGGTCCCCCAGGCCTGGCTCAGGCGCAACGGCGAGACGCTGCTGCAGTACGGGACGTGATCAATCTCCTCCCCAGCGACGCTGGGAGGAGGGGATGGACTACTCCGCCGCGGCGCGGGCCGGCGCGACGTTCAGCACTGCGGCCGCTTCCTTGGCGACCGACGTGCCGTCGAAGAAGTGCGGGTTCTGGGTGCCCCACAGGCGGACGGCGTTGGCGAAGGTGAAGTCGCGGAAATCGTCGGCCGTGATCAGCTCGTCCTCGACCAGCTCATGGGCTTCCGGCACCGGGCTCAGCATGTCGGGCACGTCGAAATGGCCGATGTCGGAGCTGAAGATCGCGTTGATGCGGGCGCCGAAAGGATTGGCCTTGCCGAACGCCGTGACGTTCATGCGGTCGTCGGCCTCGCAGCCGAAATAGTACGGCTTGGCGTAGAGATCGACCCAATCCTCCTTGCGGCTGATCTCGCAGGCCGCGAAATCGTCGTGCACCGGCACGCCGCCGGTGAGGTTGTCCTCCTCCCATTGCGGCCAGCCGTCTCGCCGGCCGAGCTCGGCCGCCATGTCCTCGTAGCCGTACTTGTCGACCAGGCTCTTGAGCAGCTGCCGATCGAGCTTCCTGGGATCCATGTAGGCCAGGCCCTTGGCGCCGCGCCGCTCCCAATGCTCGATCAGGTCGGCGAAGAGCTGGCAGCCCCAGCCGACGCCGCCTTCGAGGAAGGCGAAGCGCAGGTCGGGGAAGCGCCGCGTCACGCCGCCCAGGAACAGCCCCTTGGCGATCGCATGACCGGCGGCGGCGAAGTGGCCGATATGGTTGAAGGTGAAGTTGCTGGGCGAGTTGCGCAGGCCGAAGCCGCGGCCGCCGGCATGGAAGGTCGGCGCGATCGCCAGCTCGCGGCAGCGCTGCCAGACGGCGTCGTAATTGTAGTCGCTGTCGATGCCGAGATTCTCGTAGGTCACCGAGAACCGGCCCATCGTCGGATCGAGGCCCTCGGCGAACGGCATGCGCCGCGGGAAGCTGCCGCCGAACATGGCGACCTTGGCGCCGAGCTGTTTGGTCACGAAGTCGAGCTCGGCGATCGCCTCCTCGGGCGTATGCATCGGGATCACCGCGGCCGGGGTCAGCCGGTCGCTGAGCTTGGCGAAATAGTCGTGCGTGACGATGTTGAAGCCGCGGATCACCGCGCGCCGCGTCTCGCCGTCGGCGATGCGCGGAATGCCCAGGCCGGCCGTCGGATAGATGATGCCGAAATCGATGCCGAGCTCGTCGAGCCGATCGTAGAGCATGCGCGGCATCATTGCCGTGGCGCGATCGCGCGTGTTGGTCGACTGCCGGCCCCAATAGTTCTCCATGGCGATGCCGCGCTGCTTGCGCTCGGCGATCGACAGCGACAGCGACTCGGGGACGCGGCGCTGCGAGGCCAGGTAGCCGTCGGCCGCCTTGTCGCCGGCAAGCTTGCGCATGCGCTCGGCGAATACCGGGTTGTACTCGACCCAGTGACCGTCGGCATCGATGATGGGATGCTTCAGCCCTGAACGAACGTCTGCGGGGCTGCGATGAGAACTCATGCTTGCCTCCAAGGTGCGTCTTCGCCAGTCGACGGCGAAGGCTAGTCCTCGCGGCAAAGCTGTGCAACGCCCCTGACCGACCAGGCCCCTATCCGAAGCGGCCGGGATCGCAGGGCTGCAAGGCGCCGGGCAGCGGCTCGCCAGCCATCTGGCGGGCGATCAGCCGGCCGGTCGCGGTGGCGAGCGTGAGGCCGACATGCTGATGGCCGTAGCCGCAATAGACGTTGGCCAGCCGCGGCGCCCGGCCGATCGCCGGTCGGAAGTCGGGCAGGCTCGGCCGTTCGCCGATCCAGCGGCTCTGTTCGGTGCCGCCGACGCCGGGGAAGACTTCCTTGAGATGGCGCACCAGCAGGTCGGCGCGCGACCAGGTCGGTGGCTGGTGAGGCGCCGCCAGCTCGACGGTGCCGGCGAGCCGCAGGCCTTCCTCCATCGGCGTGATGAAGAAGCCGCGCTCGGCCGGGCTGACCGGCAGATCGAAGCGCACATTATCCGGCGCCAGCATGACGTGATAGCCGCGCTCGGCGACCAGCGGCGCCTTGAAGCCGAGCAGCCGGGTCAGCTCCCCGGAAGCGCGCCCGGTGGCGATCACCACCGCTTTGGCGGGCAGCGTCTCGCCGGTGGTCTGCACCGCGCTGACGCGATCGCCGTCGCGCTCGAAGCCGCGCACGCGGCTGCGCAGCACCGTGCCGCCTTCGGCGGCAAAGCGCTCGGCGAGTGCCGCCACCACGCGGTACGGATTGATGGTGTGCATGCCGTCGGGATAGTAGACGCCGCGCACGATGTGGTCGGCCAGACCGGGCGCCATCTCGCGGGCGCGCTTGCCGTCGATGACCTCGAACACGGTGCCCTTGGCCGTCTGCAGCGCCCGCTCCTCCGCGCCGTCGGCGAAGGAGGCCTCGCTTTCGTAGACGTAGAGCGCGCCACGGCTCCTGAACAGCTCGCCCAGGCCCGATGCCTGGATCTCGGTCTTCCAGGCGATGTTGGCCTCGGCCATCAGATGGCCGAACGAATCGACGCCTTTGCGGACCTCGGCGTTGCTTGCCGCGGCGCGCGCGAAGCGCATCATCCACGGCACCAGCCAGGGCAGGCTGGGCAGATGGATCGTGAGCGGGCTGGCGCGGTCGATCAGCATCCGCGGCACGCGCCGCAGCACCGACGGCCGGGCGAGCGGCAACAGATGGTCGATGGCGACGAAGCCGGCATTGCCATAGGAGGTGGCGCGGCCGGGCTCGGCGCTGTCGATCAGGGTGACGGCATGACCGTCGCGCTGCAGGGCGCGGGCGGTCGCGGTTCCGACGATGCCGGCGCCGATGACGATAACGGGGTGCTGCTCGCTCATGGCGCGACGTTAGCACGTGATTGATTTACGCCGGTTATTGACTATTTACGGGGGCCATGTTTTCCGCCTCCCCCGACAATTCGCAGTCACCCGGCTGGCACGCCACCACCATCCTGTCCGTCCGCAAGGGCGGGCAGGTCGTGATGGCCGGCGACGGCCAGGTTTCGATGGGCCAGACCATCGTCAAGGGCAACGCCAAGAAGGTCCGCCGCCTCGGCAACGGCCAGATCGTGAGCGGCTTCGCCGGCTCGACGGCCGACGCCTTCACCCTGTTCGAGCGCCTCGAGAGCAAGCTGGAGCGCCATCCCGGCCAGCTGCTGCGCGCCTGCATCGAGCTCGCCAAGGACTGGCGCACCGACCGTTACCTGCGCAGGCTGGAGGCGATGATGGCGGTCGCCGACAAGGACGTGTCGCTGCTGCTCAGCGGCTCGGGCGACGTGCTCGAGCCGGAGGGCGGCGTCATCGCCATCGGCTCGGGCGGCAACTACGCACTGGCCGCGGCGCGCGCGCTGATCGACGTCGAGGGCCTCGATGCCGAGACGATCGCCCGCAAGGCGATGAACATCGCCGCCGACATCTGCGTCTACACCAACCACAACCTCGTCATCGAGAAGCTCTGAGAGCGCAATGAGCAACGACTTTTCCCCGCGCGAGATCGTCTCCGAGCTCGACAAGCACATCGTCGGCCAGCAGGACGCCAAGCGCGCCGTGGCGATCGCCCTGCGCAACCGCTGGCGGCGCCTGCAGCTGCCCGAGGCGCTGCGCGAAGAGGTGCTGCCCAAGAACATCCTGATGATCGGCCCGACCGGCTGCGGCAAGACCGAGATCGCCCGCCGCCTCGCGAAGCTCGCCAACGCGCCGTTCCTCAAGGTCGAGGCGACCAAGTTCACCGAGGTCGGCTATGTCGGCCGCGACGTCGAGCAGATCGCCCGCGACCTGATGGAGGCCGCGCTCGACATGTCGCGCGAACGGCTGCGCAAGGACGTCCGCGCCAAGGCCGAGCTCGCCGCCGAAGATCGCGTGATCGACGCGTTGTGCGGCGCCAACGCCAGCGAGGAGACGCGGCTGCGCTTCCGCCACAAGCTGCGGGCCGGCGAGCTCAACGAGCGCGAGATCGAGATCGAGGTCGCCGATGCCGGCGCGCCGCTGCAGTTCGAGGTGCCCGGGCAACCGGGCGCGTCGGTCGGCATGATCAATATCGGCGACATGCTGGGCAAGGCGTTCGGCGGTCGCACCAAGAAGAAGAAGATGACGGTGGCCGGATCGCACGCCACCCTGATGCGCGAGGAGAGCGACAAGCTGCTCGACCAGGAGAGGGTCGTGCGCGACGCCCGCGAGTCGGTCGAGCAGAACGGCATCGTGTTCATCGACGAGATCGACAAGATCACCGCGCGCAGCGAGTTCCGCGGCGGCGGCGACGTCAGCCGCGAGGGCGTGCAGCGCGACCTGCTGCCGCTGATCGAGGGCACGACGGTGAACACCAAGCACGGTCCGGTGAAGACCGACCACGTGCTGTTCATCTGTTCCGGCGCCTTCCACCTCGCCAAGCCGTCCGACATGCTGCCCGAGCTGCAGGGCCGCCTGCCGATCCGCGTCAGCCTGGCGTCGCTCAATCAGGAGGATTTCCGCCGCATCCTGACCGAGCCCGAGGCGAGCCTGGTCAAGCAGTACAAGGCGCTGCTGGCGACCGAGAAGGTCGATCTCGACTTCAAGCCCGACGCCATCGACGAGCTGGCGAAGCTGTCGGCCGACATCAACGAGACGGTCGAGAATATCGGCGCCCGGCGCCTGCACACGGTGATGGAGAAGCTCCTCGAGGAGATCAGCTTCACCGCCTCGGACAAGCCCGGCCAGAAGATCGAGATCGACGCCGCCTACGTCCGCGAGCGCGTCGGTGCGCTGGCGAAGAACGCCGATCTGAGCAAGTTCGTGCTGTAGCTCTCTTCTCCTCCCCAGCTTCGCTGGGGAGGTGTCGCGTCATACGCGACGGAGGGGTCATGAGTCATGGGAGAGGGTTGAGCCTGAGGCTCATGACCCCTCCGTCGCCGAAAACGGCGACACCTCCCCAACTGCGTTGGGGAGGAATTTAGCCCCCATGCAGATGGTCGAACAGAATCACCTGATCGCCGGGTGAGAGGGTCGTCGAGAACGACACGACCTGGCCGTTCACCGCCACCGCCCAAACGTCGTGCGCGAGGGCGAGCTGGGCCGTGAGGTCGTCGATGGTGGCACCGTCCGGGACCTCCACGGTGGCGGTGTCGACGCCGCCCGGCAGGAAGCGGCGCAGATTGCCCCAGGCCCGGACGGTGACTTCCATCATCCCGCCTCGTCGAGCCGGGCGAGCGCGATCTTCTCGGCGGTGATCGGCAGGGTCTGCACGCGCACGCCGGTGGCGACGGCGATGGCGTTGGCGATCGCCGCCGGCGGCTGGATGCAGGGCGGCTCGCCGACGCCCTTGGCGCCGTACGGTCCGTTGACGCTCGGGCTTTGCACCAGGATGGATTCGATGCGCGGCGCGTCCATCGCCGTCGGCATCTTGTAGTCGGTCAGGTTGGCGTTCAGCACGCGGCCGTCCCGGTAGACGATCTCCTCGCTCAGCGTCTGGCCGATGCCCTGGGTGACACCACCCTCGATCTGGCCCTCGATGTAGGTCGGGTTGATGGCGTAGCCGACGTCCTGCACCACGACGTAGCGGTTGATCGACACCTCGCCGGTGACGTCGTCGACAGAGAGATCGACGGCGTGGGCGTGGTAGCTCGGGCTGGTCCAGGCCGGCAGCGGATGGTTCTTCACGCGGCCCGGATCGAAGGTCGGCATCGGCTGGATCACCGTGCCGTGCGAGATCAGCCCGCCGCCCGAGCGCAGCGACGCCGCGGCGATGTCGGCCAGGGTCAGGCGCTTGTTGCCCAGCACCACCGCCTTGCCTTCGAGCCGCATGCCATCGACCGGCACCTGCCACTGCTGGGCGGCGATCTCGAAGACCTGACGCCGCAGATCGGCCGCGGCGACGCGACAGGCATTGCCGACCGAAAAGGCCGTGCGGCTGCCCTGGGCGCCGTAGTCGAACGGCGTCGACTCGGTGTCGACGTCGGCCACGCTCACGTCGGCGAGGTCGATGCCGAGCTCCTCAGCCAGCACCTGCGCGGCGCCGGTGAGGGCGCCCGTGCCGATCTCGACCGCGCCGCTTACCAGGGTCACGGTGCCTTCGGCATTGATCTTGACGTAGACGCCGGACGAGCCACCGGTTGTCATCCACCAGCTGCAGGCGATCCCCTTGCCGCGCCCGCTGCCAGGCTTTCGGTCCTTCCAGCCGATCGCCTCGGCGGCGCGCGTCAGGCACTCGGCGATGCTCACGCTCGCCAGCTTTTCGCCGGCGGGCCCGCTGTCGCCCTCGCAAAAGGCGTTGCTGAGCCGCATCTCGAGCGGATCGAGGCCGAGATCGTCGGCGATCATGTCGATCTGCGATTCGACGGCGAAGTTGGCCATCGGCCCGGCAGGCGCGCGGAACGAGCCGGTCGCACCCTTGTTGGTGTAGACGGCGATGCCTTCGAGTTGGAGGTTGGCGGTGCGGTAGGGGCCGTTCAGCACCTGCAGGGCGACAGCAGCCGTCGCCGGCCCGGAATTGGCGTAGGCGCCGCAATCGATGATCACCTGTCCCTTGCGTGCCAGCAGCGTGCCGTCGCGCGCGACGCCGGTCTTCAGGGTGACGATCGTCGGCTGGCGCGGATAGGCGTCCAGAAGCTCTTCCTCGCTGGTGGTCATGACCTTGACCGGCCGCCGCGACTTGCGCGCCAGCCAGGCGGCGAAGTGCTCGACGCCGACCCGCAGCTTGCCGCCGAAGCCGCCGCCGATGCCGGGCACGATCACGCGGACCTTGCCGGCCGGCAAGTCGAGCACCTCGGCCAGCATGTTCTTCATGTCGAAGGGCAGCTGGGTGTTGGTCCACACGATGACGTCGCCGTTGCCGTCCCAGCTCGCGACCGCGGCGCGCGGCTCGGTATAGCCGGGATGCACGAGCTGCGAGGTGAAGCGATGCTCGTAGACGCGATAGGACGCGGCGAAGCCCGCTTCGACATCGCCATGGCCGAGCGAGCAGCGGCCCGGCACGTTGCCGTCGCGCGCGAACACCGGCAGCGCCTGGTAGCTGTTCCACTGCGGATGGACGAGCGGCGCGGAGTCGGCCATCGCCGCCTCGGGGTCGAACACCGCCGGCAGCTCTTCGTACTCGACCTCGATCAGGCCGATCGCTTGTGTGGCGATCTCGAGCGTCGTCGCGGCAACGGCGGCGATCGCCTCGCCGACGAACCGCACCTCGCCGTCGGCCAGCATGGGGCGATCCTTGATCGCCGTGCCGAAGCGGATGATCGGCACGTCGCGTGCCGTCAGGATGGTGCGCACGCCGGGCAGGGCGAGTGCCTTGGCAACATCGAGCCGCACGACGCGGGCGCGCGCGACCGGGCTGCGCAGGATCCGGGCGAACAGCATGCCGGGAAGGACGAAGTCGGCGGCATAGACGTGCTTGCCGGTGACCTTGCCGACGCCGTCGAGGCGGCTCAGTCGCTTGCCGGCCACCCGATGGTCGTAGCCACTCATGGTGCCGACTCCAACCGGCGCGCCGCCAGGGCGACGGCGTCGACGATCTTCTGGTAACCGGTGCAACGACAGAGCGTTCCCGACAGCGCTTCGCGGATCTGCGCCTCGCTGGGCTGCCGGCCGCGACACTCGTCGAGGAACGACTTGGCCGTGAGGATCATCCCGGGGATGCAGTAGCCGCACTGCACGGCGCCGCATTCGATGAATGCCGTCTGCAGGGGATGCAGATGCTCCGGATCACCCAGGCCTTCGATGGTGGTGATGGCGCGGCCTCGACATTGCCGGGCGAGCAGGATGCACGAGTTGACCGCCTTGCCGTCGAGCAGCACGGTGCACACGCCGCACTCCGCTTCCAGGCAGTTCTCCTTGGTGCCGCCGAGCCCGAGCTCGCCGCGCAGCACCTGCAACAGCGTCCAATGCGGCTCGACCATCACCTGGTAGCTTTCGCCGTTGATCGTGAGCTCGAGGGGGCTGCGGGTCATGCGCCGGCTCCTTGCATCCGGTCTCGGCAGGCTGTCAGGGCGCGCTCGACCAGAGCCGCGACGAGCAGCGTGCGATAGCGGGCCGAGGCGCGCACGTCGCCGATCGGCACCGCGGCCTTCGCCGCCAGCCGGCCCGCTTCGACAAACGATGTCCCGTCATCCCCGCGTTCGGCGACCAGCGCCTCGGCTCCGACCGCGCGGAACGTGCGCGGCGCCGCTGCGCCCACGGCAATGCGGACCTTGCTGAAGCCGTTGTCCGGGCCGCGGACGAGATGGGCGGCAACGCAGACGACGGAAATCTCCATGGCCTTGCGGCGTCCGGCCTTGAGGAATGACGTGGCGCTCTGCGACGGCGGCCTTGCGAACCTGACCGCGGTCAGCACCTCGTCGATTTGCCGCTCGGTGCGGCCGCGGTCGAGCAGGAAGCGGTCGAGCGGCAGGCTGCGCGTCTGCGCCGGACCCTGCAGGTCGATCGTGGCATCGAGCGCGAGCAGGGCGGGCACGAGGTCCGCCGCGGGCGACGCATTGACGATGTTGCCGCCGACCGTCGCGACGTGGCGGATCTGACGGCCGCCCACGACGGCCGACGCCTCGGCGAGGGCCGTCAGCTGGTGCTGGAAGCCGGGGTGGAAGACGACGTCATTGTGGGTCGTCGTGGCGCCGATCGTGATCTCGTCCGCTGTCTCGCGGATGCCCTCGAGGCCGAGGCTGCCCAGGCTGATGACATGCTGCGGCGCCAGCCGCTTGCGGTTGATCTGGATGATCAGGTCGGTGCCGCCGGCAATGAAGCGAGCGTCCTCGCCGTAGCGATGGGCGAGCGCGATGGCGTTCGCCACGCTGTCGGGCTGGTGGAAGGCGAAGCCCATCGCAGGCTCTCAGGTCTGCTTCTTGACGCGCGGCCAGATGGACGCGCCGAATTGCACCAGGGTCTGCTCGGCCGAGCCGCCTTCGGGAGCGAACGGCATGATGGTGAAGGCATCGACGCCGGCCTTCTTGAGCTTGACCATGTGGTCGACGATCTCGTCCTCCGTGCCCGACAGGGTGAAGGCGTTGACGTGGCGGTCGGTGACCAGCGGCAGCAGCGGCGCATAGGGCGCGGCACCGGCGGCGTAGGCGACGTTGGCCAGCGGCGTGGTGGCCGCGGCCGGCAACGTGAGGCCGCATTTCTCGGCGGTCATGAACTTGAGCCGACCGGCCGCCAGCATGCGGGCGACGAAGGGACGGACGGCGTCGCGCGCCTTCTTGCCGTCGGCGGCGACGCAGGCATTGAGGCGGGCGACGACCTTGACCGCGGCGGGATCGCGGCCGCGCTTGCGGGCACCCTGGGCCAGCACCTCGCGGAACGCCGCAACTTCCTCGACCGAGCCGCAGCCTTCCATGATGGCGCCGTCGGCGATGCCGCCGGTCATGCGCTGACCGAGCGGACCGTTGCTCGCGACATAGACGGGAATGTCGGCACGCACGGGCTTGAAGCTCAGCTTGCCGTTGGCGAACGACACGACCTCGCCCTGATAGTCGACCGACTCGCCGCGCAGCAGCTTGCGCACCATCTCGATCATCTCGCGCATGGCGATGGCCGGCTTCTTGCGGACTACGCCGAGCTCGGCGAAGCCCGAGATGCCGGCGCCGACGCCCAGGACGGCGCGCTGGTTCGAGATCTCGTCCAGGGTGGCGATCGCCATCGCGGTCAGCGCCGGATGGCGGGCGAACGGGTCGGTGACGCAGGTGCCGAGCTTCACCCGCGTGGTGTGCTGCGCCAGCACCGCCAGGCAGGAATAGACCTCGCGGTAGAAGCGCTCGTCGGCGACCCACAGCGTATCGTAGCCGTTGGCCTCGGCCAGCTTGGCGCGGTCGATCATTTGCGCGATCGGGACGTTGCCCAGCATCAACAGGTCGAGCGACATCGTCGGCAATCTCCTCCCAGACTTACGCAGCCTCGACCCACGACGGGGCGGCGTAGCTCGCGAATCGCGGCACCATCCAATGGTCGTCGTCGAACTTCATCGCCAGCTCGCAGCCGGCGCGCATCAGCAGGGTGACGATGCGCGACTTCTCGTTGGCCGAGATCATGGCGGCCGAATAGGAGATGCAGATCGCGACCGTCTCGCCGTTCTCGCGGTCGTGCACCGAGATGGCGAGCGATTCGACTCCCGGGAGGCATTCGTCCGTTACCTGGGCCCAACCGCGTTCGCGCACGGTCGCCAGCGCGACCAGCAGGTCGGCAATCGTTTGCGGCGCATGCGGCGACGGCGGCTCGAGCGGCGCCTTGTGCAGGGCGCGCACGGCCTCGTCGTCCAGGCGCGCCAGCAGCGCGCGACCGCTCGCCGAGGCGAAGGCGGGCAGGCGGTCGCCCGGCGACGTCACGACGCGCAGGGCGCGCGTACCATGCCGCATCCTGAGCCCGAGGATCTCCGGTCCGTCCAGGATCGCGACATAACCAGTGTGGCCGGTCGTCTTGGCAAGCTGCGCCAGGGCCTCGTCGGCCATCACGCTAAGGGTCGAGTTGCTGCGATGGCGCCGCGAGGTCTCGAAGATCAGGTTGCCGACGCGGTAGCCGGCCTTGCCCTCGAGGCTGGTGAGCAGCCCTGCCTGGGCCATCGACTTCAACAGGCGCGACACCGAGCTCTTGGGCAGCTTCAGGAGCTGGGACGCTTCCGTCACCGACAGCACGCTTCGCTCCGCCGTAAACAACCGCAGCAGGCGGGAGACATTCTGGATCGTGCTCATGTCACCCGCCTCGTCCGTTCCAAAGATTCTTGTCGAACTCTCATTTTCGGGACGAATCTTAGAGCATTGAGAGACATAGGCAAGTAAACGGCGTGCCTCGTGTCAAAATTGGACCAGTCGTTGACAATAGTGGAACACGTGGGAAAATTGCTGTCTCGGGGGGCTTGGAGGAGGGACTAGGGATGGGTTCACGCACGGATCGGCGGACCTTCTTGAAGGCGTCGGCCGGCGCAGGCGCGCTGGCACTCGGGGGCATCGGAACTCGATCTGCATCGGCGCAGGCGCCGACGACGTTGACGGTGGCATGGGACACCGACATCGACAGCCTCGACCCGCATGTCTTCAAGTCGGTCGGCGGCTATGCCGTCCAATGCAACATCTACGACCCGATCCTGTCGTGGAAGGTGAAGCCGATCGACGGTATGCCGGGCGTGTCGCGGTCGTTCCCGGGTGATTTCGAGGGCAGCATCGCCGAATCGTGGGCGTTCGAGCGCGACGGCGCGTCGATCGCTCTCAAGCTGCGGCCCGGCATGAAGTTTCCCAGCGGCCGGCCCGTCACGGTCGAGACGGTCAAGTATTCGCTCGACCGCGCCCTGCAGTCGCCGGGCTACATGCGCTTCATCATGCCGCGCATGCTGCGCATCTCGAAGCCGGAAGACATCGTCGTGCGCGACGACAGCACGATCGTCATCAACATGGCGGGGCCGACGCCGCCGCAGATGCCGCTCAACCTGTTCTCGCTGATGACCATCACCGCGCTCGATCCCGAGCTGGTCAAGCCCAACGCGACGGCGGCCGATCCGTGGGCGGCCGAGTGGGCCAAGCGCAATGCGGCAGGCTCTGGACCTTTCGAGCTGGTCAAGAACACGCCCGGCGTCGAGGTGGTGCTGCAGGCGCGCAAGGATCATTGGCGCGGTGCGCCGGCCTTCCAGCAGGTCGTCTTCAAGTTCGTGCCCAACGAAGCCGATCGTGTGCTGTTGCTGAAGCGCAAGGCGGTCGATCTCGTGGTCGGCCGGCCAGGCCTGTCGCCGCGCAGCATCAAGACGTTCGAAGGCGACAA
This sequence comes from Reyranella sp., assembly GCF_044224635.1. GTDB lineage: Bacteria > Pseudomonadota > Alphaproteobacteria > Reyranellales > Reyranellaceae > Reyranella. The sequence goes on along the minus strand of NZ_JBGAKA010000011.1, from coordinate 47,659 downwards.
GAACTTCAAGATCGTGTCGATCCCCGACACGACCTGCCACTGGCTGGCGATGAACCAGACCAAGGCGCCGCTCGACAACGTCAAGGTCCGGCAGGCGATCAGCTATGCCATTCCGGTGGCCGCGATCGTGCCCAACGTGCTGCAGGGCTATGGCTCGGCCATGACCTCGCCGCTGCCGTCGCTGATGCCGGGCCACGATAATGCCCTGTCGCCCTACAAGTTCGATCTCGACAAGGCGCGGGCCCTGATGAAGGAGGCCGGCGTGACGCAGCCGGTCACGCTCGATCTCGCCGTGCGCATCGGCTGGCAGCCGCACGAGGAAGCCGCCGTGTGGATCCAGCGCGAGCTGGAGAAGGTCGGCTGCAAGATCAACATCACGCGCCAGACCGATGCCACCTTCCGCCAGCTCGCCTCCAAGGGCGACCTGCAGCTCTCGATCGAATCCTGGCAGTCGTGGGTCAACGATCCGTTCTTCCACCTGGTGCCGCTGTTCCACAGCACGTCGCGCGGCACCAACACGGCGTTCTACAAGAACCCGGCGCTCGACAAGATTCTCGACGAGAACTACCACGAGGCCAATGCCGACAAGCGGCTCGCGGCCGCCAAGGCGGCGCAGAAGATCGTCATCGACGACGCCGTGTGGGGCATGCTGTGGTACGACAACTGGACCCGCGTCATGCGCGCCGACCTGGTCGGCATCGAGAAGCGCTGGGACACGTTCGAGCGCTTCAATGCCATGAAGTTCGGCTGATTTCGTTTTTCCTCCCCGGCTCCGCCGGGGAGGTGTCGCCGTCATGCGGCGACGGAGGGGTCATGACTCATTGCCGGGAGCGCGCCACTCCGTGGCGCTCATCTCATTCTCCTCCCCAGCTTTGCTGGGGAGGTGTCCGCGTAATCGCGGACGGAGAGGTCAGAGGCCCCAGTCCCGCTGCTCATGACCCCTCCGTCTCAGATTACCGAGACACCTCCCCAGCTTCGCTAGGGAGGAGAATGAAGATGAGCGCCACGGGAGTGGCGCGCTCCCGGCAATGACCCCTCCGTCGCCGAGATCCTTCGCTTCGCTCAGGACAGGCGGCGACACCTCCCCGGCGGAGCCGGGGAGGAATCTGAAGTCGGTGCGGAGCCGCCGGTGACGTTTCTCGGCTACTTCCTGCGCCGCCTGGCTCTCGTCATTCCGACGCTGCTGGGTGTCACGATCATCACCTTCACGCTCACCTATCTGCTTCCCGGCAATCCGGCCGTGGTCAAGGCGGGGCCGCTGGTGCCGCCCGAGGTCGTCGCCGAGCTCGAGAAGGCAATGGGGCTCGATCAGCCGGCTTGGGTTCAATACTGGCGCTACATGAGCGGCTTGCTGAGCGGCGATCTCGGCACCAGCGCATCGACGGGCCGTCCCGTCCTGGAAGATTTCACGCAACGCCTGCCGGCGACGCTGGAGCTCACCCTGGCGAGCCTGCTGATCGCGCTGGCGATCGGCATTCCGCTCGGCGTTCAGTCCGCCGTCCATCGCGACACGGCGATCGACCATATCGGTCGCATCGTCGGCGTCGCCGGCGTCGCCATGCCGACCTTCTGGACCGGCCTGCTGGCGATCTACGTCTTCTTCTATCTGTGGGGGGTGGCGCCGCCGCCGCTCGGTAGGCTGGGGGCCGGAATCGAGCCGCCGCAGGCCATCACCGGCCTCTATGTCGTCGACAGTCTGCTGACGGGTAACTGGACGGCGCTGGCATCCGCGCTGCACCAGCTCATGCTGCCTGCCGTCATCCTGGGCCTCAGCGTGATGGCGCCGATCGCCCGCATGGTGCGCTCGACCATGCTGGAGATCCTCGAATCGGATTACATCAAGGCGGCCTGGGCGGCCGGCATCCCGCGACGCCGCGTGATCTATGGCGATGCGCTGGGCAATGCCCTGATCCCAGTCGTGACCATCCTCGGCCTGGTGTTCGGCTTCCTGATGGCCGGCAACGCGGTGGTCGAGAGCGTGTTCGCCTGGCCGGGTATCGGCAACTACGCCATCACCTCGCTGATGACCAAGGATTCCGGTCCGATCCAGTCCTTCGTGCTGTTCGTTGCCCTGCTGTACGTGATCGTCAATTTCGTGATCGACATCGTGTACGGCGTGATCGACCCGCGCATCCGGCTCGAGTGATGGCCGACGCCGTCCGCTCTCCTGCACCGTGCCCGAACGCCACGGCGGCCGCGCTGCGGCTGGTCTGGCGGAGGATCAAGCGCAACTGGCTCTCCGCCATCGCGCTCGCCATCATCGTCGCCATGATCCTCGCCGCCCTCTTTGCCCCGTGGATCGCGCCTTATGACGCCGACGAGACCGATCCGGCGGCTGCCCTGCAATCGCTATCGCTGCATCATCTGCTGGGCACCGACATCTACGGCCGGGACTTGCTGTCGCGCATCATCTTCGCCGCGCGCGTCGATCTCGCCGTGTCGTTCGGGGCAACCGCGCTGGCGCTCGCCATCGGCTCGACCATCGGCGCGCTCTCGGGCCTGTACCGCGGCTGGGTCGACCTGATCATCATGCGCTGCGTCGATTCGGTGATGGCCTTCCCGGCCTTCATCCTGGCCATGGCGATCACCGCGGCGCTCGGCAACAGCGTCGGCAACGTGCTGGTCGCCATCGCGATCACCCAGATTCCCACCTACCTGCGGCTGGTGCGCGGCGAGATCCTGCGCATCCGTGAGATGGAGTATGCCGACGCCGCCCGGGTCGTCGGCAATCCGCCGTGGCGCATCGTGTTCATCCATCTGCTGCCCAACTGCCTGCCGCCGATCATCGTGCAGGCGACGCTCGCCATGGGCTATGCGCTGCTCACCATGGCGGCGCTGTCGTTCATCGGCCTCGGCATCCGGCCGCCGCAGAGCGAATGGGGCTCGATGACCGCCGAAGGCGCGCAGTACATCGTCACCGGCGAATGGTGGCTGTTCCTGTTCCCGGGGCTCGCCATCGTGATCATGGTGCTGGCCTTCAACCTGGTCGGCGATGCGCTGCGCGACTTTCTCGACCCGCGCATGCGGGGCGTGCGGTGAACGCCGTCGTCGCGGTCGAGGACCTGGCCGTGCACTTCGCCACCGACCATGGCGAGGTCGAGGCGGTCGACGGCGCCACCTTCGAGGTGCGGGCCGGCGAGATCCTGGGCCTGGTCGGCGAATCGGGCTCGGGCAAGTCGGTCACCGCGACGGCGATCCTGCAGCTCATCCGCAAGCCAGGCCGGCGCGTGCGCGGCCGCGTCGTCTTCGAGGGCCGCGATCTGTGCGGCCTCGGCGAACCCGAGCTGGGCCATATCCGCGGCGCCCAGATCGCCATGGTCGCCCAGACGCCGCGCACCTCGCTCAATCCCTTGCTCACGGTCGGCGAGCAGGTCGCCCGGCTGTTCGCTCTGCACGCCGGCCTGTCGAAGGCCGAGAGCCGCAAGCGCGCCCTCGACATGCTGCGCCTGGTCGGAATCCCGGAGCCGGAACGCCGGGCGCGGCAGTACGCCCATCAGTTCTCGGGCGGGATGTGCCAGCGCGTGATGATCGCCATGGCGCTCGCGACCTCGCCGCGCCTGCTCATCGCCGACGAGCCGACCACCGGTCTCGACGTCTCGACCGCGGCGCGCATCCTCGATCTCCTGCGCGATCTTGGCGCCCGCACCGGCGCCTCAATCCTGTTGATCACCCACGATCTCGGCGTGGTCGCCGAGACCTGCCGCCGCGTCGCCGTCATGCATGCCGGGCAGGTCGTCGAGGTGGCGCCGGTCCGTTCGCTGTTCGCGCGGCCGTCGCACCCCTACACCCGCGCCCTGGTCGCTTCGATCCCGCGCATCGACCGGGTGGTTCGCATGGAGCCTGTCCCCGGCGCGGTGCCGTCGCTGCTCAACGCGCCGCCGGGCTGCCGCTATGCCGGCCGCTGCCGGTGGGTCGAGGCGCGCTGCCGGGAGACCAAGCCGGACATGAAGGAGATCGCCGTCGATCATTTCGTCGCCTGCTATGCCGTCGAGGATGGCCGTGCCGACGCTCTGTGAGGTCGAGGACCTCAACGTCCACTTCCCGCTGCGCGGGTTCAGCGCCTGGCTGCGCTCGCTCCAGGACGGCAAGCCACCGATCGTGCGCGCCGTCGATGGTGTTTCCTTCGCGGTCGAGGAGGGCACAACGCTCGGCCTGGTGGGCGAATCGGGCTGCGGCAAGTCGACCGTGGCGCGCTGTCTGGTGCGCCTCAACCGGCCGACGGCGGGACGGATTCGCTTCGCCGGCACCGAGATCACCAACCTCGACGACAGCGCCTTCGAGAAGATGCGGCCGCATCTGCAGATGGTGTTCCAGGACCCGACAGCCTCGCTCAACCCACGGCTCAGCGTGCGGCGCACGGTCGAGGAGCCGTTGAGGCTGCATACCGAGCTCGCTGCCGCCGAGCGGCGCCGGCGAACCGAAGCCGTGCTCGAGGAAGTGGGTCTTGGCGCCGATCTCGCCGACCGCTATCCGCACGAGCTGTCGGGCGGCCAGCGCCAGCGCGTCAACATCGCGCGCTCCCTGGTGACCGGGCCGCGCCTGGTGGTGCTCGACGAGCCGACCTCGGCGCTCGACGTATCGCTGCGCGCCCGGGTGATCCTGCTGCTCGAGGAGCTGCGCCAGCGCCATGGGCTCTCCTATCTCTTCATCTCGCACGATCTGGCGACGGTGCGTTACCTCGCGACCCGCGTGGCGGTGATGTATCTCGGGGTCATCGTCGAGGAGGCGGACGCCGCCGAGCTGTTCGCCCATCCCGCCCATCCCTATGCACGCGCGCTGCTGGCGGCGGTGCCGATCCCCGATCCAGACGCGCGGCGCGATCCGTTCACGCTATCGGGCGAGATCCCGAGCCCGATCGACATTCCGTCCGGTTGCCGCCTGCGCAGCCGCTGTCCGCTCGCCCGTCCAGTCTGCGCCGAGCCGGTGCCGGTGCGCGAAGTGGCGCCCGGGCATCGCGTCGCCTGCCATCTCGTCTGACCGTCGATCCAGGAGGAAACCCATGACCGTGGTTCGTTATGTGCTCGTCGCCCTGAAGCCCGGCGTGCCGATCGACGAGTTCGAGCGTTTCGAGCGCGAGGTCGACTACGTCAAGGCGGCGCAGAATCCCTCGATCGTGAGCTACCGCACGCATCGCATCACGGGCATGGACATGGGCATCGAGGGCGGCCCGTGGGACTTCATGGAGCGGATCGAGGTCACCAGCCGCGCCGACTATGAGAAGCAGGCGGCGACCGGCAGCAAGGAATTCCTCGACTTGCTCTACACCAAGTATCTCGACCGCTCGAGGACGGTGGCGCTGTGGTCGGATCTGATCGAGCCGTGATTTCTTCTCATTTTTCCTCCCCACGCTTTGCGTGGGGAGGTGTCCGCGTCTTCGCGGACGGAGGGGTCATGAGCGTCAGTGGTGGTGCTCATGACCCCTCCGTCGCCGTAAGACGGCGACACCTCCCCAGCGAAGCTGGGGAGGAGGGATGAGATCGGATCGGCGTGCTCGCAGCGATGCGTTTCAGGGGAGAAATGACATGGCAATCGTGAGATATGTGCTCGCCGCGCTGAAGCCCGGCGTCAGCCGCGAGGATTACGAGCGCTACGAGCGCGAGGTCGACTACGTGGTGGCCGGCAAGCTGAAGTCGATCATCAGCTACCGCACCCATCGCCTGACCGAGGTCGTCGGGCAATTCGGCGGCGGGCCGTGGGACTATCTCGAGCGCATCGAGATCACCGACCGCGCCGCCTACGAAGCCGAGATCGCCACGCTGGGCAAGGACCTGATCTCGGAGCTTTACGACAAGTACCTCGATCGATCGAAGACCAAGTCGGTGTGGACGGTCCTGGTTGATCCATGACCGAGCCAGACAAGACCGACCTCGTCGCGACCTTTGCCGGCAAGGTCGTGCTGGTGACCGGCTCCTCGTCCGGCGCGGGCGTCAGCATCGCGTGCGAGTTTGCCCGCCATGGCGCCCGCGTGGCCGTCCATTGCCGCTCGAGCATCGAAGCGGCCGTGGCCGTCGTCGGCCGCATCAGTGCCGCAGGAGGCGTGGCCCGCGCGTTCAATGCGGATCTCGCCCAAAGCTCGGCGCCCGATGCGCTGGTGTCCGCGGTGGAGAGCCGCCTTGGGCCGGTCTCGATCCTGGTCAACAACGCCGGACCGTTCGCCGACGCGCCCTATCGCACGCTGGCGCCGTCCACCTGGGACCAGATCATGGCGGTCAATCTGAAGGCGCCTTATCTGCTGGCGCAGCGGGTCGTGCCGGGCATGGAGAAGCTGGGCTGGGGCCGCATCGTGAATGTTGGTGCAACGTCGGGATTCGTGCGGACGCACTCAGTGTACGGATTGGCGAAGGCGGCGCTGCTCCATCTGACCCAGAGTCTCGCGCTCGAGCTGGCGCCGACCATCACCGTCAATGCCGTTGTGCCGAGCCAGATCGCCAGCGCGCGCACCGACGCGATGCCGGTCTACAAGAACGCGGCGATCGCCGGCACGCCGCTCGGTCGCCTGGTGACCGAGGACGAGATCGCGCGCATGGTCGTGCTCGCCTGCTCGCCGGCCTTCGATTTCGTGACGGGGCAGACGATCGTCATGGATGGCGGCCGCACGCTGCCGCGCTTTCCGCGCATCGGCCTGACCGACGGCGAGGCGTGAAACGCCTCGCCGTCGCCGCGATCGGTGCCGGAGCCTACTGCTCCTTGATGTTGCCGGTGGCGTCCAGCAACACGGCGACTTCCTGATTGTTCTTCACGGCTTTGGCCGACCAGTTGCCGGCGGCGTCGCGCGACAGGCTCTTCACGCCTGTGTAGCCCTTGGCCTCGATGGCGGCCTTGGCCGAGCTGGCGGTCGTCGGTGCCGCCTTGGTGGTGCCCGGCGTGGTCATGCCCGGCGAGGTGCCCGTTCCGCCGGGCATCGTGCGCGTGTCAGGGGCCGTGGGGATGGTCGGGGTCGTTGGTGTCGTCTGGGCGTACGCCACGCCTGCGGCGGCAATCAGGGCGAGGGTAGCCAGGGTCGTGCGGAGCATGGTCGTCCTCCTTCCTTGGTTGTCGGACGGGAAATGAACGCCGCATCCGCGCATTGCGTGACAGGCCTGCCGCGGAATCTTGCTGCGACCTCGTGTCCGAATCAGGTCACGAAGGTATTGCGAACGCGCACCGACTGCAGCGTGTAGGCGCTCCACACGATCGCCGCCGTCACGTGGCCGACCATCTCGCCCGACTCGAACCAGATCGAGCGTGTCGGTCCGATCAGGAAACGCGTCACGGCGAAATCGACGAGGTGCAATAGGGCGATCGTCCACAATTGCATACGCAGCATGAACGGAAACGCCTGGCGCCGGCGAAACAGCAGGAGCGTCGTGTAGAGGAGCAGGGTCACCGTCACGAGATTGGCCATCAGCTCGTAGCCGATGACGATCGGGCTAAGGACAAAGAGACGCTCGGCAGCGGGGAGCAACCGGGCGAGCGCCACGGCGTGAAACAACAGGCCCCCGACCTGCAGGACGGCGAGCAGGAGCAGCCAGCCGGCAATCCCCGTCAGTTCCCGCTGCGCCATTGACCTCTGCCTCCGCGACTGCAACGCGACGCCGAGGCATCATAGCGGACTACAAACAGTACGCAGCGACCAGATCGACAAGGTAGGCCGGACCGTTCAGGCCCCACATCAGGAACGACACGGCGATCACCGCCAACAGCAGGCAGGCGCTGCCCCACGCCAGCAGGGAGCGCCAGCTGCCCGCCGCGGTCATGCCGGCTGCGCCACAAGCGCCGCCGGCCGCGACAGGCGCTGCTCGACGATCGGCCAGTGCATCAGGGCGGCAACGAGTCCGAGCGCGATCGAGATCCACCACATCGTGTCGTAGTTGCCCTGCAGGTCGAACAGCCGTCCGCCGCCCCAGCCGCCGAAGAAGCTGCCGACCTGATGGCCGAAGAACACGATGCCGTTCAGCATGGTGAGATGCACTGGCCCGAAAATGTAGCCGACCAGCGCTGTGGTCAGCGGCACGGTGCCGAGCCACAGGAAGCCCAGCGCAGCGGCGAAGGCCAGCACCGACGCCGCCGACAGCGGCATCAGGATGAAGGCGAGGAACACCGCCGAGCGCAGCAGATAAAGCAGGGTCAGCAGGTTCTTGCGCTTATGACGGGCACCCAGCGAGCTCCAGATCACCGCCCCGGCAATGTTGAAAAGGCCGACCATGCCGATCGCCCAGCCACCCAGCTCGGACGGCGAGAGGCTTATGCCGAACAGCGAGAGGCCGACGCCCTTGTCGGAGATATAGGCCGGAAGATGTCCGCCCACGAAGGCGACGTGGAAGCCGCAGACGAAATAGCCCGTCACCAGCAGCAGGTAGCTGCGCTGGGCAAAGGCCTCGCTCAGGGCTTCGCCGGCAGTCTGGTTGCCGCCGGAGGCCTTGCGCGCCGCCGCGATCTGGCTCTTGTCGTTGAGCCCGAAGGCCAGCAGGATCATCAATACGGAAAGGATGGTCAGCGCCCACATGGTCGGGCGCCAATCGCCGAAATAGTTCTGCAGCACGGCGGCCAGCGGCACGATGAAGAACTGGCCGAACGAGCCGCCGGCCGAGCACAGTCCGACGGCGAGGGCCTGCTTCTCGGGCGGCGCCACCCTGAGAATGACCCCCAGCACCGGCCCGAAGGTGGCCGCCGATAACCCCACACCGACCAGGATGTTGCCCAGCAGAAGCATGAACTCGTCGTGCATGGTCGCCGTCACGATCATGCCCAGGACATAGAACACGCCGCCGCCTGCAATGGTCACGGCCGATCCGAAGCGGTCGCACAGACGCCCGGAGAACGGGGCGATGACGCCCATCAACAGCATGGACAGGGCCGTGCCGAGCGAGAACAGCTCGCGGCCGACATGCAGCTCGGCCGAGACCGGCTTGAGGAAAATCCCGAAGCTTTGACGAACGCCGAGACCGATGGTGAGGACGAGAAAACCGCACCACACGGCGGTCCAGTAAGAACGGGAATTCATGGCCGGGAACTTGTGGCGGCGCGAAGGCCATGACAAGACATTCTGCCTCGGCCTTTCCATAGAATTACTTCATGCCGCCACAAGCTCCGATGTGGCACAACATGTCCATGATGGGACCGTGGTTGCGCAGGGCATCCTGGGGAGGTCTGGCGATCGTCGTGCTGACGCTTGCCGGCACGGCCCTCGCCGCGCCCCGGCTCGAACGCGAGCGCTGCGTCTTCAAGCCGCCGCGCGGCGATCGGGTCGAATGCTTCGTGCTGATCGTGCCCGAGAATCGCGATCAGCCGGAGGGGCGCGAGGTTCGCCTCAAGGTCGCCGTCCTGAAGGCCAAGCGCACGGCCAGCGCCGAGCCGATGCTCTACCTGTCGGGCGGTCCCGGAGATGCGCCCCTGGTCGCCTCGTCGCCGGGTGCCGACGCCCTGTCCGAAGGCGACTGGTGGAACGAAACCGCCGCCATCCGCCGCCGGCGGGACGTCGTCATCGTGAGCCAGCGCGGCGCCGGCGGTTCGACGCCCAACCTCGACTGCTTCGACCCGCGCACTTCCGGGCCGGCCAAGATCCGGCGCCGCGAGGTGACCGAGCAGCAGGAACGCGACATCCTGGTGCGCTGCCGCAGCGGCCTCGACCGCAAGAAGATCGACTTGGCGATGTATTCGACCCCGGCGCTGGCCGACGACGTGGCCGACCTGGCCAACGCGATGTCGCTCGCGAAGATCAACATCTACGGCGTCTCCTACGGCACGCGCTGGGCGCTCGAGGTGATGCGCCGCCATCCCGACCTGGTACGGGCCGCCGTCCTGGATGGCGTCTATCCGCCGCAGGTCAACGGCGAGCAGAACGAGGCCGAGGTGGTTCGCCGCGCCTTCGAGCAGCTCTATGCCGACTGCACCGCCGACTCGCTGTGCCGCGAGCGCCATCCGGGCCTGCGCCAGACCGTCGAGGGTGCCATCCTGAGCGCCGACCAGAAGCCGGTCGAGATCGCCCTTCAGCTCGACGACGGGCCGCAGGCCGTGCGGCTCGACAGCGCCAAGTTCCTGATGGTGTTGCTGCACATGATGCGCGAGAGCGAGGCGGCGCTGATCCCCGAGACGGTGGTCGGGGCGATGCATGGCGATACGCGGCTCTTGAAGCTGTTCGCCGAGGATCTGGAGAACAGCGACGGCGGGTTGCTCGAGCAGAATGCGCAACAGTTCGACGGGCTCTACAACAGCATCGAATGCCGTGAAACCTGGGGCGCGGTCGATCGCGCCGCGCGCCGCCGCGCGATCGAGGCGAGCGGCGTCTATGGTCTCAGCGCCCGCGCCAGCAAGTCGCCGGCCTTCTGCCCGATCTGGCGCGTTGCGCCGGCGCCGGCCGCGGAACGCCTGCCGGTGAAGTCGGGCGTCCCGACGCTGCTGCTGAGCGGCACTTACGATTGGTTGACGCCGCCGGCGTGGGGCCGCGAGGCAGCGCGCCACCTCTCGTCGTCGCGCCATGTCGTGTTCCGTGCCCTGGGGCACGGCGTCGCCGTGCAGGATCCCTGCGCCGGCCGCTTGCGCGACGCCTTCATCGAGGATCCCGATCCCAAGCGGGCGCTGGTATGTCGTCCCGACACGCCGCTCAATTTCACCGCCGCCTACGAGCGCGCGCGCAACCTGCCATGATCGGAGTTCTTCGCCGGGATCCTCATCCTGATTTGACGCCTATGCCCGCGGTTCGGAAGACGATCCTGCTTCCGTAAGAGGATGGTCCCTTGCTACACTGGAGGCAATTAAACACAAAGAACTAGTAATTTATTGATCACTGTAGGAAGGCCGGATCAGCGGTGCTGGACCTGTATGCGTCGGGGGCTGCGTTAGGGATATTGGTCGGCGTCGCCTTGCTCGCAGCCGCGATGCGCGGGTCGGTCCTGGCGTTTGTCTATCCGGCTAGCGCGGCGGCGGCAGCGGTTCTGGGGATTGTCGACCTGCATGTCCTGCTGGGCGGCGGCGTGGCCACAGCGCACCTGCCGATCGGCCTGCCGACGATCGGTCTGCATGTGCGGCTCGACGCGCTGTCGGCCTTCTTCGGCCTCGTCATCAATGGCGGCGTGCTGGCAGCCAGCCTCTATGGCATGGGCCTCGATCGGGTGAAGGAGATCACGCCGCGTGTAGAACCGCTGTTCGCGTTGTTCGTCGCGGCGATGAACCTCGTGCTGCTGGCCGACGACGCCTACGCCTTCCTGTTCTCCTGGGAGCTGATGTCGCTCGCCTCGTGGGCGCTGGTGATCGCGCGCCACACCGATCCCGAGTGCCGGCGGGCGGCCCACCTCTATCTCGTCATGGCGGCGGTCGGCACGGTGGCGCTCCTGTTCGCCTTCGGCGGCCTCGCCGGGCAGGCCGGCGGCTACGCCTTCTCGACCATGCGCAGCCAGGCGCCGCAGCCGCTCGTCGCGGCCCTGATCCTGCTGGCGGCGCTGGTCGGCTGCGGCTCCAAGGGCGGCCTCATCCCGTTGCACGCCTGGCTGCCGCTCGCCCATCCGGCGGCGCCAAGCCACGTCTCGGCCCTGATGAGCGGCGTCATGACCAAGGTGGCGATCTATTGCTTCGTGCGCATCGCCTTCGATCTCCTGGGACATCCCGCCTGGTGGTGGGCGCTGCCGCCGATCGTGCTCGGCGCCGTCACGGCGGTGCTCGGCCTGCTCTATGCCGTGCTGGAGGGCGACCTCAAGCGCGTCCTCGCGTACTCGACCATCGAGAATGTCGGCGTGATCTTCGTGGCGCTGGGCTTGGCGCTGGCGTTCCGCGCCAACAGCCACGATGGCGCGGCGGCCGTGGCGATGGCGGCCGCGCTGCTCCATTGCCTGAACCATTCGTGGTTCAAGTCGCTGCTATTCCTCGGCGCCGGCGTCATCCTGCATGCCACCGGGCGGCGCGATCTCGACGGCCTGGGCGGCTTGATCCATCGCATGCCGCGCACCGCCGCCTTCTTCCTGGTCGGTGCCCTGGCCATCGCGGCGCTGCCGCCGCTCAACGGCTTCGTCTCGGAATGGCTGCTCTTCCAGGCCGTCATGGCGGCGCCCGAGCTGCCGCAGGCCGCGCTGCATTTCGCTTCACCCGCGATCGGCGCCATGCTGGCGCTGGCGGCCGCCCTCGCTGCGGCCTGCTTCGTGCGGGTCTACGGCACCGCCTTTCTCGGCCGGCCGCGCAGCGCCGAGGCGGCGGCCGCGCACGACGCGCCGCGCGTGCAGCAGATCGCCCTGGGTGGGCTCGCCGCGCTGTGCGTCCTGGGCGGCCTGCTCGGCAGCGTGCTGGCCTGGGCGCTGGCGCCGGTCCTGGTCCAGCTGGTCGGCAGTGCCCTGCCGGGAGACGGTAGCGGCCCGACGCCGCTCTCGCTCGTCGCCTTCGATCCCGAGCGCAGCATCTACGATGCGCCGGTGATTGCGCTGTTCGTCGTCATCGCCTCGCTGGCGACCATGGCCGTGGTCCACCGCCTGTCGGCCCGCCGCACACGCCGTGGCCCGGCCTGGGATTGCGGCTTCCCCGATCCGTCGCCGCTCACTCAATACACCGCCTCGAGCTTCGCCCAGCCGCTGCGACGCGTGTACGGCACGACGACCTTCGCCGCCCGGGAAGCGGTCGACATGCCGCCGCCCGGCGATAGCCGCCCGGCACGGCTCACGGTGGTGTCCGTCGATTACACCTGGGAGGCGTTCTACGCCATGCCCGGCCGGCTGCTGCTGCGCCTTTCCGAGCGCCTGAATGCGCTGCAGTTCCTCACCATCCGCCGCTATCTCGCGCTGATGTTTGCCGCCCTCGTCATCCTGCTGTCGATCGCGGCGGTGACATCATGATCGGCGATCTCCTCCTGCGGGTCCTGGCGCAGGGCACACAGATGACAATGGTGCTCCTGATCGCGCCCCTCGCCGTCGGCGTCGTTCGCATCGTCAAGGCGCGGTTGATGCGCCGGCAGGGCCCGCCGCTGATGCAGGCCTATCGCGACCTCGCCAAGCTCCTGCGCAAGGAATCGGTGATCGCGCAAAGCGCCTCGTGGCTGTTCCGCAGCGCGCCCTATCTGATCTTCGCGCTGACCTGGGTGGCCGCGGCGCTGGTGCCGAGCTTCGCCTCCGGCTTGATGTTCAACTGGGCGGCCGACGTGGTGGCGCTGGTTGCCTTGCTGGGCGCCGCCCGCGCCCTGCTGGCGCTGGCCGGCATGGATGTCGGCACGAGCTTCGGCGGCATCGGCTCGTCGCGCGAGATGATGATCGCCACGCTCGCCGAGCCGGCGATGATGCTGATCGTGCTGACCCTCGCCATCGCTGCCGGCACGACCCGCTTGGCCGGCGTGGCCGACTTCTTCATCGCCGAGCCGTGGGCGGTGCGGGTGTCGCTCGCCCTGTCGCTGATCGCCCTGATCATCGTGGCGCTGGCCGAGAACGCCCGCATCCCGGTCGATAACCCGGCGACCCATCTCGAGCTCACCATGGTCCACGAGGCCATGGTGCTGGAATATTCCGGGCGGCATCTCGCCCTGATCGAGGCGTCGAGTCATCTCAAGCTGGTGCTCTATCTGTCGCTGCTGGTTTGCCTGTTCGCGCCCTTTGGCATGGCGCCGGCGACGGCCGGCGTGACGGGCTGGCTGGTGGGCCTCGTCCTGTGGGTTGCCAAGCTCCTGGCGGGTGCCGCGCTGCTCGGCGTGTGGGAGGTCAGCATCGCCAAGATGCGCGTCTTCCGGCTGCCCGAGTTCGTCGGCGTCGCCTTCGTGTTCGGCTTTCTCGCCATCCTGCTCGCGTTCCTGTCGCGCGGGGCGGTCGCATGAGGGGCGCCTACGACATCTCCCATCTGCTGGCCGGCGCCATGCTGGTGACGAGCTTCGCCCTCCTCTACCAGCAGCGCATTGCCGCGGTGCTCAATGCCTTTGCGCTGCAGTCGATCACCCTGGCGCTGGCCGTCGCCTGGACGGCGTGGTCGGACAATCGCCCCGACCTGTTCATCACCGCGCTGATTGCCCTCGGCCTCAAGGGCATCGTCATTCCCGTGGCGCTGCGGCGCATGGTCGAGCGGCTCGGCATCCATCGCGAGGTCGAGAAGGTGGTCGGCGTGGGCCTTGCCCTGCTGGTCGGCCTGGCGCTCACCGGCCTCGCCCAGGCGCTGGTCGCCAAGGTGGCGACCGGCACCGCAAGCCACGCCCGCGAGGAGCTGGCGCTGGCGCTCGCCATCGTCCTGCTGGGCTTCCTGATGATGATCGTCCGGCGCAACGCCGTGACCCAGGTCGTGGGCTTCATGTCGATGGAGAACGGGCTGATCCTGGCGGCGACCGGCGCGCGCGGCATGCCGTTGGTGGTCGAGGTCAGCGTGGCCTTCTCGGTGCTGATCGCGCTGTTCGTGTTCGCGGTCTTCGTGTTCCGCATCCGCGAGCGCTTCGACACGGTCGACATCGAGGCGCTCGATCGCATGCGTGGCGACCGCCGATGATCCAGCCCCATGAACTCGTCGTGGTGCTGCCCTTCGCGGCGGCGCTGCTGCTGGTGGCGCTGCCGTCGTACCGGGTCGGCGCCGTCGTGAACGTGATCGCCTCGGCGCTGACGCTGGCCGCTGGCGGCTGGCTGGTGACGTCCGACCGCTTCGCCGGCGACTACGCGATCGTCGACGAGTTCAACATCGTCTTCGTGGTCATCAACACCCTGGTCGGCTTCACCACCGCCCTGTTCAGCGCCGCCTATATCGGCCACGAGATCGAGTCGGGCCGCCTGTCGCCGGCGTTCGTGCGCTTCTATCACGCGATGTTCCAGGCGATGATGGGCTCGATGAACCTGGCGCTGGTTGCCAACAACATCGGCGTGATGTGGGTGGGGCTGGAGCTCGCCACGCTGATCACCGTGGTGATGGTCGGGCTCTACCGCACGCCGCAGGCGATCGAGGCGGCGTGGAAGTACTTCATCCTGGCGAGCGTCGGCATCTCGCTGGCGTTCTTCGGCACCATCCTGATCTATCTCGCCGGCCAGCCTGAACTGGGCGAAGGCGTGCCGGCGATGACCTGGAGCCTGCTGCACGGCGCCGCCAACCGCCTCGACCCGGCGATCCTCGACCTCGCTTTCATCTTCCTGCTGGTCGGCTACGGCACCAAGGTCGGCCTGGCGCCCCTGCACGCTTGGCTGCCCGACGCCCATGCGGAGGGTCCGACGCCGATCTCGGCAGTGCTGTCGGGCCTGTTGCTGAACGTCGCGCTCTACGCGCTGCTGCGTTTCAAGATGCTGGTGGCGGCTCACCCTGAAGCGCTCAACCCGGGTCAGGTCATGGTCGTGATGGGGCTCGTGTCGCTGATCTTCGCCGCGTTGATGCTGTATCAGCGGCGCGACATCAAGCGCCTCTTCGCCTACTCGTCGATCGAGCACATGGGCTTGATGGTGTTCGCCTTCGGCTTGGGCGGGCCGCTCGCCAATTTTGCCGGGCTGCTGCACATGGCGATGCACAGCCTGACCAAATCCGGCATCTTCTTCGCGGTCGGTCACATTGCCCAGGCCAAGGGTACCCAGCGGCTGGCCGATATAACCGGCCTCAGCGTCACCCATCCGCGCCTCGCCGTCCTGTTCGCGCTCGCCGTGCTGGCGATCTGCGGCCTGCCGCCGTTCGGCGTGTTCATGAGCGAGTTCCTGATCCTGACGACGACCTTCGCCCGCGATCCCTGGCTTGCCCTGCTGCCCGCCTTCGGCCTGCTGGTTGGCTTCGGCGCGCTGCTGCTGCGTCTACAGGGCACGATCTTCGGCGAGCCGGCCGGCCCGGCCCACCGGGTCGACGGGTCATTCCTGCCGGTGATCCTGCATCTTGCGCTGGTGCTCGCCGCCGGCATCTTCCTGCCGCCCCTGCTGGTCGCCTGGTTCCAGCGCGCCGCGGAGCTGCTGGGATGAGCGGCGTTCCTGAGGCAGGGGGGCTCGCCTTGCGCGATCTCGTCACCGGCCGCGCGGTCGGCGCCGACGGCTACTTCCGTTTCCCGGTCGATGCCGAGACCTGGTCGAGATTGTGCGATGGCTGTGCCGGCGGCCTTCAGGATCTCCAGGCGCTGTGGGCCGATGGCGGGACAATGTACCTGGCGCTCGGCGATACCGGGCAGACGCTGCGCGCGATCGTCTCGCTGGCGACCGATTCAGGGCGTTATCCCTCGGTCGCCAGCCGCCATCGCCCGGCGCTGCGGCTCGAACGGGCGATGCACGACCTCTACGGCGTCGAGCCGGTCGGCCTGCCCGATCCGCGGCCGTGGCTCGATCACGGTCGCTGGCCCGGACGCCAGCACGATGAGCCTTACGCGTTCCTGGCCGTGGAGGGCGAGGGCGTGCACCAGATCCCGGTCGGTCCGGTCCATGCCGGCATCATCGAGCCCGGCCACTTCCGCTTCACCGCCAACGGCGAGACCGTGGTCCGTCTCGAGCAGAGGCTGGGCTACGTGCACAAGGGGGTCGAGGCCCTGATGACCGGCGCCGCGATCGAGGCGGGCGCGCGCCTTGCCGGGCGCATCTCGGGCGACAGCACGGTGGCCTATGCCTGGGCCTTCGCGCGCGCGGTCGAGGCGGCGCTCGGCTGGACGCCGCCGGTCCGCGCCGTCCTGCTGCGCGCCGTCATGGCGGAGCTCGAGCGCCTGTCCCATCATGTCAGCGACGTCGGGGCAATCTGCAACGATGCCAGCGTCGTCGCCATCCATGCCGTCTGCGCGCTGCAGCGCGAGGATGTCCTCGCCGTGGCCGGCGCCTGCTTCGGCCACCGCCTGATGATGGATTGCATCGTGCCGGGTGGCGTGAGGACCGACCTGTCGCCCGATGGGATCGGCCGGATCCGCGGCCTGCTCAGCCGCCTGGAGGCGACGCGCAACGACGTGCTGCGGGTCTACGAGTCGATGCCATCGCTGCAGGATCGTACGGTCAGCACCGGCATCGTGTCGCCGGCGCTGGTCCGCCAATACGCCGCCGGCGGCTTCGTCGGCCGCGCCGCGGGACGGGCCTTCGACGCGCGCAAGAGCTTCGCCTACGCGCCTTACGACCAGGTCGACTTCGCCCTCATGGTGCGCAGCGGCGGCGACGTCGACGCCCGCCTGCTCGTGCGCCTCGACGAGATCGGCGAGAGCCTGGCGATTCTGGCGCAGTTGCTCGGCAGGCTGGCCCCCGGCGCGATCACGGGCGATCGGCCGGCCATGACATCGGGCGAAGGGGCAGCGCTGATCGAGGCCTTTCGCGGCGACGTCTTCGTCGATGTGCGCTTGGTGGACGGGCGGCTGGCCCATGTTCATGCGCGCGACGCCAGCTGGTTCCAGTGGCCGCTGCTCGAGGCGGCGATCGAAGGCAACATCGTTGCCGACTTCCCGCTGTGCAACAAGTCGTTCAACTGCTCCTACTCGGGGCACGACCTGTGAGAACGTTCCTGTTCGACGCCCTGACCAAGGGCAAGGCCACCATTCCTTCGCCCGGGCCCGACGCCGCGGCGCTCGCCGAGGCAGCGCGCGCGCTCGGCGAGCGCGGCCGCCAGCGTCTCGGTCGTTCCCTCGCCATCCGCGAGATCGACGCCGGCTCGTGCAATGGCTGCGAGCTCGAGATCCACGCGGTGAACAATCCGGTCTACGACGCCGAGCGCTTCGGCCTGAAGTTCGTCGCCTCGCCGCGCCACGCCGACGTGCTGCTGGTCACCGGCCCTGTCACCTGGAACATGCGCGAGGCGCTGCTGCGCACCTGGCACGCCACGCCCGAGCCCAAATGGGTCGTGGCGCTGGGCGACTGCGCCGTCAATTGCGGCGTCTTCGCCGGCTCGCCGGCCGTCGTCGGCCCGCTCGCCGACATCCTGCCGGTCGACCTGCACGTGCCCGGCTGTCCGCCGCCGCCGCTGGCGATCGTCAAGGCGTTGCTGGCCCTGATGGAGGTGCAGGCGTGAATTTGCCCTTCCTCCCCAGCGGAGCTGGGGAGGAGGATGATGGATCGTCAGCTCTTCGCCGCGAGGCTCTTGAACAGGGCGTCGCTGCGGTCGTCGGAGGGGAAGAAGCACTCGATGCGGACTTCCTGCAGGGTGATGTCCTGCGGCGTCCCCAGGGTGACGATGGTGCTGAAGACCGACAGCGCCTTGCCGCCGACCACGTAGTCGACCGTGAGCACCGGCGGCGGCCGTTCCTCGAAGCGCAGCCGGCGGAACGAGGCCGGCACGTCGGGGAACGCCATGATCTCCTCGATGAAGGAGAGCGCCTTGGGCTCGCCGCCGTCGGCCAGGATCTCGGCGTAGGTGGTCGACACCAAGTAGCGCGCGACCTCCTCCCAGTTGGCGACCTTGTGGCGCAGCGCCTTGGGGTCGAGCAGCCAGCGCAGGAGGTTCGGGCTCTTGCCCGGCGGCGGGGCAGGCGGCAGCCCCTCGAACAGGAAGACCGTCAAGGCCTGCGCCGCCTCGTTCGCCTGCAGCAGGTTCCAGAGGCGGTCGATGACGACGGCCGGATAGGGTTCGTGCTTCTGCAGCATGCGCTCGATCGCCTGGCGCACCGGGGCGAGCGCGGGCGCGCCGAAGCCGCTTTCGCGATAGACCGGCGCGAAGCCGGCCGCCAGCAGCATGGTGTTGCGCTGGCGCAGCGGCACGTCGAGCGCGGTGGTGAGCTGGACCACCATCTCGCGACTGGGCTTGGCGCGGCCGGATTCCAGGAAGCTCACGTGACGTTGCGACACGCCCGACTGCAGGGCGAGGGCCAGCTGGCTGGCGCCGCGGCGGCGGCGCCAGGCGCGCAGCATCGGCCCGAACGTATCGGGCGGGGCGGGGGCGACCGGGGTCGCCGGGGAAGGCTGCATCATGCCGCGGACCGTAGCACCGGTCTGACGGTCCGCCGATTACCTCCCCCGTAATTGCTGCAGCGGAGGGCCGATGCGACTTGTGGCGCGTCCAACCAAGGAGGACGTCATGAGTGCATCATCCGCCAGTCTGCAGCCATCGGATAAGCTGCTGCGGCGCACCCTGTGGGGCAACGCCGTCTTCTCCATCGCTTCGGGCGCCATCCTGGCGATCTTTGCCGGGCCGTTCGCCGGCGCCGCCGCGCATGCCTCGGTGACGCTGCTGGGCCTCGATTTCGTCATCGTGCTGGAGCTGCTGGGCGTGGGCGTGATCGGCTTCGGTGCGCTGTGTGCCTGGGTGGCGTCGCGGCCCGCCCTGCCGCAGGGCTGGGCGCGCGTGATCTTCGCCGCCGACATCGCCTGGGTCGCCGGCAGCGCGCTGGTGCTGCTCGTGCCGTCGTGGACGACGGCCGGCATCGCCGGCATCGTCGTGGTCGCCCTGATCGTGGCCGACCTCGCCATCCTGGAGTATCTCGGCCTGCGCCGCCTCGGCGCCGCCAATTGAGAGGACAGCAATCATGGACAAGCTTCAGCTCCTGAACGATCACCAATTGCCCTTCGCCAAGGTTCTGGGGCTGAAGTTCGTCGCCGCGAGCGAAACCGGCGTGAAGGCCGAGATGGTCGTCCGGCCAGAGCTGTGCACGCGGCCCGACATCCTGCATGGCGGCGCGGTCATGGCCTTCGCCGACACGCTGGGCGCCGCCGCCACCGTGCTCAACCTGCCCGAGGGCAAGGGCACGACGACGATCGAGAGCAAGACCAACTTCGTCGGTCCCGCCCCGGTCGGCGCCACGGTGATCGGCGAGACGACGCCGATCCACCGCGGCCGGCGGACGATGGTATGGCAGACCCGGGTGACGACGGCCGAAGGCAAGCTGGTGGCGGTGGTCACGCAGACGCAGATGGTGCTGTAGTTCATCCGCCTCCTATGAAAATCGGGGCGGGCACCGCCCCGATTTTCTCAGCATCGTGGTGCGCGCCGGCGTGCTGGGGGTCTCCCCAGCGAAGCTGGGGAGGTGTCCGCGTAATCGCGGACGGAGGGGCCATGAGCCTCAATGGGGCTTTCGACCCCTCCGTCGCCGAAGACGGCGACACCTCCCCAGCGAAGACGCTGGGGAGGGGGATGATCAGACGCGGATGATCACACGTCCAGGTTCGCGACCTTGAGCGCGTTGTCCTGGATGAAGTCGCGGCGCGGTTCGACGACGTCGCCCATCAGGGTCGAGAAGATCTCGTCGGCCTCGTCGGCGTGGTTGATGCGGACCTGCAGCAGGGTGCGCGCCTCGGGGTCGAGCGTGGTCTCCCAGAGCTGGTCGGGGTTCATCTCGCCGAGACCCTTGTAGCGCTGGATGGTGACGCCCTTGCGGCCGGCCTCGATCACGGCGGCGAACAGCTCGGTCGGCGCCGAGATCGGTGTTTCCTTGTCCTTGGCGATCAGAGTGCCGGGCCTTTGGTAGATGGCCTGCAGCTCGTCGGCGAGCGCGTCGAGCTTGCGGGCCTCGGCGCTCTTCATCAGCGGACCGTCGATCACGTGGCGCTCCTGCACGCCGCGCAGGCGACGCGTGAAGGCGAGGCCCCCATCGGGCGTCGGCTCGCCGCTCCAGCCACGTTCCAGCGGCGTGCTGACGACGTCGAGACGGCGCACGATGTA
Source organism: Reyranella sp. (assembly GCF_044224635.1). Lineage (GTDB taxonomy): Bacteria > Pseudomonadota > Alphaproteobacteria > Reyranellales > Reyranellaceae > Reyranella. Next base: position 27,223 of record NZ_JBGAKA010000011.1, on the reverse strand, counting down.
CTCGGCGGCCTGCTTGGCGAGCTCGGGGTCGGCCAGCACGTCCGGTTTGAGTGCGCCGGCGATCGCCGCCTGCTCGATCACCGCCCGGCTGGTGACGCGGCGCGATGCCGACAGCGGCTTCACCAGATTGCTGACCGAGCGCGCGATGTCGACGGTGCGGCGCAGATCCTCCTGGGCCAGCACCTCGCCGCTACCCAGGCGAAAGGTCGCGCCGGAAAGGCCGCTGTCGAGCAGATGGTCGTCGAGCGCCCGTTCGTCCTTGAGATAGATCGCCGACTTGCCTTTGGCCGCCTTGAACAGCGGCGGTTGGGCGATGTAGAGGTGGCCGCGGTCGATCAGGTCGCGCATCTGGCGATAGAAGGACGTCATCAGGAGCGTGCGGATGTGCGAGCCGTCGACATCGGCGTCGGTCATGATGATGACCTTGTGGTAGCGCAGCTTGTCGAGGGTGAAATCGTCGTGCCCGATTCCGGTGCCCAGCGCCGTGATCAAGGTGCCGATCTCGGCCGACGACAGCATCTTGTCGAAGCGTGCGCGCTCGACGTTCAGGATCTTGCCGCGCAGCGGCAGGATCGCCTGGTTGGCGCGGTTGCGGCCCTGCTTGGCCGAGCCGCCGGCCGAATCGCCCTCGACGATGAACAGCTCGCTGAGCGCGGGATCGCGTTCCTGGCAGTCGGCCAGCTTGCCGGGCAGCGAGCTGACGTCGAGCGCGCCCTTGCGGCGGGTCAGCTCGCGCGCCTTGCGGGCGGCCTCGCGCGCCGCCGCCGCCTCGACCACCTTGGTCAGGATCTTGCGTGCTTCGCCGGGATGCTCCTCGAACCACTGGCCGAGCCTGTCGCTGACCACCGATTCGACGACCGGGCGGACCTCGGACGAGACCAGCTTGTCCTTGGTCTGGGACGAGAATTTGGGGTCGGGCACCTTGACCGACAGCACGCAGGTCAGGCCTTCGCGCATATCCTCGCCGGAGAGGCTCACCTTCTCCTTCTTGGAGATGCCGCCCTCATCGGCGTACTTGTTGAGGGTACGCGTCAGCGCGCCGCGGAAGCCCGCGAGATGGGTGCCGCCGTCGCGCTGCGGGATGTTGTTGGTGAAGCACAGCATCGTCTCGTGATAGCTGTCGTTCCACTGCATCGCGACCTCGACCGCGATGCCGTCCTTCTCGCCGCGGATCGACACCGGCGGGCTGTGCAGCACCTGCTTGTTGCGGTCGAGGTACTTGGCGAAGGCCTCGACGCCGCCCTCGTAGAACAGGTCGGAGATCTTGGGCTCGGCGCCGCGCTCGTCGGTCAGCACGATGCGCGCGCCCGAGTTCAGGAAGGCGAGCTCGCGCAGCCGATGCTCGAGAGTCGCGAAATCGAACTCGGTCCTGGTGAAGATCTTGGTCGACGGCAGGAAGCTCACCTCGGTGCCGTGCTTGCCGGCCGGCGCGTCGCCCACGGCCTGCAGGTCGCCCTCGGGCTCGCCGCCGCGGAAGCGCAGGAAGTATTCCTTGCCGTTTCGCCAGATGTGCAGGTCGAGATGGTCGGACAGGGCGTTGACCACGGCAGCACCGACGCCGTGCAGGCCGCCCGACACCTTGTAGGAATTCTGGTTGAACTTCCCGCCGGCATGGAGCTGGGTGAAGATCACGTTGGCCGCCGAGATACCTTCCTCGCGATGGATGTCGACCGGCACGCCGCGGCCGTTGTCGCGCACCGTCACCGAGCCGTCGCCCTGCAGGATCACGTCGACCCGGTCGCAGTAGCCGGCCAGCGCCTCGTCGATGGCATTGTCGACGATCTCGTAGACCATGTGGTGCAGGCCGGTGCCGTCGTCGGTGTCGCCGATATACATGCCGGGACGCTTGCGGACGGCCTCGAGGCCGCGCAGCACCTGGATCGAATCGGCGTCATAGGCTTCGGCGCCGGGGGTCACATCGTCGTTGTCGCTCATGATATCGGGCTTCCAGAAGGGGGTTCAGACCGCCGCGATCGAGCCGTCGGTCACGCGCAGAATCTGTGCGCGCCCGCGGAGCGGCGCGAAGAGCTCGGCGTCGGTGCCGGTCATCCAGCTCTGCACGCCCAGCGCCACGACCTCGTCGAACAGCGCCGCCCGGCGCTCGGCGTCGAGATGGGCGGCAATCTCGTCGAGCAGCAGGAGCGGCGGCCGGCTGCGCGACAGCGCCATCAGCCGGGCATGGGCGAGCGCGATCGATACCAGGATGGCCTTCTGCTGACCGGTCGAGCCCTCGGCTGCCGGCAGGTCGAGGTCGAGATGACGTACCGCAAGGTCGCTGCGATGCGGCCCGGTAGATGTGGTGCCTGACTCGCCGTCGCGCAAGCGGCCGGCGGCCAGCTGATCGCGCAGCCGATCCTCGACATCGAGCGCCGGCATGGTTTCCAGCCAGCCATCGACGTCGCCGGTCATGGCGAGCCCGGCGCGCGGGAACGGGCCGATGCCCAGTCGCGCCGCCGCATCGAGGCGATGCACCGTGTCGGCGCGCGCTGCCGCCAGTGCCACGCCGTGGCGCGCCATGGTGTCCTCGAGCGCCGTGTACCAGTGGGCGTCGCGGCCGCCATCAGCCAGCAGGCGGGCGCGCTGGCGCAGCGCATTGTCGTAGGCGGCGACGTCGCCGACGTGCTCGGGATGAAGCGCCGCCACCATACGGTCGAGGAAGCGCCGTCGCTCGCCCGGCCCATCGAGGAACAGGCGATCGTGCTGCGGCGTCAGCCACACCGCCGCGACATGCCGGCCGAGCGCCGTCTGGCTCGTCGCTGGCCGGCCGTCGATTCGCACGACCCGTCGCGGCAGGGCGCCGTCGCTGCGTCCGGCGTCCAGCCCCGTGCCGATCGCCAGCTGCCCCTCCGGGGTATCGAGGGTGGCGGCAACCGCCCACGCCGCGGCAGCGGCAACCGTCGACGCTGCGGCGTCGCCCTCGCCGCGCGAGCGCCGGCAGACCTCGTCGAGCCGCGCGCGCCGCAGCCCCCGTCCGGGCGCCAGGAAGGACAGCGCCTCCAGGAGGTTGGTCTTGCCGGCGCCGTTGGCGCCCACCAGCACCACGGGATCGCAGCCGCACTCGAGGCGGAGCTGGCGATAGTTGCGGAAATCGGTGAGCCGCAGCTGGCGCACGGCCAGAACGGCCGGCGCAGCGCCGGTTGCGGCGTCGGGGGCGTAGGCGAGTGCGCTGATCGGCGGCGCCGTCATACCCGCATCGGCATGAGCACGTAGAGCGCGCTCTCGTCGGCGCCGTCACGCACCACGGTGGGCGAGCCGGAGTCGGCCATGATCAGCCGCGCCTCGCTGCCGGCGATCTGCTCGGTGATGTCGAGCAGGTAGCGCGAGTTGAAGCCGATCTCGAGCGCGCTGTTCTGGTACTCGACCTCGATCTCCTCGGTGGCGCTGCCGGCGTCGGGGCTGGTCGCCGAGAGGGTGACCATTCCGTTGGCGACCGCGAGCTTGATCGCCCGCGACTTCTCCGTCGAGATGGTCGAGACGCGATCGACCGCGTGGGCGAATTCCTTGCACGGCACGTTCAGGATCTTGTCGTTGGCGGTCGGGATGACGCGCTCGTAGTCGGGGAAGGTGCCGTCGATCAGCTTGCTCACCAGGGTGACGTTACCGCTGGCGAAGCGGATGCGGGTATCGGACAGCTCGACATCGACCGATCCGTCGCTCTCGTCGAGCAGCTTGCGGACCTCGCCGACCGTCTTGCGCGGCACGATCACGCCCGGGATCTCGGAGGCGCCCTTGGGCAGCGGCACCTCGACCCGGGCCAGCCGATGGCCGTCGGTGGCGACGCCGCGCAGCACCTGGGTGCCGCCCGACGCGGCGGCATGGAAGTAGATGCCGTTCAGGTAGTAGCGGGTCTCCTCGTTGGAGATCGCGAACCGCGTGCGGTCGATGATGCCCTTGAGATCGGTTGCCGGGATCTGGAAGCGGTGCGCGAGATCGCCTTCGGAGATCGTCGGGAAATCGGCCGGCGGCAGGCACTGCAGGGTGAAGCGCGAACGGCCGGCCCGGATCACCAGGGTGCTGTCGTCCGACGAGGTCTCGAGCTCGACCTGGGCGCCGTCGGGCAGCTTGCGGACGATCTCGTACAGGGTGTGCGCCGGCGCCGTGGTCGAGCCGTTCTTGGAGGCGCTTGCCTCGACCGATTCGGTGATCGACAGGTCCATGTCGGTGGCGGCCAGGCTGAGGCGGCCCTTCTGGGCGGTCACCAGGACGTTGGCCAGGATCGGGATCGTGTTGCGCCGCTCGACCACACTCTGCACATGAGCCAGCGCCTTGAGGAGGGCTGCCCGTTCGATCGTCAATTTCATGGCTGGGTCGCTGTAACGAGGGCCGAAAAAGCGGTTTATCACTGGCCGTCTCGCTGGCCTGAAGCGACCATTGCGGAACGGTCGGGAACTATAGCATGCCGAGCCCGCGCGAAAAGCGATTTCGCCCGCGATTTGAGGGCCTTAGGCCGCATCTTGCCGGCTACTCTGTGGCGCTCGTGCGCTTCTCCTCCCCAGCTTCGCTGGGGAGCTGTCTCGGTAATCCGAGACGGAGGGGTCAGGAGCCTCAGTGGGGCTTTCGACCCCTCCGTCGCCGTATGACGGCGACCCCTCCCCACGCAGGGCGTGGGGAGGAGAGTATAAGGACTTTGAGGCGCTCAGCCCTGCAACTGGCGCTTGAGGAGCTCGACATCCTCGGCAATCGACATGTCGGTGCCCTTCAGCTCCTCGATTTTGCGCACCGCGTGCATTACGGTGGTGTGGTCGCGATTGCCGAACCGCTTGCCGATCTGCGGCAGGCTGAGCGTCGTCAGCTGCTTGGCGAGATACATCGCCACCTGGCGCGGCCGGGCGACCGAGCGGGCGCGGCGCGGCGAGCTCATCTCGGCGAGCTTGATGTTGTAGTGCTGCGCCACGCGCTGCTGGATCTCGTCGACCGTGACCTTGCGGTCGGCCTGGCGCAGCAGGTCGTGCAGGACGTCCTGCGCCATCTCGACGGTGATCTCGCGCCCGATCAGCTGGCCGTGGGCGACCACGCGATGCAGCGCGCCCTCGAGCTCGCGGATGTTGGTGCTGATCTTGTGGGCAAGGAACTCGAGCACCGCCATCGGCATGGGCACGCGCGCCGTCTCCGCCTTGGTCTGCAGGATGCTGAGCCGCAGCTCGTAGGTCGACGAATGGATGTCGGCAACCAGCCCGCTGCCCAGCCGCGAGCGCATGCGCTCCTCGATATCCTGGAGCTCGCTGGGCGGCTTCTCGGACGACAGCACGATCTGCTTGCCCTGCTCGACCAGAGAGTTGAAGGTGAAGAAGAACTCTTCCTGGCTGGCATCCTTGCCGCAGATGAACTGCACGTCGTCGACCATCAGGACGTCGACGTTGCGGAACATCTCCTTGAACGCGCCGGTGTTCTTGTTGCGCAGCGCCTGGATGAAGCGGTTCACGAAGTGCTCGGCCGTGAGGTAGAGCACGCGCGTCTTGGGGTCGCGCTCGCGGATCGAGTGCCAGATGGCGTGCATCAGATGCGTCTTGCCGAGCCCGACGCCGCCGAAAATGTAGAGCGGGTTGCGCTCCGGCAGCGGGCGATCCTGCTCGGCGATGTTGCGCGCCGCGGCGTAGGCGAACTCGTTGGGCTTGCCGACGACGAAATTGGCGAAGGTGTAGCGCGCCTCGGGGCCCTGGAAGCTCTCCTCGGCGCCACGTCCGATGGCCGGACCGAACCGCGGCATCTGCGCCTGATGATTCGACTGCGAGGACGGAACCGGTGGGATGGCGATGATGTCGCTGGCGCGGCGCGGCGCCAGCGGCGGCACGAGATTGACCTCGACGCTGGCCACCTCGCCGTTGACCGCCTGCCAGTAGGCGAGCACGCGGTCGCCATAGTGCCGGGCAACCCAGTCGCGGACGAAGCGCGTGGGCGCGTAGAGACGCAGCTTGCCGGCCTTCAGCTCGCCCGGTTCGACCTCGCCGAACCACGTCTTGAAGGCCTTGTCGCCGATCTCCTTGCGCAAGCGATCACAGACGCGGCTCCATTGTGCCCCGAGATCATTGCCGCCTCCGTCGCCCGCTTCCATGCTTGTCCCCGCAACGGCTTGTTGTTGTTCGTACGCTGGATTCTTGTTGTCGATTGTCACCGGTGATTGAATTCGATTCACGTCTGTCTCCACGGAAGTCCCGCTGCCTTCCATCCCCCTGCCCCGCCGCGCCTTGCTTTCGCGTCGAGAGGCCCTTCGAAGCCGTCCGCCACATTGATGCATGTACTGTAGCCGGCTGCGGTCATGGCTTTCGCCGCCGCAGCCGAACGGGCTCCACTTCGACAGAGGAACAGCAGCGGGACTCCCTTGTCGGGCAACGCGCTCGAAAGCGTGGCCACGAAGTTGGAGTTGAGCTGCATGGTGGGAAAGGTCTGCCACTCGATCAACGTCGGCTTCTTCGCCAGCGTTTCGAGATCTGGCAGCCCGACATAGTTCCATTCGGCGCGCGTGCGCACGTCGATCAGAGCCGCATCGGAGCGCTCGCTGAGAATCTTCCAGGCTGTCGCCGGGGTCACATCGCCAGCGTAGCCGCTGGCAGGGGACGTCGCATAGGTGCCGGCGATCGTGCTATCGTTCGACATTGGTCCCCACTTCATTGTTCGCGGAAGGACCCCGATCGACGGACCAAACGCTGCAAGATGGAGGCACAGATCGAAACGCAGGCGATGGAACTCTTCAATGCGTGCCGTCGAATCGGCACTGCCGTTCCATCATCGCTGTCAGTCGATTGCTGCGGCCCTCTCCCTCGCTCATCACGTCGGCGAAGTGGAAGCCCCCTCCCTTCGCCTTGGCCCGCGTCTCGGCGCCCCACGCTTCGTCGCGATGGCTCGACTCTTAGACAGGATCATTGGCCTTCGCAAACGCTAGTAGCGCGCACAATTACCGCAAATCTTTTATCTGTCGTGCGCGAGTCGATTGACAACTTCGGAGATTGGATTCTGTGTCGCGAGCGCCGCGCGATCTCGCTCAACATCTAGCGCTCGTTCGCGAACGCGCTTCGATAAACAGGATTCGTATGTCGGTCGGCGATTAAGCATCCAAACGAACTTGAGCGATCCTGAAAAATAAATTTTGCCGCCACGCCAAAAAAAACGCCGCTCGAAGAGCGGCGCGCATTCGTCGTTCGCGTCGGACCTCTCAGCTCATTGCCTTGACGCGCGCGGCGAGTCGCGACACGCGACGCGAGGCGGCGTTGGCGGTGACGACTCCCTTGGTCGCGCCGCGCTGGATCTCGGGCTGCGCTGCGCGCAACGCGGCGGCAGCGGCGGTCTTGTCGCCCGACTTGATCGCTTCCTCGACCTTCTTGATCGAACCGCGCACGCGGCTGCGGCGCGCGCTGTTCACGGCAGTCCGGCGCTCGGTCTGGCGGGCGCGCTTCTCGGCCGACTTGTGGCTAGCCATGCAATCCTCGTTCCTCGAAAGGGCGCGCTTATACGGGCCGGTCGCCGGCCGGTCAACCCCGGCAAAACCCCCGTATCCAGAGCACAATTCGGGCCGGGCGGCCCGAGCGGCTTGTGCCCGACGCAACAACCATACCTATTTGGTCGACGGCACCAATGATGACCTCACCCTGAGGAGCGGCCGTCGGCCGCGTTCTTGTCGTCCTGAGCACAGCGAAGGACCTCATCGCCACCGGTCAAAGGTGTGCTCTGGAACTTCTGGCGATGAGATCCTTCGCTACGCTCAGGATGACAAGGAAGGAGCGCCGCCCCTTGAAACATCGCAATCTCTGAGGAGCGGCCTGCGGTTGCTCCTCGTCCACCAATTCCGTCTTAACGATGCTTCCAGGCTGCCTTGCGCTTGTCGGCGAAGGCGGCCATGCCTTCGGCCCGGTCGTCGAAGGCGAACGTGGCATGGAAGGTGCGGCGTTCGAAGCGGATGCCCTCGCCAAGCGTGGTCTCGAAAGCGCGGTTGACCGCTTCCTTGGCCACCATGGTCGCCGGCAGCGACATGCCGGCGATCTTCTCGGCCGTCGCGATGGCGTCATCCATGAGCTGGGCGAGCGGCACCACCCGGCTCGCCAATCCGCAGCGTTCGGCTTCGGCGGCGTCCATCATGCGGCCGGTGAGAACGAGGTCCATGGCCTTCGACTTGCCGATGAAGCGCGGCAGCCGCTGCGTCCCGCCGGCGCCCGGTATCGTACCGAGCATGATTTCGGGTTGACCGAACCTGGCATTGTCGGCCGCGATGATGAAGTCGCACATCATCGCCATCTCGCAGCCGCCGCCCAGGGCGAAGCCTGCCACGGCGGCGATGATGGGCTTGCGGACGCGGCTCACCTTCTCCCAGCCCACGGTGATGAAGTCCTGGAGGAAGACATCCTGGTATGTCTTGTCCTTCATCTCCTTGATGTCGGCGCCGGCGGCAAAGGCCCGTTCGCTTCCGGTCAGGATCATGCAGCCGATTCCGGGATCGTCCTCGAAGGCGTCGAGTGCCTGTCCGAGCTCGCGCACCAGGTCGGCGCACAGGGCGTTCAGGGCCTTGGGTCGGTCGAGGCGGATGATCCCCACCCGGCCGCGGACTTCGGTACGGATGTTCTCGTAGTCGGCCATGTGATCCTTCCTGGCTTGCGCGCTCATGAAGTGGACGCCACTCGAGTCTCCTCCCGGTAATCGGGGGAGGAATAGAAGGTATGCTCACCCCGAAGCGAGCGTGAAGAGGAGTGTGACACGAAGCGTGCTTAGCTAGCGCTGGCAGTGGCTGCAATAGAAGGTCGAGCGGCCCGATTGGACGAGCCGGCGAACCGTCCTGCCGCAGTCGCGGGTCGGACAGAGGGCGCCGACGCGGTCGTAGACATTGAAGCGGGTCTGAAAATAGCCGAGCTCGCCGCCCGGCTGGACATGATCGCGCAGGGTCGACCCGCCGTCGTCGATCGAGCGCAGCAGCACCTTCTTGATGGCCGCGACCAGGCGTTCGGCGCGCTCGCCCTGGACGGTGTGCGCCGAGCGGCGTGGCGAGATGCCGGCCAGGAACAGGGCCTCGCACGCATAGATATTGCCCACGCCGACCAGTGTCTTCTGGTCGAGCAGGGCGGCCTTGATGGGGGTGCGCCGTCCGGCCAGCCGTTCCGCCAGCGCCGCCCCGTCGAACGACTCGTCGAGCGGCTCGGGGCCCAGATCCCTGAACAGCTTGTGGCCGGGGACCGCGGCGTCGCGCTCCAGCAGCATCAGCCCGAAGCGCCGCGCATCGTTGAAGCGGACCTGCCAGCCCTGATCGGTCTCGAACACCACGTGATCGTGCCGGTCGAACGGATGATCGGCGGCGCTCGCGGCATCATGCAGCGTCATGCGGCCCGACATGCCGAGATGGGCGATCAGGGTTTCGCCGTCATCGAGGCGGATCAGCAGGTACTTGGCCCGGCGGTCGATGCCGAGCACCTGACGACCCTCGACCCGCTGGGCAAAGCGATGCGGCAGCGGGACCCTGAGGTCACGGCGGCGCTGCACGACGCGCACCAGCCGACGGCCAACCAGCTTGGGCAGCAGACCGCGGCGCACGGTCTCGACTTCGGGCAGCTCCGGCACAGGCCGCCGCCCTCAGCTGCCCCGCTCGCCGAACAGGGCAGTGCCCACGCGCACATGGGTGGCGCCCAGCTTGACGGCCGTCTCGTAGTCGGCACTCATGCCCATGCTGACGCAGGCGAGACCATTGCGCGCCGCCATCTTGGCGAGCAGGGCGAAATGCAGGGCCGGCTCCTCGTCGACCGGCGGGATGCACATCAGACCGACGACCGGCAGCTTGTGGGTGTCGCGGCAGACGGCGACGAAGGTGTCGACCTCGGCCGGCACCACGCCGGCCTTCTGCTCTTCCTCGCCGGTGTTGACCTGGATGTAGCAGCGCGGCCGCCGGCCGGCGCGGTCCATTTCCTTGGCGAGGGTCGCCGCCAGCCGCTCGCGGTCGACCGACTGGATCACGTCGAACAGCGCCACGGCCTCACGCGCCTTGTTGGTCTGCAGCGGCCCGATCAGGTGCAGCTCGAGATCGGGATACTCTGCCTTGAGCGCCGGGAATTTGCCCTCGGCTTCCTGGACGCGGTTCTCGCCGAAGGTCCGTTGACCGGCCTGCAGGAGCTCGCGCACGCGCTCCGCGCCATGGGTCTTGGATACCGCGACGAGGGTGACGGAGGCCGGGTCGCGTCCGGCCTCTTGCGCCGCCGCGGCGATGCGTTGGCGCACCGCGGTCAGGCGGTCGGTGGTTGTGGTCATGTCTCCAGGTGGGCCCGGGCGATGAGCGCCTCTTCGTTGTTGGGGTCGCTGGCGAGGGAGGCGTCGAGCACGTCACGGGCCCGGTCGCGTTCCCCAAGGGCGGCGAGGCAGATGCCATAGTTCGCCAGAAGCCGCGGGTCGCCTGGCAGGCCTTGCAGCGCCTGCTCGTGCATCGGCCGCGCCTCGGCGGCGCGATCGAGATCGACCAGGACGCTGGCCAGGTTGGTCAGGACAAAGGGATCGTCACTTGCCGCGCGCTGGGCGCGCTTGAGCGTGCGGCGTGCCTCCTCGAAGCGCTTGAGCCCGCGCAAAGCGAGGCCCTGGTTGTTGAGCGCCCGCACATCATCAGGCGCCTCCTTTAGATGGGGTTCGAGGACTGCCAGCGCCTCGTCGTAGGCGTGCCGGCGGATTTTCAGCAGCGACAGCGTCAGGACGGCGTCGCGATCCAGCGGATTTTGCTGCAGATGCTCGCTCAGCAGCCCGGCAGCTTCGTCGGTGTGCCCGAGCGCTGCATGGGCGAGCGCCAGGGTATTCCGGCCGCCCCTGAAGTTGGGATCGAGCTCCAGCGCGCGCTGAAGCGGCACGAGCGCCTCTTCCGGCCGCCCCGCATTATAAAGAATGAACCCCAGCGCGTGGTGCAGGGCGGCAGCCTCGGGGGCCAGGTCGGCAGCCTGGCTGGCTTCGGAAAGCGCTTCGTCGTGATGGCCCAGGGAGGCCAGGGCCAGCGCCCGATCGCCCATGATCTGGCTGCGCCGGGCGACGTCTTCCCCTGCGTCGGCGAGGGCCTGTTCGAGAATCTCGAGGGCAGCTGCAGGTTGACCGCAGCGATAGAGGGCGTACCCCAGCATGTTGCGAAGGCGGGCGAGCAGGGGCTGCGGGGCCGGCTTCCCCTCGTGCTCGGCCCGTTCCATCTCGTTCAGCAGCTGGCCGAGCTCGCGCTCGGCGGCAACGTGGCGGCCCTGATCCATGTGGAGGGAGGCCAGCGCCAGCTTGGCGTCGACATGGTTGGGCGCCCGCCGGATGGTCTCGCGGAACCGGCGTGCCGCCTCGTCGAGGCGGCCTTGCCGGCGCGCCACCAGGCCGAGATTGTAGGACAGCATCGGCTCCTTGGGGTCCTTGGCGATGGCCTTGCGCCACAGCTGCTCGGCGTCGTCGAGCGCGCCGCGCTGCGACAGGCACACGGCGAGGAAATGCAGGATGTCCGGCCGCTCGCCGTAGCGCGCCAGGGCGCTGCGGAAGAGGGGCTCGGCCCGATCGAACCAGCCGGCGCGCACGTACTGCAGCCCGGTTTGCAGGTCAGGGTCGGGAGATGGCGGAATCGGGGAAGGGGGATGGGGCGCGGCGGCCATACCGGGCTGTGTAGACCCGCGTCACGGCCAAGGCTACACGAAATGCCGTGGCCAAGGATCTCGATCTGTTCGCCGCGGCGATGGTCGGCGTGAAGCCGCTCGCCAGCCGCAAGCGGCGTGCGCGGTCGACCGTCAAGGCGATCCCGCGGCCGAAAAGGGAGACTCCTGTCCAGCGCCCGGACAAACCCGCCGCGCCCGCGGCCGCGCGCAAGCCGCCGGCCGTCCTGGCGCGCCTCTCGGCCGAGACCCGGCCGCTTGCCGCCGAGCTGTCGCCTGACGATCGGGTGTTCGATCGCGAGCTGTCGCGTCAGCTCGCGCGCGGCAAGCTGGTGCCGCAAGCGTCGCTCGACCTGCACCACATGACGCTGGCCGCGGCCGAGCGCGCCGTCCGCCGGTTTCTCGTCGAGGCCTCTGCGCAGAACCTGCGGATCGTGCTGATCGTGACGGGCAAGGGCGTCCGCCTCGAGGGCGGACGCGTGCTGGGTGGACGCATTCGCGCCGAGTTCATCGGCTGGCTGAACCGGGCCGACAATCGCGACCTCTTACGCGGCGTTCGCCCGGCTCACGCACGGCATGGCGGCAGTGGCGCGTTCTACGTGCTGCTACGCCGCCGTTCGTCGGCCAGCAGCCGCTCCTTGCGTGCCACGCCCCAGCGATAGCCGGTGAGGCTGCCGCGCGCGCCGACGGCGCGGTGGCAGGGGATGACCACGGCGGCCTGGTTGGAGGCGCAGGCCCGACCGACGGCGCGTGCCGCCGTGGGCTCGCCGATGCTGCGGGCGATCTCGCCGTAGCTTCGGGTCTCCCCGGACGGGATTTCGGTCAACGCTTTCCAAACCTTCCATTGGAAGGCCGTGCCGACGATGTCGAGCGGGGCATCCGGGGCGTCGAGGGCCGACGGCTTGCGGCCATAGAGCCGGGCGAGGACCGCCGCTACGCGCGGCTTCAGCATGCTGTCGTCGCGTGTGAGGTCGGCCGCCGGGAAATCGCGCTTGAGGTCCGATTCGAGGCTGCGGTCACTGTCGCCCAGGAAGACCGCGGCGATGCCCTTCCGGGTCGTCGCCACCAGGACGCGGCCGTAGTCGGACTCGACGGTGGTGTAGTCGATATGCGCCCCCGCGCCGCCTTTGGCATAGGTCGCGGGCGTCATGCCCAGCGCCTTGTCGCTGGTCTCGTAGACGCGGCTCGGCGAGCCGTAGCCTGCGCCATAGAGCGCATCGGCCACGGTTTCGCCGTCGCGCAGCGCCTTGCGGAAGCGCTCGCGCTTGCGCGCGACCAGCCAGTCGCGCGGGTTGACCCCGAGCTCGGCGATGAAGCGCTTGCTCAGTGCGCCGCTGCTGAGCCCGACGCGCCGCGCCACCTCGCCGAGCGAGGGCGGCGTATCGATGTCGGGTGAATCGAACAGGGCGCAGGCGCGCGCGACCGGTTTGCTGAGGCCACCTTCCACGGCGGCGCCAGCCAGCCAGTCTCGCGGCTTGCAGCGCTTGCAGGGGCGGAAGCCCGCCGCCTCGGCGGCATCGGGCGTGGGATGGAACGCCACGTTGTGCCGCAGCGGCCGGCGCGCTGCACAGGACGGCCGGCAATAGACCCCGGTCGTCTTGACCGAGAACCAGAACCGGCCGTTGTGGGTCCGGTCGCGTCCCAGGACAGCCTGCCAGCACTCCTCGGGGCTGGGCATGGCGGTCGTGGCGAGCGCCGGGGTGTCGAGGGCGAGAGAATGTTGGGTCATGGCGCTATATGAGCCCTTTGACCCAACCTGCTCTATCCGGCTGCCGACGGCAATTCGTGATCTTGATGATGATTGCTGGAAGCGCGCCGCAGGGCGGCGCCTGCACTTGGGGGAGGCTTAGGGCGCCACCTCACGGGGTGGGGGTGGCGGCGCGCTCCCAGCAAACCTCAGGACCAGTAGTTCTTGTTGGCCTCGAACCGGGCGGTCGCCCGATCGAGCCCGATGTCGCGCAGCAGGCGATCGTCGAGCTCGGCCAGTTGACGTCGCGATTTGGCAAGCTCGGCGCGGGTCATGATGCTGTCGAACCCGACCACGACCACCCCGGCCAGCAGCGCCACGGCGCGGCCGAACGTGAAGGAAGAGGCTTCCGCGCGGGCGAAATCCCGCGCGCTGGACAGGGTCGACATGACTTAGCTCCGTTTGAAACGGACTGGAACCGGATGGCGCCATACGTCTCGTTTCCGCGCTTTATTTGCTGTACAGTTCTTAATTGTTCAAAGGATCAAACCTCGGGAGAGGCTTAGAATTTATATGGTCGAGTTTGTCCCATGAGCCGCTCTCAGCTGCCGCTCAACGCCCTGCGGGCTTTCGAGGCGGCAGCGCGCCACGCAAGCTTCACCCATGCCGCCGAGGAGCTGCATGTCACGCAGGCCGCCGTCAGCCACCAGGTCAAGGCGCTCGAGGAACGGCTCGGCGTCGCGCTGTTCGTGCGCCGGCCGCGCGGCCTCGAGATCACCGGCGAGGGCGCGGCGTTGCTGCCCGATCTGCGCGATGCCTTCGATCGCATGACCAACGCGCTGGAGCGGGTCGGCCGCAAGGCCAACTCGGGCACGCTGAATGTCAGCCTGGTCACCACCTTCGCGCTCGGCTGGCTGGCGCCGCGCCTGCATCGCTTCCAGGCCAAGCATCCGGAGATCGAGGTGCGCATGACGACGACGCAGCGGCGCGTCGATTTCGCGCGAGAGGACTTCGACTGCGCCATCCGGTTCACCGTGCAGCCCGAGCCGGATGTGCATGCAACGCGGCTGTTTTCCGATGTTTTGACGCCGCTCTGCGGCCGCCGCTATCGCGACAAGCTGAAGACGCTCGAGGATCTGAAGCGCGTGCCGTTCATCGACATGACGTATGATCCGGAATGGGCGATCTGGCTGCGCGCAGTCGGTATGGGCGACTTCAAGCCCAAGCGCGTGCTGAGCTTCGATTCGACGATGATCGCGGTCGAGGCGGCGATGGAAGGCGCCGGCGTCGCCGTCGGACCGCCGCAGCTGTTCCGCGAGGAGCTTGCTTCTGGAAGATTGTTCCAGCCCTTTCCGCAGATCGTCGACAGCGGCAAGGCTTGGTGGTTCGTCTGTCCGCCGGCGTCGGCCAGCCGGCCCAAAACCAAGGCATTCGAGGAATGGCTGATCGAGGAGCTGAGCGCCCCGCAGGCGCGCGTGTCGCGCCCGGCGCTCGCTGCCGCCAGTCGACGCTGATCTGCGGCTGATCGCGCGCCGGCCGCCGGCGTGCTTGTGCCGGCCCGTGCGGGCACCTAGAAAAAATCAGTCGGGCATCATTCCAGCCCTGAAGAATTCTAATGTACCCCAGCACCCTCGGCGCCCACCACGGAGCTTGTGAAAAAGGCGGCATTGGGTGAAAGAAGCTGATTGGCGGGAGCGCGCCACTTCAGGCGGAGTAACCTCCGCCGACGTGGCGCTCATAGTCTCCTCCCCAAGCTTCGCGTGGGGAGGTGTCCGCGTAATCGCGGACGGAGGGGTCATGAGCATCGCGGCTGGGGCTCATGACCCCTCCGTCGCCGTAAGACGGCGACACCTCCCCAACATAGTTGGGGAGGAGACTATAAGCGTCACGTCGGCGGAGGTTACTCCGCCTGAAGTGGCGCGCTCCCGGCGCATTCTCACAGGAGGAGCGGCCTTTGCCGAAGTGGCTCGCCGGTGCCCGAAAGTCGACCACCTATACGGTGGGAAAGCTCGTGATCAGCGACCCCTGGGCGCGCGGCGAGTCGGAGGCCGCGCCGCAATGCGGCGGCTTCTTCGTCGTCGCGAACAAGGGCGAGATGGCGGATCGCCTCGTCTCGGCCAGCAGCAAGGTGGCCGAGCGGGTCGAAATCCATGCCGTCAAGGTGGTCGGCGCCGACATCAAGATGCGGCGGCTCGAGGACGGGCTGCGTATCCCGGCCGATACCGCCCTGACCCTGAAGCCGCGCGGCTATCATCTGCTGATGCTCGGCTTGACGGTGCCGCTGGCCAAAGGAGCGGCACTGCCGGTCACACTGGTCTTCGACAAGGCCGGCAGCGTCGACGTCGCGCTTGTCATCCGGGCCAACGGGCTGGTCGGCAACGAGATCCTGGTCGAGGAGGCTCAGCGCGGATAGCGGTGACGGTTGCCGAAGGCGTCCTCGACGAGCAATCCCTGCGGATCATCGTCCAGGTAGCCGGGGCCGACCGGTACCTTGCCGTGGCCGCCGGGCACGTCCAGCACGTAGGTCGGCTGCGCCAGCCCGGACAGGCGGCCGCGCAACGCCTTCATCAGCGCCTGGCCGCGCTCGATCGAGACCCGGAAATGACCGGTGCCGCGCACCAGGTCGGGATGATGCAGGTAGTAGGGCTTTACGCGGGCCGTCACGAGGGCGCGCATCAGCTGGTCGAGGGTCTCGACGTCGTCGTTGATGCCGGCCAGCAGCACGGTCTGGCCCAGCAAGGGAATGCCTGCATCGGCGAGGCGGGCCAGCGCGGCCCGCGTTGGCGGCGCCAGCTCGCGCGGATGATTGCAGTGAACGCCGAGCCAGGGCGTCGCGCGGCGCCCGCGCAGCGCAGCCACCAGCTCGTCGGTTACCCGGCCGGGATCGACGATCGGCACGCGGCTGTGGATGCGCAGCACGGCGACATGGGGCAGGGCGTCGAGCCGCCCCAGCAGCTCGGCGAGGCGGCGCGGCGCCAGCATCAGCGGGTCGCCGCCGGTCAGGATCACCTCCCAGATCTCGCGATGGTCGCGGATGTAGGCGAGGGCGGCATCGAGCTCGGCGGCCGACAGGGCCTCGCCGCCGGGCCCGACCTTCTCGCGGCGGAAGCAGAAGCGGCAATAGACCGGGCAGACATGCAGCGGCTTCAGCAGCACGCGGTCGGGATAGCGATGCACGATGCCCTTGACCGGGGAGCGCGCCTCGTCGCCGATCGGGTCGGCGAGCTCGTCGGGCGAGATCTCGGTCTCGGCGACGTCGGGCACGAACTGCCGGGCGATCGGATCGTGCGCCGCATCGTGTCGGTCGATCAGGGCCAGCATGTCGGGCGTGAGCGCGATCGCCATCGACTGCGCCGCCGCGGCAAGCCGCGGGCCGGCCGTCAGCAGGCGCTCGCGTTCGAGCGCGTCCAGGCTGCGCAATGTCTCCATGGCGCCGTGCCATAGCGCGAAACGTTGCTTCCAACCAGTTCGGAAAACCTCCATCATCCGCGCGAAAAGCGGTTTGGGGGCGAGCGCAGACAATGAGGGCGAGGGGCGGCGGGCGTCCGATGTTCGGCGAGCAGCAGCGCTTCATGCTGTTCCTGGTGGCGCCGGCTGCGCTGCTCCTGCTGCTGTTCCAGGTCGTGCCCATCGCCATCGGCGCCAACGCGAGCTTCCGCGACTGGGCGCTCTACAACCCCAAGAAGGCCTGGGTCGGTCTCGATCATTACCGCGCCGTGCTGAGCGATCCGGCCTTTCTCGAGGTCGTGCTGCCCAACACCTTCCTGTTCATGCTGGTGAGCGTCACCGGGGCACTGCTCCTGGGCCTTGCCATGGCCTTGCTGCTGAACCGGCCGTTTCCCGGCCAGAAGGTGGTGCAGACGGTGTTGCTGGTGCCGTTGATGGTGGCGCCGGTGATCGCCGCCATCATGCTGCGCTGGATGTTCAACGACCAGTTCGGCATCGTGAACGCCGTGCTCGAAGGCCTCGGCCTGGAGGGCCAGCCCTGGCTGGTCGAGCGCTGGAGCGCGTTCGGCGTCATCCTTCTCACCGACATCTGGCTATGGACGCCGTGGTACACGCTGCTGCTGCTGGCCGGCCTGCAGAGCCTGCCGCGCGAGCCGTTCGAGGCGGCGGAGATCGACGGCACCTCGACGTGGCGGGTGCTCACCCATCTCACCGTGCCGATGCTGCGGCCGGTCATCGTGGTCTGCGTCGTGATCCGCGCCATCGACGCCTTCCGTACCTTCGACATCGTGTGGACCCTGACCGGCGGCGGCCCGGGCCGCTCGACCGAGCTGTTCAGCCTCTATGCCTACGTGTTGGCCTTCCTGAGCCTCGATTTCGGCCGCGGCTCGGCGGCGGCGATCATCGGCGGCATCATCATCCTGGTCGTCGGCGCGGTGCTCTACCGCCTGGTCGACCGGCTGGCGCGGGCCTGACGCCATGGCGATGGTCCGTCGTCCGCTGATGTTCGCCGGCCTGCCGCTCGGAGTGCGCCGGCTGCTGTTCGGCCTGACCCTGTTCGGCGTGTGCTTCCTGTTCGCCTTCCCGGTGCTGTGGCTGATCCTGACCTCGCTGCGCCCCGAGTCGGGCGTCTATTACGTGCATCGCGGCACCGAGTTCACCCTGGGCAACTTCGCCGAGGTGCTGACCGACGACCGCATCGTCGAGGCGTTCGCCAATTCGGCCCTGATCTCGACGCTGGCCACGTTCTTCTCGCTGCTGGTCACGGTATCGAGCGGCTACATGCTGTCGCGCTTCCAGGGACCGGCGGCGCGCACCTGGTTCGGCACCATCTACGTGTTCCGCTGCGTGCCCTACATCTCGTGGGTGCTGCCGCTCTACTTCGTGGCCCAGAGCTGGGGCATCTACGACACCTATGTCGGCCTGCTGCTGCCGCACATTGCCGTGCACATCTGCTTTTTCTCCTGGCTGATGAAGGGCTTCTTCGACGGCATCGACCCATCGATGGAATACGCCGCGCTGATCGACGGCTGCACCCGCTGGGGGGCCTTCATCCGCGTCGCCCTGCCGTCGGCCGTCCCGGCGATCTCCGCTCTCGGCGTGCTGTGCTGGCTGTTCACCTGGAACGAGTTCCTGTTCGCCCTGATCCTGACCGGCAACAAGGTCCCGGTGATCACCGTGGTGATGGCGCAGTTCGTCACCGAGATGGGGCTGCGGTGGAACCTGATGGCCGCCACGGCGGTGATGGCCCTGGTGCCGGCCTTCCTGCTGGCGCTGTTCGGGCAGAAATACGTGATCCGCGGCCTGCGCCTGTGACAATGAAACGGAAACCAGACGACGGAGGAGGGAACATCATGCATCGACTTGCTGGAAGATCGTTGGCCAGAAGATCGTTGGCCGTGCTGGCCACGGCCGGCCTGTTCGCCGCGGGCAGCGCCCAAGCTCAGGTCAAGGAGCTCCGGATCGGCTATCAGCCGAGTCCCATCCAGGATGCCTCGATCGCCATGTTCGAGACCTGGGGCGCCAAGAAGGGCATCAAGATCGTCAAGGTGCCGAATTCCTACGGCGTCTACGTCGAGAAGATGACGGCGTCGCTCACGTCGAACTCCGACCAGTACGATGTGATCTGGCACAACGACGATTGGGGCCAGCTGTGGGCCCACCTGCTCGAGCCGACCGACGGCATTCCCGGCCTCGAGTTCGCCGAGAAGTGGGGCATGGACAAGATCGTGTTCGGCAACGCGCAGGGCCAGAACACCGTCGTGCCGATGGGTCAGACCTTCAGCGTGTTCTTCTACAGAAGCGACCTCGTGAAACCCGAGGAGGTGCCGAGGACGCTGGCCGAGGTGATAGCCAAGAGCAAGGAGCTGCAGGCCGCCAACAAGGTGAAGTTCGGCTATGTCGGCGGCATGTCGATGAACAACAGCTGGTTCAGCTGGTTCTGGTCGATGTGGGGCAACAATTGCGACGTGCTGATGCCCTATTACGAGCGCGACAATGCCAAGCTCAAGGCTGCCGGCTGGAAGTCGAGCCTCGACCAGCCGTGCATGAAGGAGACTGTCGAGTATTGGTGGGACGCCATCAACACCCACAAGATCTCGCCGCGCGGCATGCCGGCCTACGACCGCAACGAGGCCAACGCCGTGTTCATGGCCGGCGACGCCGCCTTCACCGTGGCCGACACGCTGTGGTGGGGCACCTTCAACGACACCGCCAAATCCAAGGTGGCGGGCAAGGTCGCGGCCGCGCGCTTCCCGCTCGGGCCCAACCGGCAGAAGAGCTTCGCCTGGGACGACATCTGGGGCTGGGCGATCCCGAAGTCGATCTCGGCCGAGCGCAAGGCGCTCGCCAAGGAGATGCTGGCGGCCATGATGGCCGACGAGGAAGGCCAGCTGAAGATGTTCAAGGCGACCGGTGCGCCGCCGCCCAACACCGCGTTCTGGCCCAAGATCGCCGCCCAGGATCCGTTCATGAAGCTCCTGAAGGAAGCGGTGCTCGACTCGCCCGACAAGGTACGCGGCGCCTACTACTTCCCGCAGTGGCCGGCGGTCCACAAGGCGTTCAACGACGCCGTGACCAAGGCGGTCACCGGCAAGCGCGAGGACATCGGCAAGGTGCTCGCCGAGAACGCACCGCTGGTCTCCAAGGCGGCGCAGTAATCTGAAACTTCCTCCCCAACGAAGTTGGGGAGGTGTCGCCGTCTTGCGGCGACGGAGGGGTCATGGGCATCAGTACTGACGCCTATGACCCCTCCGTCCGCGATTACGCGGACACCTCCCCAGCTTCGCTGGGGAGGAGAATTGAGTAGGTTCATGGCAGGCATCGTTCTCGACAAGGTCAACAAGCATTACGGGTCGCTGCATCACGCGGTGAAGGACGTCGATCTCGAGATCGCCGACAAGGAGTTCGTCGCCCTGGTCGGGCCGTCGGGCTGCGGCAAGTCGACGACCTTGCGGATGATCGCGGGGCTGGAGGACATCTCGAGCGGCGATATCCGCATCGGCGGACGCGTGGTCAACAACCTGGCCCCGCGCGACCGCGACATCGCCATGGTGTTCCAGAACTACGCGCTCTATCAGCATATGAGCGTGTACGACAATCTGGCCTTCGGCCTGCGCAACAAGCGTATGCCGGAGGCCGAGATCAAGGCGGCGATCGACCGTGCCGCCGAGATCCTGGGGCTGCACGAGCTGCTCAAGCGCAAGCCGCGCCAGCTTTCGGGTGGCCAGCAGCAGCGCGTCGCGCTGGGCCGCTGCATCGTGCGCAACCCGCTGGTCTTCCTGTTCGACGAGCCGCTCAGCAACCTCGACGCCAAGCTGCGCGCCCAGATGCGCATCGAGATCAAGCGCCTGCACAGCCAGATGCCGACCACATCGGTGTTCGTCACCCACGACCAGGTCGAGGCGATGACCCTGGGCGACCGCGTCGTGGTGATGCGCGACGGCCGCGTCCAGCAGGTCGGCTCGCCGCTCGCCGTTTACGCCCGGCCGGTCAACCGCTTCGTCGCCGGCTTCATCGGCGCCCCGGCCATGAATTTCCTCGATGTCACCGTGCGCGCCGGGCAGGGCGGCCTCACTGTCGAGGCGGCCAATCTGACGCTCGCGGTGCAGGAGGCGTCGGCCCAGGCGCTGGCGGCCTGGTCGGGGCGCGGCGTAACCCTGGGCGTGCGGCCCGAGCATCTCGTGCTGGGCGACGGCGTGCCGGGCCGCTCCTTCGAAGCCGAGGTCGAGGTCGTCGAGCAGCTCGGGTCGGAGATCCTGCTCGAGACCCGGACCGCTGCCGGCCGCATCACTGCCGCGCGGGTGCCGGCCGAGACAGAGATCGCGCCTGGCGACCGCGTGCGGCTGTCGGTGCAGCCCGGCCGCCTGCATTTCTTCGACCCGCAAAGCGAGGCGGTGATCGCGGTGTGAGGCTCATTTTGAAGTCTGCGCCGACCAGTACCACCTCATCCTGAGGAGCCGCGCACAGCGCGGCGTCTCGAAGGATGGGGATCAGACGAGGTGTATGGTGCCCACCCTTCGAGACACTCGCTGCGCTCGCTCCTCAGGGTGAGGCCGTTCCTGGGCCGCTCGAATCGTTCCCCTAGACCGCCGCCCTGGCGTGTGCGCTCAGTGCAAAGCCTTCGTAGCCCTTGGCGGCGATGGCGTCGCAGTGGCGCTTGTAGCGGTCGAAGCCGCCGACATAGGGCATGAACACCCGGGGCTTGCCGGGAATGTTGGCGCCCATGTACCAGGAGTTGGCGAGCGGGTAGAGCGTGCTGTCGGCGACGGCGTTGACGTGCGTCACCCATTCGGATTCAGCCTGCGCCGACGCCTCGATGCGGTCGAGGCCGCCGGCGTGCATATGCGCGAGGCAGTCGGCGATCCAGTCGACGTGCTGCTCTATCGAGGCGATCATCTGGGTCTTCACGCCGGGGCTGCCCGGACCGGTGACGACGAACATGTTGGGGAAGCCCGACACCATCAGCCCGAGATAGGTGAGCGGGCCGCCTTCCCAGTGGTCGCGCAGCACCGCGCCGGTGCTGGTGCGCACGTCGATCTCGCGCAGCGCGCCGGTCATGGCATCGAAGCCTGTCGCGAACACGATGGCGTCGAGCTGGAACGTCTGCCCGCCCGTCGTCCGCAGGCCGGTCTCGGTGATGCGGTCGATCGGATCGCTGCGCACGTCGACCAGGGTGACGTTGTCGCGATTGTAGGTCTCGTAATAGCTGGTATCGAGGCAGAGCCGCTTGGTGCCGATCGGATGATCCTTGGGCGTCAGCAGCTCGGCGGTGCGCGGGTCCTTCACCGTGCAGCGGATCTTGTTGCGCACGAACTCCGACGCCGTGTCGTTGGCCTCCTTGCTGACCAGCAGATCGGTGTAGGCATAGAGGAAGCTGATGCTGCCGCCCTCCTGCCACTTCGACTCGTAGGCGGCGTTGCGCGCGTCGTCGGGAACGGCGAGCGCCGGATGGGTCGGCTTGGCGTGGCCGGCGATGGCGAACGGCGTGTCGGCCGCCGCCCGGCGGCGCGCCGGATACTCGGCCTTGTGGTTGCGCTCGCGCGTCGCGTCCATCGGCGCATTGCGCGCCGGCAGGCTGAAATTGGCGGTACGCTGGAAGACGTGCAGGTGCTTTGCCTGGCTGGCGATGATCGGGATCATTTGCACGCCCGACGAGCCTGTGCCGATGACGCCGACCCTGAGGCCGGTGAAGTCGACGCCCTCATGCGGCCACAGGCCCGAATGGTACCACTTGCCGCGGAAGCTCCCGAGGCCGGGAAAGTCGGGAACGCGCGGCGTCGACAGGTTGCCGGCCGCCATCACGCAGTAGCGCGCCTCGATCGTCTCGCCGTCGGCGGTCCGCAGCACCCAGTGATTGGCGGCGTCATCGAACAGCGCCTCGGCAATGCGGGTGTCGAGCTGCACGTCGCGTCGCAGATCGAAGCGATCGGCGACGTGGTTTATGTAGCGCAGGATCTCGGGCTGGGTGCCGTAGCGCTCCGGCCATTTCCACTCCTGCTGCAGCTCGTCGGAAAAGCTGTAGGAGTATTCCAGGCTTTCGACGTCGCAGCGCGCCCCGGGATAGCGGTTCCAGAACCAGGTGCCGCCGATGCCTGAGCCGGCTTCGTAGGCGCGGACCGTCAGGCCCTGCCTGCGCAGGCGATGGATGGCATAGAGGCCGGCCAGGCCGCCGCCCACGATAGCGACATCGAGTTGACGGGGAATCGGACCGTGCGAGGCGTCAGGCATGGGTTTATCCGGTGATCTTTTGCTGTGCGATCTGGGTTCGTGAGGTGTCCCCTGCACGCTCTCGCGGCCAGGGCGGTTTGGCAAGATGCGACCTGCCCGGCGCGAATGGAGCCGGCATGCGCGTAGAGCGGTCCAGCAAGACGGTTGTTACGGGTGTCCGGCGATGGCCGCACGAATGTTTCAGGCCTATGATTGGATAATGACAAGGCGGCTCCGCTAGCTCCGTGGACCAGTCGATCCCTTCGGCGGCCGGGCGGATTGCCGCCTCCGAACCGACGGTCGGCGTGCTGCCGAAGCGGCAGAAGGAGCGCCGTCGCATCCGCTTGGCGCTGCCGCCGAAGTTCTTGGCCGCCATCGTCGTCGTGCTGTTGGCGCTCGCCTATGGCGGCTACGAGCTCTACCTGCGCTGGACGCACATCTACGAATACGATGCGCGGGTCAGCGCCGATATCGTGACCGTCTCCAGCCGGGCCGACGGCTGGGTGATGGAGATGCCGGCACCGGAAGGCACGCGAGTTGCCTCGGGGCAGATGGTGGCGCGGATCGACGATCGCACGGTGAAGCTGCGCGCCGATTCCATCCGTGCCCAGATCGAGGGCGTGCGCGCCGAGCGCACCAAGTTGCGGGCCGAGCGTCGCCTCAGCCTCAACCAGGTTGACGCGCTCACCAAGACCCGGGTGGCCGCCGTCGAGGCACGCGCCAAGGCGCTGTCGGCAGCGAGGTCCGATCTCGACCTCGCCAAGCTCGATTTCGAGCGCAACAAGGTGCTGTTCGAGCGCAAGGTCGTCGGCGAGCGGCAGTTGCAGGTGGTCCAGGCAGCGGTCGAGAAGCTGGAAGCGCAGGTCCTGCAATGCAAGGCCGAGCATCAGCAGGCGCTGGGCGCCCTCGAAGAGGCCAAGGCCGAGACCGACAAGCTCGGCGTCATCGACGCCCAGATCGCGGCGCTCGATCACCAGGTGGCCAATCTGGCGGCGCAACTTCGCCAGCAGGTGGTCGATGCCGAGGATCGCACCATCCGCAGCCCGATCCCGGCCGTGATCGACCGCACCTTCGTGTTGCCGGGCGAGTACGTGGCGTCAGGCCAACGAATCCTGCTGCTGCACAATCCCGACGAGGTGTGGGTCGAGGCCAACATCAAGGAGACCCAGGTCGGCCGCCTCAAGATCGGCCAGAAAGTGATCGTTTCCGTCGACGCCTATCCCAACGACAAGTTCGTCGGCCGCGTGGCGCGCATCGGCAGCGCCACCACGGCCCGCTTCGCCCTGCTGCCGACGCCCAATCCGTCCGGCAATTTCACCAAGATCACCCAGCGTGTGCCGGTCAAGATCGACATGGTCGAGATGCCCAAGCCGCTGACGCCGGGGATGATGGTCGAAGTCGAAATTGACGTCCGCTAGCAGCGCCGGCCCTTTCCGTGTCGATTGAGGCCGCCCCGATCCAGCCCGCTCCCGTTCAGACGGCGCAGGTCCTGAGTGAGCGCTTCGGGCCCACCTATCGCTGGCTGGTCACCGTCACCGGCATGGTCGGCGTGGTCTCGATGGTGCTGGCGATGACCACGGTCAACGTGGCGGTGCCCGACGTGATGGGTGCCTTCGGCATCGGCCAGGACAAGGCGCAGTGGATGTCGTCGGCCTACATGGCGACCATGACCGCCGGCATGCTGATCAACGCCTGGGTGGTGGGGGTGCTGGGCGAACGCCGCACCTTCGTCGGCTCGCTGATGTCGTTCTCGATCGGGGCTCTGCTGGGCGGCTCGGCGCCGAACGAGGATATCCTGATCTTCTCCCGCATCCTGCAGGGTTTCAGCGCCGGCATCGCCCAGCCGCTGGTGATGGCCACGATCTTCACGGTCTTTCCGGCCGAGCGCCGCGGCATGGCGATGGGAGTGTTCGGCCTCGGTGTCGTGTTCGCCCCGGCGATCGGCCCGACTCTCGGCGGGTTGATGATCGAGTACTTCTCCTGGCGCTACGTCTTCTACATCTCCTTGCCGTTCTGCGTCGCCGCCGCGGCCATGGGCATGGTGTTCATGCCGACCCGGCGCATCCCCAAGACCATCCCGGCATTCGACTGGCTGGGCTTCGGCCTGCTCTGCCTCGCCCTGGCCGGCCTGATGACCGGCATTGCCGACGGCCAGCGCGAGGGTTGGGAGTCCGATACGATCGTGCTGCGGCTGGCCGTCGGCGCCGTCGCCACCGTGGCCTTCATCGCCTGGGAGCTCTTCACACCGCGCGCGCTGCTCGACATGCGCATCTTCGCCAACATCGAGTTCTCCGCCGCCGCCCTGATCGCCTTCATTTTCGGCGCCGGCATGATGGGCTCGACCTACGTCATCCCGGTGTTCGTGCAGACCATCATCGGCTTCACGCCGCTGCTCGCCGGCCTGATGATGATGCCGGCCGGCATCATGCTGGCCTTCATCTTTCCCATGGCCGGCCGCCTGGCCGACGCTTTTCCGGCCTCGACCATGATCATCTTCGGGCTGGTGCTGTTCGCGGTCGGCTTCGCCTTCATGACGGCAGCGGACGTCGATTCGACGTTCTGGACGCTGGTCGCCATGGTGATGGTGTCGCGGCTTGGCCTCGGCTTCATCAATCCCAGCCTCAACGCCGCCTCCCTCAAGGCCCTGCCGGCCGACAAGGTGCGCCAGGGTGCCGGCGTCGCCAATTTCATGCGCCAGCTCGGCGGCGCCTTCGGCATCAACCTCATGGTGGCATTCTTCGAGGTGCGCACGCGCTTCCATGCCGACGCGCTCACCGCGACGCAGGACTGGGGCAACCGAACCACCGAGCGCCTGATCACCCTGATCGAGCAGCTCATGCAGAAAAGCGGCCTGCCGTTCCAGCAGCAGAAGGCGGGCGCGCTCGAGTATCTTTCGGCCATGCTGCAGGCCAAGGCGCAGATGATGGCTTTCTCCGACACGTTCATCGTCGTTGGCTTGGTCGCCCTGGCGGCGCTGATTCCTGCCGCCATTCTGTCGCGCTCGGAACGGCGCGCGCGCCGGCTGGCGTGGAGCCTGGGCGGACGCTAGCTTCGTTCCAACCGAGACACTGGGAAGGAAGCTGCGCATGGCCGTGCATCCGGCAATCACCCCGAAGCATTGGACGCCGTCGGCGACGCTGCCCAAGGATCGCGTATCGTTCGCCGGAGTCACCGCCGCCGAGATGCTCGAGCGGGCACGCAGCCTGGTGCCGCTGTTCGCCGAACGGGCAGCCGACTGCGAGCGCCAGCGCCGCCTGCCCGACGACAACGAGCGCGACCTGCACCGCACCGGCCTGTTCCGCATCATGCAGCCGGCGCGGGTTGGCGGGCCCGAGCTCGATCTTCGCATCATGGTCGATGTCTGCACCGAGATCGCCAAGGTCTGCCCCTCGACCTCGTGGAACCTCGGCAACTTGTCCAGTCACCACTGGCTGCTCGGCTACTTTGAGCCGGAGATGCAGGAGGAGATCTGGAACGCCTCGCCCGACACGCTGATCGCCACCTCGCTCGCCTTTGCCGCCGGACGCGGCCGCAAGGTCGAGGGCGGCTACGAGGTCAGCGGCCGCTGGCCGCTGTCGTCGGGTGTCGACAATTCGGACTGGAACATGCTGGGCTTCATGGTGCGCGAGCGCGACGACGGCCCGCCGGTCGACCAGCGCTTCGCCCTGGTCCATCGCTCGCAGTACGAGATCATCGACAACTGGCATGCGGTCGGGCTGGCCGGCACCGGCTCCAAGGACGTCGCCACCAGCAAGCTGTTCGTGCCCGACATCCAGACCATCACGGCGTGGGCGCTGAACGGCCAGCCGCATCCGGGCTCGAAGGTGAATCCCGGGCCGATCTTCCGGCTGCCGTTGCTGGCGCTCGGGCCCTATGTGCTGTCGGGCGTCCTGCTGGGCTGCGCCAAGGGCGCCTACGATTCGACGGTCGGCGCGGCGCGCCGGCGCCTGACGACCAACACCGGCATTCCGGTCAATGCCAGCCAGGCGACCCAGATCAAGGTCGCCGAGGCGAGCGCGCGCATCGACACCGCGGAGATGCTGATGCAGCAGGCTTGCGATCACGCCATGGCGGTGGCGCGCTCGGGCGCCGAGTTCACCCACGACATCAAGGTGCGCTACCGGCGCGACGCCTTCTTCTCCGCCCGCATGTGCGTCGAGGCGGTCGACATCCTGATGGGCATCGCCGGCTCGGGCGGCCTCTACCTCACCAGCACCATGCAGCGCCTGTTCCGCGACGCCCATGCCGCCAACGCCCATGTCATGTTCTCGACCGACCTGCAGGGCTCGCTGTTCGGCCAGCACGCGCTCGGCGTTCA
>NZ_JBGAKA010000070.1:0-36901 GCF_044224635.1 Reyranella sp. | reverse complement strand
AGATCGCCCATCCGATCGCGCTCGAGCTGATGCGTGCCGCCGAGACCTACGACCCGGCGTCGGGCGTCGTCGCGGCCGAGCCGCGCCCTTACGAATCGTTCTTCGCCGAGGGCGCCAGGCCTTCCGAGGACGTGGTGACCTTCGTCAACGAGGCGGCGCGCAAGCGCGGCGCCAAGGGCTTCGACCTCAAGGCGACGGTCTTCCCCGTCGAGCTGCCGAGCCTCGACAAGACGGTGCGCGCCGAGATGGGCCGCGTGCTGGCGCCGCTCGCCGAGATCGTGCACGCCTACGATTGCGACGTGCTGCTGCTGTCGGGCCGGCCGTCACGGCTGCCCGGCATCCGCGGCCTCTTGATGGAGCTGCTGCCGCTGGCCCCCGAGCGCGTGATCTCGCTGCACGAGTATCGTGTCGGCGCCTGGTACCCGTTCCGCGACGCCCGGCTGCGCGTCGAGGATCCCAAGACCACGGTGGCGGTCGGCGCCATGATCGCAGCGCTTGCCCAGTCGCAGCTTCCCGACTTCTCCTTCCGCTCCGACCTCCTGCGCTCGCGCAGCATCGCCAAATACATCGGCAAGCTCGATGGCGGCGGCCGGCTGCAGCGCGAGGATCTGGTCTACCGCGACGTCGATCTCGACAATCGCGAGTACGAGCTGCCGGAGACGACCTTCGAGTTCCGCGGCCCCATGTGGCTCGGCGCACGGCAGCTCGACCTGGTGCGCTGGCCGGCGGCGCGACTCTATGCTCTCGAGTTCGCACGGCCCGAGCACGCCGAGCGGCACGCCCGCGAGACGCCGTTCAAGGTGGCGCTCGCTCGCGTCAAGCCGAAGGACAAGGATTCGGGCGACGTCGAACGTTTCCGCCTGCGCCAGGTGACCAATCGCGACGGCCGCGCCGTGGCGCTCGATCGCCTGACCTTGCGCCTGCAGACGCTGCCGCGGCGCGAAGGCTATTGGCTCGATACAGGCATGCTCAAGACCGGTTGAGGACATGGACACCGTCGATCTCAGACTGGCCCAGGATTGCGAGACGCTCGCCGTGGCGGCGAGCGAGGGCGTCACCTGGCTGAAGGGTGCGGCCGAGCAGTCGCCGACCGTGGCGCAGCAGGCGCCGTCGCTGATCAGCGAGCTATGGACACCGTCGATCTCAGACTGGCCCAGGATTGCGAGACGCTCGCCGTGGCGGCGAGCGAGGGCGTCACCTGGCTGAAGGGTGCGGCCGAGCAGTCGCCGACCGTGGCGCAGCAGGCGCCGTCGCTGATCAGCGAGCTGCAGAAGGTTCGCAACCAGAGCCGCAAGCTGGCGCGCGCTGCGCGACGGCGCATGTGCGTCGGCGTGTTCGGCCCCAGCCAGGCCGGCAAGTCCTACCTGGTCTCGATCCTGGCGAGCCGCGACGGCAATCCCCTGCAGGCGAAGTTCGCCGACCAGAGCTACGACTTCCTCAAGGAGATCAATCCGCCGGGCAATCGCGAGTCGACCGGCCTGGTGACGCGCTTCGGCCTGGGCCTCAGCGCCGGCGACAAGGATTTTCCGGTCCGCGTGCGCCTGTTGACGCAGACCGACATCGTAAAAATCCTGGGCAACTCCTTCCTGCTCGACTTCGATCACCAGAAGGCGGCCTTCGAGCGGCCCGATGGCGCCGCCATCCGCAAGCGCATCGCCGAGCTGCGCGCCAAGGCGATGCCCTCGCCGGTGGGCGATCTCGATGCCGACGACGTCCTCGACCTGATCGAGTATTTCGACACCTTCTTCGCCGGTGTCACCGCCGAGTTGCGCACCGACTACTGGCGCGAGGCGATCGAGCTGGCGCCGCGTCTCGGCGGGCGCGACCGTGCCCGGCTGTGGTCGCTGCTGTGGTACGATTTCGAGCCCTTCACCGAGCTCTACCTGACGCTCTACGACGGCCTGCAGCGGCTGTCGTTCGCACCCGAGGCGCTGCTCGGGATGGCCGCCCTGATTCCGCGCGAGAAGAGCATCGTCGACGTGCTGACGCTCGATCGCCTCGGCGCCGATTCATCGGACACGCTTGAGGTCCGGCCGTTGCACACCGACGGCCGCGCCGCTCCCGATGCGCGCCTGCCCCGCTCGCTGGTCTGCGCGCTCACCGCCGAGCTCAGCGTCGCGATCGCCGAGAAGCCATGGGACTTCTTCGATCACACCGACCTGCTCGATTTCCCCGGTGCGCGCTCGCGGCTGAAGCTCGCCAACCTCGAGGACGTCGCCAAGGCCAAGGGCGTCGCCGAAGGCGCCAACCCGCTGCGCGAGCTGCTGCTGCGCGGCAAGGTCGCCTATCTCTTCCAGCGTTACTCGGCCGAGCGCGAGCTCAGCGCCATCCTGCTGTGCATTCCCGACGGCAACCAGGAGGTTCGTGACCTCTCGGACATGATGACGGCATGGATCGACCAGACGATCGGCGCCACGCCAGCCGAGCGCGCCAAGCAGCGCAACGCGCTGTTCCTGGTGTTGAGCAAGATGGACCGCGAGTTCGAGCAGAAGGCCGGCGAGACCGAGGAATCCCGCCGCCTGCGCTGGTCGGCCCGTCTCAACAACTCGCTGATCAACAATTTCCGCGGCGAGTGGCCGACCAACTGGAACGGCCGGCCGTTCGACAACAGCTTCTGGCTGCGCAATCCGACCGTGATCGACGAACGGTTGATGGACTACGAGGCGGGCCGCGAGCTGGGTATCGCCGAATCGTTCGCCGAGCGGGCCGTCGAGCTGCGCGGCCACTTCGTCGAGAACCTCGACGTGCGCCGCCACTTCGCCGATCCGGCGCGCGCCTGGGACGAGGCGTTCCGGCCCAACGACGGCGGCGTCTCGTACCTTGTGCGCAGCCTGATCCCGGTGTGCGACCCGGTGATCAAGCGCGCCCAGGTGCGCGGCCAGCTCGACGTGCAGATCCGCCGCCTGGTCGACCGGCTTGCCGGCTTCCACAGCGCCGCCGACGGCGATTCGCGTGCCAAGAAGCGCGACCTCGTGCACACCGTGCTGCGCGGACTCGGGCCCTGCATTCAGCAGCAGCTGTTCGGCGAGCTGGTGGCCGCCCTGCATGTCGCCGAGAGCGCCCTGCGCGAGATCTATTTCCGCATTTCCACGGCGCGGCCGGCCGACGAGGTTGAGCGCCGCAACGGCAAGGCGCCGGCCCATGTCACCCAGGCGACCGGGGCCTCGGTCGATCTCGGCGCGATCTTCGCCGACGTGTTCGGCGATGAGCCCGGCCGCGGGGCGCCGCCGTCGGGCGTGCTGGAGGACCGCGCCGAGCGCTTCGCCCGCGAGGCCGCCGAATACTGGCTGGAGAACATGCGTCGGGTCGGCGCCGACGAGAAGGCGCTGTCGCATTTCGGCGTCGACCGCCAGCATCTCGGCTGGCTGATCGACGAGCTGGTGGTCGGCGCCCATCGCCTGAAGCTGATCGATCAGCTGAGCCACGAGGTGCGTGCACTCGAGAACGCCGCCAACGCCAAGTGGGAGGAGATTGCCGAGCGCCAGGTGCGCACCGCTTCCACGGCGCTGAACGGCTATGTCAGCGCGCTGGGCTTCGATCGCCTGCCGCTCGACCAGCGGCCCGGCCTGCCGCCCAACAGCCCGATGCGGCGGGTGTTCGAGACGCCGGCCATCGTCAACGGCGT
The DNA here is from genome assembly GCF_044224635.1 of Reyranella sp. GTDB lineage: Bacteria > Pseudomonadota > Alphaproteobacteria > Reyranellales > Reyranellaceae > Reyranella. The sequence continues at coordinate 33,276 of NZ_JBGAKA010000070.1, read as the reverse complement.
GCCGACCTTGAGCGAGGATCCGCGACCGATCTATGCCGACTACTGCAAGGACTGGATGCGCGCCTTCCTGCAGCTCGCCATGGACAATGTCGGCTACGAGGGCGGCCGCGAGATCACGCCGGAGCAGAACGACCGCCTGGGCGCCATCCTGCGCGCGGTGCCGGCCTAGGCCACCGCCATGGCGATCCGCGCTTCCGTCCAGAGCCTGTCGGACCCCGGCCACGCCATCCTGCGCATCGGCGAGCTCGACGCCGCACCGCAGGGCTTGGCGCTGTCGATCCAGCGCCAGCAGGGCCCGGACATCCATCTCGGCGATGACGGCTGGCGGCGCACCGAGACCTGGCTGCAGCCCGAGCATGTCGAGCGCAAGGGCCAAGTGCTGGAATTCCATCTCGGTCCCGAGATCTGCGATCGCCTGGCCGGCATCGCCACGGTGCGCCTCAGGGTGAAGGAACCCGACATCGGGGTGGTCGCCACCACCGTGGTCGCCTGGCCGGCGATGTTGACCTCGGGCGCCGTCGATCCGTCGAGCCGCAATCTCGACGACACGATCCAGCTGCGCCGCAAGCGGGCGGCGCCACCGCCCGAACCCGAGCCGGAACCGGCGCCGGTATTCGAGCCGGCACCGACCCCACCCCCTCCGCCTCGGCCGGAGTTGCGTGCCTCGCGCGCCTTCGATCCGGAACCACCACCTCCCTCGGGCCGGACCGGCTGGCTGATTGCCGCCGTGGCCGCCGTCCTGCTCGTGGGCGGCGGTTACTACGTCTACACCAACCACATCGCGCCGCCGCCCGCCGACGGTCCGATCGCCGCGGCGCCGACAGCCCCCGCGCCAACCGCGCCGCCGCCGACGTCGGCAGCATCGCCCAAGAAATCGGTACGCGAGGTCGTGGGCGAATTCTTCGCCACCAAGCCGACGTCCGAGGCGATGCTCGCCAAGGCGCGCGACTACGCCAAGGCGGGCGACACGGCGGCGGCCTTCCTGGTGTTCCGCCGCGCCGCCGAGAGCGGCAGCGCGCCGGCGCAGCTCGAGATCGCGACGTTCTACGACCCGCTGGTGACCCCGTCGAAAGGCGGCTTCACGCCCGACGGCGCGCGCGCTGCCGAGTGGTACGAGCGCGCCGCGCTGGCCGGCCTGCCCGAGGCCCAGCGCCGGCTGGGCCTGCTGCTCGCCAAAGGCGGCGCCGGGCTTGGCGCCGATCCGGGGCGCGCGAAGAGCTGGCTGCAGCAGGCGGCGGCGCAGAATGATGCCGAGGCGAAGAAAGCCCTGGACGCGCTGCCGAGGTAACTTCGTTCCAGCCAGCCGCTTTGGCATCCTTGTTCTGCGGCCGGCCGAAGTCCTCGATAGGGTGCGAACATGAGCAAGGCTACCTATCCGCTGAAGCTTCCGGCATCGATCAAGAACGCCGCTGCGAAGCTTGCAAAAGAAGACGGCGTGTCACTGAACCAGTGGATCGCTTCCGCCGTCGCTGAGAAGGTCGGCGCCGTGGAGACCGCGGCGGAATTCTTCAAGCGACGCGCCGGCAAGGCGAAACCCAGAGATCTGCTGTGGTTCCTCGATCGCGCACCGGCCAAGCCTCCGGCGCACGGCGACGAGAAGGAATGAATTCATATCGCTCAGATGACGCTAGAGCGTCATCCACATGTGAAGCTCCAGCACTACCCACCAAGATCGTCGCTTGACCGGCCCTTCGAAGTACGGGGAGGAATCCGACAAGTGAGTTCTCCGCATGATTGAGGCCGTCTCCAGTGGCGACTCGAGAATCGGACGTGAGCTGGTACGCCTGCTGGTAGCCGAGGGTTGATCATCCCAAGCTGCGAGACCTGATGCCACGCGTCAAACCATCGGCGCGCCATGGTGTTCAGCCAACTCGAAAAACGCTGCCGCTTTCCGGCTCTCGGAATAGATCGACGCGCGTTCCGTCCCAGTGGTAATCGAGATGCCTGCCCTGCCGGGGATTGGACGCGAGATCGGGGTAGAAGAGCCCGGCGCATTCTCCGCCCGGATTGCGAACACTCGGATAAACGAGGCCTTCGGATGCTCCGTCACGAAGTAGCTCGCCCAGCGCTTGCGCTTCGCTGTAGTCGTCAGGGGCCAAGGCTGCGGCAAAGCCGGGCCTCTCACCACGCAAGTCGTGAAAATGGCCATCGATGTCGAGCACGATCTCCCGGAACTGCGACGTCCAGCCTGGCGGCTCCTTCGTCCTGGCCATGAAGCGTGCGTGATGATGAACTGTCTCGACCAATGCAGTCTCGAATTCCCGGCCAGCGTAGAGAACACCAAAGCGACCCTGGCTGAACCGGCTCGGACGGTCGGCACTTACATGGACGAAGGGCGCCATCAGCCAGGTCGCGCCCGCCCCTCCCACGCGGCGCCCGGCAGGCACCAGGTCGAGATTGCCGATGCTCTCCATGAGACGCGGATTGGTCTTCTGCTCCGCAGAGAGCAGAAGAGGCCAGTCGGCTGGATCAGCGACATCCTCGAACAGATCGATTGGTGGGAAGCGGCTTCGAACGATCCTTACTGCGCCTCGCCAATCGACCCGAGAGACGGCAACGATCGAGACATCGATCACCAAGCGCCCCGCTCGGCGTCGAGGTACCGGCGCACGCGCATCAGATCGGTCAGTTCTCCACCCAGCATGACGTCGAGCGCACTTCGATTGGCAAAGGCCTCATTAGGTGCTTTGATCCACGCATAGCCTCGATGTGGGTCGCTGAAGATGATCCGCAGTGCCTTGTGGATGCCCATGATGTTGGAAAGCCGCGCCTTGCCGTCGCGGTCAATGCGTCCCAAGTCACCCGCTTTCCAGCGTCGGAATGTGCGCACCGGCAAATCGAGAAGCATGGCGGCCTGGTCATCCGAGAGGTCCCAGTGGTGAAACAGGCTGAGCGCGGCACGAAACATCGCGGCGGCCTCTTCATCCGTAATGGGCGCAGGCGAGAACTCCGCAGGTGCCGTCGGAATTGGTTGAAGCACAGACATCGCCACATCTATTTGGCCTAAAATGGGGGATTTGATGCCATATGGCAATACCTCAGTTTGTCATTGGTTGCGCACAAGGACTTAGTCTATTGGTACGATACGGGTGCCATCCGGCAGCGATAGGGCAACGCTGCAAGCGGCGAAGGCGGTGTCGTGATCGTCCCGTCGGGAGCGGTGCGGGTGCTGGTGGCGACGCAGCCGATTGATTGCAAGCGAAGTTGTCAGGCCGCGTCGCGATGGAGTGCTTTCGGCTTGACGTAGGCGAAGGGCAAGAGTTCGTCGATGCGGCTCATGGGGTGTCGCGCGACGATCCTGGTAAGGACGTCGGTCAGATAGGCGGAGGGATCGACGTCGTTGAGCTTGCAGGTGGCGACGAGCGAGGCGATGACTGCCCAGTGCTGGCCGCCGCCGTCGGACCCGGCGAACAGGTGGTTCTTTCTGCCCAAAGTGATCGGCCGGATGGTGCGCTCGACGACGTTGTTGTCGAGCTCGACGCGGCCATCGTCGAGGAAGCGGCGGAGGCCTTGCCAGCGCGTCAGCGCGTAGCGGATCGCCTCGGCGATCTTGGCCTTGCCCGATATCAGGCCAAGCTGGCGCTCGAACCAGGGCTTGAGCGCCTCGAGGATCGGCTTGCTGCGCAGTTGGCGCATGCTGCGTCGCTGCTCCGCCGACTGGTTGCGGCACGCCGTCTCGATGGCATAGAGCGGAGCAATACGGGCGAGTGCCTCGCTGGCGATCGGCGCGGGCGTGCCGGAGGCCTGCAGGTCGTAGAGATACCGTCGCACGTGCGCCCAGCAAAATGCCAGCTCCACCGCACCAGCCGACGCCAGCTCGCGGTGATCCGCTCGAGCGAGACCCCGCTCTGGTGCTGCGCGACGTCGAGCAGGAGAAGCTGTCGGTTGCAGCCGCGTTGCGCGATTACGGTATCGTCGTGGATCCCACCGGACCAACGGTGGACGAAGTTGCGACGACGGTTGCAAGAGCCGCCCGACGATGACGCTTACCCAGGTGTCAGGGCCCTCGACCGCTGCGGAGGTGGTAGTCGACATACTTGCGTTGGATGACGATCTGCTCGGCCAGGTACCGGGCATCGTGCCACACGCCCCAGATGAACGAGGAGCCACGCCGCGACTGCCAGGGCAGACCGAGGAAGTAGAGGCCTGGTTCGGCCGACACGCCGCGCTGATGCCGCGGCTTGCCCTCCGCGTCGAAGACATCGAGCTCTATCCAGCCGTAGTCGGCGGCAAATCCCGTCGCCCAGATGATGGTGGTGATCCCGGCCTTCGCCAGGTCGAGCGACAGGACGGGACGGGTCGTGCAATCGGATTCCGGCCCGATGATCCTTGCCTCGGGCTCCTCCGGGAGATCGAGCCCGTAGCGGGCGACGTAGGCGTCGGCTTCGCCCAGCAGGCCGCGAAGGTTCGCATCGCCCCGTTCGAGATTGTCGACGAGGTCCGGCACGAAACCGATCGTGCCATGGGCATAGGCTTCCGTTCGCCCGACGAGGATCATCCCTTTCGCCGCGAGACGGCGGAAGTCGATGGTATGGCCGCCGCGCACGCCGCTCACGGCGATCGTCACGTGTTCCCTGCCCGGCTCGCGGGCCACGGCATCCCATTTGCCCAGGACACCCAGCCACCAGCAGTAGTCGCGGCCGCGGTAGGCTCGCGGCGGACGATCGTGCGGGCCGATCGAGAGGTAGACGCGCCGTCCTGCTTCGAGCAGCTCCTCGGCGATCTGGGTGCCCGAGGACCCGGATCCCACGACGAGGATCGCTCCTTCGGGCACCTGGGCCGGATTGCGGTAGCCGGTGGAGTGCATCTGCGCGATCCCGGCTCGCGGGGGAACCAAGCCGGGAACGACCGGACGCTGGAAGGCGCCGGTAGCCGCCACCACGCTGTCGGCCTCGATCACGCCGCTGGAGGTCTCGACGCGAAAGCCAGGACGACCCGCTTTCCTCTCGACCTTCAGGACCTCGATACCGCAACGGACTGGGGCAGCGATCTTCCCGGCATAGGCGACGAAATAGTCCGCTACCGTTTCCTTGGCGGCGAAATCGTCCGGGCCGACACTCCGGTCGACGTCGGAAAACGCGAGCCCCGGAAAGCGATCGTGCCAGGCCGGCCCGTTCGCGACCAACGAGTCCCAACGTTCCGACCGCCAGCGTTCGGCGATGCGATGCCGCTCGACGACGACATGAGGCACGCCCTGCTGGCCGAGATGCTCGCTCATGGCCAGCCCCGCCTGGCCGCCGCCGACGACGAGCGTGTCTATCTTCTCGACTGACATGGCTCGCCCCTTGTCGGCTCGGAAGAGTGCAGGACCCGGCCGCCGGACGTCCCGCGGTCCCGCTCCAGCCGGAACGACATGGCGAGGTCGCGGAACATCGTGGTCGCCGTGGCCCGCTCGGGGACGAGCGCGCCTACAGCGCCATCCGCGTATGCAGATCCAGCATCACCCAGATGCTGCCGCCGACCATCAGGAAGACCAGCACCGCCGTGAAGGCGACGGCGAGCAGATTCTCGCGCGCGCTGCGGCTGAAGCTCATGTGCAGGAAGAAACGCAGATGGACCAGGATCTGCAGCACGGCGGCGGCGGCGATGACCAGGACGGTCTGCGTCCTGGAGAGCGATTGCGTGGCGACCAGGGCGAACGGGATCGCCGTCAGGACGACGGCGAGCACGAAGCCCACGATGTAGTTCGCACGCGTGCCGTGGCTTTCCATCACATGAGCCCCGGAAGATAGACGACGGAGAAGATGCCGACCCAGGCGATGTCGAGGAAGTGCCAGAACAGGCCGAGGCGGAACAGGCGGGAAGTCACCGGCAGGCTGAGGCCCTTGACCATGACCTGGCCCATCATGATCAGGATCCAGACCAGGCCGGTGCTGACATGCACGCCATGGGTGCCGACCAGGGTGAAGAAGGCCGACAGGAAGCCGCTGCGGTCAGGCCCGGCGCCGGCACCGATCATGCCCAGGAACTCGCGCACCTCGAGGAACACGAAGCCGGCGCCCAGCACGAAGGTGAGGGCGAGCCAGCCCAGCACGGCGCCGCGGTTGCCCTCGCGCGCGGCCAGCGAGGCGAAGCCGAAGGTCGTGCTGCTGACCAGCAGCAGGGTGGTCTCGTAGGCGGCGTTGGACAGGCTGAAGAGGCTCTTGCCGGTCGGCCCGCCGTCGGTGTTGCCGGCCATGACGCCGTAGGTCATGAACAGCAGCGCGAAGATGACGGCATCGCTCATCAGGTAGAGCCAGAAGCCCAGCGAACGCTGCTCGTGGATCTCGGCCGCCTCCGATCCGCCGCCGCCATGCGCCGCCATCGTGCCGGCCCGGGTGTTCATGCCCGGCTGCCCAGGGCGCGGTAGCGCGCCTCCTCGATGCGCGCCACCTCGACGGCGCTCAGGCGATATTCCTGGTCGTCGTCGGACGAGCGCAGGATCATGGTCACCCACATCACGAGAGCACACGCCACGACCAGCCACCAGATGTGCCAGACCATGGCGAAGCCGAGGGCGAAGGCGAAGGCGCCCATGACGACGCCGACTGCCGAGCTCTTCGGCATCTCGATATCCTCGTACCGGGCGGGCTTCTCCCAGGCGACGCCGCGCTCCTTCATGTCGAGCAGCGGCTCGCGGTCGCGGACCTGCGGCAGGATGGCGAAATTGTAGGCCGGCGGCGGCGAGGCGGTCGCCCATTCGAGCGTGCGGCCGTCATAGGGATCGCCGGTGACGTCGGCGTCGCGCCGGCGGTCGCGGAAGGTCGCCAGCACCTGCAGGACGAGACAGGCGATGCCGATCAGGATCAGCAAGGCGCCGGCGGCGGCGGCCATCAGCCAGGGCGCCCATGTCGGGTCGTTGTACTGCTCCATGCGCCGCGGCATGCCCATGAAGCCCAGCACGTAGAGCGGCATGAACGCGAGATAGAAGCCGACGATCCAGCACCAGAAGGCACGCACGCCCAGGTAGCCGAACAGCACGCCCGGGATGATCATGTTGTGGAAGTGCGCGACCAGGAAGGTCGTGTTGTGCATCAGGAAGTCGGCCGGCGGCATCGCCAGCAGCACGCCGGTCATGCCGCCGATCACGAAGGTGACGATGAAGCCGATCGTGAACAGCATCGACGGGTGGAAGCTGATGCGGCCGCGATACATGGTGAGCAGCCAGTTGAACACCTTCACGCCGGTCGGCACAGCGATCACCATGGTCGTGATGCCGAAGAAGGCGTTGACCGTGGCGGAGGAGCCCATGGTGAAGAAATGGTGCAGCCATACGGTGAACGACAGGATGCCGATCGCCGCCGTGGCGTAGACCAGCGATTCGTAGCCGAACAGCCGCTTGCGGGCGAAGGTCGAGACGACCTCGGAGAACACGCCGAACGCCGGCAGGATCAGGATGTAGACCTCCGGATGGCCCCAGATCCAGAACAGGTTGACGTAGTTCATCATGTTGCCGCCGTGGTCGTTCGTGAAGAAGTGCATGCCGAGCAGGCGATCGAGCGCCAGCAGGCCGCACGCCACGGTGAGGGCGGGGAAAGCGAAGATCATCAGCACGCTGGTGACCAGCGCGGTCCAGGTGAACGGCGTCATGCGCATCAGGCTCATGCCCGGAGCGCGACGCTTCAGGATGGTGACGACGAAATTTATGCCCGACAGGGTCGAGCCGATGCCGCTGATCAGCAGCGCCCAGATCCAGTAATCGACGCCGACGCCGGGGTTGTACTGGATGCCCGAGTAGGGCGGATAGCCGGTCCAGCCGGCGGTCGAGAACTTGCCGATCACCAGCGAGACCATGACCAGGCCGGCGCCAGCCGCGCTCAGCCACAGGCTCAACGAGTTGAGGAACGGGAAGGCGACGTCGCGCGTGCCGATCTGCAGGGGCATGGCGAGGTTGACCAGGCCGGTCATGAACGGCATCGCCATGAAGAAGATCATGATCGTGCCGTGCGAGCTGAAGATCTGGTCGAAATGCTCGGGCGGCAGGTAGCCGCCGGAATTGAGCGCCATCGCCTGCTGGGCGCGCATCATGATGGCGTCGACGAAGCCGCGCAGCAGCATGATCAGCGCCAGCACGATGTACATCACGCCGATACGCTTGTGGTCGACGCTGGTCAGCCACTCGGTCCACAGGTACTTCCAGGCGCGCAGCCAGGTGATGATCAGGACGACCAGGGCCGCGCCGCCCACCGTCACCAGGGCACCGCCGGCGGCGATGGCGCTGTAGAGCGGCAGGGCTTCGATCGTGAGCTTGCCGAACATCCTCTATCTCCGGGCCGGCGCCGCCGCGGCGGGTTCCGGCATCCGATGGGCGTGGGTGTACTTCGCAATGATCGAGTCGAAAAGCTTGGGCTCGACCGTCGAGTAATAGGTGAACGGCACGTTGCGGCTGCGCACCACCAGCTTCGCGTAGGTCGGCGGATCGAGCTTGTCGGGCGACTGCTTGGCCTTGGCCACCCAGGCGTCGAACTCGGCCGGCGTGGTGGCCAGGACCTCGAAGAACTGATCCGAGAAGCCGCCGCCGCTATATTGCGTGTTGCGCCCGACGAACTTGCCCGGCTGGTTGGCCAGCATTTGCAGACGGGTCTGCATGCCGGCCATGGCATAGATCTGGCCGGCAAGCGCCGGTACGTAGAACGAGTTCATCACCGTATCGGAGGTGATGCGCAGGCTGATCGGCCGGCCGGCCGGGATGGCCATCTGGTTGACCGAGGCGACGCCCTGCTCGGGGTAGATGAACAGCCACTTCCAGTCCTGGCCCACGACCTGGATGTCGAGCGGCGGCACGTCGGAGGCGATCGGCCGGTAGGGGTCGAGCTTATGCGTGCTGCGCCATACCAGGATGGCAACGGCGATGACGATGGCCGCCGGGATCAGCCAGACGATGCTGTCGATCAGCGTCGATTCGGACCATTTCGGCTCGTAGCGCGCTGACCGGTTGGACGCGCGGTAGCGCCACGCGAACCAGAACGCCATCAGGATGACCGGCACGATCACCAGCATCATGACGCTGAAGGCATCGAACAGCAGGCCGCGCTGGGCGTCGGCGATCGGACCTTTGGGATTGAGCACGACCATGCGGTCGCAGCCGCCGGCCAGCAGAGCCATGCCGATGGCCGACGCCCAGCGTCGGGCTCTCCTCGTTACTTCCGTCACTCCCCCGCTCTCACCTGTCGTTGAGCAGCGACCCTAGAGTGAGGCTAGATGTAGTGTCGGGCAACGAATCTTTTTAGATACAGGCGTCGGCGCGCCAGTCGACCGGCTTGCTGGCAGCGCGCAGGAAGGCCGCCAGCCACGTCCCGCCCAGCGCATAGTTGGCCTTGGTTGCCTGCTGGTTTGTCGCGATGAACGTGTTGATGCCGACCGCCCGGCCGCACGCATCGACCAGCGGCCCGCCCGAGTTGCCAGCGGAGATGTCGGCCGAATGCAGGATGATGGGAGCGTTGCGTTCCTTGTTCTGCACCACGCTCACCGTCCCCTTGGTCAGCACGACCTGCGGCGAGGCCTTGAGGTCGCCGGCCGCCAGACGGCGCAGGTTGCGGTCCTGGGCGATGGCGATGGCCGGGTAGCCCGCCGCCACGACCTCGCTCAGGGCCGACGGTTCGGCCGCGATCGGCAGCGGCCGCGCGGTGCCCGGCGGCACATCGACCTGGATCACGGCGAAATCCGCCTGGGTCGCCTGGCCGGGCTGCGAGGTCGCCACCACCGTGCCGACATAGCCTGTCTTGAGATGCTTGCTCAGCACCAGCGCCTCGCCGCCCGGCGCCGTGCGCCCGATGACGTGGCGGTTGGTGATGACGAAATTGGGCGCCACGAAGAAGCCGGTGCCGCTGTCGCCGCGCTCGGAGATCACCAGCACGGTGGCCTGCTCGAGGGCGGCCGCGAGGTCGGCGGCGTTCATCTTGCCCGCCTTGGCAGCCGCCGCCGCCGAGGCGACCGTCGGCACGACAGCCGGGCCGGGAACGGCACCGGGGATGGCCTCCGACTTGCGCTCCGGCAGCGCCCCGGCGGGCGCCGGCGTGCTGCCGGGCGGCGTCTTGCCGGTCGGATCCTTCAGCGTGCAGACATCGGCGCGCAGCCGCTCCTTCAACAGCGCGATCTGGTCCTCGACCTGCTTGTTGGCAGCCTTCTGCTTCTCGATCTGCTCTTCCAGTGCCTTCACCTGGGCGGCATCCGGGCCGGGCGGGGCCGGCGGTGGCGGTGGAGCAGGCAGTTGGACCGCCACGTTCACGATCGGCCGGTAGAACAGGTACCAGCCGAGGGCGAGGCCGGCGGCGATAAGCAGGAAACCGCCGACCAGGGCGCCCAGGATGAGCGGCCAGCGCGGCTTCGAGGGTTCGTTCGTCGGTTGATTCTCGGCCATGGGAGGGCAGTTGGGCTCCGCGGAGGAAACGCAGTCAATACCCTCGCGGCGGCGGAATTTGGGCGAGCGGAGGGCTGCAGGGCGATGCCACCGCTTTGACGCTGCTCCGGCAGCGACCTATCGTTCCGCGCAGCATCGTTCACGGCACAGGCAACATCGCCGCACGAGGGAGGTCCCGCATGAGCTTCATCCGACGCATGGATCACTTCACGATCGTCACCGACAAGCCGGAGCAGACCAAGGAGTTCTACGGCGCGCTCGGCCTGCATCCGGGCGCCCGCCCGAACTTCCAGGTGCCGGGTTATTGGCTCTATGCCGACGAGGGCAAGCCGATCCTGCACGTCATCGAGGTCAAGCAGATGCCGAACCCGGTGCGCGGCGGGCTCGACCACATGGCCTTCCGCGGCGAGAACCTGGGCGGCGTGCTCGCCCATCTCGACAAGAACCAGGTCAAGTATCGCCTGCGCCGCGCCCCCGAGCCGTTCCGCACCTGGCAGCTCTTCTGCTTCGATCCCAACGGCATCGAGGTCGAGATGGACTTCGATCCCGCCGAGGCCGGTCCCGCCGATGTCGAGGACGCCGGCCAGATGTCCGAGACCGCGCGCCGCATGGCGCCGGCCTGAGCAAGAATTAATTCCCCTCCCCAACTTCGTTGGGGAGGTGTCCGCGTCATCGCGGACGGAGGGGTCATGAGCGTCAGTGATGGTGCCCATGACCCCTCCGCCGCCGTATGACGGCGACACCTCCCCAGCGAAGCTGGGGAGGAGAGCAAGAGGCGCGTCCGAATCATGAGTAGCACCACTTTCTCCGAACAGGCGCGAGCGCCCGCCAAGGCTGCGGCGCCGACCGCGGAGGACTATATCGAGCGGGTGCGCGCGCTGGCGCCGCTGTTCGCAGCGGCGCGCGACTACGAAGAGGACGCGCGCGAGCTCGACCCGAAGCTGGTGGCCGGCATGCATGCGGCCGGGCTGTTCCGCATGCTGCTGCCGCGCTGGCTGAACGGCGGTGCGCTCGACACGCTCTCCTACACGCGCGTGGTCGAGGAGATCGCCAAGTTCGATGGCAGCGCCGCCTGGTGCGTCAACCAGGGCTCGGGCTGCTCGATGGCGGCGGGCTATCTCGACCGCGAGACGGCGCACAAGATCTTCCGCGATCCCGACGGTGTGCTGGCCTGGGGACCGAGCCCGGGTGCCAAGGCGATCGCCACCGACGGCGGATACATCGTCAACTACAGCGGCGCCTTCGCCAGCGGCAGCCGCCACGCCACCTGGCTCGGCGCCCACTGCCTGGTACACGAGGCCGACGGCAGCCCGCGCCTCACCGCCAACAAGCATCCGGAACTGCGCGCCATGCTGTTCCCCAAGGCGCAGGCCGAGGTGAAGGACGTCTGGCACGTCGTCGGACTGCGCGGCACGGGCAGCGATTCGTTCGTCGTCAAGGACCTGTTCGTTCCCGCCCGGCACAGCTTCCTGCGCGACGATGCGGCGACGCGCCTCGATCCCAGCCCGCACTATCGCTACGCCAGCACGATGGTCTATTCGTCGGGCTTCGCCCACGTGGCACTGGGCATCGCCCGCGCGGTGATAGACGAGTTCATGGCGCTCGCCACCCACAAGACGCCGCGCGACTACCGCAACACGCTCAGGGAAAGCGCGCTGGTCCAGGCCGACGTGGCACAGGCCGAAGCCAGGTGGACCGCCGCCCGGCACTACCTGCGCGCCGTCGTCGCCGATGCCTGGCACGAGATCGACAAGGGCGCGCATCCGACCGAACCGCAGCGCGTCGCCATCAGGCTCGCCTCGACCCATGCGATCCACGCCGCCAAGGACGTGGTCGACAGCCTGTACGACGCGGCCGGGGCGAATGCGATCATGGAGGCCGGCCCGTTCGAACGGCGCTTCCGCGACATCCATGCGGTGACCCAGCAGCTCCAGGGCCGCAAGGCCCACTTCGAGACCGTCGGCCGGTACCTGCTCGGCCTCCCGCTCAACCTCGACCGCGCGCAGATCTAGCGGCTCGCGCTCGCAAGGACGCTCCCCTCGATGGACTTCGACCTGGCGACGATCAAGCTGCCGGCGATCGTCGGCTACATCCTGGGCGGTGTGCTGATCGGGCCGCGCGCGCTGGGCGTCTTCCCCCAGCAGGGCGCGGTGCCGACTTTCTTCGCCGAGCTCGGCAAGCTCCTGCTGATGTTCTTCGTCGGCCTCGAGGTCGACCTGCGGCAGTTCGTGGCCCATCGCACGAAATCGCTGCTGTTCGGACTGGCAACCTTCAGCTTGCCCATGGTGGCCGGCACGGCCGCCGGGTTCGCCTTCGGCTATGGCGCGATCTCGGCGATCCTGGTCGGCTCCCTGCTCGCCTCGCATACGCTGATCGCCTATCCCCTGGTCATCGCGGCCGGCCTCAGCAACCGCCCGGCCGTCACCATCACGGTAGGCGCCACGATCCTGACCGACATGCTGTCGCTGTTCGTGCTCGCCATCTGCCTGACCGTGCACAAGTCCGGCTTCGATCCGTGGTCGTTCGCGATCCAGGTCGGCGAGCTGATCCTGTTCATCGCCGTCATGATCTATGTCGTCGGACCGGTCGGACGCTGGGCGTTCAACAAGCTCGGCCGTTCGGACGAGGCCTGCTTCACCCTGATGATGGCGATCGTGGCGCTGGGCTCGACCTTCGCCGAGGCACTCGAGCTCGACGGCATCCTGGGTGCCTTCCTGGCCGGCCTCGCGGTCAACGAGGCGGTGCGCGGCACGCCGGCCAAGGAGAAGATCGAGTTCCTGGGCAACATCTTCTTCATCCCCGCTTTCTTCGTCGTCACCGGCTTCCTGATCGACCTGCACGTGTTCGCGGCCACCATCGTCTCGACTCCGGGCCTCGTGCTGGCGATCGTGCTGGGCCTGATCGGCTCGAAATGGCTGGCCGCCGAGTATGTCGGCCGGGCGTGGCGCATGCCCACCAACGACCGCGGCCTGATGGCGTCGCTTACCATACCGCAGGTCGCCGCCACGCTCGCCGCGGCGCTGGTCGGCTACCAGGCGATCAACAAGGCGGGCGAGCGGCTGCTCGACGCCGCCATGCTGAACACCGTCCTGGTGCTGGTCATCGTGACCTCGGTCGTCGGGCCGGTGCTCACCCAGCACTACATTCGCCGCCTGAACGGCGCCGCGAGCCCGATCCCCGGCCGCTCGTCGGTTCTGGGCCGCAGCGAAAAATCCGCCGACTGACCCTCGACTTTAGTGCATATACACCTAATATTACAGCCCTCGACCGACAAGAGCCGTGCGCCTACGGTCGGCGGCAGCAACAGCGAAGGAGAGTTCCATGACGGCCTGCATCGTCGGATGGTCGCACGGCAAGTTCGGCAAGCTCGACGGCGAGACCAGTGAGTCGCTGATCGTCAAGGCGGCGAGCGACGCCATCGCCCATGCCGGGATCGAGCCCAAGGACATCGACGTCATCTATGTCGGCAACATGAACGGCGGCTTCGTGCGCCAGGAGTTCCATTCGTCGCTGCCGCTGCAGACCCATCCCGACCTGCGCTTCAAGCCGTCGACCCGGGTCGAGAATGCCTGCGCCACCGGCTCGGCCGCGATCCACATGGGCCTGAACACGCTGGCCGCCGGCAAGGCGCGCTTCGTGCTGGTGGTCGGCGTCGAGAAGATGACCGAGCTCAACTCCGCCCAGGCCGGCGAGGTGCTGATCAAGGCGTCCTATGTCGCCGAGGAGGCCAATATCGAGGCCGGTTTCGCCGGCATCTTCGGCAAGATCACCTCGGCCTACTTCCAGCGCTATGGCGACAAGTCGGACGCGCTCGCCAAGATCGCGGTCAAGGCGCACAAGAACGGCGCCAAGAACCCGTTCGCGCACTTCCAGAAGGAGTTCGCCTACGAGTTCTGCCGCACCCCGTCGGACAAGAACCCGTTCGTCGCCGGCCCGCTCAAGCGCACCGACTGCTCGCCGGTCACCGACGGCGCGGCCGCCGTGGTGCTGGCCGATGTCGGCACGGCGCTTGGCCTGAAGCAGGCGATCGCCTTCCGCGCCGCCGAGCACGTCAACGACTTCCTGCCGATGAGCCGGCGCGACATCATCAAGTTCGAGGGCCCGCAGCTTGCCTGGAAGAAGGCGCTGGCGGCGGCCCGTCTCGACCTGCTCGATCTGTCCTTCGTCGAAAGCCACGACTGCTTCACCTCGGCCGAGCTGATCGAGTACGAAGCGATGGGCCTCACCGCGCCGGGCGAAGGCGAGCGGGCGATCCACGAAGGCTGGGTCGAGCGCGACGGCAAGCTGCCGGTCAACGTCTCGGGCGGGCTGAAGGCCAAGGGCCATCCGGTCGGCGCCACCGGCGTCTCGATGCACGTGATGACCGCGATGCAGCTCTCCGGCACCGCGCCGGGCGCGCTGCAGCTGCCCAAGGCGACGCTGGGCGGCGTCTTCAACATGGGTGGCGCGGCGGTGGCGAACTACGTCAGCATCCTCGAGCCGCTGCGTTAGGCAGGAACGGTTCCGATTTGATGGAGCCGCTTGCGGCTCCATCATTCGGCCGCTCGCAACACGCCAGGCCGAGAGATGGGCCAGGCCGGAGAGACTAGGTCCGGCTCCGGCGCGATCGCATGGCCACGAAGCGAACTGGCGTCACGATCGTAACGTCCGGGAAAAGCCCGGCCATGTGCCGCGTGTTCCATGTGACGATCACCGATATTCCGTGATCAACGGCAACCTGCCCAATCAGGGCATCGTAGAGCCGCGCACCGATCCCTCCTGCTGCCGCATATCGGCAAACAGTGTCGAAAGTCTGCGACGGCGTCAGCCCGACCAAGCTCGTGACAGCGCGGACGCGCTCGAGAGCGACCCGAGTGTGGCTGGCGGCAAAGCCGAAGGGAGCCGGGCGGGTCAGAGTGGCATAGGTCTCGGCGTAGCTATGGGCTGCGACGGCGAAGGTCCCTGGGCTGCCTTCGGCAAACAACGCGAAGGAAGCTGCGTGATGCTCATGCGCCTCTACCAAGCAGGCGATGATCACGTTACTGTCGAGAAGAGCCGAAGGCGTCGTCAAGGCATACGATTGCGAACATCTTCAAGCGCTGCCTCAGCTTCGGAGAAGCTGATCTTGCGCTTCCTGCCCGCCGGAAAGACCAGCAACGGCCCGCGCCGCACCAAAGATCCAATCGCCCGAGGTTCCGCAGCCGGTACATAGCCGCGCAACGCATCCTCGATGATCTCTGTGGCGGTCATCCCCGTGCGGCGGGCGACTTCACGCACGCGTTCGCGGGCAAAAGCCGAGCGGATATTCAGTTGTGCAACGATACGGCGCGACATGTTCGCGACCTCCAACAGAGAGATTAGCACGACCTTGTAGTGGATAGCCAGCGAGAGACTTTGGCTACACAACGCGGTTAGCCCTGCACCGACGATGCGTCACCCACCCGCCCCCAGCGCATGATCCCTCTGTCGCCGTGTGACGGCGACACCTCCCCAGCGGAGCTGGGGAGGAGAGGATCAGTGCGGACCGCGAGCATCAGCGGACTTAGAGCCCGCTAGACATCCGCCTGCACGAGGTGCTGGGCCTGGACGACGCCGGTCAGCACCGTTTGCGGGTTGTCGGTCACGGCGTGCATCAGGGCCCGGGCTTCCGCGCCGTCGTCTGCGCTGGTCCATTGCGAGCCGAGCTGCTCCTGCTGCTGCACGTACTCGAGATTGACCGCCACCTTGCCCATCAGGGTGGTGATGTCGTGGCCGGCGACCGTATCCTGGGCGCCGTTGATGATCTGGATCAGGACGAAGCCCACGAAGGCGCCGCTTGCCAGGGTCTGCTTGATCTCGTTCGTCCAGTAGGCGAGGCCGCCGGCATCCGGCGTGCGGTTGAACATGTTGTCGTAGACGCTGTTCAGGAAGCCCTGGATCTCGGCATCAGTCGAGCCCTGCGGATGGTCCAGGAACGGATAGAGCGCCTTCGCCTCGTCGCTGACCGCGAACGAGCTGGCAATGTTCGCGAACAGATCGTGCTGGCTCATCTTGGTTTCGTTGACCGCGAACTGGTTGACCCAGAACTCGAAGCCCGGGGCATCGGCGCCGCGGCCGAAGAAGGAGATGTAGGTTGCTGCGACCTGCTCCTCGCGGTCGAGCGCGATCAGGTTCAGGGTGGTCGCGGCGCCGTTGGCAAGCGTCGGGACGACGTAGACCAGGGCTGTCGTCGCGTCGAGCGAGCCGTTGGCCGAGGCTTCGTAGGTGAACGAATCGATGCCGGCGAAGCCGTTGACGGCGGTGTACTTGAAGCTGCCGTCACTGTTGAAATCCAGGGTCCCGTTCTCCGGGCCCGTGCGATGGACAGCGCTTTGCGGTGCTGTCCCCTCGTCGTTGAACAGCACGCCCGAGCCGGCGCCGATGGTCAACGACTTGTTCTGCAGCACGATGTAGGCGTCGTTGTGCACGCCCTGCGGCCCGGCGGTGCCGTCGTCATTGACGATGGCGCCGCTCGCCGTGCCGGTCCCGATCACCACGCCCGACGACGGGCTCGACAGGTTGACCAGGAAGCTTTCGTTGGTCTCGACCAGGGTGTCGCCCTGGACATTGACGATCACGTTCTTCGAGGTCTCACCGGCCGCGAAGGTCAGCGTCCCGGATGGCAGCACGCCACCGGCGAAATCGGCGCCCGATACACTGCCGCCGGAGACCGACCAGTTGATCGTCTCGGCCGATGTCGCGGCATGGTCGAGCGTCACCGCGAAGATGTACGGGATGACGCCCGAATCGCCTTCGGCGTGATTGATGGTGGTGGGCCCGATCGACACGAGCGGCAGCCCGCCCGAGATGTCCAGGGTGTAGCTGTGACCGACACCAGCCGTGACATTGGTCGCCGCATCGATCGTGCGCACCGACAGGGTGCCGGCGCCCGGCGAGAGGATGACCCCGCTCGCCGTCCATGTGCCCGCTCCCGCCGACGCATCGATCCAGGTCGTGCCGTTGGCGCTCACCTGGATCTTCTCACCGATGCCCAAGGTGCCGGTGAAGGTGCCGCTCACGGTCTGCGAGGCCACCGTGGTGACGAAGTCGCCCGGCGTGCCGGTGTCGGCGCTCAGCGCCGTCACGGTCGCGACAGCCGGCGGCAGCACCGTGTCCAGCGTGTAGGCATGGCCAGTGCCGAGCGTGGAGTTCGAGGCGGCATCGATGGTGCGCACCAGCAGGATCCCGGTGCCCGGCGACAGGATGACGCCCGCCGCCGACCACGTCCCAGCGCCTGCCGTCGCATCGACCCAGGTCGTGCCGTCGGCGCTTACCTGGAACTTCTCACCGGCGGCCAGCGTGCCAGCGAAGCTGCCGCTCACCGTCTGCGACGCCACGTTGGTGACGAAGTCGCCCGGCGTGCCGGTGTCGGCGCTGATGGCCGTCACCGTGCCCACCGCCGGGGGCGCCACGGTGTCGATGGTGAAGGCCGGCGAAGTCGAGCTGGTCGAGCTGTTGCCCGCCGCGTCCGTCGCCGTCGCCGTTACGGTCTTGCCGGTGCCCTGGCCAATCGTCGACTGGTCGGTCGGCGTCAGCGTGTAGGTCCAATTGCCGCTGCCATCGGTCGTCGTCGTGCCGAGCGTCGTGGCGCCGTCCTTGACCGTGATCGTGCTGCCGGCCTCGGCCGTGCCGGCGACGGTGGCGTCGCCGGGCTGGCCGCTCACCGTGCCGTCCGGACCACCGACCGAGCCGATCGCCGGGGCCGCCGGAGCCGATGTGTCGAGCGTGTAGGCGTGGCCCACACCGTCGGTGATGTTGGAGGCCATGTCGATCGTGCGCACCGACAGGATGCCGCTCCCCGGCGGCAGCGTGATGCCCGCGACCGACCAGGTGCCGGCGCCTGCCGTCGCGTCGACCCAGGTCGTGCCGTTCGTGCTCACCTGGATCTTGTCGCCGGCCGCCAAGGCGCCGGTGAAGGTGCCACTCACGGTCTGAGCCGCGACGTTGGTGACGAAGTCGCCGGCGGTGCCGGTGTCGGCGCTGAGCGCCGTCACCGTCGCCACGGCCGCTGGTCCGCCCACGGTCAAGGTGTAGCCGTGGCCGTTGCCGGCCGTGATGTTGGCGGCCGAGTCGATGGTGCGCACCGACAGCGTGCCGCTGCCTGGCAACAGGGTAACCCCGGCGGCCGACCAGGTGCTCGCGCCCGCCGTGGCGTCGATCCAGGTCGTGCCGTCGAGACTGACCTGGATCTTCTCGCCGGCGCCCAGGGTGCCGGTGAAGGTGCCGCTCACCGTCTGCGAGGCCACGGCCGTGACGAAGTCGCCGGGCGTGCCGGTATCGGCGCTGATCGCCATCACCGTCGCGACCACCGGCGGCAGCACCGTATCCAGCGTGTAGGCATGGCCAACACCCGCGGCCGTGTTCAACGCCGTGTCGATGGTGCGCACCGACAGGGTGCCGCTGCCGGGCGACAGGGTGACGCCGGTCGCCGACCATGTGCCGACCCCTGATGTCGCGTCGACCCAGGTCGTGCCGTTGGCGCTCACCTGGATCTTCTCGCCAGCGCCCAGCGTGCCGGTGAAGGTGCCGCTCACCGTCTGAGACGCCACGCTGGTGATGAAGTCGCCCGGCGTGCCGGTGTCGCTGCTGATGGCCGTCACGGTCGCGATCGCCGGCGGGACCACGGTATCGATCGTGAAGGCAGCGGACGTCGAGCTGATCGAGCTGTTGCCCGCCGTGTCCGTCGCCGTCGCCGACACCGTCTTGCCCGACCCCTGGCCGATCGTCGTCAGGTCACCCGGAGTCAAGGCATAGGTCCAGGCGCCGCTGCCATCGGTCGTCGTCGTGCCGAGCGTCGTGGCGCCGTTCTTGACCGTGATCGTGCTGCCGGCCTCGGCCGTACCGGCGACTGTCGCGTCGCCGGGCTGGCCGCTCACGGTGCCGTCCGCACCGCCGACCGAGCTAATCGCCGGAGCTGCCGGCGCCAAGGCGTCCAGCGTGTAGGCATGGCCGATACCGGCGGCGGTGTTCGACGAGGCGTCGATGGTGCGCACCGACAAGGTGCCGCTGCCCGCCAGCAGGATGACGGCAGCGGCCGACCAGGTGCCGGCGCCCGCCGTCGCATCGATCCAGGTCGCGCCATCGACGCTCACCTGGATCTTGTCGCCGGCCGCCAGCGTGCCGGTGAACGTGCCGCTCACCGCTTGCGTTGCGACGTTGGTGATGAAGTCACCGGCAATGCCGCTGTCGGCGCTGAGCGCCGTCACAGTCGCCACCGCCGCCGGTCCGCTCGCGGTCAGGGTGTAGGCGTGACCGTTGCCGGATGTGACATTGGCCGCCGTATCGATGGTGCGCACCGACAAGGTGCCGCTGCCCAGCGCCAAGGTGACGCCCGCTGCCGACCACGTGCCCGCGCCGGCCGTCGCATCGATCCAGGTCGCGCCGTCGACGCTCACCTGGATCTTCTCAGCCCCGCCCAGCGTGCCGGTGAACGTGCCGCTCACCGTCTGCGCCGCAACGGTCGTCACGAAATCGCCGGGCGTGCCGGTGTCGGCGCTGATTGCCGTCACCGTCGCGACGGCGGGCGGCGCCACGGTGTCGAGCGTATAGGCATGACCAACGCCAGCAGCGCTGTTCGACGCCGTGTCGATGGTGCGCACCGACAAGGTGCCGCTGCCCGGCTGCAGGGTGACGCCCGCTGCCGACCAAGTCCCGGCAACCGCCGTTGCGTCGATCCAGGTCGCGCCGTCGGTGCTCACCTGGATCTTCTCGCCGGCGCCCAGCGTCCCGGTGAAGGTGCCGCTCACTGTCTGCGACGCGACGCTGGTGACGAAGTCGCCTTGTGTGCCGGTGTCGGCGCTCAATGCCGTCACTGTCGCGATTGCCGGCGGCGCCCCCGTATCCAGCGTGTAGGCATGGCCGACGCCGGCAGTGGTGTTGGTTGCCCCATCGATGGTGCGCACCGACAGCAGGCCCGTGCCCGGCGACAGGGTGACGCCGGCCGCCGACCAGGTACCGGCACCGGCCGTCGCGTCGACCCAGGTCGCGCCGTTGGCGCTCACCTGGATCTTCTCGCCGGCGCCCAGCGTCCCGGTGAAGGTGCCGCTCACCGTCTGCGCTGCAATGGCCGTGATGAAGTCGCCGGGCGTGCCTGAGTCGGCACTGAGTGCCGTCACGGTCGCGATCGCCGGCGGCACCACGGTATCGATCGTGAAGGCCGCCGAATTCGTGCTGGTCGAGCTGTTGCCCGCCGTGTCGGTCGCTGTCGCCGATACCGTCTTGCCCGTGCCCTGGCCGATCGTCGTCAGATCACCAGGGGTCAAGGTATAGGTCCAGCCGCCGCTGCCGTCGGCCGTCGCGGTGCCGAGGGTCGTGGCGCCATTCTTCACCGTGATCGTGCTGCCGGCCTCCGCCGTGCCGGTGACGCTGGCGTCGCCGGGTTGGCCGCTCACCGTGCTGTCGGCGCCGCCGACCGAGCCGATCACCGGGGCCGCCGGCGCGCTCGCATCGAGCGTATAGGCATGTCCGACGCCGGCGGTCGCGTTGGAGGCCACATCGATCGTGCGGACCGACAGGGTGCCACTGCCCGCCAGCAGGGTGACGCCCGCCACCGACCAAGTGCCCGCGCCGGCCGTCGCGTCGATCCAGGTCGCGCCGTCGACGCTCACCTGGATCTTGTCGCCCGCCGCCAATGTGCCGGTGAACGTGCCGCTCACCGTCTGGGCGGCGACGTTGGTGATGAAGTCGCCGGCGACGCCGCTGTCGGCGCTGAGCGCCGTCACCGTCGCCACCGCCGTCGGGCCGGTCACCGTCAAGGTGAAGGCATGGTTGACGCCCGCGGTGACATTGGCCGCGGCGTCGATCGTGCGCACCGACAGGGTGCCGCTGCCCGGCGACAGCGTGACCCCGGCCGCCGACCACGTGCCAGCGCCAGCCGTCGCGCCGATCCAGGTCGTGCCGTCGACGCTGACCTGGATCTTCTCGCCCGCGGCCAGCGTCCCGGTGAAGGTGCCGCTCACTGTCTGCGACGCCACGGCCGTCACGAAGTCTCCGGGCGTGCCGGTGTCCGCGCTGAGCGCCGCCACCGTCGCGACAGCGCCCGGCGCCGTGGTATCGAGGACGTAGGTCTGTCCTGTGCCGAGGGTGGCGTTGCCCGCGGCATCGATCGTCTGAACCAGCAGAAGGCCGACCCCGGGCGACAGCGTCACGCCTGCTGCCGACCAGGTGCCGGCGCCCGCCGTGGCATCGACCCAGGTCGTGCCGTCAGCGCTCACCTGGATCTTCTCACCGGCATCCAACGTCCCAGCGAAGGTGCCGCTCACCGTCTGCGTGCCGACGTTGGTGATGAAGTCCCCTGACGTGCCGCTGTCGCTGCTGAGCCCCTTGACGGCGGCGGTCGCGGTTGGCGCCACGGTGTCGACCGTGAAGGCGGCAGACGTCGCCCCACTCGAGGCGTTTCCCGCCTTGTCGGCGGCGGTCGCCGTGATGGTCTTGCCCGCTCCCTGGCCAATCGCCGCGACGTTCGCCGGGCTGAGATCGAGGCTCCAGGTGCCGCTACCATCGGCCGTCGCAGTACCGAGAGTCGTCGCACCGCTCTTCACCGTAATGGTGCTGCCCGCCTCGGCCGTGCCACCGACCGTCGCATCGCCGGCCTGGCCGCTGACGGTGCCGTCGGCGCCACCGATCGGGTTGACGGTCGGCGCGGCAGGCGCGCTGGTGTCGAGGGTGAAGACGCGGCCGGTGCCGGCCGTGACGTTGGCGGCCGCATCGATCGTACGCACCGACAGGGTGCCGACGCCCGACGGCAAGGTGACGGCCGCCGACCAGGTGCCGGCGCCGGCGGTCGCGTCGATCCAGGTCGCGCCATCGACGCTCACCTGGATTTTCTCTCCCGCGCCCAGCGCGCCGGTGAAGGTGCCACTCACAGTCTGGCCCGCAACGTTGGTGACGAAGTCGCCAGCGGTGCCGGAATCGGCGCTGAGCGCGGTGACCGCCGCCGCCGCTGCCGGGGCGCTGGCGTCCAGGGTGAAGGCATGCCCGGTTCCTGCCGTGACGTTGGCCGCCACGTCGATCGTGCGCACCGACAAGGCGCCGCTGCCGGACGGCAAGGTGACTCCCGCAGCCGACCAGGTGCCGGCGCCGGCCGACGCGTCGATCCAGGTCGTACCGTCGACGCTCACCTGAATCGTCTCGCCCGCCCCCAGCGTGCCGGTGAACGTGCCGCTCACCGTCTGCGATGCCAGGTTGGTGATGAAATCGCCGGCTGTTCCGCTATCGGCGCTCAGCGCGGTAACCGCGGCGACGGCAACGGGCGCAACCGCGTCGAGGGTGAAGCCGTGGCCCGTGCCGGCCGTGACGTTGCCCGCGGCGTCGATCGTCTGGACCGACAGGGTGCCGCTGCCGGGCGGCAGCGTGACGCTCGCGGTCCAGGTGCCGCTGCCCGCCGTCGCATCGATCCAGGTCGTCCCGTCGGTGCTGACCTGGACCTTCTCCCCCGCCCCCAGAGCCCCGGTGAAGGTGCCGCTGACCGTTTGCGCGGCCGTATTGGTGATGAAGTCTCCGGACGCGCCGCTATCCGAGCTCAATCCCGTGACGGTGGCGAAGGCGGCCGGCGTCGCCGTATCGACCGTGAATGCCAGTGACGTCGTGGTGGTCGACGTATTGCCGGCAAGGTCGGATGCCGTCGCCGTCACGGTCTTGCCGGAACCCTGGCCGATGGTGGCCAGGTTCGATCCGGAAAGGACGAGGCTCCAGTTGCCGGAACCATCGGCCGTCGCCGTCCCGAGCGTGGTCGCTCCAGACTTCACCGCGACGCTGCTGCCCGCCTCGGCTGTGCCGGTGATCGTCGCATCGCCGGGCTGCGTGCTCACCGTGCTGTCGGGGCCACCGATCACGTTGATCGCGGGGGCAGCCGGCGCAGTCGTGTCGAGTGTGAAGCTGTGGCCGGCGCCGGCGGCGACGTTTGCCGCAACGTCGATGGTGCGCACCGATAACGTGCCGCTGCCGGAGGGCAGCGTGACGCTGGCCGTCCAGGTGCCGGCACCCGCCATGGCGTCGATCCACGTCGCGCCATCGGTGCTCACCTGGATGGTCTCGCCAGCCGCCAGGGTCCCGGTGAAGGTGCCGCTCACCGTCTGCGCCGCCACGTTGGTGACGAAGTCGCCGGCGAAGCCTGAGTCGGCGCTCAAGCCCGTCACGGTAGCGATCGCCATGGACGGCGTCGCGTCCACGGTCACGGTCTGGGTATCGAATGCCGTCAGCGGGAGCAGCGTGTCGGCCACGATGATCGTGTACGTCCCGTCCGCCAGGCTCTGCGCGTCGACTTCCGTCGACGTCGTGAGATCGAACGACCAGGGCACGGCGAGCCCGAGAAGGAAAGTCATGTCGACCGTCCCGACGAGTGTCGGGGTCGCGAAGGCGTCACCCTGTATCCAGATCCCGAGGGTCGATCCGACCAGGGTGATGTTGGCGTCGCCGCCGATCGTCAGGGTTCGATCGTTGGTGATGAAATCGCCCGCCGTTCCGCTGTCGGTCGTGATGGACGTGATGTTCGCGCCAATGATCGGCATGGTTTTCCTCCAGAGGATCTGTGAAGAACTGCAATCAATACGGGTTCATATCCAGGATTTTACAATCACCGATGGTCTTTGCCTGCATGGATTGGCTTCAGAGGACGTCGACATGCATTCGATCGCCTCTCGCGAGACTCCGTCAGGACTGCGTGTAGAAGGGTTGGAAACGGGTAAACGGCGCGCGACGCGGCGCCGTGCCCGCGTCTAGCTGCTGTTTGTTCCTGGTGGAGAGACTGCCTTCGCTTGGCGAAGGATATCGGACGCTTCCCGATGGCAACGAAGCATAGTGGTCGTTCCTGCAGCTAGCGTCGGATGGCGACACGCCGCCGGCGTTTGTGAGCGAGCGTTGGCACGGCAACCGCAACCCAACTGCATCTAGCAACGTGCATACCTCTTCGCCGGTTGCCGGTTGCACCATATTTCTACTTTATCTTTCACACCATTTTGGAACCAACTGGCTTCTCGCCGGTCCTGTTCGATCGGCGCGAGCGGTGCGCACCAAGATCAAATCACGATTGCAAGCCGTAGCCGGCGATTGGCTCGTCACCGTGATTCCATGACTTGCCGGACGAAGCGCCGGCGCGGCATCCTCGCCTGCACGCCATCGCTTGGTGGCCAGAGGAAGCTTGCGGATGCGTCAGGTCGATCGTCGCCAAAGTGAAACGATTCTCGGCGCCATGCGTCAGGTGGCGTTGGCCAACGGGCGGCCGCTCACCTACGCCGATACGGCCAGCATCTTGGCGGCCGCCCGCTACCTGCTGCGCCGTCACGACATCACGGACCTCGGCGCGCTGCCCCCTGTCGAGCCGGCCGACCTGGTAGCGACGCTCAGGACGGACCACGCGCTGGCCGTCGAGGCGGTGAAGTATCTGGCCATCATGGTGATGGTCGACGGCGCTCTCGACGGCGACAAGCTACATCGGGTTCTGGCTTACGCGCGCGCTCTCGATGTCGAGGAGAACTACCTTACCCAAATGGTCGAGGCGGCCTCGGGCCACATGTCGTGGGTGATCGCCGACATGACCATGCGCAACGCCGAAAGCATCGTCAGCGGCGCCTGGAGCGACCGGCCCGATCCGTCGGCCTGGATCCTGCCCTATGGCGGCGCCAACGCGCAGCCCGAGCTCGCCGCCCGCTACGAGGCCCTCGGAAAGCTGCCGGATCACACCTTCGGCAAGGCGCTGTGGAATTTCGACAAGACAAACGGCTATGCCTTTCCGGGCGAGCCGACCGCGCTCAACGCGACCTTCGCCACGCCGCACGACGCAACACACGTGATCTCGGGCTACGATACCAGCTACCGTGGCGAGATCCTGGTCTCGACCTTCACCGCCGGCATGCATCCGATCAACCCGATGGCCGGCCACATCCTGCCGGTGATCTTCAATGGCCATCTCGGCGTGAAGTTCAATGACGTCGCGGCTCCAGCGCACGGCGGCTTCGATCCAGACGAGTTCTGGCACGCCTGGGCGCGTGGACGCGACATGACGATCGATCTCTTCGCCCCCGACTGGACCGTCTGGGACTGGGTCGAGCAGGACCTGGAGGATCTCAGGCGACGGTTCAACGTCTCGCCGCCCGGCAGCGTGCTCATATGAGGCTGGCCCGAAGCACTCCGTCCGCAGCCGGCAAGCCGGTTCGGGCCTGACCGCTATCGGCGACCCGCGCGGTCCACCGGGCCGCCGCGATTGCCCGGCTCCACGCCGGGACCGGGCGCGCCGACACCGGCGCCCGGGGCAACACCCACGCCGGGCGCGCCGGCACCGGCGCCCGGCCTGACGCCAGCGCCGGGAGCGCCGACTCCGGGTCCCGGCGCCACGCCGACTCCCGGCGCACCGGCACCGGGCCTGACGACACAATTGGCCGGCACGCCGGGCGACGTGCAGTAGACGACCTGCGCATTGGCCTGCGCGATTGTCGAACCAAGAATGGCGATCGACAGGAGGACAACCGGGATACGCATGTCGGTTCGGCCTTTCGTCGTGTTTCGCGCGCGCTGCTTTTCATCTTGCGTGAAACACAATAGCCACCTTCAAGCATGGCGACGAGTCTCCCGCGTACTCTCCCGAATGGAGTTGCTCGGGAGTGGACATGTCTTGAGTTCTACACCACAGGGCTGGCGCCGCCGTCGACGTTGATGGCGACGCCGGTGATGAAGGAGCCGGCGTCGGAGCACAGGAAGCAGGCCATGCGGGCGAACTCCTCGGCCTTGCCCATGCGGCCGATCGGGATGCGGCCTTTCGCCATGCCGTCGAGGAACTCCTGGTAGCTCTTGCCGCCGCCGGCCGTCTTGTGGCGCCGCTGCCACTGGTCGCTCTCGATCAGGCCGACCAGCATGGCGTTGACCAGCACGTTGTGCTGCGCGTTCTCCTGGCTCAGCGCCTTGGTGAGCGCGAGGCCGGCGGCGCGGCTGACGCTGGTCGGCGTCGAGTTGGCGTTGGGCGCCTTGGCGCCGATGTTCAGCACGTTGACGACGCGGCCCCATTTGCGCTCGCGCATGCCGGGCAGCGCCAGGCGCAGCAGGCGGATGGCAGCAAACAGCTTGAGGTCGAGGTCGCCCTGCCAATCCTCGTCGGTCACCGTGTCGAACGGCTTGGCGTGGCTGATGCCGGCATTGTTGACCACGATGTCAACCTTGCCGAAGTCTCTCGAGATCTTGCTCCAGGTGTCGGCGATTGCCTTGGCCTGCGAGACGTCGCACGAATAGGCCTCGACCTTGGCGTTGGTCTTGCCGGCCGCCGCCGTCACTTCCTTCTTGGCCGCCGCCAGCACGTCGGCCTTGCGGGCGAGCATTGCCACCGAGGCGCCCGATGCGGCGAATTCCTTCGCCATGGCCAAGCCCAGGCCCGTGCTGCCACCGGTGATCACGGCCACGCGGCCGTCCATGCGTACTTCCACAATCTCCTCCCTCGAACTGTCCGGATGTCTAGTTTCGCAGTCTAGCGATTGCCGCGAGCACACGCTCGGGGGTCGCCGGCGCATCGAGCCGCACAGCGGTCTTGTGATCGCCGACCGCCTCGATGGCATTCCTGAGCGCCGTCCACACCGCCGTGGCGAGCAGCAGCGGCGGCTCGCCGACCGCCTTGGAGCGGAAGATCGTCGCCTCGCGCGACGGCGCATTGTCCAGCAGCTTCACGTTGAAGATCGGCGGGGCGTCCCGGCTGCCCGGGATCTTGTAGGTCGACGGGCCGACCGTGCGCAGCCGACCGTGCTTGTCCCACCACAGCTCCTCGCAAGTAAGCCAGCCCTGCCCCTGCACGAAGGCGCCCTCGATCTGGCCGAGATCGATCGACGGATTGAGCGAGGCGCCGCAATCCTGCACCAGATCGGCGCGCAGCACGCGGTTCTCGCCGGTCAGGGTGTCGACCGCGACCTCGGCCGCTGCCGCGCCGAACGAGAAATAGAAGAACGGACGACCGCGCATGGCGGCGCCGTCCCAATGGACCTTGGGCGTCTTGTAGAAGCCGGTGGACGAGAGCGAGACGCGGCCCTGGTAGCAAAGCCTTGCCAGCTCGCCGAAGCTCATCACCTGATTGCTGCCCGGCTTGGCGATGCGCACGGTGCCGTCGGCGAACTCGATGTCATCCGCAGCCGAGGCGAAATGCTCTGACGCGAAGGCGATCATGCGCTGCTTGATGGTGTTGGCAGCCTCCCACGCCGCCCAGCCATTGAGGTCGGATCCGGTCGAGGCGGCGGTCGGCGAGGTGTTGGGCACCTCGGCGGTCGACGTCGCGCTGGGCCGGATGCGATCGATGTCGACCTTGAACACTTCGGCGACGACCTGCACCACCTTGATGAACAGGCCCTGCCCCATCTCGGTGCCGCCATGGTTCAGGCGGATCGAGCCGTCGGTATAGACATGCACCAGTGCGCCGGCCTGGTTCAGGTGCGGCAGGTTGAAGGAGATGCCGAACTTCAGCGGAAAGACGCCGAGCCCGCGCTTGAGGATCGGGCTGGTGCGATTGAAGGCGTCGATCTCAGCCCGCCGGCGCTCGAGCGCGCCGCCCTGCTTCACCTCGGCCCAGCAACGCGCCAGGTGGTTCTCGTCGACCTTCTGGCCGTACGGCGTCTCGTCCTGTCCGTCGCGATAGAAATTGAGGACGCGGATGTCCCAGGGGTCGCGGCCGAGATGACGGGCGATACGATCCAGCGCATCCTCCATCACCAGCACGCCCTGCGGTCCGCCGAAGCCGCGGAACGCGGTGTTGGACTGCAGGTTGGTGCGGCAGGCATAGCCGACGGCGCGGACATGCGGCAGCCAGTAGGCGTTGTCGACGTGGGTAAGCGCCCGCGCGATCACGCCCGGCGTCATGTCGAGGCTCCAGCCGGCATCGGCCGCCAGCACGGCATCGAGAGCCAGCACACGGCCCTCGCCGTCGAAGCCCACCTCGTAGCGATACTGGAAACCGTGCCGCTTGCCGGTCGCGATCATGTCGATCTCGCGCGGCAGGCGCAGCTTGACCGGACGCCCTGTCCTGGCGGCCGCCAGGGCCGCCGCGCCGGCGATCGCCGAGGCGTTGCTCTCCTTGCCGCCGAAACCGCCGCCCAACCGCCGCACGACGATCGTCACGCGATTGAAAGCGCAGCCCAGGATCTCGGCGCAGACATGCTGGACCTCGGTCGGATGCTGGGTCGAGGAATGGACGACGAGGTCGCCATCCTCGCCCGGCAGGGCGAAGGCGATCTGGCCCTCAAGATAGAAATGCTCCTGGCCGCCGACGCTGAACGCGGCGCTGAGACGATGCGGCGCGCTCTTCATCGCCGCATCGGGGTCGCCGCGCAGGATCGTCGACGGCGCCTGCACGTAGGCCTTCCTGGCGAGCGCCGTCTCGATATCGAGGATCTCCTCGCCAGGCTCGATGTCGAGTTGCGCCAGCTCGGCGGCGGCGCGCGCCTGGTCGAGCGTGCCGGCCACCACCAGGGCCACCGCCTGGCCGATGAACTCGACGCGGTCGTGCGCGAACAAGGGCTCGTCCTTGCCGGGGCCGGCGATGTTGTTGTGGCCGGGAATGTCCGCGGCGGTGAAGGTGGCGACGACGCCAGGAGCGGCAGCAGCCTTGCTGAGGTCGATACGGCGCAGGCGGCCGCTCGCGATCGGGCTCAGCACCAGCGCGGCATGCAGGGTGCCGGGCGGCTCCGGCATGTCGTCGATGTAGATCGCCTGGCCGGTGACATGCTTCAGCGCACTGTCGTGGCGCAGGGAGGCATGGACAGTCATAGCGCTTCGACCTCGATGGGACGCGTCGGCTCGGCGATGCGCCAATAGAGCCGGCGCAGCAGGTTGGCAGCGGCCGTTCGCCGATAGGCGGCCGAGCCGCGCCAATCGTCGATCGGCTCGAACTCACGCGCGACGGCGGCGGCCGCCGCTTCGAAGGTCGCTGGCGAGACCGGCTGGCCGCGCAATGCCGCCTCGACCAGCAGGGCGCGGCGCGGCGTCGCCGCCATGCCGCCGAAGCCAACGCGGACGTCCTCGATCCTGCCACCCGCGAGACGCAGGCGATAGGCGGCGGCGACGGTGGAGATATCCTGATCTCGCCGCTTGCTGAGCTTGTCGCAGAAAAAGACCTCGCCGGGCCACAGCCTGGGCAGGCTAAGATTCTCGATCACCTCGTCGCCGGCCAGCGCCGTCTTGCGATAGCCGACGAAGAACGCCTCGATCGGCAGCTCGCGGGCGCCGCGCATGGAGACCAGACGCAGCGTCGTCTCCAGCGCGATCAATACTGGCGGCATGTCGCCGATCGGCGACGCCGTGCCGACATTGCCGCCGATCGTGCCCAGGGTGCGGATCTGCCGCGAACCGAGGCGCGTCAGGTAAGTTGCCAGCGCCGGATAGTCGGCAACCAGGATCGGCATGGCGCGCGCATACGTCACGGCAGCGCCGATCGTCAGCCGCTCCTTGCTGTCGGCGATCGCCGTGAGCTCGGGCACGTGGGCGAGGTGAATGACCGATTTGGGCGGATGGCGCGACCGGCTGGCAAGCAGGCCGAGATCGGTGGCGCCGGCCAGCAGCAGCGCGTCGGGATGCGCGGCGCGCAGCGACAGCAGCTCGCCCAGCAAGCGCGGGGCGTGGAACACGCCGGCGAAGCTCGCCGAGGCCTCGCGCGCCGGACCCGGAATCGGCGGCTCGACCGCCATTCCGGCGACCTTCGTCATCGCCGCCACGATCGGCCGGTAGCCGGTGCAGCGGCAGAGGTTGCCGGCCAGGGCATCGTGGATGATCGCGGGCTCGGCCGGCTCACCGCCGGCCGCGAAGGCAAAGGCCGACATGACGAAGCCGGGCGTGCAGAAGCCGCATTGCGTGGCATCGGCCTCGGCCATCGCCACCTGCACGGGATGCGGCGCGCCGTCGGGGCGGCGCAGGCCCTCGACCGTGCGCACCGCCAGGCCGTCGATCTGACCGAGCAGGGCGATGCAGGAATTCATCGCCTCGCGCCGGCCGTCGGCGCTCTCCAGCACGACGGTGCAGGCGCCGCAATCGCCCTCCGCGCAGCCCTCCTTGGTGCCCTTGAGCTGGCGACGGTCGCGCAGCCAATCGAGCAGCGTCATCATCGGCGATACGTCGTCAAGCTCGATGGGCTGGTCGTTGAGCCGGAAGCGAATGCAATTCACCATGCGAACCAAGATGATCGGGCCAATGGTCCCGTGCAAGCTTCGCGCCGCACTCCTCGCGCGCAGCCGCCCATGCCATTTTCTTCGTCATCCCGAGAAGGGCTTGACGAGCAAGCTTTCATTCTCCTCCCCAGCGAAGCTGGGGAGGAGAATATAAGAGGTGCCGATACGCCCCTGCCGTCCCAGTTGCACGGCCTGTCGCCCCATGGTGCACTTCACCGGTCATAAACGAGAGTTCAGGTATGGATCCCTACAGGTTCGGCTATTCCCCCATCGTCGAGCGACCGCGACTTGCCTGGCCCAACAACGCCAGGGTGGCGGTATGGGTCTGCCCCAATATCGAGCATTACGAGTACGTCCCGGCCGAGGTCCGGGTGCGCAATCCGTGGCCGCGCATGCCGCATCCCGACGTGCTGGGCTATGGTGGCCGCGATTACGGCAACCGGGTCGGGCTGTGGCGCATGTTCGAGGTGCTCGACAAGCACAATGTGCGCTGCACGGTCTCGCTGTCGATGTCGGTGATCGAGATGTATCCCGAGATCCTCGAGGCCATGGAGCAGCGGCGCTGGGAGTACATGAGCCACGGCTATTTCAACACGCGTTACCACTGGGGCTACAGCGAGGAGGAGGAGCGCGAGGTCATCGAGCACAGCAAGGCCACGCATTTGCGCCTGACCGGCCGCCGGCTGCGCGGCTGGTTCTCGCCCGCCGTCTCCAACACGCTGGCCACGCCCGACCTCGTGAAGGAGGCCGGCCTCGACTACATGTGCGACTTCTACCATGACGACCAGCCGACGCCGATCGCCACCAGGCACGGCACGCTGATCCATGTGCCTTACACGATGGACATCAACGACGCGGCGATCTACCGCCAGCCGGTCGAGGCGGAGGAATTCGCGCAGATGATCGTCGATCATTTCGATACGGTCTATCGCGAGGGCAGCGAGAACGGCCGCGTCATGTGCATCGCGCTGCATCCCTACATGATGGGCGCACCGCACCGGGTGAAATTCCTCGACCGGGCGCTGGCCTATATCCGCAAGCACAAGGACGCCTGGATATGCACCGCCGAGGACATCCTAGACTGGTACGTCGCCAACGGGCTCGCCCCCTACCAGCAGCATCTCGGCAAGGAGGCGTGAGATGAACGCCCCCAAGGTGCCCAAGAACCCGCCGCCGCTGCCCGCCGGGATGGACAATCCCTGGTACGACTATTCGCCGTTTCCGGCGCGGCCGCGCCTCACCTGGCCGCGCAATGCCCGCGTCGCCTTCTTCGTCCTGCTCCATCTCGAGTATTGGGAGCTCAATCCGGACAAGGGCAGCCATCGCGACCCGCGGCTGGTCGGCGAGTTCGGCAGCTTCGTGCCGGACTATCGCAGCTGGACGCAGCGCGAGTACGGCAACCGCACCGGCATCTTCCGGGTGCTCGACGTGCTCGACCGCTATCAGATCCGCGCCGGCGTGGCGGTGAACGCCCTGGCGGCGGAACGCTATCCGTACCTGATCGAGCAGTTCAAGAAGCGGCGCTACGAGTTCATCGCCCATGGCCATTCGGCCAACCGCATGATCACCTCGAAGATGAGCGAGGACGAGGAGACGAAGGAGATCGCCGAGGCGATCGCGGCCCTCTCGCAGGCTGCCGGCGTGCGGCCCCAGGGCTGGCTCGGCCAGGATTACGGCGAGAGCCAGCGCACGCCGCAGCTGCTGGCCGACGCCGGCCTCGACTACGTCCTCGATTGGCCGAACGACGACCAGCCTTATGCGATGAAGGTCGGCCGCAAGTTCGTCGCCCTGCCCAACCAGCCGGAATGGGACGACGTGCAGCAGCTCGTGCTGCGCCGCATCGCCATGCCGCGCTATCCCGACATCGTCGCCGAGGCCTTCGAGCTCCTGCATCGCGAAGGCGGCCAGGTGTTCAACCTCTCTATCCATCCGTGGCTGATGGGCATGCCGCACCGCATAAAGTATCTCGACGAGGCGCTGCGCCGGGTCGAGCGCTTCGGCAATGTCTGGCATGCCACGCCCGGCGAGGTCGCCCGGCATTACATGGACACGATGATGGAGTGAGCCGATCGCGGTGTGCTGAACGACGGCGCACCTCTCTATTGTCATCCTGAGCGTAGCGAAGGATCTCATCGTCAGAGGTAACGGAGTACGCTCGTACCAGTCGGCGATGAGATCCTTCGCTGCGCTCAGGATGACAGAAAAGCGCGCAGTTGCGAACTGATCGACTGTCAACGAACGATGATCGAAAAGTCACAGAGCGGCCGCGGACCGTGTCTCATGCGAGGTCAACCCGAAAGTTGGCGCAAAAGCGGTCAATCCTTCAGCCGCTTCATCAGCTTTTCACGTACGTCGGGATCCTTCTGCGCCACTTCCATGATCGTCGTGAATTCGTCTACCGACAGGCCCTGGTCAGTGACCGCTTTCGACTCCTTCGATGTCGTTTTTCTGTGACGACTGGCTGCCTGACGAACGGCCCCCAGCCGTGAACAAGGCGCCCGTCGGAGGGTTGGTTGCTGATGTGACGATCATTCTCATCCCCAGCTGCGCTGCCGGCCCGCGCCACGATGCTGAGAAAATGGTGGCGCCGCTTGGAGACGCTCATGGTTGGGGGCGCGCGCCATTCCAGTGGCGCGTCTTCTGTGTGATCGACGATGATCGCGCCACTGGAGTGGCGCCCCCAGCGAAACATGAAAGGTCTGCCACTCGCGGTCGAGCAGCTGGTAACGCGAAAAGTGGCGAAATGCTGATCCGTTCAAGCTGATCCGTTCGAGATGCCGATCCTTAGCGGCGAACGCGTCCTCCGCCGACGCGTTC